>CAZVKO010000029.1:0-325737 GCA_964627765.1 uncultured Ginsengibacter sp. | reverse complement strand
AGTCTCACGATAAAGGTGGCAGGAGGGAAAAGTTTTCATATAATCACGACAGTGGCTATGTTCGTCTTTTTGTAAATCTTGGCACAAAAGATGGCTTTTACAAAGCAAGCTTTTTACAGTTTATTTTGGATGAGAGCAATTTGAAAAAAGAAGTGCTGGGTAAAATTGATTTGCGCGAGATGAATTCATGGATTGAAATTGATAAGTCGGCTGCTCCGAAGATGATCAAAAGTATAGACGGTAAAAAGTACAACGGGCGGCTGGTACGCATGAATGAAGCGGACGGAGGATTTAAGAAAGCCTCTTCATTTCGCGATAAAAGAAAAAATGCTTACAGCCACTGATGCTTCCGCAGCTTTTCTGCAATAAATATTTTTTATGAAAAACAGACTGGGTTTGCCAATATTTCTACTTTCTTTTTATTGTATATGTTTTACCAGGGGAAATGCACAGGCCGGTGCAGATTCATTATTAAATTTCATCAAACAAAATGAATCAAGGTCTTCTCTTTACCTGGTAAAGAATGACACCGTAATAGCGGCCCTGAATGAAAACAAGCTGATGCCGCTGGCCAGTACGGTCAAAATTATTGTCGCAATTGAATTCGCCAAGCAGGCCGCTGCCCGGGTTTTTGATGAAAATTCAAAGATCCCGGTAAGTGAGCTGGAAAAATATTACATCCCCTTTACTGACGGGGGCGCTTACCCAAAATGGTTATCTTATGAAAAAAGCAGGGGTCATCTTACAGGAGATAGTGTAAAATTGATTGACGTAGCCCGGGGTATGATTATTTTCAGCAGCAATGCCAATACAGAATACCTGATGGATTTGCTTGGTTTCAATAATATAGAAAGCAATCTCCAGCTATTGGGTCTCAAACAACATACCCCCATTTACCCATTGGTGGCTTCCTTATTTCTTTATCAAAATCCAAAGCACCTGAGCGATGATGATTTAATAAAACAAATCAGCAGCATGAACAACGATGCCTATGCACATGCTGCCTTCCTAATTCACCAGGAATTAAAGAATGACAGCAATTACAGAAAGAAATTTCGCCTGCAGGATCTCACTTTAAAATTGCAAAAAGAGTGGAGCGACCGTTTACCGGCATCTACTGCAAAAGAATATGTACAGCTTTGTTATGTGCTTAATCATAGAAAATTTTTCGGCAAAGAAACTTATGCGGTTCTTTCAAAAATACTGGAAACTCTTATGGAAAATCCTGCCAATGCCGCCTGGCTCGATCATGCGGGAATGAAGGGCGGATCAACCATTTTTGTCCTGACCAAAGCATTATATGCTACCTTAAAGGATGGAACAAGAATAGAAATGGCTTATTTTTTCAATGATCTTACCGGCGATGAAAATGCAAAGCTGCAGCATTGGATGAACGATTTTGAGCTGAAGGTTTTAAGCGATGAAGCATTCAGAAAGCAAATAGTTTTTTAGGAATCGCCCGTCTTATAACCTGCCGTTCTGTTTATAATAGGCAATTAACGCTGCAATTACCTCATCATAGCTTTGCAGCCCCTTGGGCTGCAGATTTGCCTGTAAAAATTTTCCATACAGCCAGCTGATTACAGGTTCAAATACACTGCGATATTTCTTATTGAAATCTCTCCATTCCCTGATATCATCTTTCACTCCGGGGATTAATTGCAGGCCTGCGCTTTTGGATGCAGTTGAATCAAAAAAATATACTTCACGGTTGGCATACATAAAGAGATCGAGATAGGCCGAATACTGAAAAAGTGTATCGGTTGAATGGGCCGCGGCAAGATACCCGGCAAAGTTGGCCTCATCTTCTTTGGCGTACCCCAGCTGGTGCCCCATTTCGTGCAGCGTTATATAAGGAATTAAAAACCGGGGCACAGTAGTATTTACCTGCGCTTCGCCGGTAAAGGGATTATAGTATCCCGTGAATCCCAGGTAATCGCCCAATAAGCCATACATGGATGATTTTACTGAAGCTCCCCTGTATTTGAGAAATGGAAAAACAGCCGCTGCCTGTTCGTAGCATCTCTTTGCTCTTGCAAACATTTCTGCATTGGCAGGATAGGTGATTCTGCCTTTCAGCAATCGGGCCTTTGTTTCATTTACTTTTTGCAATAATAATTCCTGAATCTGCAAAACGGATGCAGTGTCATAGTCATCTTTTGGCAAATGCAACTGCCATGCAATTCCTTTGCGGTTATAATTCAATCCCCAAAAAACATTGAAAACGATATATACCCACCCGATAAACATCAAAGCAGTTCCGGTCTTTCTTATAAATATGTTGCGGGTAATCTCTTTCCTGAAAACCATTCTCACGTTCTTGATCAGCTTCCACAAAATCCACAGGCCGGCAATAAAATAGATAATATCTCCCAGGCTGAAAGGAACCCATCCAAACAGAAATCGCAGGATAAGTGAGAAGCCGGGATAAAAACCTCCTGAATAATAATTTTCAATATCAGTATGTTCAGCCGCTGCTAACCGTATCACTATGATGCCGGCGACAACGGATAGCCAAAACCATTTTTGTTTCTTTAGAACCCCTATGATGCTCATAATCTTATTTGTATGGCAAACCGCCCGAATATAGGCTCAATTTAGCTGCTTTTTCGGGGAAAAATCCGATGTTTTTCCTTACCTTTGCGCTCTTTTAATTTGAATTCATGGGAAGCAGGCGGAGATTCGATATTGCATTTGTTGGTCTTAAGCCCGGAACTCACGAGTTCGATTATGTTGCAGATGATCAGTTCTTTGCCGAATACGGGGAAAAGGATTTTAATAGTTGCCACGCGGTGGTAAAGGTAAAGCTCGAAAAGAATACCTCGTTTATGAGGCTGAAGTTCGAGATTTCAGGTACGGTAAATGTAGTATGCGACAGATGCGGGAATAATCTGCCGCTTGACCTTTGGGATGAGTTTGATATGATAGTAAAGCAGGTAGAGAATCCGGATGAGATGAATGAAAGTGAAGAGGATCCTGATATTTACTACATCTCAAGAACAGAAAGCCACCTGCATCTTGCGGAGTGGATTTATGAATTTGTTTTGCTCAGCATCCCCATGCAGCGCATGTGCAGTGAAACAGAAATCGGCGGCCCGCAATGCAACAAGGAGATCCTGGCTATGCTAAAAAAAATGGAGTCAGGAGTAATTGAAAATAATCATCCTTTGCAAAAAGGCCTGGAACAGTTTAAAAAGAAAATAAAATAATTTTATCAAATTCTCAATTTACAGGTTATGCCAAATCCGAAACGCAGACATAGTCAGCAAAGAAGTGCAAAAAGAAGAACTCATTACAAAGCCGCCGCTCCCACACTCAGCGTTGACAGCACTACAGGGGAAACGCATGTACGTCACCGTGCGCACGTAAGCGAAGGAAAGTTGTATTACAAAGGGAAGCTGGTTGCAGAAAAAGCGCCGGCAAAGGCCTGATTGATTAATTTTTTATAATTTCCAAAAATAAAGTTTGATTAACTTCAACTTTGTTTTTGGATTTTTTTTGCCCGTAAGCGTGTGATCTTTCGGGAACTTTCAACCTTAAAATAATTCTATGAATATCGCACTGGACATGATGGGGGGAGATTATGCCCCGCTGGAAGCAGTGAAAGGTTTGCAATTGTTTTTTTCCAAACCGCAACCACATATTCATCTTATACTTATTGGCGATGAACGAAAAGTAAAAGCCCTTGCCGAAGAATATCATCTTCCTCAAAAAAGCATTGCCATTCTTCATGCCGAACAGGTTATCGGCATGCATGAGCATCCCACAAAGGCTTTAAAGGAAAAACAGCAGTCTTCTATTGCCATTGGCTTTCACCTGCTGGCTACAGGCAAGGCGGATGCCTTCATCAGCGCAGGCAACACGGGCGCCATGATGGTGGGCGCTCTCTTCAGCATCAAAGCGATAGAGGGCGTGCAGCGGCCAACCATCGGAGCCTATATGCCGAAAGAAAACGGAGCGCTTTCGCTAATAGTTGATGTGGGGTTAAACAGTGATTGCAAACCCGAAAATCTGAACCAGTTTGCAGTGCTGGGCTCATTGTTTGCAAAGCATATCTTAAATGTTACTGACCCAAAAGTTGCGCTGATAAATATCGGGGAAGAAGAAGGAAAAGGCAACCTGCTTACCCAGGCCGCTTACCCGATGTTAAAAGAAAACAGACATATCCATTTTACCGGGAATGCCGAAGGAAGAGACCTTTTAAAGGAAAAGGCCGATGTGTATGTATGTGATGGCTTCACCGGGAATGTGATACTGAAATTTGCGGAATCCATTTATGATATCGTACAGCGCAGAAACATCAATGACGAACACTTTAACCGTTTCAATTTTGAAATATATGGCGGCGTTCCGGTATTGGGTGTCAACAAGCCGGTAATCATTGGCCACGGCATTTCTCATGCCAATGCATTTGAAAATATGATACAGATAGCAAGGAAAATGATTGATGAAAATCTGATCGGAAAGATGAGAAGCAGTTTTGCGGGATGATTAAATTTCCCCCGTTATTTCTTTGCGATGCCTTATAAAGCAAAGATCTCACGTTCGGTGATTAACTTAATTTAAATCAGTGTGCTTTTCAGCGGCATTGGCAAGCCGGAGCCGTTGAAGTATGATCTGAAAAGCTATTGGCCGGGGGCGAATAGCCGGAGAGCATCACCTTGTATACCGGGTGGATGGTAAAAAAGAAACAAATCAAAAATGCTATATTCTTCAGTGTAAATTTCATTACGACTGAATAAATCGCTATACTGAGCCAATTTTCGTGCACTCGTTACCGTTAGGTTACTTTTCGGGCAACGCAAAGGCTACATAAGCATCTCCTGATTTCTTTAGTAGTTTGCCTCCGCCACAAGCTATCACTACATATTCTTTTCCATTTACCTCATATACAGCAGGTGTTGCAAAACCGCATGCGGGTAAATCGGTTTCCCAGAGAAGCTGCCCTGTTCTTTTATTAAATGCACGAAATTTAGAATCACTCGTAGCGGCAATAAAAACCAGTCCGCCGGCGGTAACAGCAGGGCCGCCATAGCTCTCCGTACCGCTGTGGATTCCCCTTGCCTTCAGTTCAGGATAATCACCCAGGGTATCTTTCCATACCAATTTCCCCGTATTAAGATCAATCGCATTCAATGTGCCCCAGGGCGGCATCACGGCGGGATATCCTTCTTTGGTTAAAAATTTATTATATCCTGTCGAACCATACGGCAGGTTATCCCAATCATCAGCAGGTTTTGGCGGTGGCACAAACTTTTGCTTTTGTTCATCCTTACGGTCAAGGATAAACGAAGCCAGCGCTTTTTTCTCACTTTCGTCAAACTGATTAAATGCCGGCATCATTCTTCGTCCGGAACTGATCAACCGGAGGAACTGTTCCTCAGTGTACTTTTTATTTACTCCCATCAGGGCCGGGTAAACGCCGCTACCTTGTCTTTCCGGACCATGACAATTCATGCAGATGGATGCGTATAATCTCTTCCCTGCCTGCAGATTGGTTTCATTTGTCTTGGGCTTACTTCTTACATCCACCATCGTAAGCACCCATGGCATTTCACTTGCATTTATATAAATAATTCCTGTCGCAGGATCCAGGCCGGGGCCGCCCCACTCTCCTCCTCCATCAAAGCCGGGAAAAATAACGGTACCTTCTTTGGAAGGCGGATTATAGATAAACCCTGTTTTATACGAAGCCAGTTTTTGTTTGATGTCTTCATAAGATGAATCAGGTACAAGATGATTCAGATCTTTTTCCGTAAGGGATTGTCTTGCAAAAGGCGCAGGCCACGTTGGAAAAGGCTGCGTAGGATTGGGCCTTTCACCTGTTAATTCACTTTCTGCCGGAACCGGTTTTTCTTCTACCGGGTAAATCGGTTTACCGGTTACCCGGTCAAATAAAAAAATAAAGCCGGATTTTGTTGGCTGGGCAACCGCATCAATTTTCCTTCCGTCTTTTGTGATGGTTACCAGAGCAGGCGCCGTTGGCAAATCGCGATCCCATACATCATGATGCACTGTTTGAAAATGCCATATCTTTTTGCCTGTATTGGCATCGAGTGCCAGCAAGCAATCGGAATACAGATCCTGCCCGGTTCTTTTACCCCCATAAAAATCATAAACGGCAGAGCCCGTAGGCACAAATACAATTCCTCTTTTTTCATCCATGCTAAAGCCGCTCCAGGCATTGGCACCGCCCACATGCTGATACGCTTCCTTGTTATCCCATGTTTCATAGCCCGGCTCGCCCGGTTGCGGGATAGTATGAAATATCCACCGCAGCTTCCCGCTATGCACATCATAGGCGCGGATATGTCCTGGCGCCGCAGGAGTTTCTTCATCAAGGCGGTCGCCAATAATAATCATATCCTTATAAATGATACCCGGCGTTGTGAGCGCCACATATAATTTAGACGCATCCATTCCAAGATCATTATGCAGATCAATGCTGCCATTGTCGCCAAAAGACGCAACAGGCTTACCCGAGTCAGCATTGATACAGAAAAGTCTTGCCCCTGCGCCGTAAAAAATTCTTCTGTCATTGTTTCCATCTGAGTACCAGGCAACACCGCGGCAAACATTTAACGAAAAATATCCAAGCCCTTTCACATGGCTCATCGTGGTATCAAAAGGATCGAATGTCCATACAGGCTTCCCCGTTGCAGCATCGAGCGCAAATAGTTTCAGCTTCGGAGAGATCCCATATAATATACTGCCGACGACTATCGGGTTAGTTTGTATTTGCGTCATTGAATCCGCATCGCCACAATGATACGTCCATGCCACCTGCAATTGCGATACATTATTTGTATCAATCCGGGTTAATGACGAATAATGATTATTATCATGATTGGCGCCGTATATGCTCCAGCCATTATAATTTTTTCTGTGAGCGCTGTTACAGGAAAACAACAGCAACAGGGCTATGCCATAATAAACCTTCATAGAATTTATCTTATAAAAAATAATTTAACAAAAGCAGGGCAATTTTTTTGCTAATATACTTGTCATTTTACTAAGCCTATATTGATTATTTTTACCGGTAGCCATTTATGAAAAGTACAATAACTTGTCACACCCTGATGCTGCGATGCATGCTGTTATTGTGCGTCGCCTGTTTGTCGCGGCAGGCATTAATGGCTCAAAACGATACCATTCCTTTTAAAGAGACGCATTTCGACTCTACCATTTTGATCAGGTTCAAAACCGATACTTTTCAGAGAAAAACCCTCGACGAATATCTGAAAACGAGAAAAGGATTAATAGGTGAAATGTTCAAAGGGCTTACGCGCGATACCGTTAACACGCAAAAAAACGGGGAAGTTAAAAGAACGGATGAGCAATACAGGGGATATGAAGGCGCTGTAATACGGCACATTTATATAAAAGATCTCCGCTTCGGTGTGCCGCTGAATGATACTTCAAAAAGGGTCAGCACCATTTTTACCAGAGTGGCAAACACCTTGCATCATGCCACAAGAATAAATGCCATCAGGAGCAATCTTTTTTTTAAAGAAAATTCCCTGGTAATTCCGCATTTGCTGGCAGACAATGAAACTTTTTTGCGGCAACTCCCCTATGTGGAGGATGTAACCATAGATGTAGAGCCTTTGGAGGGCATAAGCATAGATTCGGTAGATGTGTATGTTATCTTAAAGGATCGTTTTTCACTGGGTGTTTCTGTTGCTTCGGTTGACATAAAAAACACCGATGTGGCATTGAGAGAAGAAAATGTCAATGGCTCGGGAAATGCAATAGGCATCCGCGGATTATATGATATAAGCAGGAGAATAAACTTTGGAGAAGGGGGCGAGTATCTTATAAGAAATATCGGGAAAAGCTTTATCGATCTTGATATGGGGTATCAAAATTATTTTCCAAGCCTTATAGGATTAAAGGAAGAGAACCTCTATTACCTGAGATTTACAAAACCGCTGATCAACCGGTATAAACACTGGGTATATGAAATTGATAATTCCTATCACTCCACAAGAAATATGTACGCCAATGACTCCATGTATCTAAGTTCGCAACGATACAGATATTATGTCGCAGATGCATGGCTCGGATATAATATTAATACAGCACAATACAGTACGGCAGCGGAGGATAAGAAATTGCGCAAGCTGGTTGCCGTACGTTTCCTCGATCAGCAGTTCCAGGATATTCCCAAAATCTATAAAGATAATTATTACTGGAAGTATGCGAGCATTCTGGGAGGCATGGCGTCTTTTTCTCTTTATCGCCAAAATATTTATAAAGCTCAATACATTTACGCATTTGGGATAAATGAAGACATTCCCGCAGGACTTAACCTCACCTTTACCGGGGGATATGTACGAAAGGAAAATTTATCGCGGCCCTTTTTAAGCTTTAATTACCAGCAATCATTTTTTACAAAAAAAGAAAACTATCTAAACTATATTATCCGGGCAGAGGGATACCTGGATCATGATGAATTTGAAGATGTAAATTTTCTCGGAACACTTAACTATTTTGATCATTTGAAAAAATTAGGACACCGGTGGAAGCAAAGAACATTTATTGATGTAAGCGTGGCAAAACAAATCAATACAATTTTAAATGAGCCGTTGTATCTCGATAGCCAGTTTGCATTACCGGAGTTCAGAAACGGTGATGTGGGCGGCTCTTTGCGGGTTACCGCAAGATTAGAATCTGTCTTCTACACTCCGTGGTCGTTTGAATCATTCCGCTTTGCGCCCTTTGCCTTTGCCAGCGCAGGCTTATTTACTCCCTACAATACCCCTGTTTCTGAAAGTAATATTTATACTGTGGTGGGTGCAGGAATCCGGATCAGAAATGAGAGTCTTATATTTGGAACACTCGATATAAGAGGCTATTATTTCCTGAAGAAAAATGTTTATAACGAAAACTGGAAGTTTGATATCAACAGTAATGTAACTTTCAGGTACAACACCCAATTAGCCAGTAAACCGGATTTTATACAAGTGAATTAAATAAAGAAAAAAAGAATAGTCTTAATATAAAAAGAAAAAGCATCAATTCTTGTCTTCTTACTCCTTCAATTGCTTGAAACAATAATCAAACCTGACCGATGCTTTTTCGCCAAAAACTCTCATCTTTTTACAGATATTCGCTTTCAGCTTTGTAACTCTAAGGTACGTATACGAAACATCGTTTTCCAAATTTCAGCAATAGTACTTCTGCACCCCTTCTGCACATAATTATGCACATGCTGTTGTAGATTGAAAGAATCCACTGTCTATTTTATAACAGGCCCTGAAAAATAACAATGCTCAAATACGCAGCTGGCCTGCATTTTCAGCGGTATATTTTCACCGTAGTACCTGAAGTTGCAGCTCCTGAAAACGACATTGGGCCCGTTGGCGATTAATAAAGTTTGAACGCCCGCAATATTTTGATAAGCAAAATCAAAAATGCAATCAGCTACTTCACAGGCAAGCTCAGAGTTAAAAGTACCAAACGATCCGATGTTTTCTGCAAATACATTGCTGATGTACGTGGGGAAATATCCATGCTGATCATTATAAATAAATCGTACCACTCCTCCCGCAATGTTCACATGGTTGATGTTCCAATTGCCGGACATTCTCGCACCGCCATATAAATCCGTTCCGAAAATGGTATGCGTACCTCCCCAGCAATAAATATTGGAAATTACATTTTCTTTTTCCTGGTCTTGTCCGCCGGAAATACAAAGTTTACAATTGCTGAACTGAACTTTATTAATGATGGTTATTTCTGCATTCCGTGTGAGGCCGTTTGGCGACGAGCATATTCCCACCACAAAACCACTTATGCTTAATTCTTCCAGCTCTGTGCCGGTGCTTCCGGATTGAGTGGCAAGATGAGGCGCCTTACCATAGTAATCAGAAAGTAAAGGATAGCCTCCGTCGGGCGGAAATTTATCGCGGGGCTGATTGGTAAAAGGATCAATTACAATACCTGCATAAGGCGAATAACGGCTGTCCCTGCATTTGCCATCGGTAAAATCATTAAACGACAGGCTGTAAAATTTTTTCGGATTATCCAATGCAGGCGGTTTGAAAAGCCCTACCAGCTTTAGTTTTCGCACTTTACACCCCTTGCCGTCCTGGATGCCGATAGCAAAGGCATCATTGAAGGTGGTGTGTATTTCGCTGCCGGTGTTGCTGTCCCAAAATGAAGACTCGCCCAACAGCTCAAGGGTACAAAAATTCCGGGTATTATTTTTTCCTTCATCTATGGTAGCGCCTCTTACTATCAGCGGCCTTGAAATTTTATAAATGCCTGCCGGGAAATAAAGGGTGCGGATATTATTTTTAATACAGGTATTGATCGCCTTTTGGATTGCCGCATAATCGTCGGTGTTATTCCCTTTTGCTCCAAACCATTTGACGGAAAAATATTGATTTACCGAACCCGGATTAACAGTCAGGGATGTATCGAAAATCTGCGTTTGATAGTCAGCATCAATATTACCGCCATTTATAACGCCGGAGCCGGCAAGCAGGCAACCGGGTTCTATCTTAATAGTTTTACCTTGCGGAATATTCAAAGTACCGTTGATTACCGTATTACTGCTGATCAATATTGTTTTGGTATCTGAGCTTTTTATCGCATTTTGCAGCGTCGCCGTTTGATCTGCACCTGACAGGCTTTTTGCTACAAAGGTTTGTGCAGCGGCCACATTTACCAGCGAACTTACAATCAGCAGGATTTTTTTCATGAATAGTATTTGAGATAAAACTCAAAAGTATCGAACTAAAATTTATTGACTTGTTTGAAAATTGTTATTTATTCGCTTTATAATTTCAGGATCCAACAACAGAAAATATGTTGAAACTATTCCGGAGAAAATATTTTGAACTTGCATTCTGGGGCATTGCATTAGTGCTTTTGGCTATTATGCCTCCCGGCACTGATCCGCATTATTCATTTTGTATTTTCAGGCTGATAGGATGTAAGTTTTGTCCCGGGTGCGGACTCGGGCATTCTATCAGCTACCTGTTTCATGGCAATTTATCAGCATCGTTCAGGGCGCATCCGTTAGGAATTTTTGCTGTGATTGTTATTTTATACAGAATATACCAGTTAATACAATTACACTTTTTCAATTCAAAAAATAACTATTTATGGAAATGAATAACACAAATTCGGTAAACCCGGTGCTGCTCAGGTATCTTTATGATATTACGCCCGAAGAAATGATCACCATTAATTCGCGGACACAGGGGTTTAGCGATGACGAGCTCACGCATTTTTGCATGATCTACCGCTCGAAGAGAAAAGATCCCCAGACTATTTTATTGTTGTGCCTCCTTGGTTTTGTCGGGGTTTCCGGAGTTCACCGGTTCCTGCTGGGTCAGATAGGTATGGGAATATTATATTTCTTCACAGGCGGATTGTGCCTGATTGGTACTATCATAGATGCAATAAATCACAAAGACCTTGCAACAGAATATAATGGCAAGATGATAGCAGAAACGCTGACAATGCTGAATATGGTCAGGAGATAGTACACGGACGGGTATATTTTCATTTTTTAAATTACTCCAATGAAAAAAACTCTTCTTGTATCATTTTTACTGATGAACGGCTATTGGCTGTTTGCACAAAATGAACGGTTCTATAAGGTGTATGAAGGTAAAGCCGGAAATATGGATGCGACCCTGCTTTTGTGCAAATCCGGTAATTCTTTCGGAGGATATGTCTGGTTCGGCAAAACTCAATGGCCCATACCCATCTATGGCGGAAATCGTGCAGGCATTACCGATAGTATCACATTGGCTGCGGGCACTGAACCCTATACACTAAATCTTACGGGGGTTTTTATCAGTGAAAAGTTTACCGGTACCAGCTCGTTACAGCTTAATGATGCCCCGGCGAAAAACGGGCCCCTGCAAATGCAGGTAAATAATAACAGGAGCTTTACTGCATTTAGCTATTTTTCTGCCGAGGACAGCGCAAAGCTGCCTGCAAAAATCAGGAATGAGTCTACTTCAGACTACATAATATCTACCATCTGGCCCGAAGGAAATTCAACATTGGATAACGCAATTAAAGTGCAGATAAGAAAAATGTTGGAGCTGCCGGCGACAGTAGCCACCCCCGCTGCCTGGATTGCATCACAGGTAAAAAAATCTGCCGCATCCTGGAAGGCCACCAATAGCAAACTTTCTCCGAAGGATGCGGCAGATATGGGCTTATCGCTCTCCGAGCAGGAAGAAACAAGAATAATGGTGATGTATGAAAATGAAAAATACATTACACTGGCCAACTACAATTTTTCTTATACAGGGGGCGCTCACGGTAATTATGGAACCGGGCTCGTGGTGCTCAATAAACAAAATGGGAAACAGGTGCGGATGGCCGATGTTCTCAATACCCGGGGAATTAAATTATTACCTGCCATACTGGATAAGGTGGCACGGCTTCAGTTTGGAATAAAAAATAATTTACCGCTCGATCAAAATGATTTCCTGGTAAAAACCATAAGCCCTTCAAAAAATTTTTACATTACGTCAACGGGTATTGGCTTTTTATATGCGCCGTATGAAATAAAATCCTTTGCAGACGGGGATATAAATCTTTTAATTCCTTTTACAGCGCTTACAAACTATTTACAATCTGATTTCCGGTATTGAGCGCATATTCCACGGCAGCCGTTGCATGAATCAGCGTAGTATCAAATAGGGGTACCGCTGCATCTTCCTGTTTAATCAGCAAAGGAATTTCCGTGCAGCCTAAAATAATTCCTTCGGCTCCTTTATGAATTAACCGGTGTATAATTTCTATAAAGCGGTTTTTTGTCGCCGGTAAAAAAAGCGACTTCGACATTTCATTATAAATAGCCTGGTTGATGTAATTGATTTCATCTTCTGCAGGTATCAGCGTAGTAATATTTTTTCGCAGCAGCTTATTTTTAAAAAAATTCAATTGCATAGTGTATTTTGTTCCCAGCAGCGCCACCGTCTTCATTCTTTTTGCTTCAATTGCTTTAGCCGTTTCTTCAGCAATATGAATCAATGGAATTTTAATTACCGCCTGTACCTCATCCGCAATATGATGCATTGTATTTGCGCCAAGCAAAAGACAATCTGCACCGGCTGCTTCAATCAATTTCGCTTTTTCGCGCATGATGGCGGCCAATGCCGGCCAGTCGTTTGTTTCCGTGAGCCTCTTTATTTCACCAAAGTTTACTGAATACAAAAGAATCTTCGCTGTTTCATTTCCGCCCAGCTTTTCATTTATCATTTCATTGAGGAGCCGGTAATAATCTATAGTGGATACCCAGGTGAGTCCGCCGATAATTCCAATTGTTTTCATAAAACTTTTGTTTATCAGACCGGCAATTTATACAATAAAAAAAGATATATTCATTGCATGAAAATTATTAAAGCAGTTCCGGAAGATATTGCCGGCCTCGAAATTTTAGTAAATAATGCCTACAGGGGCGAAGGGGCAAAAAAGGGCTGGACCACAGAAGCCGATATCCTCGACGGAATCAGGACAGATGCCGAAGGATTGAGACACATGATAGAAAAGAAAGATGCCGTAATACTTCAGTTTTTTGATGACAATGACTCGCTGAAAGGATGCGTGTATCTGGAAAAAAGCAATAACAAAATGTATCTCGGAATGCTTACCGTA
This sequence comes from uncultured Ginsengibacter sp., assembly GCA_964627765.1. Classification (GTDB taxonomy): domain Bacteria; phylum Bacteroidota; class Bacteroidia; order Chitinophagales; family Chitinophagaceae; genus Ginsengibacter. The sequence goes on along the minus strand of CAZVKO010000029.1, from coordinate 312,105 downwards.
TCGCCCGGCGAGCAAGGAAAGGGAATAGGTAAAATCCTTCTGCATGAATCTGAAAAATATGCATTGTCAGAGGTCTGTACCTTAATGACGATGACTGTAATATCAGTAAGATCGGAATTAATTGCATGGTATGAAAAGCACGGATATTATAAAACAGGCGGGAAAAAGCCATTTCCGGATGATGAGAGATTCGGTATACCGAAGCAACCCCTCGAGTTTATAGTAATGGAAAAAAGAATCAGCAAGTAGCTGCTGATTTTCTTAAAAAATAGCATTCAATTTTTTATTTTTGACTTATGCCAATTTAGCTCAGGTGGTAGAGCAGCACCCTCGTAATGTGCAGGTCGTTGGTTCGAGTCCAATAATTGGCTCAGGTATCGGGCATCTATTTATTTTTTGTTATTCCCGTTTTCTTTTTGTTAACTTGTGCCTGCTCCTTTTTAATCCCCCTTCAGAAGACTTTTCCTTTGCAGACACCGATTTTATTTTTTAACTAACAAATTTCGGTTATGAAAAAGTTTTCTGCGACATTAATTGCCATTATTCTGTTATCTGTTGTCTCTTTCAAATGTAATAACGATCCGTCGGCCGGGGATCCTGGCAAAAAGGATTCAGTGGCTGCCGCTCCTGCGCAATTTGGTGGTTTTGTTAGCCAGGTTAAGTATGGTGAGCATCTGGTGAATATTTCGGGTTGCAATGATTGCCATACACCCAAAAAAATGGGACCGATGGGACCGGAACCGGATATGTCCTTAGCATTGTCAGGGCATCCGTCGCAGGCGCCCGTACCGGATGTCGACAGGAAGGGGATAGAAAGCAAAGGATATGCAGTAACAAACGATCTCACAGCCTGGGTAGGTTCATGGGGCGTATCTTATTCCGCAAATATCACCGCAGATTCAACGGGAATCGGGAACTGGAAAGAGGATCAGTTTATATACTGTCTTCGTCATGGAAAATACATGGGTTTACCCCAGGAACGGAATTTGCTGCCCCCCATGCCATGGCAGGGTCTTGCCCAAATGACGGATGATGAATTAAAGGCGGTATTTGCCTACCTGAAAAGTACAAAGCCGGTACATAATATTGTTCCGTTACCGCAACCTCCTGCAACAATGATGAAAAAATAATTTTATCATCAGATAAAAAATAGTAGCTTAACAGACGATTGTCACTTACTGCACCCAGCCGTCACTTTGACAACTGAAAGTATCGCTGAAACATTTTCGATACTCAATGAAACATGGTTTCCTGGAAAATCACCGGAAATGAATCTCATTAATTATCAAAAATTAAATTTTATGAATGCGAAAAAGTTTTTAATTGGCGGTATTGCCGGCGGAGTGGTTTATTTTCTGCTTGGATATCTGTTTTACGGAAATCTTTTCAGTGATTTCTTCTCAAAAAACGGGGGCACTGCTACGGGTGTTAGCAGGGCCATGGATCAATTTGTTTGGTGGGCATTAATACTGGGAAATATCATTGCCGGCTGCGTTTTATCTTATGTTTTTATAAAAGCAAACGTAACTACTGTTGGATCAGGCTTAATAACCGGCCTTATTTTAGGCTTTCTTATTTCTGCTTCTTATGATCTCACCATGTATGCTACATCGAATATTATGAACCACAAAGCGGTTCTTGCGGATATTGCTGTCTTTGCTATAATGTCGGCAATTGCAGGTGCGGTTACGGGTTGGATATGCGGCCGCATAAAATAGTAAGAAAATATTTTTTTGCCCGGTTTGCAAAGCCATAAGTTTAACGCTCATGGCTTTTTTCATATTTGGATGTATACTATTTAGAAAAAAAATTAATCTAAATATTTTACCATTAAGATTAGTTAAGGAGTTAAGAACAGTAAGAAGCAAAACGCTTAATGTATTCTTAACCTTAATGGTTTAAAACCGGACTATTTTAATTTTCTAAACAGCATTAACATTGGGCGCACAGAAGCTACTCCGGGCGTTACGTAATAAATTTCATTAAAATTGCATCTTTACAATTTTAATGAAACAGCATCAATATAAAATAAATGTAGCGTGGACGGGTAATTTGGGAAGGGGAACAGAAAACTATACGTCCTACGGCAGAAGTCATTTAATCCTGGCAGAAGGGAAACAGGTTATTCATTGTTCATCAGACCCCTCGTTTCGCGGCGACAATACAAAATATAATCCTGAAGAAATGTTTATCGCTTCGCTATCCTCCTGTCACATGCTATGGTATTTACACCTGTGCGCAGAAGCAAAAATCAATGTCGTGGCATACACAGATATTGCCACCGGAATTATGGAAGAGGCAGCCGGTGGCAGCGGAAGATTCAAAGAGGTAACGCTTCATCCCGAAGTAGTAGTAACAAATGAATCAATGATTGAAAAGGCGAATGAGCTGCACCATAAAGCCAATCAATTCTGCTTTATCGCCAATTCATGCAATTTTCCCATACATCATAAACCCGCTTGTAAGGTTAAGCATGACTGAATAAAAAAGATCAATCAGGACTTACCTGTTTTTCTTATAATATGCACAAACGGTATTCATCAGGCATTCCTCGCACTTGGGCGTCGGCCTGCAGATTTCTCTTCCTAAAAAAGACATGGCCATGCCGGCATCCCATTCTTCCGGTGGCAATGCATCCATAATTTGTTTTTCAATTTTTTTAGGATCGGTGCCAGACGCTATGCCCAGCCTCGGCGCTACCCGAACCACATGCAAATCCACAATAACGCCTTCCGGTTTTTTGCCCGCTTCCCTCAATATAACATTGGCAGATTTTCTTCCGATCCCGGGCAATGCCGTCAGCTCATCTAAGGCAAGCGGAATATTTTTATTATCCTTTATCTTTCCGGCTATCCCCGTAAGCCATTTCGCTTTATTACTAAAGTTGCGAACATCGCTGATGTACTTGGATAAAATTTCCGGGGTAGCTTTGGAGAGTGCTTTCATATCAGGAAACGTATCAAACAATTTGGGCGCAATTGCATTAATATGCCGGTCGCTATCCTGGGCCGACAGAACCACCATAACTACTAACTGGTATACATTCTTATATTCCAATGGATGTTGCTTCCCTTTATATTTTTTGAGCAAAGGCTTAATTGCTTCGGCCCAGTCTACACTTGCAGGCATAAGAATATATTTTTAATTAAAATGAATTCTGTAAATTACGTATATGCGTCACCGTTAGTTTCCTTAAAATCCTCTTCCATTCGGGTTGGGCCTTGGCAGTTCCTTACGGGGAATCTTTTCGTCTCTTTGTGCCGCATCATATACGAACGCAGCAACAATAGTAGCCGCCTGCTTCAAATCATCTTCCTGGAGATGGTCATATACGTCCATGTTGCTGTGATGGTTTCTCGTATCGTATTCCAACGGATCCTGTATAAACTGGAATCCGGGCAACCCTACCGCATCAAATGATAAATGGTCAGTACCTCCCGTATTGCTGATGGTCAGTGTTTTGGCACCCAGGTCATTAAACGGCGCAAGCCATTGTTTGAATATCGGCCGTACGGCTTCATTGCCCTGTAAATACACACCCCGGATTTTCCCGGTACCATTATCCAAATTAAAGTAGACGGAAAACTTTTCGTGCGCCGGCAGCAATTTCATATCAGCCGGATCGGCGAAGGTTTTCTTTACATAACCGCGCGAGCCTAATAAACCCTCTTCTTCGCCACTCCAAAGCGCTATACGAATCGTTCTTCTTGGCTGAATGCCTATTGCTTTCAAAATTCTTACTGCCTCCATCATTACCATTGATCCGGCTCCGTTATCGGTTGCGCCTGTGCCTCCGTGCCACGAATCAAGGTGTCCGCCCAGCATTACTACTTCGTCTTTCAGTTTTTTATCTGTACCCGGTATTTCTGCAATTACATTATAGCCTTTGGTATCGTCTGTAAAAAATTTCGTTGCCACGTCTATATCCATTTTCACAGGAATATTATTTCTCAGCAAACGAACTATCGTCATATAATCTTCCCATTGCAGCGCGATGTCTAAAAAATTAGCCAGGTCGGTAATTTTATAAGGACCGGCCTGCTGAACAAAGATAGTCCCGTCATGATCCCGCGGACTGGTAGTGAACATTGCCACCGCACCTTCGCTGACCGCCATTGCTTTCAATGCATTTAGCATCGCCTGCTCGCCGCGGTTCCTGTTCCTGAATTCCTCCCTTCTTCTGCGCATGGCAGCGGTATCTATGGGACGGGGTTGTATGTTCTCCATTGAATCCAGCTCTGCATCCGTATATCTTCTTGCATCAGGCTTAAAACTCAGCCCATAAGAATCATGGCGGTCAAGAATAAGAATTTTACTCTTTAACTTTCCTTTATATGCATCGAGGCCGGTGCTATCTTTTGCAGTTATAAGCACTACCTCTGCATGCTGCAAACCTTCTGTTCCGAAAGTCCATGCTTTGGGGTAAGCCTCCAAAGACTTATACCAGGGAGCAGTCATTGCCACGTATGATTTTTCTAATTCCCAGCTCTTGCCAAAATCGCCCCACGGGTCGAGCCTGGCATTTACCAGGCCCCATTGTGCCAATTGATCTTTGGCATAATTGGCTGCACGAAAAAAGCCCGGTGAACCGGTAAGCCGCGGCCCGCTTGCATCGGTAAGATGAAAAGCAAGATCCATTACCTGCGAATGTTCCAAACCTTCTTTACGGATCTGGTTCATTACTGCAGTATCAATTTTTTCTGTTTGCGCAAATGTGATGGCAGGCAGCAAAAAATAAATCAGCAAGTGTGCGTGAAATTTTTTCATGTGAAGAAGTTTTATCAGGCGTAGAAATAATTAATTGCCAAATAAAATTAAAGGATAACTTTTGGAAAGCCCAAAACTTTATACAGGTCGTTATTGCCGGATTGGCACTATGATTGTTCCTGTTAGATAAAAAGAAAGAAGATGGCAACGAAAAAAACAACACCGAACACTTCAGCAAATCAAAAAAAATGGTCGCGGGAAGTAACTGAACACAGCAACGCATTAGACCTGGAAAAAGATATATTCAAACAGAAAGACCCAAAAAAAATTGCCGAATCGCTGAAGCGGTCTGCTGAAAAAAGTACAAGGAGAAAAACAACGTCTTTTCAATCTGCCATGTCTATGATCAGCTTTTATGAAAACAGGGCGGGTAAAAATTTAGCGGCATCGCAAAAGAAAATATTGGATCAGTCGAAGGAAGAGTTGAGAAAATTGTTTGGAAGATAACTTTTTTAAGAATTTTAAATTTTCAAAAGCTTGCCGGTTAACAGAGTTACAATAGCTCCCGGCTCCGAATAAAAAGCCCGTCAATGAGTACTGACGGGCTTTTTATACAATTAAGCGAGAGATTATTTTGAAGCTTTGGCAAGTTTATCGGCCTGCAGTTTCTTCGCTTTTTCGGTTGCATGATCTGCTTCGCCTAACGGGCGATCTTTTGCAAAATCAACCAATATCGGCGCCGCTACAAAAATAGATGAGTAGGTGCCGGTGATAACACCAATCAGCATGGCAAAAGAAAATCCGCGCGTTACCTCGCCACCGAAGATAAACAGGATTAACAAAGTAAGAAATACCGTTACAGACGTCATGATCGTACGGCTCAATGTATCATTCACCGCGCGATTGATAATCGTAGGTTTATCCGCACCTTTCATAACGCGGCTATACTCGCGAATCCGGTCAAATACTATGACGGTATCATTCATCGAGAACCCTATGACCGTAAGGATGGCCGCAATGAAATGCTGATCAATTTCCAATGGGAATGGTACAATATTCTTAAAGAACGAGAACACGGCAAGAGCTACAAACACGTCGTGCAATAAAGAAACGATAGTTCCCATCGAATAACGCATATCGCGGAAGCGAAGGAATATATAAGCAATAATAGCAATCAATGCAAAGATGGTTGCCTTGATAGCGCCGTTCCTCAATTCCTTGGAAATAACAGGCTGTACCACCTGGAAACCCTGGATATTTTTTTTCACAAACTGATCAAAAGTAAGGTCCAGCGGCAACTGGGATTTTAATCCCTGGAACAGGTGCGCCTGTACCGTAGAATCTGCATTGGAAACACCCTCCATAAAGGAAGTGGTAATATTCAAATGCCGGTAATCGCCAACGGTTTTTATTTCAGGATACTCACCTCCCAATGCGTCCCGCAAAGGATTTCTGATATCTTCACTTTTTATATCCTTGCTGAATACCACCGTATAGCTTCTTCCGCCTTTGAATTCAACACCATATTTAAATCCATTAAAGAAAGAGCCTATTCCAAACAGCAGTACAAATACGGAAATCACGTAGGCGACCTTTCTATATTCAATAAATTTAAAATTCGCATGTTTAAATATCCTTCTTGAAAAAGCGGTAAAATACTGGAAGTGACGCTGCCTGTTGGTATACACATCCGTTACCAGTCTCGATACCAATATTCCACAGAACAATGACAGTGTGATACCGAGCATTTGCGTAGTGGCAAAGCCCAGCACCGGGCCCAATCCAAAATAAAACAGGATGGCGGCAGTTAAAAATACCGTAACGTGCGCATCAATTACCGGGGCATAGGAGCGGCGATATCCATCATTTACAGCCTGCTGGTAACTTTTCCCACGGGTGAGCTCTTCTTTTATCCTTTCAAAAATAATTACATTGGTATCTACCGCCATACCAATGGTAAGTACCAGGCCCGCAATACCTGCTGCAGTAAGCGTAGCGCCTAAAGCGCTTAAAATGCCGATTGTAAACAGGAGGTTTAATATCAGGGCGATGTTGGCAATCCATCCTGCCGTATTATAATACAGCAACATTAATACAAAGATTACCACGAATGAAAGAATAAATGCCATGGCGCCCCCATGAACGGCCTGTGCACCCAGCGTAGGGCCGACGGTTTGCTCCTGCACAATTTTTGCCGGCGCATCTATTTTACCAATCTTTAAAATATTAGCAAGGTCCTGGGCTTCCTGCACGCTGAAGTTACCGGTGATTTCAGAATTACCGCCTTCAATCGGTCCCAATACATTCGGCGCACTGTAAACAATATCGTCCAATACAATAGCGATGGGTTTATTCACATTATCTGCAGTCATCTTCGCCCATATACGGGTACCGATAGGCGTCATCTGCATTTTAATGGCCGCCTTGCCATGTTCATCATAATCCTGCGAGGCATCTTCTACCCCTTCGCCTTCCAGCTTTGCCTTATCACTCCCCTGGATGGTTTTTATGGCATACAGCTCAAAATATCTTTTACCGCTTTTTTCATCCTTTTGCTCAATTCCATAAAGGAATTTTGCATTGGCCGGGAAGCTGTTTCTTACAATATCGAGATTCAAATATTTATTTACGACAGGCGTATCTTTTTCTTCTATTGTAGCAATGGCAGCATTATAAATCGCTTTACCGTCCTGGCCTGTTTGAGGAGGAATAAAATGAATTACGTTGGCCAACGGATGGTCTCCAATCAGTGACTGGAGGGAATCTCTGCGGGTACTGTCTTTTGCAGATTTTAAAGTATCTGTCAGGGTGCCTGCCAGATATTGCTGCAATCCCTTGTCAGCATTCTCTATCGAACTTTTTAATTCATCGAAATTGTACACTTCCCAAAATTGCAAGTGTGCCGAGGCTTGTAATAATTTTCTGACTCTCACCGGATCCTGCACCCCCGCCAATTCCACATTAATGATGTCTTTGTTTTCATCGAGATTGATGCTTGGCTGGGCAACACCAAACTGGTCAATACGTTTGTTTAATATCTTATAAGTTTGCTGAATCGCATTTTTTGAAACTGTTTGCAGCTGATCCAACACCTGCTGATCATTATCCGTTATTTTAATCGTTTTACCGGGCCCGGCAAATAAGGAAGCCAGGTTAACCCCTGGATTTTGCTGCTTGAATACCTGGCCGAATAATGTGATGTAATCGAGATCGCTTTTTACTTTTTCGGCTGTTGTTTCGCTGAGCGCCTTTAACAATTGCGGATCGCGGGGATTATTGCTTAATGATTTTATCACACCTTCCAGGTCTACATTCAGGGTTACACTCATACCTCCTTGCAGGTCGAGGCCGAGGTTCAATTCATTCTCTTTGCACTTAAGATAGCTGGTTCCCAATAGGGGGTAAATCTTTGTGTCGCGGTTACTATCGAGGATGTGTTGGAGTTCGGCCTTTACGAGGTTATCCTTGTCGTCGCCTTTAACATCGGGATAATTAATATTTACGTATCTTACCGCTTTCTGCTTCATCTGTTTTTCGAAGCTGTTAACCACCCAGGTAAAGGAAAGCTGGTAAAGAGATATTACAACAAGCATAACGGCGAAAAACCACACCAAACCTTTCAGTTTCATATCGTATTTTTTAGAAGTTCGCAAAGATAGGGTTTTGCACGCAAAAACGAGAGGATTTTGCAAGTTCCCGGTAACGATTCTGAGGCATATTACCGGCCGGAATATGGCGTGCTGGTCAAACGAATGAGCATTTCAAAATATCAATCACTTATTTTTGCAAAAATTTTTTAAATAAATCATGAAACTTTCTTCGAACTTATCCAGATTCAGCGAACCTGAAACACTCAAGATGGCTAAACTGGGCCGCGAACTGAGAGCAAAAGGGATTGATGTAATTGACCTCAGCATCGGCGAACCTGATTTTAATACACCGGATCATATTAAAGAATCTGCCAAAAAAGCAATCGATGATAACTGGAGTCATTATACGCCCGTTGCAGGCTATCTTGATCTCAGAGAATCCATTTGCAGGAAATTACAGCGCGATAACGGGCTTACTTACACACCCCAGCAAATAGTGGTAAGCACGGGGGCAAAGCAGAGCATTGCCAATGTAATGATGGCCATACTGGATGACGACGATGAAATCATTATACCTACCCCTTATTGGGTTTCTTACTCCGAAATTGCCCGGCTGGCAAGGGCCGAAGTAGTATTTATACATACCACTCCCGAAACCAATTTTAAAATAACGCCGGTGCAACTGGAGAAAGCAATCACCGGTAAAACAAAATTGTTCATTTTTTCTTCGCCCTGCAATCCTACCGGTGCAGTATATACGAAGAATGAGCTTGAGGCCCTGGCCAATGTTTTCAAAAAACATCCCGGAATTTTTATTATCAGTGATGAGATTTATGAATACATCAACTATGCTCACGATGGCGGCGGCGGTCATCAAAGCATCGCACAATTTGATTTCTTAAAAGATCGCGTTATCATAGTGAACGGATTAAGTAAAGGATTTGCCATGACGGGCTGGAGGCTTGGATATATTGCAGCGCCGGCGGAAGTGGCGAAAGCCTGTGAAAAAATACAGGGACAGTTTACCAGCGGCACCAATTCCATCGCGCAGCGTTCTGCCATTACTGCATTGGATTCATCTCTCGGCCCTACGTATGAAATGGTAAAGGAATTTAAAGTGCGGAAACAAAAGGTGATGGAATTAATCAACCAGATCCCCGGTGTAAGATGCACCGAGCCTGATGGCGCCTTTTATATTTTCCCGGAAGTAAAAAGCTACTATGGTAAAAAACATGGGGACGAAGTAATTAACAATGCCAGCGATTTATGTATGTACCTGTTGAACGTGGCGCATGTATCGGCCGTAAGCGGTGATGCATTCGGAGAGCCGGCCTGCATCAGGATTTCATTTGCCAACAGCATGAAAAATATTGAAGAGGGCTTTCGCAGGATCAGGAAGGCATTGGAGGCTTTGAAATAATTATCCTTCACTATTCAAAAATTTTCCGTGCAGGTGCAGCACCTGTGGCAGTATCATCTGCTGCTCATCGTTTACTATAACGTACTTGCATAAACGAAGTTTTTCATCTTCGGCCATCTGCCTGCTGATGCGCGCCATCACCTCTTCCCGTGAAGCATGATCCCGCTGCATGGCTCTTTTAATTCTAAGCTCCGGCGGAGCCGCTACTCCTATTACAAAATCGAGATCCTTGGCGGCACCGCTTTCAAAAATTAAGGCAGCCTCTTTGATTACATAAGGAGCATGCTGCTTATTCATCCAATCTGACGCATCTTTTAAGGTAGCAGGATGAACCAGCGAATTGAGGAGATTCAGCTTTCCGGGATTATTAAATACCCGGGCCGCTACAAATTTTGTATCCAATACTCCGTTCACATAGGCTTTTTCGCCAAAAGCATTTTTTATTTTGGTCTTCAATTCTGCATCGTCATTCATTAAACGCTTAGCCGCATCGTCAGCATAATAAACCGGAATGCCCAACAGCTCAAATATTGCAGCCACCGTACTCTTACCGCTCCCTAATCCCCCGGTTAAACCTATTTTTTTCATATTGATCAATCAGTAATTAAAAGTAAGGCTTATTGTTTGTTAAAATTGTTGCTGCGAATCATTTGTTAATTTAAATTTACGCAAAAGAACAGCCATGAAAATAATGCTCCTTTCCGCATTAATATTAATAATATCCCCGGCATTCTCCCAGCAAGGCAAAGACATAGTAAGGCCCGCGGGAGCCGCCAATGGAACTCTGCCCATACCATTAGCCGGTACCAGCCAGGTTAATCTGGGAAGCGACGCTTTTATCGCCATAGGCGAGGGATATAAATCAGCTAATAACTCAGGCGATATATCGGGAAATCCCTACCTGTTCGATGACTGGAGAAGCGGCGAAGTAACTTTGAAAAATGGCGAAAACTATAAGATTGCCAAAATGAATTTTGATGCTTCGCAAAATAAATTCATCTATGTGGCCGGCGATTCTATCTATGAATTTCTAAACAATATCCGGGAAGTGAAAATTTATGGCAATGCAGATGCAAAAGCCGATATGATTTTCCGCACCGATATTAATCCCAACGCAGCGAATTATGTGCAGGTAATTGCCAAAGGTAAAATAACCATCTTTTGCGACTATATAAAAAAGCCGGAGGGTGAAAACTATTCAAACGGCATCGTAAAGGAAACAAGAAAATATATGCTTCATAAAAATTATTACTACATCAGCAATGACAGCGCAATTCCGCTTAAATTCACTTCTTCTGAGCTCTTGGCCTTATCATCTGACAAAGGCGACCTTGTAAATTCGTATATAAAGTCCAATCATTTGAAGGTGAAAAGAGAAGATGATTTTATAAATGCGGTTCAATATTACAACAGTCTCAATTGACGTTAGCCTGGATTACCACAGCCGTTCCGGAAAAAAGATGCTAATAGAAATCAAAAATGTTTTCTTAAAATATATTTATTAACCAATACAATTTAGATTATGCTCAAACTGAATTTAACCCTTTTACTCTGTGGATTCGTTTCAATCACTTTTTCTCAAAATTTAGGAGGAGGATTTACCTCTTCTTATGCCTATGGAGAATCATTTGAAAACCGCGCTTACCAGGAGAAATTTTCCAGCGATGTAGCCGGCTCCCCCCTATTATTTGATAACTGGCTCCCCGGGGAAGTTGTCTTAAATAACGGCGAAAAATACCTCGTGGAAAAAATAAATTTTGATGCCTTGGCTCAAAAGTTCCTGTATATGTATCACGATACGATGTTTGAATTTGGCGATAACGTGCAAAAAATAACCGTACATGATAACAGTGCTGATAATCCTGTTATGGTTTTCAGGGATGATATCGATCCCGAGTCTGTCAATTTTGTTCAGATGCTGGACAGCGGCAAGGTTACCATATTTGCCCATATAGATAAAAAGCCGGAGGGAGAAAATTATTCTAACGGAATTGTGAATAATATAAGAAAGTATACGGTTCATAAAACTACCTATGCGCTGGTAAAAAAAGAAGCTACTCCGGTAAAGTTTGATGCTTCAAGCCTTGAAGAACTTACTGCAGATAAAGCCGGTGAGATGAAGTCGTATATAAAAGAGAACCGGTTGAAAGTAAAAAAGGAAACTGACTTCCTGAAAGCAATTACGTATTACAACAGCCTTTAAAAACAGGAAATTGAAAATATAATAAGACGGATGTGTGATTCAGAATTTTAGTTAATGATCACACATCCGTCTTTGTTTATTTTTATTTTGCCGGAGTGGCGGTAGTCTTATTTAAGTTGGTTGTCCAGTCAAGGCTGATGGCGCTTTTTTCTATTTTAATGTAGCTGCCGGGGCTTACTTCGAGCATCATGGTTCCATCATCATTGATTTTATTTATCGTGCCATGAATGCCCGCAATCGTCACCACCTTATCACCCTTTTGCAGGTTGGATAGAAAATCCTTTTGCTGCCGCTGCTTTTTTGCCTGGGGCCGTATCATAAACAGCCAGAACACCAAAATCATTAACCCGATAAACACAAACTGGAAACCACCGCCGCCACTGGTACCTTGTCCTAACATTAAAAACACTGTTGCAATAGTCATAATATTTAATTTATATTTCTCAATTGGAATTTTTAGAAGATACCGCCGTAACGTTTCCCGTTAATTTTAACAAGGGAAACTTCGGATAAGCATTAGAAGTTACAGTGACTGTTTTGTATACATCCCCCACTCTTCCTTTGCTGTTAAAAACAACTTTCAAAAAACCTTCTTCACCCGGCATAATGGGATGCTCCGGTTTTTCCGGAACGGTGCATCCACAGCTTGCCAGAGCCGATGAAATAATTAACGGATGTTTCCCTGTATTGCGAAAACGATAATTATACGTAACCATTTCCCCATCCGTAACCGTTCCAAAATTGTAAGCACTATCAATAATCTGCACCGTAGTGGAATCGCTGAACTGAGCGCTGCCATCGTCCGAAGCCGTCCCGTTTTGATGCCTTGTATTCCGGATATTACAAGCTGCGAGAGCGCCGATTAAACAAAGTGCCGTGATAACTTTACTCATCAATATTTTTTTGCAAATGTATTATAAAGTACTGTTTTTAAAATTCTTCTTGTGTATTTTATCCTGTGCCGCCAATTCCTTATGAATATTATCCAGCATACCATTTACAAAGTGCCCGCTCTGCTCCGTACTGTATTCTTTTGCGAGATCGATATATTCATTAATTGTTACCTTGGGAGGAATCGTTTCAAAATACAAAAACTCACACACTCCCATTTCCATCAAAATCATATCGAGCGCTGCAATTCGCTCGGGGTCCCAGTTTTTCAATTTTGGTTTTATCAGCTCAAGGCAATACTCTTTCTTATCTATCACACACTGCAATAATTCTGTCGCAAATTCCATTTTTTCTTTTCCCGCTATTTCCCGGAAATTGAATGCGGATGGCTTTTGCAATAATCCATTCATTAATACAATCATCATTTCTGCATCGTCGTCCCAGTTCATATACCGTTCTTCCAGGCTGCTTATAAAAGCCTCTTCAGGAAGCATCAGGTTGCTGAAAATAAATTCGATTATTTTCTTTTCTGATTTTTTATCTCTTGATGGCAGCTGAATATATTCTTCATATTCAGCAGAGCGGATGAGCAGCTGATATAACTTTTTTACCAAATCATCATCTATAAGGCTCTTTATCTTAAAATGATCAGCCGATTTTTGAAAAGAATCATTTTCCAGAATAGCCCATATAATTTCGTTGCCGGCAATTTTAGTATTGATATTAAGGTCGCTGGCTGTAGGCAAATGTTTTTGCGCCCGTTTGGCAGCATCTTTTTCGGCAAAACGCGCCAGTTCTGCAATAAAATAAACGAGGTAGGTAAATAAATTCCGGGATTGCTCAATATTTTGCCTGAGTATCCGCCGGGGCTCGCCGGCACGGATTTCACTACTCACGGACTCAATGCTGTAAAGCGTCTGCATTACTTTTACTCTTATATTTCTTCTGCTTAGCATTGCTTAAAGAACTGATTTGCGCGCGCAAAGATAAGTGAATGCGGTAACATGCCAAACGAAACTTCATAATGGCACCATCAAAAAAATGGGACAGCCACGCAAAATGAAAACCTATTGTACAACCACTTTTTTCCTTACTGCATTACTGCCATCGGTACCGGCTACCTGCAAAATATACAGGCCTTTAGCAGCGGGCAGGTCTACGACCATATTTTGCTGATATAAGGCATGAGCGCTGATCTTCCTGCCCGCTATATCAAATAATGACACTATAACAGGATGGGTGAAGTCGTTCACATATAACTGCAAATGATTTCGGGAAGGATTGGGGAAAATAATAAAGCCGTTTTTCGTATTATCTGCACTGATAAACCGGATATCAGAATAGGCAAATGAACCATCAGCAAACTGAATTTGCAAACGATAAAACGCCTTCACAAAATCCGATAACATAGAATCTGCAAATGAATAATTCAGCTCGCCGGACGAAAACCCGCTATCGGCTTTAGATGCAACGAATCCAATATTTGTAAATGCGGTCTCATTGTCCTTCCTCCGCTGAACAGCAAAACCTGTAATATTCAATTCACCGGAGGTTTGCCAGTTTAATACGACTCCGTTATTGGGAACTTCTTGAGCTGTAAAAATTGTAAGGTTACTATATGCGCCCAATAAAAAAGCATCGGAAGTATCTTTAAAACCAGCGGTATTCGTAACTTCCAGGGTATAACGCCCGGGCTGAGATGCAGTGTAATCAGGCGACATTGCCCCTGCTATCAGAGAATCATTTCTCAGCCATTGATAAGAAATATTTTTTCCCTGCACCGCCTGCAATAAAAACAAGCCACCGCCCGGGCTTACCGGCGTAAAATAAGCTTTGGGCCTCCGCAGGGAGCTTGTGTCTTCCAGCTTATAGAGGGTATTAATACCGTAAAAGGCGATATACTCATCGCCGTATTTATCTTCGCCGAATGACACAGGGTTGCCCGTTGCCTGTGCTGCGGTAATAAGATGATTTACATTTCCGGAAACCATTCCATTTACTAACGGCAACGCATCCACGAATTTTAAAATTTCATCAGTAAAAAGATATTGCCCCCACAATGATTTTGACTGAACGCCCCGGTATACATAGCCGCCAATGATAGCGGCGCTGCCGCCATTATGATAATACTCATATATGGGCATGGTAATTCCTGCTTTATTGCAACCGGTTGCGGGGGCATAGCAGGAATCGCCTTCTGCAATGTTCCATCCATAATTTTCTCCGCCCGGATCATTTGCTTTTTGAAAATCTACTTCTTCTACTTTGTTTTGTCCCACATCTGCAATCAAAAGATCGCCGGTAATTCTGTCTACGCTGCTTCTGAAAGGATTGCGTACCCCGTAAATCCAGATTTCTTTTTTGACTCCCGCTGTTGTATCATTCACAAAGGGGTTGGCCGGCGGGATAGTGTAAGGCTGCGCCTGCAATGAATTGCTGACATCAATTCTTAAGATTTTCCCAAGAAATGTTTTTTTATTTTGCCCGTTACCGTAAGGATCGCCTCCACTGCCGCCATCCCCAAAATTAATATACAGGTACCCGTCTTTACCGAACATAAGATTCCCGCCGTTATGATTGGTAAAAGGCTGGCTTTGGGTAAGCAAGGTCAGCTCCGAAGAAGGATCTGCCATATTGGAATCGGAAGCGCTAACCTGGTATTGCTCCACAAATGTGGTGAGCTGCGTTCCTGTATAACCGGTATAGTCAACATATAATTTCCCGTCGGTTTTATAATCCGGGCTGAACGCAAATCCCAGAAATCCTTCTTCGCTTTCAGTTGCTGAAGAAATCTTTGAAGAAATATCTAAAAATGGAGTTGTACGCAAGGTGCCATCCGGATTGATAATGCGGATTTTGCCACCTCTCTCTGCAACAAATAAACGATCATCGCCACAATTCTTAATATCAATAGGTGCAATAATGCCAGATACATATGGAAGTACGGCCAGCTTCTGTGACAGCACTATCTGATTTGACAATAAAACAAGTAACAACAGAAAATAACAGAAAGGCTTCATTGTGCTATATTAATTGCAAAAATCATGTTACGATATAAGAGCCGGTATAGTTTGCCACTGATGCTTTGTCAGCCGGAAATTATCAATTGAGGCCTCCCCGGATTGCGCAGAATTACGCTGATTATAATGCTTGCTTTGCGCCGGTCAGCGGGATTGCGGGAAAATTTAGCCGTCATTCATTGCTGACATAACACCAGGATATTATCCGCAATAATAATTCCAAATGTTTCTTTTATTAAAACGAAAAGAGCACCCCGAAGGATGCTCTCTGAAAAATTTACTGCAAACCTGTAAGCCGGATTCTGTACACACCCGGAGGTGAGCGGTTATCATTTATCTGGCTGTTGCATTACTGCAACAATCTTGCTGCCTACCCTTCAGCTCGGGCGAGCCGCCCTTTCCCTTTCGGGTCGCTGATATACGTGGCATTGCAGCACACAAGGTTTACCCGTGCCGGCAATTACTTGCCGGCACCGTGAGCTCTTACCTCACATTTTCACCCTTGTCTCGCCGAGGCGGACGGTTATTTTCTGTGGCACTCTCTTCACGCCAAAGACGTGACCGGCCGTTAACCGGTGTGTTGCTCTATGCTGTCCGGACTTTCCTCTCATCGCGCAGGCGAAGAGCGATAACCTGGTTTGCAGTATTTTTTATTACACGAATTAGTTCAAGAATTACACGAATTCAGACAACCAATTACTATTAATATTGAAAATAAATCTCGGTAGCACCATATCCAAAGTTAGGATGATATTGATTCACAAAACTTTTTACTTCTTTCTTACTCTTTAAAATTTCATGAATTTCTTCTTTTAGCTTTCCTGTTCCGATTCCATGAATTACGGTTAAGCTGGGCTGATGATGCGCCAAAGCCAGTTGATAATATTTTTCAAAAGCATTCAATTGTAAAGTCAACATTTCAAAATTGGATAGCTGCTTCCAGCTATCGGTCAGCTTTTCAATATGCAAATCAACAACCGATTGTGCCGGTTCCAGGTTTTGCCGTACACGGGAGGCATCATAATACATTTTCGATGGTGCATTGTATTCCGGAACCATTTCTTCCTGCTTATCCGGGTATTTTTCAAAAAGTAAAAATGAAAACGTCGGTTCATTTTTTTCGTGCATTTCTTCAATGCGTTTAAATAAAGTTTTGGCTTTGATCTTCAATGAGGTTTCGAAATGAGAAGCCTTGTCTTTATTAGGTTGTACCAGCGAAAAATCAAACTCAAACTTCGGTACGTCATTCATTTCTTCAAAAGCTATATCGTGCAAATAAAAATCTGATAACGGGAGAACCTGGTTTTTCAACCCAAAATCATTGGACCCGGAAATCATGGCATATTCAAAGTTGTAGGGAGCATCTGTTTGATTAATCAGGTACAATTTGAAGCTTTCAACAACATCATCATCAAAAATATTTTTATCATACACGGGCAAAAAGGCGAGCCAGACCCCGTCGCTTACCTTATACTTCGCGGCAGGCTTTTCTTTTTTTACATTGTCAATATAAACTTTATGCGGCTTTTTAACCTGATTCTTCTGAGCAGCGGTTTGTTCTGAAAATCTTTTGAAATAGGGAAAATCAATCTGGTCAGTATATACGGGAAACTGCACGCCACCCACGTCTACCATCACCATTTTATCATTGATGATATCCACCACTTCGCCTTCTTCATTGGAATGCAGCAGCAATACTTTATCTCCCAATTGATATTTCATATTGCAAAGATAACAAGGAGATGGCGGCTGTGCTATTGGCTATTAGCTATTGAAGTAGCTGTTGCAAGCTTGCTCTTTTTATAACCGTATAGAAAATAGACGATCAGGCCAATAATCAGCCAGCTGATAAACCAGGCCCAGTTGCTCCTGGTCATACCGGTTAATAAATACATGCAGGTGATCAGCCCCATCAGCGGAATCAAAGAATATTTTTTGATAAAGGCCACTATGCTGATGATAACAGCGCTTGCCCAGAAAATGATCAGGGAAATACTGGGAGTAGCGGCATCCATAAAGCTGATCTTGCCTTTTACATAATCCGGATTTCCCGAAAAATCAAAATTGAAAAGATCCGGAAAATAATTCTTTGCTGAAAACGCGATGATGACGATGGCGCCAAAAATAATAGCAGGAAAAATAAATTGGCCATTGATATAAGGTAAATGAAAACGTCCGGGCACTTTTTCTTTGGGAGGAATTAAAAGCACACCGCCACAAACCAGTACAAACGCAAATAATGTAGCTATGCTTGTAAAATCGAGCACAAATGTTTTATCGGTAAAGAGAATGGGAACGCCCACAACCAATCCTGTTATTATTGTTGCAAAGGATGGCGTTTTATACCTGGGATGTATTTTTTGAAATACCGGCGGCAATAATCCATCGCGGCTCATCGTCATCCATATCCGTGGCTGGCCCATCTGGAATACCAGTAACACGCTTGTCATCGCTATGACGGCGCAAATGGCTACAAGAAATTGCATCCAGCCCACATTCAGGTTTCCTTTCTCAAAAATAAATGCAAGCGGATCGCCTATTCCTGCAAAACTTTTATAATTAGCAGCTCCCGTTAAAACAAGCGCCAATAAGATATACACAATCGTACAAATGATCAGTGAGAGGATCATGCCTCTTGGCAAATCGCGCTGGGGGTTTTTACATTCTTCAGCCAATACACTTACCGCATCAAAGCCAATGTAGGCAAAGAATACCCCACTCACTGCCGCCATTACACCGCCAAAGCCATTCGGCATAAATGATCTTACACCTGCATCATTTTGGGGCAGCCAGTTTCCTGTTAGTCCATTTGAAAAAACCAAATACCCGCCAACAATAATTACAATCGTAACAACACACAATTTTAAAATCACCATTACATTGCTGAAATTGCGGCTTTCTCTCACGCCCCTGAAAACAAGAGAAGTAATCAAAACATTTATTACAATTGCAGGTATATCAAGAATAATTCTTAATCCGCCGATAACCGGTGCGTTATTCCAGGCTTTCAGCATCTCAGCGCCGGGCGAACCCGCATCTATGGCATCTTTTACTTCGCGATAACTGTTGCTGAAGTATTCCGGTATGTGCAGGTTCATATGCAATACATCTCCCATCTTATCCATAAAGGAAGTGAAGTAGTCGCTCCAGCTGAAAGCCACATAAATATTGCCAATGGAATATTCCATAATCAATGCCCAGCCAATGATCCACGCAAACAATTCGCCAAAACTGGCATAGGCATAGGTATAAGCGCTGCCCGCAACAGGTATGCGGCTTGCAAATTCAGAATAACAAAAGGCCGTAAAAGCGCACGCAATACCCGTGATAACGAAAAGAACCACTACGCCGGGGCCGCCACTGAAAACAGCCGCACCCAGGCTGCTAAAGCTGCCGGCTCCGATAATGGCGGCGATGCCAAAAAAAGTAAGGTCTTTTACCGTAAGCACCCGCTTTAATCCGCCTTCGCCATGAACATCATCACTGCCTTCCGAGAGAATAGACGAAATCTTTTTTGTACGGAACAAAGAATCAGACATTTGGTAAACTTTAATAAATGAAAATAAGAAATAATATCCTATTTCATAATTATGATTAAA
This sequence comes from uncultured Ginsengibacter sp., assembly GCA_964627765.1. Classification (GTDB taxonomy): domain Bacteria; phylum Bacteroidota; class Bacteroidia; order Chitinophagales; family Chitinophagaceae; genus Ginsengibacter. The sequence continues at coordinate 292,675 of CAZVKO010000029.1, read as the reverse complement.
AGTTTATCCTGATAAAAACGGAGCAGGCATAACTAACGGTAAACACTATACGAAGACGGCATTAGCCTATTCCATCTGTCTTTACCTCCTTGTTGATCTTTTGCACCAGCCCCTGTAGCACTTTTCCCGGACCCGATTCTGTAAAATGAGTGGCTCCGTCCGCAATCATTTGCTCAATGGTTTGTGTCCACCGCACCGGGCCGGTTAATTGCGCAATCAGGTTCGATTTTATTTCAGAAGGATCGGTAACCGCTTTTGCCACCACATTCTGGTAGACAGGGCAAACCGGCGACCTAAATGAAGTCTTCTCAATTGCCGCAGCCAATTCTTCTTTAGCAGGCTGCATCAGGGGTGAGTGAAATGCTCCCCCAACGGGAAGCAGTAAGGTCCGTTTGGCGCCGGCTTCTTTTAATAATTTGCAAGCCTCCTCCACTCCTTTTATTGACCCGGAAATGACCAGCTGGCCGGGACAATTATAATTTGCCGCTACTACTATTTCGTCTTTTACCGAGGCGCATATCTCTTCCACCTTTCTGTCATCCGGCCCCAGCACTGCGGCCATGGCAGACGGATTCATTTCACAGGCCTTCTGCATCGCCTGCGCTCTTATGGAAACAAGTGTCAAAGCGTCTTCAAACGTTAAGCATTCATTCGCTACCAGTGCGGAAAACTCTCCGAGTGAATGACCGGCAACCATATCGGGTTTACCGGACGCCCATATTTTAAATGCAACCACAGAATGAATAAAAACAGCAGGCTGCGTTACCCGGGTCTGCTTTAATTCATCTGCCGTACCGGAGAACATTATATCGGAAATGCGAAAGCCTGATAATTTATCAGCTTCCTCAAATAATAACCTGGCAGCTTCTTTTTCTTCATAAAGATTTTTTCCCATCCCGGGAAACTGTGAGCCCTGGCCCGGAAAAATAAATGCGTGTTTCATGAATGATAATTATTTCCTTTTTATCAGATCGGCTTGTATTAAATTAATAAATTCATTTCGGGTAGACTGCTTTTGAAATTCGCCAAAGAATGCAGAGGTAGTAGTGACAGAGTTTTGCTTTTGTACGCCCCGCATCATCATGCAAAGATGGGAAGCTTCTATTACAACAGCCACCCCCAGCGGATCAAGAGCATTTTTGAGGGCTTCCAGAATTTGCGTCGTCAACCGTTCCTGCACCTGCAACCGCCTGGCAAATATGTCCACCACTCTTGCAATTTTACTTAATCCCGTAATCCACCCATTGGGAATGTAAGCAATATGCGCTTTACCAAAAAATGGCAGCATGTGATGCTCGCACATGCTGTATAGCTCGATATCCTTTACAATGATCATTTCGCTGATATCTTCATGAAATTTTGCCGAGTTGAGCACGGCATCTGCATCCTGGTGGTATCCCTGTGTGGCAAACTGCATTGCTTTGGCAATCCGCTCCGGGGTTTTCAGCAATCCTTCACGCCGGGGATCTTCACCAATAAATTTGAGAACTTCCTTATAGCTTTTCATCAAGCCCTGCGTAGCTTTTTCATCATATACTTCTGTCTTCCTGTAAGCCATTACGATTTATTTAAAGTAAAAAAATTATGCTGCCGGGTATTCCGCAAAGTTCCTGGGAGTTTCGTACAGGCGTACCTGCAGGTCAAGGTCTTTGTCTATTTGTTCGCGCAAAATATTATAAATAACAATTACGATATTTTCGGCAGTCGGATTTAGATTTTCAAAATCTTTTACATCGAGATTCAGGTTCTTATGGTCAAACCTTTCCACTACCTTCTCACGGATGATCTCACTGAGCTGTTTTAAATCCATTACAAAACCTGTATCCGGCGAAGGAACGCCCGTTACTTTCACTTCCAGCTCATAATTGTGCCCGTGGTAATGAGGGTTGTTGCATTTGCCAAAAATTTTTTCATTTTTCCCAGGCTCCCATGCAGGATTATTAAGCCGGTGGGCTGCATTAAAATGTTCTTTTCTGTATACCGAAACTTTCCTGTTCATCTTTAATTAAAAATTACTCACCGAAATATTCCACATAAATGCGCGGGGTCTCCACCAATTTTATGCAATGCAGCTTCGACCCCGCAGGTAATTTATCAGTCAATTGCTCCCATATAGCCTTTGCAACGTTTTCCGTTGAACACATTTTCCCTTTCAGAAAATCCACATCCACATTCAGGTTTTTATGATCCAGCTTCTCAATAACGTGTTCTTTAATCAGAAGACTCAGTTTCTTAACATCAAAAAGGAAGCCTGTCTCCTCCGAAACCGTGCCTTTTATCGTTACGTGTAATTCATAGTTGTGACCGTGCCAGTTTTCATTGGCGCATTTTCCAAAAACCAGCTCATTTTTTCCCTTGTCCCATGCCAGGTTGTACAATTTATGCGCTGCATTAAAATGCTCAACCCTCGTTAGATAGATCATTCCCAAAAAATATTTGGCAAAGGTAACTTCATAAAATTAAAATATGCTCCGATATACGAAATTTGCGGTATGAGCATCCTGGTAGTGGCCGCAACACAAATGGAAATACAACCCTTCCTGAATCAAAACAGGAACGCCGGAGTATTGATTACCGGAGTGGGTGTGCCCGGAACCATATTTCATCTCACGAAAAAATTATCAGAAAAAAGCTATGATATGGCTATACAGGCGGGCATTGCAGGAAGCTTCGGAAATGATATAAAAACCGGCGACGTGGTTATTATCGAAAAAGATACTTTCGCCGATCTTGGCATTTATGAAAAAGGGAGGTTTTACACGTTATCAGACGCGGGCTTTCAAAACAAAAATGATGTTCCGTTTGAGGGTGAATGGCTGGTAAACAAAAATGTCAATGATGAAAATTTTCGTTTACACCCCTGCCTTGCCGGCAGGCGGGTTGCCGATGGCCTGACGGTTAATACCGTTACTGATGATGAAAAAAGAATCGGCCTGCTTCGGGAGAAATTCAATGCCGGCGTGGAAAGTATGGAAGGGGCGGCATTTCATTATGTTTGTCTTCAGCAGAAAATAAATTTTTTGCAGCTAAGAAGCATTTCCAATCTGGTGGGTGAAAGAGATAAGAGCAGGTGGAAAATGAAAGAAGCTATTCAAAATCTCAACGACGACTTAATAAAAATTGTTCAACATTTCAGATAATCGCATGCAATACACACTTGGCTTTTCTCCCTGCCCAAACGACACGTTTATTTTTGATGCACTCGTCAATCATAAAATTGATGCACGCGGGTTTGAATTTGATGTTCGCCTCGGAGATGTGGAAACCTTAAATGCAATGGCTATAAAAAATGAGCTGGATTTCACAAAAGTAAGCTATGGCGTGTTGCCGCTTATTCTGAAAGATTACCGGGTTTTAAACAGCGGAAGCGCTTTGGGTAAGGGTGTCGGCCCGCTCCTGATTGCAAAAAAAGAAGTGCCGTTTGAAGAAGTTAAAAATTGCCTGGTCGCCATCCCTGGAGAAAATACTACGGCCCATTTTTTATTCTCGCAGGCATTTCCGGATGCAAACAATAAAATGTTTAAAAGATATGACACCATTGAGCAAACCGTATTGAATTCAGACGGTACAACGCTGGGCGTGATCATTCATGAAAACCGTTTTACCTATGCAGCAAAAGGACTTAAAAAGATAGTAGACCTGGGCAGCTTCTGGGAAGAGAAGACGGGTTATCCGATACCCTTGGGAGGCATTGCCGGGAAAAAAAGCCTTGGCGAAGAGGTGTTGGCAAAGGTGGACGGATTGATTAAGGAAAGTATCGAATATGCATTTAAAAATTATCCGTTAATTACCGAATATGTGAAAGAGCATGCACAGGAAATGGAGCCGGAGGTTATGAAAAAACACATTGATTTGTACGTAAATGATTTTTCCATTTCACTGGGCAATGATGGGAAAGATGCAATCAAAAAACTATTAAGCGTATCCGGAAAAACTAACGGTGGCATACACGAAGATATGTTTGTAAAAAGCTAAACCTATAATTTTCCAACCGCAGCCCTGTAAACCCGAATGCATCTTTCTTTTGCTTCAGCGTGATCTACGATCGGCTTTGGGTAAGCCGGTTCTCCAAATTCAGGAACCCACTTTTTTATGTAGGCAAGCCCGGAATCAAATTTTTTCGTTTGCAATTCCGGGTTGAAAACCCTGAAATAGGGAGCTGCATCGCACCCACAACCCGCTGCCCACTGCCAGCCGCCATTATTGGATGCCAGCTCAAAATCAAGAAGCTTTTCAGCAAAATAAGCCTCTCCCCAGCGCCAATCGATAAGTAAATCTTTCACTAAAAAACCGGCAACAATCATCCTGACACGATTGTGCATGTAACCTGTTTGATTTAATTCCCGCATTCCGGCATCTACGATCGGATACCCGGTTTGACCTTTTTTCCATAGGTCAAACTCTTTTTCATTATTTCGCCACTTAATGTTATCGTATGCCGGTTTAACGGATTGGTGATGGCCAACGTAGGGAAAATGCCAGAGAATAGACGAATAGAATTCGCGCCATATTAATTCATTTAAGAAAACAGCATTTGCCTCCTTTGCTTTTGCAACAAGCCTTCTTATACTGATGGTTCCGAATCTTAAATGAACGCCAAGATGCGAAGTGCCGTTAATTGCAGGGAAATCGCGGGTTGTATCATAATGCCTCAACAGTTCGTCTCCCGGGTTTTTTGACGGGAATTTCCTGCCTGTATCCCCAAAGCCCATTGATTCAAGCGAAGGGATTTTTTCCGGAGATTGCCGAAGAAAATTATCGCTGTACTTTTCAACAGGATAAGATTTTACATAAAATGGAGTTAGCAATGATTTCCATTTCTTACTGTAGGGCGTAAAAACCGTATAAGGTTTCCCGTCATCTTTCAGCACTTCGTCCTTTTCAAATATCACCTGGTCTTTATAAGTATTAAATATGATGCCGCTCTTGCTTAATAGCTTTTTTATTTCATTATCTCTTTTAATTGCATAAGGCTCATAATCGTGATTGGTGAATACGGATTGAACATCATATTCTTTAATCAATTTTTCAAAGACCTCCGGAGGGGTTCCATAATAAACCCGCAATGCGCTTTTTCCCTGCTCCATCTTTTGTCCGATGATCGTTAATTGACCATGAATAAACTGAACTCTGCGGTCATGCTTGTCTTCCAAATCATCTAAAATATTTTTATCAAATATGAAAACCGGCACTACGGGAAACGCTCCCCGCAATGCATGATACAGGCCTGCATTGTCATGCAATCTTAAATCACGCCGGAACCAAAATATACTGACCTTCTGCATGTCATTTACTGAATATTCAAAATCAATACCGGACAGATCGAACCACGTGCCGATAAATTTCTTTCGCTGCCATATTTACGTAATTTTTTTCCCTGAAAGTTTTTACCCATCGCAGGTGATAGACTGAATTGGTCAGGAATAACTCGTCAGCAGCAACCAGGTCAGCAACAGAAAGGCTCCTTTCACTTATCAGATAATTTTTTAAAGAAAATTTTTCCAGCAACCATCTCCTCATTACGCCCGCAACGCAGCCATCAGAAAGCGGGGGTGTAAAAATCTCGTTTTTATTTACTATAAAAATATTTCCGGTAGCGCTTTCGCAAACATTGCCTTTGCAATTCATAATAATACTCTCATTTAACGTATGCTCTTTGGCATATAGACCTGCCATTACAGAGGGCAAATAGTTGTTCGATTTCAGGTTTGAAAAAGCATCACAGCTTTTAGCCGCATCAGAAAAAATGTCAATAGCAAGTCCCTTTTCATTCAACCTGTCTGTGCTGGGCAGTTCCCACGATTCAATCACATAATTTGGCAGTGAGTCCTGAACATCGAAAATTCCGCCATCCCCGCGAAAGACCGAAAGACGAACGCGTGCTGATTTTTGATGTTGATTTTTTATCAAAAGGGCATGAATTTTCTCCTCCAGAAAATCAACATTGAAAAAAGAGGGAATATCGAATTTCAAAACTGCTAATCCGTGAAATAGCCGTTCAAAATGAAAACGGCGATTTATAACAGCGCCATCAACAATTTTCATAGTTTCAAAAATACCGTCCCCGTATCTGAAAGAACGATTCGCAACGGAAATTACCGGCGTACCTGATGGGAATATTTTATCATTAAAAATAAAAAACTCATTCATGTTTTTAGTATGAATGAGCAAATGTAGCTGTATGCGTGTAAATCTTATTCTACGTTATCGAGCAATTTATTCTTCACCGCGAACATGATCAGTCCGGCCGTGCTTTTTGCGCCCGTTTTGGTTTTTAGCTTATCGCGGATGGCTTCAATGGTTCTGGGGCTCAGGTCGACAGCCTCTGCAATTTCGCGGGTGCTTTTTTCCTCGCACATCAGCCGCAGTACCGTTATTTCCTTATCACTTAAAGTGGCGTCTTCCTGCTGCAGCTTAATTCCGGGAGCCGGTTTCTGGCGAAGATTATTTAACAGGGCTTTATTGGTAAGAGAATTGAAGTAAAATTCCTGCTCATGGCAGGTCTTTATTGCTTCATAAATAATTTCAGAGTCAGAGGTTTTGGTAAGATAGCTGTTAGCGCCGAGCTCCATTAAGCGGGTAATCATACTTTGATCGTCCATCATGGTAAGCATGATCACTTTTATACCCGGGTACAATTTTTTAATTTCAGGCAGGGTGGCGATTCCATCCATGATCGGCATTTGTATGTCCAGCAGGATTACATCGGGTTGGATGCCCTTGAGCATATTCAGCAGGTGAGCTCCATTGTCGGCCTCGGCAATTACCGCGATATTCTTTTTTGGCGAAAGAGCGTTTTTTACGCCTGCCCGGTATAACACGTGGTCATCAGCAATAATTACCTTTATAACTTCATCATTTTCAGGTTTCATTTGTTGTTATTAGATTTTATATTTAACTCAAGTTACAAATCTCTAAATTTTCACGGGTAATTTATACAGAATATTTACGAAATTATCTTATTAGTAATAATACGATTAAGTAAAGTATAATAACGAACAATAAGCTCCATATATTTTAAGCCTTCCGGTTAAATGAATGGCTCAAAAAGATACGCAGGTACGCGGATATTATACCTTGTTTTTCTTCTGACTTTTGGGAGCAAGAAGGGCAAACATCTTTTTGCCGTCCAGTTTGGGCATACTTTCTAATGTCCCCACTTCTACAAGTCGTTCTGCAAACTTGAGCAGCAGCAGTTCACCACGTTCTTTAAACATGATGGCCCTGCCTTTGAATTGTACATACGCCCTGACCTTGTTGCCTTCTTTTAAGAAATTTTCTGCATGCTTTGCCTTAAAGTCAAAGTCATGATCGTCAGTATTAGGGGTAAAACGGATTTCCTTTACTTCTGAAACCTTGCTTTTTGCCTTTATTTCCTTTTCCTTTTTCTTTTTTTCGTAAAGGAACTTATTGTAGTCAATTACTTTGCATACGGGAGGTTCTGCATTGGGAGAAATTTCTACAAGATCAAGGCCCTGCTCATTGGCTATTCTCTGCGCCTCGGCTATGGAATAGACGCCTACTGTTACGTTCTCGCCCACGAGCCTCACCTGGGGCACCCGTATCATATGGTTAATTCTGTGTTCCGGTTGATTTTCTCTTTTGAAGCGTGGATTAAATGGACACCTGTGCGGTTTTGCTGGAAATGACATTAATAGATTTTGGGTTAAAAAATTATTTATTGGTTAATAAAAAGGGATTGGTAATTCAATATGTTTTATTTGTTACTTCTTCCTGTATTTGCTTAATGACTTCAGTTAAAGACTTGCTTCCTTCATCTCCTTTGCCCTGGCGCCGCACTGAAACTTTATTTTCACTGACTTCCTTTTCGCCTATTATCAGCATCAACGGAATTTTCATCAGTTCAGTATCCCTGATTTTCCTGCCGATCTTCTCGCTGCGGTCATCAATTTCAGCACGAATATCATTATTTTTTAATTCAGATAAAATATTTTGGGCATAAGATAAAAATTTGTCGCTGATAGGCAAAATTTTCACCTGTACCGGCACCAGCCACATCGGGAACTTTCCCGAGCAATGTTCGGTCAATACTGCCACAAACCGCTCCATGCTGCCGAACGGCGCACGATGAATCATTACGGGCCGGTGCTTCGCGTTATCTTCGCCCACATAAGTGAGATCGAATCTTTCCGGCAAATTATAATCTACCTGGATCGTCCCTAATTGCCATTTTCTGCCAATAGCATCCCGCACCATAAAGTCGAGCTTTGGCCCGTAAAATGCTGCCTCCCCGTATTCAATAACGGTAGGCAAATTCTTTTCTGCTGCCGCTTCCATAATCGCCCTCTCTGAAATTTCCCAGTTTTCGTCACTGCCGATATATTTTGAATGATCCTCTTTATCGCGTAGCGAAATCTGTGCCGTATAATTATCAAAGCCCAAAGAATTAAAAACATACAGCACGAGGTCGATTACTTTTTTAAATTCATCCTTTACCTGGTGGGGCATGCAAAACAAATGCGCATCATCCTGGGTAAATCCCCGGACGCGGGTAAGCCCGTGCAACTCGCCTGATTGTTCATACCGGTAAACGGTACCAAACTCAGCCAGGCGCAAAGGCAGATCCTTGTAGCTTCTCGGATAGGCCTTGTATATTTCGCAATGATGAGGACAGTTCATTGGCTTGAGAAAGAACTCCTCCCCTTCCACAGGAGTTTTTATCGGCTGAAAACTATCTTTTCCATACTTTTCATAATGCCCGCTGGTAACATACAGGTTTTTGGAACCGATGTGCGGAGTAATCACAGGTACATAGCCTGCTTCTGTCTGCGCCTTCTGCAAAAATTGTTGCAGTCTTTCGCGTAGCATAGCCCCTTTGGGTAACCACATGGGCAATCCCGCCCCTACTTTTTCTGAAAAAGTGAACAGTTCCAGCTCTTTTCCAATCCTGCGATGATCGCGCTTTTTGGCTTCTTCCAAAAAAACAAGATATTCATCCAGCTCTTTCTGGTTGGGAAAAGTGATGCCGTAAATGCGTGTAAGCATTTTATTTTTTTCATCGCCCTTCCAGTAAGCGCCGGCAATATTGGTCAGCTTTATCCCCTTTATTAACCCGGTAGAAGGAATATGCGGGCCGCGGCATAAATCGGTAAATTTTCCCTGCGTATAAAAAGTGATATTCCCGTCTTCCAGATTTTGCAACAGGTCCAATTTATATTCATCCCCTTTTTCCTTGAAATATTTTATAGCCTCTGCTTTGGGGATTTCCTTTCTTACATACGCATTATTTTGCCTGGCAAGCTCACGCATTTTATTTTCGAGCTTTTCAAGATCGCCTTCCGTAATAACATTATCGCCCAGATCCATATCATAATAAAAACCGCGCTCTACCGGCGGCCCTACCCAAAATTTTACTCCGGGAAAAAGCTCTTCTGCGGCCTCGGCCATCAGGTGTGCAGACGAATGCCAAAACGTTGACTTGCCCTTTTCATCATCCCAGGTAAGAAATTTTATGGTTGCATCTTTTTTTACAGGCCGCGAAAGATCCCATACTTCGCCGTTCACTTCTGCGGCAATAATCTTTCGTGCAAGCCCTTCACTTATACTTTTTGCAATATCCAATGATGAAGATCCTTCCTCATATTGCCTTACAGCGCCATCCGGAAAAGTAATATTCATAGCTCTCAGCTGATTCTATGTCTTTAAAATTGATTTTGTAAACATGCAAATTTAACGAAGTATTAGACAAAGACACGGATTATTGGGCAGGATATGCTTTTAATAACTTATAATTTTGTGAAACCTTTACAACCGGTTTTTTCCTGCCTGTGATTACTTTTAATTTTCATGCTGAAATTTTGAAAGTTCAACGATGATTACTCCAATGAAGGTACTTTACGCTTTTTTTCTGTTTTTTATTTCACCTACTTTGTTTGCCCAGAACTTTAACGGCCAATGGAGAGGGAGCTTTAATGAAACCAGCTATGGCTTCTCAGGGCTGGGTAGCGACAACATAGATTATGTACTGGAGCTGCAAATATCAGGCACGGACGTTTCCGGGTATTCGTATACATATTTCAATGAAGGTGGCAAGCGCTATTATACTATCTGCAAACTAACGGGAACGCTTAACCGCAGCACCAAAGATATAGTTATCACAGAAACAGAAAGAGTGAAATATAACACCCCCCCGGGTTTCCAAAATTGTTTTCAAACCCACAAATTACATTATGAGCGCGATAGCACGGATACGGAAAGTCTTCGCGGCACCTGGATACCCGCGCCGAACCAGGATGGAAATTGCGGTTATGGCACCACACTCCTTTCACGAAAGATGGTTAAATCCTACACAGCCGCAACTACCCCGGGAAAAAAGAACGGGAACAAGCCCACTGTAACAAAAGAAAATAAGCCGGCTACAACCAAAAAGACTTCTCCCCCGGTTGCCAGGAAAGACGCCCCGCAGAAAAGCATCACAAAAAAACCTGCGTCAAAACCGGTGGCAAAAGCCCCCTCCAAAACAAAGCCCACTGCTCAGCCCGAAGTAACTAAAAAACAGGAGGACGAAAAGATACAGCCAACAATAATGCCTGATATAAAAAAGACCGACACCCTTGTTCATACCGTAAAAAACTTCGAGCCCCGCAGAAAGGATATTATCAAAACCATTTCTATTTCACAGCCAACTTTCAAGGTTGACTTTTATGATAATGGAGAAATAGACGGAGATTCTATTACAGTTTTTTATAACGGCAGAATAGTTCTTTTACATAAAATGCTTTCTGACAGGCCCATCACGCTTACTCTTTCGCTGGATGAGAATGTGAAGGAAAATGTTATTACAATGTATGCAGACAACCTTGGCTCTATTCCGCCCAACACTGCATTGATGATCGTACATGATGGTGATAAAAGGTACGAGGTAAGAATAGAATCGGATACCCAGAAAAGCGGTAGCGTTGTATTCACGCATGCGCAGTAGTCAATCTTTGTTAAATGGTTTATTGGTTAAATGGTCTATTTGTAATAAACATTTCAGCTTATCGTTTTTCGAATAGGCTTTACTGTTAGAATTTAAAATTCCAGGTTACAGAAGGTATTACGGGGAATAATGACACCTGCTTCGCCTGCACCTGTAAGGTGCCGTTGTAAGGGCTTCCTGTTTGGTCAAAATAGATGAAATAGGGATTCTTGTGATTATATACATTGTACACGCTGAAAACCCAGTTACTTTTCAATCTCCTTTCCGGATGTTTATTTGGCGTGTACGTAGCAGCAAAATCCAGCCGGTGGTAGGAAGGCAGCCTGTATGCATTGATGGCGCTGTATTCCTGCGTAAGCACGCCGTCATAAATATAAAACCGTTCCGGAAGCGTGGCCGCGTTACCCGATCCATACACGAATGTGGCTGAAAGCTTCCACTTCTTTGAAAGCTCATATATACCCACAACGGAAATATCATGGCGGCGGTCGTACTTGGCGTAATATTTATAGCCTGAATTCAGGTGGGGGAATCTTCTGAACGTCCAGCTAAGCGTATAACCAATCCAGCCGGTCAGCTTTCCCTTTGTCTTATTAATGAATAATTCCGATCCATAGCTCCATCCTTTGCCGAAAGTAAAAAAGTCTTCCGTGTCTTCCAGGGTTGCCGGCGTATATCCTTCCTGATATTCGATCTGGTTTTGCATATTTTTATAATACACTTCTATGGAAGTTTCATACATATTATCGCGAAGGTTTTTAAATATCCCTGCCGCATATAACCAGCTGATCTGTGGTTTTACGATCAAGGTGCTCGGCACCCAAAGGTCGGTAGGTAAAGTGGTGCCCGCATTACTTACGAGGTGTATATATTGAAGGTTTCGCGTCACCGAGGCCTTTAATGATGTAGCATCATTAAGCGCATAACGGATGGTGAAGCGTGGCTCAAGCCCCAGGTATGTTTTTACAGGCTGCGCTTTGCGGTAAACAGCACTGTCAATCCGGTTTCCGTTGGCATCGGTAGTATAAAATTTATAAGGTCCTACCTGCTGAAAGCCGCTTCCGCGTAAACCAATATTGATCTTTATCCTGTCGCTTACATCCCAGTCATCCTGCAGGTATACTGCTCCTTCACGCGCATATTTTTTTTCTGCATTGTCAGGCATGAATTTTACCGAGTCCTGGCTGCCGCTCACCACATTGGGCGTAAAAGTATGATAGGTGTATAACGCTCCAAATTTCAGCTTGTGGCTGGGAGACGGATACAAATCAAAATCCTCTTTCACATTTACATCTTTAATACCCGAGTAAAGATCCAGCTCCAGATTATTTTGCACCGCACCAAAACTGAAGTTGTAATTATTAAAAACCAAAGTGGTATTGGAAAACAGGCGGCTGTTGAAAACATGGTTGTATCTTAAGGTACCGGTTCCGTTGCCCCACGGAATTTTTACTTTTAATGATTGCTGTCCGTTCACGAAATCAAAGCGGTCTTTGCCAAAGTAGCCGCTCAGGTATAAATGATCTTTTTCGGAAAATTTATAATTGACCTTGGCATTCAAATCATAAAAATAATAGCCCGAGCCGTAAAAAGAATTTGTCTTTTTAATAAAGGGCTTCACCAGTGCATCCACATACGTTCTTCTTGCCGACACAATGAAGGATGCCTTATTTTTTTTTACCGGCCCCTGAACAGACAGCCTGGAGGCGATGAGCCCAATGCCACCTTCCATTTCAAAGCTCTTATTGTTTCCTTCTTTCATGGCAATATCAAGCACGCTGGACAAGCGGCCCCCATATTGAGCGGGCATTCCGCCTTTTATCAACGAGGTACTCTTGATAGCATCGCCATTAAAAATTGAAAAAAAACCAAACAGGTGCCCGGTATTATACACTACCGCATCGTCGAGCAAAATTAAATTCTGATCGGGGCCGCCGCCACGGACATACAGACCCGAACTGCCCTCTCCTGCGCTCTGAACTCCCGGCAAAAGCTGGATAGTTTTCAGGATATCTACTTCTCCCAAAAACGCCGGTATTGCTTTTACCTGGTTCATGCTAAGATCAATCTTCCCCATTTGCGCATTCTTTACGTTAGCATCTCTGCTCCTGGATGATATTACTACAGTTTGTTCTGTAGTTACCTTAGGCATCAATTCAAAATTATAGCCGACATTTTTTTGCAATTGAATGGTCCTGATCTGGGAAACATACCCGATGTAAGAGCAAATAAAGCTATAAGTGCCTGCGGGCAGCGTGATGGAATAAAAGCCAAACTGGTTAGAGGCGATTCCCTTTGCTTTCCCGGCAATCGAAATTGTTGAGCCAATCAGGGTCTCGCCCGATAGTGAATCTTTTACATAGCCGCTAATGGTAAATTTTTCCTGGCAAAATGTAAGAACAGGAAAAGCCAGAAAAAAAGTAATGAAAATTAACTTTCTTGATTTCATAAGGTGATGTAAAAAATATCAGAGCGAATCTTTTATCTCGCCACAGGTTTTTTCCTGCGGATGCCCCGGATTCCAATACGGATTTATTATTTCTGTCGAATTGCTGACCCAGCTTCCTTCTTTATCCTGGCCAAAAGCCGATGCGCAGGTAATCCAGTAAAGCCGGTTGCCTTCATAACCGATAGTTTTCAAAAAAGGATATACATTTTCTGACACCATTCTGAAATCTTCGCGCATTTCGCCGAGATCAGTTTGCAGCATTATATCCTGCGCATTGGCCCCGATGTCGCTCAGTTGCTGCTTTGCCGTTATGAAAATATCTGAATCATCTTCTTTCAGCTCGTCTAACTTCAGGCTGTCAAGCACAGTAACAAATTTTTGCGTTTCACTTTTTATTTTGCTGGTATCAGCATCTGTCACGGCGTCTTTAAGATTATTATAATTAAACATTGCATTGGAGATGCTTTGATTAAATTCTTTGGAATGCTTTTGCACTTTAATCGCCTGTGGTTTGGGTCCGGAAGTGTGCCTGGTGCTTTTGAAGAAAAACAAATAAGCCACATATAAAGCTGCTGCGAGAAAAACCACCGCCAAGAGTCTTTTCATTCTGCCAATTTTTTTCAAAAATAAATATATTAACAGGATGTAACTAATCTTCGGGGATAATTGAATGTTATTTGAACTTACTTTTGCACCTCATTAAAAGGATATGCTATTAGGGCTGCAAAATGTTACGTTTGAATTTGGCGCAAGGATAATTGTGAAAGACGCCACCTGGCACATACAGCCCAATGAAAGGATGGGTTTAATCGGTTACAACGGAACCGGAAAATCCACTTTATTAAAAGTGCTTACCGGTGAATATCAGCCATCAAAAGGCACCGTTGAAAAAGGAAAGGAAACCACCATTGGTTTTCTTCATCAGGATTTGCTCAGCTTCGATACAGATGATTCCATTTTAAAAGTGGCATTGGGCGCTTTTGAAAAAGTAATTGCTCTGGAGAAAGAAATTGAGCAGATAGGAATTCAACTCGAAAAAAATTCTGATGAAGCGCTGGCGCACCTGTATGCGGACAAGCTGCATGAGCTGGAAATTCTGGATGGATACAATATTCATCATAAAACAGAAGAGATTTTACAGGGGCTCGGATTTCCGAATGCTGACCTGCAGCGGCCCTACAAGGAGTTCAGCGGCGGCTGGCGCATGCGGGTGCTGCTCGCCAAAATGATCCTGATGCAGCCGGATGTGCTGCTGCTTGACGAACCCACCAACCACCTCGACCTTCCCTCCATAGAATGGCTGGAGAAATATTTACAACATTACCAGGGCGCCGTAGTCATTGTATCGCACGACCGGTATTTTCTGGATCGTATGGTGACAAAAATTGTGGAGCTCTATCAACAGGAGCTGCATTTTTATAATGGCAACTATTCATTTTACCAGCAGGAAAAAGAGCTGCGTATTGAACTGCAGCAACGCGCCTACGAAAATCAGCAGGATTACATCCGCCAGCAGGAGAGATTTGTAGAAAGGTTTAAGGCAAAAGCCTCCAAAGCCGCACAGGCGCAGAGCATCATAAAACGGCTGGACAGGCTGGAGCGCATAGAAAGTGCGGAAATCGAACGCCCGAACATCCGGATCAATTTTACCGTTGATGTAACTCCCGGTAAAATTTTACGTACGTTAAAAAATGTTTCAAAAAATTTTGGGCAAACAAAAATTGTGGAGCGGGCTCATGCAGAAATCAACCGTGGCGATAAGATAGGATTGATCGGCGCAAACGGAAAAGGAAAATCAACGCTGCTCAGAATCATTGCCGGCACAGAAACATTTGATGGCGAAAAAACGGACGGCTATAATGTGAAAGGTGCATTTTATGCCCAGCACCAGTTAGAAGCTTTGGATCTGAATAATACAGTGCTGCAGGAAATGCTAAGCTGCGGAAGCGGCAAGAACGACCTGGAGCTGCGTACATTGCTGGGATGCTTTTTATTCAGCGGGGAAGAGGCGGATAAAAAGATAAAAGTTCTCAGCGGCGGTGAAAAAGCCCGGGTAGCGCTTGCAAAAACCATCGTGAGCAAAGCCAATTTCCTGTTACTTGATGAGCCTACCAACCATCTGGATATGCATTCGGTAGATTTACTCATTGATGCTTTAAATAAATATGAAGGGAGTTATATTTTAGTAAGCCACGACCGGTACTTTGTAAATAAAACCGCTAATAAAATCTGGGAAATAGAAAACCTGCAGATCAAAGAATTTGTGGGTACCTATGATGAATGGGAAAGATGGAAAAAAGAACGTGAATCTGTAAAAGCCGGGCCCCAAAAACCCAAAGAAACGCCCGCTGTGCTCCCCCGGGAGCCGGCAGCAAAAAAACAACCGGCTACAACATCCGCCGGCAAAGAGTTGCAGAAGGAGCTGCAAAAGGCTCAAAAAATTTTCCAGCAGGCAGAAGCAAAGATTGCAAAGCTCACGGCGGAAAAGATTGCATTGGAAAAAGAGCTCGCTTCGCCGGAAATTTATGTTGAAAAACAAAGATTCCTCGACACGGAAAGCAAGTATCACAAAAATGCGGCTGATCTGCAGAAGGCCCATGAAGAGTATGAAAAGATCTTTGAGAAGATGATGAGTCTTGAGCAAGAGATTTCATAAACACTTTCTAACGTCAAGGCGTAAACGAAAGCTAATAAAAAACCCTGTAATGGCTACAGGGTTTTTATGATCATATATTGTGGCAATTAATAATTCCTGAGTTTCATTTCCACTCTGCGGTTCTTTGCCCTGCCTGCAGCAGTTTTGTTATCAGCTACCGGGTCGTCTTGCCCATGGCCTGTTGCCGTTATTTTACTTTCATCCACTCCATTCTTTACAAGATAATCTTTTACGGAATTAGCCCTGTTTTCTGACAGAACCTGGTTCTTTTCAGGCGTACCGGTATTATCCGTATATCCGTCAATATTGATCTTATACGTCGGGTTATCCTTTAATATCTGTACTACTTCCTTTAAAGAAGGGAATGATTTGGCAAGCAGTTTGGAGCTTCCTGTCGCAAAATAAATATTCTTCGCAGCTTTGTTTACCTTTTCCACAACGGCCTGTTGTATTACAGGGCATCCGTAGTTGGAAGCAGGCCCCGGCTCGTTCGGGCATTTATCTTCTTCATCATTTACGCCATCTTTATCTGTATCAGGAATCGGGCACCCCTGGTATTTTGCAACGCCCGGCACATCAGGGCACTTATCTTCTTCGTCATTGATGCCATCCTTATCAGTATCAGGTATAGGGCATCCGCCATATTTTGCCAAACCCGGCACATCAGGACATTTATCATCTTTATCTGCAATGCCATCACCATCTTTATCAGGACAGCCCTGCAGGGCGGCCGTTCCCGGCTGATCAGGGCATGCATCCAGGCTGTCTACCACGCCATCTCCATCGCGGTCTTTCACTACTTGTACCGGCGGCGGCGGCGGTACAACGGCCACTTCCTTTTTCTCTCCGCCCACGTTTACAGCAACCCCGAGGGAGTGATATAAATTGTTCGGAAATACACTCTTGGTCAAGGAAATTCTGTACTGCGTTTGCAAAAGAAAATAAACCTGGCTTTGTATATTAAACTGAAAACCTAAGCCCAGCGGTACATAGCCGCCATATTTGTTCGTATAATAACCGCCTCCGATTCCTGCCGTAAGAAAAGGCGAGAACAGGTGATCATCAGTGATAGGGCGGAAATTTAAGGCGCCTTCCAGCTCTGCTCCAAATTCATTATTTAAAGACTCGCCGGAATTATTCAGCGCATAGTTGTAAAAAATTCCATTGAACTTTCCTGAAAAGTCGATGTATTTATTCAATCCTTTCCAGAAAGAAATGGTTAATGCAGAACTCTGCTTCGCCGGATTAAATATATCTCCCTTTTTAAATACCTGTTTCAATGAGGTGGTGTCAATCGCAGTAGGTGAGTTGTAGTCAACCAATGCATAATGAAAGCCGATTAATGAAGGCTTTACAGAAGATGAGAAGTTCTGGGCCTTCAATCCATTGCTCAGACAAATGATTAAGAAAGCAATTAAAATTTTTCGTTTCATATAAATGGTTTTAGTTAAGTAAACTATGCAAGGTTTAACCTTGTGCGGCGAAGGTAATACAATTTATTATTGCGGTTTTCACCTGCAATTAAATTGCCCCGGTATCCATTTATATCTTTTTTATTTGGCCTATATTTGCGCAATTTTTACCGGGCATTTGTGCCTGAGGGCCCCGTAGCTCAGTGGATAGAGCAACAGCCTTCTAAGCTGTGGGTCGAACGTTCGAGTCGTTCCGGGGTCACTTCTTATAGTTTTCGTCTTTTGTTTCCTTCCGGCGTTTTATCTTAATAACCCAATGGTATTACTGCTTGCCCTGCAAATTGTACTTTTATAAAAATATCTCCGATGAATGTTCATATAGAAGAAAGCTGGAAACAGATTTTGAAAGAGGAATTTGACAAGGCATATTTTCAGCATATCGTTACTTTTTTAAAAGCTGAAAAAGCCGCAGGTAAAATTATTTATCCACCGGGGCCTTTAATTTTTAACGCATTTCACAAGACGCCCTTCCCAAAAGTAAAAGTAGTATTGCTCGGCCAGGATCCCTATCATAACAAGGGGCAGGCGCACGGCTTAAGCTTCTCTGTTCCTGACGGTATTCCTCAACCGCCCTCGTTGGTAAATATTTTTAAGGAGCTGCATGATGATCTTGGAATTGCAACGCCTGTCAGCGGCAATCTTGAAAAGTGGGCCGAACGAGGTGTAATGTTATTAAACGCTTCCCTAACGGTGCGGAAAAACGAACCCGGGAGTCACAGCAAGATCGGCTGGCTCCAGTTTACAGACACGGTAATTTCAAAAATTTCCGAATTAAAAGAAGGCGTTGTTTTTTTGCTTTGGGGAAGATTTGCACAGGATAAGCAATCCTTAATTGATGAAACCCGGCATCATGTTTTGAAAGCAGCGCATCCTTCGCCATACAGCGCCGATAAAGGATTTTTTGGCTGCAGGCATTTTTCCAAAACGAATGCTATTTTAGTAAAAGAAAAAAAAGATCCGATAGGCTGGAGGCTTTCATGATGAATTTTTCAGCAGCGATCAGAAATGTTTTAGGAAGAATTTTCGCTCTTTGGGCAATGCTCGTTTTTATTGCAACCATGCTGCCTGCCTTGCTGCTGGTGCTGATTTTTAGAATCTATAAAGATCCGCGGCGGGTGCAGTTATTCCATGCTATGTCCAAAATATGGATGCGCATATTCTTTTTTCTTACCGGCTGCAGGTTAAAAGTGAAAGGAAAAAATAATTTTAAAAAAGGCAACCATTACATCGTTATCTGTAATCATAATTCATTAATGGATATTCCCGTAACCACTCCATTTATACCGGGAGCCAATAAAACTATTGCCAAAATCGAGATGGCAAAAATTCCTTTATTTGGATTGATCTATAAAACCGGCTCCGTATTAGTAGACAGAAAAGACAAAAACAGCAGGCAAAAAAGTCTGGCGGCAATGAAAGAGGTTCTTGATATGGGGCTGCACATGTGCATTTACCCGGAAGGGACACGGAACAAAACTGGCAGGCCTTTGGGCGAATTTCACGGCGGCGCTTTCAGGCTTGCTTTTGAAACGAAAAGCGATATTATACCCGCTTTAATTTTTAATACAAGACGAATTCTTCCCGGCAATAAGATATTTTATTTCTGGCCGTCCAAAATAGAACTGCACTTTTTGACCGCCGTGCCCGTAAAAGAATCTGACAACTATGAAGCGCTCAAGGAAAAGCTCTATAACCTGATGGTGGCGTATTATAGCAATAACCGGCAAAACGCCTGAGCCTTATTATTCAATCATCTTATTTCTCATTCCGTAGGTAATCAATCCGCCAATGGTTTTTGCACCGACTTTGTTTTTCATATTCTGACGAATGGTTTCAATGGTTCTGGGACTAAGGAAAATTATTTTGGATATCTCTTCGGTCGTTTTATCCTCGGCAAGCAACTGCAAAATCTTCAATTCCTTTTCGCTGAAGGTAACCGGAACGCTGCTTCCGAAATGATGATTGACATTTTTCTTTTGCATCAGCTTTCCCATCACGGCATTGTTCACCAGCTGGTTGAAGTAAAATTCGTCGTTCATGCAGGTCAGTATCGCTTCATAAATTTCATCCGGATCGGTAGTCTTTGTCAGATAAGCATTGGCGCCCATCTCCATCATTTTACTGATCATCTGCTGATCGTCATACATGGTGAGCACGATAATTTTCACGTCTTCATATTCCTTCCGGATCATGGAGATCGCATTAATGCCGTCTATTTCCGGCATTCTGATATCCATTAGAAGCACATCCGGCTTTTTGATTTCAATCTTGTGCATGAGATCCTTGCCATCCTCAGCCTCCCAGATCATTTTCAGATTGTCTTTTGAAGAGAGGGCCATCTTAATTCCGTCTCTGAAAATTTTGTGATCGTCGGCAATAGCAACTTTAATTATAGTAGAAACAGACATGGATTTATATTCTTTGGTTTTAATGGATTCGTACAGGTAAAAATATAAAAGATTAAC
This sequence comes from uncultured Ginsengibacter sp., assembly GCA_964627765.1. Taxonomy (GTDB): domain Bacteria; phylum Bacteroidota; class Bacteroidia; order Chitinophagales; family Chitinophagaceae; genus Ginsengibacter. The sequence continues at coordinate 272,691 of CAZVKO010000029.1, read as the reverse complement.
GAACAATTACTCAATCTATTTCAGAAAATACGGAATATTTTTGGACGTAAAAGTCGGTTGCCTTTCATCAAAACCTTATTTCAAAATCCTGCTCCATTCTTACAATTAGCAAGCAAAAAAATACGATCGTAACAATCTCATCCTGCCTGCTGTTTGTCCTTAAAAATCTTAAATACCCGGTTATCCCGGGCTTAAAAATTTTCCCACATAATTTTTTAAGCTGACGGTCGTTATGAATGGTATTATCACGATAGAAAAATCCTTTAAACATCTTAGTAAATTTACGATTTTAACAGCGTATATTTACTCTTTTTTATAAAGCATTAATACGACAAATTTTGCGCAAAACACGTTGTGTTTTAATTATTTAATGAATACGGAAGATAAATATACCAGATGTCTGTAAAAAGCCACCTGTTGGTCAGGGATTCTTTTTGTGGGAAGTTAGTAGGGAATTTAAGTAAAATAAACACCTTTATAAACAATTAAAAACTTACTACTATGGCACAAAATGCACTCATAGAATCCAAAAGCCTCGCTGACGTTGGTGAAAACATTGGCCTCCGGGAAGGAATCGAATTAGTAAAAGCTTTCAGAGAAGCAAATCCTGATGCTACTCCCGGTTATTATATCGGACGTAACATTATCGAACAAATTTTAGCTCAGCCGGGATGCGTGGGTATTAACTTCCGCAAATGTCTTACAGAAACAGATGAAGAGCACCTGGTTTATACAGGCGTTGATGCAGAAGGAAAGGACATCCTGGAATTTTCTGTTGTTACCAACACCGGAGATTTAGTAAAACAGGAAGGAATAGTTGCAGACAGAACCGTTTACTGGGATGGTCTGAACGGGATTATTGAGGTATTAAATTCTTAATTTCAGGCAAGTAAAGTATCTCAACTCTTTTAAAATTTAAAATAGATAGTTATATTTGGTCTTAAACTGACCCGCTATTTTAAATTTTATGTCATATCTGGGTAGTATTACTACCGTTTTACCTTTAGTGTTTTTTCTAATTTTTAAAAGAAATGATAAGGAAAAAACACTAAGGGTAATTTTTTATTATATAGTGTACGTAATAGTTAATGAGCTTGTTTCATTTATCTTACACCTTTACGATATTAATATACTGAATTTTCTTTTTTTTGTATTCAACATTACGGAGTTTACCTTATTTTCTATTTTTTTCTATTATGCACTGCCCACCCGCAGGATAGTTAGATCCATTGTGCCTGCACTCCCGTTCCTATACATAATTGCAGCGGCATACAGCTTTTTTATTGTGACAAAACGAAATGAATTTGACTCTTTTAGCATGGGGCTTGAGGCCATTATCATTTTGATTTTATGTATTTACTATTTGGTTGTCTCCATAGGAAAAAGTTATAACCTTTCCATCTATTCAACAACCAATTTTTGGATAATCATTTCGTTTCTTATTTATCTGGCAGGAACATTTTTTTTATATATTATGGCAGAAAACATGCAAATGGACAAGCACTTCAGGGTATTGTACATAATCATCAATGCTGTTTTTAACATTCTTAAAAACGTACTTCTGTCAATTGCCATGCTTATGAAGCCGAGCAGCAGTGAAGAAAGAATTCGTCCCGGCCACGTTGACCTGGATAATTTATTCCCTTTTAATGAAAAAAATAATTAACACGCATAAATAGATGTTTTTTTTACAAGCAGGCGGAAATACATTTGGTTACTCCAACGTTCTGATTTTCGGCACCCTTGGCATGTTTGTCATGGCCATAACATTGGTGTCGGTGGTCGTGTTCCATCAACGCAGGGTAATCCGGTTTAACAGGCAATTGCAAAAGCTAGAGGAAGAAAAACAACAAATGCTGTTAAAAGCATCTATAAATTTCCAGGAAGAAGAGAGACAACGCATAGCCGCCGATCTGCATGACGATGCAGGGCCCCTTTTGGCCACGGCAAGATTATATCTGAATGAAAATCTCATTCACCAGGATGCCGCTGTACAGCTGCAATCTATTTTTAGTGCCAAGCAAATTATTGATGACAGTATTCAGCTGATAAGAAATATTTCTCACAGCCTGATGCCCCCCACTCTTAAAAACTTTGGATTGGAATCCGCCATAAAAGACGTCTTTGAGAAAATAAACGGATCAGGTATTATAAATGCCAGCGCCCGTTTTCACGATAACCGGGAAAGGCTCAAGGAAGAACAGGAGCTTCTCATATTTCGCATTATCCAGGAGCTTGTCGCAAATATTATCAAGCACAGTGGTGCAGGCTTTATACATCTCACTCAAAATGTTCAAGGGAATTTTTATTACTTTCGTATTCACCATGACGGGAAAGGCCTGCTGCAAAAAGATTTCGAGAGGCTTAATTACGAGTCCGGTGGCTTGGGGTTGAAAAATATTGCCAGTCGCATTAAGGTATTAAAAGGGAATATATTCTTTGATATAGACAATACACATACATATTACAAAGTAACTATTGAGATACCAAAAGACGTAAGTAAACTTAATTAATACAACTACCGGATCAGTTGTATTAATTTAACCCCTTAAGTAAACATGGATACTATTAAAGTTGCCATAGCTGACGATCACAAAATATTCAGAAAAGGAGTTATACTTTCCTTACGTCCCTACCATAACATACAATTTGTATTGGAAGCTGAAAACGGAGAAGAACTAATAAAGGAAATAGAAGCCGCCAACCCGGATATAGTGCTGATGGATTTAAAAATGCCGGTGAAAGATGGCATTGAGACTACAAAATACCTCAATAAACATTTTCCAAAAGTAAGGGTGCTGATATTGACGATGTACGAAGATGAGCGTTTTGTGGGTCATCTTATGGATAGCGGTGCAAATGGCTACCTGCTGAAAAGCACGGATCCCGAAGAAATAAAGCAGGCTATTATGGACGTAATGAAAACAGGTTTTTACCTCAATAATTTTGTCAACCGGGTGCTGATCAAAAAGAATTACGCCAGGCAAAAATTCCATCCGAATCTTAAAAATGAAATAGTCATCAGCGACAGGGAAAAGGAGGTTTTATCACTCGTTTGCCTTGAATATACGGCGCAGGAAATTGCACAGAAAATGGATATTAGCGCAAGAACCGTGGAAGCCATAAAGGACCGGCTCATGGAAAGGTTCGGAGTAAAAAATTCAGTGGGTCTTGTATTTTTCGCAATGAAAAATTCATTGATAGATTAATCAGGCTGATTGAATCAGAATTGCATTTCAGGCACTTCTTTGCCGGCAAACAACCTGCCTTCCGTTTTACTGATAATTTCTTCTGCAGATACTCCGGGAGCACGTTCTATGAGTTGAAATCCATCTTCAGTAACATCTATCACGGCAAGATCAGTAACTATTTTTTTTACGCACGCAACGCCGGTCAGGGGCAGTGTACATTGCTTTAATAATTTCGATTGCCCTTTGGGATTGGTATGCATCATGGCTACGATTATGTTAGTAGCGCTGGCTACCAAATCCATCGCACCTCCCATTCCCTTTACCATTTTGCCGGGTATCTTCCAGTTGGCTATATCACCCTTTTCGCTTACCTCCATTGCACCTAAAACTGTAAGGTCAACCTTGCCGGCCCGAATCATTCCAAAGCTCATAGCGCTGTCAAAAAAAACAGACCCCGGCAAGGTAGTAATCGTTTGTTTACCCGCATTAATCAGATCAGGATCTTCGTGTCCTTCTATCGGGAAAGGCCCCATGCCTAATAACCCGTTTTCTGATTGCAACACCACGTTTATACCTTTTGGAATATAATTGGCCACAAGAGTAGGAATGCCTATCCCGAGGTTCACATAAAAGCCATCCTTTAATTCGCGCGCTATACGTTGCGCTATCTGCTCTTTATTTAACATTAAAATTCTATCCTGCTTTTCTGACAGTTCGCTGTTCTATTCGTTTTTCGTAATTAACCCCCTTAAAAATCCGGTGAATATAAATGCCGGGGGTATGTATTTCATTCGGATCCAATTCACCGGGTTCCAGCAGCTCTTCCACTTCTGCAATCGTAATTTTTCCGGCCATTGCCATCAATGGATTGAAATTTCTTGCCGTGGCTTTAAAAATGAGATTACCTGCTGTATCGCCTTTCCATGCTTTCACCAGGGCAAAGTCTGCCCTGAATGCGTATTCCAGCAAATACTGCTTCCCGTTAAACTCTCTTGTTTCTTTACCTTCAGCCACTTCTGTTCTTACGCCTGCAGGAGTATATATGGCCGGCATTCCATATCCTGCCGCCAGGCATTTTGTGGCAAGGGTACCCTGTGGGATTAATTCAACTTCCAATTCCCCATTGAGCAGTTGTCTTTCGAACTCCGCATTTTCTCCCACATAAGAAGCAATCATTTTCTTTACCTGCTTTTGCTTTAATAACAATCCGATTCCAAAATCATCAACGCCGGCATTATTGGATATGCAAGTGAGATTTTTTACTTTTTTCTTTTCCAGCGCTTTGATGCAATTCTCGGGAATGCCACATAAGCCAAAACCTCCCAGCAGTATTACACTGCCGTCTTTAATATCTGTTATTGCCTTATCAGCATTTGAAAAAACTTTATTCATACAACTTCACCTTTCTTTTTGCTGAATCTGATTTAAAGGGATGTGTATTCCTCATTAGTTCCAGGCGGTTGGCCCTGGAGTTTTGAGCCGTCATTGAATCAAGCATCACCTTCAATATATCGGGGTGGCCTGTATACCATAAATAACTTTTTTCGAAATCGGATCCTGAAATATGATGCAGTGAAAATATCTTATCCGACAATACTTTTATGGCCGCTATCTTATTTATCGAGGAATCCCTTCTTGATAATTCTCCTGAAAGCGATTCTGCTCTCGTAATATCCCACAAAACTTTTTTCATTTCTTCCGGTTGAATAATGTTTGCCGGAATTTGCCTGCCTGTACACCCCGCTATCACCAAAAACAGTATAAAAAATATACCCCGTTTCATGATTTAAGCGCATCTTTATATTTACTTGCATTGGATACGTCTAATGCCTGCAGTAATTCGGACGCCCTTGATTTTTCCGAAGGCGAAGCTTTTGAAAAGATATTTATCAGTTCCTGCGCTTTTCCCTGGAAAAAAAATTGAAGCACCATGGTATTGGGATTATCTGTATTCATCGTATTGAGAAGATTGAGCGCATTTAAAATCTGTATTCTTGCGTTTGACTCCTCATCATATAGCTTATCCAATCCCATCCTGTAATAATCATAAATAACGTCATGAATAGCGGTGTATTTACTGTTCAGGAAGTTCTCCGTCAGCCAGTAACGGTTTCTTGTACCATCAAATGGTTTCCACCCGGAAATATCCTTTGCTTCCGGGGCATTATCAACAATACTTTGTGCCTTTTGGAAATAGGGATTTCCCCCTTTGGGTGAAAACGAATCATAATCCATTCCTAAAATTATATCAACATAATAGGCAAAAATTGCAGTAAGATTAGAAGCTTCCGGATCATTGCCCGATACATTATTTTCATTAAAGTTCAACTGCTGAAAGGGCACATACTTAAACAAAATATCGTTATCCTGAAAATTGATAATGGGTGAAAGATAGGAGGAATTGAAAACCGGGCGCGCCGACTGAATTGTAAGAGAGCCGCTATATATGTTTGGATCGCCTGTTGATTTCAGATTCAGCAGCATATTGCATTCAATTTTTTCCTGCGAACCAAAAGCATCACTCGTCCATTTCCTGTTGTTCACAAAATCTTCAAGGGCTGTTTGCAAGGTCTGGAAAGACTTTTTATCAACATTATTGGCAACGCGGTTGCTGAGAACAGTGACACGCGCCTTTAGCTCCTGCGCACCTGAAATAAAGGGCACCAGGAGCATCAGAAGTAAAAAAAAGTTTCTAAGCATTCCTATAGGTGATAATCGTATTAATTATATCTGCGGCTACTTCTTTTTTTGATTTTTTGTCAAACCTGTACTCATTCCCTTTCTTATCAAAAATAACAATTTTATTGGTGTCTCTTCCAAAACCGGCTCCGGGCTCATTTAAGGAATTCAATACAATTAAATCCGCATTTTTGTTGTTCAGCTTCTTTAACGCATTTTCTTTTTCATTATTGGTTTCGAGCGCAAACCCGACAAGTGTCTGGCCGGCTTTTTTGAGCTTGCCCGATTCCAGCAGTATATCTTTTGTTTTTATAAGCTGCAGAATTATCTCATCATCATCTTTCTTTATTTTTTGAGTGGATGGATGCTCAGGAGTATAATCTGCAACCGCCGCCGCCATAATGATTATATCAGCTCCTTCTATATTTTCCATCACGGCATCGTACATTTCTTTCGCAGTATTTACGCGGATAGCGTTAATGGAATCCAAATTTTGATTTTCGGCAGGTCCTATAACAAGCTTAACCTCCGCTCCTCTCGATATCAATTCTTTTGCCAGAGAAATGCCCATCGTGCCGGTTGACCTGTTACCAATAAATCTTACAGGGTCTATCGCCTCATAGGTGGGCCCTGCCGTTACCAGGGCTGAAATACCGCTAAGGCTGTTCCGTTTCAAAAAAAAATCTACAAGAAATTTTAGAATTTCTTCGGGCTCGGCCATACGACCTTCGCCTTCCAGGCCGCTCGCCAGCTCGCCATTATTGACCGGGAAAAAAATATTTTCGCAACTCTTTAAAGCCGTGACATTTTTTTGAGTAACCGGGTGCAGCCACATATCCTCATCCATTGCGGGTGCAATCAGCACAGGGCAGGTGGCGGAAAAATAAGTGGCCAGCAGCAGATTGTCGCACAGGCCATTTGCCATCCTGGCAAGGGTATTGCAACTGCAGGGTGCAATGACCATTGCATCCGCCCATCGGCCCAGCATTACATGATTTGCCCATGTATCATTATCAAAAAGATCAGTTAAAACTTTATTTTTTGAAAGGGTGGAAATAGTAAGCGGCGATATGAAATCAGTGGCAGCTTGCGTCATGATAACCCTGACCTGTGCGCCATTCCTGATTAATAATCTCAGCAAAACAACAGCTTTATATGCGGCGATACTACCCGTAACGCACAATACTATTTTTTTATCTTTTAGAGTTTGAGCTGTCATTGCATTAGCGAATCAAATTTCCCGGTAAAACCACATGATATTTTTGGCAATAAAAATAAAAAATGGCGGTAACTAACCACCATTAAAATTATCATTTCTTAACGAAAGATTTTTATAAAATCAGGAATGCTATCGCCGCCGGCTTAATCAAAAAGATTATCATCATTTCTCCGATAATAAATCTTATCGTCCATAAACTCGGTTGTAGCCAGCAAAGCGGGGTTGGGCATTCTTTCATACGCCTTTGAAATTTCAATCTGCTCCTTATTTTCATGAATTTCCTCCAGGCTATCCGTATGGCTGGCAAATTCTTCTAATTTATTGTGCAGCTCTTCCTTGATTGAAATGTTTATCTGGTTTGCTCTTTTGGCAATTACTGCAATAGATTCATATAAATTACCGGTCTTGTCTTTTATATCGGTAAGATTTTTTGTTTCCACCACATTGCTGGTGTTAGCGCTTTGCTGGCGTCTTAGTTTGCTCATTTTCTAATTGTTTAATATTTTTAACGCTTATGTTTTTATAACGCTCTGCGTCTTTCAGAAGCTTGCTGTCAGGAAATCTGTCAGCAAAATCGAAATATGCCGATGACACTTTTTGATATCGCTCTTCCTGCTTATCAGGAATACTGTTCGAAGCAAATTGATAATATGATTTCACGATCATCATCATATACAATTCTCCCTTTGGTGAATCGGGGTAAGAATTAATAAGATTGGTAAATGACAGCCCCGCTGCCCTGTACTGCTCAAGGTCATAATATAATTGTGCTGCCTTATAATCCTTCAACTCCAGCTTTTTTCTGCAGGCATCTATAACATCATTTGCATCTTTTAATCTGCCTGAATTTGGGTGCGTGGCAATGAACGTCTGCATCATTCCTATCGCTTTATTTGTATTTGCCTGGTCAAGCTCCGGCTTCGGCGACTGCTTATAAAAACAATAGGCATTCATATAGGCGACCTCCTCAGACTTTTCACTATTGGGAAACACCTCGAGAAAACCTTTAAAAAGATTTTCCGCATCTTCATAGTTCTTCTGGTAATAGGCGCAATAGGCATATTTATAGTAAACATCTTCAAACTTTTCGGTCCCTTTAAGAGCCGGAAACAAATCGACGTATAATTCCTCTGCTCTTTTATAATTCTTTTGAGCATAATACTGGTCGGCTACTTTCAATTTATAATTATAGTCCTTGCTTTTAAGAACTTTATTAAATTGCTTGAAACAGCCGGATAAAATTACCAATAAAATTACCAAAAGGGAGAAGGCCTTTTTCATCATAAGAGGTGCGAAATTAAGTCATTTTCAACAAAAATGGGCCATCCTGAAAAACCTCCCAAATTACACCGAGTTAATTTTTTGATAATATAAAAAGCCCTCCCAAAACGGGAGGGCCTTATCATTGAGCAAAAAGTGGACTTTGTTACTTGGCTTTAATATCTATAGTATTTGCTTCGCCGCCACCTACCTCGCAACTTACATCAACGCGGTCAGCACTGATACCTTCCTTCTCAGTTAAATACGCTTTAATAGCCTCAGTTCTTTTGTTGCAAAGTGCCTGTGAAGCTTTTGAAGCAGCAGGATATCCTGTTACAACTATTGAACAGTTGGGATTATCTTTCAATTGAGCTGCAACTGTAGCTAACATAGCCTTTGCATCATTACTCAGATTACCACCTTTTCCTTTGAAAGTTACACTTGGTAAATCACTGATGTGACACACTTTTGTCATCATGCTGTCGATCATCTTGCAGCATTCCGGTTCAGGGCATTTACCCACACCATCAGCGTCAACAGGTTGACAATCGGTTGGTGTAATTAACTGCTTGTCTTTGCAATCAGGAACGCCATCGCCATCTGTATCTCTCGAAACACCATGTGTATCAACAGGGCAGCCGGCAGGTGTATTGGGTTCTTTATCAAATTGGTCAGTTACACCGTCGCCATCAGCATCGTCCAAAACCGGCTTGGGCAACTTCATGTGCTTGGGTTGATTAATTTCGCTGTAAGCGTAGTCAAGCGGATTAATCCACCACAGAGGCTCAACAGCTTTTTTGCCGATATTGAAATTAAGACCCACAGAAGTATAGCTGTAACTATCGTAGTCGCGGGTTTGAGCCGGATCTGTACGGGGATGTTCCTGCCATTCCTGGCCATCCAGTAAATCATCTTTAATAAATGTCCATCTTTCTTCCAGAGCGAGGTTGATACTCTTGCTAAGCTTAAATGCCATTCCGGCAATAACACTTCCCGAAAATCTTAAGGTACCGCTTCCCAGCTTTGGCCCTAATGCTGAGCCTCCCGGAGTTGAGTTAGTCTGTGCCTGAGACTCATATGAATTATCCATTAAGCTCTTCAAAGCTTTACGAATAGACTTTCTGTCTTTGTATGCGCCTTGTGTAATTGAGGCGAAGTTATACGGTTGTCCATTAGCATCAAGCGCGTTCACTTTGGTATCGTAAACAGTGGCTCCGAAACCGGCACCTCCATAAATCACGAAACCGGTTTTTTGCTTATGAAAGCGAACATTATTTAATGTAAATAAGCCCTGGAGAGACAGGTCATTTACGCTGGTCTTGAAGTTGTAATAAACCGGCGTTAGCGCTGCAGCGCTGTAATGATCTGCCCATATGGGATCATTGGCATAACCATACGAAGGTTTCCAGTTCAACCCTTTGCCAATTCCATAAAGGTACTGAGCGCGTAAAGAAAAGACATAGCCGAGTGCTTTGCGAACATGGATCGCAAATCCGGGAGTAGGTATCTTTGCAGATACGTCGCCACTTACTGCAAACATCCCTACAGAAATACCAAGTTCTGTTTCATTACGGGGTTTTGCGGGAAAATCATAGGTGTTATTCATGAATTCGTTCTGCTGTGCCATACCTTTGGAGGGGATCACTGTCGAATCATAAATGTTATAAACACCGGTGTCCTGAGCGAAAACGCCAAAGGACATGAGAGTTAAAACTCCCAATAACAATAGTTTGTACTTTTTGCTTGCCATAACTTTTTGATTAATGATTTCTAAAAATTAACAGTTTGATTATTTGCAAAAATATTAAACCGATGTCAAAATGCAAATTTTTTTTAGCAATTCTTTAGATTTTGAGCAGATTATACATCGTTACAAATTCGTAAACATAAAGACCCTGCAGAAGGCTTTTTTGCTGCACCGGCTTCAAATTTTCTTTTCTGCATTCAAAAGCTGTTCTTCGTTATACCCACCATTTCCGTTCCTACTGATTGTTTTGCATTATATTGCTCCCTTATAATTATGCAATATTCAAAAGACCTCATAGCAACCGAGCTGCAAATCTTTGAGAAAAAATTCGCTGATTCTGTGAAGAGTAATACCCCGTTGCTCGACAGGATCATGAAATATATTATTAAAAGAAAAGGGAAGCAGCTTCGTCCCATGTTTGTTTTTCTTAGCGCCAGGCTTCACGGCCCGGTAAATGAGTCTACTTACAGGGCAGCAGCCCTGGTGGAGCTTTTACACACCGCGACCCTAGTGCATGATGATGTGGTTGACGAGTCGCTGGAAAGAAGAGGCTTTTTTTCAATTAATGCGCTTTGGAAAAATAAAATAGCAGTTTTGGTGGGTGACTACCTGCTGGCAAAAGGATTATTGCTTTCTACCTCGGCAGGGGATCTGCAGCATCTTCATATTTTGTCCGATGCCGTAAAACTGATGAGTGAAGGTGAATTGCTCCAGCTGGAAAAATCAAGAAACTTAAATCTGAAAGAAGATACCTATTTTGAAATTATACGCAGCAAGACCGCCTCTTTGCTCTCCTCTGCCTGCGCGGTAGGTGCATGGAGCACTACTCACGATGCGGGCATCACCGAAAAAATGCGACTCTTCGGGGAAAAAACGGGCATTGCATTTCAGATAAAAGACGACTTATTTGACTATGGAAATGAAGATGTGGGCAAGCCAACCGGAAACGACCTCAAAGAAAAAAAACTGACACTTCCGCTGATTTACGTTCTTAATAATATTAATCCTTCCGAAAGAAAAAAAATAATTTATATTGTAAAAAATCAAAATAAGGACCCCGAAAAAATCAAATATGTTTTGGAGCGGGTGGTTGAAAATGGCGGGATCCGTTATGCCGCACAAAAAATGAATGAATACCGGGATGAAGCGCTGAATATCCTCCGCGGATTTCCGGAAAGCGATATCCGGAAAGGGCTTGAAGAATTGGTATTATACACTACCGACCGCAAATATTAGAAGACTGCTTCCGTAAGGCGGATTCAATTATGGAAAAGAGATGGAAAATATTGTCGGCAGATGAAGACCAGGTAGTCTCTCTGCAGCATGCCCTGAGCATCAGCTTTCCGCTTTGTAAAATCCTGGTTCAAAGAGGTATTGATACTTACGCGAAGGCCAAAGATTATTTCCGTCCTGTGCTCGCACAACTGCACGATCCTTTTTTAATGAAAGACATGAAGAAGGCGGTTGAAAGAATTCTGAGAGCTATAAACGACAATGAAAAAATCCTTATATACGGAGATTATGATGTAGACGGAACCACCGCTGTTGCCTGTATGTATCGCTTTTTGAAAAAAATTTATGCAGAAAGCAACATTGCTTTCTATGTTCCGCACCGATACAGGGAAGGCTATGGCATAAGCAAACAGGGAATTGACTATGCAAAAGAAAACGGCTTTTCCCTCGTCATTTCTCTTGATTGTGGCATCAAATCAGTTGAGCTGATCCGGTACGCCAACCATTCGGGCATTGATTTTATTATTTGCGACCATCATTTGCCCGATAAGGAATTGCCGGCGGCAATTGCCATCTTAAATCCCAAGCAAAAGGATTGCGGGTATCCTTATAAAGAGCTTTGTGGCTGTGGCGTAGGGCTTAAGCTCATCTCCGCGCTTTCACAACGGTTAGGCATACACGAAGAAGAATACTTATGCTATCTTGATTTAGTGGTTACCGCTATTGCAGCGGATATTGTTCCGATTACGGGTGAGAACAGGATACTCTGTTATTATGGTTTGCAAAAATTAAACAGCAGCCCCGTCCCGGGCCTGAAGGCATTGATTGCACTCGGCGGCACGCAAAAGAAATATTCCATCAATAATGTGGTTTTTATAATCGCACCGAGGGTGAATGCGGCAGGCCGTATGGACGATGCCACCAAGGCTGTGGAGATGTTTATCGAAGATGATTATGAAAAGGCGATGGGGCTGGCCAAAATGCTGCACAGCGATAACAGCGACCGAAAGGAAGCCGATAGCAGCATTACCGAAGAAGCCTTATCAATTATTGAAAGTGACGGCCTGCTGGTTCATAAAAAATCAACTGTGGTATTTCAGCCGCACTGGCACAAGGGCGTAGTAGGGATTGTTGCAAGCAGGCTAATTGAAAAATACTACCGGCCCACAATTGTATTGGCGCAAAGCGGCGAATATATCGGTGGCAGCGCACGCAGCGTTCCGGGTTTTAATTTATACGAAGCGGTACATGCATGCCGTGACTACCTGATTGGCTACGGGGGGCATTTTGCAGCCGCAGGATTAACCATGCTCCCTGAAAATATCGGTGCATTTGCCGAAAAATTCGAGGAAGTGGTTGCGGCTACCATCCACCCTGAATTACTGATACCGGAAATTGCAATTGATGCGGAAATAGACTTTAAAAATATCACCAAAAGTTTTTACAGTATCATTACTCAAATGGAGCCGTACGGCCCTGAAAACCTCAGGCCGGTATTTATCAGCAGAAACGTAACCGAAACAGGATGGTCAAAAATTGTGAAAGAACTGCACGTTCGTTTCGTATTAAGCCAGCAGAATGTAACCATCACCGGTATAGGCTTCAATCTTGCTGAAAAATTCTATCTGCTGCAAATGAGAAAGCCCATAGACATTGTTTATACAATAGACGAAAATGAATGGAACGGCGAAACTACCCTCCAGCTAAAGGTGTTGGATTTCAGGCTCTCGGAAAATATTACCAACTGACTTGCTTTGAAAAATTTTTTTAAATATTTACGATACTGGTTTTTTATTGGCACCAACTGGAATTTTATCCTGGCTTTTTTTACCCTGTCGCATGAAATAAGAGGAGAAAGAAAATATCACGTCGACACCATTCAGCTGGACCGGCTGAATAACCTAGCGGTAAAAGGCAGCAATATGCTTCACGCTTCCATCTACCAGGGATGTAATTATTATGTATTGGAAAAAGGATTTGGCTACCTGTCGCGCCTGTGCGAAAAAGATAGCTTTGTTGATTTTGGATGCGGAAAGGGAAGGGCTTTAGCCGTAGCGGCATACTATGGGTTTAAGAACATCACAGGCATAGATTTTTCTCCGGCGCTGTGCAGCATAGCTGAAGAAAATATTGACGGAATAAAAGCTCTTTACCCGGGCACAGCATTCAACATTCTTTGCGAAGATGCGGTCAATTATAAAATTCCGAAAGACCAGGCCGTATTCTTTTTCTTTAATCCATTTGACGAGGTAGTGATGCTCACCGTAGTAAAAAATATGCTTGCATCCTTAAAAGAGAATCCCAGAAAAGTTTATGTAATGTATGCCAACTCCGTTTATAAAGAAATATTCCTGAGCGCCGGTTTTGAAGAAATATACTATTTCAGAAAAATGAGGTACCTGGAAATGACCATCCTGACAAAGGAGCTTCAAAATAGTAACAGCAACGCACCTGCCTGACGGCGAGGCAGGTAAACGAAAATAGCCCCGCGATTGCGGAGCTATTCAATTTTTTATGTTTTATTAATTATATATCCAGAATTATTTTACTCTTTTCTTTCCCCTCTATCATATCCACGCTCCGCCGGATGAAATCTGTCAGCTCATTTCCCTTCAGCAATCCCTGCGAAAGGAGCGCCAGGTCAGCAAGATTGCGGATTTCACGTTCCTGCTTTTGGCTGTTCTCTTCATTCAGAATCCTGGGAAATACAGGATGATTGCCGTTGACGGTAAGCGTTACTTCTTCCGGCAAATGGCTGTAAAAACTTCCCATTCCGCCTCCGGCTACAGCCATATCTTTCATGCGCCGCATAAACTCCGGCAGGGTAGCCGTTACCGGCAGGGTGTCGGGAGAAAGTCCTTTCACGTCAACAGTGATGTGCAATCCCGCCACATCAAATTTGAAAAGATCTTTTAGCTTCAACTGATCCTCTTTACTCAAAACACTATCTATATGATCGCCCTTATCTATAAGATGCTCCGGTATATCTGCATCCACCCTGGTAAATTGCACATCATTCCACTTCATCTCCATATTGTTTACAAATGCAGTGTCCACAAGCGTTTCCAGCTTAACCACGATGTAGTTCTTTTTCCTTGCAGCCTGTATATAACTGTTTTGCTGAACAGGATCGCTCGTATAAAGTATTACCAGTTTTCCATCTTTATTTTTTTGTAATGGTTCGGTAGCGGCCCGGTATTCATCCAGTGTATAAAATTTTCCGCCATCAGCATCTTCAAACAAATTAAACCTGTTGGCCTTTTCCAAAAACTTGTCATCTGTGATCATTCCATATTTTACGAACAGACCCAGGCTCTCCCACTTTTCTTCAAATTCCTTCCGGTCATTTTTGAAAATCTCGTCCAGCTTATCAGCCACCTTTTTGGTAATGTATGTATTTATCTTTTTTACATTCGGATCCCCCTGCAAATAACTGCGGCTTACATTCAGCGGAATATCAGGACTGTCAATTACCCCGTGCAGCAACATCAGAAATTCAGGTACAATATCTTTTACTTCATCAGTTACAAAAACCTGGTTGCTGTATAATTGAATCTTGTCTTTCTGGATTTCAAACCGCTCTTTCACTTTGGGGAAATATAAAATACCGGTAAGATGGAAAGGATAATCAACATTCAAATGTATCCAGAATAAAGGCGGCTCGGCAAAAAGATACAATTCCTTATAAAAATTCTGGTAATCCTGTGTGGTGAGATCGGCTGGCTTTTTAGTCCATGCCGGACTGGTATTGTTGATTTGTTTGTCTTCAAACCTGATCGGTACCGGCAGGAACTTGCAAAACTTCTCAAGAATGTGCTGAATGCGCTCCGGCTCTAAAAATTCCCTGCTTTCTTCATTTATATACAGAACTATATCTGTTCCCCGATCTTTCTTTTCTGTTTCTTCCAGAGTAAATTCCGGACTTCCGTCACACTCCCATCGTACCGCTTTGGCATTTTCTTTACAGCTTTTTGTAATAATCGCTACTTTATCACTCACCATAAAAGATGAGTAAAAGCCCAATCCAAAATGGCCGATGATGTTTGCCTCGTTCTTGCCTTTATATTTTTCCAGGAATTCTTCGGCGCCGCTAAATGCCACCTGGTTAATATATTTATCTACCTCTTCAGCAGTCATTCCCACGCCTTTATCAGAAACCGTGATCGTCTTTTTGTCTTTGTCAATTGAGATGTTGATATCAAGATTATCAAATTCTCCTTTTGCCTCGCCAAGAGATGCATACGTTTTTAATTTTTGAGTAGCATCTACGGCATTACTTACTAACTCACGAATGAATATTTCATGATCGCTGTATAAAAACTTTTTTATTATGGGGAAAATGTTCTCGGTCTGGACCCTTATACTTCCTTTTTGCATGTTAATTTTTCCCGAACCATTTTCAAAAAAAATGCCATCTCATGTCTTTCTGACAACATGACAACTTAAAACGGGATATATTTTATTATAGGGAAGAAAGGACCACTTTTCAGCAGTCCCTGTAAATTTTTTGTTACTGAAACAAATCCTGCTTATTAAATTTTTCTACAAGCAATGTGTACAAAACCGCACGGTATTTTTTGGGATTGGAACGCCCCATCGTCTCGATGGCTTCATCCAGCGCCTTGTCCAGTTCAGGGCCTTCCTGCAGTCCCAGCTTTTTTACCATAAAATTCTTTTTTACAGTTTCCAGTTCAGATTTATCGGAACCGGAAACCAATGATGAATCCGCATTGTAAATAGACGGGCCCAGGCTTTTAGCAACTTTCTCCAAAAGAGAATGATCTACTTTTACTGCACTCGCTTTATAAGTTTCGAGCGCTTCTTCAAATTTATTCATGGTTACATGTTTTATACCCAAATTTATAAAAAGTATTTTTGTAAAACTATCTCTCCATATCCCGGCAATATCGTACAGGCAAATAGCTGCCTGCAACTACTGTTCCGCATGCACGCTGCCTGATCCGGAAGTATGGATGTCGGGATTCGGCGGATTACCGCGATAATATACATCGCCGCTTCCGGTAACAGATGCGGATAAGTGAACACTGGCAAACACATGAGCGTTTCCGCTTCCCGAAACATCAATTTTTGTGTTTTCACTTGCGAGACTGCCGCAATCTGCATCGCCGCTTCCGGTAACCGAGCAATCAAAGTCTTTTGTTCTGCCACTCAGCTTTACATTTCCTGACCCGGAAATATCTACAGAAATGGCAGGCGCATCTACCGCTCCTTTTATGCTTCCCGAACCGGTAGCACTCATATCAATTTTATCAGTGCTTTTTAAAACATCCGTAATTACAATATCCGCCGAGCCGGAAGTGTTCACCTCATTGAGTGCAGGGGCAGTAACATATACTTTTGAATGATCGTTATTTACTGAAGTTCCGTTTTTATAATGAATATATAACGTACCATTAATCACCTCTGTCACTAAGTAAGGCAGCAGGTTGTCATCATCCTCCACCGTAACAGAACAGGCGGTTCCATTGGATATTTCCACGTCCACTGATCCGGAGCTGCGAACCCCTGTAAAATCTCCCGGGTTTCTGTTCTCTTTGCGCACATGCCCGTTCCCGGTAACCATATTGCAGGAACTCAACAGGAGCATTGCCGCTGCATATCCTATTATCTTCATAATAATATCTTTTGTTGGTAATAAATTGAAAGGCTTTTGGCAGTAAAGCTACCAAAAGCCTTTCAATTGTGTTTTGCTTTAAAATATTAATGCTTTTTCAGGCCAACGGTGATCGTTGCCTCATCATGTACAAGCGCCATAACACCATATTGCATTTCCGTAGTGTCTTTTGACGCCGATGAAGTAAGATATAAGATATCACCGTCCCATTTTAGCCGGCCGCCGGATGGAGAGGAAGGCGTAACGGAGCCATTAAAAAATACACTTCCGCCGCCGAAATAAATCGAATCAGCGGTTACCAATTTATAGGTGCCGCTGCCGCTGCTTTGCGGTATATCGATTGAAAATGCGTAATCGAGAGAATCCTGCAAAACACCATCCTCGTAATAATAGGCTTTAATAGTGGTATCTATGCTATAGGCAAGATTCGATGAAGTAAGATTTTTCCCGTCAAACGTAACCGTTCCTGTATTGTTCTTTGAGTGCCAGACAGCATCTGTAATATCATCGTATTGGGTATTGCCATCATTATAGCTGACTGAACTTACCGTTGATGCATCCATGGATACAAAGTCATAGGTTCCGTTAAGTGAGCTGCTGGTGCCGGACGAAGCGTCTTTTTTACAGGACACAACGAATGCGGAAATTAAGAAAAGACCCGGCAGTAAAAGATTCTTTGTTTTCATTGTCGAATAAATTGTTTTTACGTATCAAAAGTAGTGAGAAGCGTTATCCATTAACTAATATAACCTGTTATGATTTAAAAAGCAAGTAAAATCAATATTTTCTGTGACATCCCTGAAGCCTGTAAACAAAATATTAAATGGCCGGCCATGGCAAAACTCAATCGTTCAGCTTCTATAAACTTTTTATCTTCGTCCGCAAATGGCAGAAAAAATCCTCATTCTCGACTTCGGCTCCCAATATACCCAGCTAATAGCCCGTGCTGTAAGAGAAGCCAACGTGTATTGTGAAATCATTCCTTTCAATAAAAAATTTGAGTTTGAAAAAAATCTAAAAGGCATCATCCTGTCAGGCTCCCCCTTTTCGGTAAATGAAGCCGATGCGCCAACGGCGGATGTTGTGTCAATGATAGCAAAAGTGCCGGTATTGGGAATTTGCTATGGCGCGCAGCTTACCGCCAAATTATATGGCGGCGTTGTGGAAAAAAGCGACAAGCGAGAATACGGAAGAGCCAAACTCCGGATAATAGACAATCATGAATTATTAAAAGATGTGAAGGATGATTCTGACGTGTGGATGAGCCACAGCGATACGATCACAAAGCTGCCCGAATCCTTTTCGGTTTCGGCAACCACGCAAAGCATACCCGTAGCAGCGTTTAAGCATGACCGTGAGCAATTATTCGGGCTGCAATTCCACCCGGAAGTATATCATTCTGCCGAAGGGAAAAAAATTATCAGCAATTTTTTGGTTACCGTTTGTAAATGTTCGCAGGACTGGACGCCGGCTCACTTTATTCATGATACTGTTGAAGCCATTAAAAAAACCGTCGGTGATAAAAAAGTAATTATGGCATTGAGCGGAGGCGTAGATTCTACTGTTGCAGCCACCCTGATCCATAAAGCCATCGGGAATAATCTTTATGGCATTTTTGTAGATAACGGTGTTTTAAGAAAAGGGGAATTTGATCAGGTAATCGCTTCCTGCAAAAAGATCGGGCTCAATATAAAAGGGGTGGATGCAAAAGAACATTTCTATGCAAAGCTTGCCGGCAAGGTAAGTCCCGAAGAAAAAAGAAAAATCATAGGGAAATGTTTTATCGAAGTTTTTGACGAAGAAGCTCAGGGGATTGAAGGCATAGAATTTCTCGGGCAGGGAACTATTTATCCTGATGTGATTGAATCCGTTTCTGTACACGGCCCGTCACAAACTATCAAATCCCATCACAATGTGGGGGGATTACCGGAGCACATGAAACTTAAGCTGGTGGAGCCTTTGCGATCATTGTTTAAAGATGAGGTAAGAAAAGTGGGCGCCGGCCTGGGGCTGCCTCCTGAGCTATTAAACCGTCATCCGTTTCCCGGTCCGGGCCTGGCGATAAGAATTTTGGGAGAGGTTACCGAAGAAAAGGTACAATTATTGCAACAGGCAGATGCGATTTACATCAATGCTTTATTAAAAAATAATTTGTATGCAACCGTTTGGCAGGCGGGTGTTATCTTGCTACCGGTAAAAAGTGTAGGCGTGATGGGCGATGAAAGAACTTATGAATATACGGTGGCATTACGCGCCGTAACTTCTGTGGATGGCATGACGGCAGACTGGGCGCATTTGCCTTATAATTTCCTGGCTGATGTATCCAATGAAATTATAAACAACGTAAGAGGTATAAATCGTGTGGTATACGATATCAGCAGCAAGCCGCCCGCTACTATTGAATGGGAGTGATGGTTAAAGTTAATTGGTTAATCAGTTAACCGTTGATAAAATCGTGTACTTCATTTTTCATAATTCGTGTAATAAACTATGAAGAGGCTTATTCCGTTATTATATTTCTTTCTTCTTATTGGAAGCGTAAAAACTTCATATAGCCAGGATAGTTCTGCTTTTGTTTCAAATAAAAATTATAAAATCGCCGTCTTTGCTCCCTTATACCTTGATTCAGCTTTCGGCAAAGAATCGTTGGTACGGTATGGTAACTCGCTTCCTAAATTTATAATGCCCGCCATAGAATTTATGCAGGGGGCCCGCATTGCCTTCGATACCATACCGCTTAACGGGAAATCCGCAGAAGTATTCATGTATGATACCAGGTCCGCACTTCAACCCATCTCCTGGCTGATCACCTATCACCAGTTGGATAGCATAGACCTTATTATCGGGTCCGTAAAAGATCCTGATTATCACGAACTGGCCAATTTTGCATTGCAAAAGAATATTCCATTTGTTTCAGCTACCTATCCTAATGATGGCGGCATTATTGCCAACCCGGATCTGATTATAGTGAATCCAACATTACGCGCCAACTGTGAAGGCATTTTCAGCTATATTTTGCAAAAGCATGGTACCGATAAAATTTATCTCGTAAAAAGAAAAGGCGAAGACCGTATTGAAAACTATTTCAGAAGCATTAATTATGCGGACGGCAAGCCACTGCTTACCATTCACCCCATCATGATCGATAGCACCATTTCCACTTACAGCTTAATGAACAGAATTGATACCATCGGCACCTGCGTGATTATAGGCGCCAGCCTTGACGAAGATTTCGCAAAAAATCTTGCCGATGCCTGCTACCCGATTCAAAAAAAGCATCCGCTCGTTCTTATTGGCATGCCCAACTGGGATGGCTTCAGGAGTTTGTACCAAAAAAATGCTTACAAAGATTTTCCTATTCGCTACACTACTCCGCACTATGATGTTTCCAATTCTGTTTGCGACAGCATTCTTATCAAACAATATTTCAAACTGTATCGCGCCAGGCCATCAGATATGGCATATAAAGGGTTTGAAGTAGCCTGGTATTTTACCAACCTGCTGCTGGCCTATCCGGACAGCTTCATGGAACATCTCAACGACACAACTTTTGATGCCTTTCATGATTTCAATTTCAAACCGGTATATATAGATAAACAAAACCAAACGCCGGACTATTACGAAAACAAACATCTTTTTATGATGGAAATACTGAACGGAGATATCGTAAGAGAATGGTGATGGGTAAATTGTTTACTGGTTTATTAGTTTATTAGTTTATTTGTTTATTGGATTAAGTTATGCGTAAAGGGAGAATGGAAGCCTTCAGCGATGGAGTTATTGCTATCATCATTACTATCATGGTGCTCGAAATGAAAGTGCCGCATGGCGATACGCTCGATGCGTTAAGCCCTGTATTGCCGGTGTTTCTGAGCTATGTGCTGAGCTTCATATATATAGGTGTGTACTGGAATAACCACCACCACATGCTTTCTGTAGCAGAGCATGTAAACGGCAAGGTTTTGTGGGCCAATACGCACCTTTTATTCTGGCTTTCGCTTGTCCCTTTTACCACCGCATGGATGGGCGAAAATCATTTTACCAGGTGGCCCACGGTTTTGTACGGAATTGTTTTATTCATGGCGGCAACTGCCTATTACATCTTATCGCAATTGCTCATTGCGCTTCACGGCAAAGACTCGCTGCTCGCCAGGGCGGTTGGGAAAGATAAAAAGGGAGTTATTTCAATGGTCATTTATTTCATCGCCATTGCTTTGGCATTTTTTAATCCGGCAATAAGTCTCATTATGTATGCCGCGGTGGCAGCTATTTGGCTGATCCCTGACCGGAGAATTGAAAAGAAAATAGGAAGACATGAAGTGAAAGAATAATTGTAAATTGTACAAAAACATAACAATGCTTCGTCGTTCGTTTATTCAAAATTCGCTGTTTACTCTTGGCTCTCTATCTGTAAAAAACAAAAGCTTTTTCAAAATGTTTGCAGGCGACTCATGGAAAATAACAATGCTCACCGATGACATTGGCATTTTCACCGAAAGAGGAGGTACCATCGCTTTCCATTTTTCAAAAGAAGGCATCACCGTTATCGATGCCGAATTCCCCGACACGGCAGCACACCTCATAGATGAATTGAAAAAAAGAAATGACAAACCCTTCCGGCTGCTCATTAATACCCATCACCATCGCGACCATACAGCCGGAAATATTGCTTTCAAAGATTTAACCTCACGGGTGCTGGCACATGAAAATTCTCTGAAAAACCAAAAGAATGTTGCCATTGCAAATAAAATTGAAGACCAGCAATACTATCCGAACAACACGTTTGGATCGGTATGGGAAGAAAAAGCGGGTAAAGAAAGAATTTCCCTGCACTACTTTGGAGCGGGCCATACCGATGGCGATGCAATCATTCACCTGCAGCATGCTAACATTGTGCACATGGGAGACCTCGTATTTAACCGCCGGCATCCGTTTGTGGATCGTAGCGCAGGCGCCAGCATGAAAAGCTGGATAAATGTGCTGGATACGGCAATGAACCATTTCAGCAGCAAGACAAAATTTATTTTCGGTCATGCAGGAGACGGATTTGATGTAACCGGCACAAAAGATGATTTGCTTGCCTTTCATGATTATCTTTCAAACGTTTTAAAATTTGTTGATAATGAAATGAAAGCCGGCAAAACAAAAGATGAAATTTTAAAAGCCACCGAAATACCCGGTTCACCGGAATGGAAAGGCGATGGCATACAACGCCCGCTGCAAGCGGCGTTTGAAGAGCTGAGTTCAGCATCTTAATATTTTTTTTAAAAAATTCCTGTACTTTTTCTTTGAATAAAAAGTCAGCGAAGTTGTTTGATTGAACTTCCATAACTCTTTTCTTTTTATCTTTATTCACTTCATTTCCTGGTTAAATAATTTTCTTTCGATGAATAAAAAATTGCATTCAGTTATCGTTTTGCCGGCGATACTCTTTTTCATTTCGCATGCAGCTATCGCACAGCAATACGACACATCGTTATACAACAGTCTCCGATGGAGAAGTATCGGCCCGTATCGCGGAGGCAGAACAGTAGCGGCTGCCGGCGTACCTCAGCAGCCTGATATTTTTTACATCGGTGTAAACAATGGCGGCGTCTGGAAAACTACGGATTATGGCCGCACCTGGAACCCGGTTTTCGACAACGAACCTACCGGGTCAATCGGAGCTATTGCAGTAGCACCGTCCAATCCGGACATTATCTATGTGGGAAGCGGGGAAGGCCTGCATCGTCCGGATTTGTCAGTGGGAGATGGTATGTATAAATCTACCGATGCCGGCAAAACATGGACGCATCTTGGATTAACGGATGCGCAGCAGATTCCAAAAATTGCTATTGACCCAAAAAATCCTGACAGAATTTTTGTTGCTGTATTGGGTCATCCTTATGGCCCCAGTAAAGAACGGGGCATTTATAAATCAGAGGATGGCGGCAAAACATTTACTAACGTTTTGTACATAGACGAAAATACCGGCGGCGATGATGTAGCTATTGATCCGGCCAACCCAAACACTGTGTATGCTACTTTATGGCAGGCGCAGGAAGGCCCGTGGGAAAACAGTGAATGGTCCGGGACCAAAGGAGGAATCTTTAAATCAACAGATGGCGGCAATACCTGGAAAAAAATAAATAAGAACTTACCCGAAGACATGGTGCAGGCACATATTGCTATTGCCCCGTCATCATCCAATACAATTTATGTTGCGCTGGGCACTACCGAAACCAATGAATACGGAACCGGTGAAGGCATGGGCCTTTACAGGTCGGACGACGGCGGAGAAAGCTGGCATGAAGTAACCGACGATGGAAGGCCTGAAGCAAGAATTGGCGGTGGCGATGTTCCTGAAATAATGGTTGACCCGAAAGATGCGGAAACTTTATACAGTACCAGCATTGTTGCCTGGCGTTCTGTTGACGGGGGAAAGAAATGGAAAGCACTGCGCGGTGCGCCGGGCGGAGACGATTATCAAAATATCTGGATTAATCCAACAGATACAAAAATTATATTGATCACGGCAGACCAGGGTGCCTCAGTTAGTGTAAATGGAGGCGAAACCTGGAGCAGCTGGTATAATCAGCCTACGGCACAGCTATATCACGTTAGCGCTGACAATGCTTTTCCGTACAATGTTTACAGCGGCCAGCAGGAAAGCGGTTCGGTGGGTATAGCATCAAGAGGCAATGATGGCGAAATCACATTCAGAGACTGGCATCCCGTAGGCGCTGAAGAATATGGCTATGTGGCGCCCGATCCGTTAAATTCAAATATTATCTACGGCGGTAAAATTTCAAAGTATAACAAATTAACCGGGCAAACGCAGAACATAGCACCAGAGGCTATACGAAGCGGCAAGTATCGTTTTGTGCGCACAGAGCCTGTTGTTTTCTCTCCTGTCGATCACAAAACATTATACTTTGCAGGAAATGTTTTATTTAAAACAACAGACGGAGGTAATAACTGGCAGATCATTAGCCCCGACCTTTCGCGTGAGAAATGGGATATTCCCGCAAGTGTCGGCATGTATACAAATGATGCCATGAAAACGATGCAGCGCCGTGGGGTTATTTATTCAGTGACGCCCTCTCCTGTTGACATTAACACCATCTGGGCGGGAACCGATGATGGATTAATTCATGTAACCAAAGACGGCGGCAAAACATGGAAAAATGTAACACCGCCGGAGATTACCTCCTGGAGCAAAATATCCATGATCGATGCCGGCCATTTTGATATCAATACTGCATATGTTGCAGTAAACAGGTTCAGATGCGACGATATGTCGCCCTATATTTATGTAACGCATGATGGTGGCGCTACCTGGCATAAAATTGTAAATGATCTTCCTGCTGAACCCGTCAATGCAGTGAAGGAAGATCCGAAAAAGAAAGGTTTGTTGTTTGCTGCTTCAGAAACACAAACGTATGTTTCTTTCAATGACGGCGGCAACTGGCAATCGCTTCGCCTCAATATGCCCGCCACTTCTGTCCGCGATCTGATAATAAAAGACAACGATTTGGTAGTGGCTACCCATGGCAGAGGCTTCTGGATATTGGATGATATAGCATCCCTTCGTCAGATAGACCATTCCTCATCACAAAAAAATATTTTATTTAAGCCATCTAACGCAATTCGTGTGCGGTGGGATATGAATACAGATACACCATTGCCTCCTGATGAGCCTGCCGGACAAAATCCACCTGAGGGAGCCATTATTGATTATTATTTAAAAGATAAGGCTAACGGCGAGGTCATACTCGAAATTTCAGACAGCAAAGGAAATCTTGTAAGACGCTATAGCAGTAAGGACACATTGTACACCATTCCACAGGTTGATATTCCTTTATACTGGATCAGGCCACAGCAAATTTTATCAGCAGAAGCGGGCTCACACAGGTTTATCTGGGATATGCATTATACGCCGCAAAATGTTCCGGCCTCCTATCCCATGGCAGCAATTTATAAAAATACAGCCCCGGCATATACTTCGCCCTGGGTTATGCCCGGGAGCTATACTATTAAGCTTACAGTAAATGGTGAAACTTTTACGCAGCCATTAACCATTAAAATGGATCCGCGTGTAAAAATGCCGGTTGCGGATTTGCAAAAGCAGCATGATCTGTCCTTACTATGTTATCAGGGGCAAATAAAAATTTCAGAAATCTTACGACAAATCGCGCAGGTAAAAAGCAAATTGAGTGAATCCATGAAAGATGCAAAGGACAGCCAGTTAGCGGAGCTTAAAAATGCGGATGCGGAATTAAACGGATTCACTGCATCAAAACCTCATAGCAAGTCCATAACATTTGAGCAATTGGATGAACAGTTCGGCGGATTGCTTGGCCGCCTGCAGGAATCAGATAATCCGCCAACAAAGAATGTTATAGACGCAGTAAATGAAACAGCGAAAAATTTCCGGGAGCTTACCGCCCGCTGGATGAAAGTAGCTTCTAAATTTTCAAAATAAAAACCGCAGCGAATAACCTTGCTGAAGGAAACCGTTGCTTTAATTTATTTGATCATATTGACTTCAGCCTGCTTTTTATTTTTTACTACAGGCAGGCTGAAATAAAAAGTGCTTCCTTCTTCTTCGGTACTGGTGAACCATATTTTTCCATTGTGTCTGGTAATAATTTCCCTGGCGATAAAAAGGCCAAGCCCCAGGCCCGGAAACGTATGCATGTTCTTATCAGTAGCGCGATAGAATTGCTCAAATATCCGCCCCTGGTCATTTTCGTTGATACCGCAACCAAAATCCTGAACAGAGCACGTTACCTGGTTTCTATCGATTTCGCTTTTTATAATTATCAACGGCGAATCCGGGCAATATTTTATTGCATTATTTAACAGATTACTCAACACCTGGCTTATCCTTTCCCTGTCGCCAAATATTTGCACATGTGGATTTTTTTCAATGACAATTTTATGATCGGAATTGCTTACCTGTATTTCTTCCACCGTTGCCTTAACCAGATCATCAAAGTCAAAAAGCTGTTGATTATACACAAGCTTCCCGTTTTGAATTTTAGTAGTATCCAGCAGATCATTTATTAAACTGGTAAGCTTATCCACCTGCAGGTCCATCTTTGCGTACATGCTTTCCTTTTTTTCGTCGCTACGCTCGTGAGCCTCCTGTTGCAATAATTGGGTATAGGCTTTCAGGGAAGTAACCGGTGTCTTCAACTCATGGCTCGCAATGCTCAGGAAATCATCTTTTCTTTTCATCAGCTCAAGCGTCTGCTCCTGCACCTTATCCTTTTCAAGGGTAAGCTTGTATAAATCCTCTTTCATCTTCTGCAATGAATTGCCCAGCACATCCTGCTCACTCCGCGGAATTACCGGGACATTGAAATTTCCCTTACCAATAGCATTGGCGGCATTGGCAAGCTCTTTATTGTTTTTATCAATTTCCAGAATTGAATCGGAAAGACTCCCCATTACATCATTGGGCATATTGTGAATGGCAAGATCAGTCTTCCCGACTGCGATCTTTTGAGCGGCTGTTTTCAACTCGCTGAGCATTTTATTAATAACGCCGATGGTATACAGCACCAGTGCAATCACAAATACAATCGCCGTTACCAGGAATACCAGGGTCCTGTTTTTTGATTTCAATTCACTTCTGTAAATTCCGTTCATTCCGGCCTCAGCCTTTTGCCACAGAGCCACCTGCAGGAGCTTAAGTGAGCGCAGGCCCAGGCTTGAAAGCTGCCACCAGTCTTCTGCTGAATAATTGCTGTCGATGGTATGCGACTGAAATGCTTTGTCAATAAAAGTTAATACGGGCTTTAAATAAGGCGAATCTTTTTGAGCCAGGTAGCTGTCTGCTGAAGCTTTCGACGCTTTCATTAAAAATTCTTTTTCATAGCTTTTATAGATAGAATAATTGGATGAATTTTTGGACACTTTTTCCGTTTCGAATTGCCTGTTATATAATACACGGTAAATATCGGTCCGGATAATACTGAGATAGATCAGTATTTCAAAAAGCATCTTTTGAGAAGTAAGGTCCGTGTAAACCGGCTGCAGATAAATATTGCTCACGGAAGAAATGGGGTTGAGCGAATTGAGCCTTTGGATGAGATTGGTATAAAATTCCATTACCGAGTCAGGCGAATAGTTCGGGTACCGGTCGAGAGATTTGCGAACCGAATCCAGCCTGCTCAGAAAAGTATATTGTGCAAAATTCTTAAGATCGGGATCATCGCTTTTTTCAAGAGTGGCAATCAGGGTATCGGTCAGGGGCTGCTGAATAGTGAGCTTGCCAAAGCTGTCTTTTTTCAATGCGTATTCATAGCTGAATTTCCTTTCACGTTCCAGCTGGTATATCAGATTGGAAATATTGCCTGCTTCGTGAATATGCACAATATGATCCCGTACAATACTTACTCTTATATTCTTTTCTATATACAGCTGCCCGACAACATACACAAGGAAGAGTACCGGGATAAGACCTATCAGCAAAAGTTTTATTGAAAGCGGCAGCTTTCGAAAAAAAGGATCCATGCTTCGGAGGACTTAATTAAGGATAAACTTTATTTATAAAGTTACAGTAAGGTAAAATAAATTTTATACTTTTCGTGTAAAAAGTACAATTATTCGGTTTTAACTATATGAGAAACGCCGGAAAAAATTGTAATGACTCTTCATCCGCCATCCTTATTGAAATTAATTCTTTATTACCTTTACCCGACTATTGTAAAAAATTAAATCAGACTTAAATGAAAAGAAAATTAGCGATCCTTCCTTTATTGTTTATACTGGCAGCCTGCGGAGGCAATAGCAGCCAAAGCTCAGGGTCTTCTTCAACATCTGCTGCTGATACCAGCGCTTCCACTACCGCCGCTACAGATCTGTCTTCTAATCCCGACTATCAAAAAGGATTGGCGCTTGCTTCAAAGTCAAATTGCTTCACCTGCCACAAAATAGATGAAAAATTAATCGGACCTGCATATAAAGATGTAGCAAAGAAATATGCCGGCAATGATACTGCCGTTACCTACCTCGCTCACAAAATCATCAGCGGAGGCAAAGGCGTTTGGGGAGATGTGGTTATGACACCTCACCCTGAGCTTAGCGAAGCCGATGCAGAGCAGATAGTAAAATATATTTTATTGCTGAAATAATAAATTCGGCATTAAGGTCATAAGTTGTACAAGGCCTGCGCGTACAGGTTTTGTGTTGTAATATGTTTTATGCCCGGGCTTTTGATCGGGGCGGAAAAACAATAATCGTTTTACCTTTTAACATGTTTCCTGTTTTTTAGCTACCGGTATGCTGAAGTAGAAGGTGCTGCCTTCATCTTCCCTGCTCCTGAGCCACATTTTTCCCCTGTGCGCAGTAATCACTTCTTTAGCTATGAAAAGGCCCAGCCCGAGACCGGCCGATGTAGGCACATTATTATCTTCCACCCGGTAGAATTCTTCGAAAATACGATGATGATGTTGTTTGCTGATGCCTCGCCCGAAATCCTGAACGGAACAGACAACCTTGTTTTCTATTGTTTCGCTACGCACAATGATCAGCGGTACATCCGGGCAAAACCGGATAGCGTTATTTAAAATAATTCCCAGCACCTGCGCTATCCTGTCGCGATCGCCGGATAATAATACAGACACATTTTTTTCAACAACAATCTGGTGTGAAGGATGGCGCAATTGTATTTCGTCAACCGTACTTTGCACCAGGCGGTCAAATGAGAAATTCTGATTGTGGTAAACCAGCTTGCCATTCTGGATTTTGGTAGTATCCAAAAGATCATTCACCAATTGATTCAGTTTATCTACCTGCAGGTCCATTTTCGCATACATGCCCTCTTTTGTTATATCGCCCTTTTCATGCGCATCCGTTTGTAATAAGTGCGTGTATGCCTTCAAAGATGCAACAGGCGTTTTCAGCTCATGCGTTGCAACACTGAGATAATCCTCTTTCCATTTTAGCATGTCATGTATTTCTGCACGAACCTTATCCTTTTCCAGCATCAATTTTATCAGGTCTTCCTTCATCTTCTGTGTCAGCTTGCCGGATTGCTCCTGGCTATATTCCTTATTTTCCGGAAGCATGATTTTTTCTGTTCCGTTCTTATACGGCGACGGCGCAAACTTTTCATGATACGAATCTTCCTGAACCGGCTTTACCATCCTGTCTCCCGGATCAATCGGCTTATCCAGTATGTCAGGTTCAATTGCCGGCTTATTCTGAATCTTTGATGGCGCTTCTTCTTTAGCTTTTGCAGATGCGGTCTTTTGTTTAACGGAAAATTTATAAATCAAAAAAGTTATATACAATGCAAGAAGAACAGCCATTATAATAGTTCCTGAAAGAATTAGAAAAATATTATTCTTCGATTGTAATTCACCCTCGTATGTCTGCTTTACCAGGGCTCCTGATTTTTGCAGGGAAGCATCCTGTACATTTTTCAAAATAGCCAATGCCTCCGATGTGAATTGCCGCCACTGCTCTGCTGAATAGACGCTGTCTACCCGGCGGTCCATAAATATCCTGTCTATATAAGCGAGCATCGGGCTCACATCCTGTGAGCCTTTTTTCCATAAGTAGGAGTCGGCGAATTCTTTCGATGCCTTTGCCAGAAATTCTTTTTCCAATGCCTTATAAGATGAATAGTCCGGCTGGCTATTAGCAAGACTATCAAACTGCAATTGATCCGCGTATAATACGCCGTAGATGTTCGTCCGGAGAATATCGAGCTGAGCCAGCATTCCGAGAAGTGTATGTTGGGCAATTAAATCCTTGTAAACAGGAGCATTATTTGTATCGCTGATAAAATCAAATGAATGTATCCGGCTGAGCTGCCCGATCAGGTCTGTATACTTAGCCATTACCGAATCGGCGGGATAGCCATATACCGCTTCCACCTCATCGCGCAATGAGTTTAATTTTTTCTTAAAAGTATACTGGTCAAAATTTTTGAAATCCGGGGCATTGTCTGAAGAGAGCGTTTGGAAGAGCGCATTGGTATTGGGCCATTGAAGAAGCACTTTACTAAAACTATCTCTCGTCAGCACAAACCTGTAGCTGGCATTTCTTTCAATTTCGAACTGGTAAATCAATTTGGAAATATAATCAGCTTCCCGGATGCGCTGAACGCGATCCAAAGTAATGTCAGCGGCTGCCTTCTTTTCAACATATAAACGTCCTTCAGAATAAAGGAGCAGCAACAAAGCAATAAAGCCTGCCAGCAGGAATTGTATTGAAAGCGGGAGTCTTTTTTTTAACGAAGTCATGCGCCACGGAGCTTGATTAGGAACGTAGTTTGATATTACTGTATGGGTAACGTAATTTCCCCATATTTCGTGTGGAAAGGTTACGAATATTGAGTTTCAGTTATAATCCACGTCCGGTAGCGCTATTGCGGCCAGGCGGCAAAAGACCGGGTGTTCATTTGGCTGCTTTTGTTCGCCGGGCAAAAATGTTTCGTAAACTTTGCTTCAATTTTATCATTTTAAAAAATTGGATTTAGAAACTGCCATCGGGTTCCGCATAATCAATAACTGGCTTTCATCAAGGGGCTATGTTCCTTTTACATTCCAAAAAGAAACATGGCAGCATATAATCAATAAAAAATCGGGGCTCGTAAATGCGCCCACCGGCTGTGGTAAAACATTTTCCGTTTTCCTGGGAGCGTTAACCGACTTTATCAATGAACATCCTGAGAGCTATACATCCAAATCGAAAAATGGTTTACAGCTTTTGTGGATTACGCCTTTGCGTGCGCTTGCCACTGATATTGGCAGGGCCATGGAAGAAGTGATTGACGAACTGGGCATGAAATGGAAAGTTGGCATTCGCAATGGCGACACCAGCGTAAATGAACGGCAAAGGCAAAAAAGAGAAATTCCTGAAGTACTAATTATTACACCGGAAAGTCTTCACCTGTTGCTCGCACAAAAAAATTACCCTGAGTTTTTTAAAACCCTGAAAACAATTGCCGTGGATGAATGGCATGAGCTGTTGGGGAGCAAACGCGGCGTGCAGGTGGAGCTTGCTATCTCGAGGCTGGTCAATTGTCAATCGCCAGTGGTCAGCAGCCAGTCGTCAATCATAAATCATAAATCGCAAATCGCAAATAATATTATATCCGTATGGGGTATCAGCGCCACCATCGGCAACCTGCAGCAGGCAAAAGAAGTATTGCTTGCCCCGGTTGCGCATAAGCATGGCCGTTATGATGCATCTTTTGGCGAAACTGTTACGGCGCAGATAAAAAAACCAATTGATATCGAATCCATCTTTCCCGATGAAATTGAAAAATTTCCATGGGCAGGTCACCTGGGAATTAAGCTGATCGATAAAGTAATTCCCATTATCATGAAGAGCAAAACCACCTTGATCTTCATCAATACAAGAGGGATGAGCGAAATGTGGTACCAGTCGCTGCTTACCGCCTGCCCGGAACTTGCAGGGGTCATCGCATTACACCATGGCAGTATCGAGCAGGAATTGAGAAGCTGGGTAGAAGAAAACCTGCATACCGGTAAATTAAAAGCAGTGGTTTGTACCGCAAGCCTGGACCTGGGCGTTGACTTTCGTCCGGTAGAAACGGTTATACAGGTGGGTTCTCCGAAAGGCGTAGCCAGATTTTTACAAAGGGCCGGCAGAAGCGGTCACCGGCCGGAGCAGGTGAGCAAGATTTATTTTTTACCCACCCACTCTCTTGAGCTGATGGAGGCCGCAGCACTCAAGGAAGCCACCCGAATAAAGCTGATCGAAAACCGGGAACCCAGGATTTTATGCTTTGATGTGTTAATACAATATTTAAGCACACTGGCCATCTCGGATGGTTTTGATCCGAAAGAAATTTTTGAAGAAATAAAAACTACTTATTGTTATAAAGATATTACGCCAGGCGAGTGGCTACAGATTGTACAGTTCACAACCGGTGGAGGCAACGCCTTGCATCAATACGATGACTACAAAAAAATTGAAATTATTGACGGTTTGTACCGAATCCGGAACAGGAGGATAGCCATGCGGCACCGAATGCACATCGGCACTATCGTGAGCGACCCCATGATCAAGGTGAAGTTTGTGGGCGGCGGCTTTATTGGTGTAATTGAAGAATGGTTTATTGCAAGATTACAGCCCGGAGATGCCTTTACCTTTGCCGGGAGAAATCTTGAGTTTGTGATGGTAAAAGACATGACCGCGCTGGTAAGAAAATCAAATCAAAAAAAATCAATCATACCCAGCTGGCAGGGCGGCAGAATCCCGTTGACCGCCAATCTTGGCTTTATGCTTCGAAAAAAATTTGATGAAGCGGGCGAAGTAAATTCAACAGTAAAAAGTAAAAAGCGGAAAGTGGAAAAAGAGATTGAAGCATTGAAACCCTTGTTTGAACTGCAGGAAAATTTATCCCATATTCCCAAACAAAATGAGCTATTGATTGAGCATATTGAAACAAAAGACGGATTTCACCTGTTTGTATTTCCTTTCGAAGGCCGTTTGGTACACGAAGCCATGGCCGCGGTTTTGGCATATCGTATCAGCCGCATCACCCCTATCACTTTTTCCATTGCCATGAATGATTATGGATTTGAGTTGCTCAGCGATCAGCCTATACCGCTGGATGATACCAATTGTTATGAATTATTTTCACCGGATAATTTATTAACCGATATTCAAAGAAGCCTGAACAATGTAGAAATGGCAAGGCGAAAATTCAGGGACATTGCAGTAATCGGGGGGTTGATATTCCAGGGATTTCCCGGCGAACAAAAGAAAGCCCGGCATTTGCAATCGTCCGCATCCCTGCTCTTTAATGTTTTTTCAGAATATGACCCCCATAATTTATTACTTCGCCAGTCATACAATGAAGTGCTGGAGCAGCAAATGGAGGAACAACGGCTGCGCGATATGCTGGAACGTATTCAGAAAAGCAATATCATCATTACTTTTCCGGAAAGGCTTACGCCATTTTGTTTTCCTATCAAAGTGGACAGCATGCGCGAAAATCTCACTTCAGAAAAACTGGAAGACAGGGTAAAAAGAATGCAAATACAGTTAGATAAATAATAGCGCTGATTTCACGAATTATGCGAATTTTACGAATCAACCAATCAACCAGTTAACTAATCAACCAATTAACCAATCCACAATTGCACACTCCTCATAAAATAATTCTTCACCAACAAACACTCTGGCTCTCGCCCGCACGATGCATTTACTGGGAAGAACAACAGGCGTTAATTCTTTCCGATCTCCATTTTGGCAAAAGCGGGCATTTCAGAAAAGAAGGTATCGGCATACCGCAAAAAATCTTCAGGGAAGATCTGCAGCGGCTATTTACCCAGATACAATTTTTTAAACCCAAAACTTTATTGATCGCCGGCGATATGTTTCACAGCGAGGCGAATAAAGAAATTGAATTGTTCCTGAAGTGGAGAAAAGATATTCCTGCCGTGGAATTTTTCCTGGTCAAAGGCAACCATGATATTCTTTCCGACAAGTTCTATGAAGAAGCGAACATCAGGGTGGAAGAGAAAAAATTACCGATAAAAAATTTTTGTTTCATACATGATATTGAGTCGGGCCTTAATACGGAAGAAGATGATTTTGTCTTTGCCGGGCACATTCATCCGGGGATAAGAATTGACGGCGCCGGCAAGCAATCGTTCATGCTGCCCTGCTTTTATTTCAGCAAAAAATTCGCTGTTCTGCCGGCCTTTAGCCTGTTTACCGGTTTATATAAAATACACCCTAAAAAAGAAGATAAAGTATTTCTGCTGGCAGAGAATAAAATTGTAAGCCTTTAAAATATCAGATGGCTCTTCTCCTGATTTCTTTTTTGATCAGCGCCAGCTCTCTTCCCGTCTGCCCGCTAACCGAAGTATTTTCCTGCGCACGCCGCATCAGGTAAGAGATTACATCTTTAATGGGACCAAAGGGTAAATATTTTGTTGCATTAAAGCCTGCTTTTGCAAGGTTGAAAGTAATATTATCGCTCATGCCATATAGCTGCGAAAACCATACATGATCGCTATCGGCATTTATACCATACCGTTGCATAAGCTGTGTAGCATACAAATTACTAAACTCATTGTGAGATGCCACAATCAGCGAGATCCTGTCAATATGCCGCATACAAAATTCGAGGCAGGCATTGTAATCCTTATCGGTATGTTCCTTATCCGGCTGAATGGGTGATGGGTATCCGAGGTCTCCGGCGCGTTTTCTTTCCTTTTCCATATAGGCTCCGCGTACCGGCTTCATGCCGAGTAAAAAATTATTTCTTACAGACGCTTCGTAGCTGTCTTGCAGGAATGGTAATCTGTCGTGCCTGTACAGCTGAATTGTATTATAGATAACAACCTTGTTGGTATTGAACTGCTGCATCATCTGCATCACCAGCGCATCCACCGGGTTTTGTATCCAGCTTTCTTCTGCATCTATGAGCACACCGGTATCGCTCGCAGCCGCCACTTTACAAATATTCTCAAGCCGGGAAACCACTCTTTGCCATTCGCTTTTTTCGTCGGCAGTTAATTTATCTGTGGCTGCTATTCCATTTAATATATCGTGATACCCGGAAGCTGAATGTAATTTTTCGAGCAAAGCAAATCTTGCCAGGCCGGTGAGCTTAATGCTCATAAAAGGTACATGCGGCTGGCTGGCGGCGTACCGGATTACTTTTATAAACTGTTCTGCCGCGTGATCAAAATTTTCTTCACCTTCTTTTCCTTCCACCCCATAGTCAAGAATTATTTGCACATGAAACGGATCCAGCTTTGAAACTATGTTGGATGTTTCTTCCAGCGTTTCACCCCCTACAAACTGGTGGAAGATCGTATTCCTGATCAGCTCCTTTACGGGGAAATGCATATTAATCAGCGACGGGGTTATTTTTGTTCCCAGCTTTACCAGTAAAGGCTTTGCCATGGTGGAAAAAAGAAAACCGGCTTTTTTCAGCTCCTTATCAGATTTATAAGCAAAAGCAACCTCTGTGTTTTCGAAAGAAAGAGTATCCATAATTGTGGGCCGAAATTCATAAATCGCAAACGAATCACCAAATAATTCATAAAATGATTGACCGCTATATTTGCAAAAATTTTTCCTGTAATGAAAGCAAAAAAACCTTCTGAGAGTTTAATCGTAATGACGGAACTGGTTTTACCAAATGATACCAACCTCTTTGGTAACCTGATGGGGGGACGGCTGATGTATTGGATGGACATCGCTGCTGCGCTGGCTGCCACCAAGCATTGTAATGCGCCGGTAGTTACCGCCTCGGTCGACAACATCTCTTTTGAAAGTCCTATCAAATTGGGAAATGTAGTACATATTGAAGCGAAGATTTCCCGAGCATTCAATTCAAGTATGGAAATACACATGAATGTATGGGGAGAAGATATGCGGCAACAATACCGTTATAAAAGTAACCAGGCTTTCTATACTTTCGTGGCCCTCGATCCTAATGGAAAGCCAAGGCACGTTCCGCCGGTGGAGCCCGGGACTGAAGAAGAAAAAGCATTATATGAAAGCGCTTTAAGAAGGAGGCAGCTGCGATTGATACTGGGAGGTAAAATGAAGCCCGATGATGCAGCAGAATTAAAGGCCTTGTTTAAAAAAGATAGCTGAAAATATCCAGCGGATCAGGCAGCTCATTTTCCAATTTAACTCATTTATCAATTGCGGTTATCAGGTGGTGCTTGCTCATCATCATAAATTTTTTACTCTGTTCAATAGCATCCATTACCTTTTCCAGGATGGTGTCAATGCTTTCTTCATAGGTGAGCTGCAATGGCTCTTTAAACCTTACATTTAATAAAGAGCCTTTCTTTTTAAATTTTAATCCCTTTTTATTGAAAGCGCGCCAGAAGCCGCTGATCACAACCGGTATCACAACGGGTTTGTAATTTTTAATAATAAAAGCAGTTCCCTTTCTCCCCGGTGCAAAAGGTTTCGTAGTGCCTTGCGGAAAAGTAATAACCCAGTTATTTTCCAATGCCTTGCCGATTTTTCTTGTATCGCCCGGATCCAGTCCCCGCCTGACCTCTTTTCCTTCGGCACGCCAGGTGCGCTTTACGGTAATAGCGCCTGCCCAGGTAAAAATCTTGCTTAGAAGGCTGCTTCGCATGGTTTCGGCAGCAGCTACATAATAGACCCTTGTAAAGGGGTTCAGCAGGTAAAATGGTACTCCAAGCCGGTTCTCTCTTCTCCATTTTACGGCACAGAAAATATGGAGAAAGGTAATCACATCGGCAAAGTAGGTCTGGTGATTACTCACAAACAACACATTCTTTTTCGGAAGGTTTTTAAAGTTCTCGGTGCCTGAAATCTTAATGCGGTTGATAATGGCCAGTCCCGGATAGGAAATGATGCCAACAAAAAAATACACTATGGATTTTGCAATCCTGGTTCTCTTCAAGCTGTCGAGCCGCTTTTTTATGGGCATATCCTGGTAAAAATTAATGCAATATAGGGAAATCAGGCTTTTGTACAGTTTGCCGC
This sequence comes from uncultured Ginsengibacter sp., assembly GCA_964627765.1. GTDB lineage: Bacteria > Bacteroidota > Bacteroidia > Chitinophagales > Chitinophagaceae > Ginsengibacter. The sequence goes on along the minus strand of CAZVKO010000029.1, from coordinate 236,263 downwards.
TCCCTTCGCACGGCAAACTGCAGGTTTTCTGCTTTCCGAAAATTTGGCTAAACAGGCGGCTTCTCTGGTTACCTCATTTCATAAATGAAAACGAAGATCGAAAACGCCTGTAAAACCAATTATTTTATTACCTTTGCGCTCCCAAAACAAGGGGATGAATTAATACTATTTTTTAACCAAATGCTGATAAGCAGGACCCTTCTGAAAAGGATACAGCAATAAAAAAATTACCTGCCCGTCAATAATGGATACACAGCATACAGAAACCAATACTTCTGCACAGGAAGTGACTATGGAAAACAAACCGGAAACAACCACCGAACTTTCCGCTGCACCTGCCGAAGCTCAAACAACTTCCAATCACGATGATTTTGACTGGACGGTTGACAAAAGAAATGTAACCTCTTACGACAAGGAAGAGAAAGAGCGGTACGACCAGGCGTATGAAAAGACCTTCCGGCAGATCAATGACAACGAAATGGTGAAGGGCACGGTGGTAGCTATGACAAAAACAGATGCGGTAATAAATATTGGCTTTAAAAGTGATGGCCTTGTTCCGCTGAATGAATTTCGCGACATGCCCAGCCTGAAAGTGGGCGATGAAGTAGAAGTGATGGTTGCCGAAAAAGAAGACCGCGACGGAAACCTGCATCTCAGCCGCAAACAGGCACGCACTACCCGCGCATGGGAAAAGATTGTGGAAATGCACAAAACGGGTGAGATTGTAAAAGGTCTTGTTACCAGCAAAACAAAAGGCGGCCTGATCGTAGATGTATTTGGCATGGAAACCTTCTTACCGGGTTCGCAAATTGATGTAAAGCCCGTTACTGACTACGATCAATTCGTTGGAAAAACAATGGAGTTTAAAGTAGTAAAGATTAACGAAGCTATCAAGAATGCAGTGGTTTCCCACAAAGCGCTTATTGAAAGTGATATTGAACAGCAACGCGCTGAAATTATCGGCAAGCTCGAAAAAGGACAGGTGCTCGAAGGAACGATCAAAAACATTACTGACTTCGGTGCATTCCTCGATCTGGGTGGGTTAGACGGCCTGTTGTACATCACTGATATCAGCTGGGGACGCATCAATCATCCCAGCGAAGTACTGAAGCTGGATCAAAAATTGAACGTAGTGGTGCTGGATTTTGATGATGATAAAAAGCGCATCAGCCTTGGCTTAAAGCAATTAACCCCGCATCCGTGGGATACCCTGCCTGAAAATATTAAAGAAGGTGAAATTGTAAAAGGTAAGGTAGTGAACATTGAAGACTACGGCGCATTTCTTGAAATATTGCCGGGCGTGGAAGGATTGGTGCACGTAAGTGAAATTACATGGGCCAATACCCCTATTAATGCAAAAGAGTTCTTCAAGCTGGGTGACGAGTATGAAGCAAAAGTGGTAACGCTTAGCAAGGAAGACCGCAAGATGAGCCTTTCCATCAAGCAAATGACCGAAGATCCCTGGAATGCTATAGAGACAAGATTCCCCGAAGGAAGCAGGCATAAAGGTTTGGTAAAAAATATTACCCCTTATGGCGTGTTTGTGGAATTGGCTCCGGGCATTGGCGGGATGATCCACATCAGCGACCTGAGCTGGCTGAAGCGCTTCAATAACCCCAACGAATACACGAAAGTGGGTAATGAAATTGAAGTAGTGATCATGAGCATCGATAAAGAAAATCGTAAGCTGCAGCTCGGTCACAAACAAATTGAAGAAGATCCGTGGAATTCCCTCGAAGAAACCTTCCCTGTCGGCAGCATTCATGAAGGAGTTATTACCAGAAAAGATGACAAGGGCGCAACGGTTCAGCTTCCTTATGGCCTTGAAGGATTTGCCCCGGGCCGCCATTTAAGGAAAGAAGACAACACTTTCCTTAACCTGGACGATACCGCAAAGTTTATGGTAATTGAATTTGACAGGAATGATAAGAAAATCATCCTGAGCCATAGCCGCGTTTGGGAGCAGGCAAGGTCAGAAGAAAGGAATGCTGAAATGAAGGAAAAGAGAGCAGAGGCTGAAAGCACCAAAAGAGCTGTAAGAAATATTCAGAGCAAGGTTGAAAAAACCACCCTGGGCGATCTTGGCGTATTGGCCGATCTTAAAAAGAAGATGGATAGCGAGGGAGAGGCTGTGAAGGAAAAAGCGGCAAAGGCTGAATCAAAAAAGAAAAAGGCAACCGCTGAACAACCCGAAACCAATGCTGCTGCTCCTGCGGAAACGGGAGATAAAGTAAAGGACACAGAAGATACAGAATAAACAGTTTATTTGTTTTTTGAAAACCCGCAACATCCTTGCGGGTTTTTTGTTAATTAATCCGTATTGTAGTGATAGCAGGTAAAAAATCTATAGTGATTTTGCCTGTGCAGGGTATCAGGCAGAAGATGACAGGAAAGAAGCAGTCGGATTTGTTGGTGAAATAAAGACGTAACCCTGAAGGCTTCCTGCTTTAACTCTAATGTATGGTTTAAAATTTAGTTGCCGGGTTAAAAGTCCGCCAGCTGTGCCAGAATTCCTGCGAAGCAAAAAGTCTTTTAAGTGAAGAAGGTGTATTGATTCCCCTCCCGTCTAACGTATATGCATATACGCCGATTGATAAAGTATCCTGATGCATGTTTATTCTTGCATCTTTATAAGGCGCTTCAAACGCAAAGAAGCTTTTATTATCATCAGCAAGCACCAGCATTACCGGTACATTGCCAATGTGATCATAAATGATTCTCTCTTTTGTCAAAACATTCCAGTCGTATGCCTTTGATTCATTTCCAGCTTTTACTCCCACTACCCACGATTTATTTTTCCAGGAAAGGCTGTCTGTGCCGGTCAGCGAACTTCTGCTTTTACCATTTTCATATTTTAAAGTGGTGTCGTACATACTGATATATGAAGAATCGGCCTGCATCACCAGGCTATTGGGATACAGCCGAAGCCATTCCGCCAACGAGGTTTGAGAGCTTGCAACTTCCGGTAATTTTTGTCCTTTCAATTTGCCGGCAATCGCTTCGCCGGTCGCCTGCCTCCACCAGCTCTTTGTTGTAGCATCTTCCAGCATGGCATTGAAATGATCCATGCCAACAAGCCTGAATCGTTCCTGCCTGCCATTCACCACCGGCTCAAATACCCTGCCTGTTCTGCAAACGGTACAATAGGTTACCAGGACAGCTTTACCCCCAACAACATCCTGCACCTGGTGGTGGTATCCTAAGAATCTTATCGGGTACGCTTTTGCTTTGCCATTTACCACAACTCCGATCACCAGCCGTTGTGTATCTACTTTGTTGGATGCATCATCCGCAAACACCAGATTTTTTGGCTGGTAAAACATATGATCAGCTGCCATCTTAAAATTGAGAAAATAAACAGCTCCCATGAATACAGCCAATAATGCCACTGGTATCCATACACGGGTCCAGGCAGCTTTGAAAAAACCGTATAGTATCATCAGCAGAAACAGGCTTCTGAATACCCATCTCCACCTGTATAAAAAATAAGCTATCGCAATGCTGTTCATCTGTTGACTGCCGGGCAATGGCATGATAAAAAAAACATTTGCTATTTCAAACAACAGGATGCCCATCAAGCCTGCATAAAAAATCTTTTTCATTTCAATTTCAAATTATGTAACTTTTCAATTAATAAAAAGCCCTCCCTGTAGAAACAGGGAAGGGATTTATTGATTACAAGAAAAACTTATTTATTCAACTCTTAATTTTCTGTTACCGGCAGGGGAAATTCACTCCACACATTATCGTCAGGTCTGTCCAGCGGCAATTGATCAAGCCGGTTATAACGACGCATATCTATCCACCGGTGCCCTTCAAAGTATAATGAATAGCGGCGTTCATATAACATTTCGTCAATTAATGCAGCTTGCGTTTGTGCACCGCTGTAATCTGCCAGGCCATGCTTTTCGCGAATAATATTTAATGCCTGAATTGCATCAGGAAAATCATTCAATTGAATATTTGCTTCTGCATAAATTAATATCAGCTCTTCATTGCGTATAACAGGAATGGGCGCCGTACCTGAAGTATATACCCACACATCCCTGTCGCTGCTCAACCCCGCCGGAATGGATGCGGTGCTGTTGCGCAACGTTGCCTTGGCAATACGGTCATCATTAGGTAAAATATCTGCGGCAAAAGAAGGATGCGCCACACGCACTTCTCCGTTCTGGTTTTGCGGAATGAAAGCAGGATTCAGCTGATCTCCGGAACCGGTACCAAACTCATGATACACACCGGTTGTAAAATCTCCGTGCAAATCGAAGAATGATCCGCTCAGGGCAGTCAGGGCATCGCTCCACTTACTTTCATACACATCTACCCGTGCAGCGAGGGCCCTGTTAAATTGTACCAACCCTGCTGCATCGCTAAACTGTCCGAACCCGGCAAGAGGAAAAGCAACGTCAGCGCCTGACAAATCGTTTGCGCCTTCATCGAGCAGGGATGAAATAGCGGAGAGCCCGGTATTATAATCTACAATCGGCCCGAGATTATTGGGATCGGCAACATTGATACGAATGCCGTTTGAATCAGTGAGATTTAAATTCATCAGGAGCTGGTATGCCTCGATGGTTTTTGCAAAACCTGTATATGCTTTTCGCTGGGCATCCGTTATAAGGTTGGATTTGGTGGCCGCATCAATTAATACATTACAATTCTTTATCACCCGGTAACGCGAGGCCCATGGCGTGGTAATGTAAAAATTACTCCCGCTCAGTGTGGCGCTGCTGGCTCCCAGCAAGTCAGTAACATACCGCGGCTCTGAATTGGAGAAATGATAAATTTCTCTTCCGATGGTTCCTATATCATCCAAATAAAAGGCAACGGAATTGCGCATGCCCGACTCTGTTCCGCTTACCAGGTTGTTAAGCGCGGCAACAGTAGCATTATTCTGGTACACTTCCACTGTGGATCCATTTAAATTACCATAATCTTTCCTGCACGCAGTAAACAGCACTATGCAGGCGATGAAGAAGGCATTTTGTATATTAATAATCTTTTTCATAATGATAATTGTTGTTGATTAAAAGCTGATTGAAATATGTAAGTCTGCGCGTTTGCTTGCCGGATAGGGGTCTACATCAACGCCGGTAGAAAGTCCTGTGCTCAAACCCTGTTGTGTGGAACCAAAACCAAAGTTGGACACTTCAGGATCATAAGACTTATATTTCGTGATGGTGATATAGTTATTGAAAGAGATCCCTACGCGGATATTTTTTATAACATGCCCGGGTATTTTATTGAATGAATAATATAACCCTATTTCGCGCAAACGCAGGTAGCTTGCATCCTGTACAAATATTTTTGCATTCGTACCTATTTGCATAATACGGTATACTGCATCCGGCACTCCAAGCTTATTAGTAACCTTATCATAGTCGGCGCTGGTGCCGCCAAAATCATTTTCAAGCGAAGTCAGGTTGATGTTATCGCCGCCATATTTCCAATGTACCAAAAAGCGAAGGCTCAATTTTCTGAAGAAGGTTATTTCATTGTAGGTGCTCATTTGGAATTTAGGCTCTGCATCGCCTAAAACCCCCACGCCGCTGCCGTTAAGACCCACAATTTGCGTAGCTGATTTTCCCTGTTCAATCTGGAATGAGCCCAGCACATAACCGAACGAACCCTGCGGTATGGGTGGTATGGTGAGCCGTGTCACCTCAGACCGGTTCAGCCAGAAATTAACTGAAGTATTCCATGTTACATTCCTGCTTTCAACGGGCAACGCATTCACTCCTAATTCAACACCCCGGTTGCGGAGATCGCCTGCATTTACCCATTTACTGGTATAACCTGATGAAGACGGCAGGCTCTGAAGCATAAGAAAATCACTGGTGCTTTTATCGTAGTAGGTAAGCTCAAATCCCAGCCTGCTGTTCAATACACTGAAGTCAATACCGGCTTCCAGTTCTTTCTGGCGTTCCGGCTTTATATCCGGGTCGCCTTCCTGTGTACTCACAATTACACCCGGGTTCCCGTTGATATTGGAGATGACCATTCCGGTAAATTTGCTTCCATACACCGGTACATTGTTTGCTTCACCATAAGCTGCGCGCAATTTTACATTATTAAAAAATCCCTGCGGCACAATGCCTGATTTTGTAAGATTCCATGACGCTCCTGCTTTCGGATAGCTATAAAATTTTGACTCATCGCCATTATTGCTGCTTCTGTCAAACCGCACACCGGCTGTTAGTGTAACAGCGTCGGCAACGTTGGCTTCTTCCTGAACAAAAATTCCCGTGTTTAAATATTTATTCCGAAACTGGGTGGCATTCAAAGCACCTGCCTGGTTTACGTTGCTTTGCCCTGCGATGATCTGTGTCGCCACATTTAAAAGATTATTATAATCGCCGGTTTCCTGCGTTAACCCTGCCGATGTAGTAAATGATAAATTATCAGAAGGGGTGAATGCATTTACCAGCGAAGCAATATAATTGGTATTTAAATTTTTTGTAAAGCCCTGGATAGAGGTCCCTTTATTGATGGCCTGCCACTGTAAAACACCGGGAAACAGCACATTTGTCTGGAGGTTATAAAAATCGAAGCCACCCCTGGCAACCAGCCTCGTAGTGCTTTTTCTGCTGCTCTGCAATATGGCTTCCAGATTCAGGCCGGTAATAAAACGATTCACAGATTCATTATTTTTCATCAGCGCAATTGTTTGCAAGGGATTGGCCGCAGCAAATGGATTGTCCGGGTAATTGCCGTTTGCATCCGGATGCAATTGAGCAAAGGAAGGGGTGGATGATAAGGCAATGCCCGTTGTTACGCCCACATTATCGTTGCCAAATAACCCCCTGTCAGCAGAGGAGTTGATATAATTGGTACTCAGGCCGATTTTTATTTTATCATTGATGTGATGATCCACATTGAGCCTGAAACCGGTGTTATCATAACCGGTGCGCTTTACAATGCCGCCTTCATCTTTTTGTGATACGGAAAAATAGAATGACGTTTGTTCATTGCCGCCGGTAATGCTTAATTCTGAATTTCTCGCAAAGCCGGTATTGCCATAAATTTCTTTTTCATAGTCGTATATATGACCCGCTTGTTGAGCATCCAAAAACTCCTGGCGCAAGGCGGCGCTTGTTGCGCTATCGCCTGACAAACTCGCTGCACGGTCTGCAGTAAATTGCCGTACTCCTAATAATTTTCTCACGGTTATTAATCCCACATCCTGAGAAAAATTAACAGACGTCTTTCCCTGCCTTCCTCTTTTGGTGGTAATAATAACTACTCCCGAGGCTGCTCTTGAACCATATATGGCCGCGGCAGAGGCTCCCTTTAATATTTCGATACTTTCAATGTCTTCAGGATTTAAATCGGCAATTCTGCCGGAGGGATTGTCTTGCGTGGAAGTAGGTGAACCGCCACTGGCAGCATTGGTTACCGCATTTAACCCCGAAGAAGTTGTACTGTTATCAACAAACACACCATCTACCACATATAATGGTTGTGTTGTACCATATATGGATGTTACCCCACGTAATTTTACAGACACACCGCCACCCGGCGCGCCTGAATTGGCATTGATGTATGCACCGGGAATTTTTCCTTCCAGCGCTTCGTCAAATGTCTGTGCAGGGGCTGTTCCGCTTAACTCCTTTGAAGAAATAGTAGTAACTGCGTTGGCCAGATTTCTTCTTTTGATGGTAGTAGCAAAGCCCGTTATCACTACTTCATCTAAGTTGGCAACATCTTTATCAAGAAGAATGGAAGTTTGCGTTAAGGTATCGGTTTTTATTGTTTTTGATTTAAATCCGATAGCGCTAATGGTGATGCTTGCATTGTGTGCATCAGAAACGGAAATCATTCCCTGTGCATCGGCCACCAGCGTTCTTTTTTTATTTATAAGTACCGTAGCTCCGGGAATAGGCTGGCCATTTGTTTCCTTAATCTGCAAATTAAGCGTGCCATTTTGAGCACGGGAAAGAAACGGCAGTGTCGTCAGCCATGCTATTCCTGTAATTATTATCAGTTTTTTCATGTTTGTCAGGATGTTCAAGTTTTGGTAAATCAATGAAGTTTATTAGGCGGGTTGGGCAGTTGAAAAAATGTAATTGCCGTAACCATGTTCAGCAATCTGTTTTGCACGTAACGGATAGGTGGAGAGATCCGTGGGCGTATTGCTGGCAAGCCCGTCAACATAACGGTTAAACATGCAAAACAAAGCAGCGATTAAAACGGTGTCATGAATGTCTTTGTCTGTGGCACCTTCCTGTCTCGCTTTTTCAATTTGTTCTTCAGTCACTTGCTTGCCGCCTTTTTGTACGCTGCCTGCAATACTGAGCAGCACTTTCATTTTGTCTGATATATCAGCATGCCGGTAATCTTCTTTAATCTGGTTGATGAGTTGGTTACGATCATTCAAATAACAGGTAACAATGGCGCCATGCGATTGCTGGCAGTAAAAGCAATCATTGAGATAAGAGACATAAGTAGCAATCATTTCTCTTTCAGCCATGCTTAAGCCTTCATTCGTGCGCAGCATCAGGTTGGCGAGCTTCCCCATGGGTGTTGCTGTTTCAGGACTGAAAGCCATTAACTGTCTTATCCCTGGTAAGTTTGGGTCTGCATCTATGTATGGCATAGTTTGATTTTTATTTGTTTAGTGAATATTATTTGTTATTTATTTCATTGTATTTCTGTTCCAGAAACTGATAGCCTGCCGTTTTATACTCCGGTGTAGATACAGTAAAGTGATCACCGGGATAATAGGCAAAAACAAAACCTGCATTGATCTTTTTCATTTCAGTATCGAATAAATGCACAGCATAGTTCAGCAGGAAGTTATCCTGGTTGCCTACCGATACTCTTATCTTTCCTTTCAGATCAGGCTCAAGCCGCTGCCAGTTGGTTCTTACGTAAAGCGAAATATCATAGTTCTTCCAATGTTCCACTGTTATGGGGTCAATTTCACCGGTTGATTCATTGCACAATCTTCTGGGAGAACCATCACTATTTTTTGTGCTGAAGACTGCATCAAAAGAATGCATCTGCTCGCCGCGATATATTACATGCTCCATGGCATACATATTTTTCATAGTAATCCATGGAAAGCGGCCTGCAATGGTGCCGGCCGGCCTTAATGAACTATCCTTTGCATAAAAAATATTTTTGTCTTCATACAAATTCACCTGCTGAAAGCTTCTGAAATCAACCGGATCAGGAGAGCTTGACCAGCATGCATCAAATACTTCCGGGTAATGCGTTTGCAACCATAGAACCGTCCATCCGCCGCTGCTGTGCCCTGTAAGCAATCTTACTTTACCGGTTCTGTATGTTTTTTCAACCTGCGGAATAAGTTCCTGTGTAAGTGCATCGCCCCAGGGCCCGTTATTATCGCTGTTGGCATAAACACAATGTCCCAGTGAACAATTACCATCAAGAAAAACTCTTATGCAGGGCGTAGTATCTATCGGCATAGCAGGTTCATTGCTGCCGGAATAATTATGATAATCTCCGCCATAGCCCGAGATCCAATACAGCACAGGAAACCTTCTGGCAGGTTGTTCATAATATTCTTTGGGCAACAGTATAGCTGCATTGATTGTTGTTGGCCTTTTATACGATGCAGTAAGCAATGCTGAAGGCACTTTGAGCTCTTTTACAAATTGCGTTTCAGCAAAGCTTTTTTCTTTGACTATATTATTGCAAGTGATGCTGAAAATTGCATTTGTGCTCTTTGTAAGATGAACAGCTATTGCATCATTATATATGTTACCCGGGCTGTTAGCTATGGAGCGGCCCCCTTTATCCTTATCCCACACCACCTGTGCGTTGTATACGCCTCTTTCTATATCAGACAGCTTAACCGGGTAAGAAACTGCTTTGTCATCAAATACCACTTTTTCATTGGGCTTTATATTATATACCGTGATTGAAAAGCAGGGGAATCTTTCAACGCCCGCCATTTCATCTTTGGGAGATCTGGAATCTTTTGAAAGATACAAAAGCACCTTGCCTGAGAAGCTTTCATTGGATGCTGCCGGTGTAAAGCTTACGCTGAACTTTTGCGCATACGCCTGCAAAGCGCTGATGACAATTAAAAGTAAAAGGCTATTTTTTTTATAGCTGCTCATTATTAAAAAAGTTTTGCTTCAGCGAGTTTTGTTCCTTCCACCCGCGATTTGATTTTTGCAAACGCAGTATCTCTCGATGTGGAAACATCATCCGCAAAAGGAGAAAAACCACAATCGTCTGTTGTACCGAGTTGTTGCAAAGGAATTTTTTCCGCTGCTTCAATTATTGTATCGCATATTTCCTGCGGCGTTTCAACACGTGGATTCAACACATCTGTTACACCAATAAATACCGTTTGATTGGGCCGAAGATTTTCTTTGATGGATTGCAATACATCCTGCCTGTTTTTTTCACCGGCAAATTCCAGGTAAAAATTACCTGCATTTAATCCGAACAGCAAAGGCAGTAAATCAGCGTAACTTATATCAGCGCTGTGCGTGGAATCATGGTCGCCGCCGGGGCAGGAATGCACGCCAATCCTTTTTCTTTCTTCTTCAGAAAAACGGGCCAGCACTTTATTATTCAGGTCAATGAAAGATTTCAATAAACCTTTTGAAGGATCAAGCTTTAAGGCAAGCCTTCCTTCGGTAAAATCAATCTGCACATCGTAGGCGCCGCTGTTCAGGCATCTTCTTATATCAGCTTCTGCTTCGTTTACCAAATCATTAATAAACTGTTCATGCGAATAACCTTCAATACCCTTCTGCGGATACAACAGACCGATGGCAGATACGGCAATCACCGCCTGCTTAACCGGCAATGATGTCAACTGTTTTGCTTTCCTTAAATAAGCATCCGCATACGTAGTGTAATGGAAAGGTCCGGAAGTTATTGCCGGCAATTGCCGTGTATGCCCATCTGCAAAAGGGATAACAACGCCATTGGGCGAAAGATTTTTTATACTGCTGATGGGATAGGTTGCAAAACTTGGTTTTGTCTGCTCTCCGTCTGTTATGACCGGAGAACCTGTTTCTTCAAAACGCCTGATAGTTTCTTTTAATGCTTTATCAAACAGTTGTTGCAATTCGGTTTCGTTTATTTCCTGTTTTGCAAATGCGCCTAATGCATCCACCAAATATTGCGGACGTGGTACACTGCCTACGGGTTCTGTTCTTATTTTCATAAATGTGTTTTTATTTATTCAGATCAATATTTGCATAACCTTCTTTAGCACGCATGGGCGCGCGGTCAACATATACCTGCCTGTCCTGAGGCGCCCATGTATTCAATCCATCAACATATCTGTTGAACATGCAGAAGGCGGCAGCTATCAAAACAGTATCATGTATTTCCTTATCGGTTGCACCCAGATTTTTTGCATGCTCAATTTGTTCTTCTGTAACATACCTGCCGCCCTTTTGCACGCTGCCTGCAATACTTAACAAGGCTTTCAGTTTTGGCGGGATGGATGTTGACTCATAATTTTTTTTGATGTCATCAATCATCTGCATATCGCATCCAAAGTAGTATTGCGCCAAAGCGCCATGTACATTCTGGCAATAGAAACAATCGTTTTGCGATGATACATATGCGCCGATCATTTCACGCTCGCCACGGGACAAAGTGTTGTTATCATCATGCAATAAAATTTCTGCAAGCTCATTTAATGCCTGGCCGGTTTCGGGACTGTATTGCATGGGGCCGCGAATGCCGGGGAGGTCGTTTTCAAGATTTATAAATGCCATAGTGAGTCATATATTTTGAGTTTACTGTTCCACTGGTTTAGGAGGCACATATCCTTTTTCTGCCATGCGCTTTCCCATTTCTTCATATTCTTTTTCATCGGTGGGTGTGAAGCTGGCAAGGCCGTCCACATAGCGGTTGTACATACTGAATGCAGCGGCAATCAAAACCGTATCATGAATTTCTTTGTCGGTGACGCCTTCCTTTCTTGCGGCATCAATATCTTCAGGCGTTACTTCCTTACCCAGTATCTGTACTTTGCCTGCAATATTCAGCAGCGCTTTCATCTTATTGCTGATGTGTGCCTGTTGCATATCTTTTAAAACATCATCCACAATTTTTTTATCATCGCCATATAATGCACGGGATGCCGCTGCATGGCTCATCATGCAGAACAGGGTATCATTTCTTTTAGAAACATAAGCCGCAATCAATTCACGCTCTGCTTCGCTTAGTGTAGATTCACCCCTTAGTAAAACCTGTGCCAGTTCATACAAAGGCTTGCCTGTTTCGGGACGAAACATTACAAGACTTCTTATTCCCGGGATGCCTTCTTCAACTTTTATATGTGCCATAATTATTTCTGAATTTCTGATGTATGATTTCTGATTGAATAAACGGTTACTATGTATTTTATCAGCTTTCCATCGCAGGCTTTAATTCATCCTTTGACGAAAAGGTGGCTATAAGCCCGATTAAAAAAATAAATGAAAAAACGAAAACAGCGTTGCCATAACCGCCGAGAAATGCAACAAGCGCACCTATAAAAAACACAACGGTTGCCGTGAACAACCTGCCGATGTTAAAACAAAATCCTGTTGCAGAAGCCCGCACTTTTGCCGGAAATAATAATGGTATATATACAGATAAGGCGCCCTGGCTTATTCCAAAAAAGAAAGCCAGGAAGCCCATTTCAATAAATGTGGTTGCCGTAACAGCCGTATTTAATTTAAACACAGCGGCCGTCATCATGAAACACACAATAAAACATATCATCATTGTTTTTCGCATGCCTATCCGGTTTACAATCCACCCTGAAACCATGCTTCCTGCCAGGCCGGATAAGGCTAAAACCATCATAGTTGTGCCACGCAATTCATTGGCCTTGCTGCTGTCGGGCGTAATGCTTTGTACCCAGGTGGGCGCCCATAAAAACACGGCCCATAAGCCAATCAGCATGGCACCGAAAACAATGGAACCATGAATTAAATTTTTCCTGTAATCAGCTGAAAAGATTTGCCTGCGCAACTCATTATTTCCTGATTTATCAGCCTGTTTCCAGCTCTCAGGCTCTGCCAGAACAAACAGGGATATGACGGCAGTAATTAAGGGAAAGATGCCTGAAAGAAATGCATTTCGCCATTCCGGAATTAAATTGTTTAATGCACCTGCAACGATAATGCCGACGGGCATTGCCGCTGAAACAATTCCCAATGCAATGGCTCTTCTTTTTTCGGGCCATATTTCTGCAATTAAAATATTGGTGGTTACAATTACACCGCCAATACCAAAGCCGGTAATAAAACGGTAGACCCCCACCAGCAGCCAGGATGACGAAAACGCAGTAATAGCAGTAAACAAGCCATAGAGCGCCGTAGATAAAATAACCGCTTTTGACCGGCCGGTCTTATCACAAATAAATCCCCATGCAAAGCCCCCAAACATACTCCCGAAAACAAATATGGAATTGATGTAAGCGCTGATGGTGTTCATCCTTCCTTCTGATACATTGCCCAACAAATTTTTTACCGCAACGGGTAAATAAACAGACATGAGCATAGTAGAAATTCCGCTGAACATGATGCTGATATAGCAAATAATGAATGCTGTTGTCAGGCTTCGTTTTGTTGCAGCAGATGACGGACGCAATGCTTCTGTAACAATTGTATTCCCTTCCATATTTATCAAAGCTTGTTTCATTGCGCCACCGGTTGGTTTTTTTTCAAATGGTCGTACCCTTGCGGCAGACGATTGTAGCCATGATCCTTCAGGCGCTCACCCAGGCTTTTATAAAATCCGGGGTTGACCGGCGTTACCGTTGCAAGGCCATCAACATAACGGTTATACAGGCAGAATAAGGCGGCAATCAGCACCGTGTCGTGAATTTCAATATCGGTGGCGCCTTCAGCTTTGGCTTTATCAATTGCTTCTTTTGTTACCGCTTTGCCGCTTTCACGAACCAGGGAGGCAACGGTCAGCAGCGCCTTCATTTTATTGCTTACGGGCGCCGTAGCAATATTGTCTTTTACTTTTTCCGTCGTTTCGCTTTCACATAGTAAAATATTTGCAGCGGCAGTGTGTGCAGCCGTGCAAAACCTGCATTGATTGCCGTTTGAAACAACTGTAGCAATGAGTTCGCGCTCGCCTTCGGTTAAGGTGCTTTTGCCACGCAACAAAATTTGTGTAAGCTCACGAATGGGTGCTGCGGCAACTTTATCATATTCGAGCAGCCCGGTAATGCCCGGTAAATGCTCTTCTAAAGGAATATATGGCAATGAAAATTTATTTAAGTAAATGGATAATGCACATGCAGAATACCATTGCTGGCATCGCATGCGGCAAATCGAATCAGTATTAACTTAAATAAATAAATCGGGTGGCTGCCCCTTAGCGGTATGCACAGAGGTAACGGGGCTTCCGCCTTTGCCGGAAAACCAAAGCCTGTCACCATCGTTGCATTGAAGAAGTATGTTTATAGAAAAAGAGTATTGGTCGTAGTCGCTTTGCTGGTTTTTGGAAATGTTCTTTGAGTCACTGCTTTTCTGGGAATTTTTGTTCATCCCAAGGTCGTTGACCATTTTAAAGAAATCATTTTTCACTACCTCAAAGTGCATCGCCTGCGTATTGGGAATGCACATCAGGTACAAAGTATCGTTAACTATTTTTCGCTTAACGTATTTATACAACGTGCCGCTTATGTCAATCTGGCCATCGCAACGCGCATAACCGGAATACGAATTGGTGTAAGGGAGATTTAAAGGAACTTTCAGTTCCACTAACTGTGCATCATCATAAGAGTCATTATCGAGCCTCGCCTCCAATTGCTGATCTGCCTTTTTCTGCATTTGGGTAAGGAATATCCTGTATCCAAATAAATTGAACATAAAAATCAAAAGGAAAAATAAAGCAGTTATTTTCTTCACTTTTTTGCAAATCGTAAGCGCTAATATAACAGATTTATGCATAACAAAAAAAATTATTGAATTTTAAACAGGCGCCTCCCCGGCTTAAAGTCTCTGACAGCTAATTGCGATTTACTGTAAAATCCGTGGCTTCTTTAAAGTTCCGCGCATCACAGCGGAATATTTTCATCAATATAACAGGAAAAGTACCTTTGCGGCTTATCTTCATATATGGCGTTTACAAATTTTATCAGGCAGGCAGTTATTACAGGTTTGGAAGAATTATATCACCAGTCATTTGCTGAAAATGATTTCCAGATAAATGAAACCAAACAGGAATTTGAAGGGGATTATACAATCGTACTTTTTTCGCTGGTAAAAAAATTAAAGCTGTCGCCGGAAACACTGGCAAAATCACTCGGAGAATATCTTGTAAACAGAAATCCCGGTATCATTGCCGGCTATAATGTGATCAAGGCATTTTTGAATCTTACCCTCGCTGATGACTACCTGCAGGCTTTTCTGAACGATAATTATCAAAATGAAAAATTCGGGGAAAAGAAACCTACCGGCAGAAAGATCATGGTAGAATATTCTTCGCCCAATACCAACAAACCGCTTCATCTCGGGCATTTGAGAAATATTTTTTTGGGATGGAGCACCGCAGAAATATTAAAGGCCACAGGGAATAATGTTGTAAAAACCTGCGTCGTAAATGACCGGGGCATTCATATCTGCAAAAGCATGATTGCCTGGCAAAAATTTGCGAACGGAGCCACCCCCGAATCAACGCATACCAAAGGCGATCATTTTGTAGGTGACTATTATGTAAAATTCAACGATGAATATAAAAATGAAGTAAAAGAACTAACGGATAAGGGCATAGACGAAAAACAGGCGGAAAAGGATGCTCCCATCATGAAAGAGGCGCAACAGATGCTGCTCGATTGGGAACAGGGAAAACCAGACGTAGTGCAACTCTGGAAGACCATGAATGGATGGGTATATAAAGGTTTTGATAAAACATACAAGAGAATAGGGGCCGATTTTGACCAGATATTTTATGAAAGTAATACGTACCTGTCCGGAAGAGAATTTGTTAGGAAAGGCCTGGAAGATGGATCATTTTATAAAAAAGAAGACGGCAGTGTCTGGATCGATCTTACTGAGGCGGGAATGGATGAAAAGCTATTATTAAGAGGCGACGGCACTTCTGTGTATATCACCCAGGATATTGGTTTGGCGAAACAAAAATTTGAAGATTATAAGCTCGATGAAAGTATTTACGTAATCGGCGATGAGCAGATTTATCATATGAAAGTGCTGAAGGAGATTTGTAAGAAACTGGGTATGCCCTTTTATGATAAGATATTTCACCTCAGCTATGGTATGGTGGAACTTACCACCGGCAAAATGAAAAGCCGTGAAGGTACGGTAGTAGACGCTGATGACCTGGTGGACGAAATGATTGATACCGCCAAACATCATACCGAGACGCTGGGAAAGGTAAACGACTTTACCGGAGACGAGTTAAGACAATTGTATGAAACACTTGGATTAGGCGCCATGAAATTTTATTTATTGCGTGTGGATCCGAAAAAGAGAATGGTGTTTAATCCCCGGGAAAGTATCGACTTTCATGGATTCACCGGGCCATTTGTGCAGTATACGTATGCAAGGATACAATCGATTTTACGGAAATTTGGAGATGCATCGTCAATGGTCAATCGTCAATGGTCAATCGTCAATGGTCAATCGCCGGTAGTGAATCCTGAAACGGAACGTGAAAAACTGCTTCCGCTGGAGAGGCAACTTATTATTTCGCTGGAAAAATTTGACAATGCAGTGGTACAGGCCGCAGAAGAACTCAATCCTTCCGTAATTGCAAACTATGTTTTTCAGTTAGCGCAAACCTATAATTCATTTTATACGGAACATTCTGTTGCCAATGCGGAAAATGAGGTCAAGAAGAATCTTCGCATAGGCCTGTCCGTTATGACTGCAAATGTGATCAAAAGCAGTCTGCATTTGCTGGGTATACAGGTGCCGGAGAGAATGTGAGGTTATATACGATGTACGATGCTGGATGTACGATGTTTACCTCTTTTTAAATCGCCCGCTTTCTGCTATTTTGCCTTAACATTCTTATCAGCGTTTCCCTTAAACTTTTTTTGAACGTCATCGAGTGAAGCGACATAAATACTTCTTCCATGCGTTGCCACTACAATATCATTATCCCTTTTTTGCAGGGCAATATCATGTACGGGCACAGATGGCAGGTCTCCCAAAGCCATAAACATTTTGCCCTTATCAAATGAAGCATATAAACCATTATCGCTGCCAACATAAATGATGTCCTCATATCTGGGATCTTCCCGCACAACGTTCAAGGGGCCGGCAGGCAGGTTGTTACCGATCCTGGTCCATGTTTGCCCGTAATCGTCACTGATATAAAGCCATGGTGTGAAGTTGTCGTTGCGATAGCCATTGAGTGTTGCATATACCCTTCCTTCTTTATAAGCTGAAGCAACCACACGGCTTACATAGAGGCCTTTGGGTAATTTGCTGCTTACTAACGCCCACGTATAACCGCCGTCTTTGGTCACCTGAATATTTCCGTCATCGGTTCCCGTATACATAAGGCCAAACCGTAACGGCGACTCACTGATTGTTACAATGGTGCCAAACGGAACATTCCCGGATCTTTTACCATTTGTAAGATCTTTACTCACCGGCACCATCGTTTCTCCCTTGTCCATACTTCTGTAAAAAACATCAGTCCCCATGTATAAAATATCCGGGTTGAAGCTGCTGAGCAAGATGGGCGTCTGCCAGTTGTAACGAAGCTTCTCTGCAGCTATATCCGGCATCGGGTGAATGCGCTTTGTTTTATCATCGCCGATGGTTTTTCGTACATATTCTCCGAATTGTGAACCGAAGTAAACCGTTTTATTATCTCTTATATCCACCTGCACCTGCATGCCATCGCCACCGCCTAATGCCTTCCAGTTTTCATCAATGGATAAACCATCGTCATCATCGCCCTCATTATCTTCCTGTGCCGAGCCGTACCAAATACCATTATCCTGGATACCGCCGTAAATGTGATAAGGTTTTGCATTATCTACCGCCACAGAATAAAATTGCGCCACTGCAGGTGTATTGGCCTTAAACCAATGTGCGCCGTCATCATACGTAAGATTGCATCCGCCGTCATTGCCTGCCACCCAATGACCATCCCGTTTCGGATCCATCCACTCCCCATGCCAGTCTCCATGGGTATTCGATTTATCAACGGATGTAAAAGTCCTGCCTCTATCGGTACTCAGCATTACACTTATTCCATTAATGATAACCTTATTTTCATTTACAGGCGATACGGATATTTTACCAAAATAATACCCATACGTAGCATACAGGCCCAATCCTTTTTTATTTATTTTTTTCCATGTCAATCCCCCGTTCTCACTCCGGTATACTTCACATCCGATCACGGGCGTATTGTACATTTCCGAATTGGCGTCATTCAGGTAATCGTAAATATCCGCCGGCTTAATTTTATCTTCGCGTACCAATTCCTTTACCGTGGAATCATTGTATTTTTCCGGAAAATCATTTTCCATAAAAAATGTATCCAGCTTTTTATCATTCAATGCAAGAAATTTTTCTTTGGTAATATTCTTAAAATCTTCCATCCTGTATCTGGATGTATCTTTTTTTCTTGCAGCGGTATCGGGCCGGTGATTTTGATTATCGAGAACTGCATATAAAATTTCCGGGTTGGAGGCAAATACCGCAATGCCTATTCTGCCCGTACCGCTATCTTCAGGAAAACCGGAAGAGCCTCCTGTGATCTTTTTCCATGTCTCCCCGCCATCTTCCGATTTGTAAATTGCAGAAGTAGTTCCGCTTCCAATAAAGTTCCATGCCCTTCTCTCCCGGTGCCACATGCATGCATACAGCTCATTGGGATTCTTGGGATTTATATCCATATCAATAGCGCCGGTATTATCATCTACATATAAAACCTGTCCCCAGGTTTTTCCGCCATCAGTTGTTTTATACACTCCCCTTTCCTTGTTGGCTGAATATAAATGCCCGGTCGCCGCGACCCACGCCACATTTTTATTTTGTGGGTCTAATATGATCTTTCCAATATGCTGGCTTTCAGGCAAGCCAAGATATTGCCAGGTTCTCCCCGTATCAGTACTTTTATAAATGCCAACACCCGCATAAGAGGATCTGCTGCTGTTGGCTTCCCCGGTTCCTACCCAAATTTCACCCTCTTTCCAGTTTACTGCAATGTCTCCGATACCCATTACCTCCTCATGATCAAAAATGGGTGTAAAGCTCTGGCCGTTATTGGTGGTATGCCATAAACCGCCTGTGGCATAGGCCACGTAAAATTCCGTGGAGTTCTCCGGATTCACATCTACATCCACTACCCTGCCACTCATTACTGACGGGCCGATACTTCTGAACCGGATATTTGTCAACAAAGTATCCTTTTGCAATAATTTTCGCCTGGTTAATCCGTTCCATCTTTCAGCGGCGCCCATGGGCGATACCTGCGAATAAATATTTGTGAAGGTTACTACCCATATAAACAGCAGCCATACGATTCGCATGCTTTTTGCTGTTTTACTAATTTTGAATTTGAAAGACATCTTGATATAATTGTCAGATATGATTTTAAAAGTACAAAAACTAGCCATGATATTTGCAGCAATATTTATTTGCAACGCTGCATACTCACAATACAAGACTTACAGGATCGGCCCCAGGGGCGATACGCTGAATGCCATTGATAATGGCGGAATGAAACAGGGAAAATGGGTAGTGCATGTAGACCCGCTTCGGGGAGAAGACGGCTATGAAGAAGAAGGGATTTTTGTCAATGATAAAAGAGAAGGTCTATGGAGGAAATACACCCTGCAGGGAGATCTTATTGCGGTAGAAAATTATAAATATGGCGGTAAAGACGGACTCTGCCAATACTTTGCGCCGCTGGGCGGTACGCTGATCAGGGAAGAGCACTGGCATGCTTACAATCCTGATGCTCCCTATGATACCATTGCCATTTATGGTACGGGCAATGATGAAATAGTTGGATATAAAATAGTGAAAGCAGAGCAATACAGTGTAAAGGATGGCGACTGGACCTATTATGATGAGAATACCGGAATGGTAGTACGTACAGAAAAATATGACAGGGGCCATTTATTAAATCAACCACAAAAGGACGCTGTTTCACAGGAACCTAAAAAAGAAGTAAAGCCGGCGGAGGTAATCGAATATGAAAAAAAGAACAGCAGGAAAAAAAAGTATACAGTACGTGACGGCCAGACTAGCAATTGAATGCCTGATAATTAAAAAAATAGCAGCATGAAATCACGCCGCTATTCTTCAATGAGGTTTTTCAAAACAATAGTGTCAAATAAAGTGGGAGCTTTTACTAAAGAATATTGTATTTCTGAATTTTTCAGTGGATATTTTTACCCAAAAATATTTACCAAAAATCTTGCCAAAAATGTAATTATTTATCAATACATTTAAAATAAGTAACTTACAAATTAAAAAATAAATTTAACGAAGCTAAAATTATAAAAGGAGAGGCTGATAAATAAAAATAATTCAAACCTTGTACTTACCCCGGATAGAAAAAGAAATCACCTATTCCGCCCAGCTCATCACATAACTTTGGTCCTCTATCCCCAATGCGTCTTTTGTTAGCTGAAGCGGATGAAAGGTATCCACCATTACCGCGAGTTCCCTGGTTTCTTTCATGCCAATGCTCCGGTCGACTGCCCCGGGGTGCGGCCCGTGCGGAATGCCGCCGGGATGTAAAGTGATCATGCCCCGTGTAACATGTTTGCGGCTCATAAAATCACCGTCTACATAATATAACAGCTCATCGCTATCAATATTGCTGTGATTGTAAGGAGCAGGTATCGACGCAGGGTGATAATCGTACATACGCGGAACAAAAGAGCATATTACCAGATTGTGTGCTTCAAAAGTCAAATGCACCGGTGGCGGCTGATGCACCCGGCCCGTTATGGGCTCAAAATCATGGATGGAAAAAGCAAAAGGATAACAGCAACCATCCCATCCAATAACATCAAAAGGATGATGGAGATAATGAATGCCGTACATCATACCTTTCTTTTTCGTCATGATGAGGAAATCTCCTTTTTCATCAACGGTCTTCAGATTCTCCGGCATACGGATATCTCTCTCGCAATAGGGGGAATTCTCCATCAACTGGCCATACGGACTCAAATATTTTTTCGGATAACGCACCGGACTGAACGTTTCGACAATAAACAGCCGGTTATCTTTTGAATTGAAATCAATCTGATAAATCGTACCTCTCGGGATCACCAGGTAATCACCATAGGAGAATTTCAGTTCCCCGTACTGTGTAGTGAAGGTTCCGTTTCCTTCATGAACAAAAATCACTTCGTCTGCATCCGCATTTTTATAAAAATAATTTTGGGTGCCGGTGGCGGGCGCTGCAAGAGAAATATGACAATCGTTATTCACCAATACCGGCGTCCTGCTTTTTATATAATCATCCCCGGGTTTTATTTTAAACCCCTGGAAGCTGCGATGTTTCAGCATCTTTTCTTCAGCAATTTCCGGCATCATGGAAAACGGCTCATCCGTTTTAATGATTTGTGTAGGCGGGTACAAATGATATAATAAGGAAGAATCCGATGAAAAGCCTTCGGTTGAAAATAATTGCTCTGAATAAAGGCTGCCGTCCGGCTTCCTGAATTGGGTATGTCTTTTATGAGGTATAATTCCTGATGTATGATAATGAGGCATTGTTGTAAATTAAAATTAAAAAATTAAGATTGAAAAATTAAAAGGAGCAGTTCGCCGATAATTCAAGGCTCATCATCAGGAAAAAATATTTCCAGTTCCTTTTATCAATGTAATACATAAAATTTCTGAAGAAAGGCATTGCGCACGATTTGCATTGTAAATTTACATTTAATAAAACACAGTTGACGAGAATAGGATTAATATCAGATACGCATGGTTTTCTGGATGAAGCGGTATTCCTGCATTTCAAAGATGTGGATGAGATATGGCACGCCGGAGATTTTGGCGGGGCCGAAATAGCAAAACAGTTAAGCGGGCATAAGCCCCTCCGCGGCGTATATGGCAACATTGACGGCTATGATATAAAAAGCGTTTACCCGTTACAGTTAGTTTTTATGTGTGAAGAAGTAAAGGTAATGATACGTCATATCGGGGGCTATCCGCCGCGATATAATGTGGAAACAAAAAAAGAGCTGCTCGTTCATCACCCTCAGTTATTCATTGCCGGGCACTCGCACATTTTAAAAATTATGTACGACAAAAAATCGGACTGTCTTTATATGAATCCCGGCGCTGCCGGACGGCAAGGCTGGCATAAGGTCAGAACCATAATACGCTTTGCGATTGATGGAAAAGAAATTAAAGACTGCGAGGTGATTGAGCTGGAACCCAGATAATGTACGATGTACGATATACGATTTATGATTGTTGATGACCTTTGACTAATGACCAAAACTACTGGCTACTGACTACTCACTACTGACTATCCTCTTACTCCACCCAATCCGCAATAAAAATATTGATATCATTTCCGCCCCCATTATTACGGTTGCTGCTGAAAATAATTCTTTTCCCGTCCGGGCTAAACATGGGAAATGCATCGAAACCTTTGTCACGGCTTATCTTTTCGAGCCCCTTGCCATTAATATCAGTAAGGTACATGTTGAACGGAAACCCTCTTTCGTACTCATGGTTACTGCAAAAAATAATATGCTTGCCATCCGGCGTAAAATTCGGCGCCCAGTTAGCCTTATCTAAAAAAGTGATTTGATGGGCATCACTGCCATCGGCATTGGCAACAAATACTTCCATGGAAGTGGGCGCAACCAGATTTTGCGATAGCAGATTTTTATAATCATCTATTTCCTCTTTTGTCTTTGGCCTGCTGGCACGCCAAACAATTTTTTTTCCATCAGGGCTGAACCAGGCCCCGCCGTCATAGCCCAATGTATTTGTTATTTGCCTGACATTGGTTCCATCCGGGTCCATAGTATATAAATCCAGGTCGTCGTTACGCATTGACGTAAATATAATTTTATTCCCCGCAGGTGAAATGGTTGCTTCGGCATCATATCCTTTTGTATCGGTGAGCTGCTTAATGATATGGCCATTGGTGTCTGCTTCAAAAATATCATAGCTCTCGTATATTGGCCAGATATATCTTTTCAGCTTTTTTCTATCCGGCACCGGCGGGCATTCTGCTGATGCCAAATGAGTAGACGCATATAAAATATGTTTCCCGTCGGGATAAAAATAAGAACAGGTGGTCCTCCCGGTACCCGTGCTTACCAGCTTCGGCACAAAAGGCTCATCCGGGCTTTCCGGAATTTTTCCCATCCATATCTGGTCGCATAGGATGCCATGCTGCGGATCATTGTGCTGATAGATTATATATTTACCATCAAAGCTGAAATACGCTTCGGCATTATCTCCCCCGAATGTAAGCTGGCGCATATTTTTAAAGTGATGCTCGCCGGGATAAATGAGCGTGTCAGTAATAGGGGCTTTAAGGTCATTCGTTTGTTTCGAACGGGAACCCAACAAAAGGGCAATGCAAATTGCAGCAATAACAATTTTGATCATGAACGCTGTATTAAAATAAGCGGCAATTTAGCCAAACTTTATATTTATAATTTATGAGAATTGGAATAAATGAAGAACTCATTTGTAAATTTGCGGGATGACGAAAAGTTATTTTATCCTGATCGCCTTTATTACTTTTCTTTCTATTACCGGATGCAACAGCCGTTCTCCGGATACTATCCAGACCCCGGGAATGCTGGATAACTCAACAGAAGCCCTGAAGAGCGAATTAAAAAAATACCCCGATTCTCTGGCGCTCCTTCAGAAATTAATTGAGACCTACAGCGACGCCGGCGAGTACGATTCGGCCCTGGCGCTAACAGACGCTCAACTCCGGAAAGATACCGCCAACGCCTACTTATGGAATATGAAGGCAACTTTACTTTTTGAAAATGATGATACACTCAATGCCATAAAAGCGCTGGAACGTGCAGTGAACTTATATCCCAGGCCGGAATATCTGGTGGCCCTGGGCACTGTATATGCGGAAGTAAAAGACCCGCGATGCCTGGCCATTGCAGACGAGCTGTTCAAAACCAATAAATCCAAATCCGGGGCCGATGCCATGTTTATAAGAGGCTTATATTACACTTATAAAGATGACAAATTGAAGGCAATCGCTTATTATGACAGCTGCCTCAGCATGAATTATACCTATATGTTTGCGTACAGGGAAAAAGCAATTGCATTATACAACATGGGAAAATATAATGACGCCCTGGTTGTGTTACGCCGTGCCGTAACCTTGCAAAACGATTACGATGAAGGCTACTACTGGATGGGAAAGTGTTTTGAAAAGCTGGGCAGGAAATACGAAGCCATACAAAGTTATCAGAGCGCGATTTTGTACGATAAAGATTATACCGAAGCGAAAGAAGCCTTACAAAAATTGAAAGGGCAACATTAAATTTCTGATAAAAACTAATCTAAATATTTTTCCCGATGATCCTTGCTCCATCTATTTTAGCGGCTGATTTTTTGCATCTCGGTGATGCCTGTACTATTGTAAACGAAAGTGATGCCGATTGGTTTCACCTCGATGTGATGGATGGTGTATTTGTTCCCAATATCAGCTACGGAATGTTCATCATCAAACAGCTTAGAAAAGCAGGAAAGAAATTTTTTGATGTGCACCTGATGATCGTTCAACCGGAAAAATTTGCCGAAGAATTCAAAGATGCCGGCGCTGATCAATTGACGGTACACCTCGAAGCATGCCCTAACCTCCATCGCAATATACAGCACATAAAATCTTTGGGCATGAAGGCCGGTGTGGCCATTAACCCGCATTCGCCGGCAGAATTGCTGAAGGATATCATAAGAGACGTGGACATCGTAAATGTAATGAGTGTAAATCCTGGCTTTGGAGCCCAGTCATTCATATCTTATTCATATCAAAAAATCAGGGACCTTAAAAAATTAATTGTTGAAACAAATTCTCCTGCCCTGATTGAAGTAGACGGGGGGGTGTCGCTGCAAAACGCAAAAGATATTTTAGACGCCGGGGCCGATGTACTGGTTGCCGGCAATGCCATATTCAACACTCCCGATCCAAAAGGAACGATTCAGAAATTTAAGGCATTGGGAAAGCAGGAGTAACCGGATTGAAACGAACCACAAGAATCAGATTTTTATCGTGATTTGTCCGGGATTACCGGATGCCTTTACCTACATTTTATCATGAATCTGCTTTAGTACGTCTGCGGTCTGCTTTAGCCAGTTGGTCTGGGTGGTATCCCAATTGTATTTATTATTCACCAGCTGATCTTCCATCATTTGCCTGGCCTGCATGGCCTGCTCTTCGGAATAGAAGCAATTGATCCATTTTTTATCAAGATGGGCGGGCCCCTGTACCAATATACCGCCCACATACCATTTGAAGCAGGTTGGCAGGCCGTCAAAGTTTACTTCTGTGCTTTCACTATTGGCGTTTGCTTCAAACAAATATTCATAAAACTGCACACACTCTTTTAACCGCTCTTTTAATTGCTCCGGGGTTTCCGGCCGGGCCGGCTTAAATCTCCATTTGCTGTTTTCCTTTGTATAAGGATTGCGGGCCATATCAGGCCAGAATAACCGGTCGCCTCTTACATACAACGTAGTAGTGTGATTGTCCTCGGTTCTGCGCATTACCATGGTATCGCCTTCTATTTCATCAATGGTATAAATTGCTTTGCTGCCATCGTCAAATTGTACATTGATTGTTTTTCCTTTATAGATAAAGTGCCCGTATTTCATTGCTGAGCGGGGATTTTCCAAAAAAACAGAATCGGTCATAAATACAATACCCGGTATATTATGTATGCCTTCTGTGTGATTTTCATCTATATCTTTCAGTGTTGGGCTGGTTGCATCGGTTACCATCCAGTATTGGCAAAGCTTTTGAAACGGATCCTTTGGCGCCGGTATTTTCTCATCCGCTATTTTTTCATTCTTACTTCCCTGTTGCAGCGAGCAGCCAGAGCCAAGCAGGGAAAGCGCGAGCGACAAAAGAAAAAATTTAATTCTCATTTTTCAAAAATAATAAAATTGAAATGGAGTCATCAACGTTATATAATTTCACAAAATAATACCTTCACCTGATGAGAATAGGTGCTTCTGTAATCCTGCTGCTTATGGCCCTGGCCAGTTCTGCACAAAAGAAAACAGCATATGTTTCCGGTAAGGTAATAGATGAAAATGAAAATCCGCTGCCGCGGGTAAGCATTACCATTTTAGGAAAACAAAATGGTATCATCTCATCCGATTCCGGCGCTTTTCGCATGAAAGTTCCCGCCGGGAAAGCATTTGCTTTAATTTTTTCTTACTCCGGCTACCACGAGGAACAGAGAAATTTCTATCTCAGCGCAAATGAAGAAGAAAAGCTGACTGTGAAAATGCAACCGGGCGGCCAGGAGCTCAATCCGGTTGTCATCAATAATGATAAGGAAAGAACTGAAACGGGCCTTATAAGAATTAATCCGAAAAATACTGTCACGCTGCCTTCTGCCACGGGGGGCGTGGAAGGCTTAATAAAAATTCTGGTGGGAAGCAATAATGAGCTTACTTCCCAATATTCAGTAAGAGGAGGCAACTATGATGAAAACCTGATTTATATAAACGACTTCGAAATTTATCGTCCCTATCTGGTTAACAGCGGCCAGCAGGAAGGTCTTAGCTTCATTAATCCTGAACTGACAAAGAATATCAATTTTTATACCGGCGGTTTCCAGGCCCGGTATGGAGATAAAATAAGCAGCGTGCTTGACATACAATATAAAAAACCCTCTTCCTTTGGCGGTTCCGCTTATGTAAGCTTACTGGAGCAGGGCTTTCATCTCGAGGGCACTTCTCACAACAGCAGGCTCGCCTTCTTATTAGGCGCAAGAACCAAAACCAATAAAGACCTGCTCAGCAGCCAGGAAGTAAAAGGAAATTATATTCCGTCCGCGGCTGACCTGCAGGCCTACCTAACGTACAGGCTTACACGAAAACTACAACTCGAAGCATTGGGCATTATTTCCGGTTCCAAATTCACGCTCATACCGGAGTCAGCTCAAAAATCTTCCGCTGTTTTTTCTCCCCTGTTTACAGCCGACCTCGCCCTGGATATTTATTTTGAAGGCCAGGAAAAAGATAATTATAATACCAATCTTGTCGGGTTAAGCCTTGACCAGTTTGTAAATAAAAGAGTGAAGCTGAAATGGATGGTAAGTCATTTTGGAGACCGGGAAAATGAAAACTACGACATTACCGGCGCCTATTTATTTGGCGAAAGAGATTTCGATAAGTCGAGTTCTGCCTACGGGCAGATCACCAACCCTTTAGGCGCCGGCCTTTACCAGGATTATGCAAGAAATGGACTTACCATTGATGTATACAACATCAGCCATAAAGGGACCTATGATATCGGGAAACATTTTATTCAATGGGGCGTTGGCGTGGACCATACCATTATTCATGACAAGCTCAACGAGTGGGAATATCAGGACTCAGCCGAATATTCACTACCCTACAACCCGGACCAGCTCAACCTTGGCAGCGTATTGAAGTCAAAAGAAAATTTGCTAACAGATAAATATAACGGTTATCTGCAGGACAATCTTCGTTTAGGCGATTCCGTTAGAAATGTGACGGTACAGGCGGGCGTTCGCTTTAATTATAACTCGTTAAATAAAGAATTTCTGGCAAGCCCGCGTGCGCAGGTAAGTTACAAACCCGAATGGAAAAGAGATATAGTATTTAAAGCGTCAGCAGGTATTTACGATCAGCCGCCATTTTACCGGGAGATGAGAAGATATGACGGCACCGTGAATACGGCGCTTAAGAGTCAGAAGAGCGTACAGTTTGTTGCAGGCTTTGATTACAACCTTGCCACTTCAAACAGGCCCATGCGCATTACCACTGAAGCCTATTATAAGTCGCTGTGGGACGTGGATATATATGACATCGACAATGTACGCATCCGCTACTATGGCAACAATAATGCCATTGCTTATGCGGCAGGAATCGAAGCGCGCCTGTACACGGAACTGGTAAAAGATGCTGAAAGCTGGTTCAGCATTGGCATCGGAAGAACCAAAGAAAAAATTGACAACGATTATTACTATACCTATCTCAATGCAGAGGGTCAGCAGATCACTTCTCAAACACAGGACCAGGTGGTAGCAGACAGCAGCAGGCATGAAGTGGGATGGGTCCGCCGGCCAACAGACAGGTTAATCACCCTCGGTTTATTTCTGCAGGATTATTTGACTACCAATAAAAATTTTAAAGTTCATTTTTCATTGATCTACGGAAGCAATATGCCCTATAATATTCCCGGCAGTGTAAAATATCGGAATGCGCTGGTAATCGAACCTTATATACGCGCCGACATCGGCTTCAGCGCATTATTGCTCAGCGATAAGTCGCTGCGCCGCAGCCACTCTCCTTTCCGCGGATTTGATAATATCTGGGCCAGCTTTGAAGTATTTAATTTAATCGATCGTGCCAACGTGATCTCTTATCAGCTCATTAAAGATTTTGCAAACGATACATTTACCATCCCGAACCGCCTGACACCCCGGCTCGTTAATTTTAAATTGCTCGCAAGATTTTAAAAAAGATTGGTATGACAGCCCGCGAATTACCTGTTGTTTCAAAAAAAATAATAGTAATGCGCATCATCTCTTTCTTTTGGCTGACAGGAAAAATAATTTCGTGGAGGCTCTGGACTACGGACCGCTTATTTCCGCTTGTACCCCCTTTCGATTTTTTACGCATTTCATCGCCCGCTCACCTACTGTTGTTTATCGCATCATTAACCGGCCTGGCACTGCTATTTCTTTTTCCAGCAAAAAAAATATTCCAGATAACCGTCATCGCGGTGGAAATACTTTCCTGCCTCTTCGACCAAAACCGCTGGCAACCCTGGGAGTATGAATATATTTTCATTATAACGGCATTTATTTTCAACCCCGGCAATGATGAGCGTGCATTAAAAACTATATTGTTTATTTTAATAAGCACTTACTTCTATAGCGGACTGGGAAAAATGAATCGCATATTTTCCGAGATGCTGCTGCAGGATATTACTCATACAGATATAAAAGATGCGTTGCATACTTATTGGTATCATCTCATCACTTACCATATCGGATATCTTCTTGGATCCATGGAAGTTTGTTTTGCAATGGGCCTGGTCTTTAAAAAGACACAAAAAATTGCGGCAGGGCTCCTGATTATCATGCACGCCCTCATCATAATTTCATTTAGCCCGCTGGTATTTGATTATGATGCTATCATCCTCCCCTGGAATGCTGCATTTGCGTTAGTGCTGTATTACTTTTTTCTGCACAAACAAAGGCTTTCATTCAGCCTGGATTTTCTTCACCGGAAAAGCAACTGGCTTATTTTTCTTTTGTTTGGTTTATTGCCGGTTTTAAATTTTTTTGGTTATTGGGATAATTTTTTATCTGCAAATCTGTTCAGCTATAAAAAGCCGATAATGATGATCTACCTCAAAAAACAGGCAAACGCCTGTACGCCTGCAATTGCCTTGTTTAACTATGCAACGGGCCAGAACCGCATCGTCATAAATGTCAGGTCGTGGGCCTTCCGGGAAATGCATGTACCGGAGTATCCCGAAATGCGTGTCTTCAAAAAAATAAAATCTCAATTAACACAACGCTACCCGGATATGGATGCCGATTATGTGGTTTCTGTTTATGAAAACGGAAAACGTATCACCATTTTGCTCAAATAATTCGTTTCGTTGCGCCGGTGACTGGAATATTCCTGCGCCGGTGATATTTCCTAATGCCAAATTTTGGGTTACCGGGTCCTTGCAATTTATCGCGTATGGCTTCATTCAACTATTTTTGACAAATAATACCGTTTAGAAAATTAAAATAGTTCAAGTTTAAACCATTAAGGAGTTAAGAATATTAAGAAGCAGCGCGCTTAATATTCTTAACTCCTTGTCTAACCTTAATGGCAGAATATTTAGACTAAATTTTTTTTCTAATTAAGTTATAAGAAAAAATATGCCTGAATCATTATCCATCACGCGGGTTGAAATTTATAAGCTATCCGTTCCATTAAAAGAACCCTTTATTACTTCACTCGGTAAAGAAGAATCTGCAGACAATATACTTGTAAAAATTTTTACCAATGCAGCTATTATAGGTTTCGGTGAATGCAGCCCGTTTATGCCCATCAATGGCGAAAGCCAGGATACGTGTTTTGTTGTGGGGCAATATTTTGCCAAAGTATTAAAAGGAAAAAATCCCCTGAACATCGAAGAATGTATAAAGGAAATGGATGCAGTTATTTATGGCAATACCAGCATCAAAAGTGCATTTGACATGGCATTGTACGATATTGCTTCGCAGCATGCCGGAGTGCCTTTATATAAATTTTTAGGGGGCAGCAATAAAAAAAGCATCATCACTGACTATACTGTAAGTATTGACGACCCCGCAAAGATGGCAGCAGATGCATTGAAAATAAAAGAAGCCGGGTATCCTGCAATAAAAGTAAAACTCGGGAAGGATGGTAAGCGGGATGTTGAAAGGATCAGAGCCATCCGTGCAGCTGTGGGCAATACCATACCTGTTCGTATTGATGCTAACCAGGGCTGGAAAGTAAAGGAAGCCATCGAGACATTGAATACGTTATCCGTGTACAACATTCAGCATTGCGAAGAGCCCATAGCGCGATGGAAGTTTATGAAATTGCCCAAAGTAAAAAAGGAAAGCCCCATACCCATCATGGCTGATGAATGTTGCAGTGATGAGCATGATGCGGAGAGATTGATAGAACTGCAGGCATGTGACTATTTCAATATCAAGCTGGGCAAGTCCGGCGGTATCTTTAAAGCGTTGAAGATGGTAAAGATGGCCGAAGATGCCGGCATACGTTTACAGGTAGGCGCTATGCTCGAATCGCGTTTAGCAATGACGGCCTTCGCCCATTTTGCATTGTGCAGTGATTTTATTGTTCATTATGATTTTGATACCGCCTTAATGTTTTCTGAAGACCCTGTCAGCGGAGGCATTGCTTATGAGCAAAATGGCCTGATACATATAACCACGACTAACGGACTCGGCGCATGGATAGAGCAGGAAAGATTAAATAAGCTGGAGAAGGCTACCGTGTAAACAGTGTCAAATCGCCTTCAATAAAATTTCCACCCGGGTACCTTCGGGGTTTCTGTCTTCATCATAAAGATCGGTGATGGCTATTGATTCTGTCGCTTGTGCAGCCCGGTTGTACCGGTTGATACGGTCTTCTGTGATCTTTAATCCCACGCTTTTATGATAGGGCCTGTTCTGCATGTTATAAATTCCTGCTCTTTCGCGGCCAATGCCATTATCCTGTATCACATACTTTATCATATTGTCATGCAGCGACGCCGTCACGGTAAGATGGAGCTGGTCTTCATCGCTGTTGGCCAGTCCGTGCACGATTGCATTTTCTACAAACGGCTGTATCAGCAATGGCGGCACACGGTAATCTCCGCCTCTTAGCGCAGGATCAATATAACTTTTAAAATTGAATTTATTATTAAACCGAAGTTGTTCCAGCTCCACGTAGAGGTTGAGTGTTTCCATATCTTTCATCAGGGGCACCCTGTCGTTGCGGCTGCTGTCGAGTATGTTGCGTATCAGGATGGAAAATTTATTCAAATAATCGGAAGCCTGCCGCTTGTCGCTCTGCATAATAAAGTATTCAATGCTGTTGAGACAATTGAAAATAAAATGCGGATTCATTTGCGAACGTAATATCTGCATTTGCAATTCTGCTTTTACTTTTTCAGCCTCTATTTTCAGTCGCCTGTTTCGCTGGTAAAAGAATATTCCTGCAACAGAAAGTAAAAATATAAAGCCACAGAGGTACAATGCATTTGTTTGCCGGCTGTTTTTCAATTGCAGATTTTTAATATCATCCTCTTTTTGCAACAATGCAATCTGCTCTTCCTTTTGACGTGTTTTATACATTGCCTCAAAATCTGCCAGCCTCGATTTTGTTTCATCATTGGTGAGCGAATCTTTATGAAGCATATACTCCTGCTGGTACTTATACGCTTCTTTGAAATTATTAAGTTTCGCATTTACCGCAGCCAGGCCCTGCAATGCCTGCACAATGGAAACCTCTCTGCCATCCTCCTTCGCGAGCGCTAATGCCCGTAAAAGTGAATCTGCTGCCGATTCCCAACGATGCAGTGCCGTATCAATAACAGCAGAGCTCAACAAATAATCCACCATCCCTTCCCGGTCAGAATTGATGATTAGCCATGGCCTTATACCCGCAAGAACCCATCTTGCCTCGTTATACTTTTTTTGGTTGCATAAAATATTCACATAATTAAAAGGTCCACGGATATGAATCTGGGCGTCACTATTGATTAACCGGCCAACCGAATCAGCCAGGTTGTTGAAGTATATTGCTGAATCGTTGCGGTTAAGATTGGTATAATACGTAGCCAGGTTTGCCACTGTTCCCAAATAAGGCAGGTTATTGCCTTCGAGATATTTCAATGCCTCCCGTGCATACTTCACTGCATTGGTATCATCTTCCGATTCGTCATACAATTCGGCAAGATTTGCCAGACCGAGGCCAATGCCAAGCCCGTAATTATTTTTCCTGTTCCCTTCGATAGAAATTTTATATAATTCAATGGCCGTCTTAAACATTCCATAATACTGATATACGCC
The DNA here is from genome assembly GCA_964627765.1 of uncultured Ginsengibacter sp. Lineage (GTDB taxonomy): Bacteria > Bacteroidota > Bacteroidia > Chitinophagales > Chitinophagaceae > Ginsengibacter. Next base: position 203,556 of record CAZVKO010000029.1, on the reverse strand, counting down.
GGCCATATTTTGCGAAAGCCCTACCCTGATCTTATTGGTCACACTTAAAGTATCCAGCCTGTCGTGAAGAGCGTCTAAATAAGCCATTGCAGAATCTTTATTTCCTGCCTGGGCATAACGTTCCATTATTTCCCTGACAGAAATAATATTATAATAATTCATTTTATCCGGGAAAAAGGGAGGCACCTTTTTGTAATAATATATGGCGCTGTCTGGTTTGGCAAACTGGTAAGAAAATGCCTTCCCCATGTCAAAATAGAAGATACCCTTCATGGTATCTGCCTCATTCTTTTCTGCCAAAGTCATGCCTTCCCTGGCCATGTCATACACTGCATTCAACTGGCCCGTATTGAGTGAGTCGCCTATTGCATTCATCAAAAAATGCATCCGCGCTGTATCGCTGGTAAGTTTATAATAAACAGGCGGAAAGTGCACATAAGGCGCATTTGACTGAGCGCCTATACGGGGTGACAGCAGCACAGCAAAAATGAGGCACCCTGAAAAATATATCTTACTGCGGACAGGCATTTTAACCAATGATAGATGTACAAAATTCAGCATTGCAAGCTTACATCAAAATTATGCTGCGAATGCATTCCGGTAAATAATATTTAAATATCAGGTTGCCTTTGCCCTGCAAGTGGCGTGATTTGAATGATCGCCGGTATGGTCTATACCCCTGCATGTACGGCCGGAACCATTCGTTTACACATAGCGCCATTTGTCATCTTACATTTGCGCAAACAGTAGCAAATGACGAGCTTCAAAAGAAAATTGTTTACCAAAATCTTTTTCTGGTGAAACGTATCACCTCCATCGACTTCACCCGCGGCCTGGTAATGATTATCATGGCGATGGATCACATCCGTGACCTCATGCATGTGAATTCCATTACGCAAAATCCACTTGATCTTACTACCACTACGCCGGCGCTTTTCTTTACACGATGGATCACGCATCTCTGTGCGCCGGTATTTGTTTTTCTTTCCGGCACTTCAGCGTATCTGTCTTTTCAAAAAAGAAATGATATACCACAGATGCGCCGCTTCCTGGTCACACGCGGTATATGGCTCATTATTTTGGAATGTACGGTGGTAAGCTTCGGTATCTGGTTCGACATCCAATTCCGCATTCTATTTTTCCAGGTCATTGCAGCTATTGGTTTTAGCTTTATTATACTTTCTTTCTTTTTGAAAAGTTCAGTAAAAACAATCGCTGCAGTTGGGCTGGTTATTATTTTTTGCCACAACCTGCTGGATTTTATCCCGAACAATGCCAACCCGACGCTACGCGCTATCATCGCACCATTATTTAGTCTTGTGGGGTATAATATTACTCCCCACTTTACTTTCTTTATCGGGTATCCTGTTCTTCCATGGTGCGGTATCATGCTGCTGGGCTTTGCATCAGGCAGGCTTTTCCAGGCGCTGCAGGAAAAGAGAAGAGGCTTTTTTATAAAAGCAGGCATTTTTATACTGCTGTTTTTTATTGCCATTCGCTACATCAATTGGTATGGCGATCCTGCGCCATGGTCAGCACAAAAAAACCCGACATACACGTTTCTCTCATTTATTAATGTAACCAAGTATCCCCCTTCGCTTTTATTTGCTGCAGTAACGCTGGGCTGCATGATGCTTATACTTGCATTTGGAGAAAGCGTCAATAACCGGTTCACACAAATTGTGAGTGTGTATGGCAAGGTGCCCCTATTTTATTATCTCATTCATTGGTACGTGGTACATGCCACTTTACTCGTTATTATGTTTATACAAGGCTTTCACTGGAGCGATTTACAGTTTGGCGCATTCAATTTTGGCCGGCCTAAAGCCCCGAGCGGACTGCCACTATGGGGTGTATATATTGTATGGGTATGCGTTGTTGCATTTATGTACCCGCTATGCAAAAGATACAGCCGTTATAAGCTTTCGCATCCGGAAAAGAAGTGGTTGCATTATTTGTAGAAATGAACAAAATCCCTGCCTGCCAGCTTCGAGCTTCATCCATGCCTGAACTATAACTAAACGATTGAGCTTGTCAGTTTCTCCGGAGTAAAAGAGGCTTTGTAAATACAATTACTGCCTGTCTTCTTCAAGGTCATTATGGTCATCGCCACCAAGACTGTAATAATTATTTTCTTCGTCTTCTTCGCCAATGACCTCGTTCGCATCATCCAGCTCTGCGCCCGGTATATCAAGGTTATCACCCGGGCTTTCATCAGTTTTGCCCGCCAATCTCTTTCTGACCACCTCCTCATCTTCCATGGGCACTTCCCGTTCCTTGTTATAAATATCATCTTGCTCCTTATATACCGGCAAAGGAAATTTTTTGTCCTGCACCGATGATTTTGTTTTCTTCTTGCTCATAGCATACAAGTTTATTTGCTTAATTACTGATTCAAAGTTAGGTAGTTTTGCCAGGATGGATTAACCATACACGTTAATGAATAATTGGGGCTGTCAGCCACAGCACTTGCGTCAGCGATAGTCCGGGCTGATCGCTTCAAGTCCTCACTCCGCTTCGCTTCGTTGCGGGCTTTCCGCTCCATCCCGCAGCCATTCATCGATACCGCAACGGGCAACCGCAAAAGCAAATAAGTATACGACTGTATTGGTATCTCTGCAATTGAAAAAGGCAAACACTAAAAGTCTGAAATTCAATAATTGTTTCCTCATGAATTCTGAAGATAGTAGTGTATATTTAAGTGTTGTGTGCTATACTGAGCAACGCTTCTTCAACTTCGCAGACTCTTAAATATGAAAAAATCAATTTCATTTTTGGTTTTATTAACCCTACTGCATTTAGCCTCCTTTTGTCAATCACATATAGAGCCGGATAAGGAATTTAGAATCTCATCAGGAGCCGGCTTTGGAAGTGCAACAGAAAATGTCAGTTCAATTGGAACTGATTGGTGGATTCAATTTGATTATAAACTGGCAACACACTTTTCAATAGCAATGGAGTCCGATTTTGCTCATTATAAACAGCATGGATTGTATGCAGATCTTCCGGTTAAGCCAAATGAAATGAAAGTGTATGATAACAACTTTTCTTTACTTGTTAAGTATCATTTTTCTCCTCTGAAAAGAATAAAGATTGACCTGGCAAGCGGCTGGACGTATTGCATAAGGCAAACAGAATACTATAACCTTTTTGCAATTGACACACTACAAGTGTGGACCCAGAACATCACTTCCTTTAGTGATTACAGAATTCCGTTTGTGGCGGAAGTAGCTTACTCCGTTATGCACAATGTAGATATAATAGCGCGGATAAAATATAATTTGAATACTCCGGATGGTGACACTTATTCCGCCAGTATAGGGTTATCATTAAAATTATAGGTACAGCAGCACATAACAGTAGGGCTTGTTATACAACGCACACTGGTTTTTTTGCAAGCCGACCCTGACGAATAAATCATCAGATATCATCATTCAACTTCAGTTCCGGCAGATAATATTCTATTAAGCGATTGCTGTAACTTCAGCTAAAATTTTTCAACCGGGTATTTGTAACCGGTGGATAATAATAAAATACCAGCACAGTCACAAGCCCCCACGCTATACAACTCTTCCAGCAAATAAAAACCGAATTGCTAACAGTACAATTGGATATACCAACGTAAAAACAACTGTGGCCCGTCATTCACGAGCCACAGTATAAAAAAATTTATTTTACTGAAACCGGCACGCTCAGGTTTTCCCATTCAAGAGTAAAGCCGCCTTTATGAACTACAAATTTCATTCTTTCATTGAAGGCATCGGATTTTTTCGGCTTCACGGTTACGCGTATTACGTCCTTGCCCGGGTCTTCGGTAGTGCTTCCATCTTCATTAATGCCCCATTGGCCGGTTTGGGAATTAAAAATAAACACCCATTCTTTTTCACCGGGAATGGTATACAGGCTATACGTACCCGCGGCTAATTCTTTCCCCTCTACCTTAATGGCTTTATCCGTTTCAAAAGTAGTAGCCTTATTTGCACCGGTTCTCCATACTTTATCATAAGGAACCAGGCCGCCCCATATTTTTCTTCCCTTTACACCCGGACTGCTGTAATTGATAGTGATATGAGCTCCTGCTGCCGTACCGGTAGCAGTTTCCGGCGGACTGAGAGGTTTCTTGTTATCCTGCGCCCATGTCAGCGATGTCATGAGCAGTGAAACGAAAGTGAGCGAAAGCGCTTTTAGAATGATCTTGTTCATTGTTGAATTATTTATTTGACAAAAAATTTGACTATAAAAGTAATGATTTCCGCTACCGCACATCAACCGCTCAAATAAATTAATGATCCATTGAGCCGGCAGCATATTCCCGCCTTACCTGTATATTCACAGAGCTATCATCTAAATATCGATCAAAGCCCTTTTAAATAAATTGCACTGTCCCTGAACGTAGACGGCGACATTTCAACAAAAATGTTTTGTACACCGCCAATTTTTGCTGCAGCAAAAAATTCTTTCCAGTCAATAAGACCCTGACCGATCGGTACCTCTTTTTTATCGGTAGTCCAGTCAGATAAATGCGATGAGATAAACCTTCCGGGATATTTTTTAAAATAATCTGCCGCTTTATAACCCAGGTTGATTACTTCGGTTTGAAATTGCATCTTTACCAGCGCCGGGTCAAACTCCTTCATCAGCGCATCATAAATAAGCTGGCCCTCCAGCATATGAAATTCGAAATCATGATTGTGGAAACCGGCCTGCATACCTGCACTCTTAATTTTTTCTGCAGCCTTATTAAGCTTATCTGCTGAATCCTGGTAATCCTTAATGGTGGCGGTTGCAGGCAGCCAGAATGTGGAACAAATCATTTGAGTGAGCCCCATATCGCGGGCAAACGAAATTGTTTGATCAATCTTATCTTCTGCCAGCTCACCAAAACCAAAGTGGCAACTGATACAGCCCAAACCTGCATCTGCAATGGTTTTGCGAAGATCGCTGGTGGGCATTTTTGCCAGCGGGCCAAACCCGATGTCTTTATACCCCTGCGGAGAGCACATTTCTATATATTTATATCCCAGGCCCGACATCATTGTAAGCGTACCCGTCAAATCTTTGCCAAGCATATCTTTTACTGACCACGATTGAAAGCCAACCGGCATATTAACTATACCGGCAGCCGTAAAAAAAGAAGACGGCATTTTGGATAAAGCCATAGCACCTAATGCAGTCTTTGAGGTATTGGAAAGAAAATCTCTCCGGGGCATTGTTTGCATATTAAAACTTTATTGAGTTATGATTAATTTTTTACTTATAAAATGCTTAAATACTTTCGGGATCCCAGCCTTGCCGGTATTCGCGCTTTAAATAACCGCTTGCAGCCGGTGCATTGCTGATGCTTTGCGTAGCGCCATCATAGTGTAATGAAGCATTTGCCCGCAAAGCAACCGCATAAAGATTTATTGTTTCCGTAAGATGCTCTGCTTCGGAGAAATTACCGGGATATTGTTTGCCCGATTTAACAGCATCAACAAATAAAGGCAAAGCCCTGGTAGTCTCCTGCACCTGGTTATCATTGCCTGCATTTTTGGCGGTGGTTGCCCCGGCATTCTTCCCTGAAATGATCTGCGGATTTTGCACATTAAATCCTGCGAGAATCTTTCCTTCTGTTCCTACAAACATCATCCCTTCTTCCGGCAGCGCTTTATTTTGAGCTAATAGTTCATCAGGAGTATCCGGCCGCATGCCGCCATCATACCAGAAAAGATCTACCGCAGACCGGTTTCCATTTGCAGGATAGCTGAACCGGACGGTGCTTGCTGTAGGGAATGAAAAGTTATTATTAATACGGAAAGGAACAGCACCATTGAAGCTGCACACATGACTGCGCCTCGGTTCTACCAATGTTGGCGAAGTAAGATCCAAAGCTTTGAAAACAGTCCATAAACTGTAATGTCCCATATCTGCCATGCAACCTCCCCCGAAGTCATACCACCCGCGAAATACCATGTTTGTGTAATCAGGGCTGTAATCGCGACTAGCTTCGGGGCCCAGCCAGAGATCCCAGTCGAAACCATCAGGAACCGGTGGCTTTTCGGTGGGCAACTGATCGTATTGCGGCCATACGGGTCTGTTGGTCCAGTTGTGAATTTCTTTGAGTGTACCAATAGAGCCCGCATTCAGCCAGTTCATTACGGGCGTCATATCCCCATTACTGTCCCAGGGTACCAGGTGCGTAATTACTTTAGGCGTGTTACGGGCCATATCAATTACTTTCTTTCCTTCTGCCAGACGATTGGATATTGGCTTATGCACCAGCACGTGTTTTCCTCTTTTCATCGCAGCCATACATAATACGCCATGCAGGTGATCAGGCGTCATGATCTTCACCGCATCAATATTTTTTTCCTTATCCAATAATTCACGGAGGTCTGCATAGGTTGTGCAGCCCTTGTATGGATCCACTTTCATTACATTGGAATAATATTTATCAATTATTTCTTTTGCATTATCTCTGCCGCCCGGAATAAGATGATCGCCGCCTGGCGTCCAGTTGGGATCCTGAATGGTTTTGCGTATCTCGTCCCTGAGATAATTCGGTCCCCAGTCACGATAACCACGGGCTTCTTTATTGGGATCGCATACCGCTACTACACGAATCTGCGGCACCGCCAGCATAGGTAGTAATTCGCGCGTTCCCTGCGTTCCTGTACCGATATATGCAAGGGTGATCATATCGCTGGGCGCCACATAATTTTTTCCGCCCAAAACAAACCTCGGCAAAATGGTAAACCCCGCAGCCGAGGTGGCAGTCATCTCAACAAATTTGCGGCGGCTGAGCAAAGATTTTTTACCTGGATTATCTTCCGAATCATGAACAGGATTGCCGGAATTAATTTTTAAGTCGGGAAGTTCTTTTTTCATATTGCAATCTTAAAAAGTGAAGGAGGTATTAAAGGTATGAAATATTGAACAGGATTAAACGGTAAATCTATTGGGGCTTTCATGACCTATTTTGCCGGAGGATGGTTCTTCAGGCTTCAAAATAAGTTCAAAGGGGATCGGTCCGGCGATTATTTTTTATAATATTGCTCCCGGCGAAACACAATTTTAATTGTATCGGTAAAAGTCACAATTCTCTTCATCACATAAGAGTCTTTTCAATTTTTCATCTTTTAATACATCTGTATAATCCATCCAGTGTCCGTTCACTTTTATCTTCCGGTAAACCAGCCTTATGCCATGGCTGTAATCAACGTACCAATCCACATGACCCGTATACAAGGGTTGTATGGGTACGCCGTTACTCCTCTGCCATCCGTAAATAGCCACACGATCGGGTTTGGGATCCCGTGAAATTTTTCCCGATATCACCACATCTTTTTTTATACCGGCAATGAGGCCCTTTCTTCCCTTTCGTTGCCCCTCAATGATGAGATGGTGCTGCCACATAGTAACCGTACTATCGCGGAAAGCATACATCGGTACCGGCTCCAGCTTTACCTTAGCCGCCTTATAAATATCATTTACCATTTTCCGGGTAGGCAAAAAACAATGAAACGAATCTGCGATTTGCTGGGCCGCCATCGGCGTCAGCGGAATCCGTGCCCAATCCTTGTTGCTTCCGATGCTCATATAGTCAGGCGACACATAATATACCGCATGTATATGGCGGCCGGTAGCGGAATCGGTTACAGAAGTTCTTACAGCAACAAACTTTCTTAAAAAATCAGGCATATCGCCGGCGAGGATTTCCCTTAATGCAAATGAGTCGCGTTGCTTCCACATCATCGAAACCGCCTGTTTATAAAACTCACTTCCTGTTAAAGTGTCTTGTGTATGCTCCGGAATTTGCATCTTTCTTACCGAGGCACAGGAACAAAATATGATTAACAAGAGGCACCCATGTTTCATCCCGGAAAGATACATTTCTTCCCTGTAGTATAAGTACCATAAAAAAATATCGTCTTTTACCGTATCTTTTCGAACAGGCCTCCCCGTTAGCTTTTCCGAAAAATCGCAAAAGCTAATAACGATACTTCTTAAAAAATTTAATGTGACAATAAAGGCCGATACATTCATTTTATTACGAACTTAGTCGTGAAGGTTTAATTGTTTTACCATACCCGGCAATGAGCCACATTCAAAAAAGTGTTTGTAAAAAATTCCCATGAATGCAAAATCAAAATGGATATTAACCATAGTTTCAGCCGGGATATTGTCCTATATAATTGCAGATATAATTCACGAAGTAATGGGTCATGCCGGAACATGCCTTGGGCTTGGGCACAGGATTACTTTACTTAGCTCTGTTTATTTTAAAAGTAATCCCGGGAGCTTTATTACAGATATAGGTGGCCCGCTTGCAAATTTGTTTTTTGGACTGCTGGCTTATTTTATATTGAAAAAAATAAAGGGCTTTACAATTATTACAGCATTTTTTTTACTCACCCTAATGTCTTACAACCTGTTCTGGTTTTGCGGAACTATAGTGGAATCAGGATTCAGCAATGACGGAGACTGGGGGTATTTAATGGAACAATTTAAAATCGCGTCATTCACGGAACCCGTGTTATTATTTTTGGGCATTATTGCTTTTTTAATTTCCGTAAAGCTTGTTACCGGGCGCCTTTATAACATCCATGCAATTTTTCCGGATTTTCCTCTGAAACCGGCTGCCTGCTATGCGTATACAGGGGCCATCGCTGCTGCTGCCATTGCCGGGCTGTTCTTTCCAACTGACAAGATGCATACTGCGGTGCAGGGAGCACTTGAAATGGTATCTTCATTGCCGGTTCTTTTTATAAACAACTACGATAAAATAAAAAGCGATTTTCCCCAACCTGCGCCTACACTTATTTTGGCTATCATCGCGTTAATCATTTTCATATCTTTTTGCCTGATATTGGGAAACGGAATAACCTTATCCTGATTAAACGATCCTTAAAAAGCAACGTCTGAAATAGCTATGAAACATTCCCTGGCATCAGTTGTTATTTTTTTCAGTTCCATACATTTTGCTTTTGCCCAAAACAGCATACAACCCGGTGAAACCACCGCTCAAATTACTGTTGATAATATTTCCAGGACATTTATTGTGTATGTTCCCGGCAGCTATACACAAACGAAAAAGTCACCGCTGATCTTTCTGCTGCATGGCGGCGGAGCCAATGCCGCCTCCATGCTTAATATCAGCAATGGGGATGATTTCAAATCTATCAGTGAACGCGATAATGTTTTGCTCGTAGCCCCGCAGGGAATTGATAAAAGCTGGAATGACGGCCGTGGCACCAAATCGAACAAGCAGGGAATAAATGACGTAAAATTTATCAGCAGCCTGATTGATTATATGGAGGCGCACTATTCAGTAGATGCATCCCGAATGTATGCGACAGGAATTTCCAATGGCGGTTTTATGACATCCCGGCTGGGATGCGAGATAGGTTACAAATTTGCTGCCATCGCTGCCGTTGCAGCTACAATGGGCACTGACACACCTTACTCTTCCTGCAAGCCGAATTTTGTTTTACCGGTCATGTATATCCATGGCACTGCCGATCCGATTGTTCCATTTAATGGCGGCGCAAAAACTATCGGGGCGGAAGGCGCCTTTGTATCGCATCAGCAGGTAATTGATAAATGGGTGGCTATTGACCAGTGCAATACAACGCCTGCCGTTACTCATTTGCCAAACACCACTTTCGACGGCACCACCATTACAAAAGAAGCATATTCAGATGGTAAAGACGGAACAGAAGTAATTAGTTACATCATACATGATGGCGGTCATACCTGGCCTGGCGGCAAACAATATCTTCCTAAAATGGTAATAGGAAGAGTGAGCAGAGACATGAATGGCTGCGAGGTGATCTGGGATTTTTTCAAACAACATACAAGACAAGAGTAATTGCTGCCAGGAATCTTTCACCCCATCAGCTCCTCAATAATCTTTCTTGTACCATCCAGATCTTTATGCTGATAAGCGTGGATGCCTTCTTTCCTGGCCGCTTCTACGAGCATTTCACGATCGTCAAAGTACAAACATTCTTCCGGACGGGCCTGTGCTATACCTAACGCCAGCCGGAATATCCCGGGGTCGGGCTTTCGCATGCCTACTTCACAGGATGATATGAAAGCATCAAAAAAATCATGCAGCCGGAATTTTTGAATGCGATAATCATTCAGATCTTTTGGCTCGTTGTTGATAGAGATTGTTTTTATTTTAGGATGCTTTATTTTCCACTCCACCAGCCACTTCAGCGTATCGGGCAATTCATGCGATTGCGACAGCATAAATTCCTTGAACGTTTTTTTGGAAAAATTCCGCGGGTAATTGAATACCGCCGTATCAAGGTAATCGTCCCACGAGATTTTCCCTATCTCATACACGTTGAAAATAAAATCGTGGAGTATATCCATTTCAAAATAATCGATACCAAATTCTTTGGCGGCCGCCTGTCTTGCTTCGTGCCCCCAACCGTTGGAGAGCAGCACACCGCCAATATCGCTGAAGAGAATCTTGTAATCTTTTGCCATGGAATATGTTTCAGTGAGGATAGAAAAATTATTTTTCTAAAGCTTTTACTTTATTCAATCGCCTTATATGCCTTTCGGCGCCGATAAACTTTGCATTTAAAAAAGAAGTGATGAGCTCTTCCGCCGCCATGTATCCTGTTACCCTTCCTCCAAGGCAAATCACATTCATATCATCATCTTCCACTCCCTGGTGCGCCGAAAAATGATCATGAATGAGGCAGGCGCGTACTCCTGTAATTTTATTGGCTGCAACACACGCCCCTACCCCGCTGCCACAAATGGCAATTCCCCTGTCAACTTTTTTATCGGCCACGGCCTGCGCCAATGGTATCACAAAATCGGGATAATCATCTTTACTATCTGATGCAAATGCACCAAAGTCGGTAACCTCGTACCCGAGGTTTTGTAAAAACGATTTGATTGTTTCTTTTAATTCAAATCCGCCATGATCGGCTGCAATACCCAGTGTCATAATATATTCAGTTGTTTGATTCCATACGCATCAGCATTTCATGGCGGTATACTACGAGCTCATATTCTACCTGCCAGAGTTTGGCTCCGCCTTTAATGCCATCTTTATTACCTGTAATAATAATATTATCTTCCGGTTCAAAGTTTATTTGCTTGGCACATCCGCCGCTTATATATAACCTGTCGTAGTTGAATACTACTTTTAAAATACCGATAACCCGTTTTATCCGGCGGTTCCATCTCTCCACTCCAATTCTTTTTAACTCTGCTTCCCCGATATAAGCATCGTAATCTTTCTTTTTTGTTACCGGGTGATGCGCAATTTCAAGATGGGGTATCAGTATCCCGTCTTTCAGAAATGCAGTTCCGAAGCCGGTTCCCAATGTTACCACCAGTTCAAGCCCTTTGCCACTGGCAATCGCCAGTCCCTGCATATCCGCATCATTTACTACCAATGCAGGCTTGCCCAATGCATCGGCAAGCTCTTTTTGAAGATTATAGCTGGCCCATGCAGCGTTATCCAGATTGGGAGCCGTTTTTACAACACCATCTTTTACATAGCCGGGAAAGCCGGCTGCAATGGCATCGAAGCCGGAAAACTTTTGGGACAGCTCCTGTATTACCTGCATCGCATTTTTCGGATTGGCAGGAGAAGGTGTGGGCAACCGCTGGTAATCTTCAATAAAATCTCCTTGCGGGTTCAATACAACTGCCTTAATGTGCGACCCTCCGATATCTATTGAAAGTACTCTTTCAATCTTTGATAACATTTATGAAGTTTTATGATGAAAGATATATAATTCAATCGCGTACTTTTCATTCCAATAGTGTAAATATGATTTATTTTTAGGTTTACACAAAACATTTATTGAAATAAAGAGTAACTTCATTAATGAATTGCATTAAGAAAAGAAGTTTTAAATTTCTGTTTGAAGATACAAGAGGCAGATGCAGGGCATGGGTTTTATAATATTCTTACCGGCGCTTCGTTATGCAAGTGTTAAAGTGAATATTAAAACAAACAATTGATAACATCAACAATCATCTTAATTATAAAAAGTGAATATTCTATTCACAATTGTGAATAAGTTTTTACCTGGATAAATGCTTTCAATATGTTTTTTAAGATAATTTAGTTATGTTATTAAATTGTAAACAACCCATTAATAAATCCAAATGAATTCCACTGCTTATTCGCTTCCTAACTTAACCAAGATATCCCATTATGGTTTTGCAACACTTTATCAGAATAATATAACCGGCGAAAAGTCTTTACACGCGACCGTTTACCACAAGGCCGGTGATATTTTTTCAAAGTTCGATGCGTCTGAAATCCGCACCGTGCCTGATAAATACACGGTACAGGTAAATGATTATACGCACATCATTTTAGATCCCGAGTTCCTGCAGTACATCAACCATAGCTGTAATCCCAATGTTTTCTTTGATACTACCCGGATGGAGCTGAGCTGTTTAAAAGATATAGCGCCGGGAGATGAGCTCACATTTTTTTATCCGTCTACCGAATGGTCCATGGCTTCTCCGTTTAACTGCTTCTGCGGAGATAACAACTGTCTTCATAAAATACAAGGCGCCTCTTTTCTTCCCCAGGAGGTAATCCATCATTATAAGTTTACCGATTTTATTATGGATAAATTAAATATTCCGCACCTGCAAAAAGTATAACCCATTTTTACTAACCCATATGCTTCCATTTAATAAAGAACTTTTGGTTTGGGTATTGGCTCCCTGCGTGGAAACCCATGATGCCAGCCTGGATTATTATTACGATTATACCCAAAGCATCCAGGAATTTACCACTGCATTTAAGGAACTGAAGGTAAAATGGAAATGGCAGCAGGTAACGAATAATGATTATAAGTCGGTCATCGACTCTATCAGCAACAGCGCTTTCGCTGAAAACATAGTGGTGGTAAATCTTTGCGACGGCGATGACGTAAACAATGCCCCGGGGGTAAATGTGATCCGCTATCTTAAAAAGAGCGGATTGTGCTTTACGGGCTCCGATGAGCATTTTTACCGCGCTACCACTTCCAAAATTGTAATGAAGCAATTCTTTGAAGCAAGAAACGTATCTACCGCGCCATGGCAGGTGCTGACCGATGATCCCCAGGATGCAAAAAGTATCTTTAAAAAACTCGGCAGTCCTGTGATTGTAAAACCGGCTATCTCCGGCGGAAGCCTCGGCGTAGGCATTCATTCAGTAGTAAAGACGCCGAAAGAGCTGTTAGCGCAATATGAAAAACTGCAGGAAGGATATCATGGATGGAACTTAACGGACGGCGGAGTGTTCGCAGAAAAGTTTATTGACGGGCCTGAGTTTACTACCTTAATTGTAGGCAATGGCGCCAATGCAAGGGAATGTAAAATATACATGCCGGTGGAAAGAGTATTCAACAGCGCCCTGCCCTCTCATGAAAAATTTCTGTCGTTCGACAGACTGTGGGAAATGTATGAGCACGAAGCTCCGTTAAATAATGGGGAAGACTTTTATCATTATCGTATACCCGATGCATCATTGGTTAATGACCTCTGCAACATCAGCTACGAAGCGTACCGGGCGGTAAAAGGAAAAGGCTATGGAAGGGTGGATATCCGGATGGATAAAGAAACCGGCAAATTATACGTACTCGAGGTAAATGCACAATGCGGCCTTTCAGACGACGAAAACTTTACCTCCATAGGAGCCATACTTCGCCTGTCCGGTAATTCCTATGCCTCGCTGATCGCCACCATTATAAGCAACGCACTAACCCATAAGCATATCTCTAAACAGAAAAAGGTCAAACAGCTTCAGCTCATTTAAAAATAATGACACTAAAATGATAAGAATTGCCTTTATATAAACGCAACAAAGCATTTATGTAATTATTTTTATTTGTTGATGATGTTATTTATGAAAATCAGGACGCCTGAGCAACTAACTCCATTATATCAATACGATTGGTTTAATTAAAATATAAACAATGAAAGTTTGCGTGTTGCAACCTGATTATTCCACTACGGATGTTGATTATAAAAATTATGATCCGCCAAGATACCTCACCTCTCTGCTTCCGGGCGATATCGTGGATCACGTTTTTCTGAATAAGCTTACCACCTACAGGCAATTAAAAGAGCTAAGAAAAAAGAATTACGACATCTTTGTAAACCTGTGCGAAGGTTATCTTGAATGGTCAGTGCCCTCTATTGACGTGATCCATTCGCTGGAGATGCTTAATCTTCCCTATACGGGCCCTACCCCGTCGCTCTATGATCCGCCAAAAGAGCTGATGAAATATGTGGCTTATACCTGTGGGGTAAATACGCCGCCTTATGTACTGGTGAGAAACCTGGATCAATTGAATGAAGTAACGGCAAAGCTTTCCTTTCCCCTTTTTATAAAACCCGCCAAAGCCGGCGACAGTCTTGGCATTGATGATGATTCGCTGGCACATAACAAAGAAGGATTGAAAAAGAAACTCAGCAGGCTTTTGGAAGAATACCAGGAAATATTGGTGGAAGAATACATTGCCGGGAGAGAGTTCACGGTGCTGGTTGCCGCGGATGCAGGTAAAAGAAACTGTACCGCTTATGACCCGATCGAATTTGTTTTTCCGCCCGGAAAAAAATTCAAGACCTATGCGCTGAAAACATCAGAGCTGCATGAAGAATGCAACCTCCCCTGTAAGGATGAACAATTGTGCAGCCAGCTCAAAGAAAATGCTTCCAGGATATTCAGGGCATTTGAAGGCGTTGGCTATGCAAGAATGGATTTCAGAGCTGATAAAAACAATACCATTTATTTTCTTGAAATCAATTTTACCTGCTCTGTTTTTTATGAAAACGGATACGAGGGTTCTGCTGATTATGTATTGATGCATGATCCTGCAGGCAAACAGGGGTTTCTTAATAAAATCATCCAGGAAGGAATATACCGGCATGCGCTGAAGCAGAAAAAATATGTTGTAAAAGGAAATTCACTTTCGGGCTATGGCATTTATGCAACTAAAAACCTGGAACCCGGTGAAATAATTTTTGCAACAGAAGAAAAACCGCACCGGCTGGTTACCAAAAAATTTGTTGAAAAAAACTGGGACGAGGAGGAGCGCGAAAATTTCAGGAGATATGCGTGGCCTGTAAGCAGCGAAGTATATATCATCTGGGATAAGTCACCCTCAGAATGGTCGCCGCAAAATCATTCGTGCGATCCTAATACAGAATACTCGGGTCTCAATGTAGTTGCAACAAAATATATTCCTGCCGGGGAAGAGCTTACCCTCGATTATACTTCGTTCCTCAATAATGAAATGGAAAGTTTCATTTGCAACTGCGGTGCGGAAAGCTGCAAGAAAGTAATACAGGGAATTGAATCCAATTCTATCACCTATCGGGAAATAAAGCGGCCATAAAGGAATGATCTTATCCCGCAAACGGAAAAGGGTATAAAAATCTTTTTTTCCAAAAAGGCTATTTTTGTGCTGAATGAAACCGAGAGAAGAAACCTATATGATGGAAGCAATTGCACTTTCCCAGAAAGCAATTGATAAAGGGGAAGGCGGCCCGTTCGGTTGTATAATTGTAAAGGATGATACAATTATCGGCAGGGGGAATAATAAGGTACTTTTACTGAATGACCCCACCGCGCATGCAGAAATCGTTGCCATTAGGGAAGCATGCCACCATCTTGGCTCATTTCAGCTGGACGATTGTGAGATTTATACTTCCTGTGAACCATGCCCTATGTGCCTTGGCGCCATTTATTGGGCACGTCCCAAAGTTGTTTATTTTGCCAACACACGGGAAGATGCGGCGGGCATTGGATTTGACGATTCTATGATCTATGATGAAATGAACGCCGGGATTCCTGAAAGGAAAATACCTTTAAAGAAGCTGCCCGTTCCCGAGGCCAGTGCTGTATTTAAAAACTGGCTGAAGAACCCTGGCAAGCTGCTTTACTGAAATTAATTTATATCAATATTATTTTTAGTGCAGGGCAGGTTCTATAACTTTCTCCTGTTTTTTTAATCAACCATCTTTTCGATTCTTTAATATTAATCTTTAAATTTAATGTATGTCAAACTGTAATTTTACCATACCTTTTTCAGGTGACGCAGAAAATATCCTGGCAAAGGCACGGGCTGCCGTGGAAGATCAAAACGGAGAATTTACAGGAGATGTTAATTCAGGCCATTTCAATGTAAGCATATTTTCCAATCAGATTACAGGAAGTTATATTGTAACAGGCCAGCTTCTTCATCTTACTATTACACACAAGCCTTTCCTCGTGCCATGCAGCACTATTGAAAATTTCTTAAGATCCCGGATTTCGTAAGCCTTATCAGGCAGGAACCATTTTTTTTGATAAAACAAAACGAACCTTCTTAACCAAGTCACCCACCTCAAAAGGCTTTGCAATAAAATCGTCGGCGCCGTAGTCGTGAATGGCGCTCTCCGCAATCTTTGGAAACGCCGAAAAAATCAAAACCGGAATGTGCTTTGTATAAGGCGACCTCTTCAGCTTTTGGCAAACTTCCATCCCGTCTATTCCGGGCAGGAACACATCCAGCAATATCAATTGCGGCTCTGCCTTTTTGATTGCGATCTCTGCCTCGTCCCAATCAGAAAATACAGAAATATCAAAACCCTTCTTCAGCAATAACGATTTTATTACGAATAAAAGATCTCTGTCATCGTCTATTACATATACGCGGGCCATACACTAAACTTATCAAAAAGCGTGCGGGATTTATTTTGTCGCACAGGCCGGTATAATCATTAAAATAAAAATAACGACCTGTTTCCCCTTACCCCGGCTCTTACAGCTAAAAAGTTCCGGTGAGCCAGGCATTGATACCCAAAACCGTTTCATTTTTTGGAAATATTATTAAGGAAATGAACATACGAAGCGCCAACAGGTAATTCTGCCGAAGGGAGATGTATCTTACGATTGGCTATGGATTTAATTTTATCATGTGCAATGATATAGCTGCGGTGGATACGGCTGAACTTTTCATGCGGAAGCTTTTCCAGGATTGATTTTAAAGTAGTCAGGGTCATTACAGGTCTCGCATTTACCAGGTGAATCCTGCAATAGTCCTCCATACTTTCAATATATTCTATTTCCCCAAGATTAATTTTCACCAATTGGTATTCTGCCCTGATGAAAATCACTTCGTCGTCTTGTCTTTTTGCATTTTTATAAGAATAAAATTCAATGGCTTTCCGGACGGCTTTATCAAACCGGTCGCTGCGGATAGGTTTTACAAGATAATCCAGGGCATCCAGCTCATAGCTTTCCACGGCAAAGTTCTTATGCGCCGTTACAAAAATGATCATGGGCTTATCGGGCAACGCCTTCACCAGCTCTAACCCTGATATATCGGGCATATTGATATCGAGGAACAACAAATCCACCGGGTGATCCCGCAGGAACTCCATGGCTGAAATAGCATCATCGAAAGCAGCCACCAACCTCATCATAGGGTAAGGCTGCAGCATCTTCTCTACTACTACCAGCGCCAATGGCTCATCGTCTATCGCAATACATCTGATGTTCATGGGATGTCAGGCGGTATGCAAAGTTAGCTGAACTGTATAAAAGCCATTTTCGGTTTTTATATCTAGCTCATATTTGCCGGGATATAAATATTCCAATCTTCTTCTGGTGTTGCTTAATCCAACTCCACCCCTGTCATACACATAGCCTGCATTGAAAATTTTATTTTGAGAATAGAAAGTAATGGTATTTTCTTCAATGAACAGCTTTATAATGATTGTTGACGGGTGATGATTGCTGATACCATATTTGAAAACATTTTCCACAAATGGCAGCAGCAACAGGGGAGCGATCACTTTATTTTGTGTGCTGCCCGTAATAGAAAAATCCAGGTATACCTTTTTATTTAATCGTAATTTTTGAAGATCGATAAAATCCACCATACATTCCACTTCATTTTCCAATGCAATAAAATCGGTGGCGGCGCTTTCGGTTACATACCGCATAATGTTGGAAAGTTTCAATATGCTTGCGGGGGTTTGCCCGTCCCGGGTTATAGCAAGAGAATAAATATTATTTAATGTATTAAAAAGAAAATGCGGATTGATGTGCGCCTTAAGAAAGGCCAGTTCCGCCGCATTCTTGTCCTTTTCGGCCAGGATAGCTTTCTGTTCACTGGTTCGCCATTGTCTTGAAATTTGCAGGGCCACCCCCGCAATCCAAACAAGAAAAAACAGAATAATGCTGTTCTGATCAAGGAAGAATTTTGGGCGTGGAGGTTGCGGCCCCGGGCGCATTGTAAAATGACGCGGGGGAAAAGTATCGCGGGGCCGGAAGACGCTGTCACGGGGTGGCGGCAGTGGCTGAAAATTGACAGGCCCCATCCGGCCGGCTTCGGGCTGACTCACTAAATTATCGAATGGTTTAATGAAAACCACTGCGGCAAGCAGCAACAGCATTGCCAGGAAATAAATAAAATATTTTTTCTGCAGATAATAGCGGGGAAACAGGAGGCTATTATTGAAATAGAATATCGAAACGTATATGAAGCAAAAAATTAAAAAATGACCCGAAGAAAGCTGCTGGCCAAACGTGGTGTTTCCCATAGAGGTGGAAACACTTACCACCAAAGCAAAAAACAGCAGCCATACTATAATATGGGCAAAAGCTTTGGTGACAACATTTTTACTCATGAATAATCCGAAATGTTTTTTTGACAGGCGAATCGTCAACGATTGCACAAAGGTAGCGGGTAATGCCGGCAGGTTATTCCAGTTCCAGCAAAAACAGGATCGCATTATTGCTCAGCGCTTCCATTTCAATATTATTGATTCCATTCCACAACGCAAGTCCGTCGCCGGCATGCAGCAATCTGTGCTCCACTTCAAAAACACCGCTGATAACGAAAGCAAATAAACTGCTTTGCATATTACGGGAAAAACAGGCGGCCTTTTTTCTGCCATCGAACATGCCAATGGATGCAGTAACGGAAATACCGGGCTGTGGTGTTATTTGGATTAATTCATTTTTTCTTTCTTCAATATCAAAACTGAATTGTTCAGGCTTCAGCCGGCGTGCATTGTCGTCTGTCTTTACCCATACCTGTATAAAATTAATCAATTCACTTTTGTAAGAATTGGTAAGTACGAAGTGATTATTTTTTAAAATCTTTAGGAAGGCCATTTGCCCGGGATGCACCAAAGATATTTCTGAATCATTAATGTTGCAAAGAAGGCTTCCGGCAACAGGGAGCAATAAAACATAGTATGAATCACGGGTCGTAAACTCGGCAGAATAGCCGCCTGCAAGAGTTTCATCATTTAATACTGCCAAATTTCCGAAGGCACTCTTATTTTCATTATAATAATTTTCAAAGTTAAATGTGCAGTATCGCCTGAACTGCTCTGTTTCGGTACACCCCCGCTGGTCGCCCAGGAACATCTTCGCTTTCAGTTGGCTCATAACCTCAAAATTTGTAGATGCATTCATCATTTTTTCAATTAAAAGCAAGGCACCCGTTACGATGCCTTACTACCTTTAAAATCAACATGAAAATCTCAGGCGTTTCATAGTAATCAGATTAAAAAGCTAAGCACTTACAGTAATTAGTTGGGTGAGTGCGTATCCATCACTGACACTACCTTCTACGGTTGCAAGCTCATACGCCAATGAGTCGGAGAATACGCTATCCGAAGTATTGGATGTGTCCTGCGTACCGCGCGTATTATATGGCGATGCAGTAGTATAAACTGTGTTACATATATCCGTTGGGAAGGCAATTTGCGTAATTAACAAGGAAGACCCGTCCGCACTATACACATGCACATGAATATGCGGGGCACGGCCTGAATACCATCCCGGGAAAATAGAAGTAAACGTAACCAGCCCGCTGGAATCCGTTGTTTGCCTGCCTCTCAAAAAATGTACGGACGTATAATCTGAAGACTGTGAGGTTCCGCTTCCGCCGTATTCGGAATAATTGCCCAATGCATCGCAATGCCAGATATCTACGATGGCGCCTGATAAAGTAGCGCAGCTATTATTGCTGTTATTAATAGTAATCTTTATAGTGAGCGCTACGCCTGTTCTGTCGCTTACGATATTGGAAGCAACAAGGCTTGATGGCGTGTGCGTAGGATAGGGCCCGGCCGTCTCTACGG
Source organism: uncultured Ginsengibacter sp. (assembly GCA_964627765.1). Lineage (GTDB taxonomy): Bacteria > Bacteroidota > Bacteroidia > Chitinophagales > Chitinophagaceae > Ginsengibacter. The sequence goes on along the minus strand of CAZVKO010000029.1, from coordinate 183,447 downwards.
GCGTATCGGTACATGATCCGCTGCTGTCGGAATTACTGCCGGAAGAAGACGAGGAGCTTACATCTTCTTTTTTACAGGAATTTAATAATGGCGCTACCATTACAAGCCCCAGCGTTGAGAGTCCGCTCTTTAAGAAGATTTTTCTTTCCATGATGTTTTGTTTTAGGTAGAGTTTTTGGTATAGAAAAATTTTAAAAACTGAAACAATAATGATTTAAAACATCGTGGTGTAAAAATGGACCTCTTTGTATTATCTCAACAAAATGTATAGATAAAAAGCAGAAATGTATCGGTGAATGAAAGCAAACGGAGACCTGTCTGATTGCAGGGGCAATAAGAAAGGCATTGAAGCAATCGGCTTAGCCCGGTTGCAGGGACTGGCTTTGAAAAGTTATATTACTTCATTGAGTGTTTTTGACATCTGCTTTATACCTTTCTCAAAGAATCCAAAGAATGGCTTTTTAGGTTGCATATACTTTAGACCGAATGCGCGGATGCTTTTATCCCTGATGTGATTCACGGCGTCTGTTACTGAATCTGTAACAAAATAAAGGCTCTCATCTGTAATGGAAATAGTTCCGGCCTCTGCCATCCATTGATTATGTTCGAGTATCTTTTTGTAAAAATCCTGATCAAAAATAATGATCGGGAACATCTCTATTTTTCTTGTTTGCACAAGGGTAAGGGCTTCAAAAAATTCGTCAAGTGTGCCAAATCCGCCAGGCATAACGATGAAAGCATACGAATACTTTATCAGCAGCGTTTTCCTGAGAAAAAAATATTTAATATCCACCCATTTGTCTAAGTAAGGATTGGGCTTTTGCTCCTTTGGAAGAATGATATTACATCCCACACTTTTACCTCCGACATCTTTTGCTCCGCGGTTTGCCGCTTCCATGATGCCGGGGCCGCCGCCGGTCATAATGGTAAATCCGAGCCGGGCAATCTCCCCGGCAAGCTGCCGGGTCTGCTTATAATAAATATGATCTTCCCTGAACCGGGCAGAACCAAAGATGGTTACACAGGGCCCCAGGAAATGCAATGCCCTGAAGCCTTTTATAAATTCAAAAAAAACATTTACTGCAAATTTGAAATCGCTCCACCTGTTTTGCGGACCTTCGAGAAATTTTATTTCGGTTTTAGTAATGTTGGTATCCAATCGGGTATGTTTTTATATTTTATACTGCTTTTTTATTAATATGAAAGAATTTTTTCAAGAACCGTGGCCACTTTCTCTGCATTGGGAAGCATGACTTTTTCCAAATGCATATTCAATGGCACAGCAGGAAGATTGAGCGATCCCATGACCTCCACCGGAGCGTCCAGGAAACGGAAGCATTCCCTGGAAATCCTTCCTGCAAGCGCTTCTGCAAAAGAATTATTTTGCTGCTCTTCCGTAAGCACCAGGCATTTTCCATGTTTTTTTACGGAAGAAAAAATCATTTCTTCATCCAAAGGATACAGCGAACGCAAATCGATAGTAGTAACCTGGCCGGGAAATTGTTTCGACGCGGCTTTTGCCCAGTACACCCCCATTCCGTAAGTAATGACCGTGCAGGCTTCCCCATTATTTATTTTATTATCAGCAGCGCTCACCACCCTATTGGCCTTACCTAACGGCAACACATATGCGAAATCGGGTTCAATACTTTTTGCATCTTCCGTACCCGGAACCTTACTCCAGTAAAGTCCTTTATGCTCCAGCATTATTACGGGATTAGGATCAAGATAGGCGGCTTTCATTAAGCCTTTCATATCAGCAGCGTTGGAAGGATAGGCAATCTTAATTCCTTTAATTGAAAGTAATAAACTTTCCACACTGCCACTGTGATAGGGACCGCCACCGGCATAGGCGCCCACCGGAACGCGTATGACCGTGGAAACGGGAAACTTTCCGCAGGTTAAATAACAGCTCTTCGCGATTTCTGTTGCCAACTGATTAATACCGGGATAAACATAATCTCCAAACTGCACCTCTACAATGGGCCTGACCCCGGTTGCCGACATACCAACAGTAGAGCCAATAATATAGGCTTCCTGTATGGCAGTATTGAATACACGGTGATCGCCAAATTGTTCAGCGAGTGTGGCCGCTTCCCTGAAAACGCCTCCCAGCCTGCGTCCTACATCCTGTCCATACAATACCGCTTCCGGATGTTCCTGCATAATTTCGCGAATGGCAAATAAGGCTGCATCTACCATAATGACTTTTTCATGGTGAGCAGGCGCTCTTTCTCCTTTCTCCGCAGTAACAGGAGTGGGTACAAAAACATAATCTTCCACGGTTGTTATATCAGGCTCTGCCGCCGCCACAGCTTTTGCAAAATGCTCCGCAACTTCATTAGCCGCCTTTTTTTCAATTTCATTTAATATATATTCATCAAAACCCTTTTCCAATAATTGCTCCTTCAGTTTCGGCAATGGATCTGCTTTTGCATGTATGGCAAGGTCTTTTTCTGAACGATAAAATTCTTTTCGTACGCCGCTGGTATGATGATTTAGCAGCGGCACTTTTGCGTGCACTAATACAGGAGACTGGTGTTCCCTTACCTGGCCAATTACCTGCTTCATTACCTCGTAGCTTTGAAAAAAATCACTGCCGTCAACGGATACGCGATGCAGGCCTTTAAAACCTTTTGCATACTCAATGGCATTCATGTTTCTTGCTTCCTCTGCACTTACGCTGATTCCCCAATTGTTGTCCTGTACGAGATAAATTACCGGCAATTTTTTTAAAACCGCTACCTGGAAGGCTTCACTCACTTCTCCTTCCGTTATGCTGGCATCTCCCAAAGAACAAATCACAACCGGTAATTGCCCGGAAGAACTTTTTTTGTATAAAGGAGAATTGATGAAATGTAAATATTGCAATCCCTGCGCAATGCCGGTGGAAGGAATTGCCTGCATCCCGGTGGCGCTGCTTTGATGAATGATCGTAGGTTTATCATTTCCGCGGTAGGCAGGATGCGAATAATATTCCCTGCCGCCCGTGAAAATATCTTCGCCTTTTGCCAGCAGCTGTAACATTAAAGTATAGGGAGAAAAGCCCAATGCCAGCAGCATACTTTCATCACGATAGTAAGGATTCACATAATCGCACGGCAATAGCTGAAATCCTGTTGCAATCTGAATGGCCTCGTGGCCGCGGGAGGTGGCGTGAACATATTTGCAGATTTGACGACGGGATTCATAGGTTTCCGTCATTGATTTGGAAGTGCACATCAAATGGAAAGCCCGAAGAAGAATATCTCTGTCAAACATACTCAATCAATTGGCTAATTAACCAATCAGCTAATTAGAAAAAACTTTTTCATCTTTAAATGCTTCTCTTGGCGATAACCCCAGCAGTTGAAACATTGCCCGGTCTTCATCAAAAGCAGGATTGGGAGTGGTCAGTAATTTATCTCCTGAAAAGATAGAATTAGCACCCGCCATAAAACAAAGCGCCTGCTCCGCAACGCTCATTTCATTTCTTCCGGCACTTAATCTCACCATGGATGCCGGCATGATAATCCTTGCAGTAGCAATCATTCGTACCATATCCCATGTATCCACTTTGGGTTTGTCCTGTAACGGTGTGCCTTGTATACGCACCAAAGCATTGATCGGTACACTGCCCGGATGTTCCGGCAATGTAGACAGTGTATGCAACATACCAATCCTGTCTTCATGGGTTTCCCCGAGGCCTATAATACCGCCGCTGCAAACACTGATGCCTGCTTTGCGCACATGCTCCAGTGTCTGCAGACGATCATCATATGTGCGGGTGGTAATAATATCAGCATAATATTCTTCCGAAGTATCCACATTGTGATTGTATGCATATAAGCCTGCATCATGCAATTTTTTCGCCTGGTCTTCGGTAAGCATTCCCATGGTGCAGCACACTTCCATTCCCAGTTCTGTCACTCCCTTTACCATATCTATCACGCGGTCAAAATCTTTATTATCCCGTACTTCTCTCCAGGCAGCCCCCATGCAAAATCTTGTGGATCCTGCATTTTTAGCCCGCTGTGCATATGCTATTACTTCTTCCTTTTTCATTAAAGCCTGTACATCCACGCCGGTATTATATCTTGCCGCCTGCGGACAATAAGCGCAATCTTCGGGGCAACCGCCGGTTTTTACAGAAAGAAGCGTACATACCTGCACTTCGCCTGTGGCGTGATACTCACGGTGAACCGTAGACGCAGTATAAATTAACTCCAGCAAAGGTGTATTATATATCGAGGTAATCTCTTCTATGGTCCAATCGTTTCTTATTTGCATTGCCTGAATAGTCGTTTTAAAAATAGCTCAAATCAGTTTTGGGTGAAAGGGTAAGTACGCTTTCATACATTAAGCGAATCGTATTCTCCACGTCATTTTTATTAATCATCTCCACGGTGGTATGCATATACCGGAGCGGAAGAGAAATTAATGCCGAAGGGCATCCGTCATTTGCATAAGCAAAGGAATCCGTGTCTGTACCCGTGCTGCGGCTCACGGCATGAAACTGAACAGGAATTTTATTTTTCCCGGCCACGCTCTCCAGCACGTTTAATAGCTTGTTATGAACCGCGGGGCCATACGTTAATACCGGCCCCTTCCCGCAAGCGCAGTCGCCCTCAATATTTTTATTGATCATGGGCGTGGTGGCATCATGTGTTACATCGGTAATGATGGCAATATTGGGTTTTATTTTCCGTGCAATCATTTCTGCCCCGCGAAGGCCAATCTCTTCCTGTACCGCATTTACAATATACAAGCCATAAGGAATTGATTTTTTATTTTGCTTTAACAATCGCGCCACTTCTGCGATCATGAAACCGCCAATCCGGTTATCAAATGCACGGCCGATGAAGTTATCATAAGCCAATTCATCAAATCCTTCCTCATAAGTAACTACGGCTCCTACGTGAATCCCTAACTTTTCGGCCTCCTCCTTTTTCCTGGCTCCGCAATCCAGCCAAAGGTTTTCCACTTTAGGCCCCTGTTCCTTATCATTATTCAAACCGCGGGTATGAATGGCAGGCCATCCGAACACCGCTTTTACCGGACCTTTTTTGCCATGAATCATTACTCTTTTTGCCGGGGCAATCTGGTGATCCACTCCCCCATTCCTTTTCAGATAAATAAGACCTTCCGGGGTAATATAATTTACAAACCAGCTGATTTCATCAGCATGCGCTTCAATTACTATTTTAAATTCTTTTCCGGGATTAATAACGCCTACTGCCGTTCCGTAGGCATCGGTGAAAGTAGTATCTACATAATCTTTTACATAATTGAGCCACACCTTTTGGCCGCCTGATTCAAAGCCTACCGGCGACGGTGTATTGATATAGGTTTTTAAAAACTGTAAGGACTGATCATTTAATACGGCAGCCTGTCTTTTACTTTTTGCCATGATAGAATATCTGTTTATTTAATGGTGCAATTTAAAAATTTATAGCAAGATAAATGAGTAAGAATTGCAGGAGCATCATGCCATCGATACCGGCAAGGTAAATGAAATCCGAGTTGTTCTTTTTAGTAGCCAAAATAACAATAAATGTAATTATTGCAGAAAGAACCATGGCAACAAGAACACCTGTACCGCCAAATACATAAAATTTCACTGCTGATAAAACAACCATTAAAAAGAGGGTAAAATATGCGATATAATATGAGTTGGATTTGCCGGCAATTACGGGTATGGTGTGAATATTTTGTTCGCGGTCTACTTCCATATCGCGTATATCAAATAACAGACAGAGCACAAACATGAAAAAAAACCTGTTAAAAAAAATAAACAGGAAGAGCTTCCTGTCGAACGACAGGTTCACTATGGGAAACCATACCGTTACCAATGTCCACAACAAAGCAAGCGTTATAATCTTTATCAATCCATAATCTTTGATTCGCTTTCTTTTTCCCAGCGGCAGCGCAGGAAAAGAATATACAAACGCGATCAATCCCATTGCCGCCAATATAATATAGTGGCGCAAATGAAAGCTGAAAAGGCTGAAAACAATCAATGCGACACCGGTGGATAAAAGAAGAATATGGAGGTTCCTGTTTTTTAATGACCACCTGAGTCTTGCTGAATCCCGCGCAGCTATGGTTTTAGTCATGTAGTGAAGATTATATTGCACCAATGTGGCACCGAAAACAAAGCAGTAAAAACTGAAGTTGTTCAGCGGCAAATGCATTTGAAGATTGGTCTGTATGCACAGCGCTACCGCGCATGCAGCAATAAAGAGGCTGCTGAACAGAATAAAAGCTGCAATTTTTTTTACCACTACTGATAATGAATAATAATAACCGGTGATGAAACGGTATCACTTATGTGCAGGGCCTTATCGCGCAATGCAAACCGGAAAACAGCAGTATCATTTTCCTGGCATTGCGGCGATATGCTGAGGTAGTCGCTCCTGTTGTATCCAAGTGTTACGGTAATGTCGCCCTGTACATTTTTTGTGGCAGGAAAGGAGGGTAATGCAAAAGCGCCGGATACGTCACTGGCCGGGCAGTTGGCTACCATTTCATCCATAAAGATACTGTCAGTCAGGTCTCCTTCGGCATCGGTAAAATGCATAGTGAAGGTGATAACCCCCTGGTTGTAAAGGTTTGTGGTATTTACAGATTTAAATTTCAAGGAAGGGGTGGATGAAAATTTATCCTTGGTACAGGAGCCCAAAAACAACAACAATATTGCAATTAAAAGAGTGTGGCGCATCTTTGTGTTTTAATGCTCAAATTTAAATATTAAAAACTGAATACTTTTTCTGAAATATCCAAATGGGAAGATAAAATTTTCACAATAAAGCCTCAGCATTTTGAGGCGGCCGCATTGGAAATTTTCCGCCTGCAATATAATGCCAATCCCGTGTACCGGCAATACGTGGATACCTTGCAAACAGATATCGGCAATGTAAGTTCGGTTGCATCGGTTCCCTATTTACCAATAGAATTTTTTAAAACAAAAACGGTAACGGCCCTGTCGTTCGACCCGGAAATTATTTTTGAAAGCAGCGGTACCACAGGCGATACCACCAGCCGGCATTTTGTAAAAAAATTATCGCTGTATCAAAGGAGCTTTTTAGAATCCTTTGAATTGTTTTATGGCAAGCCATCCGGGTGGCGCATTATTGCCCTGTTGCCCGGCTACCTTGAAAGAACGGGTTCCTCGCTGGTATATATGGCGGATCATTTAATACAGCTCAGCGGTCATCCTGAAAGCGGCTTTTATTTATACGATCATGAAAAGCTCCGGCAGGTATTATTAAAATGTGAATCGGACAGGCAACCGGTATTATTGCTCGGCGTAACCTTTGCGTTATTGGATTTTGCTGAAAAATATTCCCTGCAATTAAAGCATACCATTGTAATGGAAACAGGCGGCATGAAGGGACGAAGGGAAGAAATTACACGAAGTGAGGTGCATCATATTTTGAAAAAAAAACTCGGCGTAAAAAATATCCACTCGGAATATGGCATGACCGAATTGCTATCGCAGGCTTACGCGCACAACGAAGGAATATTTAAATGCCCGCCCTGGATGAAAGTGGTGGTGAGAGAAGAGAACGATCCGTTTGCCATTACCTCCCAACCCGCTGTCCACAGGGCTTCCGGCGGTTTGCTGAATATCATTGATCTTGCCAATATTTATTCCTGCAGCTTCATCGCAACGGATGATATTGGCAAGCTGCACCCTGACGGATCTTTTGAAGTATTGGGCAGAAAAGATAACAGCGATATCCGGGGCTGTAGCCTGCTTACGGCAAACCCGGAAACATTTTGATAATATAAAGGCACGTAATTTGTAATATTAAAAATTTACTTCAATAAGCCAGGCTACCTAACTATGACGCATACACGATTTCAGATAATGATTACCCGTTCCTTCCGGTAAACGTTCGGGGAAGCCAGTTCTGATTTTTTTCAACAAATCTATCCGCTATGACAATAACTATTATCATCACTCTCTGCAGCCTGTTGCTGGTGGCTTATGTATTTGACCTTACCTCTTCTGTCACAAAGATACCCCCTGTTCTTTTGCTCTTGCTGCTTGGATGGATCGTGAGAGAAATATCAGAATTCATGCATATTAATATTCCGGACCTGACGGGATTATTGCCTTTCTTCGGAACACTGGGTTTGATATTAATTGTACTGGAAGGCACCCTGGAACTGGAACTTAACAGGACAAAGAGGAAATTAATCCTCCAATCGTTTCTTGCCGCATTGCTCCCGATGATCAGCTTATCTTTTCTGCTCGCAGCCTTGCTGGGCTATTATGCAAATATTCCTTTTAAGCAGGCGCTTGAAAACGCCATTCCTCTTTGTGTCATCAGCAGTTCAGTAGCCATTTCGAGCGTTAAAAATCTCAACGCGCCTGATAAAGAGTTTATAATTTATGAAAGCAGCTTGTCCGACATCATGGGAGTGCTGTTCTTTAATTTTGTTTCCCTTAACCGGGTAATAAACCTGCAGTCCACCGGTCAGTTTACATTGCAGCTGCTGATCATCGCTGTCATCTCGTTTATAGCCACCATCGGGCTTTCCTATTTGCTGAGTAAGATTGAGCATCACATAAAATTCATTCCTATTATTTTGCTGATTATTCTGATTTATGCAATATCAGAAATATACCATTTACCCGCATTGATTTTTATACTTATATTCGGATTGTGCCTGGGCAACTTAGATGAATTGAAACGATCCAAATGGATACAAAAGCTGCGGCCAAAAGAGCTGGATAAGGATGTTGAAAAATTTAAGGAGCTTACCATTGAGGCAACATTCCTGATCAGAACCTTATTCTTTCTTTTATTTGGCTACCTCATGAAAAAATCCGAGATACTCAACAGCGAGACCATTCTTTTTGCAATTGGCATCTCCGCCGGAATATTCCTGATCCGGGCCATCATGCTGAAGCTTTTGAAACTGCAGCTATTGCCCTTATTATTTATAGCCCCGAGAGGTTTGATAAATATACTATTATTTCTTGCGATAGTGCCTTCAGAAGAGACGTCCATTGTAAACGCATCGCTTATTACGCAGGTAATCATTATAATGGCAATTACGATGATGCTGGGACTAATGATGACAGGGAAAAAAACGAGCCGGGAAAACAAAAATTCCGAAGAAAAAAACACAGAGGCCGCAGAAATTTTACCTGGTTAGATTGCCGAAACGCGCAAAGAATCAAAAAATTTTACACACGGGCAATTAAACACCTTTTTTCACGTTTACAAAAAACAGGGAATTTACCGTTCCAGGTTCAATATCAATTATCCAGTTATAAAAATCTTACCAATTTTAACCGGAATACAATGAAACCCAAAAAAGGAAAAACCACTGTCTTATTTGTGACCAAAGATGCGCAAGGCATCAAGCCCATGCAGATTTCAGGCAAATTATTATTGAACTGGAAAAAATATCTTGCAGCGCTCGTATTGATATTTATCGCTTTGATAGGCGCTATTGTTTATCTTACCTCCAATAATGCAAGGCAACGCGAAATACAACAGGCGCTTGCAAAAAAAATAGATGTATTGCACATTTCCATGGCGCAGGTAGACACCACTGCCATAAAAGCAAGATTTGCAACGATCGACAAAGAGCTTTCAAGCATCAACAGCTATCTGAAAGCAAGAGGTATTATTTCGCCGATAAAAATTGCTGAAGGCGGTGAAGCGGATGATGATATTATATCGCCGGATGAGATTACCGGTTTTTATGAAAATTATTTAAATAAAATATTGTACGACGTTGAGTATACTCCGCTGGGCTATCCTTATCATGGAGACATCACCTCCACTTTCGGTCATCGCGAAAATCCTTTTACCGGTGAAGGTGTTGAAACCCACAAAGGGGTAGATATAAGGGCTGCATGGGGCTCGCCTGTAAAAGCCATGGCAAAAGGCGAAGTTGAATTTGCAGGATTGAGAGGCGGCTTTGGCAATTGCATTATGATAAAGCATGCCAATGGTTTTGAAACCTTGTATGGCCATCTTTCAAAGATTCTGGTGCAGGTAGGTCAAAAAATCGATATTGGTCAGCAAATTGGAAACGTGGGCTCTACCGGAAGAAGCACCGGGCCGCATCTGCATTACGAAGTGCATAAAAACGGGCAAAAAATAGACCCTCAAAACTTTTTAACTCTAAACTGATTGACATGTTCAAAAAAAATGAAAAACAGCAGGCCTACGAAATTAACCAGCAGGAAATTTCAACCCTTATCGGAGAAGGCTTTGTTTTTACAGGTGAAATAAGAGGCACTACCGCCATACGAATTGAAGGAAAGGTGATAGGGAATGTCAACGTAGAAAGCGGTGTGATACTGGGAGAAAAAGCGGATGTGGAAGGAGATATTTATACAAAATCCGCAATCATTTATGGTACCGTAAACGGAAATGTAAAAACCATGCACCTCGAAATTAAAAATTCGGGAAAAGTAACCGGCGATATTGCAACAGATACTCTCGAAATAGAGCTCGGCGCACAATACAATGGAAAGCTGAATATGAAAAAACAAGAGCATGAGCCTTTGGCCGAAGCATCATAAACATTTACCAGCGTTCGTCATAGTCATAAGAAAAATGCCCCAAAAAAGTTGGGGCATTTTTTATAGAATGGTCTCATTTCAGAATTTGTAACGCAATCCAAGCTGCATACCCCATGTGCTGGAAGTAGAAACATTATCCTCATAGGGCTGTGTAACCAATGCTTTATTGAACTCTGCAAGAGTATACGTAGGAGCACCTCCTGCGTCAATACCTTTGAATGTAAGTGGGTTATTGATAGTATATAGATCTCTTATTCCCCAATTTTTGCTGATCAGGTTGGGAAGGTTTAAAATATCAACACTGAACTCGAGCGTATGCCTTGTATTACCCACCTTTATAAAGAAATCCTGTAAGAAGCGCATATCAATATCATTGAACCATGGTGTAAGCGCCGAATTTCTTTCAGCGTATTCACCTTTATGCTTTTTCAAATAGCGCGAATGGCTTACAAATTCATCATACGCAGCCTGCTGTTGTGCGATGGTATATTTTACAGAACCATCGGAATTTTTAAAATCAATAAACGGAACATCGGACCCCCTTGCATAGATATACATTAGGTCAGATGAAGACTGTTGATCTCCATTCAGATCGCCACCAATAACAAAACTATACCTTGCCTGATTATCTCCTTCATAATAGAGGGATATGGTACTTGCAAAGTGATTTGCATATTCTTTACGATAAGAAATATTGGCAACTATCCTGTCCGGAATTGAATACTCGGAATTATACAGCTCAATATCATTCGGCGTTCCTTTATTCACGATAGACTGCCACGCCGAAGTAGCCTGCGAACCGGGATTAGGGCTCACCTCCTTGGCAACGGTATGGGTATAGGCCACAGAGCCGTAGAACCCATTGGCAAAAGTTTTAGATATCTGCGCAGTTCCGGCAAATGAATATCCCTTTTTGGTATTTTCAAGTACAACGATGGTACCTACGCTTGGGTTTACAAATTTATCTGAGCCGGTTTGAGAACCTGGATAATAGGGCCTGTTATCTTCGCCCGACAGCGTACCGGTGGGCGCTTTCAGGTTTGCATTGCGCATTTTAACCGCGTTCAGATCTTTTGTATAAATCAGGTCTACTGATGCAGTAAATCCATTGCCTAAAGATTTGTCGGCACCCAGATTAGTCCTGAAAACCTGGGGGAACCTGAACTTTTTATCGATCAAAACAAAACTGCCCGGAGCCTTCGCAGTTACCGTTGGCGGGAACTTGGATAGGTAAGCGTCAGGATCAGGATTAAAAGTAATCGAGGCAAGATCAGCAGTTGAATTTAAAACTACCCCATTCTGGTAAACACCGCTGTTGCTCGGCATATTGGTGAGCCATACAAAAGGAATTTTTCCGGTAAAAATTCCTGTTCCCCCGCGAAGCACCAATCCCTCCTGGTTAGGCACTTTCCACCTGAAGCCCACTCTTGGAGAGAGCAATACGCTTGAGTTGGGCCATTTGCCCGTACTGTAATTGATCATCTTTCCATTTTCATCAGGAAACTGAAGCGCATCAATGGCAGAATTTGCAAGCGGTTGCTTCAAATATGTTGGCACATCAGCCCTTATACCATACGTAAGCTTAAAGCTGGTATTAATATTAAACTCATCCTGCACATAAGCTCCGAGCTGGCCCAGTTGCAAATTGGCCGAAAACACTTTGTTCTCTCCGGGAACCAGGGAATAAGTATAAGAAAAATATGCCGGCGGCGCATCGGTTATAAAATCGTTGAGATCATTATATATATAATAGCTCTCGGAACCCGGCATAAACGCATTGCCTACTTTTTGATATTCATAAGTAACGCCTGCCAGCAGGTTGTGCTTGCCTGCAAAGTAGCTGAAGTTATCCGTGATATCGGCAATGTTATTGATTACCTCATTGTTTCTTGTAAAGGGATCGGTACCTGCAGTCATGTAATTTCTTCCTTTGGTAACCCCCGGCACAGTGCCATCAGCATCAAATATTTCTATTGTCGGGAAAATGCCTCCGGGGCTAAATCTTGCATCATCCACGTGCGTATAGGCAAACAACAGCTGATTAGAAATACGGCTATTGAAATTGCTGTTCAGCTCAATGGTACCTGATTTCACAATATGGTTGGTTCCATAATCTGAATTGGAAAAACCAATGGATTGATTGCTATTCCTGTTATTGGGCAACCTCGATAATGAGCCGGTTGTTCCGCGAATAGTGAAGCCGCCGGCGCCACTGTTTGGAACGCTGCTTCCGTTCAGCGGAGACTGATCTGAGCCTTTGAAATCACTGTATTTAATGACCAGCTTTTGCTTGTCGCTGATGTTCCAGTCAATTTTCCCCAGCAGCTTATGATTTTTGGTTACATAGTTGGGACGATTATCATAAACACCTGCGTCATAGCCGTAGCTGCTCTTTAGAAAATCGCGGAACTTATTTAAAGAATCAACAGGCGCCGCAGATGGCAGACCCGAAGCATTAGAACCTGCAGGAACATACGTATTCGAGTTAGGCACTGATTTATTTTCCCATTCCGCATTTACAAAAAAGAATAATTTATTTTTAATGATCGGGCCACCGAGGCTTCCGCCGTATACTTTATTCTTTTGCGGAGTTTGAGTAAGGGTTACATCTCCCACATGCTTACCATTAAAGCTTTGATCGCGGTAAAAACCATATAAAGTCCCGTGAAAAGTATTGGTGCCGCTCTTGGTGATTACATTTAAGCCCGCGCCGGTAAATCCGGATTGCCGCACATCGTAGGGAGCAATATTTACCGCAATTTCATCGTAGGCATCTACCGATATAGGGCTTGCGCCGCCTCCCGGTTGCGGATCGGTTGATAAACCGAAGTTATTATTCAGGTTAGCCCCGTCAATCTGGAGGTTGTTATACCTTCCGTCGCGGCCGGCAAAGCTGTTACCGCTGCTTGCCTGCGGCGTTAATCTTGTAAAATCCGTAATGCTCCGGGAAATGGTAGGCAAGGTTGAAATTTGCCTCGAGTTAAAAATAGTGCTTGCACCGGTTTTTGATTGGGCAAGCCGGTTTCCCAGTGCACTGACCGTTATTTCCTTTAATTCTGTTGATGCAACAGAAAGCGCAACATCTGTAGTGTACGGTTCGCCAAGGTTTAATGTAACATCATTAATTGTTTTAGGCGCATATCCTATAAAATTTACCGTGATCTGATAAGGCCCTCCGACTCTTGCATAGGGTACGGTAAAGCTCCCATCTTTTTTGGATATCGTCACATATTTTGTTCCTGATGGCTGATGTATGGCCGTAATAGTGGCTCCCTCTAACGGAACACCTTTATCAGATTTTACAAAGCCGGTAATACTGCTTGTTGTTACCTGGGCTTTGAGCAAAAACGGAAATAGCAATGTCATTGCTAAAAAATACAATTGTTTCATAGTCATAGTTTAGTTTTTGTATAGTTAGGGCGATAGAAACAGGTTTATAAAAAAGAAAATTACTTTTTAATGACAAATAAATCGCAATATTACGTATTTATGACAAAAATTATCCGCTATCCTGCGCCCGGAGATATTAAAAAATCATTAAGCCATATTTTTGGGGATTACCTGTTAATAGTCATAAAGGGAGGTAAGCGGACTGCACCTATATTAAAGGTTGTTTAAAGTGTCAACCGGCCGAAACTATCAGCTCATAACTTAAAACAGGCATTCGTAAAGTATCTTTGCAGAAATATACATTTATATAAATACTTATGGTAGACAAGATTGATGCAGCAATAGAGGATATAAAAAGAGGAAAATTGGTAATAGTGGTAGATGATGAAGAAAGAGAAAATGAAGGTGATTTCATTACTTCTGCAAAAAATGTAACGCCTGAGATCATCAACTTTATGAGTAAATACGGCCGCGGGCTTATTTGCGCACCTCTTTCAGAAAAAAGATGCGAAGAGCTGAGCCTCGACCTGATGGTTAATAATAATACCTCTTTGCACGAAACACAATTCACGGTAAGCGTAGATCTGCTGGGGCATGGATGCACTACCGGAATATCCGCACAGGACAGGGCAAAGACGGTGCAGGCCCTGATTAACCCTAAAATCCGGCCGGAAGAGCTTGGCAGGCCGGGGCATATATTTCCACTCAAAGCAAAGAATGGCGGGGTGCTCAGAAGAACCGGCCATACGGAAGCAACAATAGACCTGGCAAAGCTTGCAGGACATGGCGAGGCAGGCGTATTGGTGGAAATAATGAATGAAGATGGTACCATGGCAAGGCTTCCTCAACTGAAAGCCATTGCCAGAAAACACAAGCTGAAAATTGTTACCATAAAAGATCTTATCGAATACAGGCTGAAAAAAGAAACACTTATTAAAGAAGATGTAAGAGTACAAATGCCCACCAAATACGGAACATTTGAATTAGTCGCCTTCAGGCAATTAAACACAGGAGAAGAGCACATGGCTTTGGTGAAAGGAACATGGAAAAAAGATGAGCCTGTTTTAGTAAGGGTGCATTCCAGTTGCATGACGGGTGATATTCTTGGTTCCTTGCGGTGCGATTGCGGAGATCAGCTGCATGCGGCAATGCAAATGGTAGAGGCGGCAGGAAAAGGAGTAGTGCTCTATATGAACCAGGAAGGTCGTGGTATCGGCCTGTTGAATAAGCTGAAAGCTTATAAGCTGCAGGAGCAGGGACTGGACACAGTGGAAGCCAATCTGAAACTGGGCTTTGGCATGGATGAGCGCGATTACGGAGTAGGCGCTCAAATATTAAGGCACCTCGGTATCTCAAAAATAAAGCTCATCAGCAATAATCCCCGTAAAAGAGCAGGCTTGCTCGGCTACGGACTGGAGATAGTAGAAACAGTTCCGATAGAAATAAAACCCAATTCCTATAACAAAAAATATCTGACCACCAAAAGGGACAAGCTGGGCCATACTATTCTGCAGGCCGAAAAGTCCTGACATATTTAATTTGCCGAAGTAGCTTCGGTGGCCGTTTTTCTGTGCTTTATCTTTTGATTCGTAAAAAATTCTGTGAAGGTATCAAATTCCCTTCGGTAAGAAAGCTGGATACCTGTTCTGTTTCGGCGGGTAATGCCGGATATATCCCCGATATCGGTATCGCTGTGATTAAACCCAATGACCCGCAGCTGGCCATCCGGTGAAATAAGATATTCAAAAGAAACATCCGGGGTAAATAAGAAATTGGAATTGGCATTGAGTGACGTTTGCGCAAGCCGGTAGTCAACGCTACCCCCCAGGTTCACGAGTAAACGGTTATTAAGGAATCTGGTCCGCACACCGAAATTACTCACATTCTGAATTTCTTTTTGTGTACCTCCTCTTTCAAAATTAAAATCTGCGGTATTTATATTGGTGTAAAGATTGACCGAATTTGATTTGAGCACTTTCTGCAGCCAGGAGTTAAGAGATGAGGTAAGCACGGAAGATAATATTTGCCCTGCGCTGCCTGCCACAATATTAACAGGACTGGTACTTGAAATCAAAGTCTGGTCGTTGCTGATAAAAGTATTAAACAGTAACAAAGAGGTCACTTCCCTGTTTAGCTCATTTTGATCAGATTGAAATTTCTTCAGATATTCAGTCGCAATCGGATCCGATTTTAAAGGATTATCAAACGGAAATTGAAATTCAAAAGAAGGCTCCGGCGACTTTAGCGTACCTCTTAATTTGAAAATGATATCCACATCGCCTTTTGCATTTGCATTTAAGCCACTGCTTGTCGGGACGCCGCTTAAGTCTACTCCTGTAGCCTTATAAAGAGCGTCAATGCTGAGATTTGCAAGATAGGGATCGCCTTGCCAATCAATATAACCGCGCTGTAAAGTGAACCATTTATGCAAAATTGTCTGAAAGTTGAATGTATATTCTCCCTCTTCAATATCATATCTTCCGCGAATAACTAACGGATCAGTGGTGCCTACGCTAATATTAAGCTTCCCTGTTCCCTGCGCTTTTATTACATCCCCGGTAGTTTCATCGAGGATTACATCAATTTTCGCATAAGGATTTGCATCGATGTTCATTTCCACTTTTATATTGGAAGATTCCCGGCTTGTTTGATCCGGCCTCATTTCACGACCAAACTTTGTAAACTCGATGTAATCCAGCGATCCCGTTTCGGCAGTTTCACCGGTAGGTAAATAGATATGACTGCTATCGGTAGGGCTACCGCTGATGGTCAGCTTCATGTCATTGGAGAACCCGTTCAAAGACAACTCCGCATCGCCTACCAGATTTCCATAAAAGTCAGAATTGTCTTTTTCCGTAGTGTTGAGCAAAATAAATTTTGCCGGCTCATTGCCGCGTGGGTCTGTTTTTAAATGAAGCTCATTGAAAAAGAAATTATCAAAGAAGCTGTGATATAATTTACCGGTTAAGGTGGCTGTATTATTTAAGGTATCCATTATTTTGATTGTTCCGAAATCAATTTCATCCGGGTTAAAAGTGAGCACCGTACCATCTTCAATTTTGTAGCGACATTGAGTGTAATCGACGGTCATGGCAGTGCTGTCCAGCATCACCTGTCCCGTAAGCTTGGCTTCGGCAGCGGGCCCGGAGAGATACAATTTACCGGTAGCCCGTCCCTGTATATTGTGGAATATACCGCTGAGATAATTTTCCAGAATATGAATTTCGGAATGATTCAAAACTATCGCACCCTGTAGCTGGTCGCTTCCTGAATCTTTAGGTAAATATTTAAAGTCGCCGGAAAAATTGTACAGGCTATTGTCAGAAACAACATGGGTTGCTATATTTCCTGTGTTGGCGCTGTACTCGCCTGATGCGGATATAATCCCGACTGAATCATTATCAAAACGAAATTGCTCGGTACTGGTATTGAACTGAACATTAAATTTTCCGAAAGGATCATGGATGCGGATACTGCCGCTTGTATACCCGTTCACCTGCGGTGATTTAAAAAACAGCGGGGCAAAATCGCCAATGTCTAATTTTTTTAAATCAACTACCACATCATTTAAGCTATCGGTAGCAGAGGGCTGCGTTGACACATTAATCTCTTCATTACCCTGCTCCAGCTTTAAATTATCAACATTTAATTTGTTATTTTCAAGCTCCAGCATGCCTCCCCGGGCGATAGTCCATTTTCTTTGATTCAGAGAAAAGTCTGAAGGATTAAATATTAATTTAAAACCATCGCTTTTGGTTTGAATGCGGGCTGAAAGGTCTGCAGCAGTCAGGGTCCGGTTCGCAGATGTCGCTATCGTTACGTCCGAAATATCATTGTTCGCGGTAACGTGAATCCTGGTTCCGGGAGCGTGGAGGCTGTCATTAAAAACCACATCTTCTATACGTCCGTCAAATGCCAGTGAATCCTGTGTACCCCGGCCGGAAAAGTGAAGGTTATTAAAATTGATATTGGCAAAAGTAAATTGAGGAATATCTGCATCGATGTTCAGCTGGTTTTCTGCAATGTTTACATTGCCGGTAAAAACTGAATTGTCCAGTCCGCGGATATTTTTATTAAACAAAGCAACATAGTCACTGACATTTCTCGTTCTTACTAAAAATGTAAAATCCTGGTTATCGGTCTTTGTGGCCGGCCTGCTGATGTAGGCAGGATAATATTTGCTCAGAAATAATTGAAATGCTTCCGGTAATTCAAGCACTTTAAAATCACCGCTTAGCCCGGCTTCCAGCTCATTTGTCTGAACCGAAAGCGTTTTTCTGCCTTCATTAACAGACGAGGTAACCACCAGGGAATCGAAAGATAAATGTTCTTCATTATCCAGCAGAATGGCATTATATATTTTAGCCGATCCCAAAAAGTTATCAATATTACTGCCCGTAAAATCCAGCATGAATTTTCCTGTAAGAGAAATACTGTCTTTTGTAAATCCCAGGTTTTTCAGGTTGAGTCTTCCTACGTTTGCCCTCAGGTTAAACTCCGGATGAAGCCTGCTGAAATTGACAGAGCCATTCAATGTGTCGATCCCGATGTTGGGATCGTCGATGCTGGCGCTACCGGAAAACATATCCTTCCTTAAATTGCCATGAGCAATGATGTTCGTATACTCATAACCGTTGAATGCTAACTGAGTGGCAGTACCGTCAATATCAACATTCATATTCTTCGCCGTAAAACCGGTTCCCCTGATTTTACCATTAAAGGAAATATTGCCGAGAGATTTATTGGCAATGAACTTACCCAGCTGGAAATTATCGGTTGACACCTTCCCGTTATATACAGGCACACCTTTGTCGGGAATCTTCATTTGCAGGTCAGTTTTCAATGTTCCGATGCTGGTTTGCAAAGTTCCGTATGTTACAAAATCACGAATGAAACCGGTATAGCTCCCGGTGAAATTTATATTGCCAAATGAACTCAAATCAGGATTGGTGATGGTTCTCAGATCAGGTATTAACCGGGCCAGCTCGTTATAATTTGTCTTGAAAGTTCTGGATCTGAAATCGATAAAAGTTTGATCCATATCGGGCAGCCCGCGGAGCTCCATATCTCCATCCAGGTAATTGTCATTGCCGGCGCGGATTATCATCTTCCTTGCAAGAAGATTATCTACCGAACCTTTCGCATTCCCGCTTACCAGGAAATTCTCTTTCCAGGATGCCACATCCGGCGCAAAGAAAGCAATGTCATCGCTGCTCAGCGTACTATTCTGAAAATGCCCCTCCATCTTTACCAAATGAACAAAATCCTGCATGTCGTCATTGAAATCATCATACCGCATCGCATAATAATTTTGAAGATGACTTTTATTGGTAACCAGGTCGAGATTATTGAACTCCATTAATTTCGGGGTGAACTTAAAATCTGCATCCAATTTTTTTAGTACCATTCCGCAGCGTTCCTGTGCCGACAGATCGAGCGTTGCGGTAAGCGTATCCTGCAGGAACGACAGGTTATTAAAAGTTCCGTTGATGGAAGAGACAACAATCCGGTTGTTGTCAAAAGTGCCGGGGGTGGAAGGTTCATTGGTTTGTTTTTCGATATCCAGGTCGCCATCATCAATTCGAACTTTATCTACGGAAATTTTCCAGCCCTCTTCATTCCACTGCAATGTATTGCTGCTGACAGTCTCGTTTACCGGTACGGCCGGGGCAGCAGTATCAGCCGGTTCATTTCCGGTATAATCATATTGCGCAAACACGGGGTGAACCAGGTTGAGCGTACGGATATGAATAATATTTTTATTTAAGTCAAAAGTATCTGCATCCAGGTCGAGGTTGTTCAGTGAAAAGAACAAATTGGTACCCACCCATTCGTCCCGTTGCCATACTTTTACATTGTTTAGCTGAATTGCCTTCAAATTCAATTGCGTGGCTGTTGATGTGGTATCATTTTTATTTTGACTTCCGCCGGAAAAATAATCTACCAGAAACTGGTAATTCCAGACAGAGTCTTTCCTCTTCAGGTTAATCACGGCATTATCGAGCCCGATATATTTCAGCGTCACCTTATCTTTCAGAAAAAACCAATCGGTAATATTCACTTTTGCATCGCCGGCGTATAAAAGTGTATCATGATGGTGGTCAAGCACCAGAACGTCCTGCAACAGCATCTTATTAAAAAGCTCAAAATCCACATGCTTAATGGAGACCGTTGTGTTGAGGTCCCTGGACAGGCGCTTCGTAACGCGCCGCACAATGTAATTTTGAACAAAGCCGGTTTGTAATAAAATCCACAGTATGGCTACCAGCACAAAAAGCGCCAGCAAAATTCTAAGCGATATTTTATACAGTTTTTTCAGGAAAAGAGATTAGTTACAAAAATAAATATTGAGGGTTGATAGTCAACTGAAGAGTACGTTAAAGATTAAGTAATTCGGCAACCGGATGCGACATTTTTTAAAATCAATATCCCGCCGCGCTATCATCTCCGCGGTGGTCTGCAACAGCTGTGATGGTTCCATTTTTACTTAACTCAACAAGCTCCGTTCTTCCGATCGCTTCTCTTACTATCACTTTATAACCCATTTTTTCCAGCCGGTCTTTTACATGCCCGTCAAATCCTTTCTCTACAAATATTACATCCGGCAGCCACTGGTGGTGAAACTTGGGTTTATTTACGACATCATCAGGCGGCATTTTGAAATCAATTACATCTACCAGGCTTTGGTATACACTGGTGGGAATCGTAGTGCCTCCCGGGGTACCTACCACCACAAAGGGTTTTCCATTTTTCAATACGATAACGGGTGTCATGCTGCTCAGCATTCTTTTCCCGGGCATTATTGAATTAGCTTCTGCCCCCACGGCTCCATACATATTGGGCACGCCCGGCTTTACGCTGAAATCATCCATTTCATTATTCAATAAAAAACCGGCTCCGGCCACTACGGTTCTGCTTCCATAACCGCCGTTCAGCGTAGTAGTGACAGACACTGCATTTCCTTCTTTATCCAACACATCAAAATGAGTTGTTTCCTCCCGCTCATTGACCTGGCCTGCGCTCACGTCTTTGCTATTGCCGGCCTTACCCGGAACATAATCGGATAGTCGTTGTTTTAAATAGGCATCGCTCACCAGGGTTTTCACCGGCACTTTTACAAAATCCGGATCACCTAAAAATTGCGCCCGGTCTGCAAAAGAACGCCGCTCCGCTTCTACCATCAGCTGAACGGACTCAGGGGTTTCAAATTTCATACCACTTAAATGTTCAAAATGGCTCATTTTGAGGCATTGTTCTATAATTATTCCTCCGCTGCTCGGCAGCGGCATTGATACGATAGTGTATCCTTCATAATTAAAGGTTAGCGGTTCCCGGATTTTAGCTGCATAATTTTTCAGATCTTCTTCAGTCATGATGCCGTGACCCCGTTTCATTTCTTCTGCAACGAGTCTCGCCGTTTCACCTTCATAAAAGCCTTTGGCTCCCCGGTCTCTTATAAGCCTGAGTGTTTTTGCAAGATCATGCTGTATCAAAGTATCGCCGCTTTTCCAGGGCACCTCTTTAACAAAAACGGGAGTAACGGTATTTAATTTTATAAACTCATCTCTTGTCCCATTCAGGCTCCGTGCCTCCGCGCCGGTGATGGCAAAACCATTTTCAGCAAGATCAATAGCCGGCTGAATTAATTTTTTTAATGGAAGCTTTGCATACTTCAATGCGGCAGTCATACCTGCAACAGAACCGGGAACGCCCGCGGAAAGATGCCCGTTCTGAGATAAGTTCATTTCGGGATTTCCTTTTGCATCCAAATACATATCCCGTGTAGCTGCAGCAGGAGCTGTTTCGCGATAATCGACCGTGATATTCTTTCCGTTTTTTAAATGAATAACCATAAAGCCTCCCCCGCCAATGTTTCCCGCACCCGGGTACACTACAGCAAGCGCAAACTGTGTGGCAATAGCAGCATCTACTGCATTGCCACCCTGCTTTAAAATATTTACTCCTACTTCACTCGCCAATGCATGCGCAGAAACCACTACGCCGTTTTTGCACGTTACATTTTTATTGGCGGCATAATGATAAGGATCAAATTTAGTTTGTGCAAAGAGGGTATCAACTGAGATAAAAAAACAAGCTATTACCAATAAATATTTCTTTGACCGCTTCTTTAATTTTTGCATTATTAAAATAATTGATTGTATGAACGGGAACGCTCCAAAGTTACATTGCCTTATTTTCGCACAATAATTTAATTAATTATATGCGCCAACTTTTATTAGCTCTTTTATTCATCCCGTTTTCACTAACCGGTTTTTCACAGGTGCCCGAAACATTTACCTCGTCGCAAATTTTTTTACAAATAAAAAAATTAAACGTGCTGGGGTCGGTGCTGTACATTGCCGCGCATCCCGACGATGAGAATAATGCCCTTCTGCCCTATTTCGCCAAAGGAAAATTATACCGCACTGCTTACCTGAGCCTTACCCGTGGTGACGGAGGGCAAAATCTTTTGGGAGATGAGCAGGGAGCCGAACTGGGCATGATCAGGACTGAAGAGCTGTTGGCGGCAAGAAAGATAGATGGCGCCGAACAATATTTTACCAGGGCTTATGAATTCGGATTTTCCAAAAGTGCACAGGAAGCATTGCGCATCTGGGATAAGCAAAAGATCCTGAGCGATGTGGTGTGGGTAATCAGAAAATATCAGCCGGATGTTATTATAAAAAGATTTCCCCCGGATAAACGCGCCGGGCATGGCCATCACGCTGCATCAGCCATCCTGGCTGACGAGGCATTTACGGCAGCGGCCGACCCCAAAATGTTCCCCGAACAATTTAAGTATGGGGTGACCCCCTGGCAGGCAAAAAGAATTATGTGGAATACGTTCAACTTTGGCGGCACCAACACTACTTCAGAAGACCAGTTGAAAATTAATATCGGAGGTTATAACCCTTTAATTGGTGAAAGCTATGGCGAACTGGGAGGCGAAGCAAGAAGTATGCACAAAAGCCAGGGCGAAGGCAGACCCCGGAGAAGAGGAGAAAACTATGAATACTTCGTGACCACGGGGGGTGAAGCTGCCAAAAAAGATTTAATGGACGGAATCAATATCACCTGGACCCGGTTGCCGGGCGGCGAAAAGATTGAATCAATGATTAACGATGTTATCAGCCATTATAATATTGCGGAACCGCAACTATCGGTACCTGCATTGGTAAAAGTGTATAAGGCAATAAAAGCGCTGCCGGAAAGTGTATGGAGAGATAAAAAGCTGGAGGATGCAGAAAATATCATTATTGAATGCAGCGGACTTTATATAGAAGCGGCTTCCGGCCAGAAACAGGCAGTGCAGGGCGGAACGCTGAATGCGCGTGTTACTTTGATCGACCGGCTGGGCGTACCTGCAACATTAAAACATTTCTCTGTCGGAGATTTCGATTCTTCGTGTACGGTACCGTTAGTAACGGATCAGAATATCACTATCAATAAAACACTGCACATTGCTGATAATACCCCCATTTCACAACCTTACTGGCTGGTATATCCGCTGAAAGGCGGAACATTTGATGTAAGAGACCAGACATTGATTGGAAAACCCTGGAATGATCCGCCTTTTGAAGCTACTTTTATTGTGAATATTGATGGGGAAGATTTTACAATAAAAAGACCCTTGCAATACAAATTTGTTGACCCGGTAAGGGGTGAATTATTTGAGCCGGTGCCCGTGCTGCCCAAAGTGGAACTGCGCTATACCAGGGATAATTTTATTGCTTTAAATAACGCTCCTGTAAAGGTAGGAGAAGAAATAAAGTACAATGCTCCCGATGTAAAAGATGAAAGAATACAAGAAATCGTATCCGGTAAATGGAAGATAAGCAATGTGGCGGATGCGGCTCCGGACGGCAATTACCAGGAAAAAATTTTTACCCCGGTTACCAGTGATGAAAACACTACAGAAGAAATAAGGCTTTCCGCCGCAAACGGCAGGTATGATCATTATACCAAAACAATTTCCTATAATCATATTCCCACAATAACCTATTTCCCCGAAGCGAAAGCAAATCTTGTAAAGCTTGACATAAAAATTATTGGTAAAAAGATTGGCTATGTCGAAGGGGCCGGCGACAAGGTGCCGGATGCCCTCAGATCTCTGGGATATGATGTTACTATTTTATCGGAAAAAGATATTACTGATGAAAACCTGAAACAATATGACGCCATTATTACCGGCATACGGGCGTATAATATTTATCCCTACCTCACCGATAAAAATGACGTGCTGATGCGCTATGTACACGATGGCGGCAACATGATTGTGCAATATATGAAGAGCAACGAAACCGAAACAGGAAGGCCTATCAAAGCCGGCCCCTATCCTTTTTCTATAAGCCCGGGCGCAAGAGTGACGGAAGAAGATGCCAAGGTTAATTTCCTGCTGCCCGATTGTTCCGCATTAAATTATCCCAATAAAATAACTGAGCAGGATTTTGATGGCTGGGTGCAGGAAAGAAGTACGTACGAAGCCGTGACATCCGACCCTCATTATGAAATGCCGCTGGGCATGAGCGATACAGGTGAGCCGCAGCGGAACGGGAGCCTGGCGATTGCAAAATATGGTAAAGGAAATTTCGTGTATGCAGGCCTGGTATTCTTCCGCCAGCTGCCGGCGGGGGTTCCCGGCGCCTACCGGCTGATGGCCAACCTGATCGCGCTACCAAAAAATCAATAACAGGATCAGGATGCTTCAGGAAGAAAAAAAATACTGGAACAGGTGGTATCTCGCGGTATTGCTGTTTCTTGTGCTTCAGATTGCCTGCTATTATTTTCTTTCTGTTTATTTTAATAAAACCTGAGAGGGAATACCTATCTAACGGATACGCATATGCGAAATTTTGACTGGATAGTGCTCATTGTTACGCTGGCTGCCATCATTGCGTATGGCATTTATAAAAGCCGTACCGGCAAAAATCTCGACGGGTATTTTCTCAGCGACCGCAACATGCCGTGGTACCTGATCCTGCTGAGCATTATGGGTACACAGGCAAGCGCCATCACTTTCTTAAGCGCCCCGGGGCAGGCCTATACGGACGGAATGCGGTTTGTGCAATATTATTTTGGATTACCGGTTGCCATGATCCTCATCTGCATTTTTTTTGTTCCGGTATTTAATCACCTGAAAGTTTATACAGCATACGAGTTTCTGGAAAAGCGTTTTGATCTCAAAACAAGAACGCTTACGTCATTTCTTTTTCAGGTCTCGCGCGGGCTTTCCACCGGCATCAGCGTATATGCTCCCTCCCTGATCCTTTCCTCATTGCTCAACTGGAATATTTATTATACCAATATTGTAATGGGGGGCCTGCTGATCATTTACACGGTTACCGGCGGAGCAAGGGCCGTAGCGCATACGCAAAAGCTACAATTGATAATTGTTTTTGCCGGCATGTTCCTTGCCGGCTATTTCGTGGTGCACCTTATGCCCGCGAACCTGAATTTTAAAGACGCATTATTGATCGGAGGTAAAAGTGGTAAAATGAATATCATCACGTCGGGCACCGGTGGCTTCGACTGGAAGGATAAGTATAATATCTGGAGCGGCATTATCGGCGGCCTGTTTTTGGCGCTCTCCTATTTCGGCACCGATCACAGCCAGGTAGGGCGCTATCTTACTGCAAAAAATAACCGGGCCGGCAAAATGGGATTGCTCATGAATGGCATCGTAAAGGTACCCATGCAATTTTTTATTCTCCTGTTAGGCGTATTGGTCTTTGCCTTTTATCAGTTTCACAAGGCCCCGGTTTATTTTAATGAGCAGCAGGCATTCCGGGCAAAGCACACCCTGTATAAAGACTCCCTCATCACGCTTGAAAATGAATATGCATCCATATTGCCAACAGATATTATACAAGCTGATAAAATAAGAAGCGAGTACAAAAAGCTTTTATCAAAAGCATTGCCGGATGAAGAAGTGAATGACACCAACTATATTTTTTTACGTTTTGTAATTGATTATTTGCCGGCCGGTCTCGTCGGTTTGCTGATCGCCGTCATATTTATTTCTGCCTGGGGAAGCATTGCGGCTGCATTAAATGCACTGGCGGCCTGCACAGTAGTGGATATTCATAAAAGGTTTTTCAAAAGAGAAACCGGTCATCATTTTGATTACCGGCTTTCCCAGCTATATACTCTTGCCTGGGGGCTTTTTTGCATTGCGGTGGCTGAGTTCGCAAGCAATCTCGGAAACAGTCTTATTGAAACGGTCAATATCTTAGGATCTTTGTTTTACGGGGTAATACTCGGGATCTTTCTGGTTGCTTTCTGGTTTAAAAATATCAAAGCCAATGCGATATTTTATTCTTCGGTAATATCAGAAATACTGGTAATCCTGATTTATAAAATGGATATTATTTCATTTCTGTGGCTGAATGTAATTGGCGCACTCCTGGTTATTATTTTCGGATATGCGCTACAGTTAGTAGTTAGGGGCTCCGATAAAAACACTACTTCTTTGCCCAGTAATCCACCGCATTAACATCATCGGCAATTGCCAGCGATATCTTAAACAACATTTGATATTCAGGAATCTTTTTATAGCTCTGCATATCTTCCCTGGAAGCAAATGTAGTCATATATACATGCCTCAATACACCCGGGGCTCTTGTTGAAATATCAGTACCCATTTCAAAATCTTTTACAAAAGAGCTTTTTGATAAATCCATATAAATTTTATCTATGGCCTGTATGCTGTCGGCAGGCGCCTCTTTTTTAAAACTGATGGTAACAATATGGCGCAAAACTCCTCCTGCGGAATCGGCCTGGGCATTTGCATTACCAGTTATAATAAGATTGGCAAACGTTGATAGCACCAGCAGGAAAAATATCTTTTTCATAAATGGAATTTTAGCTGATAAATTTACGATTAAGCATGCGGGATTGCATTACTCAAATTTAAAGTTTTAGTTTTGACATTTATTGATTTATTATGAATATCGAATTCAATCGCAACGAAGATATAATGAAAAATGCCGTAAGTCACATGGAGCAACTGGCAGCAAAAATTGAAGAAGGGGGCGGCAAAAAAGCAATAGAAAAACAACGCGTGAAAAATAAATTAACAGCCCGCGAACGCGTTCAATATTTATTAGACAAAGACAAACCATTTATTGAAACCGGCCTGTTTGCCGGCTTTGAAATGTATGATGAATATGGCGGGTGCCCTGCCGGCGGCACCGTTGCAGGGATTGGATATGTAAGCGGCAAACAGTGTGTAATCCTGGCGAACGATCAGACAGTGAAGGCAGGCGCCTGGTTTCCCATTACGGCAAAAAAGAATCTCCGTATGCAGGAGATTGCGATGGAAAATAACCTGCCGGTAATATACCTGGTCGACAGCGCCGGCGTCTTTTTACCCATGCAGGATGAAATTTTTCCTGACAAGGAACACTTCGGCCGCATTTTCAGAAACAACGCGAAAATGAGCGCCATGGGCATTACACAGATTGCGGCCGTGATGGGCCCCTGTGTTGCCGGCGGCGCTTACCTCCCTATCATGAGCGATGAAACCTTAATGGTGGAAGGGAATGGCTCTATATTTTTAGCCGGGCCCTATCTTGTAAAGGCAGCCATAGGTGAGAGCACAGATGCTGAAACGCTGGGTGGCGCTGCAACTCATAATGAGATCAGCGGTATTGCAGATTATAAATTTGAGACCGAACAGGCATGCTTAGATGAAATAAAAAAAATCGTCGGCAAGCTCAGCGGGGGTGCTAAAGCAGGCTTCAGCAGAATTGAATCCGTACCCCCTTTAAAAAATCCGGAAGAGCTGTATGGAATTTTCCCGGAAGGAAATGCAAAACCATACGATGTGGTTGAAATCATTGAAAGAATCGCAGATGCAGATATTAACGTGAAAGAGAAAAGTTCTTTTGAGCAATTCAAGGAAGGCTATGGCAAAACAATAGTCTGCGGATATGCACGCATTGACGGCTGGGCTGTGGGCATTGTGGCCAACCAACGTCTGGTTATAAAAAATAAAAAAGGTGAATTGCAACTGGGCGGAGTTATTTACAACGACAGCGCCGATAAAGCAGCAAGGTTTATCATGAATTGCAACCAGAAAAAGATACCGCTTGTTTTTTTGCAGGATGTTACCGGGTTTATGGTCGGCACGCGGAGTGAGCACAGCGGCATCATAAAGGACGGGGCAAAAATGGTAAATGCCGTTGCCAACTCCGTTGTGCCTAAAATTACCATTATTACAGGAAATTCTTACGGTGCGGGTAATTATGCCATGTGCGGAAAAGGATATGATCCCCGGTTTATTTATGCATGGCCTTCGGCAAAGATTGCAGTAATGGGTGGCGAACAGGCGGCAAAAACATTATTACAAATTGAAGTAGCGTCTTTAAAAGCCAAAGGAAAGGAAATAACATCAGAAGATGAAAATAAGCTGCTGAAAGAAATAACAGACAAATACGCCAGACAGACCACGCCTTATTACGCAGCCTCACGGCTATGGGTAGACGCAATTATAGACCCGGTTGAAACGCGTACTATTATCTCGGAAAATATTTCTGCAGCCAATAATAATCCTGTCATAGCTGAATTCAAAACAGGCGTGTTCCAGGTATAGCCAATTAATACCAATTGAAAAACCGGATCTAAACAAGACCCGGTTTTAAATCCAAATTATCGTAAGAAATCAAATACTATTGGTGAAGAACCACTGTGCCTGCGTCTGTCTTTTCATGCTTCATCACTGAAATATTGCTGAGCGTGGTATCCTTATAACCATTAATGCCTTGTATATACAGGCTATAAATTCCCGGCGAAAGGCCTCTCACCATAAATGCACCTCCGTAATGATCAGGTTTCGCATAGCCGGTATCAGTGTCGTTATAGGCCATGATCATTCCTGAAGAATGTACAGGGCGAACCTTTCCTTCTATAGTGCCGGTATTGTTCATGCCAAATATTTTCACAAAGGGCTTCAGCCAGTATTTTCCATTGAAATCCAATATGGATCTCTCCACATTGAAATCAAGGTACATGCTTAAATCCGAAGCGGTAATGGAGTCGAGGCTTATACCCATTACATCTGCATATACATAATTGAAATTGCCAAATAAGCTGAGGGGATACATTACGCTGTCTACCATTACACTATCATTTGAACCCAGCGTAATCTTAATCCTTTCAATGTTACCGGAAAAAAACAGTCCGGATGCCAGCAAGGTATCCGCCCCATTTTGCAAGGTGAGCAGATCATAAACACCGGGGTTAATATTCAGGGTATCCCAGACATCACAGGTATCTTTATAATCATGCCAGCTGTCACATCCATGTTCACGATCCCACATCCAGTTATAATTCCATTGTGTGCGGTTGCAGGTATCCACTTTTACCCGGATGCCCTGTATATCTATCAAAACTTTTTGAAAATCGGCAGGAGCATCCAGCAAATGAACCGACAACATTGTTTTTCCGGGTGGAATATTTGCATTGCCGGTAACGGCATCCTTCCTGCAGGCGCTGAAAATCATTGAAAGGATCATCAGGAAAATGGCTGCAAGCAATACTAAAAGCCTTTGGGTTTTCATAAGAAACAATTTGGGTTTGGTTAAGGAATTGAGTTACCTCTAAGGTAAATCAAATTAGATGCCACAAGAAATGAACGAGCAATTCTTTCGTCGAATTTTTTGCACCGCTTCCGAACGCTGACCAATGAAACTCAAACATTTAAAAATTTTACCTGTTGTAAATGGTAAAGACGCTATCTGTATTATTGGTAAAATCGCGCGCGTGGCCTGGTATCTGCCTCCTGATTTTTTGTTTTATTTTCTACGTAACTTTTAAAAGTTTTTGCGCTGAAAAATGAAATCAATTTTTATCTTCTGCTTTTTTATCCTGATAAATATTTTGGGCTTCAGAACTGACGCCCAGCCGCTGCGGCGCTTAAACAGTTTTTCTTATAACATCAATGACGGATTGTTGCAAAGCTCTATTGCAGACATGAACTTTGACGGCTTTGGATTTATATGGTTAAGTTTTGAAACAGGACTCCAACGTTACGACGGGAACTCTTTCACCAACATTCCCGTTCAAAGCGGGCTCCCGGATAATCAATACATAAAATTTCTGAAAAGCAGTAACGGAAAACTATGGCTTTGCCATTCAAAAGGCATCAGTGTTTACGATGCAGCTAACAATCATTTTAGTTTTGCATATTCATATTTGTCACCGGCATCTCTGCCCTCAATATGGCCGGTAAATGAAGACGAAGGCATCGCTTATTTTTATGAGTCAGACGGCTACATGATCGGCATCAATGAAAATACTTTACAGTTAGTCAGCAAAAAACACTTTCCATTTGCAACGGACCGCCTCGAGTTACCCGAAGAATTTTGCACTGCGGGCGTGCCGATAAACCACGAAGTAATTATCTGTTTTAAAAACACAATATTGCTGAGTTGGAATCTGAAAAGAGGCGTAGCAACCAGTTTATTCCGGCTTCCACCAGGCATTCAAATCAGTGGAGAAGAATTCCATGCGTCGGGCAATAATGAGTCAATGTTCTTCGAAAAAGGCCAACTCAATGTTGTAAACATGGAAAACAGGGCATTCAGGGCATTTGCTAAAAGTGGGGTTAACCGGCGAAACGTGGATGGCGTGGCATTTGAACGTACCATCCGACATCAAATATTAATGAGCGTCAACAATGAACTTTTTCAATTTGATACTGAAACAATGCAGCCGGTAGCAAAGCTGGTAAATTTTCAAAATCAGCCTTTTTCACATTTTGCCATCCGTTATATCCGGTTCGACAATTTTGGCAATGTCTATCTTGTTACCCGAAATGAAGGATTTGTAAAATTGCTTGCCGATACATACCCGATCAGTTATTATGGTTCCAATCAAAAACAATTCAATTTTATTACTAGCATTGATGTAGATAAAAAAAATAACCGTGTATTGGCAGGATCGTTGAATGACGGCTTACTTGTATTTGACACACTGCAACAATTGCGACAGCATATTGAACAAATCGGTGCGTTGCAGCACCCGGGACCTTTAACCATAACAGGCATCGTTCACCTGGCTAAGGATGATTATTTATTGTTCCCCAGGTTTAATAAATCATGCGTTTTGTGGAACGCCATTACAGGCAGGCTAAAGCAGGTACCAATAAAAATTGAATCTGCTGACTCATCAGATAAGTCGGGGAGCATCGAACCAAACATACAATATTATTGCTCAGAACTCAAACTAACCGGTAATTGCAAACTTTTAGCAATAGACCAAAACTTCTATCAAATCGATTTTTCAGGTAATACACCCGTGGTAAAAGCATTCTTTTTTACCTATCGCACAAAAGGATTATGCCGCTACAATAATTTTATTTTGAGCGGAACAGGCGAACAATTGTTGTTTCGCGATACACTTAATTATTCTGTAATAAAAAAGATCCCCATTCACGGTTGCGGCGAAATAAGATCGATCAGCACTTACAATAATATCATCTATGTTGGCACCAATCATGGCTTATATAAACTTAACTCAGGCGGTCAAATAATTTCTTCCTTAAGTAAAAAGGAGGGCTTACCGGATGATTATATCTATGCCCTGGCAATTGATAACAAAGGCAACACGTGGTGCAGCACCAATAAAGGAATTATAAGAATCAGTCCGGACAATAACATACTGCATCTGAAAAAAGAAGATGGTTTACAGGAAAACGAATTTAACACCAATATAGCAACGCAGGAAGAAGATGGCCAGTTGTTTTTTGGCGGGGTAAATGGTATCAATAGTTTTTATCCTGATGAAATAAGTAATATCAGTGACTCACCAGAAGTTTTTCTTACTGCTATCAGGGTAAATGACGAAGATCCCTTTAAAAACAGC
Source organism: uncultured Ginsengibacter sp. (assembly GCA_964627765.1). Lineage (GTDB taxonomy): Bacteria > Bacteroidota > Bacteroidia > Chitinophagales > Chitinophagaceae > Ginsengibacter. The sequence continues at coordinate 151,658 of CAZVKO010000029.1, read as the reverse complement.
GCTCCCTGGGTAATGAAGCAGATTTCTCTGCCCTATGATCACAACAATCTTTATTTTGAATTCACTGCCTTCGGAAAAAGGAACCCGGAACAATACCTGTACCAATATAAAATGTCGGACGTTGATAAAAACTGGGTGCCAGGTACCGGTGCCCGAAATGCCAGGTATTTGCTTCAACCGGGGAAATATATTTTGCAGATATATGCCGGCGACGCTTATAATGATCATCCGAAAAATATCCGGATGATTACCATCATCATTGGTCCCCCCTTCTGGCGAACATGGTGGTTTCAGACAATCAGTATCATCCTTATTGCAGTAGTGGTTATGTTATTTGTCCGGCAGTATCTGAATCGCAAATATCAAAAAAATATCAGGGCGCTTCAGCTAAAAAATGAGCTTCAACAGGAGAGGGAACGGATAAGCCGCGATCTCCATGATAATATTGGCGCCCAATTGAGCTTTATCAGCAGCAATATCGACTGGATCATAGATAAGAATAAAGAGCTGAACCAGGAAGAAGAACTCCAACAGATGAAAGCGATTAACTCTACGGCAAAAAACGTCATGATCCATCTTCGTGAAACCATCTGGGCACTGCATAAAGATGAAATAACCTTGCAGGAATTTTTCGATAAGCTGAAGGTGTACATACAAAATATGCTCTACCTACAGCCGGGGCTTGAATTCAGCCCGCAAGAAAGAATTGAAAAAAACATAGTGCTGACGCCTACTGAAATGCTGAACCTGTTCAGAATATGCCAGGAAGCTGTTAACAACATTCTGAAACATGCAAATTCCACTGTATTGAAACTGGTGATAGAATCGGGAGAAGACTATTTTCTTATCCGCATTGAAGACAATGGCATTGGCTTTAATGCAATGGCAATACCGGACGAACATTATGGATTGAAAAACATGAAACATCGTGCGCAGGAAGCCAACGCAAAACTTTCGATCGATACAATGGAAGCCAAAGGAACCGCCATTCAAATAAAGAAATACTACAAATGAGTTATTGCCCGAAAAAAATACAAGCATCACTTTTGATCCTGTTATAACACCTGAAAAATGAAAATCCCCATCGCCATAGTGGATGATAATTCTCAAAACCTCGTTTCGCTTGCAGACAGGTTAAATTCCTCAGACGAAATAGAGGTAAAGCTTAAGGCGGTAAACGGGGAAGACTTTCTTGAAAAAATGAAAGAATTGTCCTTTCACGATCTGCCGAAAGTAGTATTGATGGATATTGAAATGCCTGAGATGAATGGAATAGACGCCGTAAAATTTGGTAAGACTCTTTATCCCGAAGTCCGGTTCCTGATGCTTACTGTATATGATGATGATGACAAAATATTTGAAGCAATAAAAGCGGGCGCCAGCGGTTACCTGTTGAAAGATGAAAAGATTTCCAGGATTATTGAATGGATACAACAGGTAGCAGAACTGGAAGGCGCACCGATGAGCCCCATCATTGCGAGGAAGGCAATCGCCATGCTTGCCCAAACGCCGGATCATAAAAACCCTGATGAAAAACAGGCCACCGTCACGCAAACAAATTTGTCGGAAAGAGAAATAGAAATTTTACGCATGCTCGTGGAAGGTTATGATTATCGTACTACTGCAGAAAAGTTATTTGTAAGCAGTCATACTGTTCGCAAGCACATAGCAAACATTTACCATAAACTGCATGTAACTTCAAAGGCAAAAGCCATCCACTTAGCCATTAAAAATAAGCTGATTTAAAAACCCGTTCTTTTTATTCTGCATTCCCCTATTTGATTAACTGCATCCATCTAACCCGGAGCTGGCACAGCATGTATTTGTATCATACGGAAAAATATAGCTGCTGCTTTTCTTAAAATACCGCATATGAGTTATTGATTTCCCTGAAAGAGTAAAGCAGTTTTGACATATAAATTTTCCCAAACTCAAAAAATAATATATGAAGACGGTTTTCTTTACATTTCTGTTGTTGATTCTACTTTCTTATGTAATGGTAAGTACCGGTTGCAGCAAATCCTCATCATCAGGCAACAACAATAACAATAATAACAATGGTGGTTCTCACAGCGATCTGGTCTCCGGTTTTACCAATGTAAACAGCTCCACAGGCGCAAGCACTACCTATTCCTTTACCTACGATGACCAGAATCGCCAGACCGGAGAAACCATCTCTGACGGCACCTCTCCCATATCTTACTCTTATGGATCCGGAACAGTAACCAAAACGCAGGGTACTGTCACCACGATTTATACGCTCAACAATGCAGGTCAAGCAACGTCAGACAATCAGGGGAACACTTATACATACGACGGGAATGGTTTTATGATCAGCGAAACCAATCCCAACGGCGCTTCCACCACCAATACCGTCTCCAATGGAAATATCACCAGTACCGTTCAAACCCCATCTGCAGGAGCTTCCATCACTTATACATTCACATTTACCGGCAAGCCCAATACCATAAAATTTGGCCTGAATTTTCTGGGTTCAATAAACACAAGCCTCATACAAACAGAAGGTATCAATGGTGTCAGCTATTCATTTACTTATGCCTACGATAGCTATGGAAGGGTGCAAACCCTGAAAATTGTAAGTGGTCCTACTACACTCACCCGTACCTACACTTATATCAATTGATGATAGCCGGAAAATACAATTCAGGAAATAAAACTAATTAATATCCATCGTTACAAAAAAATACTAAAAGCGATTTCCCCCTAAAATAGGAATGTCTTCAATACAGGACTTTGGTTCAATTATAAACTTTACATGCATGAAAAAACTTACACTGCTCTTAACGATTGTACTGATTAATACGACAACAAACGCGCAATGGAGTGAATTGGGCGGAACCAATAGCCTTTCCGCAAATAATTCCATTTCGGCCATCTGCACAGATGCTTCCGGCCATGTGTATGCTGCCGGCAGTTTCACCCAGCCGTTAGGATATGAATATGTGGCCGAATTTAACGGGACTACCTGGAACCAATTGGGTGCCGGCTATACTAATTCTTTAACAGCTACGGCAACCATTGAATCAATTTGCGTTGATAAATCGGGCAATGTATATGCTGCAGGCTTATTTAAAAATGGAAGCGGTTATTACTATGTTGCTCAGTGGAATGGCACCACCTGGGCAGAATTGGGAGGAGCCAATGCTTTGGCCGCCAATAATGAAATATTTTCATTATGCACAGACACATCCGGTAATGTATATGCAGCCGGATTTTTTACCAATAGCAGTGGAAATGCTTACGTAGCCAAATGGACCAGGTCAAACAATACCTGGAGCGAACTGGGTGGTAATAATAGTCTTGCTGCCAATGCAAACATTGCCTGTGTTTACCGGGACAGTTTAAATAATATATATACTGCCGGGCACTTTACTGATGGCAGCGGTAACAGGTATGTTGCAAAATGGGATGGTACTTCCTGGAGCGAAGTAGGTACGGGCGGAAATGCTCTCGCAGCAAATAATGATATATTAGCAATAACTACTGACGGCGGAGGCAATATATATGCAGCAGGTGGTTTCACAAATGGTGACAATTACAGTTATGTAGCAAAATGGGATGGCGCTTCCTGGACTGAGTTGGGAGGAACCGATGCATTGGGGGCAAGAGGTGAAATTACGTCCATGAGTAAAGATCAATATGATAATATTTACGTCGGAGGCCTTTTTAAAAATGCATCCAATTATTGGTATGTAGCCTCCTGGAATGGTACTTCATGGAGTGAATTAGGAGGCGCTAATTCACTGGCGGCTAATCTTTGGATATTTGCCGTTACTACCGATTTTCTTGGAAATGTTTATACAGGCGGCAGGTTTACTAACGGCAGTGGAAAATGGTATGTTGCCAAATATGGGAACATAGTAGCACCGGTAAAATTTCTTTCATGCAATGCTACTGTACAAACAAATAATGTGTTGTTACAATGGCAAACAGCGCAGGAGGAAAATTCCAGCTACTTTAATGTTCAAAGAAGCTATGACGGTAAAAGCTTTACTACTATTGCAAAAGTGGCAGCGGCAGGGAACAGCAGCAGCGCAAGAAATTATTCGTATACGGATGAAAGCGCCGGCTCGTTAAATACCAATACTGTTTTTTATCGCCTGGCTGAAACCGACATAGATGGCTCCGTAACGTACAGTGAAGTAAAAGCAGTTAATTTCACCGGAAAGGCTGTGGAGTTTTCTGTTTTTCCCAATCCGGCAAGAGATTTTGTAAATATTGTTGCATCCGCAAGCCTTCCAGATGCGCTTTTGAAAGTTACGGATTTGAATGGCCGCATCCTATATGAGTCGAATCAAAGTTTTGTGGCGGGGCAACAACTTCAATTATCCTTATCCCAATTCCCAAAGGAAGTTTTATTAATATCTATAAAGAATAATGGCAACCTGCATCAATTCAAAATTATCAATCAATAAAGTATTTTAAATAAAACGTGCTCATACTAACGGTTAGTAATAAACGAAACAGGATAATAAAGTGCAAGTCGCCATAGCTTTTATTGCGGCTTTATTTTTAAGTAATATCTCAAAGCAATGATACGTATGGCGAAAAAAGGAAATGTTGAAAGTATACTTTAGTTCCGCTATGAAAATACCCGAATTGAAAAGTAAAAGCAATAATATTATTGATTATCCTTTCCTTTCATAACACTACGTCTTTTTTTGAACCTGCTGCTGCATTTCTGTGGCTGTTTTAGTACTACCGTCATGACTGTAGCCCGGAGGGCCAAAAATGTATCTGAGCTTTTCCCTGAAAGAAATATTTCGCTTTGCATCTTTTATAATAGACCGGTATTCATTAAAGACAATATCTGCGTAATTTTTGTATTCAATGTTTTTCATTGTTCCGAATTCTACAGGTTCATCCGGGTCTTCGGGAGTAAATGTGCCGAAAATCTTGTCCCAGATAATAAGAAACATTCCATAGTTCTTATCCAGGTACTTCACATTCCTTCCGTGATGTACGCGGTGGTGGGAAGGCGTGGTAAAAATATATTCCAAAGGTCCCATCTTGTGAATGGTGCGTGTATGTACAAACGTACCCCAGCCCTGGGCAAAAACATACACGAGCACAATATCCAGCGGCCGGAACCCGGCATAGGCCAGCGGAATAAAAAAGAAGAACTTTTCAATGGGCTCGAAAACGGCGGAACGCAGGCCCACCGAAAAGTTGAATTCTTTTGATGAATGATGATGAATATGACCGGCCCAGAGGAAACGTACTTTATGATCCATCAGGTGCATGAACCAATAGCTGAAATCTTCGGCCAGTAATAATACCATCCAGTATAAAACCAAATGACCTGCAAGTGCGTCATATACATGCAGCCCGCGAATGTAAAAAACGGCAAGCAGAAAAATACCGGCCGCTCTGCTAAGCGTATCGGTAAGCACATAACAAAGACCCAGGAAAAGATTAGCCCACGTATCCTTTGAATTATAATAGTGTTTGTGGTAGCGTACGCTGATGTAAATCTCAAGCAACACCAGTATAAGTGTAATGGGTGTATTGAAAAGCATGGCTACCTGGTCAGTAAATGCACCTGTCATTTGCAGCACGTTTTATATTCAGCCTGAAAAATTAAGGCAAAAATAAAATCAAATCAGTCAACCGGGCAAGAAGGTTACAAAATCATGATTATCTGCTTATAAAGCCCTGTCATGATCAAAGTTAAAAGCATGCATATTGTTCGAAAAAACGCTAACTTCATTTTCTATGTATGCATATCGGAAATTCATGGGAAAAAACTTTTTAATCTTATCTGTTATCTTCTGCATATTGTCACTTTTCACTTTCTCCTGCAACAAGACCGGTTTATTTGCTCCGCAAACGCCCGCAGTTCCTAACCAGTCATTCGTGGAAGAGTTCGATACAGCGAAGGCAGCGCAATCGCGGGGATGGGAATTTTTGAATGTGAGCAGCCCGCTGGGAGCAGGCTCCTGGCAGAATGGAGGAGAACCCATTCCTTTTTTTCCTGCTTACTCCAATCACGGAGTGTATGCAGGCTTCATTGGTACAGATTATACATCCACCTCGGCCCAGCAAGGCATTATCAGCAACTGGCTTGTATCACCGGTTATCTGGATGCAAAATGGCGACAGGATCATTTTTTATACCAGGGCCTATAACGTGTATAACGGCGTAAATGACACCACTGATTTCGGAAACAGCCTCGAGGTAAGAACCAGCCCTGCCACTGATAGCGTGGATGCAGGCAGCGGAATTTCTCCCGGCAAGTTCACCAATCTCCTGTTGGATATAAATCCCAATCTCATTTACAGCAGCGTGATCCACTCAGATATAGGAGCCTATCCAACACAGTGGACAAGATTCATAGTAACCGTATCCGGAATCGGTAAACCCGCAAAAGGCCGTTTCGCCTTCCGGTATTATGTTTCGCAGGGAGGCTCCAACGGTAATGCTTCGGGAGTGGGGATAGATTCTGTTGCCTATCAAACCGCAGGATATTAATTTCGTTTACCCGTTGCTGTTATATACTATGTCGGAAGTTCACATTTATACAGATGGCGCCTCACGCGGAAACCCCGGTAAAGGAGGCTACGGGGCCCTGCTTATGTGGGGCGGTCATAAGAAAGAAATATCCAAAGGATACCGCCTTACCACCAACAACCGGATGGAACTGATGGCTGTGATAGCAGCCCTTGAAGCATTAAAGAAAAATAATTTAAACCTCATTATCCATTCGGATAGCAGCTATGTAGTAAAAGCCGTAATGGAAGGATGGCTGAAAAAGTGGATCGCCACCGGCTTTAAAGGCAACATAAAAAACCGCGACCTGTGGGAAAGATATGCAGCGCTTGCATCTAATCATTCAGTAAAATTCAGGTGGGTAAAAGGCCATGCAGAAAATGAGTATAACAACCGCTGTGATCAGCTTGCCACCACTGCTGCTGACGGAAGCCATTTATCGGTTGATGAAGGATATGAACACAGAAATGGATAAGAAATAAAAATTTACAATCAGCTATCCCGCTACTTTTTATAACCTTCTGTATTGCCCAAAGTCCTTATTGCATTCAATTATTTACCAAAACCAACATGCCACCATGGTTTGGAAGAGGCGGCTGATTGCTGCAATCTTCAGCAGCAGCAAACCTTCCCGAAACCCTTTCCCTTTTCATCGCAACATCTCCGGCGTTGGTATCATTTGCATTTTATGTCGTACCACCGCACTATAAATTTGTGCCGGCAAAAAAATCTGTAACATTAAATTTTACAACGATGAAAAAGAAAATCGTGATGCTTCTGGCCGGTGTGATAATGGTAATTTCATTATTCTCCTTCGCCCGGAAATATTCATTTTTAAAGCAAGGTATTTATACTCCCATCCGCACTGCAGATATTTCATTTATTGTTTACAAAAGCTATGACTATACACAGTCTCTTTATAGCACCTGTGTTGCAGGCATCAATTTGACTGTCGAAAAAGTAAACAGCAAGGGTGAAGCAACTGCCGTTTGGAAAAAAAATATTGATTCAAAATCTCTGAGTCAGTATCCTTCTATAGCGGAGGCAATTAAACAAAATGTTGCCATACCCGGCGCGACTAAAAAAAGCGAATACCTGGTTTTAAAATATGATGTGATCTATAATACCAATGGACACAAGTTAGATATACCTACTGTTGTTCCGTTGAGCGAAAAAAGTACCAATACAGTTGCAATCAGTATCTGACAGCACGTAACTTTGCCAGCATTACATCCCGCCAAAAATTCTATAACCATAGAAAATTCCTGATGATGAAAAATCTCAAATACATTCAGTTTCGTTTGATTGTGGTCAGCTGCATGCTCATCGCCTTTTGGTTAATCACAAACGAAAGCAACGCGCAAACCGCATCGCGAAAAACGCTACTGGCGCTTTCAAAGGCCGACCATGTTCTGGCAATAATTGATCCGGCTGCATTAAAAATTATAGCGCGTATGCCTGTTGGCGAGGATCCGCATGAAGTGACTGCATCCGCCGATGGTAAAACAGCCTATGTAACTATATATGGTGGCGGAAGTTTGCATGAGCTCAATGTGCTTGATCTTATAAATAAAAAACCACTGAAAAATATTGATACCCGGCCCCTGTGGGGACCTCATGGTATTACATTTGCCGGTGGCAAAGTCTGGTTCACTGCTGAGGGTTCCAAAGCCATTGGACGTTATGATCCCGCAACCGGCAAACTTGACTGGAGCATGGGAACCGGCCAGGACAGAACACATATGATCTATGTTACCAATAATACAAAAAGAATTTATACTACCAACGTTTCTTCAGGAACAGTAAGTATATTGACAGATACACTCATTCAACCGGGACGAATGGCCCCTCCGCCTGGTATGGGGCAGCAGGGAAATAAGCAACCACCGCCGCCGGGCTTTGGTCCGCATGAACAATGGATCCAAACGATTGTACCAACTGCACCGGGTGCCGAAGGTTTTGATGTTTCGCCCGACAGCAGCGAGCTATGGACAGCCTCTGCAGAAGACGGGAACATCTATATCATTAACCTGAAAGCAAAAGCTTTGGATGCAAAAATCGATGCAAATGCGCAAGGCGCCAACCGACTGAAGTTTACACCGGACGGGAAAAGGGTTTTCATCTCAAGCCTTTTCCAGGGCGATCTTATTATTTACGACGCCGGCTCACACAAAGAAATAAAACGCGTAAAGATAGGTCACGGCGCAGCCGGTATTTTAATGGATCCGGATGGTTCGCGGGCTTTTGTAGCCTGCACACCCGATAATTACATTGCTGTAGTAGATCTGAAAACGCTGGCTGTGACCGGCCATATCAATATCGGCGGCCCGGACGGACTTGCGTGGGCATTACGTCCATAGGTATGAGAGAGAACTTTCACAAAAACACAGCTATTTTCGTATAGGCATAGTAGTTAGTAAGCTATCCCAAACAAGGGATAGCTTATACTACAAATATTGCGTTACCAGATCCTGGCTCTCTCACCGTCCGGTATATATAATTTATCGCCTTGCTTTACATTAAAAGCTTTGTAAAATTCATCCACATCCGGCAGCGGCCCGTTTACCCGGAATTTTTCGGGAGAATGAACATCCACCAGCACCAGCGTGCGCATTAACTGCGGCCGCTCATTTTCCATCCAGCTCAATGCATAGCCCAGGAAAAACCGCTGCACCGGGGTCAGGCCCGCAATCTTCTCTCCTTTCTTATATTGTTCTGTTTGCTTAAATGCATCGAGCCCCAGCAATACACCGCCCAGGTCGGCAATATTTTCTCCCAATGTGGCCTTACCGTTGATCCTGAAAGTATCCACTACCACATATTTGCTGAATTGATTTACCAGCACCTGGGCGCGCTGCGCAAACTTTGCAGAATCGTCCGGCGTCCACCATGGACTAAGATTTCCGTTTGCATCATATTGTCTGCCCTCATCATCAAAACCATGTGTCAGTTCATGGCCGATAGTGGAAGCAGCCATATATCCGTACACTACGGCATCATCCATCTCATTATCATTATACCCTGGAACAATAAATGCTGCTGCGGGCAACACAATCTCGTTCCTTGAATCGTCGTAGTATGCATTATATGTTTGCGGATACATACCCCATTCTGTCTTATCTACCGGCTTCCCTAATTTATTAATGTTATAATTATGCCAGAAAATATTTGCATTTATCATGTTTTGAAAATAGCTGCCGGGAGTAATTTGCAGTGATGAAAAATCCTTCCACTTATCAGGATAACCTACTTTTTTATTGACAGCAGCCAGTTTTATCAGCGCTTTTTGCCTGGTACTATCGCTCATCCATGAAAGATTTTCAATTCTGTGCTTTAAAGCAGTACGGATGTTTTCCACCAGCTGACTATATCGTTGTTTCGCCGTATCGTTAAAATATTTTTTTACATATATCTGTCCCAGCAGTTCACCCATGGCGCCTTCCTCTTCATTAATTACCCGTTTCCATCTCGGCTTTCTTTCCTGCGCGCCGGAAAATAATTTTGAAAAAGCAAATTCCTCCCTGCCAAATGCATCAGGTAAGGCAGCAGAGAAATCTTCCGCAAGGCGATAGCGTAAATAATCCTTCCAGGTATCTATAGAAGCGGAATGCAAAACTTCACCCAGCTTTTTGTAATATTCAGGCTGGCCGATTATTACTGAATCCGCTCCGGGGGTACCAAAAATTGTCAGGTAGGGTATCCACTCTATTCCGGGAAAACTTTTTACCAGGTTATTGACTGCATATTTATGATAGTTCTTATAAGGATCGCGAAGATCTTCCAGTTTGCGGCTGGCATTAGCCAGGGTGGTTTCCAAAGCCAAAATATTTTTTGCAGATTCAGCTGCCTTTACCGTATCGCCACCCAGCATGGTAAGATATTTTGCAATATGCTTTACATAAGCATTACGAATGGCAACGGAAGTGCTGTCCATCTTTAAATAAAATTCCCTTTCCGGCAAGCCAAGACCCGTCTGGCTCATCTGCAATACCTCTGCCGTACTGTTCTTTGCATCCTGGCCGACATATAAAGCAAAAGCGCTACCCACGCCGATCCGGTCCAGTGCAGCCATGGTGTTTTGTAATGTCGATGCATCATGTATGGCTGCAATAGTATCCAGGTAGGGTTGCAACGGTTTAATGCCCTGTTGCCCGATCCCTGCTGAATCCATTGCCGCCTTCCAGTAATCGCCTATTTTTTGTTCCGCAGTCCCCTTAGTTGCATTCATAGCCGCCGCTTCAACATTTATGTCATGGAGCCGCTGTAAAGTTTCATTCGGCACCAGCTGGAATATTCCCCAACCGGTTTCATCTGCCGGAATCGGGTTTTTCTTAATCCATCCGCCATTGGCATACGCAAAAAAATCATCGCCGGGATTTATTGTTGTGTCCATATGAGAAGCCAGCACATCCGGTTTTTGCTCATGCTCCGGCGAGGAGGTGCACGAAAAAAATAGTACAGGGAAAAAAACGGCAAAGAATGATTTTGAACTCATAGCTGATAATTTACTGTCAACGGTTTCGGTTTGGCGGTAGGGCGACATTCTTTGTTCCGTCTGCCTACAACTGAAGCTAAACAAAGATATACAGTTGTTGATTTGCATCGCAGCTAAATTTATAACGTCCAGCCCGAACAACAGATGATTAGAATTACTGCTGCTCATTGTTATTATGTCGCCCCGCCATATTGTCAATGCACTTGTTGTGTGCTATGCTTCTTCAAGGCCTGCTATTGGTATTTTTTTTATGGCCTTAATTTTTGATATAGTCCAATAATCTCAGATGGCAGATAATAAGTTGATACAATAAATGGATAATCCAACTTTGAAATACTTATCCGATATAAATTGTTTCTTTTGCGTTCAAATGAAATTGAAATATTTGAAGTCGCGTTTGTTTGCTCGAATATGGGTTTGTAAGGAAATGTTAGCCTCTCAATAAAATGTTTGTTTTTAATTGAAAGACAAAATTTTACTGAAAGATTAATTTGAGAGATTTTATTTTGTAGCGTGTCTATTCTTGTAAAAAAAATTGTGTTGTTGCTATACTTACATATAATGGTATCGGTCGAACCGCTCTGTTTTTCTGTGAGAAAAGAAATGTCTTTAATTAAAAGTGAGTCAGAATTTCTTCCTAATGATTTTGTAACAACTTCCTTATTTGAAACTGAACTATCAAAAACATAGAAAAAAATCTCTCTTTTATCCAAATTGTTATTTTCTTGCGCATTAGTAGCAAGAGATAAAATTAAAAGAAAAAGAAAATAAGCAAGTTTCATTATTTATTGAGGTCTATTAAGATAATTAGATAAAATTTTAGCAACTGTTTGTAAAGTTGCTTGTTTGCTTAAATTATTTAAGTCTGCTTTATTAAGTCTAAAACTTTCGTTGCTAATATTTCCTTGATAAAAAACAGCACCTGACGTACCGGGCGATAATGCACCTGTTGTTGAATTATAGGTAATCGGGCTAATGTTTCCAATTAATATCCAATTGTACCCTTTCGCATTTAGCGTATTGCTCACATCTGTTGGCGATGGAGATATTGTTACATTGGCGTTATATGCGGTTTGTTCTTCTGGTGTACTACCGAATAGAGATGAGGTTCGAATATCGGTACCATACGGAAGCATACTAAATGTGTTTGTTGCATTTGAATAAGCGAAGGCATTTAGAGGATGTGAGTGAATTATTGTTGTATTCTGATTGTCATTCGGATCAGTTGGAGGAGTAACATTAGGCAAACCTTCAGGAGTAATCATATAATTCCCTGTTGCTTCTCGACTTAATCTTGCTAACCCTGTAGTTCCTTGTTGAACATTGTCTTTAGACGATACAACTGCTGAAAACCCCTCTGCTTTTGTTGTTGCTTCTGCTTTATCAAGCATATTAATCGTAGTATTCAATGTCGTAATAGAAGTGTGGTAAGAATTATAATTTTTGTTATTTTGAGTTAAGCCTGCTGACACATCTGCTTTTATTTGTGCTTGTACATTAGCATCAGTTACAATTCTAAGTGAAGTCGATTTTCCAAAACTTCCAAGTAACTCACCACTTGTTGTTAAATATATTTCTTTACCATCTAAATCAATGCCTTGAATTGGTGTATTGGATGCAAACTGATAAGGCGTTAATTCTGGATATTTTTTTGAAAGTGGGTCAACACTCAAAAATTTTACTTCATTGGGTTTCAATTGTGATTTAGCAATCAAGGAATCTTTAGCATTGTAAAATGCTAATGTTGCATTATCAACATCTAATATTAAGTACCGTGTCTCAGTATTTGTTCCTTCTACTTCAAGACGAAACACCTGCGGTTTATCTGACTTAAAAACAGGAACATTTCTAAGTGTTGTGTCAAAACTATCAAAAGGTGTTTGCGCAAACGATGCAGATGCACAAAACAAAACTGAGATTAAGATTGTCTTTTGCATATTGTAAAATTAATTGTCATTTAGTTTTGGTTTTAAAAGCCTGCTCTACCATTGATTTATACCACTCTTCTGAAACGGGTTTATATCCTGTTGCTTCAATTTGATGGTTTAAATTTAATAATATTTTGTATTGTTTCATAAGATTTGGGTAAGGTGATATTTTTGAATAATCTTTAATCCCAACATTTGCCATTTCTTTATCTAATTTGTATTTTACAACATCAGCTTTTGCAAGCAAATGTTCGCTCGCAGGCAAATACTTTAAACCTAAGTCTGCAACTTTTAAATTGAAAACGTCCCAATAAACACCATTTGTTTTTTCTTCGTAATAGCTTCGTAAATCTTCTAAGAAATAAGCCAGCGTTTGTTTTTTGTTGAGCATTTTCATATAGTAGCCGCTTTCAATTTGTTTGTCTGTTATCTTAAAACTTTCAACAATAAAAGATGTTCTTGAGTAACCGCCGCCAGTAAGTTCTAAGTTCCACCATTCTCCATATTGGTCTTTATGCTTTATAAAAAGGTGCATTGGCGCTAAAACCAAATAGGCTTCAGCATTCAAGTCTTGGGCAAGTAATAAATACAACAATGGCAATGAATGGCAAGTTCCCTTTTTATCTTTGAGCAGATAATAAACTAACTGGCTCTTGGGGTTTTCAGAAGTGAAATTGTCCATGTCGTAAGAATAAGGCTGATTATTATTATATGGTATTGGCTGTGTCATGTAGCCAAAGATTGCCCAATTGCCTGATGTGGGTTTTCCAGTCAAGCCTTTTTCTGCAACCATGTATTTGCAAATTTTTTCGATGCTGTCAATTTTATTATTGTACCACTGCTCATTAAGCTGTCCTTCGTTATACGCGTTTTCTGTCAAAAAGATTGCTCTTTTAAAACTAATTGTTTCTTTGCCATCAAGCATTTGCTTGATTTCTCTATAAGCATTTTCAAAAAGGTATTCGTATTTGTATGCTGTGTCGGCACGTGTTAAGTTTTCTTGTTTGAAGTTCTTTGTAATATGAATATGCGAAGTGTCTGACTGTGCCTGCACTTTGATTACTGTCAAACTAAAAAAGATTGCAAATGAAGTTATTTTTTTCATCATAAAGTTTCGTTTGAATGTTAAGGTGTGTCCGATAGCATACAACAGCCACAGCTTTGCGCAGGCGGGAGTTTTCATGTTCATTTCATTACTCTCATTTCACATTCTCTTTCCTCTTTTGGTTCGTGCGGACACGAACCATAGCAGTTATAAACTATTGCTGAATCTCACTCCCTGGTTCGTGTCCCCACGAACCATTTCTTTCCGCCGTGGTTCATGTCTCCACCAGCTTATCCATTGTTTTCATATTTCTCATTTCATATTTTCTCTCATCTTTCGGTTCGTGCGGACATGAACCAAGGTAGTTGAAAATTTAAGACCAATAACACTAAACGAAGCTTACATCGGAACAGGGCAGGCTCTTGCAGGTTGGCTTTTGTGTTTTGGTTTGTGCGCCTGCAAATGTGGCTGACTTGGTGTGTGGACTTAAACAGAAAAATCAAATTTGTAAATGCCTTCACTTAGAAGCGAAACACCAACATTAGTTCTTCCATACCTATCAAGATGATGTCTGCGTATCGGTTGTCCAAGTGGTACTCTCAATCTTTGTCTAAAGTATCTTCCCATTTCACTGTATGCAGGAAACGAACCAACTTGTTTTGGATAAAGAACATTGCCTATGTACTGATTGCCAAAGAAAATTCCTTCCATATTTGTTCCGTCATCCCAAATAATATCTATTTTATCATTGTGTCTTTGCGGTCTTCCTCTTCCATCTTGTTGCGTTGGTGAAAGCTGTTTAGGTGGAAACAAATCAGGGAATTGCAAAATATCCTGGATGCGGATTTTTATATAAGCATCATTGCGAGTTATATGCCCTCTTGCACTTTGTCCCCAATTTAAACCCGCTGCATTTTGTACCTCACCATTTTTTGCAAGGAGAGAAAGGTAACAAACCGTTTCAGCAGTCGCAACTTGTTCGGCAATTTGTTCGGCTTCTACTTCAAGACAAGAAATGGAATTGTTTAATATTCTTGTGATGTAATCATTTAATGGGTTGAATGTGTCATGAGTAGTTTCTGCTAAAATTTCTCTGAAAGGTGTTGTCAACCCATTGCTCGAAAAATTTGCTGAACCAACTAATGCATGAACAATTTGCCCTCTGCTACGCCATGCATAACATTTTGAATGCACAGGAAGATTTGAATAAAAGATATCTATATTTTCAATTGCATTTTGTAAGCCTGTCAAAGAGTTGTGAAGTGGTAGTTGAATCCCTTCTGCACCATACATGCCATAAATAACCCTTGAGTGAAAAGGGAGTGTTTGCAAACGATGGATTGGTCTTGGTCCAACATAGCCCGATACTACAATCAATTCATCTGTGGGAAACATTTCATGACGATGAAAAATAATTTCTTCTAAATTGTCAGTGTAAAGCATATCGAGGTATTCATTTTTTATTTTTCAATGTGATATTATGCTCTTTCTTTGGAGCATTAGAAAATTTGCGATTGAAAGAACGTGTGATGTCAGAAAGATTTATACTTTCCACTTTTTCAATTTCGTAATTACAATTCTCACAAATTTCTGCAATGACATTGCTCATATCGATAGTTATACCATCAACAATACCGTCACCAATTACCATTACAAAATATGAATTGGGTTTTGAAACTCTTGAAAGTTCATTCATTATTTGAGTCATTGACTCGATATATTCTGTCTTAGCAACTTCAAATTTCTTTGTGTCAATCCTGTGGTGGTTGCCAATTTCTTTTTGTCTTACTGGTCTATGGTCGTAGCCTAACCAAAACATACGCATCTTGTGATAAAGATAGTAGTCGAATGTATTTATATATGGTGGCGAAGTAATTACAAAATCAAAGTTGTTGTCGGGAAAGTTTTTTAAAATTTCGTATGTATCGGCATTAAAAATTTCTGCTTTACCAGAAATCAAATGCTCGTTTGAACTTAAAATGTCAAGATAACTTGAAACTGTGTTTATGAAGTTAGCAAACACAACACCGTCTTGATGATTTTTATTTTTTGCCGTGTATCTTACTTCACTGTCTTGGTTTGAAACTTTAACGATGATTTTCGAAAAAGCGCAAATCAAAAGGTCTTTGACATTTGTATTTTGAACTTCGTCAATTTTCTTTTTTAACTCCGCTAACTCGAATGAAACATTCCTTTGAAACCAATGGTCACGATTTGGAAATTCAGGAATTAAGATTGTTCCATTTACTTTTTTATTGTTATTTGAAAATAAACCGTTGGTTGGTTGCGGTTGTAAATCCGAAATGAATTTACGGATGTAATTTATTTCTTCAATTGAATAACAATTTGACTTAGCTTTTGATATTAAGTATGCAATGGGATTTAAGTCAATTCCAACAGAATCCATCCCATTTAAAATACCTTCAACTACTGTAGTTCCGCTTCCGCAAAATGGGTCAAGTATTTTAAAACCACGCTTGCAATACAAGTTGAAAAACTTGTTCACAAGTTGAGGAGTATATTTTGCAGGATATGGATGGAATCCATGAGTATAGTAAGTGCTTTTATTATTTTGGTTGTTTACTATCATTAGAATTTTTCGCCTTTAATGTTTTTTCTGAATACAAGAATAAAAGAATGTCCGATGTTGAAATAATATCTTCTTGATTTATTTCCACCAAGTCGAACAAGCTTTCGTTGGTTAGACTGGTCCCAAATAATCATATCCCACATTTTCCATCCTGTCTTTTGTGCAACTTGCGTTAGGTCACTGTGCAAGCTTATATAAGGAATATTATTTTCCATGTCTCTGTAATCCCGTACGACCCACACATTATAAGTTCCTTCTTTTGCAATTTTGAAAAGTAATGAAAATAATTCTTGCATTTTAATCAAATAATCTTCATAAGAAACGTTTCCTATATCTTCCTCATGTTTAGAATAGGGTTTCGCTAACTTCCTACTCTGGTTCTTGTAAGTGTTTCCATTGAAATCTTTGTCTGCAAAATTTTCACGAATCTTGTTAAGCAAGTTTGCATACGGCGGTGAAGTCAGTATAAAATCTACTGAATTATCAGGTAAATGCTTTGAAACATTCATCGCTGAATCTTCAATTACTATTCTTCTATAATTATGATTTGCTCTGCCGTCTTTCGGGTCAATACCTTGATTGAAAAGTTTTATGAAGTCATGATTCAATTCAATTCCAATTGAGTGCCGATGCAAAATATTTGCAGCGTCAAGCGTCGTTCCAACGCCTGCAAAAGGGTCAAATATTGTATCATCCAGTTTTGAATAAATTTTTATAAAATGCTTTGCCAATGCTATTGGAAAAGCAGCTCCATGCTTTCTTCTTTTCTCCGTTATTGGACTGTTAAACGTCTGTACACTTTTTCCGTGCAATGTCCATTCACTTCCGCTTAAGTCATTAAGCTCATGCCCATTCAAAACGACTTTCTGGGCTTTCTTTTTTTTCTCTGTTTGTTTTTTAAACTTATTAAAGTTGATAAGGGAAAGTTGTTCACCATTCTCCCAAATTTTTACATCGTCTCCCTCTTCAAGTATTGGGCAAGGTTTGAGTATTTTTTTATTTTTAGTCAAATTCATTTGTGTTTCTTTCTTTGATATTTAATTTGTTCTTCCGCTACATGCATGGCTTGAATGGCTAAATCTTCTTCACCTATTTCTTTTACAATTTTCTGGCTTAAATAAAGCACAAGCAATTCTTCTCTATCGTGTTTGTAAATTTTTGCAAGTTGTGTGACGATTTCTTTTGTCAGAGGTCTTTCACTTCTTTCCATTTTACTAAGAATGGCAACATCAATGTCCAGTAATACAGCCACTTTGCGAAGTGGCAACGCATTTTCTTCTCTTAGTTTGCGAAGTTTGTTCCCGATTGTTTCTGTTGACATTTCTTCTGTTGACGATTTCTGTCAAATATATCATATTTTCTCTCATCTTTCGGTTCGTGCAGACACGAACCAAGGTAATTAGTGAAAAACAAAAGTTGAAAGACACGTTCCGTCAGCCTGCATTTTGGCAATACACTTGTTGGCAGAAGTAAAGTTTAGTCATTCGGGATTTTTAGAGTACCAAACAATCTTTTTTCTCTATAAATTTTGTCAGAATATTCTTTAGGAATATTTACAAAAACGGTGTCTCCAATCTTTACATTGTCATCTGTAAATAATGCTGCCGCCGAAAATTGTTTATAGCTGTTTTTAATACAAGGACTAATAATCCAAACTGTATTTTTTGCAAATTTATTAATGCATAAATAAGCAGAAGCATATTTTTTCTCTCTGTTGCAATCCGAATTAATAAATTGTTTTTGTATTTCATACCAATTGCTAACGCCACCTTTTGTAAGAGTATCTACAATAAATTTTATTTCAACGTTTTCGTTCGTCCGTTAATTACAGGTATTTGAGATACTAAGCATAAATAATATCGGAATAAAAATTTTAGGCACTTAGCACCACTGGTATAATTAATAAACAGATTCTAATTTAAGTTCGTCAGGGACTTCATATTTTCTTCTTGCTTGTATAAATTCCAGCTCGTCCAATGGACCTAACAAAAGCTTTTGTTTCTTTACAATAAGCCAATAGTATATTTTATCCCTACCGTCTTTATAAACGGACGTATCCTTTCCTAAAAAACAATCGTCAGTCGGCTTTTGTTTTGCAATGATAAAATTATCATTATCTCCGTACTGAAGCACCTCGCAAGGAATATGCATATCTCCGCCATCAATTGCTTTATCGTGCTTACTCTCACTAACAAACTTCCACCCACCTTTTAATTCTCTTACTTCATCACTGAAATTACAAGAACATACAGCAACAATTAAAAATAGTAATATCATTTTCTTTGTTATCATTATTTTGCACCCATTATATCTGCATCTGTAACAGTTTGTAAATGATTACTTCCATAAAAATAAATATCGTAAGGAGTACCTTTTCCTGCTTGCCATTCTCCGATTTTTGTTCCAATATTTCGCAACCACCTCTCTGGGTTAAGACCCCATGGCTTTTGGTCAAAATCATATACATCATGATAGCCACTAGGAGATGTAACAGCTAAATTATTAGAAACGGCAATTTTTATTGAACCATAAACATTACCTCCTCCATCCATCATTTCAGATAAGGGAGACTGTGTCAAAAAGAGATTAACATAGCCTGTTTTTCCATCAGCGTTAAAACTAACATCAGATTTAGTAGTAGTACTAAAATCTATTTGGGCTAAATCAACATATAAAGGTTTGCCTCCACTCGTTCTATACCAATCATTTGCTTCGCTTAATGTCAACTTACCATCATAATCAGGTCTGCTTGGCAAACTATTATAACTTGCATTAAACTTAGTTAATGCTTTATCATCTTTTAATCCTGCATATCCTAAGTTATTTTTCAAAGCGTCTTCCTGTTTCATTCCCTGTTTGAAATTTGCCGCATTCATTACAATTGCTTTGCCTTGTAACCCTTGGTCATCTGTACCAAGAAGTGTCCCTTCCTGATCATATATTGGATGGTCTAAACCACCTGTCGGGTCAACATTATGAATTGGATTATTGCGGCAAAAGTTATATGGAGACCATTCTACTCTAGCATGTGTCATTGGGTCTGAAGAAATGAAACGCATAATTTTTTCATATCCCACGCTATCCATTTTTATCACCTTGTTATTTACTCCAATAAAAATTACTAATCCATTTTTTATATCAAAAGCTCACTCCCTGGTTCGTGTCCCCACGAACCATTTCTTTCCGCCGTGGTTCATGTCTCCACCAGCTTATCCATTGTTTTCATATTTCTCATTTCATATTTTCTCTCATCTTTCGGTTCGTGCAGACATGAACCAAGGTAGTTATACCGGCAGGATACCATAAAAATTCCTTTACGGATTGGATATATTTTCAGAAAAGTGGTTTTTCTGTTAGGAAAATTGCATTAGACGTGTACAAGAAAAATTAATATACAACGTTATTATCAAAATGCAAATTATAACCATGGCCCAGAGCATAACCCTGATTAATCCCGTTAACCGCGATCAGCTAAACGCAACAAACGGAGGATTTCTGGATCGTTTTTCAAATTTTTTTCCGTTCAGAGGCGGCGCCTGCCGGATCGTAAGCGAGCCCAACTATACTGAAAGCTTTGGCTTTCAATGGAACAAATTTGTAAAGACCCAAATCGACCAGGCAAGAAAAATGAGCCGGCAAAGTTACACAAGGCTGTTTGCCGTAACCGGTTGGGATAAAGAAAATCTGGAGGGAAAAAATATTCTCGAAGCAGGAAGCGGAGCCGGGCGATTTACCCAGGTAATACTTAACCATACCAAAGCAAATCTGTATAGTATCGATTACAGCAATGCGGTGGAGGCAAATTATAAAAACAATGGCCCGAACGAAAGGCTGCATCTTTTCCAGGCAAGCGTGTATGAAATGCCGTTTGCACCGGCACAGTTCGACAAAGTGTTTTGCTTTGGAGTCATCCAGCACACGCCCGATGTGAGGAAAACAGTGAAGTCTTTAATTGAAATGGCAAAACCGGGAGGTGAAGTAATTGTGGATTTCTATTGTGTGCGTGGCTGGTGGACAAAAATTCATGCGAAATACCTTTTCAGGCCTGTCACTAAAAAATGGAGCAACGAAAAGTTGTTGATGAAAATTGAAAAGAATGTGGATTGGATGATCAGGCTGACTACATTTTTCAACAAGATCGGAATTGGCCGGATAGTGAATCGCTTTATTCCAATATGCGACATAAAAAATACACTTCCGAAAGACCTGAGCCAGGAGGAACTGCGTGAGTGGTGCATTCTCGATACCTTTGATATGTTCAGCCCCAAATACGATCAGCCTCAAAAAGTGGAAACGGTCAAAAAATGGTTTCAGCAAAACGGGATGAAAGACGTTTGGGGCGGCGAAATAAATTTTGGTAATGGCAAGGCTCATGTCGTAAAAGGTATCAAAGCATAAACCAGGCGTATTGTCCGCTTCATTCAATTGCATTTAAGATATTACTATCTCGTTTTATCTGTCGCCGTCAATCAGGAACAGGCTGTAACAACTAAGGAGTTATAAAAAGCCGGATAGGTTCACTTTGCAGATGAATTTCCATAATGGTGTGCAAACCGTTCCTTCAACCCCGCACCACAAGCATCCATTGTTTTAATAGATCCTGAGAAGCCGCTGATAACCGGCTCACCTTTTTATGCTTCGATTTATCAATCACCTGCCGGTTGGTTTCTTTCGGTATTCTTCGCCTATCTTGCAGCATTTAAATCAGTATACCATACCATGCGTATTAATCAAACTTTAGTTTCAAAAAAATTTCGGCGATGCTACCGGTTGCAAATGCTGCTGATACTATTCACAGCACTCACGGATCCATCATTGAAAGCCCAGCAACTTACCTCATTTGTTGACCCTATGATTGGGGCCGGTGGCCACGGACATGTATTTGTAGGCGCCAATGTTCCGTTCGGTGCCGTACAGCTGGGACCGGATAATATTTTTAAAGGCTGGGACTGGTGTTCCGGTTATCATTATTCTGACAGCCTCATCGTTGGCTTTGGCCATTTGCATTTAAGCGGTACGGGGGTAGGTGATCTGGGCGATATACTCATCATGCCTTATACCGGTGCAATAAAAGTTTCAAAAGGCTCTCAACGCAATCCTGCTTCAGGATACGGTTCGAAATTTTCACATAACCACGAAAAGGTAAAGCCCGGTTTTTATTCTGTAAAACTGGATAACGGAGTTGATGTAAAGCTCACCGCAAGCGAACGCGCAGGCTACCATCATTATCATTTTCCTGCCCATAGTGATGCCCGTATCATCATCGATCTGAAAAACGGAATCAGTGATAGCGCCACTCATACTTACATTGAATTGACAGATCCTACTACTATCAAAGGCTATCGTTTTTCAACGGGATGGGCAGACGATCAGCGAATCTATTTTGCTATCAAAATTTCAAGACCCGTTATTGATTTCAAAGTATATAATAATTCTGATTTGCTGAATGGAAAGAGCGGGAGTGGTAACGGTATTAAAGGTTTGATCAGTTTTAAAAATTTTAGTGGTGATGTTGAATTAAAAGTAGGCATATCTCCGGTAAGCTCCGGTAATGCGCTGGCGAACATTAATGCCGAAATCCCCGGCTGGAATTTCAATGCCGTTGCAGCTAAAGCTGACCAGAAATGGAATAATGAATTGTCAAAGATCACCATTCAGACAAAAGATGCTGTTCAGAAAAAAATATTCTATACTGCCATGTATCATACCATGATCGATCCGTCATTGTACAATGATGATAATGGTGATTACCTGGGCACAGATAAGAAAGTTTATCATCATGCACCGTTTGAAAATTATACGGTGTTTTCATTGTGGGATACCTATCGTGCCCTGAACCCTCTTTACACTATCATACAGCCGGAAAGAGTAAATGATTTCATACAGTCCTTTTTGGCCATCTACCGGCAGCAGGGAAAACTTCCTGTGTGGCATCTCGAAGGTTGCGAAACCAATTGCATGCCCGGGCTCAGCAGCGTGCAGGTGCTGGCTGAAGCGTATGTAAAAGGGTTTAAAAAATATGATACTGCGCTGGCTTTTGAAGCAATAAAAAATTCAATGGACAAAAATGACCGCGGCCTGAAATATGACCAGCTATTTCATTACATACCCTGCGACAGCATGGGTGAGTCTGTGGCGAATGCATTGGAATATGCAGTATCCAGCGCAAGCGCTGCCTTAATGGAAAAGAAAGCGGGCCGTACCGATGACTACGATTATTTCAATAAACGTTTCCACAATTATCAGCAATACTTCGATCCTTCTGTCGGGTTTATGCGCGGGCGATTGGCCAATGGCGGATTTACTGCTGCATTCAGTCCTACAAAATCATCCAGCCCCGAAAGCGATGCCTACAGCGAAGGCAACGCATGGCAATATCTCTGGCTCGTGCCCGAAGATGTGGAAGGCCTCATTAAATTATTAGGCGGCGATGATAAATTTAATACCAAGCTCGATTCATTATTCGTAGTTCCTTCCGCTCCGGACCCGAATGCGCCACCGGATATTGCAGGGCTGATCGGGCAATATGCGCATGGCGACGAGCCGAGCCATGCCACTATTTATTTATATCCTTATGCAGGCACGCAATGGAAAACAGCCGGGAAAGCGAGATTCATCATGAACAATTTATACAAGGCCAGTCCTGATGAAGGCATGAGCGGCAATGATGATTGCGGGCAAATGAGTGCATGGTATATTTTATCATCGACGGGCATGTACCCGGTATTCCCTGCCAATGGTGCGTATGTTTTCGGAAGCCCGCTGTTTGATAAAGCCACTATAAAAGTCCGTCATAATAAAACCTTTACCGTAGAAACAGTAAACAACAGCCCTGAAAATATTTATATTCAAAAAGTAGAATATAACGGAAAGGCATACCCGAAAACATACATCATGTACGAGGATATCATGAATGGCGGCATATTAAAATTCTTCATGGGAAAAACACCGGATAAAAATTATGGAGCAAATGAGGAAGACAGGCCAAAGTCAGTGTATTAAACTGCAGACCTGACAGGTTTTTGAAACCTGTTAGGTCTTAGGTCCTACTGTCCGGTCCTCACCTTAATCACAATCTTTTTCTCCAGATATTTTCTATTTTCCGGTGTAATATTAGGCCGGTGTGCATCTGCCGGAAAAAAGATCATAAATGTGCCCGCAGGTACAATAAAGAATTCTCCCGGCGCTTCATAGTTGGCAATATCCTTTTCTTCATTATAAGGATTGATAACCTTTGCCTTCGCAACAGGATACCGGCCCATTTTTTCCTTACCTGTAATTACACACTGCAAATCGATATACTTGCGGTGGGATTCCCATTTGGTGTTGGCTAAATCTTTTGTGCTGTCTTCCGTTATGATGGCAAAAACCTTGTCGCCATCAATGGGATATTTTCCCGCAGCCAATGTCTTTAAATCATGATCACGTAAAAAGGCAAAAGCCTCATCCCAATATTTTTGATTTAAATGATATTGCCTCGCAAGCTCTTCTTTATTGATATGGGCATCCGGCTTAAGATGCAGCCCGTGCAGCCACGCTTTCTTCTTAAACCATTCTTCGGATTTTTGCTTTGTTCCTGTTTGCTTATTAGCTGTCGCTTGTGCACCTGCATTTATATTGAATGCGATAAAAAGCACGATTAATATTGCAAATACTTTTTTCATATTTATACAACGATTTTATTTTTCAATTCTATTCTTTCGCAACAAGGCTTCGAGGTAATAATAATCCGCATAGATGATCGGCACATCTATTTCACTATCGTCAGGTTTGGAGCCGGTACTGTGCAATAAAATAAAGCCGTTGTTCTCACCGGCCGCCGAACGATAGTGACGGGTAAGGTTTTCCAATATCTTATCCGCTGCAGAAATATAGGCGTCATGATTTTTACTATAAGAAGATAATTCATACAACGCTGAAGCCATTATTGCAGCAGCAGCAGCATCTCTCGGCTCATCGGGAATGCCGGGTGCATCATAATCCCAGTACGGTATCTTATCTTCCGGCAAATGCGGATTATTTAAAATAAACGAGGCAATATGCTCCGCCTGCTTCATATAGCGCGGATCTTTTGTGTATCGATAGCACATCGTAAATCCATACAAACCCCACGACTGCCCGCGCGCCCATGCAGATGCGTCAGCATATCCCTGCTGTGTTGTTTTGTGCAGCACTTTACCGGTCGTGGTATCATAATCCAGTACATGATAGCAACTATAATCTGCGCGGTAATGATTCTTCATCGTAGTATTGGCATGGGTCACCGCTATACGATAAAAAGACGAATCGCCTGTGAGCTTTGTTGCAGCGAATAATAATTCCAGGTTCATCATATTGTCTATGATGACAGGATACTCCCAGTTTTTCTTCGTATGATCCCACGAACGGATGCAGCCAACTTTCGGATTGAATCTCTCAGACAAAGTCTTTGCAGACCGGATGATTATTTTTTTGTACGCTGTATTGTTGGTTAACAGGTATCCGTTTCCATAGCTGGTATACATTTTAAACCCCATGTCGTGCGTGGTAGCATTCCACTGCTCGCGTTGCATAAGCGCAGTATATTTTTCTGCCGCAGTTCTCCATTCGTTTTTATGAGAATATTTGTAAAGCAGCCACAGTTCTCCCGCAAAAAATCCTGCGGTCCAGTCGTCCGAAGAAACGAATTTGATTTCACCATTTTCAAGTGAACGCGCCGCAACAATTGTAGTATCGTTTTTTCTTGCTGCATTCACTTCTGACAAGGTTACGTTCAGTTGCTGTTCTGCATCTGCAAAAATTTTTTTTATCCGGATTTTTTGCGCATTCACCACCGGCAACATTGCATACAGAAAAACCAAAAAAACAATCGTTGTTTTCATTTGCTATTTTTTACAAAAAAACTCATTGCATAAGATGAATAGCTTTGGCAAATTGTTATTTAGCATTCGGTCAACGCAGATCTTTTATTTCCACTACATCCATGTCTGTATAAGTATAATTTTCTCCTGCCA
This sequence comes from uncultured Ginsengibacter sp., assembly GCA_964627765.1. GTDB lineage: Bacteria > Bacteroidota > Bacteroidia > Chitinophagales > Chitinophagaceae > Ginsengibacter. The sequence goes on along the minus strand of CAZVKO010000029.1, from coordinate 126,097 downwards.
TTCCCCAGATAAATGAATAATTACCCGTGCCGCATCCGGCATGTACAGACCATGGCGGTGAAAAAACCGCCTGGTGATTCGCTACCGCAATATGCCTGGTTTGCTGCGGCTCACCCATAAAATGAAATATGCGATGGTCTTCCTGTAAATTAAAATAATAATAAGCTTCCATCCTGCGTGTATGCGTATGCGCCGGCATGGTGTTCCATACACTGCCGCTTTTGAGAATGGTAAGCCCCATCACTAACTGGCAGCTCCTGGCGCCCTTGTCGTGGATATATTTATAGATCGTTCTTTCATTGGCGGTTTCTTTGCTGCCAATATCCGTTGGCATTGCATCTTTGCTGGTTACTAATTGAACAGGATACAATTGATGCGCGGGAGCGGATAAAAGATAAAAATGTGATGGATGCTTTGCATCTGCGCTTTCAAAAGAAACCCGTTGCACACCTTTACCAATGTATAAGCAATCTAAAGTATCCAGCACAAAAGAGCTGTCATCAGCATGAATGGTTCCTTTTCCGCCAACATTGATGATGCCCATTTCACGCCGCTCCAGGAAATAAGCAGCCCGTAATTCAGGATGCGTTTCCAGTATTAATTTTTTATTCACGGGTTTTGCTCCGCCGGCAATTACGCGATCGTAATGCGTATAATATAATTTTATTACATCATCGGTCATCAGGTTCTCCGCAAGAAAGGCGGTCCTCAGCTCATCTGTATTCATCCTGCTTGTTTCCGCAGCGCTATGTTGAAATCTTATTTCCATAATTTTATCTTATTCATTGAATATTATCTCGCCATCCAGCCTCCATCTACATTTATAATTGTACCGTTTACATAATCAGAAGCGGCTGAACATAAGAATACAATCGCACCTTTCAGATCATCCGGCTGCCCCCATCTTCCTGCCGGAATGCGCTCCAGTATCGCTTTATTTCGCACTTCATCTTCACGCAAAGCTTTGGTATTGTCTGTTGCAATGTAGCCGGGTGCAATGCCATTTACATTCACACTTTTCGCCGCCCATTCATTTGCAAATGCTTTTACCAGTCCTGCTATGGCTGATTTACTTGCAGTATAACCCGGTACATTAATGCCGCCCTGGTATGATAACATGGAACAGGTAAAAACAATTTTACCAACGCCGCGAGCGATCATATCTTTGCCAAACTCCCTCGCTAAAATAAATTGCGAATTGAGATTTACCTCAATCACCTTATCCCAATATTCATCAGGGTGCTCAACTACAGGTTTTCTTAAAATGGTGCCTGCATTGTTTACCAGAATATCAACCCGCTGAATTTTGCTTTTTACTTTTGAAATAAAATTATATACCGAATCACGATCACTTAAATCAACTTTGTGAGGTGTAAACTTTCTTCCTGCCGATGTTACCATCTTTTCAATTTCGCTGCCTGCATCTATCGAGCGCGATGCACCGATGATGTCAGCGCCTGCTTCTGACAACGCGCTTGCCAAGGCTTTCCCTATTCCTTTGTCGCAGCCCGTAACGAGCGCTGTTTTACCGGTTAAATCAAACAATGATGTTATACTCATATTTCAATGCAACAATAAAACCATGAATGGGCAAGGGTACGAAATAATGAAATATAAAAAAGAATATACGCATTTATTTATATGCAGCCTTGCCGTTAATCATTACCGGATGTTCCCGGAGTTACAGAAAATAAATTCCGTTCAAATAAAGCATAAAAACCTGTTGCAATCTTCTGCGGCAGGCTTTGTACAGCTTGTTGCGATGTAATAAAGAATACTTCCGGAACAAGCTGTCTATATCTACATCTCCTTCGGCTGCGTCATACTGAACCAGTTGCCACAACCATCCATGATGATGGCTTCGATACCATAAAACTGCTCCCTGGGTTCGCCTTTAAATTTTACGCCTTTTGCTTTCAGCTCTTCGTAGGTGGCCCTGCAGTCAGGAGTATATAATACACCGGCTCCGAGCGCATCATTATCCAGCAATATTTTAAAAGCATTTCTTACTTCTTCAGAATAGTGCATATCGCCGTGCAGCGGTGTCAGCAGAGGAATTTCCAAATCAGGCTGGTCAGGCGGAGTGATGGTGAGCCAGCGGAAACCATTGTCCATCGGCACATCCGTATGCACTTTGAAGCCCAGTTTATTTACATAAAAATCGTATGCCTTATTTTGATCTGAAACAAACAAGGAAGCGTGGGAAAGTTTCGTTACCATAAAATTATTTTTTACGGCATGAAGCTAACCGGAATATCCGGGATAGTTTTATTCAAAATTGCTTTTATGCCTGAAGCAATAATTTCTTTATACCTCAAGATGGTATGTTTCCATATAGCAATGGGGAACGAAATGACGCGGTTGCTCCTGTACAAGCTTCTTTTTCAGATAAGCAATGTTACGGTAATACTGTGGCGTGAAGCCGTGCCGCTTTTTAAACAAAAGGCTGAATGAACCCAAACTTTCAAAGCCTACCAGGTTGCATACATCCGTAATGCTGATACCTTCTTTTTGCAGGAGTTGCTTAGCCTTATCCAGCCGCCTCGCGGTAATATATTCATGCGGTGTTTTTTTATAAACAGACTTAAAGAGGCGATGGAAATGAAATTTGGATAAACAGGCCTTTGCCGAAATCTGTTCAAGATGGATCGGCTGCTCAAAGTGATTGTCAATAAAAACTTTGGCAGAAACAATGCGTGTATAAATTTCCGGCGACAGTGTATTCATCGGTCATTATTTATTTCGGCATTTCAAAAATACCCGGATCAACAGGTTTATTTACATCAACGGATTTTACTGTGGTAGTCATTGAAAAATTTCCGCCAAAATCAATATTTAAAGTGAACGGCACTACAATATTGCCGTCAATTTTTTTATAATCGGAAAGCGAGGTTGCCACATCTACCTGCTGCCCCTGCATAAATCCTGTCCGCACCATTTTTGTAAGCAGATAAGATGTGGTATCTATGTAAAATGTAGATGCAGCGCTGTCCGGAGCCGTGTAAACTATTTTATAAGCATTGCCATCTGTACCTTCCAGATCTGCTTTACCCGTATGGTTTACTGCATAATTGTACAATGAGCCGCCAACGTAAATATCATCTTTTACTGACTTGTATTCCGTAGCGTCCATAGCTTGTGCATTGCCTCCTCCTTCAAATGGATTGATAGCCCATCCGCCCTTATCCGTGTACACCCGTACCAGCGTCTGCCCGTTGAATTGCGCTTCGCTCCGGTATCCCTTTCCGTTTAAGAGAGTGGTCTCAATCGGTGCATCAGTGCCCATCATAGACGCAGACGCCTGCGTATGAACAGAAGTAATATGGCTGAGGTTATCTTTTCCGCCGATGGAATCAATATACCTGTTGATGATATCATCTGCAGACTGCGCCTTTGTGAAAGAGATTGTCATTATAGCGATGGCGCCAAGTAATAAAATTTTAAAATATTGCATGGTAATTTTTTTATTATTACTTAAAGATAAGGAGATCTGACATACGTCAGTCGCGAAGGTTTTTGACTGGCGAAAAAATTGTTGGAACGGTAATGCGGAATTATTTACAAAAAGAAGAAATCGGGGTAAAACAAAAGTATAGCATAGGCTCAATATGATGTTTTTCGAATCAGTATGACTATTAGCGGGCACAGGATATGGTATGCCAGTTTTAATGTAGCGGAGACCTGACAGGTTTTGCAAACCTGTCAGGTCTGTACTTTATTTTCTATATTGCTCATCACTCACTTTCTCCATCCATTCCACTACTTTACCATTAAGATTTTCCTGTATGGCAATATGCGTCATTGCTGTTGTTGCCGTGGCGCCATGCCAATGTTTTTCATTAGCCGCAAACCACACCACATCTCCCGGATGAATTTCTTCCACAGGGCCGCCTTCGCGTTGCACCCAACCAGCGCCTGAAGTAACAATTAACGTTTGACCCAGCGGATGCGTGTGCCACGCGGTTCTTGCACCCGGTTCAAAGGTAACGAGCGCTGCTGCTGCACGCCTTGATTCATTGGGCTGAAATAAAGGGTCAATTCTTACATTGCCGGTAAACCAGTCTTCCGGCCCTTTACCTGATGGTTGTGTACCGGCTTTTATAATTTCCATACTGATATATTTTCATTTTATAGTTCTGCCGGTGCCGGGGTTAACATTGGTATTTTTCCTGAGTCTTGTTTCTCCCGGCAAGCGGCGCAGGGAAACATGGCGGCAAATTAAAAATAAGTTTGTTAACTTAGAAGATGTCAATAAGAATAGATTATTTCACAATGCAGGGATATGCTATTGATGGTTGAAGGCTTTGAAGCAAGCAATCCATAATTTATATGAGCGTACAGGAACAAATCAAAAAGTATATTACCAGCCAACCCGGGCCAAAATGTAATGACATGGAGGCCTTGCACCAGCTCATACTTCAAGCATCACCATCCTGTAAATTATGGTTCTTGGATGGTAAAAACAGCGAAGGTAAAACTGTTTCCAATCCTAATATAGGATATGGATTTTACACCATAAAATACGCTGATGGAACAACCAGGGAGTTTTATCAAATTGGTTTGAGTGCAAACACCACCGGAATCTCTGTTTACATCCTTGGTTTAGAAGATAAGACATACCTGGCCAAAACTTATGGTAAAAAAATAGGCAAGGCAAGTGTGAGCGGATATTGCATCAGGTTCAAGGCTATAAAAGATATAAACATTGACATGCTTGAAGCTGCCATACGATACGGGTTTGAGGCTTCGCAACTTCCCGTGCACGGAAAGTTGCGCTAAGCTACGGTAATGCGCAATATTCCTTTCGTGAGATGTTGCTGACAAAAAGACCTAACAGGTTTTGCCAAACCTGTTAGGTCTGATATTTAAATATTCGTAAGATCAACCGGCAATTTGCGAATACGCTTGCCCGTCGCAGCAAAGATAGCATTACCGAGCGCCGGTGCAAACGGAGGTAAACCTGGCTCTCCCACACCTTTTATTTTTTCTTCCCCTTCTGCCAGAACGATCACATTTATTTCCGGAGGAGCTTCATTTATGCGTAATACAGGCGCTGTATCAAAGTTGGCTTGCTGCACTTTACCGTCAGCCAATGTAATTCCCGGTTTGCTTGCCGCAGTGAGCGCCATGATGATAGCGCCTTCTACCTGGGCTTTTACAGTATCCGGATTTACTACAGTTCCCAAATCAATTACTGCGGTTACCTTATCTACTTTTATTTTGTTCTGCACATAGCTGACCTCTACCACCTGTCCGCATAAACCGGCAAAAAATAACCATTGCGCTACTCCCCGTCCTTTTCCTGCTGGTAATTTCGTGTCCCAGTCCGAGGCTTCTCTTAGCTTTTGTAACACTCTTTTTGTATCGGATGATTTTGTCAGCATTTCCATTCTAAAATCGAAAGGATCTTTTTTGGCTTTATTTGCCAGCTCATCAATAAAACATTCATGTGCAAATGCAAGTGTGGAACTTGTTACTGATCTCCATGCACAAACGGGTACGTGATAATCTGCCAATACGAATGATGTTTTAAGGTTGGGCATTTCATAATCCTGTGCGCCGATACCTTCTACCATTGAACCATCGATTTTTGTTTTATCATAAGCGCTGCTGGATGAATCATGCAGGGAAGGGCTGATCACTTTATGCTCAAATGAAATGAGCTTTCCCTCACCGGAGACACTGCCCTTTAATTTTGAAAAGGTCATAGGCCTGAACGGGCCGAATTGCGTGGTATCTTCTCTTGTCCAGATTACTTTTACCGGCTTATCAATCTGCTTCGCAATATTCACCGCTTCCACCATAAAATCGAGATACAATCTTCTGCCAAATCCGCCGCCTACAAAGGCTGCGTGCAACGTCACATCTTCCGGCCTGTGACCGATCAATGCAGGAAGATTATTGTCTCTTTCACCGGTAACTGAACTGGGTACCTGGGTAGAAGTCCATAAATCTACTTTATCCCCCTGCACATGAACGGTACAATTAATAGGTTCCATAGTGCTGTGCGCTGCCACGGGCGTTTCATATAATGCTTCGCATGTATTTGCAGATGAAGCATGAACACTGGTCACAGAACCGATTTGTTTATCAACCAGGCCATCTTCTTCAGCAAGCGATCGCAATTTATTTTCATAATCAGCGGAATTGAATTTTTCATAACCCTTCGTATCCCACTCAATGCGTAATGCTTTGCGCCCTTTTAATGCAGCCCAATAATTATCGGCAACTACTGCTACACCCACATAGCTATATTTGCCTACTTTTCTTTCTGCTTCCACTACCTTCAATACACCGGGAACTTTCATTGCATCGGCTGCATCAAAGCTCTTTAAGGTTCCTCCAATTACCGGGCAACGTTGCACAGATGCATATACCATACCGGGAACCGCCGCATCAATACCAAATTGCGCTGTACCGCCTACTTTCATTGGTATATCAGGTCTGGGTACCGGTTTTCCCAGTATTTTAAAATCTTTCGGATCTTTCAGCTTCGGGTCTTTAGGAACGTCCAGCCCCGACGCCTCTTCCACCAGGTCGCCGTATGTGAAGCTTTTATGGGAAGATTTATTAAAAACTTTTCCGTTTTCCGCATAGCAATCCGAAACATTTACGCCCCACTTTGTTGCTGCGGCTGCAATAAACATTTCTTTTGCGGAAGCGCCCACTTTTCTCAAATCATTATAGCTGCCCCGTACCGATGAACTGCCACCGGCGCTTTGATGGGGTCCCAATACTTTTTCTCCGTTTGAATTCAGGATTTTTATTGCATCCAGCGTTACTTCAAATTCTTCTGCAATCAAAGAAGGGATGGATTGAAAAGTACCCTGGCCCAGTTCGGGCTTTATATTATATATGGTGATGTTGTTATCACTATCTACCAAAATATAAGGTGTAAAGTTCTTTGCACCCGCAACAGATTTTTTGGTAACGCAACCATCCAGCATGGAAATACCAATCCATAAACCAATGGTAGCACTTCCGGAAGCCTTTAGAAAATTGCGCCTTGAAATTACTGTCATTTTTTTCTATTTAATAGTACAAATGAAATGGTTCAAATCAATAATTGAATCCGCACAAATCATCCTTTGGCAGCCGCCATCCTGGCTGCGGCATGTATTGCCTTCCTGATACGCGGATAGGTGCCGCATCTGCAAATGTTTCCCGACAGGTAAGTATCTATGTCTTCATCGCTTGGGTTGGGATTGGATGCCAACAATGCTACTGCAGACATGATCTGCCCTGATTGGCAATAGCCGCATTGAGGCACCTGGTGCTCAATCCATGCTTTTTGAATTACATGATCCACATTTTTTGAGATACCTTCAATGGTGGTAATCTTTTGCCCGGGTCTCAATATGCTTAATGGAATCTGGCATGACCTGGTCGGGCTGCCGTCCAAATGAACAGTGCACGCGCCGCACAAAGCCATACCACAACCAAACTTGGTTCCCTTTAATCCAACCAGATCGCGGATGGCCCAAAGCAAAGGCATATCAGGCGCTGCATCGATAGTGTATGATTTTTCGTTGACGGTGAGATTATATGTTGCCATACGGAGATAATTTAAATCGACACTAAATGAATCGGAATATGAAGTTACGATAATAGTTAATAGTCTCTACCCATTGATATACTTCAAATGCAGAAAACAATAAGTCAATTTAAACGATGCGAACCTTATAATTAGGTTACTTTTTTCAACATTATAATTCTGCAAAAAAATTTTCCCAGTCACCTCAGCTCATATAGGTTCTGCGTTTTTTATTTATTCAGATGACAGTATAGTTTAACATTTCATTATATTTGAAAAAATGACCACTAACAAAAAATAGCCTGCACCATGCTGCTTTATTTTACCTTAATCAAAAACTTTTACTTATGAGGTATTATTTCCTGCAAACTGAACTGACAAAAAATGGCATCAGTTGGATCAATAAGATCAGCGATTTTGTAATTGCCTACGCTCCCAAGCTCCTCGGCGCAATTTTATTTTATATTATCGGCAGCTGGATCATTGGACGAATCGGGAACCTGACAAAGAAACTTTTTACTAAAAGGCATTACGATCCCTCGCTGCAATCTTTCCTGGTATCGCTTATTAAAATTGTATTGACCATCTTATTAGTCATTTCTATCTTCGGCATATTGGGCGTAGACACCACAGCATTTGCGGCCTTAGTGGTAGGCGCAGGCATTGCAATCGGTTCGGCACTCAACGGCACTTTAGGGAATTTCGCAGGAGGCGTAATGATGCTCATTTTTAAGCCATTTAAAATCGGGGACCTTATAGAGGCACAGCAAGTAATAGGCACGGTGACAGAACAGGGAGTTTTTGTAACTACTGTACTTACTCCCGATAATAAAACAGTGATCATACCAAACGGCCCGTTATCAACAGGCATCATCACCAACTACACTACTCATGGCAATCTCCGGGTAGATTTGCAAATTGCCATTCCGACTACTGAATCTATTGACAAGGCAAGACAAGTGGCGATAGCAGCAATGGAGTCGCACCCCGATGTGTTGAAAGACCCGGCTCCCGGAGTATCAGTATTGAAAACCGAACCAGGCATTATTACACTTGCCATACAACCTTATACCACCCAGGCTAAATACTGGGATGTGTATTTTGGAGTGCAGGAGATTGTAAAAAAAGCGTTTGATCAAAATGATATTCCCTCGCCTATTCCACATAGAATTATTATTAACAGGAATTGAGATAATTCCGCCTCTTATAATAAGGAACAGCGCACAATTGTCAATGCGATGGCACGTTGCTGTTTCATAAGCTTTCGTGATAGATATAAAACAGAATTTTACCTATAATCCTGTTGTTTTCTCCAAAGCTTCGGGATAACGGCTACCAGATATTTTTATTTGCGATGAAGCTTTTTCTATTTCCTGCAATTCAGCTTTTGTAAATACAATGGAAGCGGCGCCGGTATTTTCCGTTAAGCGATGCAGCTTTGTTGTACCCGGAATGGGAACAATCCACGGTTTTTGCGCAAGCACCCATGCCAAAGCTATCTGGGCAGGCGTAGCATTTTTCTTTTCGGCAAATTGACGGATCACATCCAGTAATGCCTGGTTGGCTTCACGGGCTTCTTCGGTAAACCTGGGAAGCGTATTTCTGAAATCGCCTTGTTCAAACTTTGTGTGGGCATCTATCTTTCCCGTTAAAAATCCTTTACCCAAAGGGCTGAATGCAACCAAGCCTATACCAAGCTCCCCGATGGCAGGAATAATTTCTTTTTCATGCTGACGGGTCCATAGCGAATATTCACTTTGTAATGCGGAAACCGGTTGTACTGCATGCGCTTTGCGAATCGTGCCAACACCTGCTTCAGACAAACCAAAGTATTTTACTTTTCCTTCTTTAATTAAATCTTTTACCGTTCCTGCAACATCTTCTATTGGTACGTTTGGATCCACACGGTGTTGGTATAAAAGATCAATCACACCGGTTCTCAATCTTTTTAAAGAGCCTTCCACTGCTTTCTTTATCTGTTCAGGACGGCTGTTTACGCCCGACATTTTCCCGTCAACAATATTGAAACCAAATTTTGTTGCAATTATCACTTTATCCCGATAGGGCTGCAGCGCTTCTCCCACCAGCTCTTCATTCGTGTAAGGGCCATACACTTCTGCCGTATCAAAAAAAGTAATGCCTTGTTCTATTGCTTTGTGAATAAGATGAATGGAATCTTTCTTTTCAGGAAACGGATAATAGGAAAAGCTCATTCCCATACAGCCAAGGCCGATAGCAGAAACTTCGAGGCCTTCATTTCCTAATTTACGTGTTTGCATAATTAATGTTTTTAAAATGAGGCTACAAAGTTACGCAGGGCGGCAGCAGGAAATTGACGAAATGCAAACGGGTAATTACAAAATCAACCAATTGCCGGTGTTTTATTACTATCCCGTTAGAACGTTTGGATAAGATAAATGACAAGAATTATAAAAATTATCATATCTGTCCACATCGCAAACTTTTCGTTAACACCCACAGGTTTTTTAATAAAGTGCTGCAATGTTGCGAGACCATAATAAAGTCCGCTGGCAAAAGCGCTTGCGTCTCTCCATGCCGGTTTAAATAGTGCAAGGATGCCCAACAATCCAAAGCATATATTAGCAAAGCCTAATTCGCGAACAATAGGAAAACTATCACGACTGTCGATATGAAATATTTCTTTGGCGGTAAATTCAGGCTTTGTTGTTTGCCGGATGCCTGCTGAAAATAACCGAAGTCCGACTGCAGAAAAAATAAGCCATTTGGCAAATAAATCAAATGTGAAAGCAACAGGCCCTGTCAATGCTTCAATAAGGAAGCCTGCCAGCGGAAAAATAAAAGTGAGCGCTATTACAACGATAATGTACTGCTTATTTGCATCTGAATGCTGCCGGTTATTCTCATTAGTATTCATCCCGTTGGTTTTGGTTTTTCATTTTATTTCATTTTCCCGCCTATATCAAAAGCAGCAATCCTGTTATCCTGAATATGAAAGAAATGATACACCACTTCGTCAGCTAAAAGTTCGTGCTGAAGATTATGCACCACCTGGCGAACTTTTATTGTCACTTCATCCTGCTGCACATCAATTTTCAGCGGTGTTACCTGTGAGCTTACCATTGAAAATTGTCTTGTCCAGTATTCTCTTACTCCATCGTGGCCGTAAACATATCCCCCGTCCATACCATTTGCCCACTTTACATCGTGTGTCATGTGCGAAATGACGGAATCAATTTTTCTTTCATTAAAATGCCGGTACAACTGCTGAAACATTTGCGTTAAACTATCCACATTCATTGCAATTATATTAAATTATAAGTTCGGCCGGTAAAAGCAACCCATGGCCTTTACTTTGATGAAAACAAACGGGTCGGCTTTTGCTATGATAAAATTACCACTCTTCTAAGGTCCCGGCTTTGCCCATGCAGTACAAGCTTGCCTGAAATAAGAAATCCAAACAGTAAATTCCAAACAGATAGTTATGAAACTCAAACACGGTTGCGCCCAACCTGCATCAATTATCCGCACTCTTTATCGACGGCCTTGTATCGGCAGGATCCCGATGATCGTAATGGATGGTAAAATCACTGAGATCGGGTTTGTATTTTCTATACCGGTTGAGCTCATACTGATAAATCGTTTGGCCCAGCTTGTATAAAAACGGATTACCCACCGTTTCGTAATCATATTTGTTATCGTTCAGCGTATCATCACTGTTCACATAAATGGTTGCAGCCAGCATAAACTCAACTTTGTTTTTGAAATCGGCTATGTATGAAATATCCGTATCAAATCCATACGCCCATCCCACTTTATTGAATATCCTGATATAGGGAGGAATTTTATGAGTGGCATTTTGAAAGAAAAATTTTACATAGCTGTCGTAATACTCACTGGTATCATATTTCGGATAATTTGTTTCCGAAGGGAATTGTGATAAAAATCTTTTGAGAAAATCATAATCGTCTTTCGTTAAATCAAATCGCTGTTTTGCCGGAACAGACAAGGGGAACAAAACCGATTGCAATAGCTGCTGGTAATCGTGCAATGAAACATTGTTGGCTTTGGTAAAATCAATCGGGCCATTTACCAGGCTGTCGTGACTATCGAAATGCGCCTTGCCCATTTTTACTTCATGCGAATAATCAAATGAATCCGTATCGTATAAAACGGGCTGATGATAAATGACCTTGCCGGTTTTGTCAATAAAACTTACAGGATTGGTATGCCGGTTTTCATCTTCGTCAAAGCCCATAAACTGACGAACAATACGGACGTCTTTATATCCTTTTCCATGTAAATCTTCATTTATCGTCTTTTGACCCACAAATTCGTACATCCTGTTATAGGCATCGTTGTCGCTGATGAGAAAGGCCTTGCGGATAAATTGTGCTATGGAAGGCAATCCGTTTTCTGCAGTGCTGTCAGCAAATTCCTTTACCTGTCGGGCATACCCGCTGTCAAACTGCATCGAAGTATATTTATTTACACCCGGCACGTTCAACCTGTTAAGTTTCTCGAGCGAAAGCACTGCTAATGGAAGCTTTACTGTAGAAGCGGGATTAAAATATAATAATGAATCCACATTGAAATAGTAGTTTTTGAAATGAGGTATATTTTTTTCATCCCGATTGATCTGCGTATAAATTATCTGCAAACGGTAGTAGCCGCGATGCGATAAGACATGCTGAAAAAGCGAATCATTTTTTTTTGAAAAAATATGTTCTAATAATGTATCCGTGTGGGTCTGAGCCTGTGCACTGCCGGTAAGCAGAACAGCAAAAATTATAAATGTCCAGGCTATGCAAATATGCATGTATTTATAAAACCGCATAGATGTTATTAATAATCTTTTGATAGTTATGTGAAGATAAACCACGTTCGTTTAATTATTTTCATTCAGCAGCCCAAGAATAAAAGCATACCGCCTTGCGGTATCATGAAGCCTGTCAAAGCGCCCGGAAGAACCACCATGCGCTCCGTGCATATTGCAATATAATAACAACAGGTGATCGCCCGTGTACAACTCACGATGTCTGGCTACGAACTTGGCAGGCTCAAAATACTGTACCTGGCTGTCGCTGTAGCTGGTTGTTATCAGCATATTTGAATAATTTTTCTTTACAATATTGTCGTAAGGCGAATACTTTTTCATATAGAAGTACTGCTCTTTAATTGCAGGATTGCCCCATTCCGTATATTCTCCCGTGGTTAAAGGGATAGTGGAATCGCTCATGGTCGTAAGCACATCCACAAATGGCACATCAGCAATAATGCCTTTAAATAAATCAGGCCGCATGTTACTCACAGCGCCCATCAGCAAGCCGCCTGCGCTGCCGCCATTTGCAAATAATTTATCAGGAGAAGTGTACTTATTTTTTACGAGGTATTCTGCACAATCGATAAAATCGTTAAATGTATTCATCTTATGAAGCATTTTTCCGTCTTCATACCAGTGAAAACCCATTTCCATACCGCCACGGATATGCGCAATGGCATAGATAAAGCCACGATTTACCAACGATAGCACGTTTGAGCTAAAGTAAGGATCCATAGATAGTCCGTAAGAACCATAGGCATACAACAGGCAGGGATGCTTCCCATTCATCGCGGTTCCCTTTTTATAAAATACAGATACAGGCACTTCTATTCCGTCTCTTGCAGTCACCCATTTATATTCGCTTACATATTCATCTTTATCATACCCGATTACAGGTTGCACCTTTCTTATGGTTCTTTCACCGGTATTCATATTATAATCAATCACAGAAGTGGGCGTAACCATGGACGAGTAATCCACACGTAACAGGTCTGTGTTTAACTCCGGGTTATAATCAAGCTCGGAAACATAAGTAGGCTCGTCAAAAGAAATGTATTTGTCTGTTCCATTATGCCAGCCAATAATTCTTATTTTGGTAATGCCTTCTGTTCGCTCACTCAAAACGAGATAGTCTGTAAACACGTCAAAGCCCTCCAGCAGCGCATTATCGCGATGAGGGATCACATCGCGCCAATTGCTTCTTGAGAAATTATTTACCGGCGCTGATACCAGCTTAAAGTTGACGGCGCCCTGATCATTGGTCCTTATGTAAAAACTATCACCAAAATGCTCAACAGTATAATAAAATCCCGGCTCTGCCGGTGCAATAACCTGAGGTTTATCATCAGGATGATCCGCGCTGATGAATCGTGTCTCATAATTTTGAGTGTATCCTGAATTGATAAAGATGTATTTTTCAGATTTGGACTTGCTTACTCCGGTATAGGCCGTTTCATCTTTTTCTTCATATACCAATACATCATTTTCAACGGATGAATGCAACACGTGCCTCCATATCTTGTCAGTGCGGAGGCTTACCGGATCCTTTGTATCGTAAAAAATAGTTTTTGAATCGTTGGCCCAAACCGTATTCCCGAATGCGCTGGGGAAATGATCAGCCAGCAGCGCGCCGGTTTGAAGATCTTTTATATAAGCATTATATAAATACCGCCCGGTGGTATCAACAGCATACACGAGGTAGCGGTTATCGGGACTCACATTGATACCTGTAACCTCGCAAAATGGATGCCCCTGTGCCACTATATTTGCGTCAACGAGTATTTCTTCAGGCGCTGATTCATTGCCTTTCCTGCGGCAAAAGATGGGATATTGCCTGGCGGTTTCAAATCGTGTATAGTAATAATACCCGTTTTTCAAATAAGGCACGGTGTTATCATCCTGCTTTATTCGTGCCAGCATTTCATTATAAAGCTTCTCCTGTAATGGTTCAGCAGGCTTCATTACTTTATTAAAGTAATCATTCTCTTCATTCAGATATTTTATTACGGCATCGCTGTCCCGGTTCTTTAGCCAGTAATATTCGTCATCCCGTACATCGCCATGCAGCTCCATAAGATGTTTTTGCCTGGGAGCTTTAGGCTGTGGTATTGATTGGTAGTTGCCGAATAAGGTGGATTGAGCATTTACAGATGTCATAACAAAATAAAATGAGATGGAAGCGATGGAAAGCTTCATAACTATGGTCTAAAAAAATTTATGCCAAAATAAATTTTATATTCTAAATTAAGCTTTTATACTGTGAGTTTCGTAAAGCCGGGTGGTACCGCAGCCGGGTATCAGACCGTGAATTATAACAGAAGGCCATTGCAATCAGCAGGCACATAGTATGTGGCGGGTAAATAATAAACAGATGTTATAGCGGCGCTTTCCTTGTAGCTGCCTGCAGTGAATTTTTATTGATGAAATAATAACTGCCGAACAAAATACCTGAAAAGATAAGCGTTGCCGCAATGCTCCATGCATAAAAGGGTATGCCGTCATTCAATGTCTGGAAATATCCCATCCATGTTTTCGGTCTGTTATAGCCCGCGTCAGGTGAATTGCTCAGCCAAACCAAAGAATTGGAAAGAAAAAAGAATGCCGTGGGTGCAGCAACAGAAGCCAGTGCAATACGGGGAATATTGAAATTCTTTATAAAAAATCCAAAGAAGGTCATGAGCGTAAACAGCACATAATTGGTAACCTGGCCATCATAGAAACCTTTTATATTTCCGACTCCATTTCTGTATAATATTTCATAGAGCGCATCAGAAATGAACATTGACAATAACGGGAGAATGAAGGCGTATTTTTTATCTTTAATAACAGCTCCCGCAAAGATAGCCATGGCCCATTGTGGTGCAAACCCAAAAGGCCTTCCCGGCATAATACGATACAAAGAAGCTACCACTATTAATAATAATAACCCTATAATATTCTGCTTTGTTATTTTCATTCCTGATAATTTTTCACAAAGGTAAAAAATAAAATATTTCTTATTAAGATGCCCTTCCGAAATAAAGCAATTTCCGAAAAGAAATGATAACTTGTAATTATGGGTAGTGTCTCAATTTTCGAATAGTTCGCGCAGATGACACCAATCAGCGCAAATGCGGGCAAAGCACCGGCACATACATCAACGTAATCAGCGGGATATGATTCAAACTGATATATTACTAAAAAGAAAACAGCTTAAAAATGATCTTTATTTTTTGTAGCCATTTATTTCGTATTTAAATTTTCAAACTGAAGCGCTACCAATTATGGCACAACACAATACTACAGGCATTCTGGGAGAAAAGATGGCTGTGGGCTATTTGTTGAAAAAAGGATTCACCATTCTGCATCAAAACTGGCGGTATGGCAATTGGGAAGTTGATATCATTGCTTCTCAAAACAATATTTTGCATTTCATCGAAGTAAAGACAAGAAAAAATACAAAATATGGCTACCCGGAAGATGATGTAAGCAAAAAGAAAATCCTGAATCTCATCAATGCATCAGAAGAATATCTCATTGCTCACCCTGAATGGAAGCGGATACAATTTGATATTGTATCTATTAATATCAACCGCGATAAAGAGAACGAATTCTTCTTCATAGAGGATGTGAGTGTGTAGCCTAATGATCAGAGATTAGTCATTGGTTTATTCGTGTAAGAGCCTTTACGGGAGTTTTCAATCATAATCAAATCCGCTAAAACAATTGCTGTCATTGCTTCCACAATTACCGGCGCACGCAATGCAACGCATAAGTCATGCCTTCCTTTTACGGAAAAAGGTTCTACATTTCCGGTATCAACATTCAAGGTTTGCTGCTCTTTTGGAGTGGATGAGGTGGGCTTTATCACCAACCGAAATACCAAATCATTTCCATTAGTGATGCCCCCCACTATGCCGCCGGCATGATTGGTTGCCGTAGTGCCATCCATATTTATGATCGGATCATTATGCTCGCTGCCAAACATCTTTGCGGCTTTAAATCCCGCTCCAAACTCGATCCCTTTCACCGCAGGAATCGCAAACATAGCATGGCTGATGAGCGACTCGGCAGAATCAAAAAATGGCTCGCCCAATCCAATGGGTAAATTTTTAACGGTACATTCCAAAATACCCCCGACAGAATCTTTTGCATCGATGGCTTTCTGCAAACCTCTTTCAATATCAGGCTCGCCCCCTACTTCAATAATAGCGGCGGCGACAGAAACATTTTTTTCCGGCAATAACGATGCTATAATTTTTTTGGCTATCACACCCGCCGCCACAATGCCAACAGTAATCCGTGCGCTGAAATGCCCGCCACCCCGGTAGTCTTCAAATCCCTTGAATTTTTCATGCGCCACAAAATCGGCATGGCCCGGCCTGGGGAAAGCGCGTTGCTTTTCATAATCGCCGCTTCTCGTATTGGCGTTCTTAAATAAAACAGTTAACGGAGCGCCGGTTGTGCTATCATTAAATATGCCGGTAATCAATTCCGGAATATCATCTTCTTTGCGCGGTGTAGTTCCTTTTGCTCCGGGCCTGCGCCTGTCAATATCTTCTGCAAAATCCGGTACAGTAATTCGCAGTCCCGGCGGGCAACCATCTATGGTAATGCCAACATAATTACCATGCGACTCGCCAAAAACCGTTACCCTGAATATTCTCCCAAAAGAATTCATACTATCAAAATGTCTTTTTAAAACAAACAGCTTGCTATTTACGATTTACGAAGTTCGATTTACGATTTACCGGATCTTTCTAAATAATATCTCCCCACTCCATATTACTGCTTTGAAATCGTACATCGTAAATCTAAAATCGCAAATAAATTAATATCCATATTCTCTTAACTGCATCTCGTTATCTCTCCATTTTGGCCGCACTTTTACAAACAGTTCCAGAAAAACCTTGCGCCCGATAAACTCTTCTATTTCTTTTCTCGCCAATGTACCTAATTCTTTTATCTTTTTGCCACCTTCTCCCAATACAATGCCTTTCTGTGTTTCGCGCTGCAAGATAATATCTGCTGCTATTTTAGTAAGCGTTTCTTTTTCCTTAAATTCCTGTACCAGCACCGTTGCGTGATACGGAATTTCATCCTGGTACAGGTAAAATATTTTTTCTCTTATAATTTCCCCGACAAAAAATTTCACCGGCAAGTCGCTCAGGTTATCCTCTTCATAAAAGGGGCTGCCTTCGGGTAACAGGTTTATTATTGTATTCAGCAGCTCTCCCATACCGCTTTTTTTTAAGGCAGATACCACGACTATTTTAGCAGCATAATTTTTTTCAGAAAAAAAATCTTTGACCCCCTCTACGGTTTTCCTGTCGGCCGTATCAGCCTTGTTCAATATTACAATCGCGGGCACTTTCAGTTTCAGCGATGCAAAGATTTTATCAGCCTCTTCCGGGCTATCATTTACATCCACGATCAGCAAAGCAATATCCGCATCTTCCAAACCACTTTTTACTGCATCCATCATTTTTTCGTGCAGCTTATATCTGGGTTCAATGATACCCGGTGTATCTGAAAAAATTACCTGGTAGTCTTTACCGGTTAATATGCCCTTGATGCGGTGGCGCGTGGTTTGCACCTTGGGCGAAACGATGGCCAGCTTCTCTCCCATTAAAGCATTAAGCAGGGTACTTTTGCCGGCGTTGGGCTTACCAAAAATGTTTACAAATCCCGATTTCATTTCGCCGGCAAAAGTACTGAATTAAAAAGCCCCATTGCTGAGGCTGCTTTTGTTGCGAAGGGAGTTCGCCGCGGCGAATCCGTCCGCCGCGGCGGATATACGTCCTCACTTGTTTTCGATCAAAGATTTTATAAACTCCCTTCCCACACCACTTTTCAAATATTTTTCGCGTTTCAGTGCGTCTGTCTTATTCGAATATGCCTCTCTGTGGATAATAGTCCAGGGACGAAAATTTTTCGTCCAACCTTTAGTGCCAAGCTCATTGTGGGATTTAAATCTTTCTTCCAGATCAGAGGTCATGCCCACATAGGTTTTGCTGAACTTTTCGGAGTATAAAATATAAACAGTATACATAGCAAAAAAGCCCCATTGCTGAGGCTTTTGTTGCGAAGGGAGGGATCGAACCTCCGACCTTCGGGTTATGAGCCCGACGAGCTACCGCTGCTCTACTTCGCGATTTAAGGAGTGCAAATGTAAGCGGATATAGTTATGAAACCAAATTTTGCCCGAAGGAAGATAAATGCAGTAAAAAATTTATTTTTTTCTTCGTATATACGTGAGATCATACGCTACCTTCCATGTTTTGCCTTCATCGTTGCTAAATTCCTGGAATTGTCTTACCTGGTCAGGCCCCTGGTTGAAAAACCTGAAACGAACCTGCGCTGCGCCTTGCGGAGTTTGCATTGTTGATTCAAACTGCATAACACTGTCTTTGAAAACACCATTCACATATTCAGTGACCGTTCCGCCTGAACCCACCCACACCTGTTTCCATTTATTGGTTGCCGGATCAACAAAATTCATGCTCTTGCCTGTGTTGGGAAGACCAATAGCAGTCCAGTTTTCAAGAATAAAACAGCCACCTGAACCCAATTGTATAACGCTGCGGCCAACAAGCTGATTACTGCCTGTCTGATATACATCCCATTCCCCGATCCAAAAATCGAATTCCCGCTGATGGGGATTTATCATACACGGAAATGCACCCTGGTATGCTTTTTCATACAAAATTTTAAAAGTATCATCATTTCTATATTTATCGAATTCCCTTGAGCTGTCCAGTTCCGGGAAATTAATATACCCCCGCGCCTCCGCACTATCTAATTTTTCAAAAGCCTGCTGCTTATTGCCCGTTCCCGCATAAGCCTTTGCCAATCTTGAATAAATGGCAGGATAAGCAAAAGCCGCGGGATGCTTCTGCAGCGACAGTTCAAGGTTTTTAATAGCAGCATCATAATTGCGAAGATTAAGATAGGAAAATCCCAGCCTGCTTGCATACAATGCAGTGGGCGGCTCTCCGCCGGCAAAGGCTTTCTCATACTCAGCGGCAGCCGCTTTCCAGTTTTGATTAAAATAAAATGAATCACCCGCTGCAAGCAGTTGTTTCGGGGTCTGGCTATAAATTTCAGCCCGGCAAAAAGCAAGCACTAACAGGATGAAATAAATTCGTTTCATAAATACTGATTATGAAATTTTCAGTTCATAACGGTAAAGCATATTCGAAAATCCTCCAGTACGTTTCGACATAAGTTCTTGAAAAAAAATACCCGGACAATTGTTGCAAAAAAATAAGGTTACGTAACGGCAACCTTATTTTGATTCCTGAATGGAAAGCCATTAATAATCGTCTTCGGGAAATTTTGTTCTTTCAACGCCATTCATTTCATAAATATTTCCCGGATCATCAGAAAATTCCACTTTCATGTGAATACTATCAGCAATATTGCCAGATTTGGAATGACCTGCCTTGGGGAAAATTTTACCATCCGTTTCATTTACCGTTATATTATAATATTCGTTTTGTGCATTATTTGCTGTAAAGGTAAGATTATTGAAATCCGCTGCAGCCTTGAATTTCACGTCCCAGCCGTTGCCATAGTCATCCACCCAGATGGAATCATCATTCGCCGAAGTATTATAAGTTGCAATGCGGAAATGTCCGATGCCATACACATCCTGCACCCCATTCAGATCCAGGGTTACCCACCATTCATTGGCCATCTTTACGGCTGCGGTTGCACCGGCGGGTTTTACTTTTTGGCAGGAATGGAACAAAAAGATTGCCGGTAATACACCCGCTATTAAAATTATTTTTTTCATCTCTTATCAATTGAAGTTTTATTGTTTTTGCCATTTTTTTGTTGCAGTAAACGGTCCCTGGTCAAGAAGGGTAAGCGTCCATGTAATCAATCCGCCTGCATAAGTACCATCTGTCTCTGCTATCAGCCGGCCATAAGCCGTATTTTGAAGAGGTACAATAAGCGTACTGCCGTCCACGCAAATAAAATAGCCCGGAATTACAGCAGCCCCTGTCCACAAGTCTGTGCTGTAATACACGCCGGGAGCTACTTTGGTAATATTAGCAGGCCCGGGAGTAGTGCCCACCGGCACTGCTATATAGGTTCCGGAAAGATCAACACCCGGCGATTCTGCCGAAGGAATTACCACAACCGTTCTGGTAACCGTAGAGCTGTAACCATCTTTATTGGTGGCTGAATAAGTGATGGTATATAATCCAACCGCAGAAGGATCTACGTTCCCGGTTGCAGTAACAGGCACCTCCTGTCCTCCTGCCTCGCCCTTTGCGCCCGGATCTGTAAACGCACTGCCCTGCACTATTGAAATAACATCCCCGCCTGTCAGTGTAATATTGACGTAGTAAGTAACTCTCGAAATGCCCACCCTGTCAGCAGTAACTACAACTGTATCTTTTTTACAGGAAGAGATAATGGCAACAATGGTTATGAAAAGAAGAATATTTTTTTTCATCATTGAAATTTTTCGGTTTTAAATTACAGGCCCCACCAAACCGGCGTGGTTATGGACACTTGTGCAGGTGTATTGGGATTGGTTGATATTTCTACATCGGGAAAAACAAGCCGTTTCGGAAACTGGCCCGCAGATAACAGGGAATTCTTTGAAACAACAAATTCACCGGGTATATACGACGGATCGGTAGAATAAACAGGACTTGTTTTTGGCAAACCTGTTCGGTTCCGGTCAAGCCATCCTTCTATAAAATGAACCCCATACGCATTCGATGTCCATTTTTGTGTCAGGATCGCTTCCATATTTTCATCCATGGTGCCGGACGGGTACTCATAAGCGCCGCCGGATGCAATGAATGAACTTGCATCCTGACCTAATGCTGCAAACTCAGCCATTACTCCCTGGTCGTACAATGCTTTTGCCCCATCTCCTGAAAAATATCGCTCTCTTGCTTCTGCCTGCAGGAAATAGGATTCGGCAGCCGAAAGAAAAACAACAGGATCCGTAGGGCTTTCTTTAAAGACCGATGCATTTAATGCTGCAGCAGATGTATTTAAAAAATCTCCCTGGTCAAGTCCTGTCGGATTTGCACCGAAAAAATTTACAGCCCGCGGGTCGCCATTTGCCTGGAGATAAGTAAGAAAAGTCCGGCTTGCCACCAAATTGCCTCCTGTATTTAGCTGGCGTATGTTCTGTTCATACAGCGGATTGGATTGGCTGGCAGCGTCAATAAATCCTGTAACCTTTGCATCCTGCTCCAGGAACTGCGCGTTTCTTGCATACAATGCTTCAATCCCGGCCTGGGCTTCCGCGGGTTTGGAATTAATCATCCGCAGGTACAATTTCAATTCGAGCGTATTGGCAAAGGCTTTCCATTTTTCAATATCACCGCCAAACAAAAGGTCAACATTGCCTTCATTAGTAGCTCTTAAATCAATAGCGGTAGCTGCACTGAAATCTTTATTTAACGCGGTATCAATCTCAGCAATCAATGCTTTATACACTGTATATCCATCGTCAAAGTGTGGCGTAAGGTTATTCACTCCCTGCAGGGCTTCTGAAAAAGGTATCTTATCATAAATATCCACCAGCAATGCCGCTGCGTATGCTTTTACTACGGTTCCCATCAAATAAAAATTCCAATCCTTTGCTGCATTGGCCTTGTCAATTACAAACTGCAGGTTTTTTAAGCCAAATGCATAGAGGTTGGTCCATTGCGCATTAAAATCGGTTGTCTTCAGGTCATACTGATCTATATTTTTATATTGGCTTGCTGCGGCAGCCTGGGTTACATATTCACCCAGAATCCCGCCGATCAGGGCAAGATCGCCTCCTTCTTCAGCCGCTACTCCCATTACTGCAACCGGGAAAACTATTTTCGGCGTTCCTACATCCAGCGACGGATTATTAGGATCATGGTTGATATCGAGTATTTTTCTACAGCTTATTCCTGAAATCAGCAGGCAGGCAATAAGTGCGGTAACAAACTTTTTTTGATTATATAATTTCATCGTACAAAAAATTAATTTTTAAAATCCTGCTTTTAGCGCTACTCCAAATTGTTTGGATACAGGAGCCGTTTCAAATTCTCCCAGCTGGCTGGCAAGGTCGTTGCCCCAGTTGGTGGCTTCCGGATCGATATATTGATTGGATGCCGGCGTCCATAACAAAAGATTGCGTGCATAAATGGTGAGCGATACATTCCGCATCCCGATTTTATGCGCTATCGTTGAATTCAGTGCATAAGTCAGGGATACATCTCTTAATTTCAGGAAAGACCGGTCGATGATGTCATTTTGAAATGCCATGGCAGGATTGCCGCCTTCAGGAAAGAAATCCTGGAAACTATTTTCTGTTATCGGCGTTGTATTTTCAACATATACCGGTTTACCACTTCCGTCAACGCCGCTTTGTACAACAGAATTAGGCAGAATAAAAGGCCTGCGATCATTGTAAGTGGTAGGGATGGAATTACCGGTAAATAAAAGCTGTTCGGCTGTTTTACTGTAAAACACGCCGCCAACGCGATAATCCAGTGAAAAGCTGAGCTGCCATTGTTTAAATCTGAATGAATTGGAAAATCCCATGATGTAATCATTCTCTGCATTTCCATAATAAATCCTGTTGGTGGTCGGGAGAGGTTTACCCGTGCTGGCGCTCACAATGATTTTTCCGTCAGGCGTCATCTGCGGGCCGAATGCATACACGCCGGTTGCCGGCTTGCCTGGCACTGCGTCTAATTCAACACCGCCGACAATGCCGAAGATGGTTACCTTGGTGAGCCCGTTAGTCAGATGAACCACTTTGTTTTTGTTCGTAGTGAAATTATAGTTGAAAGACCACGTTACATTTTTGGTTACTACCGGTTTTACATCCAGCGATAATTCGATTCCCTTGTTATCTACTAAACCAAGATTTTGAACCAGGGAAGTATAGCCTGAAGAGGGTGCAATCGGTACATTAAAAATTTGTCCGTCTGTTTTCTTATCATATACTGATGCATCCAGGCCGATCCTGTCCCTGAAGAATCTTATTTCCATTCCTAACTCCGCTTCGGATGTAATGATCGGCTTCAGGCTGGCATTGGCAATAGCATTTTGTATTCTGAATGAGCTGATGCCATCGAACGGAAAGCTGACCTGGCCAAAAGGTAAGGGAACGGCGCCTGCAATTAGCACCGGGTAAATATCGTACACCGGTGCGCTGGTGCCTGTTTTACCATAGCCCGCCCTGAATTTTAAAAATGATATGGCCTGATTTTTTATATTCAGCGTATTGGAAGCAATCCATGAAAGATTGCCGCCCGGATAAAAGAAATGATTGTGGTCCAGCGGCAAGGTGGAAGACCAGTCGTTGCGCGCATTTCCCGTAAGGTATAATTGATTTTTATAACCGATCGTTGCCTGCGCATAAGCGCCAATCAATCTTTGGCTCGTGCTTGCATTACCGGTTGTAGGCTGTTTGGTAGAGTTGGATAAATTATAGAAGCCGGGAATCAATAAATCAGTAATGGCTCCAAAGCTTGTCTTGCTATCCATCTGGCTGTAGTTCACCCCTGCCAATGCATCAATATTAAAATTGCTGCTGACGTCTTTGTTGAATTTTAAAATAAAATCCCCGTTGATGGTGCCAAGATATGTGTTGCCCACTGTTACCGAACCCACATCCGGAGTCCTGGACTGCCCTTCTGTATTTCCGCCGCCCGTCCAGCTTCCGGGGGTTGGCGCATTTACAGCATTGTATGAAAATGCGCGTGCATTGGAGACGTCGCCGCCTACGCGAAGCTGTGCAGATAACCACGACGTAAATTGATACCCCATGTCAAGATCGCCATAAAACCGGTCTTCGGTTTGTGTATTTTTATTATTGTGCAAACCGTAATACGGATTTTCCGCGTACGGTGTGAAGTAGCCATTTACGTCAAAAAATTTGTTGGTATATGCGCTGAAATCATGAATGGGCAGGTCAACCGGTATTTGTAAAATATCCTGGAAAATGGTAGAGCCGGCACTGCTTCCCTGGCCTGTTGCCGGTTGATTTACTTTCCTGTTCACATAATTAAATGAAGTATTGATGTAAAAATTTTTAAACCGGTTGTTGGTTCGCAGCGACAGGTTATTTCTTCCCAGATAATCTGCCTTTGTAGGTATCACGCCATCGTTTGACACATTACCATAAGAAAAATAAAAGGTGGAATGTTCATTGCCGCCTGAAATGCCGATTGAATTATTTAATTCAAGGCCGGTGGTATAAAAATCACGAATATTATTTTCAATAAACGAGAAAGGTTTTATCAGCTGGGAGTTATCTTCAACAGAGCCCCAGGGCCGTACCACTCCATCCAGGCGCGGTCCCCAGCTTCCGTTTTCACCGGGGATAAAAGTTGCATTCCATCCCTGGCCAAAAATCTTTTGAAGATCAGGTAATTTACCCACCCTGCTGAATGTGGCTGATCCGGCAAAGTCTATATTTATCCTTCCTGATTTACCCCGTTTGGTAGTAATCATGATAGCTCCGTTACGGGCAGCAGAGCCGTACAGCGAAGAAGCAGCAGTACCTTTCAACACGGTGATACTTTCGATATCATTTGGATTAATATCGTTGATGCCATTGCCAAAATCATTTTGTGCAGTTAAACCGGTTGCACTGGAACCCGGCCTTGCATCCGTTAATGGTACGCCATCTACTACATACAAAGGCTGATTGCCGCCGCCTGCAATTACCCCATATCCTCTCATTATTATTTTGGTGGAAGAACCCGGGCCGCCGGTGTTGGAAATTTCCGCGCCGGGGATTTTTCCGGCAAGCCCGTCAAATGGATTTGAAATGGCGGTACGGTTAATTGCTTCACTGTTAAAGGTAGTGGTTGCATAACCCAGCCTGGCCTTTCTGCTCGTTTGCCCAAGAGCAGTCACCACCACTTCCTCCATCACATTCGCTGCCGGTTTCAGCGTAATTGTGATCTCATCCTGGTCATCCACCTCTACTTCTGATTTGGCGAAGTTGGCGGAAGTAACTACCAATACATCGCCCGGTTTTGCAGTAATAGAAAATTCACCCTGTGCATCAGCGGGAATACCTCTTTTTGTTCCTTTAATTATAACCGATGCCCCGCTCACAGGCTGGCCTTTGTCATCCGTCACTTTACCTTTTATCGTACGGCTTTGTGCAAATGTCAGTGTGGCACCAAACATAAGCAGCATAAAAAGCGATAGAAATCTTTTCATTGATTTTCGTGTTTTGATAAATGAAGATGTAACCTAAGGCAACAATAATTGTCAATATGTTTCAAAACACGCAGCGCGATTTACCGAAGCATGAATTTTTTTTGCTGAAACATGCATTCATGTTACCGAATCTTTGGCGGGTAAAAAGCCAAAGCCGTAAAATATAACAGCCAGGCATAAAAGGGAATGATCGTACACCCTGTTTTTATCAGCGAACGATATAAAGAACGAAAATCAACTGTTTACTTCCGGATATTTTAGTATTTTTATTTGGCATTTGGCTGATCCGTAACAGATCAGCCGCTTTACTACTATTATTTACACCTCGCTTATTAACCCGATGAATATCATATGAAATTTTTCAATGCAATATTTACCAGGTGTATGCATTGATTTAAAAGATTTATCGGGGACATTTCAAAAAGTAATCATCAGAAAATTACTCGTATGCCATCTACTGCTTTACTGCTCCGGCTTGCAAAGGCAGTTTCAGTAACAGGCATTGCTTTAATGTCGTTGCTGATTGTGATTGGGAATGTTACCGATTATTACTCCAACTATTTTTTTGTAGCGCATGTAATGAAGATGGATACCACATTCCCGGGTAATCATCTGCACTACAGAAGCATTCATGATCCTTTCCTGTTTCATGCAGGGTATATCATCATTATCATGCTGGAGGCAGCCATGGCTTTTTGCTGTATAAAAGGAGGCTGGCTCTTATTTAAAAATTTAAGGCGTGATGCCGTAGCTTTTAATGCATCAAAAAACTGGGGTATTGCAGGAATTATTATTGGTATCGCAATCTGGTTCATTGGTTTTGAAGTAATTGGCGGAGAATGGTTTGCCATGTGGCAAAGCGCCACATGGAATGGATTGCCGGCGGCGGAACGGGTTGTTGGCTTTCTTGTTCTGGTTCTGATCTTATTACATTTTAAAGATGAGCAGTGCTTTAATTGATAATGGAAAATTTTTAATTACTAATCATAACATGGAAGTTCATCATCACCCACAGGTAGAGAAAAAAAGTTTCAAAGAATACTTTTTGGAATTTATCATGATTTTTCTTGCTGTAACACTCGGCTTTATTGCGGAGAATATTCGTGAAGGTTTTGCAGAACATCGCCAGCAACAGGAATATATTCTTTCTTTTTATGAAGATCTGAAAACAGATACCGCAAAAATTTCCGGTGTTATAGGTTTTGATCAAAAAAAAATTGATGCCTTTGGTACACTTGCCGGATGCTATGACAGTGTTTCAAAAAATATTATGTCTGCTTCATGCATGTTGAATTTTATAAAAAATTCAACTACCGATCTGCCTTTTCAGATAACAGACAGAACACTCAAACAACTTGCCAACGCAGGAGGCTACCGGCTGCTGAAAAAAGAAGATGCGGATAAGATCACAGAATATCAAAGTGCTTTTAATCTGTTACAGGATTTCCAGGCGACTGTTTTTCAGGAAACGCAGGATAATGTGCGCAATACTTATAATCAGGTTGTAAATTTTAAAGCCAATGTTTTAATGAAACAATCAAAACCCGGAAGCGGATTAGATTTCTCAGATAAAGATATAACTACAACGCTGCTATTTTCCAATGACAAAGTTTTATTGAATAAATATTTTAATGAATTGCTTTTATATAACCGGATAACTATTTCCCATCAAAGACAATTAAATGTTTTAAAGCAGGAACAGATTGCACTGATTGACTATTTTAAAAACAAATACCATTTTGAATAATTAAACCGGAAGCTGATGAATGCCCCGAAGAAAGAATATAGTTTTTGGAATGATTACAAAAAAACAATAGCACGACTCAAATGAAATAACATGCAGGAAAACTTAAAGCGCAGCATTGGTACCCGCGGGCTTTCTTTTGCGATTGTGAATCTGACTGTGGGTACCGGCATATTCGTTTTGCCTGCACTGGCATCCGAAAATCTGGGTGCCGCTGCTATTCTTTCTTATTTCATTTGCGGGCTGGCGATATTTTTTATTGCCTTGTGCTTTGCTGAAGTGGGCAGTAAAATAAATATAAGCGGCGGAACCTATGCCTACATTGAAACAGCCTTTGGCCCTTTTGCCGGCTTCCTGGCCAATACGATTTATCTCGCTTCTTCTTTTTTTTCAGACGCGGCTACTGCAAGTGCAATAGCAACAACCTTACACTTTTTTCTGCCGGTAATTGATACACCTGCGATCCGGCCTTTGCTTTTCCTGGTGTTATTCGGAGGATTGGCCTGTATAAATATCCGCGGAGTAAAAAGCGGGATGAGATTCGTTATTATCAGCACGCTGAGCAAATTGATCCCGTTGTTCCTCCTGATTGCACTTGGTTTCGGTCATATTTCAATGCAGCACCTTGCATGGAACGGAACGCCCACATTACATGATACCGGCAGCTCCACGTTGGTTTTGTTTTATGCCTTTATGGGAATCGAAGTAGCGGTGGTCAACGGAGGTGAGTTTAAGAACCCCTCCCGAACCGTTCCGCTGGGAATTCTATATGGTCTTTCATTTGTATTGCTGTTATACGTTTCGGTACAGATAGTAACCCAGGGAGTTTTAGGAAATCACTTGCAGGATTTTAAAGAAGCGCCGCTCGTTGCCGTAGCCAGTCTGGTTTTAGGCAATGCAGGAAAAATCCTGATCGTTATTGCAACGGCCATTTCCATGCTGGGTTATTTAAGCGGCGAAATGCTCGCTAATCCGAGGGTAATATATGCAGGTGCAAGAGACGGTATCTTTCCCGGAGTACTTTTTAAAGTACACCCGAAATTTGAGACACCGTCCTACGCCATCGTCTTGTATGCCGTCATTGGCTATTTGCTTGCAGTTTTTGGCGCATTCCGGCAGTTAATAGTTCTATCCAGCGCATCTGTACTCCTGATCTATCTCGGGGTAGCATTTGCCGTCATAAAACTTCGTTTTAAAAAATCTGATGTGCCAAAAAAGGGATTTACGAATCCGGGCGGCATTGCGGTGCCCGTAATCGCAACAGCGATCATTGTATGGATACTTTCCAATTTATCGGAACCTGAAATAAAAGGCATCCTTATAGCGCTTGTGGTTCTTTCAGCCATTTTCTTTTCAATAAAATTGTTTAAGAAAAGAAATTATAAAAGTCTTAAAACGCAATAGGCAATATGGAAGTACATCATCACTCACAGGCAGGAAAGAAAATGAACGGAAAACCTGATTGGTTAAGTCTGGCTAAGCGCCGGCCGTCATACTTTTCATAAAGCATACTACGCCTCGTGCATCCATTTACGGAAAGCCGGAGCCGTTTCCTGGCTGATGACTATAGAATGATTCGTATCCGGGACGTTGATATCGAGCAAAAGCTTAACCTTCTCAAAGGTTTTAAAGCTTTTTACATAATTAATGTTTACAATGTATTGCCGGTTTACCCTGAAAAAAATATTTTCATCCAGCGCTGCCTCCAGCTCCGATAAAGTTTTATCAGAAAGATATTTTTTGGAACAGCTATCTATTACGTATACTACTTTGTTCTGTGTATAGATAAATGCGATATCCTCCAGCCTCAGGGCTATATTTTCCAATCCCTTTCTTACCAGCAATCTTGTCTTTTTTCTTTGATTGATAAACCGCATAAGGTTCCCCGCAGGCGCATTGTTGTTTGCATGAGAGAAATGCTCCTGCAACCTGTTATATTTTATGATGGCTTTTTTAAGATCATTCGTGTCTACCGGCTTTAGCAGGTAATCGATACCATTATTTTCAAAAGCCATCATCATATAATCCTCGTAGCCTGTAATAAATATTACGGGCGACTGTATGCTTTTTTGCGTAAATATATCGAACGACAATCCGTCGGATAATTGCACATCGCTGAAAATAATGTCCGCTTCAGCATGACTGTCAAAATATTCTATACTTTGCTTTACGGAATTTAGCCGTGCCGAAACATTTACTTCTGCGGCTATTTCTGAAAGCTTTTGCACCAGCAGCTCCATAGCCGCTTTTTCGTCTTCAATAATAATTACGTTAAGCATGGGTGGACAATTTTATTAATGGCAGTTTTACCAAAAATTCGTTCTCATTATTTTCTATCTGTATATCTTTATTGCAAACAAGCTTATACCGTGCACTAAGATTACGGAGTCCGATACCGGTGGAATTAACAAGGTAAGGCCGTGGCTTTTTGTTATTTCTTACATAAATGTATTCACCATTCAGCGAGACCTTTATATGCAAAGGATCCTCATCGCTGAATTCATTATGCTTAATGGCATTCTCCACAAGAATCTGCAAGGCATAAGGCAGTATCATCAGGGCAGCTTCATGCGTATTGCTTAATTCGGTTGACAAATGCAGCTTATTATCATGTCTTACCTGCAGCACAAAAAAATAATTTTCAATAAACTCAATTTCTCCCTGGAGCGTTATCAGTTCCCGGTCTTTATTAATCAAAAAGTATTTATACACGGATGCCAGCTTGCTGTTGAATTCGTGCGCAGTAGCAGGATCATTTAAAATAAGATAAGATAACGTATTTAAAGAATTGAAAATAAAATGAGGCTCCAGTTCATTTTTCAGCACAGACATTTCTGCTTTCGATCTTTCAAAATCGAGCTGGCCCATCATCTTCGTATATAAGTTTCGTTGTGTGCTCAGGAACAGAATTTCGTACAGAAGCGTAAATAACAGCACTGCAAGAGAGGAATAGGCTATGCACCGGAATACCGGTGTCCAGCTAAAATTCTCTTTTGATATTTTATACCATGCTAATGAAAAAATTCCTGAAATAACAGCGCCATATACGCCTCCGACCACAGAAACAACAGACACTTTAAAAATAGGGTTGCGATAATTTCCGAAAACAGACCGGACCTTGCCGTGAATCCAGCTGGCTCCCGTCCAAATACAATAAGAAAGCAAGATGAAGTATGATATAACGGCAATAAGTTCGAGCGGCGAATACCGGTTGTACGTAATAATACCAGAAAAGAAAGGAATAACGACTCCCAGTAAGGGGATGAACACCAACCGCAAATATTTATCCCTCGTCATAGCAGTACCCGGGTTAAGATTTAAGATGAGTGATAAAATGATTTTTTATAAATCAAATTATCGTTTCAAAACTATTTGCATACCCTGTTATGAAATAGCAAATTAGTTTTCGTGGCAATTTTTAATTATAAGTGGTTTGGAATTCTGATAATCTTCAAGCCGGTATGATTAATCCTATTTAATCATGAGATTAAAAAACATGACAACGCTGCTTGATTAGATGAAAAAAATTAAAGAGACCTTCTTTTGAAAAAAATTTATCAGAGGCAGGATATTTTTATTCAGCATATTTCTGCCAATTTCAGCAATACCGGCACCCGGTTAATCATTCACTCTTTTGAGAAACCGAGCTCGCCCCGCTGGTTTTAATCATTCTCTTTTCCGGATTGCCATCAAAATATAAGGTACTTGCGCCGCTTGCCGACGCCACAACTGAATTGGAAATCGTAAGCCTTGCATCTGATGCACCGGAGAGCCTGGCTATGCAATTTTGCGTTGTAAGATCATAGCTCTTAATATCACTGGCTCCGCTTGCATCTATCTTTGTATTTTCTGCTTCACCTCCGATCTTTGCAACAGAAGCGCCGCTCAGGTCAAAGCTGATGGTTCCCGCCTTGATCTTTCCTTCCATAGTACTCGCACCGGAAAGACGGATAAGCAAAGTGCCGGTACTGAGGGTACCATTTATAAAAACACTGCAGGCCCCGGTAGCTTCCATATTATCTAATGTTTTAAAAGAAACATACGCCCGCAATTCTCTCCCTTCCCAATGTTTCCAGTGCTTGCCGGAAACGGAAATAGTAAGCACATTATCTTTTACTTCTGTTTTTATTTCGCTGCGGGAATCAGCGTCACTGGCGCTAACAGCCAGTGAATATTCCTCTCCCTGGGAAAGGTATAAGGTGATACCCCCTGAAACTTTTATACCCGTAAATGCGCTTACATTCCGCTGTTCTGCATTGGCATCATTAATAATGGTTTGCTGGGAAAATGCGGGGATGGCGATTGCGCAAAATAATATGAGTAAAAGATTCTTCATGACTTTTTTCTATGTAACGAAGATGAAAAATAAAAGTTACATATTTTTTGGAAATTAATCGGGCATAAGACTAACTTTGCTGCTCAAATTATTTTGTTACCGGGGTGTCCTGCCAAAGGCAGGGCTGAGATGATACCCGCAGACCTGATCAGGATAATGCCTGCGAAGGGAGATTCAACAATCACTTCTCCTCTTTTTCATGTTTTATTTCTGGCAGGTGTAAAAAATTAAAACATGAAAAAATTATTTTTTACATCGCTTTTTTTTGCCGTTTTCTATTTTAGCAACGCACAGGATACTGCCAAAAGCAAACTGAATGATACCTTGCTGCTCGAAAACATTGAGATCAATGCTATCCGGGCATCCGACAGGGCGCCCTTTACCAAAACCAATCTTGACAAAAAAGAAATTGCCCAAAATAATCTCGGGCAGGATTTGCCATTTGTGCTAAACCAATTGCCATCGGTAGTGGTAAATTCAGATGCGGGCACCGGCATTGGCTATACCGGCATCAGCATCCGCGGTTCTGATGCAACCAGAACCAACGTAACCATCAACGGTATTCCGTACAACGATGCCGAAAGCCAGCAAACCTATTTTGTGGACCTTCCGGATTTTTCATCCTCATTAAGTTCAATACAGGTAGAACGGGGGGTGGGAACATCCTCCAACGGCGCTGGGGCATTTGGCGCCACCATTAATCTTTCTACCAATGAAGTGAATAAAGAAAAATACGTTGAATTGAATAATTCATTTGGTTCCTATAATACATGGAAAAACACAGTAAAATTCGGGACGGGCTTACTGAAAAAACATGTAACTTTTGACGCCCGCTTATCGGGAATCAGCAGTAATGGTTATATCGACAGGGCTACTTCCAACTTAAGGTCGCTGTTTGCCAGTGCAGCCTACATCACCGGCAAAAGTTCATTGCGGTTTAATATTATCACCGGTAAGGAAAAAACCTACCAGGCATGGTATGGTGTTCCGGAAGATTCTCTTGCTACTGACCGTACCTATAATCCGGCGGGCACCGAAAAACCGGGATCGCCGTACAGCAATGAAACGGACAATTATATTCAGACACATTACCAGCTTTTTTATGATCATAAAATAAATGAAAATGTAAGTTTTAATGCAGGAGGGTTTCTCTCCCGCGGCAAAGGGTATTATGAAGAATATCGTGCCGGCGAAGCGTACGGCAGCTATGGCCTCCCGGATTACATCAGCGGAACCGATACCTTCACCACAACAGATTTGATAAGGAGGCTTTGGCTGGACAATTATTTTTACGGCGGCATCTTTTCATTACAATATCAAAAGCATACAACTCACTTAACATTGGGTGGCGGATGGGATAAATATGACGGCAAACATTACGACATAGTCACCTGGGCACAACAGGGTTTCCCCAATGACTATGTATATTCAAATGTGCCGGCACATAAGCGTGACTTTAATTTATATGGAAAGCTGTTGCAAACTTTAGGCGGCGGATTTTCTGCATTTGCAGATATAGAAGGCAGGTTTATAAATTATAATATTGATGGTTTTGAGGATGATCCCGGTCTTGTTATCAGCAAAAAATATTCTTTCATCACACCCAAAGCCGGCATATCGTTTAACAGGAATAAAATGCAGGTGTATGCTTCCTATTCGATCGGTGCAAAAGAGCCCAACCGTGATGATTTTGAAGCAGGCCTTAATGAGCAGCCCAAACCCGAGATATTATACGATTGGGAATTGGGCACGAATAACCGAACCGGCAATTTTACTTATGGTATCACCTTTTATTACATGAAATATCACAACCAGCTGGTATCGACCGGTAAGATCAATGATGTGGGCGCATACACAAGAACGAATGCGCCGGAAAGTTACCGGCTGGGGGTAGAACTGCAGGCAAGCGAAAAGTTTACCAATTGGCTCAATGCTTCAGGAAATATTTCGTTTAGCAAAAACAGGATTAAAAATTTTACAGAATATGTGGATGACTGGGATAATGGCGGCCAGATAGAAAATCAATACAGCAACACCGATATTTCTTTTTCTCCAGACAGGGTGGCTGCAGCAGCCGTAAATTTTATCCCGGTAAAAAATGGTCAAATAAGCTTTTTATCAAAATATGTGAGCCGCGAATATCTCGATAATACATCTCATCTTAACAGGAGCATTGATCCGTATTTTGTGGAAAATCTTCGATTTGATTATTCAATCATCAGCATTCATCACATAAAAGCGGTTGATTTTATTTTCCAGATAAATAACCTTTTCAACAAAAAGTATGTATCCAATGGTTATACCTATCCGTATATCTATGGCGGCAGTTTAATTGTGGAGAATTATTTCTTTCCCATGGCGCCTACGAACTTCCTGGCGGCGGTAAATATTAAGTTGTAGAAAAAGTTTAGCTGATTCTTTTCACAGGTTAGTCTTTTTATTTCATGCTTTGGTAACCTTTATTTTTTGAAGATTATGCAGCCCTCTAAATTGCATGTGAAATTTTCTCATGTGCTTTTTTAGTTTTAGCACATTCCGGGCGGGCATTCTTGTCCGCTTTTTTGTAGCCACGAATTACACCAATTGAACAAATTGCACCAATTATAGACTACGGCTAAATATTCATGCAATTCGTGTCCCGAATTCGTGTTCTATTTAATTATTAAATTTCTCTCTCCATGCAAGCATACCTCCTGCGAGGTTTTTGGTATTGCTAAACCCTGCCATATCCAGCACCTGAGCGGCTATACCGCTTCTGTTGCCGCTTCTGCAATACAATATTACTTCCTGATTTTTCAAATCTTCAATATCGTCGATTTGCAGCGTTTGAATTTTCCCGAGCGGTAATAATTTTCCGCCAATATTAAATTCGGCATTTTCATGCGGCTCGCGCACATCAATCAGGTTGAGCTTTTCACCTTTGTCAAGCCTTTGTTTTACTTCTTCCGGAGTAATGATGGTCATATCTGAAGTTTTATGAATTAGTGATGGGGAATTATATTTTGTCCTTTTTTTGTTTTTGATTCATGATAATTCTATGCAGACTATTGATTATTGTTCGAGCTATCCTGCCGGGGAATATTTAGCTGTGTGCTGTCAGACTCCGGCGGCGTTGCTGAAATCCATACATCCATTGTCTGGCCGCGCTGCATATAATTCGTTTCGCCTTCATCCGTTCTGACATCCGGGTTTTGCTTGTAAACATAGGCTCTCAGAGTATCCTGTATAGAACCGGACGGCAATACCGCCGCCAGGATGATTCCATCTCTTTCCAGCTCTGTTTTTGCATCGCCCAGCGTGAGCCCATACAACTGCGGAACAGGAATTTGCTCTTGCGATAGCCCGGTGCTTATTACCAGGTCTATAGAGGAACCCCATTTTAACTTAGTGCCTGGTACAACTTTCGAGCCATTATAGAGTTGTTCCAACACAGTATTTTTCGTAAAGTCAGTTTTGCCGGTGGTATCTCCTAATTTTAAATGGTTTTTATTCAATAAGTCTAATGCATACCGGAAGCTGAGCCCTTCCAGTTTTGGCATCTCTATTACCGGCAAAACAGACGGATTCACATTGAGATAAACGGTCCTGTTCACCTTCACCGTAGCTCCCGCGGCCGGTAATTGCCGTTTCACTACCCCCAGCGGAAGGGTGTCTTCGTACAAAGAATCAGTAATCACCACATCAAAACCTTTATCTTCGAGAAATTTAAGTGCATTATCCGTCTTTTCACCAACAACAGGGGGTACCTGCAGATAACTTCCGTGATGCGTAAACCAGCTAAGCGACTGAAGAAATAAAAATACCAGGAAAAAAATGAGTAAGATAGCTGCGATAAGATTTACCCAGAATGGCTGTCTTGTTATAAACTTAAACACAATTTAATTTATAGGTTCAGGATGGAAACGCTGCAATATAATATAATAAGATTTAACCCCGCAGGCATTCTTCAATCAGCGCCGTATAAAATTCTGTTAACGTCCAGCCCATTATCCGTACCTGCTGTGGTACAATACTCGCCTCACTCTGACCAGGAACGGTATTGATTTCGAGCAGGAAAGGTGCTGCTTCTTTTTCATTATAAATAAAATCAATTCTTACTACGCCCCTGCAGTTGAAAACACGATATGCTTTTATTGCTTCTGCCCTGATTTTTTGAGCTACCGGTTCATCTATTTCAGCCGGCGTCTCCTCGCTGCTTTCGCCGTGATATTTGGCGGTATAATCAAAAAATTCATTGTGCGAAATTACCTCTGTAATCGGCAATGCAATGATTTCTCCTTTTGCCCTGAATACGCCAATGGTAAATTCTCTCCCTTCAATAAATTCTTCTACCAATACCTGGTCATCTTCCCTGAATGCTTTGTTGATGGCTTCTCCCAACTCTTCCGATGGCGCATTCACTTTAGACATGCCGATGCTCGAACCTCCGTTGTTGGGTTTTACAAAAACGGGAAACCTGAGTTCCTTTACTTTTTCATCCGGGCTGGTAAAATTATTTTTGAATAGTACTACTGAATTGGAAACCCTGATACCACTGGCGCCCGCTACAGCAATGGTATATCGTTTATTGAATGTTAATGCAGAAGTGGTGCAATCACAGGAAGTATATGGAATACCGAGCATATCAAAATATCCCTGCAGCTTGCCATCTTCGCCCGGGGTGCCGTGAATGCCGATCAGCACGGCATCAAACTTAATTTTTTTACCCTCCGCAATTATAGAAAAATCATTTTTATCCACTTCCTTTTTTTCGCCATTCCTTATTTCATAAAACCACCCGGCAGGAGTAATATCGATCTTGTACAATTCGAATTTTTCCCTGTCAACATTCTTTTCAAAAGTAAATGCAGACTTATAGGAAATTTCTGCTTCACCGGAATAGCCGCCCGTTACAAATGCAATTTTTGGTTTCATAAAAATGGAACTATTTAAAAAACGATATTTACCGGCATTAATTACGATAGGGTCGTAAAATTTTTTTAAAAAAAGGCGAAAGTATTTTACAATACCCTCGCCCAAACAGGACATATCACCTGCCTGATAGGCTGATCGCCTTCGAATATGTTAGATATGCAGCTTCTCTTTCTTGGCAAGCAACTGGTCCACCGTTTCCTGATACATTTCGTCAGGTACGCAACAGTCTACCGGGCACACGGCAGCGCATTGAGGCTCTTCATGAAACCCCTGGCATTCTGTACATTTATTGGGAACTATGTAATAAATATCAGTGGCGATGGGAGGATTGCGTTGTTCCGCATCAATGGAAGAACCATCCATCAGCGTTACCTGGCCTCTTACAGTAGTGCCATCCGCTATCGCCCATTCTACCCCGCCTTCATAGATGGCATTGTTCGGGCACTCCGGTTCGCAGGCTCCGCAGTTTATACATTCATCTGTGATTTTAATTGCCATTTTTTAGTTGTTAATTTTAGTTGTGAGTTAAAAAATATTCAGCGTAATTATTAAGAATTGAGTTTTTACTTTTGCATTCTTTGCACAAATATAATAAGGGATAATTATTCACCCAATGACTTTAAAACAAAGAATAAATTTACTTGAGCAGCTAAGAGAATACCTGTCAGGTGATGATAAAGGACTAAGCATAGTCAAAGAAAAAGCTTTTGAAAAAAATAACTGGTTCATATCCGGATTTGTCGATCTTGCCCTTCAAAATATTACCAGCTATTTTCTTGATCCTGCAAAGCTCAGTCAATGGGCTGCGCACTATCATCTGGATAATAACATTCAGCCAAAAACTATCGGTGTTGTAATGGCAGGAAATATTCCGTTGGCAGGTTTTCACGATTTTTTGTGCGTATTTGTTTCGGGACACAGGCAGCTCATAAAGCTCTCGGAAAAAGACAGCGTTTTGTTCCCGCATATTCTTGACAAGCTTAAAGAATGGGCCCCGGAAATAAGCAAGTGGGTGACCCCTGCAGATTTGCTGAAAAACTGTGATGCATACATTGCCACAGGAAGCAATAATTCTTCGAGGTACTTCAAATATTACTTTGGAAAATACCCTTCCATACTTCGCGGAAATAAAACCTCGGTGGCCATGCTCACCGGCAATGAAACGCAGGAGCAACTTTCTTTGCTTGCAGACGATATTCAAATGTATTTCGGACTGGGTTGCCGCAACGTTACCAAGTTATATGTACCCGAAAACTATGACTTTGTTCAGCTTCTCCATGCGTTGAAAAAATATCAATACTTTACTGATTATAATAAATACAAAAATAATTTCGATTATAACCTGGCATTGCTCATTATGAATAACAAGCCGTATATGACCAATAACAGCATCATCCTGCTGGAGGATGAAAACATTTTTACTCCCGTAAGCCAGGTTCATTATACTTTTTACAGCGATAAAAACGTTCTCCGGGAAGAGCTAAAGCAAAATGAAAATATCCAGTGTATAGTATCTGAAACAGGGGTGCCATTTGGAAAAACACAAGAGCCCGGGTTATCCGATTATGCAGATGGCGCAGACGTAATGCAGTTTCTGCTTTCATTGTAGCGCTGAAAATTTTTCAGCTTTTATAAAAAATTTGTCAGGATCCATTTGCCGGTTTTTCCTGCTGCAAAATGATTAAATTTACATCTACGAAGTCCTTACTAATTGTTTGTTAAACCTAAGCGAACGGTATTTTGAGAAAACATCACTTGTTATAATTTTAGGTACCTGAAATTAATTGAGGTATATGATTTGAAGCGGTGCATATAATGATAAAAACGACACAATTAAAAATTTCCTATAAAATGAAAGCAAAGTATATTTTACTTACCGTGCTGATCAGTGCAGCAACAACGTTGGCTGTTATTTTCGGATACGACAAACTACATCAAAAATTCAATAACCCGAATCTCCAGGGTTTTAATCTTCCCTCAAACTATAAATACGCAGGTTTTTTTGACAGCAATGGCAATGGAAACGGAGGGCCCATTGATTTCACCGTGGCGGCCAATGCAGCCATACCCGCAGTGGTTCATGTAAAAACAAAGACAAACCCGCGTCCTGTCAGCAATAACCTCCCGAATCAAAATCCTTTTTCACAATTATTTGGCGGCGATGACGACCTGTTCAACCAGTTTTTTGGCAATGGCCGGCTGCAGCATATGTATCCTGAAATGGGTATGGGTTCCGGCGTAATCATCAGCCCGGACGGATACATTGTTACCAACAATCACGTCGTAGCCGGCGCAGACGAAGTGACCGTAACTTTGAGCGACAGGAAAACCTATACTGCAAAGGTAATTGGCGCTGATCCCTCCTATGATTTGGCGGTGATAAAAATTAATGCCAATAATTTACCTTTTATGCTCTACGGCAATTCAGGTGATGTGAAGATTGGTCAGTGGGTATTGGCAATTGGCTATCCCTTAACTCTTGATGCAACCGTAACAGCCGGCATCATCAGTGCAAAATCAAGAACGCTGGGATTGAATCATGATGCCACCGGTAACCATCAAATGGCAGTAGAGTCTTACCTGCAAACAGACGCTGCGGTGAACCCGGGCAACAGTGGCGGCGCATTAATAAATACCGACGGCCAGTTGATTGGCATTAATTCTGCTATTGCTTCTCCTACCGGCTACTACAGCGGTTATTCCTATGCAATTCCGGTTGATATTGTAAGGAAAGTAGTAAATGACCTTATCAAATATGGCAGCGTGCAAAGAGGCTTTCTCGGCGCTATGTTTTTAGATACCGGCCCGCTTACTGACCAGGAAAAACAAAAACAAAACATACCCGCCAATGTTAATGGCATTTATATTACCGATCTTACACCGGAGGGTGGCGCTGTACAGGCCGGAATTCAAAAAGGTGATGTTATCAGAAAGATCAATGATGTTGCGGTAAACTCAGGCTCTGAGCTGCAGGAAGAATTGAGCAAATATAAACCCGGCGACAAAGTAAATGTAACTGTTGACCGAGATGGCACCGCTCATACTTATGCAGTAACATTAAAAAACAGCGCAGGCAATTACGCAATAGTGAAGTCTGCAGGAATGCTGGATAAATTAGGCGCCGACCTGCAAACCCTCGATCCAAAAATGGCAAAGCAATACGGATTAGACGGGGGGGTGGTAGTGAAAAAAATAAATGAGGGCGCTATTAACGACCAGACAAGAATGAGAGACGGATTTATCATCACCAAAGCCAATGGCAGGGATGTAAAATCGGTAGACGATTTGAGAGATGCCATCGGCAGTGATAAACAGGTGACGATTGAAGGTGTTTATCCGGGATACAGCGAACCATTTCAGTATCCGCTGGATTTGAGCGATGCGGAATAGATATTAGTTATGATAAATTAATAGACCACGGTGAAAGCCGTGGTTTTTTTTATCTCAGTTGGTACAAAGTGAACGTGTAAAAAAGCATCTGCCGGCTGCAGTGCATGTCAGCAATAGTCCGGATTGCTTCGTTTGCATGGCGTAAGTTTTGCAGATAAGCTTGCAGCTTGGCTATGCTTACGCCTTAGAAGCTGCTTACAATTCTTTTTCTTTGTAATTTACAAGGAACCATACAATAGAAATGCAGGGCATATAAGAAGGAAATATTGATTTGTATATCTTAAATCCGGTTGTGCATCACTGTTAGTCAGGTTCATGGTGAAACAGATACGTTCACCACCTCACTATTTTTTTGGAAATTGCAGGCAGCGGGCAAACTCATCGCATGAAGATACTCTGGAAATATTTAAAGCCACATCGCACACTGATTTTTCTTTCTTTATTATTTGCCGCAATAGCGCAATTGCTTAACCTGCTCGACCCTGTGATATTCGGAAAAATTATTGACAGGTTTGCAACGAACAAATACAACCTTCCTGAGACTGCATTAATTCACGGAATTATTAATTGGTTGTTGCTTGCATCGGGTATTGCGTTGCTGTCAAAAATTTTTAAAGCGTTACAGGATTATATTACACGCAAAGCGGTGGCGCGTTTCGGAATGCTCATTTTCAACGACGGACTGAAACAAACGCTGCGCCTTAATTTTCAGGAATTTGAAGAAAGCCGCAGCGGTACTACTTTATCTGTTTTACAAAAAGTAAAAACCGATGCAGAACGTTTTATCAATTCATTTATCAGCGTGTTGTTTTCGTCGTTGGTGGGAGTCGGTTTTTTAATTTATTACAGCATCAGCAGAAACTGGTTATTGGTTCCTGTGTTTTTCATTGGCGTAGTGGTGTTGGGTTCGCTCACAGGTCTGGTTTCAAAAAAGATCAAAGGCATACAAAAATCAATCAACAGGCAAACAGATAAGCAAGCCGGCGTAATTACCGAAAGCCTGCGCAACATTGAACTGGTGCGAAGCCTTGGATTAACATTTCCGGAAGTGCGAAGGCTGAATGAACAAACGATGAACATTTTCAATCTCGAAATGCTGAAAGCAAAAAAAGTGAGCTGGCTTTCTTTTCTGCAAGGCAATATGCTCAATCTTATCAAGCAGTCAATTTTATTTATTTTATTGTGGCTGATATTCCGGAAAATACTCAGCACCGGAGAATTGATTGCGATGCAATTTATTTCCACTGCTATCTTCACGCCGTTGCAGGATTTGGGAAACATGATTATTCTTTATCGCGAAGCCGATGCATCTATGAAAAGTTTTGATAGGTTGATGAACCAACCCATCGAGCAGCGTCCGGAAAACTCTGTTGAAGTAGGGAAATTGAAAAGCCTTCGCTTTGAGCGTGTGGTTTTCAGACATAAAACTGCAACCTACAATGCCATTGATGATATTTCATTTTCAATAAGTACGGGACAAACAATTGCATTCGTAGGGCCATCAGGTTCCGGTAAATCCACATTAGTGAAATTGTTGATAGGATTGTATACGCCTGTAAACGGAGCGATTTATTTCAACGATATTCTTTCAACAAAAATACGATACAATCCTTTGCGGAGGCAAATCGGTTTTGTAACGCAGGAAACGCATTTGTATGCAGGCTCTATTAAAAGCAATTTGTTATTTGTAAATCCCTATGCCACCGATGAAGAAATTAATGATGCATTGCAGAAGGCATCCGCGTCAGCGTTGATTGCAAAGGCTTCACATGGAATAAATACATTGCTCGGCGAGGGCGGCATGAAGCTTTCAGGCGGAGAAAAACAACGCTTATCCATTGCACGTGCATTGCTGCGCCATCCGCGTTTGCTCATTTTTGATGAAGCAACGTCTGCATTGGATTCTTTG
Source organism: uncultured Ginsengibacter sp. (assembly GCA_964627765.1). GTDB lineage: Bacteria > Bacteroidota > Bacteroidia > Chitinophagales > Chitinophagaceae > Ginsengibacter. Next base: position 84,296 of record CAZVKO010000029.1, on the reverse strand, counting down.
ACAGAAGAAGAAATCACCGGCACCATCCGCAACATTTCTGAAAACAAAGAACGCATGACGATATTGATCGCACACCGCCTTTCCACCATTATGCATGCAGATATTATTTATGTTTTGGAAAAAGGGAAAATTTCAGAAACAGGCACGCATGAAGAATTACTCGCTCGAAAAGGATTGTATTATTCCATGTGGCGACAGCAGGTAGGAGAAAGGAGATGATGAGATTAGCAGTCTTTTTTCATCCGGCAGTGTGTCTCACCAGCCAATTATCCTCCCATCTATATTCAAAAAATCAAGACACCAGTTCCGTCAATATCGGTACTTTTTCAAATACCAGGTAGCCCCAGGGATGCAGGTACACGCTGTCTTCTGCATCGAAGTTTACGTCTCTTCCGCCGAAAACATTTCTGAAAACACCATGCACGCCCGTCACATGAAAGTCCATGCCGCCACCTGAAAAGTTTAATACTACCAGTACCTGGTGGTCGCCGCTCTTTCTTAAATAAGCAAATACCCGGTGGTCGTCGGGGTGAGAAATAATTTTCGTCATCACATTCATATCGCCTGCGCGCAACGCCTTATTGGAACTGTGAAGCGTAAGCAGGGTCTTATAAAAATCATGATAGGCAAATTTTCCATTCCATTCAATGGGATCTTTATCAAAAAATTTCAAACGCTTTCTGTTCGGCATTTCCTGCCCGCTGTAAATCATGGGCATTCCGTTCCAGGTGCAACTGAATACGGCAAACAACAAGGCCGCATCACCATATTTTTCAAATTCAGTTCCGTTCCAGCTGTTCTCATCATGGTTGCTGGTGAAATAAGCGCGGAAGCCATTTGCCGGAAATTCCGTTACTGACTTATACAACACGGTCAGGAGTGCCTGCAGGTTCATTTTCCCGTGATAAAATTCTTCGGAGGCATGCATCCAGCGCCAGGTATACGTGCAATCGAAAACGAGATGATAGGACGGTTTTTCACATTCGCCCAACCAGAAGAGAGCGTCTTTGCACTTGGATAATTTCTTTTTTGCCTTTATCCAGAAATCAAGCGGTACCAGGTGTGCCATATCACAACGAAAGCCATCAATATCACATTCTTTCACCCAAAACTTCATCGCATCAATCATCGTTTCGCGAAGCTGCGGATTATCATAATTCAACAGCGATACATCGCTCCACCCATGCGGGTGAATTACCTGGTGGTCGGTATCATACGAAAAAAATTCAGGGTACTCGGCTATCCACGGATTATCATTGCCCGCATGATCGGCTACCCAATCGATGATTACCCTGAAATCCAGTTCGTGGGCTTCTGCAACGAGCTTTTTAAAGTCTTCTATTGTACCAAATTCCGGATTGGTTTCGGTATAATTTTTTACCGCGTAATAACTTCCCAAAGAACCCAGCCTGCCCAATTCACTGATAGGGGTGACAGGCATAAACCATAAAATTTTTACTCCCATATCCTTCAGCCGCGGCAGGTGTTTTGAAAATGCTTCAAAAGTTCCTTCGGGCGTATATTGCCTGAGATTTACCTCGTAAATATTTGCAGAATAACTCCATTTCGGGTGCCTGATATCGCCGTGTTTTAACGCCATACTTTTAATGTGATTTATAAAAATTAAAATTAAACATTATTAGTCTTTCATTCACTTGTGCCGTGCAGTGGTATTTGTACCTTCGTACATTATCACATGAAAAAATTCAACGTACCGGCCGCATACAGAAGTCCGTTAATCAGTGCGATTAAAAATAAGCGCAGGCAGGAAGACCGGCTTAAAAAAGATTTTACACCCACACTGCTGGACTTCGGAGAAATTCAATTTTACCTGGCCCGGCATTTTGGTTTTTGCTATGGCGTGGAAAATGCCATCGAAATTTCATTTAAAACTGTTGAAGAAAATCCCGGAAAAAAAATTTATCTGCTCAGCGAAATGATCCATAACCCGCTGGTAAATGACGACCTGCGAAAACGGGGCGTGCAATTTTTAATGGATACCTCAGGCAATATCATCATGCCATTCAGCAACGTGCAGCCAGGAGATATTGTGCTCATACCTGCATTTGGCACCACCCTTGAAATGGAGCAGCAATTGCGCGATAAGGGAATTCAAATAGAAAAATATAATACCACCTGCCCTTTTGTAGAAAAAGTATGGAACCGCGCGGAAGCGATTGCAAAAAATAATTATTCAATAGTGGTACATGGCAAACCGCAACATGAAGAGACAAAAGCCACCTTCAGCCACAGCGCTGCGCACACACCTACTGTAGTGGTAACAGACATGAACGAAACAATTGAACTGGGAAAGTATATAACCGGCGAAAAGCCTGCCGGAAATTTTTACAGGGAATTTACCGGAAGATATTCAAAAGGATTTGATGCAGAAAAAGACCTGCAACGAATCGGCGTGGTGAATCAGACTACCATGCTGGCCAGCGATACCCAGGCAATAGCAGATTACCTGAAAAAAGTCATGATTGCCAGGTATCACCTGGATGAAAAAAATATTGCAAAACATTTTGCTGATACGCGTGATACGCTTTGCTACGCTACTTACGAAAATCAGAGTGCCGTTTATGAATTGCTCAATACGCCTGCTCACTTCGCTATAGTGGTGGGCGGATACAACAGTTCAAATACCTCGCACTTAGTGGAGCTTTGTGAAGAAAAATATCCGACTTATTTTATAAGATCTGCAGATGAAATTATTTCATCTAAGGAAATTCATCATTATAACCTTCATAAAAAGGAAGAAGTAATTACGCTATCGTATTTACCGGAGAAAAAGCCTGTAAAAATTTTACTCACCAGCGGCGCCAGTTGCCCTGATGCGCTGGTGGAACAGGTTATTAAAAAGATAATGTCTTTTTATAAACCCACTGTTTCAATCAATGAAATAATGAAGGAGTTTGCCTGATCATGTGAGGCGATTGTTTCAGGCTTCTGCAGCTATACTTCATTTTGCATTGTTCCATTGGAAATATCGTATGAGAGACATGCGTAACAACCTGCGTTTTCTGTCAGGAACGCGTTGTGCATACGACAAATTCATCCAACTCAGGCTACCAACTTCAACCCGAACCGTTCCTATGGAACCGGTATCTTTTTCTACCCACGATTTGTTCCTACGGAACAGATTGGGCTATGATAAAATTCACATTGCCTCTTTACCCAACAATATGAGTAAATTATCTTCGATTTCAATGTCCTTATGTAATGTCTTATTGTTCCGTAGGAACATTATGTGGATAATACCGATAGTATTTATCTAATATCTTTATTTTCTATTATTGTCCACGATTGGTTCCTACGGAACAGATTGAAATTCACGTGGCCTCTTTTACCAGACAATATAAGTAAATCTTCAATTTCAATGTTCTGATTGAATGTCTTATTGTTCCGTCAGGAACATCAAGTGGGTAATATCTATAGTAACGGAAGGCGCGTTCCGTTAGGAACGCTTTGTGGATATGCAAAGTAGAAGAAAACTATTTTTCCATCGCTTTTTTCACCCACTTCTTTTTTACCAAATTCAGCGCAAATTCAAGCTGTTCTTTTTCGGTAAGATCAGAATTATCCAGTTCAACAGCGTCATCTGCTTTACGCAGCGGGCTTACTTCCCTGTGCGAATCAATATAATCCCGCAAAGCGATGTTGGATTTTATTTCCTCCAGGGTGATGTTTGGATTTTTTTCAAACACTTCCCGGAAGCGCCTTTCCACGCGCACGGCTTCATCTGCTACCATAAAAATTTTTACTTCTGCATGAGGAAAAACAACCGTACCGATATCACGGCCATCCATTACAATACCTTTGTTCTTTCCCATTTTTTGCTGCTCTTTGACCGCGAAAGACCTGACATCTTTCAATGCAGCTACATCACTTACTTTTTCTGCTATCACCAGGTCTCTTATGATATATTCAACATTTTCTCCATTCAGGTACATCTCAGATTTATCTGTATGCCCATTGGTAATAAACTGCAGCGTTATATTTTTCAGCGCTTTTTTAATCTCATTTTCATTCTCCATATCCACGTTGTTCCTGAGAAAATATAGCGTGATGGCTCTGTACATGGCTCCGCTGTCAATATACAAATAGCCCAGTTTTTTTGCCAGCTGGCGGGCCAGGGTACTCTTGCCGCAGGAAGACCAGCCATCTATCGTAACAATGATCTTTTCACTCATATTACAAAAGTAAAATTTAGCGGCAACATTTTCGGGCATAAAAAAGCGCCCTATGAAAATGGCGCTTTTATAAAATTACCTTATAAATTTAGTTATGCTTTCGAAGGTTCTTCCTCTCCTTTCAGTTCAAAGGTGATCTTTGAATTTTCCTTATCAAGGCCGGCAATCAACACATCCCCGTTTTTGATGTTCATATTCAAAATTTCTTCTGCCAGCGGGTCTTCCAGGTATTTCTGTATCGCCCGGTGCAACGGCCTTGCGCCGAACTGGGAATCGTATCCTTTTTCTGCAAGAAACTTCTTCGCATCTTCTGTGAGCTCCAGTGTGAAGCCGAGATTATTTAGTCTCTTCATCACTCCCTTCATCAAAATATCGATGATCTGGAAAATATTTTCTTCTGTAAGCTGGTTGAAAATTACCACATCATCAATCCTGTTCAAAAACTCAGGACTGAAAGTACGCTTCAAAGCTTTTTCAATAACAGCCTTATTATTTTCCTCTGCATTCTTCATCCTCGTAGCAGTGGTAAATCCAACGCCTTCTCCGAAATCTTTCAGCTGTCTGGCCCCGATGTTGGAAGTCATGATGATTAAAGTATTTTTAAAATCCACCTTTCTTCCGAGGCCATCGGTTAGCTGTCCGTCATCCAGCACCTGCAGTAATATATTGTAAATGTCGGGATGCGCTTTTTCAATTTCATCCAGCAGGATCACCGAATAGGGTTTTCGTCTAACCTTCTCCGTTAGTTGTCCGCCTTCTTCATACCCCACATATCCGGGGGGAGCGCCAATTAATCTCGATACGGTAAATTTTTCCATGTACTCACTCATGTCGATGCGGATGAGGGCGTCATCGCTGTCAAACATATATCTTGCCAATGCTCTTGCCAGCTCTGTTTTACCAACACCCGTAGGACCCAGGAAAATAAAGGTACCTATCGGTTTTTTCGGATCTTTCAGCCCCACCCTGTTTCTTTGGATGGCCTTCACCACTTTCTGAATGGCTTCGTCCTGGCCTACCACCGCACCTTCAAGGTCTTTGGCCATATTGCGAAGCTTCACGGTTTCAGCCTGTACCATCCTCTTTACCGGAATACCCGTCATCATACTTACCACTTCGGCTATGGCTTCTTCATCTATCGGGTAACGCTTATGCTTGCTTTCCTCTTCCCACTCGGCTTTTGCTTTTTCCAGTTGTTCCTGCAATCTTTTTTCTGTATCTCTCAGCGAAGCCGCTTCTTCAAAGCGCTGGCTTTTTACCACTTTATTCTTTTCGTGCTTGATGTCATCTATTTTCTTTTCCAATGCAATGACGTTTTCCGGCACGTTGATATTTTTCAGGTGAACTCTGGCACCCACCTCATCCATCACATCAATGGCTTTGTCCGGAAGCAACCGGTCCGTCATATAACGGTCGCTCAGCTTTACGCAGGCTTCTATTGCATCATCACTATAAGTTACGTTGTGATAATCTTCGTATTTGCTCTTGATGTTGGAAAGAATTTCGATGGTTTCGGCAACGCTGGGCTGCTCTACCATCACCTTTTGGAAACGACGGTCGAGTGCACCATCCTTTTCAATATACATGCGATATTCATCCAGCGTACTGGCGCCGATACATTGCAGTTCGCCGCGTGCCAGCGCCGGCTTGAAGATATTGGAAGCGTCCAGTGAACCACTGGCGCCCCCTGCACCCACGATGGTATGAATTTCATCGATAAACAAAATGACATCCCGGTTTTTCTCCAGCTCATTCATAATCGCTTTCATTCTTTCTTCAAACTGACCGCGGTATTTGGTACCTGCCACCAGGGCAGCAAGGTCGAGAGACACTACGCGTTTGTCAAACAAAACACGACTAACTTTTCTCTGGATGATCCTTAATGCGAGCCCTTCCACAATGGCTGTTTTACCCACTCCCGGCTCCCCGATAAGGATGGGATTGTTCTTTTTGCGGCGGCTGAGAATTTGTGAAACTCTCTCAATTTCGGTTTCTCTTCCCACAATAGGATCCAGTGTTCCCATCTCTGCAAGGCGCGTTATATCGCGGCCGAAATTGTCGAGTACCGGGGTTTTGGATTTTGCCGCGCCGGTTCCGCTTTTTGCAGAACGTTGCTGCGAGTAGGATTTCTTTTCGTCGTCAAATTCATCTCCCTCATCATCCTGGAACTCTGCTTTTGGATCTGTTTTTACATATCCCAATTCATTTTTAAACATATCATAATCCACGTCGAACTGATTTAAAATTTGTGTAGCAATATTTTCTTTGTTCTTCAAAATAGAAAGCATCAGGTGCTCGCTTTCTACCAGAGGGCTCTTATTTGCCTTTGCCTCCAAAACGGTTATCCGGATTACCTTCTCGGCCTGCTTGGTCAAAGGAAGAGAGTTAATATTGGCAATATTCTTTCCGGTTTTATCCTTTACTGCCAGTTCAATCTCTTTCCGGAGTTCATAGAGGTCTACATTAAGCGCTTTTAAAATCTTAATAGCAGTATTCTCCCCATCTCTGATCAGTCCCAAAACGAGGTGTTCTGTTCCGATAAAATCATTTCCGAGCCGGAGGGCTTCTTCCCTGCTATATGAAATAATTTCTTTTACCTGTGCTGAAAAATTATTGTCCATTTAAAACAATTTAATTCTTTACAATAATAACGAATAAATTCTATTCGGGGTTCTTAAAAACAATTCACAACCTGTTGAAAACAATGCAACAAAAGGTTAAAAGGGAAGGAATTTATATTAAAAGAGAGCAACTCAAATTCATAACCGTTTAAACAACTTGCAATAAAGGCCTTCGCCTTACCATTTTTACATTTGTCTGTGCACCGAAGGTAATACGATTTTGAAAATAAAAAATTGTATCGCTCGTTACACATTTGTTCAGCAGCACTTTTTCTTTTCAATATCTTTGAATAAATATAAGACTTATTTTAAGATCCTGAACATCAAAAACCCGGGGTATGAAGGTCAAAGTTGATACCAAAGAGAAATTTCACGTCATAACTATCCAGGAACCTGTTTTGGCTGCTAATATGTCAGAAGCCGTAAGCAAACTCCTGCGCTGGCATCTCACATTGCATATTAAAAACGTGATTCTGAATTTTGAAGAAGTGGACGAAATGGACGAAGCCGTAGCAACCCAACTGGCACAAATCCGGCAAAAATTTTACGATTCCAATTGTTCGTTTGTGATCTGCAGCCTGAAGCCTGCCATAGAAGATTTTTTGGATAAAAAGGAGCTGCTTGAAATAATGAATGCAGTTCCTACTGAAAGCGAGGCATGGGATATTGTGCAAATGGAAGAAATAGAACGGGAATTAATGCAAGATGATGAGTAAGAATATTTTTATATAATCCCTCAAAGAACTATTGTGCTGTCCGTAACTATTCTGGGAAATAATTCTGCAGTACCTGCACACAACAGGCATCCTACTGCGCAAGTGCTGCAAACGCTGGAGCATACTTTTCTGATCGACTGCGGCGAAGGCACTCAGATGCAAATAACGCAGTACAAAATAAAACGCGGGAAAATCAACCATATCTTCATTTCTCATCTTCACGGCGACCATTATTTCGGGCTGGTAGGATTGCTCACGAGCTTTGCGCTCAATCAACGAACCGCAGATTTGCATATTTATTCTCCCGCCCCGTTACAGCAGATTGTCAGGATGCAGTTAGAGGTGGCCAAAGCCAATCTTTCTTACCAAATGATATTTCATGAGATAGAAGAGGAAGGCGTTTTATTTGAAGACAAAAGATTCATGGTGGAATGTTTTAAAGTGGATCACCGGATTACCTGCTGGGGTTTTTTGTTCCGGGAAAAAAAACACCTGCGAAAAATAAATTCCGATAAAGCCAGGAAATATAAGATACCTCCTTTATTTTATGAAAATCTTCACAATGGCGAAGACTACATAACCGAAGATGGCAAAGTGATACAAAATGACATATTAACTACTCCTGTTATCCCGGCAAAATCTTACGCCTATTGTGCCGACACAAAATATTGCGAATCGATCATTGAAAAAGTAAAGGGTGCAGATTTGCTATACCACGAAACCACCTACCTGAAAGCTTTGGAAGAAAAAGCAGGGAGCAGGTTTCACTCTACCACCCACCAGGCAGCCACTATCGCTCAAAAAGCCAAAGTAAAAAAATTAATCATCGGCCATTTTTCTTCGATGTACGAAACGCTGGATGAATTTAAAACAGAGGCCTGTGAAATATTCCCGAACACGGAGGTTGCAACCGAGGGTACGTGTTATATTGTATAAAATTAGTTGCTGTCGATGATAGTCCAGTCATAAAATTCCGGGAAGTGCCTGCGCCATGCCGATTCATTGTGTTGGGCATCGGCGTCAATAATTTCTTTTACAGGCGATTTCGATACAGATGTAATTTCTTTCCTGATTCTTTCCATATCCGGCACCATAGTGGAATTTTCTTTTCCGCCACAATAAAAGAATAAACGTGAATTTACTTTTATTGATTTTACCATAACCGCACTGTCAATCCCGGAAGCCGTCCAAAAGGCAGGAGAAAAAATTCCGGCTCCTCCGAATACACCGGGATATTTTAAGACAGCATACAAAGAAATCAATCCCCCCATAGAACTTCCCGCTATGTAAGTATTTGCCTTATTGCCTTTTGTTCTGTAATGTTTGTCAATAAAAGGTTTTAATGTTTTTACTAAAAAATCCACATACTTATCACCCTCCCCTTTTCCAAATTGCTGAAATGAATACGGATTGTACTCATTCATTCGTTTTGCAAGTCCGTTGTCGATACCCACCACTATTACCTCTTTCTGATGCAAAGTAAAAATTGAATCGAGGAACTCATCAACGCCCCATTCTCCGGCATAAGCGGTGGCATTGTCAAAAAGGTTTTGACCATCGTGCATATACAACACCGGATACTTCTTTTCTGAGGTTTTATAATCAGGCGGAAGGTAAATCCATATTCTTCTGTATCTTTTCAGCTGCGGCATAAAAAATGCCGTATCTATAATGCTTACATTTTTTGATGCAGAGTGTGTCCTGGCAGGAGTGCCGGTTTTAAAATCATCGCTCCATCCTTTCACTTCAATATTGACCGTTGTGTCTCCGGAAAGTGGTAGCTCACGATTTTGACTGCCGCTTCCATTTGCAGCAGTCTCCACTTTGTACCAGCTTCCTCTGGTTATTTTATATTCATAATTTCCTTGAGGCAAAGAAAAAGTTATCGAAGCTGTTCCATCGTTGTTTTTTGTCAGTAAAAAATTTTTGTCACCGGGATCCCAGCTATTGAAATTACCTGCAACGAACATGCTGTCTGCAGAATGCAGTACTGACGGCTGTTTTACAACGAGCGTAATTTTATATTGCGAGTAAGAGCGAAGAGAAAAGGACAAAAGCAAAATGCAGATTCCATATCGCTGAAAAAAAGCTACCACTAATAAAGCTTATTTATTCTTTGAAATAAAGTCTTTTATTTTTTGATGCACTCCTGCGCTCACCGGAACCAATGGGAGGCGCAGCACGTTCTCTATAAGTCCCATCTCGGCAAGAAAGCATTTTAACCCTGCGGGATTATTTTCTACAAATAAAAGATCCATGCCATCCAGTAATTGATACTGAATTTTTTTAGCACTCTCCAGATCATTTTTTAACACAGAACGGATCATCTCAGAAAAATCCCTGGCGAAGCAATTGGCGGCCACGCTTATTACGCCGTCCATGCCTAATGTAATTAATGGAAATGCAATATGATCATCACCGCTCACTACAAGAAAATCTTTTGGAGCATCTTTTAAAATGTGCATACACTGGACCATATGACCACTTGCTTCTTTGATGCCCGCAACATTTTTACATTCATGTGCCAGTTTCACAGTTGTCTCTGCTGTCATGTTGCTTCCTGTACGGCCGGGAACATTATATAATATAACCGGTTTGGGGCAAGCCTCTGAAAAGAGTTTATAATGCTGATAAATACCGGCCTGCGAAGGCTTGTTATACGAGGGGCTCGAACTCAATACGGCAACAGATTTATCGAGCGGAAGCGCAGTGATATTTTTTATTAGCTCTGCGGTATTATTTCCCGCCAATCCAACCACCACGGGTATACGATTATTTACTTTGTCATAAGTGCAATTCACCACGTCTGCCATTTCTTCTTTGCTCAATGTAGCCGCTTCCCCGGTACTGCCAAGACTCACGATATATTCAACTCCATTTGCAATAAGATGATCAATCAAACCCTCCAGTGCAGCATAATCCACCTCCCTGTTTTTTTTGAAAGGCGTAACTATGGCAACTCCCGTACCACGCAATATATTTTTTAAAGACATATTATTTTTTTGGATTGGCAATAAAATTTAAAGTTATTAATTCTTCGAAAAAAATATCAGACCTCTTCCCACACTCCCATCTTTTGAAATTTTTCTATGCGGTTGGCCACGCGCTTGTCTGCGGGAATCTTTTGTAAGCTTTCTATGAGTGGCTTTATGTAAGACTTAAGGTTTGCTGCGGCTTCATCATAATCCCAATGAGCGCCGCCCAAAGGCTCGGGAATAATATCATCCACCAGTCCAAACTTCAGCATTTCACCTGCCGTCAAATGCAATTGTTCTGCCGCTACTTCCTTTTTATCCCAGCTGTGCCATAAAATAGAGCTGCAACTTTCCGGCGAAATCACGGAATACCATGTATTTTCCATCATCAACACCCTATCCCCTACACCGATGCCCAAAGCTCCCCCGCTGGCGCCCTCACCGATGATCACACATATAACGGGAACGGTTAGACGAAGCATTTCATAAATATTTTTTGCAATGGCTTCTCCCTGCCCGCGTTCTTCAGCCTCCAGGCCGGGATAGGCGCCGGGCGTATCAATGAAAGTAATAACAGGCTTATCAAATTTTTCAGCAAGCTGCATCAATCGCAAAGCTTTTCGGTAACCCTCGGGGTTGGCCATTCCGAAATTGCGCAGCTGACGCATCTTGGTATTGGTGCCTTTTTGATGACCAATGACCATTACTGTTTCGCCATCGAGTTGGGCAAAACCTCCCACCATAGCTTTATCATCACGCACATTTCTGTCGCCATGCAGCTCAACAAAATTGGTAAATATCTTTAAAATATACTCCAAAGTATAAGGCCGGTCGGGGTGGCGGCTCAACTGCACCCTTTGCCAGGGAGTCAGGTGTTCGGTGATTTCTTTCCGCTTGGACAAAATACTTTCTTCCAGCTTCCCTATAATACTATCATAATCTGCCGAAGGATTCCTGGCAGCGAGTTTCCTGTTTTCCTCCATCTGCTCATATATTTCCTTAATAGGCTGCTCAAAACTCAAAAACTGTCGGTGAGGATTGGATGACATAGTGTGTATCAATTAGGAATAATGGTTCGTTTTATTGAAGGCGAAGGTACGCAGTGAAATTTAAATGGAATTAATTTAAAAAGGAGCAAATGGGCGAAAGGATTTTAATCAATTGGGCGGTTTAATTCAACCTATTCAGCAGTCATTTTAGTTCGCCAATATATTCTCCTGTTCCTTATCTCTGTATCAACAGTTCCAATTCAGGAGCGCGGAGTGCCTGCAATTAATTTGAGGCGAAGGCATGATATCAAAATCCTTGAATTGGTCACAGTGAATTTGCAAACAGACTAATCTTTTTTTCTGATCTTCAGAAAGAAAAGCGACCAGGCGGAAAACAAAAGTAAAACCGCAGAGCCGCCATAGATTACCGATAAACTTATACTGGCATCTCTGAGCATACCGCCGACATACACCATTACGCCGCCAATAATTGTACTTAGAAAATTTAAAAAACCATAGCCGGTGGCAATATATCTTTCATCAACTACCTGGCAGAGCAGTGGCATAAGGTTGGCATCATTGAACCCCCGTGCCACGCCATACATGATCATCCCGATAATGGCAATTGAAAATGTATAGGTAGATGACATTACAAAAAGAAAGGGGGCCCCGACAGTAAAACCCAGAATAATAACATTGAGCCTGCCCCTTTGATTTACCTTATACCAACGATCTGCAAGCACCCCTCCAAGTATAACGCCGGCAAACGAACCTATCTGAACATAGCCGGTTGCAGAAATGCCGGCTTCACCTATATCCAATTTGAAATGAGATTTCAGGAATGTTGGCAGCCATCCATAAATCAGCCAATTGACAATGCCATACGCGCAAAAGTAAAAAAGTAGTATGCGGAACGAAAAGTTGGAAAATATCCTGATGGATTGGAGGAAATTAACCGGATCCGGTGCAACCTTTTCAACCGGAACCGGTGCAGCCTTTGGTTTTTTCAGGAGGAATACCAAGACTATTGCATACAAGGTACCGAAGAAGCCGAACACCTGGAAGCCCGATCTCCATCCCCACAGTTCAGAAATATAACCTCCCAACCCGCCCAAAGCCAATCCGGCATATAGCCCGCTCATATGAATACCGGTCGCAAGCGACCGGGTAGCTCCCCGGTGGTAGTCTGCTATTAAAGCCAGCGCTGCAGGAATATAACATGCTTCACTGATACCCATGCAAAGCCGTGCAGCCAGCATCTCATGAAAATTTGAGGCAAGCCCCGTCCACAACGTTACGCCAGACCAAACGGCAACGCTGAAGATGATGACCGGCTTACGTCCATATTTGTCTGCAAAATACCCTCCCAGCGGGCTTAGCAATCCGTATGACCAAAGGAACACAGAAGTCAAAAGCCCAAACTGCGCATCATTCAGGTTAAACGCACCAATGATAGGATCTCTCATTGAGGTAATCAAAATACGGTCGAAATAATTGAGAAATGCAACTACCCAAAGAAGACCCACCACCACCCACCTATAAATTGATGACTTTGAATTCATGAACACCGGCTAATAAAATAAAACATAATATCCCCTGAATATTTTTACGCAATCGTTTGGGGAAGTAAAACCTACATCTCGCAGAAACAAATATAGTGGAAAATATATTATGTATTACATAAAAATAATTTTTTGCTATCTTTATACAAAAAATGAAGTTATCATATTGGATAAAGTTTGTGCTGCTTACTATCCTTATTACCAAACAGGCTAAAGCGCAACAGATAATCCCATTATATAAAAACATACCGAATTCAAAAGCGTCAGCCATTACCGAGCAATCCGACTCATCATCGAAGCGGGGTAAGGTGAGTCACGTGACAAATCCAACACTATCTGTTTTTCTTCCCGATAAAAAAACTGCCAATGGAACCGCAATTATCATATGTCCCGGTGGTGGTTATTCCTACCTGGTAATAAATGATGAGGGAAACAATGTAGCACGCGAACTCAATAAAAAAGGAATTGCGGCCTTTGTACTAAAGTACCGGCTCCCCGATGACCGGATTATGATCGATAAATCTATCGGTCCCCTGCAAGACGCCCAGCGGGCCATTCAGCTGGTAAGAGAACATGCGCAAAAATGGAACATTGATACGTCAAAGGTAGGTGTAATGGGCTTTTCAGCGGGCGGCCACCTGGCATCAACCCTGTCAACGCATTATGGTCATTCTTATATCGACAACCCGCACCACATCAACCTGCGACCGGATTTCTCTATTCTCGTTTATCCCGTTATCAGCTTCCAGTCCGGAATACTTCATAAGGGAAGCAGGAAAGCCTTGATCGGAGAGAAAGCAGATAGCTCACAGGAAAATTTATTTTCCAATGAGTTGCAGGTGACCCCGGACACGCCGCCGGCATTCCTCGTCGCCTGTACCGATGATAAGGTTGTTCCCGTAGAAAATTCAATAAGATATTACCTGGCCCTCCACCACTATGGCATCAATGCAGAAATGCACCTGTATGAGCATGGCGGCCACGGATTCGGATTGCATAATACCGCCACACGAGACCAGTGGCTCGAAAGATGCTTTAACTGGATGCAGGGAAACGGGCTTTTATAAAAAAATTTATGACTAAATGATAATAATACTACATTTGATATGTATTACTTAATATGTTTGGGTTTTAAAATAAGATTGCATCTCTAAAATTTTTTTTAAAATATGCTCATTTACGTTGACACTCCTTTAAGGGAAGCCGAAAAGAAATCGGTAAGGGAAGGCATTAGCCCGGAAAATGACGTTTACTTCAAGGATGAACTATCAGGCGACGATGCAAGGCTGGCTTACATACAACAGGCAGACATCATCTTCGGTAACCCCAAGCCAGAGTGGATGAAACAGGCGAAGAACGCTAAATGGATACAGCTCTATTCTGCAGGTTTCGAATATTACCAGGGAATCAAATTGCCCGCGAAGATTACCAATATGCAGGATTATTATTCCCAACCCTGTGCCGAAACTGTTGTGGCAGGTATCATGGCGCTTTACCGGAAGATGGATGAGTTCGCCATCTTAAAAGAAAAGAAACAATGGGTAGGCTATCCCATACGCAGAAAATTGGAATTGCTGCAAGGCAAAAAGGCAATTATCATGGGAACTGGCAATATCGGGAGAAGGATCGCAAGGATACTTGCCGGTTTTAATGCAGAATGGATATTCTTCGGCAGAACCGCGCCGGATGCCATTCATACAAAGGATGAACTCTTACAAAAAATTCCCTGGGCTGATATCCTCATTGCCTGCCTGCCCGGCACAGATGAAACAAAGGGACTCTTTACGAATGAAATGATTGACCTGATGAAACCAGGCGCCATCTTCTGTAATATAGGAAGAGGAAACCTGGTAGCAGACCAGGATTATCTCACCAAAGCATTGATAAGTCAAAAAATCGGCGGTGCAGTACTCGATGTAACGACACCGGAACCTATTCCTCCGGACAGCAAGCTATGGGACTGCCCCAATACTATCCTCAGCCAGCATTCAGGGGGAGGCCAGCTTACGGAATATGACGGAATAATCGAACTGTTTCTCGAAAATTTTAATAACTACAAAAATGGGAATCCGCTTAAAAATCCGATAAGTTTCAACAAAGGTTACTAATGAAAAAGTTAAGAAGCCAACATTGGTTTGAAGGTGTTAATCCCAATGTCTTTACTAACCGCTCCTGGTTAGCCGCACAGGGATTCTCAAGGGAAGTTTTTGACGGCCGCCCGGTAATCGGCATCTGTAATTCGTGGAGTGAGCTCAACAATTGCAATGCTCACCTCCGGCAGGTAGCAGAAGCAGTTAAACGCGGAGTATGGGAGGCCGGAGGGCTTCCTCTTGAATTTCCGGTTATTTCACTCGGGGAAGTATTCATGCGGCCTACTACCATGCTATACCGAAACCTCATGGCAATGGATGTAGAGGAAAGTATTCGGGCCAATCCGATCGATGGAGTCGTTTTGTTAACAGGCTGTGATAAAACAACCCCGGCGCAGATCATGGGCGCTGCCAGCGCTGACCTGCCTACCATAGTAGTGCCCGGAGGGCCTATGCTGAAGGGCTACTATAAAAATAATCCTATCGGTTCCGGTACCGATGTATGGAAATTTGAAGATATGCGAAGACTGGGAACCATGACTGACGAGGAGTTTGTGGAGATCGAATCCTGTATATCGAGGAGCTTCGGCCATTGCATGGTAATGGGAACCGCCAGTACGATGACCAGTATTGCAGAAGCCCTGGGAACCACTCTTCCGGGCGCCGCTAATATACCTGCGGTGGATACCAGGAGATATGCACAGGCACAGGAAAGCGGTAAATGCATTGTAAAGATGGTCTTTGATGATCTTCGCCTTTCAAAAATTATAACCCGAAAATCCATAGAGAATGCTATCACAGTGAATATGGCTATAGGCGGTTCTACCAATGCAGTCATCCATCTTATTGCTATCTGCGGAAGACTCGGAATCGACATCTGCCTGGAAGACTTTGACCGGATTTCCAAAATGACGCCCCTGATTGTGAATGTGAAGCCTTCAGGTAAATATATGATGGAGGATATGTTTTACGCAGGCGGCATACCGGCAGTCATCAAACAAATTGAACATTTGCTGCACACGGATGCGCTTACTGTTACCGGTAAGACTTTGAAGGAAGCGTACAAAAACGCGGAGGTCTATAATGAAGAAATCATTCGTTCCGTCAGCAGGCCCCTGCATACAGAAGGAGGTACCGTTATACTTAAAGGCAATCTTGCACCCAACGGAGCGGTCATAAAGCAAACAGCTGCATCGCCCCACCTGCTGCAACACCGCGGCAAAGCCGTTGTATTTGAAAACAGGGATGACATGCTCAAAAGAATACACAGCGCTGACCTTGATGTTTCGCCGGAATCAATACTGGTAATGAAGAACTGCGGCCCTATCGGCGGTCCCGGAATGCCTGAATGGGGACACATTCCTATCCCCCAGAAACTATTGGAACAGGGAATAGCCGATATGGTCCGGATCAGTGATGCGAGAATGAGTGGAACTTCTTTTGGCACAATCGTTCTCCACGTTTCACCGGAATCAGCAATCGGGGGAACACTGGCCATCGTTCAGGACGGGGATTACATTACCCTCGACGTGGCAGGCAGAATACTTCACCTGGAAATAAGTGAACAGGATATTCAAAAAAGATTGCAGCAATGGAAGCCGCCAAAGCCATGGTATGAGCGAGGTTATGGAAAATTATTTCTCGATCATGTTCAGCAGGCTGAAAAGGGATGCGATTTTGATATACTCATCTCAGGCCCGGCTGATACGCTGGCCTCCAAAGACCTTGCAGTAGAAACTGTGTCAAAATAAATATATGAAACGAAGAATATTATTCATTGCCTGTATGGTTATCATGACTGACTTTTGTAATGGCCAGACCGGAACCGGTGATGCTACCGATATCAGCATTATCGATACACTGCCCGCCAATAGCCCGTACAGCAAGGTATGGCAACCCTATCTCGCTATATTGAAAGATCACACATATATTGCCACCTATGGATTTGGCCTGCAGGGAAAGACAGATATGGGAGATATTGTATGTGCCATAAGCAAAGATAATGGAAAGACATGGGGGCACCGGATTTCGATCTTCAGCTCAGAAGGTGGGCCCTATGCCTACGCGAATTCGTTCTTCTATCAGGATCCCGTACAAGACATATTATGGTGCTATGCTATGCGATGCCCGAAGTTTTATAAGAATAGCGAAGAATCTGAACTGGTAGCGGCTTACTCTCCCGACAAAGGACTTACGTGGATACCTGTACCCTTATCCGTCGATTTTCATTCGCCGTTAATCACCAACGCTTCGATTTTAAAAGTAACTGATGAGCGTGGTCCGAAATACCTGCTGGCGGTTCATCGCAATACCTTGCAGAATGATCCCAACGGCGACCGCCGCCAGTTTGTGCTCGAAAGCAGGGACCTGCTCTCCTGGAAGCTGGCCGGTTTCATTCCGATGCCCGGAGATAAGCCCATCTTCCTTTGCGAAGGAAATATGGCGCCCGGAGACGATGGCCATGATATAAAGATTGTCATGCGGACCGGCGATTATAAGAATCCCGGGCACATCCAGGTTGATCCGCCAAGGGCCTACTCTTCCATAAGTAAAGACAATGGCCAAACATGGTCTGCAGCAAAGGAAGAACCCGCACTTTATAACACTTACTCCAAAGGTTTCTTTGGAAAGGACGGCGAAGGCACTTTCATTTATGTATATAATGACGGTCCCATTGGAAAACGTACCTCACTCCGGTATGATCTGAAACGGGAAGGCAAGGAATGGTCTGAATCAAGATTATTTTATTGGGATAATAACCGCAACAGTTACCCCACCCTAATCGAAGAAACATCCGGCACGTTTGCCTGCGTATGGGACAGTTCCAATGATCCCAAACAGGCACGGACAGTAATAAGGTTTGGAAGACTGAAGGTAGATTAAATCATAAAAATACTAAAAAGGCTGTGTGATTGGGTGCCGCGGCAAAATATTACACAGATCAATCGTTTATTTTCTTCCGCTATTCCGAAAGTATCAAAATAATCACCTGCTTTATGATTATAAATTACATTCCCATTTTATCTTTTATCACAGTCTAAATTTCAATCCACATCTTTAATAATTTTCACCGTATGATTATCGATCCAATCCCAATCTATTTCCACACCGAGCCCCGGCCCGGTAGGACAATGCTGATACCCCTCCTCATCAATTTCGAGCGGATCGTGTTTTAATCCAAATCTGAACATTGAATGGTGTGACTCAAGAAATCTTGTCAACCGTGTTGCGCAGGCAACGTGTAGATTCGCTACATCCAATAAAGGGGCAGCGGCGGTATGCATCTCAAACTCGAAGCCCATCATCTCGCACATGCCGAGAACTTTCATAACACCTGTAATACCGGACTTGTGATGCACATCGCCACGAATAATGTCAATGGCGCCTTCTGCCATATAATGCGGCAATTCAAAGATGCCAACTGTCTCGGCAGCGAGCACCGGAGTCCGGATGGCGTCAGATAGTTTTTTCAATTGCACAATATGCGCATCAGGAAAAGGCTCCTCGAACCATTCAAACTTCAATTCATCAAGTTCATAACCTATCTTAAGCGCATCCTGAAAACTCAGTACCGCTGAAGAATCCAGCATCAACGGAAAATTATCGCCCGCCGTTTGTCTGGCTTTCCTAAGTTTGGGAATATCAACTTCAGAGCCACCGGATAATTGCAGCTTAACTCCTTTAAACCCCTGTTGCATCTTTTCAAGAATTTGTATCTCCACTTCTTCGGGAGTATTCACCGTTTGCGGAGGGCAGGTAGCATACACCGGGACTTTATCTCTGAATTTGCCAAGCAATTTTGAGATAGCCATACCCAAAAACTTTCCTTTTATATCCCAAAGAGCCACATCGAGGTTAGACCATATTGTTTCCCTGAAATTATAGAGATGCCGCTGTTTTGATCGAAGCTGTTGCCAGATAGCTTCATGATCCAATGGATCTTTTCCCACCAAATCATAATAATAAATATCATGCACTGCATAAGCTGATCCCCTGCCCTGCCCCAGAGGGCAATAATCCATTGTGTATCCATCAATACCTTCATCTGTATGCAGAATGGTAAACGGAAAATCAAAGTACGGACAATAACCTACCGGAACCGGGTTGGGCGCATACCAAAGCTTCGACGATTGCCGTATGAGGCGGGTTGTGATACCAGTTATTTTCATGATGTGTTCCTGTTATTCAAATGACTTTATTAATGAGAGGCAACTTTTCTTTATAGTTTTTCAGGTTTCTCAAAACCAATTGCTGAAAACGCGATGTGTGACCGGCTGAAAGCCCTGCACTATGACCGGTAATAAGTACGTTGTCTCCTAATTTCCACAACTTACTCCTGACAGGTAATGGCTCTACAGCAGTCACATCCAGGCCCGCGCCAGCAATTCTCTTATCACGGATAAATTCATACAAAACCGCTTCATCCAAAATATTTCCCCTGGAAATATTATAAAGAAACGCTGACTTCTTACATGACAAAAGCATCTCCCTGCTCAACAAGCCGGCATTTTCACCAGTACCCGGTATCGCCAAAAAAATATGGTCTGCTTTTGAAATCGCAGTTTTCATTTCAGATACATCAAAGACTTTATCAACCAGCTTTTCTATTCCTGCTTTAGTGCTGCGTATAACACCAATTACGGCCATACCAAGCCCTTTACATCTTCCCGCTATCTCTTTTCCAATTTCTCCCATTCCTACTATACAAGCAACTGATCCGTTTATCTCAGCTGCATAGGGTAAGTGTCTTCGGAATTTTTTTTGATCTTTATCATGTACATGAGCCGGTATGCGTCGCACGAGGGCCAGCATCATAGCAATAGCATGTTCTGCTGCACCTGTCGTATAGATCCCTCTCGCTGTGCAAAGGGAGAAATTATCAATAAGCTCCAGCCCTTTTCCCTTGTACTGCTCCCATCCGCTGCTACCCGTCTGCAAAAATCTTATGCCGGTATCAAAAAGCCATTCTGCTTTTGGCCATCCTATACAAATATCACTTGACTTAAGTGCGGACCGATATTTTTTTTCCGGAGAATCCTGTTTAATAGCCTTAACCACCGCCCAATCGCTGACCGCAGCAGATATTTTTTTTAATATACTGCTATCGAAATCATCTACTGCGATAAGGATATGCTGTTTCATTTACCTTTTAATAATTCTTCTTTGGTAGGAAATTTATTCAGGTCCGATTCTTTGAAATGAACATATAATACTCTTTCCCAGCGATGAGGGATAAAACAATGCAATTCCCCGTTGTCTGCAAAAACATCTATATAAGAACATTGATAATTTCTGAAATCGCTGGCATATGCGGGCGCCAGGGCGTTGACAAGGAAAAATCTCGGCTCGCTCCAGGTTTTGCCATCGTCTTTGGAAAGTGAAAACCAAAGTTCGGAACGGTCCATCATAATATCCTTTTTGCCACTCAAACCATTATAATCTTTATCGTGATAGCGGTTATGAAAAAATTCAATCAGAGTTTTACCATCCGAAAGTTTAAATAGCATTGGCGGGGCATCCGGATGCACCAATAGCGTTGCCTTCGGATAAGTCCAGGTTTTGCCATCATCCGTGCTGTAAGCGGACCATAGATGTCCCTCGGGAGTACGTGTCATTAATAATACGCTATCATTTCCCAGGTTTATGGGGCGGCCTTCGTCCATCCGGTCATAGCACCGGGCATACCACCCTCCATGTCTTTTGCCTGGTAGCAGCGTCCATGTCTTTCCTTTATCTTCCGAACGCAGGACATACTGCCTTGTCATCAGCGGCTTGTAACTCCAGTCTGACTCATGGGAGCCCAATAACCAGGTGCCTTTATCGGTTTCAGTCATGCGCATCACCGACATCCCTTCGAATCCCGGGTCATTGACAGGTTTTATGAGACGGACCTCAGACCAATGATAGCCGTCATCATCAGAATACCGGTAGCCAATCGGTGCGTTTTCCTGCAATCCATCTTCGCGGGAATACTGGCCGAAAATAGGTTGCGTGCCAAATGCATAAATCCTGGAGGAATTCTTTGGAATGAAGGGAATAAAACCGTGCTGATTGTAATCGATATCAAATGCGATCACAGGCCCTGTCCACGTTTTGCCTTTATCAGAGGAGCGGTATGCAAGCATATCATTAATCTTCACCGGTGCTTTTCCATAATGACCGCCATCCGGGAACATAAGCAGGTAATCCCCCTTGGGCGTAACTGTGGCTCTGCATTCATAAAGGCCCCCTTTTCGGTTTCTTGCATGGCAGATGACCGTTGCCTGAACCCATGGAAAGGTAGCGATACCGGCAGATTCCCGGACCTTTAGCTTACCGGGAAGCCGTGAAGAGACGAAGTTGTAATCCTGAATGTTGATGGTATCGGCAATGCGATCTGTTGTATCATTATCTAATTGACCAAATAAGTTAATTGTTACAGATACAAACAAGAACAAGAACAAAAGTTTTCTGATCATAACAAACTTTTTAATGTTTAAAAAATTCGGGGAGGTATTGTACGGCCTTAATGCGCGCAGAAGCAACATCGTCTTCACTAATCCATTTATAAGGCCATCTTAGCCGGGTACCAATGTCACACCAGCCCCCGATTGCTGCAAGGAATTTATCGAGTGCCGGGTTAGAATAGCCTTTTTCTTTGTAGGGTGTTATGCATTCTTCAAAAAATTTCAGGATTCTGTCCTGAACTGATAAGGCAGCATTTATGTCTGCTTGTATCAGTTCCCACCAGCGTTGCGACCCTCCCGGGCTAAGACAGGCTACGTTGGAATAAGCGCCTGCAGCCACTTTATTTTTCACACCGCTTGCCAGCAGATGTCCCGGAACGAAGATGGCAATTTCTGTACTGTAAATACCCATATCGCGATACCAGCTCATATCGCCTCCAGCGACTTTGATACCAATTAGCTGAGGAATTTCCCTGATCAAAAGGCCATAATCAGCCGGAGTCAGTATATCTTTTGCATGGGGCGGATTGTATAGCACAAGAGGGATTCCCTCTGCTTTTTCGGCAAGCTTTTTCAGAAAATTGAGTTTTTCACTCATAGTGGTTATCACCCAGTCAGGAAGTATGACCTGGAATGCCGAGGGACGCAATGCGACTGTGCGCTTAATTCTTTCGAGGCAAATGACAGGGCCCGGATGACTCGCCCCAATCTGGAACGGTATTGCTGATTGATGACATTTTTCAGCAAGAATCTCCTGTATTAAATCAAATTCCTGTTCATTCTGGTTATAAAATTCGCCTGCCGTTCCATTGGAATAGATTCCATCAATTCCGGAATCAATGAGATAATCAATCTCATCTGCCAGCTTATAAAAATCAATGGTATCATCAGAAGCCACCGGTAATAAAAGTGTACCCCAGTTTCCCTTAAGCGTACGCGCTGTAAGCAATGGTGATATGTTACCAATTTTTAATGTCATCAAATTTGATGGATTGAAATACAATTCCTTCATACGGATTTCCGTATCCTGCTTCAAAAAGGCACCCGATGTTTCCGTCAGGAAGAACAGTGAGATTGGAATAAGCTGAGGGGCCGGTATATACTGTATGATACAATGGCCATGTTTTGCCTCCGTTATAGCTTATACGCACCGTCATATTAACGCGCGCAATAGTGCTGGCCGGGTTAGCAAACAACAGGCAACTTTTTTTTCCGGGACGGTGGCATGATATGAGATTCCCCTCGCAAACCGGTTCCGGCAGTGCTGAGTCACCATGCATATCATACCAACTGATACCACCATCCCTGCTTAACGCTACCTGCCTGTATCTTGCCGGGCCCGAGTTGCGCATATTAATGAGCAGTGCACCCTTTGGCAATGCTGCAACTGTGGATTCATTTTCTTTTCCCCCCGGCACGGTTCCGCCCAACTTCCACGTTTGGCCATGATCATCTGAATAAATAACATGA
Organism: uncultured Ginsengibacter sp.; assembly: GCA_964627765.1. GTDB lineage: Bacteria > Bacteroidota > Bacteroidia > Chitinophagales > Chitinophagaceae > Ginsengibacter. Next base: position 61,234 of record CAZVKO010000029.1, on the reverse strand, counting down.
GAGAAACTCGTATTCGATGCAGCTTCCACATGATCGCATGCAACTACGAGACGCCCTTTAAATCTGCCTTTTTCAATTTGTACGCCCGATCCGGGGCCGGTGGCATACCAGGTCCAGCCAGATAGCTTAACATCATTGGTTATCTCCCGGGGGCTACTCCAGGTAAGGCCATCATCTGAAGAAGAAAGCACATATACCCGGCGGGTATCCCTGCTTGTCTGGTTGGTAATGGCTTTTTCATGATCACTCCCGAGGTTCCATGTGGACAGCAACAGAATGTCGCCTGTTCTTTTGTCCACAACCGGTGCAGGATTTCCGCAGGTGTTGGTACTATCATTCCAGATCACTTCCAGCGGGCTCCATGTTTTTCCATTATCGGATGACCGTTTTACCACCAGGTCAATATCACCCGCGTCGCCACAATTGTTTTTGCGCGCTTCTGCAAAAGCCAGCACCGTTCCTTTAACAGTTGTAACCATAGCCGGTATGCGAAAACAACTGTAATCATCCTCTCCGCTTTTGTAAATAAAATTTAACTCCTGCCCCTTTGCATAGCTGCATACCATTAATATGGCAGTTGCAAGAGGCACCATCACAGAAACCCGGGATCTATTCGCGTTGATAGATTTTTTTTTCATTGTAAATCAGCTTCAAAATTTTTCACTTCTTCAAATTGCGTTGTTCCCTTTACCAGTCTTCCCAATCTTGGTTTACGTTCATTATAAACTTCCACAGCATCTGCATCTGCATATCGTAAAAATAAAATTCTGCGGTCGCGGTCTTTTGAATAATTGCCATCGGATTTGTGCAACATCCAACAATTGAAAATGAGGGCATCTCCCGCCTTCATTTCCATCGGCACCGCCAGAGAATCGTCTGCCTCCACCACGATTTCCGAATGACTCTTCTTTTGCTCCTCGGTTTGCTTCACTCGTATCTGCCCTTTTTTGTGGCTGCCTGGAATGAGCCACAGGCAGCCATTACCACGATCCGTATCATCCAGCGCAGTAAGCGTCGTCAAAGCATTATAAGGTTCTAATTCTCCATAACCATTATCCTGGTGCCAGCCAAAAGGCTTTACGTTGCCTTTCATCTTGAAGGTCAATTGTGAGGTAGCTCCTTTAATATTAGGACCTATCAACTGGCTGGCTATTTCTACAAGAGGTCCTTCGAAATAATACGCCTTCGCCGCCGGTGACTTATGATGAATGTTCACTAAAAGGGAATTTTGCAACCACGTCTTTGAAGGATCAAAGGATTCCTTTTCTTTATTCCATGCATCCATGGCTTCTTCGCGCATACGAAGCAATCCTTCCGGTGTCAATATCCGTTTGATGATGAGATAGCCCTCTTCCCTGAAAAACTGAAGCTCTTCAGGAGTAAGCAACCGATAGTTGAATAATTGGGTGTGCTGTATCATGGTATCATAATTTATCTTGTTATTGAATTCGTTCGAGTTTCAGGGGATAAGTTTGATCAGAATTCCATTGTGGTATATATAGGTTTTCCTCGTCGTCTACGCATACGTCATGTGGATGAATAAAAATATTTCCCTCCTGTTTTTGCGGTAGTAGCTTACCATTCTTATAGACGGGTTCCGAACCTCCGGGAGTAGATATTACCTTATCATTTTTGTCCAGTATGGTTATATATCCCGATCGCGCCTTTTGGTTATTTTCTGAGCGAAAGACCGCCCCATATATATTATCACCATGTATTACGGGGCGACATACAAATGAGCCATGCAAATGAATTTCACTTATATAGCTACCATCCAGAGTGAATCTTTTCCACGAGTTCTCATTTCGTGAGGTTATCAGCAATGTAGCAGGCGCCTGCCTGGAATCAATAGCAATCCCATGAGCACAATCAAAGGTGCCCGGGCCACCCCAATGCCTGATATATTCTCCCTTGCTGTTATACTGAATAACCACCTGAAGCCCGTATCCATCGGTGATATAAATATCCCCGTTGGATGCAATGGCAGTTTCAGTGGGCTTATACTCTGCCGGAGTATGATACAGCCCTGTTTCCTCAGGATAATCAAGGATCATAACTTCTTTGCCGGTCAGTGTGGTCTTGATCACCTGGTGACGCTCGCAATCGGTAATATACAAATATTCAGTGCCATTCTCTTCACTCAATGTAAGTCCATGTGCACCGGGATATGAATTTCCCCATACACCCGACAGCCTTCCATCTTTTTGATAGATCAGAATGTTATTATGAATATCATTAGTGAGCATATATAATAAGCCGTTATCTGCAAAAACCATTTCATGGCAATCCCTGACAGGATACAAAGATGAAGGCTGTTTGCCCCAATGCAGGTTTACCCTGTATTGATAACCGTTATGTCCTGCTATTAGCTGTGAGTGCATACAATTGCTTTGCTTTTCTATTTAAAGCATTATTGCCTCTGCTTATGTTTTTTAATTACCTGCGGGTGAGCAATCAAAACCCTGTTACTCCTTACCCCAGGGCGTGCTTCTCCTCCCGCGAGAATAATATTGCCATTCCATAAAACAAGCGGAGTGGTCACTGGTGCATACCTGCTTGCGTGCGGATTTGTAATGCTGTCTTTTCTTTTGTTGACAGGAATCCTGCCTATAACAGTCCAGGTATCGTTTCCACAATTGTAAGAGAGAATTTCATTCCTGAAACCAGGATGCCTGTCCCTGAGTTCAAAAATCTTTTGTGCATTCGCTCCGTCATCTCCCCCGAATAATAATAAATGAAAGCGGTCTGCCGCATAAGCCGGTGACGGTGCTGCCGCCAGAGTGTACGGAAGATCGGCTATCCTTTTCCATCTGTTATTTTTAATATCATAATCCCAGCAATCCTTCAGGTATTGACGTTGCAACATATTACCTGCGGGGAAGAGGTGCGCTCCGCCAAAGAGATAAATATGTCCGCCCTCCTCTCCTGCAGTTGCCAGCATCCTCGAAGGGCCGGGCAGAGGTTTCATAACTTTCCATTTTTGTTCTTTTTTTGATACCGCCAGATCAAGACTCCAGAAATTATTTTCAGTTTGACCGGAAGGAGTGTAAATACCTCCCATTACATACACCACATCATGAGCGATCACCCCACAGGCATTAATCAGCGGTGAAGGCATCGGGGGGAGATAGCTGATTTTAATTTTACCTCCCCGGTAACTCAGAAAGAAAACATCGCTGTAATTCTGCTTCGTATCGCCGCCTCCCAGGCAAAGGATCTCATCCTGATAAGGAAGTGCTATGCCATAGCCCATAGCCCGTGGAAGTTTTCCTGCTTCTTTCCACTGACCTGCGGGTTTGTTAAGTGCAAAAATTTTATCATACCATACTTTGGTGGCATTATCCCATGGACGTTTATTGCCGGGAAAATTAGAGCCGCCTGCAAAGATTAATGCACCGCCACTCACTCCCACATAAGGACCGGCAAAACCTTCGGGATCGGGGAGTATCGTTGCCTGCGACCAGCTAAAGCGGGAAGATAAAATGTTGTGTTGGGCATGGATTTTCATTGCAATGGTGATGGTAATTAGGAATATGATCAGCTGCTGTACCGGCAGCTTATTACAGGTTTTCATCTCATCTGGTTTTTGTTCTTGCTTCAAAGTGAGACAGGAATGAAAGCTGATCCAACTCATTGTAAAACTTGTTATACTGCTCATCGCTGAGTGTAATGAGCGGCAACCTGCAGGGGCCTAAGTCCCATCCAAGCATTTTCATAATGGCTTTTTGAGCCGGGATCGTAGGATACTTGGTGAGGAGCCTTACTATCTTAATCATATAATCATGATTTTTCCTGGCTTTGGCAAGATCTCCTTCATTAAAGTAATCAATGGTCTTCTGGTATACAGGGGCTGCAAAAGTATAAGTGCTTCCTATAGCACCCCGCCCGCCAACAGATAAAGCGGGTAATAGTAATTCGTCGAGGCCAAAGAGAATATCATAATGTCCGTCTTTAAATCCAAGACAGGCCTGAAATTCATGAATAGTAGGTGCGGTATATTTAATGCCTGCGAGATTAGGAATCAGGTGGCCTGCCTGGTCCAGGAAATCTATCATATTCATCGCGACGCCGGTAAGATGTGGTATATGGTAATAATAAAATGGAAGAGCGGGAGCCGCAGATGCTATCTGCGCCATACAATGCACCAGATTATCTACTGAAACCGGCTTGAAATAAAATGCTGCTACTGAAGAGATAGCGTCTGCACCAATTGATTCTGCATGGGCCGCTAATACTCTTGCTTCGGCAATACTGCTATGCCCCACATGTACAATTACTAAAAGTCGCTTACGGGCAGCTTTCACGAATTCTTCCGCAACCAGCATACGCTCACCTGATGTCATATTAGGTCCCTCCCCGTTACTGCCACAAACAAAAATGCCCCGGAGGCCATCACTTACCAGTTTATCTACTAACGCTGGTATTAAAGCAGTATTCACAGCGCCATCAGGTTGAAACGGTGTAAATACGGCGGCAATCAGCCCGTCAATTTTATTAATTCCCATTATGATTTCTTATCTTATCAGTTATATAATCCTTTCCGTTGGTTAACCATTCCAGGTTGAATCGCTGTATTATTATGCGATATTTCCAGTCATTGTTTCCACCATTACGCACTTCGTAGAGACAAAACACAGTATCGCCACTGACAGCCAGGTCGGAATAGCCTGCTCCTTTTTCAAACAAGGTTTTTTGTACCGGCCATGTCTTGCCTTCATCATAACTTAACTTCGCAGTAAGATTTTCCCGTGGTCTATTGACTTTCCTGCTTTTATTTACAGACACCGGATCATTTCTGCTGTCCGGATTGACAAATAAAATCCGGCTTCGTCGCTGTGCGCTGCCACGTATCCGTACCAGGCTTGCCATACAAACCGGTTCAAACAGATCCTGGTCAAACATTGGCTTGCTCCACTTTGAAATTCCATCCGGGCTATAACTGATCAGCCTCCGGTTAAGTGTTGATTCATTGCGCATATTAATCATGACCCTGCCATCGCTTAACTGGAGCAAGACTGATTCGTTTGGATTTATAATTGTATCCCCTGAGTTGGCTGCAATATCTCCGTTGTTGCTTACAATTGTCCCCCTGTGCCAGGTTCTGCCATCATCATCGCTATAGATGGTCGCCACGCAACTGGGCCGGTGGTCGCCTCCGGGCTTGCTCCGGTCGGGAGTGCAAAGCCAGACCGGCACAAGCAGCCGACCGTTTTTCAGTTGTATTGCATGGCCCGGGCCCGGCGCCAGAACTTTCCAGTTATAATCTTTTTTAAAAGCATCAAAGGCATATGTAATATCAATGGGGGCAGACCATGTCTTACCTTCATCGGTTGATTTTATATAATAAGCATGCGCATAATTTACCTGGTACAACAAATGAATAGTTCCATTCCGGTCAGCGATTGGGGTAATATTGCTGGTGGGCATGCCATGTGAATGCGGAACAAGAATTTGCAAGGGTCCCCATGTATTACCATTATCAGTACTCCGGCGCATGACGAGGTCAATTTCCGTCCAGTCATTTCCATTTCCATACCTTCCTTCAGCAAAAGCTATCAGGGTGCTTTTCTTTGACCTGATGATTGCAGGCACATGATACATGGTATAACCGTCATGTACAGGATCAAAGAGTAATGTTGTATCTGAAAACATCCGTTGCTGGGCCTGCAGACGTAAACAACCCATCCATCCCATCATCAGAAAAATAATTATCAATCCTGTACTTTTTACTGATATTTCCGGTACTCTCATTTTAATACTAAATTCTATGCTTGCTTAACTTTTTTTAATCAATATCCTTCGGTCTGGACAATCTTGGAATTATTAGCCAAAACACTTGCAGCCAGGGGCCAGTATATGGGTGTAGTTTTCCCGATCAAATTCGGGATATAATTATAAATGTCTATCGTGCCGCCTTTATAAAAGCGTACCAGGTCATACCACCGTTTATTTTCAAAGAACAGCTCGCGGCCCCGTTCATCTAATATTTCCTTTTCCACGCTGGCTTTATCAGTCGGACCCGAATAATCACCGGTTCCGGCCCTTTCCCTGATCTTATTGAGATAAGCAATGGCGCTATCCGTATTACCGAGACCGGCATAAGCTTCCGCGGCCATAAGATATACATCCGCAAGCCTGAAAATTATCAGGTCGTTATCCGGGACACGGTCGTCGGGATAAACATTTCCGGGATATTTGGTGATCCAGGCATAAGTATATGTGCTTCCATCCCGTTCCGTAATCCATGTTGACGGAATGCGCTTGTCATCAGGATCTGTAAATAATGAACGCGATAGAGGGCTGATCTGGTAAGCTCCCTGCCCGTTGGATGAGGTCTGGCACCAGGGTAAGCTATCAAGATTGGATGCGGCCTGAATGATACTTAAGAACGGGAGCGCATTCATCGCATAATTATTTCCTGTTTCATCCCTTTGGTAGTATGCCGCGAGGATAACCTCATTATTTTGACGAACTGTAGTCACATCCCTGAAATCAGGAAGCAATGAAAGGCTGGCCTGTTCCACCTGTGCAATAGCGGCAAGAGCATCATTAAAGGCACTGTTGCCTGCTTCAAGAACCCTGGCATTCCAGAGACTGGCTTCTGCTTTCAGCGCTTCTGCAGCCGTATATGAAAAGCGGTATTTACTTACAAAGCTTTTATCAGGAAAAAGATTGATGGCCGTATCAAGATCGGAGAGCACCTGGGCCATCACATCCTTTGCAGGAGAACGGGCAAGCAAAGGCACATCTGAACTGGTTATCGCCTGCAGCATTAACGGGCAATCGCTGATTATGCGCATAAGATGAAAATAAAAGTATGCCCGCAGCGAATAGGTTTCCGCTTCGATTCTTTTTTTTGTATCAGGATCAGAAGCGAATGAGAAAGGCTGAATCTTTGCCAGCAATAGGTTACACTGGCCGATTGCCTGGTACCAGTAACTATAATCTACTGCCCCTACGGTAGGGCTGAGTATCTGGCTCCAGGCCGTTGTAAACCTGGCATTGGAAGCCGCAACAAGCTCTTCACTTCTTTCGGTACCATAGGTAATATTATTAACGAGGGTGCGCATATAGGTGTAAATACCTGTTACGTACGGCTCAAAATCCCCTTCGCTTTTAAAGTAGGTTTGCTCAGTTATTTGTGAGAGTGGTTTCACATCCAGTATTTTTTTGCAGCCGGCAGATGCGAACAGAACTGCAGCAAGCGCCAATACAAATAATCTTTTCATTTTATTTCGAATAAAGGTTAATAAATGGATCAGAATTTCAGGGTTGCACCAAGGCTGAATTGCCGTGGCCTGGGATACCCGCCATCATCAAAACCACTGTAAGTTTCCGGATTCAATCCTTTATATGCAGTGATGTAACCGACATTATACACGCTGGCATATACATTCAGACCGGTTGCATGAATCTTGGAGATCCACCTGGTTTTAAGATTATAGCCGAGGTAGATTTCCCGGATGGCCAGGAAATTACCTTTTGTGGTCATTGTTGTTACGTCTGAGCCATAGCTGTTATTAGTACCAATAGGCGAGGTGCGCAGGTAATTTCTTTGTCCATAATCAAAGTCTGCAAAGGAGAAGCGTGCATATTTTTTCCCCACATCGCCCGGCTTTTTCCAAATATCATTACCCAGCGCTTCTGAGGGAGCTCCTTCATTAAAGGCTCTCCCCTGCCCGAGTGACCGCGCCAGCGCACCGTTTTCTATAACAAACCCGGTAGCATAATCAACATTAACAAGTAGTGTGAAATTCTTATAGGTGAATGTATTTTGCATACCGCCGATAATATCCGGCGATCTGTATCCGAGAAAAACCTCATCCTTGGTATCAATTACGCCATCATTATTTAAATCTGCAAACTCGTAGTCGCCTGCATGTTTACCTACACCGATACCCAAAGGAGAAGCCAGCTCATCTTTCTCTGATTGGTTCCATTTGGCAGCATCTGCATCAGTAGAAAATACACCGAGCACTTTATAGCCCCAAATGCCAAACGGACGTTCCCCTTCAGCATAGCCGCCTGCATCGTGCTCGCTTTTTGTTTTGGGATCATATACCGTAGTGCCTCCCTGGCGATTTTTAGGTCGCCCGTTGTCAGGCAGCTTAATAATTTCCTGGTGGTTGTAGGCAAATGAGAAATTAGCTCTCCAGGTAAAGTTCTTAGTCTGAACAGGACTGCCGCCCAAAGAGATTTCCACCCCTTTATTTTGCAGTGTACCGTTGTTGTAAGTAATCGATGAAAATGGCGCTTCTGAAGGAAGCGGCTTTGAAGCAATCCTGTCTTTAGTCAGCTTATTATAGAAATCTACGCTGAGTGTAAGCCTGTCCTGCAAAATACCGGCGTCAAAAGCCGCGTCTGCGGTTTGGGTAAGTTCCCACCTGAGGCTGGGATTGGAAAGATTGGACCTGAGTATCCCGGGATTTTGCGCGTAGGTAGTTGCCTTGTAATTACCATAAGTATCTGTGAGGCTCAGGTCGCTTGAACCGGCCTGCCCCCAGCTACCCCTGATCTTTAAAGAATTTACCCATTTAACTTTCCAGAAGGGTTCTTCTGTAATATTCCATCCACCGGATACCGACGGGAAAAGAGCATATTTATTTTCCGGGGCAAAGTTGGAAAATCCGTCATCACGAAGAGCCGCGCTCAACAGGTATTTTCCATTGTAATCATAATTCAACTGGCCAAAGTAACTGGCAGACCTTGTCTCATTATAAGAAGTACCGAAACTTGTCACATTACTGACTGTCTGGCCATTGATAGTAGTAACCGGAGGTTCACTGATGGTGCCAATATAGTCATTTGTTGCACGCTGCGAACCGATATTCACAATATCATCCGAATTGCGCGTATAGTTGAATCCACCGAGAATGGAGAAATGATTTACCCCCCGTATATCAAAATCATATTGCAGTATCTGATCCACCATCAGCTGGCGGTAATTATCCGTGTTCTCCGTCTTTTGCCTTTGAGTAGAAAATTGTATGGGGTCAGGGAAGGCGTCCCGGTGAAACCGGTAAAGATAATCCTGCATAACATAGGAGACGGATGGCCTGAAATGCAAACCTCTTATAATGGTAAGATCTCCGGCAATACGTGATATTAATCGTTCGGTAGATACATAAGTATGGTCATATCTGAGCGTATGAAACCGGTTGCGTGCAGAAAGCACCTCGCCTGTCGTGGGTGTACCGTCATCTTTAAAGATCCGTATCAAAGGAGTAAGCCTGGTACCCCTTGTCAAATCGTTCTGGTAAGCCTCAACATAATTGGGTAATTCATGATCATAATTGACCATAGCGGTGATCTTGAAATTCTTTGACACCTTAATACCAAAATTACTCAGGGCGCCGTATTTTTTATAATTGGTGCCTACAAAAACACCTCCCTGGTCTACATAATTCATGGAGACATTATAATCCACACTTTCGCCACCGCCCTGGATACCGAGATTATAATTATCGGTAAGCCCTGTATTCCATAACATATCCTGGTAGTGGTTATCGGCAAAAAGTAACTTGGTTCCGGGGTTTATAGGATCGTCCATGGTTTGCCATCCATGAGCGAGGAGGTTGTCCACATAATCCTGTCCTTCCACCTGCACAATATTATCATATAGCGCTGTAAGGTTGATGGCATTGCCGTATTGGCCTTTTTGGGTATACACCTTTGTGCCTGCAGAGAACCCACCATTATTTAATAAATTATTTTTATCCAGAGGATCACTCGTATTTTCAACGGTTGTCCTCGCCAGGGTAAGATAGTCTTTGGCTCCAAGATAATGATAGCTCCTTGCCTGGGTTTCCCACGTATGCCTGTAATCCAGTGTTACTACAGGCTTTGAATTATATTTACCACTCTTGGTAGTAATTACAATTACCCCGTTGGCGCCACGCGCACCATAAATAGCCGTTGAAGCGGCGTCTTTCATTACCTCGAATGACTGGATATCGGCGGGATTGATATCGTCCAGGGAACGAAACACACCATCGACCACTACGAGGGGGCCTGAATTTTCTACCCCGCCTGTGGGAGAACCTCCGCTGTTTCCGATAGCAGTTCCATATATGTTCAGTTTGGTTCCACCCCTGATAAGGATATTATTGGCTCCAATTCCCGGCTGTCCGGAGACGATGGGAACCGATACACCGGCTATCTTTCCCTGCATTGCCTGTACGGGATCCGGGTTGGATACGTTTTTCATTTCCTGCGGATCGAGCCGGGATACTGCTGCTGTTACGTTCTTCTTTTTCTGAACGGCATAGCCGATCACTACTTCATTTAATTGTACCTCGTTGGGCATCATTGTTACATTAATGGTACTGCGGCCCTTAACTCCTATTTCCTGGGATTCCATATTTGCGGAAGAAAACACGAGGACAGCGTCAGATTCAACTTCAATATGATATTGTCCGTTAGTACCGCTTACCACGCCGTTTCGGGTACCTTTTTCAACGACCGATACTCCTGCTAATGGTTTACCGTATGCATCAGTGACCGTTCCGGTTACCTGGATTTTGGTGTCTGTGTGGTCTAATGCATGTGCTGTTACAGGAGAAAAAACAATAAAGCCAATAATCAGGAATGGCATCAGCAAAGCCAATCCATGCAAAAAGCAGTTCTTCATATCAAACATTTTAGGCGGTGATTTGAAAGATTTAATTGCAATTGATATTAATTACTACATAATATATTTACCAGAGCACCCGTTAGCCTTTAATTTGTAATACATATAATAACAATTGAACTAAATTTCAATCGAAGATAGACAATTTTGATATATTTTGTACTACTTAATAAAAATATTTTTTATCAGTTATTAAAAATTTACTGAAATAACAACCTTAAAGTGCGAAATAGCCTTAACTTTAGCGGAATAAATATTATTTAATATGATGAAGGATTCTACGCTTACAGAACAAACAGAACAACGAATCCTGAGATATGTTACTGAAAAAGGTTACCAGTTGGGAGATATATTTCCAAAAGAAAGTGAGTTTGCTGAAATCCTGGGGGTTAGCAGGGTAGTTATACGGGAGGCCCTGAGCCGGCTGCGCATGATGGGATTTATTGAAACCAAGAGAAAAAGGGGAACGGTTCTGAAATCACCCGATATGTTCTATGGTGTGAAGACTATAGTAAATTCCGGCAAGCTGGACCTGGAATCGCTGCGTGACCTGTATGAAGTAAGAATCATGCTGGAAATAGGCATGGCAGATTTTATATTTCTCCGCAAAACAGATGAGTCGCTTGGCATACTGGACAAAATTGTAAAACAGGAGGGCGAAACTGACGTCAATGACCTGGAAAAGCTTGCCGCGCTGGATATTCAGTTTCACAGCACGCTTTATAAAATGTCCGGCAATAAATCGTTGGGTACATTTCAGAACCTGTTAAATACATTATTCACCACCTACTCGAGAAGCAAGGATTGGCGGAGCCGCCAGATTATATCGCATGCCACTCTTGTCGGCATCCTGAAAAAAGGCACTACGGATGCCTTTCGCACAGCGATGCGGCTCCATTTAAATACCCGTTTTGAAGATATGGAAGTGCTCTTTACAGGAAAAGGGCCCCTAATCGAAATACCGCCAAAACCATTGATTTAAGTTAAATTGATAATTGATCTTTTACTATTCAGGATAAACAGGAGAAAGTTATATCTAAAATATTAAAGTAACAGGGCCCAAATACCCGTAATGCTGCTATAAAATATTTCCGGCTTTATCGCTTGCAATTCATCCCCGCAAGGATTTCTATTGCAACCCGCCCTTATCCTTCTAAAACCAAGAAGCGCAGGCTTGGTACGCTATCCATTTGTGACATATACCATTTATGATTTTACAACGGTCGCAAATACATTTGGTTGTCGTATCCGGGTTACCCTCCTTTGCTCCTTTAACCGGAATGTAAAGCAGGAACTATTAAATTGAGCTGGCAATTTCTATATTCGCTCAATCCCTGCCTCAAAAATGAAACAGCATGATCAAGAATATCCTGCCTCAATACCTCAGAATTTAATCATTGTTGTGCTATTTGAAAAAGTACAGAGGAAAAAAACTTATAAAATCTATGGATACAGGATCCGGTGGTATCCAAGTATTGAGCTTAGCGGACCGGACGGGACTCGAACCCGCGACCTCTGCCGTGACAGGGCAGCATTCTAACCAACTGAACTACCGATCCTTTCTAAAATTGGGAGCGCAAGATAATAAAAAATAATTTCCTGCAAATATTCATTTAATTGATTGCTACCTGTGCCGGTCATCTATGAGATACCCCTGCCGGTCAAATAAATTAATCATGCCAATGTATTATTTTAATTATTCCCTAACTTGTACCGGTTATTTATGATTGCTAAAACATCTTACAATAAGATAAAATTCCTTTACATACAATTTCTCAAAAATTGCTTCTGTTGAAAATGATTTACCAAACACTATAACAATCAGCCCCCTGTATGTCAAAAAATAAATATCTCGTTCCATTTATCCTGGTTACGTCGCTTTTCTTTTTCTGGGCCTTTCTGCACAATATGAATCCAATACTCATACCACATTTAAAAAAAGCCTGCCAGCTCACCGATACGCAATCGTCGTTTATCGACTCTTCCATCTATGCAGGATATTTTTTAATTGCAGTGCCTGCCGGTTTGTTCATGCATAAGTATGGATATAAAAAAGGTATCCTGGTCGGGCTTGCCTTGTTCGCAATGGGTTACCTTCTTTTTTTTCCTGCTGCCTCATCGAGGAGCTATATCTTATTTCTGACAGCTCTATTTGTGGTAGCCAGCGGAGCCACCTTTCTTGAAACAGTTGCCAATCCTTTTATGACATTGCTTGGAGATAAAAAAACTTCAGAACAACGTTTGAATTTTGCACAATCCTTTAACGGGCTCGGCGCCGTGATTGCCCCTATCCTGGGCGGTCAGTTCATTCTCTCCGGCATTGAACATTCAAAGACTGAGCTGCAACAAATGGGCACGAATGGCACATTAAATGCCTATCTGCAATCCGAAGCCGACACCGTAAAAATGCCTGCACTTATAATGGTGGCGGTAATTGCAGTGGTCTGGCTGCTGTTTTATTTCACCAAATTTCCCGAAGTAAAAGAATCAGACGCTGAGGTGCATGGAACGGAATTCAATGCCAGAGTACTGCGCCATCCGCATTTATTCTGGGCAGTTGTTGCGCAATTTTTTTATGTGGGCGCACAGGTGGGCGTAGGAAGCTTCTTTGTAAAATTTTCACATTATGTAATTGATCTTCCTGAAAAAGAAGCCGCCTTTCGCTGGGGCTATATTGCCATGGCGGGTTTTATGGTAGGAAGATTTACCGGAACATTTCTGATGAAATATATAAAACCTGCTACTCTTTTAAGTTTGTATGCCCTGGTCAATATTATACTGCTGACAATTGCAGTTACTGCAAAAGGGGAAACTGCAGTGTATGCCGTAATGGCTTCCCCGTTTTTTATGTCGATCATGTTTCCTACGATATTTGCATTGGGTATAAAAGAGCTGGGCGAAGAAACAAAATTAGCTTCCTCATTTCTGGTAATGTCGATCATCGGCGGCGGACTGGCGCCCATTGCCATGGGATATATTTCCGACAAAACCGGTAGCATGCAAACAGCTTATATAGTTCCATTGCTTTGTTTTATAGCAGTTTTATATTTTGGCATGAGAGGATATAAAATCAAAACGATTAACACAAATACATAGCTGATGAAACGATACTGCCTTGCTTTGGATTTGAAAAATGATGCACGGCTGATACAGGAATATGAGGCGTATCACCAGGCAGTGTGGCCGGAAATATTACAAAGCATAAAAGACGCGGGCATCACAGGCATGGAAATTTATCGCGCAGCAAACAGGTTATTCATGATAATGGAAACAGTTGATGAATTTTCTTTCGAAGCAAAAACCGGAGCAGATGCCGCAAATACAAAAGTACAGGAATGGGAAACCCTGATGTGGAAATATCAGCAGGCTTTACCCACCGCAAAACCCGGAGAAAAATGGATGTTGATGAAAAAGATATTTTCTTTAAATTCCTGATAACACGAATTAGCTAATGACCATTGACCATATTCCCTGTGCCTTGTACCTTTAACCTTTAATTCTTTAAGTTTTGCTCAGTTTAAAAAATAAGCATGCAGTAATTACCGGTGGCGGAAGCGGTATTGGCCGCGCGGTATGTTTATTGTTTGCAAAACAGGAAGCTTTTGTACACGTCCTGGATATTAATAAAGATGCAGCAGAAGCCACGGTTAAGGAAATACAAGAAAATGGCGGCAATGCGGCTGCACATGCATGCGATGTAACCAATCAACAAAATATAGCTGACTTATTTAATCAAATCGGTACGATACACATTTTGGTTAACAGCGCAGGGGTATCTCACATCGGCACTGCAGAAAATACAACAGAAAAGGATTTTGACAGAATCTATCATGTAAATGTAAAGGGCGTCTATAATTGCCTGCACGCTGCAGTTCCTGTTATGAAAAAGAATAGCGGCGGTGCAATTGTGAATCTGTGTTCTGTTGCCGCATGGACCGGACTGCCGGATCGCTTCGCCTATTCAATGAGTAAAGGCGCAGTAAGCGCCATGACACTTTCTGTGGCGAAAGATTATATCCACTATAATATCCGCTGCAATTCCGTTTCGCCCGGCCGCGTGCATACGCCATTTGTAGATGATTTCCTTGCCAGGAATTATCCGGGCCGCGAAAAAGAAATGTATGATAAACTGGCAAAGACCCAACCGATCGGGCGAATGGGCAAGCCCGAAGAAATTGCGTCTATCATTTTATTCCTGTGCAGTAATGAAGCTGCTTTTATAACAGGAACTGATTATCCAATCGACGGTGGATTTATAAAACTTAATACGTAATAAAAGTTCTCCCGCGGGAGGATTCAGGAGGGCCATACATGAAATTGATAAGATTCGGCGAGCTAAACGAAGAAAAGACCGGCATTGCCATGGGTGAAAAATTATACAGCACGGCTGCATTCGGAGAAGATTACGATGAACATTTTTTTGAAACAGATGGATTAAAGAGGTTGCAAAAATTTATTGAGGAAAATAAATCTGCATTAGCCGAACTGCCCCCCGGCATCCGTTTGGGAAGCCCCGTTGCACGACCATCAAAAATTGTTTGTATAGGGCTGAACTATGCGGATCATGCAAAAGAAACCAATGCGACACCCCCGCCGGAACCGGTAATTTTTATGAAATCGACTACTGCGCTCGCCGGGCCTTATGATGATATTATGATTCCGAAAAATTCTGTAAAAACAGATTGGGAAGTAGAGATCGCCGTGGTAGTTGGTAAAAAAGCAAGCTATGTGGAAGAAGCAAATGCAATGGATTACGTAGCAGGATATGTATTGCACAATGATGTAAGCGAACGCGAATTTCAAATAGAACGCAGCGGCACATGGGATAAGGGAAAAGGTTGCGACACATTTGCACCCGTGGGGCCTTATCTCGTAACAAAAGATGAAATAGAAGATGTAAATAATCTTCGTCTATGGCTTACCGTTAATGGCCGGATGATGCAGGATGGAACAACAGCCGATTTGATTTTTAAGATTCCCTTTCTCATTTCGTATATAAGCCGGTTCATGACCTTATTGCCGGGCGATATTATTTCCACCGGAACCCCGGCAGGCGTTGGACTGGGAATGAAGCCGCCCGTTTATCTGAAACCCGGAGACATAGTGGAACTGGGGATTGACGGGCTGGGGATAGCAAAGCAGAAGGTGATAAGTTATAAGGGCAGAGGATAAGTGGTAAGTGATAAGCGATAAGTGAAAAGAGCAATGTATGGTATTACGATTTGAAGATTTGATTGTTTGGCAAAAGTCACAAGACCTGGCTTGCAATATTTATAAATTGTTCGCCCATATAAAAGACTATTCTTTCAAAGATCAAATATGCAGCGCAACTGTTTCGATTTCGAGTAATATAGCCGAAGGCTTTGATAAAAGTTCCACAAAAGAATACCTGCAATTTCTTGAAATATCCGGAACTTCAGCTAATGAAGTGAAATCACTTCTATACTTGTCCTCCAGGCTGAAGTTTATTTCTGCCGGGGGATCGGCAAAATTTGTTAGGAAAGACCGGGGAAATTATAAAAATGATTGTTGGGCTAATCAAATCTTTAGAAAGAAAACTACAAGATATTGGAACGCACCTTATCACATACAACTTATCTCTTACCACTAAGCATTGATTCGCATCAGCATTTCTGGATGTATGAAAAAGAACGGCATGCATGGATCAGTGATGCCATGCACGTAATCCAAAAAGATTTCATGCCAAACGATCTACAACCCATTCTCCAAAAAAATAATATAGATGGATGCGTATTGGTGCAGGTAGACCAGGCAGAAGAAGAAAATACTTTTCAATTAAATAATGCATCCGGCTTCAATTTTATAAAAGGCGTAGTTGGATGGACAGACCTGCAGGCTTCGAATATAGAAGACCGTTTGCAATATTACCGGCAATTCAAAAAAATGAAAGGCTTCCGGCACATTCTGCAGGGGGAAGAAGACCGTGCCCTGATGCTGAAACCTGCATTCAAAAGAGGCATCAGTCTTTTGAATAAATATAATTATACTTACGATATTTTGATTTATCCCGATCAGTTACAATATGCTGGCGAGCTTGTAAAATCCTTTCCTGACCAGCTTTTCGTAATAGACCATCTTGCAAAGCCCCATATCAAAGATAAAAAGATAGAGGATTGGAAAAGAGATATGTCGGCATTCCGGGAATGTGAAAATGTATATTGCAAAATATCCGGGATGGTTACTGAAGCGGATTGGGTTCACTGGAAAAAAGAAGATTTTATTCCTTATCTTGATGTAATTGTAACGACTTTCGGGACAAAAAGAATTATGTTTGGTTCAGACTGGCCTGTGTGCCTGGTAGCGGCGTCTTATGAAGAAATGTTGGGCATCGTGCAATATTATTTCTCATCCTTTTCACAGGATGAGCAAAATGATTTCTTCGGAATTAATGCAACCCGGTTTTACAATCTATAACATTGAAATATGGATTTACAATTAAAAGATAAAATAATTATTGTCAGCGGCGGTGCAAAAGGCATTGGCGAAGGAATCGTAAAAGTGCTGGCTGCGGAAGGCGCCATTCCATTCATCGTTGGCCGGAATGAACAGGACAATTTAAAAACAGCAGATACCGTGAAAACCGCCGGTGGCACAGCTTTTCAAACGGTTGCAGAATTAACGGACCCCGGTGCTAGCGAAAAGGCGGTGAAAACAATAATTGAACAATGTGGCCGCATTGACGGACTGGTTAACAACGCCGGGATAAATGACGGCATAAATCTTGAACATGGCAACTATGAAAAATTTATGGCATCGCTCCACAAAAATGTAGTGCATTATTATTTACTGGCGCATTATGCATTGCCGGAGCTTATAAAAAATAAAGGAGCTATCGTAAACATTACTTCCAAAACTGCTGAAACAGGCCAGGGCGGCACTTCTGCGTATGCGGCTGCAAATGGTGCCCGTAACGCGCTTACGCGTGAATGGGCGGTGGAACTTCTGAAATATGGCATCCGCGTAAATGCAATTGTAGTGGCCGAATGCTGGACTCCCTTATATGAAAACTGGATAAAAACATTACCCGATCCCGAAGAAAAGCTAAAAGAGATTGTTTCAAAGATTCCCTTAGGTCACAGAATGACAACGGCTGAAGAAATTGCCAACATGACTGCGTTTCTTTTATCAGAAAAATCAAGCCATACCACAGGACAGCTGATACATGTTGACGGAGGTTATGTTCATCTTGACCGGGCATTGGCAAGCGCGTAAAATATCTGCAATGAAAACTTTGGTTTGTGTTACACCCGGTTTATTTGAATACAAGGAAATTCCTAAACCTTCTTTGGAAAAAGAGCATGCATTATTGCGAATAAAAAGAATCGGCGTATGTGGCACAGACCTGCATGCATTTGAAGGAACACAACCGTACTTTAGCTATCCGCGAATACTCGGGCACGAGCTTGCAGCAGAAATCACAGCGATTGATGGAAGCCATGATTTTTCACCCGGCGAATTGGTAACATTCATCCCCTACTTTCATTGCGGGCATTGCATTGCCTGCAGAAATGGTAAAACCAATTGCTGCACACATCTGAAAGTTTGCGGTGTACACATTGACGGTGGCATGGCTGAATACTTTTCTGTACCCAAAAAATACCTTGTACATGGCAGTGGATTAACTGCAGATGAACTGGCCCTGGCAGAACCGCTGACAATCGGAGCGCATGGTATCAAAAGAGCCAACATACAGCCCGGTGAATTTGCATTGATAATTGGAGCAGGGCCTATTGGCCTGAGTGCAATGGCATTTGCCAAAATAGCAGGGGCAAAAGTGATTGCAATGGATGTAAATGAAAATCGTTTATCCTTTTGTACAAATGATTTGCCTGTTGATTTCACAATAAATCCAACAAGGGAAAATGCCACAGAAAAGCTGGCCGCCATTACCAATCATGATATGGCGGCAGTGGTAATCGACGCCACAGGAAATTTAAAAGCTATCAACAATGCCTTTCAATATATAGCGCATGGCGGCAGATATATATTAATAGGTTTGCAAAAAGGAGACATCGCATTATCACATCCTGAATTTCACAAACGGGAAGCCGCTCTTATGAGCAGCAGAAATTCCACAAAAGATGATTTTGATTACGTAATCCATGCAATAAAAAACAAGCTCGTCGATCCCAATTTATTCATTACACACCGGATACGCTTTGACGCTATTGCAAAGGAATTTTCCTCACTATCCGATCCTGCCAATAATGTTATAAAAGCAATGATAGAATTGTATTAATAAAAGTTAAGTTTTGTATATGCCCTTTAAAATAAATAAAGAACTTAGCTTTTTTTATACTAATCAGAAAAAAAATTAGTCTGAATTTTCTATCATTAAGATTAGTGAAGGAGTTAAGGATAACAAGAAGCAGAATGCTGAATGTTCTTAACTTCTTAATGCTTTAAAACCGGACTATTTTAATTTTCTAAACGTTATTACTCTTGCATACAAAGAACAACTATTCCTGATTGAAACCTGCTTACAAAAGCTATTAACATTATGAAGCGTTTTATCATCTCTGTTTATGTTTTATCTGCTACAAATATTATATCTGCACAAAAAAATATGAGGCTCTGGTATAAAGAGCCGGCCGCCGTTTGGACAGAAGCATTGCCGGTTGGCAATGGCAGGCTGGGTGCCATGGTATTCGGCGGCGTGCAGAAAGAATTATTACAATTAAATGAAGCCACATTATGGACGGGTGGGCCCGTAGCTCATAACATAAATCCGGAAGCAAAAAAATATCTTCCCCTCGTAAGAGAAGCGCTGTTCAAAAATGAATACGATTCAGCCGCTGTTCTCACAAAAAAAATGCAGGGTCTATACTCGGAAAGTTATCTGCCAATGGCAGACCTTACAATTGAAGAAGATTTCAATGGCAAGCAACCCACTTCCTATAAGAGAATGCTTGACATCAGTAATGCTGTTGCCACTACCATTTTTACTGTTAATGGCGTGCAATACAAACGCGAGGTATTTGTTTCGGCTCCTGCACAGGTAATTGTTATAAAAATTTCAGCCAATGCAGCTCACAAAATAAATGCCACTGTAAATACTACAAGCCAGATACATTTTCACGATGAGATTTTGGAGAATGATTTGCTGGCGTTAAAAGGCAAAGCGCCTGCACACGCAGATCCCAGCTATTTTGACCAAAACAAAGAGCCTATTATTTATGATGACCCTGAAGGATGCAAGGGAATGCGCTTTGAAGTGTTGGCAAAAGCATTGCATAAAGATGGAAGCATTGCAACGGATACATCCGGCATTCATATAAAGAATGCGACCAGCGTAATACTGCTCATCTCCGCCGCTACCAGCTTCAACGGATTTGACAAATGCCCCGATAAAGAGGGGAAGGATGAAAATAAAATTGCACTGAATTATTTAAATAAGGCAATTGCAAAACCCTACCATGTTTTGCTGAATGAGCATGAAAGAGATTATCACAAATTTTTCGATCGCGTTTCATTAACATTGAATGATAATAAAACTTCAAAGGATAATTTGCCAACAGATGAAAGGCTTGGCGCTTATACAAAAGGCGGCAATGACGACGGGCTCGAGGAATTGTATTTTCAATATGGCCGTTACCTGCTGATCAGTTCTTCACGAACGCCGGACGCACCGGCCAATCTCCAGGGCATCTGGAATAAAGATATGCGACCTCCCTGGAGCGCCAACTATACCACCAACATCAATGTTGAAATGAACTACTGGCCGTCGGAAGTCGCCAACTTATCTGAAATGCATCAGCCGCTGCTGGACTTAATAGAAAATCTTTCAGAGACCGGTAAGGCCACTGCCAAAGAATTTTATGGATTAGACGGATGGGTAGTACATCATAACACGGATATATGGGCTATGTCGAACCCCGTCGGCGACAAAGGGAAGGGTGATCCCATGTGGGCCAATTGGACAATGGGTGCCAACTGGCTCTGCCGTGATCTTTGGGAGCATTACCTTTTTACCGGCGATAAAAAATTTCTGGCTGACACTGCTTACCCATTAATGAAAAGCGCAGCAGAATTCACATTTGAATGGCTGATACCCGACAGTGGTTATCTCGTAACCGCGCCATCCGTTTCGCCGGAAAATGTTTTTTATTATGATGGAAAAAAAATTGGCGAAGTCTCTGTTGCAACAACCATGGATATGGAAATCATCCGCGATCTTTTTAATAATCTGATTGCCGCAACAGAAATATTGCGCAAAGACCCGGTACTGCGTGATTCATTGGTCGCAAAAAAGAACCGGTTGTATCCTTTTAAAATCGGGTACAAAGGAAACCTGCAGGAATGGTATAAAGACTTTGAAGATGCAGAACCCCATCACCGGCACGTTTCTCATTTATATGGATTATATCCTGCCAATGAAATTTCCCCAATCACTACCCCGCAACTTGCAAAAGCTGCTGAAAAAACTTTAGCGCTGCGCGGCGATGAGGGCACCGGGTGGAGCCTGGCATGGAAAATTAACTTTTGGGCCCGCTTGCTTGACGGCGATCATGCATATAAATTATTCAGGGATCTGTTTCGGCTGACACGTGAAACGGGATATAATATGAGTAATGGCGGCGGTGCTTATCCAAATATGATGGATGCGCATCCTCCTTTTCAGATCGATGGCAATTTTGGCGGAACTGCCGGTGTTGCAGAAATGCTGCTGCAATCTCAAAACCATGAACTGCATTTATTACCTGCCATCCCCCATGCGTGGAAAAGCGGAACTATAAAGGGTTTGCGGGCACGCGGCGGCTTTATAGTAAATATCCGCTGGAGCAATCATGAAATTTCAAATGCGGAAATTGTTTCATTATCCGGCAATGATTGTGCAGTACGAACAAATGTTCCGGTAGTATTAAAGGGAACAAATATTAAATCAGCAAAATCAAACTATGGCTTTATCCTTTCTTTCAAAACAGAAAAAGGGAAAAGCTATGAATTAATTAAATTGAGTAAATAATACTCAAATAACCAGGGATCTGAACATCTGCTGCGAAAAGGAAAAATCAATATGCATTTATCAAAAGAAACTATAACAAGGATCAGCGATAAAGATATTTCACTGCCGTCGAAGGGAATTTTTAGCCTGCCGGAAAAAGTATTGCAATTCGGTACCGGTGTATTGCTACGCGGATTATGTGATTACTTTATCGACAAAGCCAACAGGCAAAATATTTTTAACGGGAGAATTGTTGTTGTAAAATCAACCGGCAAAGGAGATACTGATGCATTTGCGCTTCAGGATGGGCTGTACACGCACGTTGTAAAAGGAATTGAGAATGGCAATATAATTGAGGAAAAAATTATTAATGCGTCTATCAGCCGGGTGCTTTCTGCCAATAATCAGTGGCCTGCTGTTCTTGCCTGTGCTGCTCAAAAATCAATGCAGATCATCATTTCAAACACAACAGAAGTCGGCATTACTTACAAGGGAGAAAATATTTTATCAGGGCCCCCGGCATCTTTTCCCGGAAAACTTCTTGCGTGGCTATATGAACGATACAGGGTGTTCAGCGGTTCTGTGGATGCAGGCATGATCATTATTCCAACAGAGCTTGTAACAGAGAATGCAAAAAAATTAAAGGATATTTTATTGCAACTTTCTTTATTTAATCAGCTCGATGAAAAATTTGTCCGGTGGCTGCAAACAGCCAATCATTTCTGCTGCTCGCTCGTAGACAGAATTGTTCCCGGGAAAATTGCCATTGACGAAGAAAAAGATGGATATACAGATGATATTGCTGTTATGAGTGAAGCATACCGTTTGTGGGCAATAGAAACATCAGATGAACACGATACTAAAGAGCTTTCATTTGCCCGGTCTGACAGCGGGGTTATATTAGCGGCTGATATTTATAAGTACAGGGAATTAAAGCTTCGGTTGCTGAATGGCACGCATACGCTTTCGTGCGGGTTAGCTGTGCTGGCGGGTTTCACTACGGTAAAAGATGCAATGGCTGATTTTAATTTCAAAAAATTTGTAACGCATGTAATGCTGGATGAAATTGCAAAGGCTATTATTGATGAACAAATTAATTATGATGAAGCTAAAAGTTTTGGCGAAAAAGTAATCGACAGGTTTTCCAATCCTTTTATCGAACATCAATGGCTAAGCATCACCCTGCAATATACCAGCAAAATGATGATGCGCAACATTCCTGTTCTGCAAAAACATTATCAGAAAAATAATTCGGTCCCGGATTTAATTGCCATCGGGTTTGCGGCTTATATTTTATTTATGAAAAGCAGGAGGAATGAAAAAGGAAACTTTACGGGTACTGCCAATAATACCGATTATCCGATTACTGATGATAAGGCTGCCATACTTTACGAATATTGGCAACAGGATAAAGTTGATGCAGTGGTTCAAAATATTTTTGCCGATAAGAGTTTGTGGAATGACGATTTGAATCAATATCCCGGATTCGGCGAAGCAGTTACCCGTAACGTAAAATTCATTATAAAGAACGGAGCTTCCCGGCTTATCCAAACCATTTGAATACCCATAGAGAAGTGATGGAACAATTATGATGTAAATTGCCTGTATACCATTCTGTACTTCAATCAAAATGAGCCAGCGGGAATATTTTAAATTTAACGGCGCTCTCCTTGATAATTATCTTGCGGCAGGCTACTACCGGATGGGGCAGTTTATATTTACCACCGATACAATAGTGCATGATGCAAGAAGGTATTTTGTCTTTTGGTTGCGTTATCCGTTGGCAAATTTTTATTTTGATAAAAATCCCCAAAAGCTTATTTCGCACAATCGAAATTTTAAAATAACGATACGCAATTTTAATATAACCGAGGAAGTAGAAAAATTATACCAGGCTTATGCTGCCTGTGTAAATTTCGATGTACCGCCCACCCTGCAATTGGTCTTATTCGGGGAAACTTTCACCGACTGGACAGAGAATGCCTTCGATTCTGAAATTATTGAAATAAGAGATGAGGATAAATTAATTGCCGCCGGCATTTATGACAGGGGACTTGCTTCTCTTGCCGGAATCATGAACTTCTATGATCCCGCATATAAAAAATACAGCCTGGGCAAATATCTAATGCTGGTGAAGATGCAACATGCCATGGATTTGCGAATGCAATTCTATTATCCCGGCTATATCGCTTATGAATACACGAAGTTTGACTATAAACTATATCCCAATCCCGATTTGGCAGAAATATATGATTCAGCTAAAAAAACCTGGTTGCCCTATTCAAAGCAACAGTGCCGGCAATTGATTGATAATTTTTTGAAACAAATGAAATAACCGGGTAACAATTTCTTCAAACTGAAAAGCAACAATATTCTCACATCGAAACGCATATCATAAGACATTTCACCAGGCTCAATTAACATCATTTTTTAGAATGACCACCACCTAAACGAAACAGGGATGAAAAAATACCACTGATAAAAACAGAGGCCTTCTTTTTTGAAGGCCTTTGCTTTCACAGGGATCAATCTTTTGAGGAAACCTGTTTATTATTACGCTTTCCCGGCAGCTTAAAACGGTTTTATCCTTACAGTAAAGAGAATACCGCCGCTGTTAAGCTTTACTTTACCGGCTCCTACGCCACTAAGCGGTAACTGTACATACGGCTCAGCAATAAGTGAGGTCCTTTTGGAAAAAATATATTCATATCCCGCAGAAATATCCAATACGGAAAGATAATGATGGTTTTGATTGTAGATAGCCCACTTTTTTTCATCCGTATATCCTGAAGGATACTTATATAAATAGTCGTAAGTCTCTTTTTTCATCAGGTAAGACGAAAGCCCTGCAGACACCAGCCAATCATGATTCCCGACTTTCGGGAAAGTATAGCTAACTGTTAATGGTATATCATAAACAATACAATTTGCGTAAATGCCGGAGAGATAGTCCGCATTGTTGCCATAAGGTATTTTGTATTCGGTAGTATCGGCCGAATAAATTTTATCTGAAACATAAAATCCCGCTCGCAAGGAAAATCTTTTCGATAAGGCATAGCTAAATCCTATACCATAATTCAAATCAATTCTCCCGATCCTGCTCATTGAAACACCGCTCACATCGGGCCCTGCAGAAATATTGACAGCAAATTTTCCATTAAATTTCTTTTCGCCCGCTGCAGGTTTTCTTCGCTCCGGTGATTTTGTAATATCAGCCTGTTTTGCATCCCCGGTCTTTGCATTAGCAGCGGGTTGAATACCGGTTGTGGACTCAATAGATTTTGAATTATTTGAATCAATAACAAGTGCAGATTGATCATGAATTGAATCATCGTTGTTATTTACTGGTGCATCATTGCCTGATACAATAGCATTGCTTTGCCCTGATAAAATATCATTCGATCGCCTGCTGCCATCGGGTGTTCCATTTACCTTGTGAGACGTAATTTTTGTACGTTCCGGAATTTTATTGTCATCGATCTTTTGTTTATAGGCGGTAGTTGTATGAAAAGATTTATTTTTTTGAAGATTATTTGTTTTATCCGTGTGGATGAAAGTAGTGGCAGCTGCCGGCGAAGAAACACTTCCAGGCTTTGAAAATACATTCGCAGTGCCTGAGTCCTTTGCCGGTTGCTTTTTGGCCATTAACTGCACTTTGCCGGTTTGCGAATACAGAATATAGAACAGGCCGCCAAGAAGTAAGACCGCAAAAGGCAAATAGAAAAACCTTCTTCTTTTTTTCTTTTCGGGCATATGCCTGTTCAGCACCCATTCCATCTTTTTCCATGCATCCTCATCGTACGCAGGATGGTATTGCTCCGCAGCTTCCTTGAGCTTTTTATTTAATGCATCATCCGACATTTTTTGACAATAAAATTTGATTATCTTTTTTTAAAATTTTTTGTAATTGCTGCCTGGCCTTCGACAGGTTCGATTTTGAGGTGCCTACAGCAATGCCTAACTGGTTTGCAATTTCTTCATGACTGAACCCATCGATAATAAATAAGTTAATGGCAGTACGGTACGCAGGTGAAAGTTCGCGAATGGCATTAATTATTTCGTCATACGAAATCAAATCATAAGCATTCTCATCTTCAGAGGGCAGATAAATAATGGACTTATCAAGGTCTGCCGTAAAATCGTGCTTGAAATATTTCCGGTTATGATCAATAGCAGTATAAATCATAATTCGCCTGATCCACCCTTTGAATGAATTCATTTCGTCAGCATACGCCGGTTTGTACCGGTGAATCTCCTTAAATATTTTCAAAAAGCTGTCATTATAAATTTCGATTGCGTCGTCCCTGGTTCTGGTATACCGGTCGCAGATAGCCATGCCATAGCTATAGAAAGAGTTGTATAATTTTTTTTGACTCTCCCTTTGGTTCAGGACACATCCCTGAATCAGCATGTTCAGCTCTTCTGCAGAAATCAATTGCATTAGTTTCCTGTAAGGTAAACGAAACTGAATGGGTACAGGTTGCCTTTCGCGTAAAAATTTTTAAGAATATTTTGCCCTGGCAGTGAATACATTGTAACAGAATTGTAACCGGTACGGGAAATCCCCGGAAAAGGATTTCTGAAAAAGCCTGAAGACGATCAGGGAGTAAAAATTATCTGATTGGCCTTATCAATCTCGGCCAGAGAAACAGTATGTCCCATGCCCGGATAGATTTTGAGCGTTATAGCTGCATTCATATTTTTCAAAATCGCGGATGTCTCATTCACCCTTTGCACAGGCACGTGTGGATCGGGATCGCTGCTCCCGATAAACACCGGCGTTCCATTGAAATCACCTTTATAATTTTCAGCATAAATTTTATCGCCGATCAATCCTCCGGTAAACGCCACAATACCCCCATAGCGCCTGGCATTCCGTGCGGCAAATTCCAGTATCAGACAGGCACCCTGCGAAAAGCCAAGCAGGTAAATATTTTCCCGGCTAATGCCTTTTTCATTCACCTCCTCCGTTATCTCCTTCAATAAATCCAATGCCGACGACAGCCAGGGTTCATTTTGAACCGGAGGCGTCAAAAAAGAATAAGGATACCAGGTATGATTGGTGGCTTCAGGAGCAAGCAATGCAAAATCATCAACCCGCAAATATTGCGAGAGCGAAAGAATATCCTTTGCATCGCCACCCCGGCCATGCACCATTATTAAAACCTTTTGTGCATCTTCAATCCGTTTGCCGGCAACAATAATCTTTTTTTCGTGAAGATTTTTATTACTCATTGCTGCAAAAAATTTATGCTGCTCTTCTCACCTTTCTCTTTCTCATGGCATGAGTAATAAAATCCGTCAGCGATTTTTCCGTTACGTGTCCCTCAAATTTTTCCCCGTTAATAAAAAATGTCGGTACCCCGGTTACTCCCAGTTCAATTCCATAGTGCAGGTCATCCTGCACATTCCATCCATATTTACCATTGATCAGGTCGTTGAGATAGGATTTGTTCTTTATGCCCAGTTCTTTTGCATATGAATACAGGGAGATAGTGCCGAGATGGCGGCGATTTTTCAGCAGCGTCTCATGCATTTCAAAGAATCTTCCTTCCTGGGCAGCAGCGATAGCAGCTTCAGCAGCCTTATGCGCTTTCTGATGAATCTGCACCATAGGGAAATGCCTGAAATTATAATTCACTTTCCCTTTGAAATTTTCCATAATTTTTTTTACTACTGCATGCGCCTTTTCGGATTTTTCGCTTTCATAGTCTACAAATTCTACCAGGGTAAAAGGCGCATCAGCATTTCCGATCAATATATCTCCAGGCTCAATTACCGGTATTTCGTCTTTCTTTTTCATGTTTTTTTATATTTATTTTTCCAAATGTCATCATATTCTTCCCCGTGTCGCTGAAACTGTTTATACACATAAGGACACAGGGCAGTTACTTTTAAATGATTTTTCCGGGAATAATCCACCATGGCATCCAAAAGCTTTTTCGCCAATCCCTTTCCTTCCGCTTTGGGTAATACCTCTGTGTGGTATACAGTAAGGTCATTTCCCGAAATGTCAATCACCATTTCAGCAATCTTCTCATCGCCATCCATAAGGCAGAAAAGTCCGCTGCCATTGGGCTTCAGATTCAATGCCACGTCTTCCATAATTTCGTGTATGCGTTTACGTTATTCAGGTCAGTACCGGCAATACGGCTTCAATTTCTTTCCTCGAAGGCTCATATTGCCTCGGCAATTTTAAATGGGTTCCTAATTCATCAAGGGGTTCATCCCTGGTAAAGCCGGGAGGGTCGGTGGCCAGTTCAAACAATACACCTCCCGGTTCCCTGAAGTATACCGAGAAAAAATAATCCCTGTCTATTTTATCCGTAGCATGCAGGCCTGCCTTTATAACTTTTTCGCGATACTCCATCAGCGATTCTTCATTTTTGACCCTGAAAGCAACATGATGAAAAGTACCGGCAGCATTAATTCCTCTTGTTGCACCGGATGCTGCTGTGATATCAATTACAGAGGCCGTATCAATTGCGTTTGTCCGTAACCGGTAGTGGTTACCTTCCTGTTTCTGCACCTGATATCCAAAAATACCGGATAGAACATTTATGGTTGGTTCTGCCTTTTGCAGCAGCAACGTAACACTGTAAAATCCTTTTGCAGCATTGGCTTCATTTACTTCATTGGTATGCCAGCCCTTTCTTTTGTCATTACTATCCTCTACAAAATGTATGCTCAATCCGTCGGGGTCACGAAACGATAAGACCTTTTCACCAAACTTTTCAATTACCTCCTGATACTTAATGTTAAACTTATCAAAACGTTCTTTCCAGAATTCAAAACTTCCGGGAGCAACTGAATAATTGACAGTGCTCACCATTCCGGTACCCGTTACGCCATTACGGATTCCTTCCCACGGAAAAAAAGTGAGAATGGTTCCGGGGGCGCCTTTTTCATCGCCGAAATAAAAATGATACGTACCGGGATCATCAAAGTTTACCGTTTTCTTTACCAATCTTAATCCTAAAACCCTGGTGTAAAAATCCATGTTTCTTTGTGCATTACCTGCAATGGCTGTAACATGGTGTAAGCCCAAAATTCTATTTTCCATACAAATTTTTAATCGTCGCCAATAATGTCTTTAAACGAAGAAGGGATTTCAGACAACGTGGTCACTCTCGAATAGGGCAGCAGCTGCTGAAGCTTTTTATCATCACAATCATGAGTAATATTGATTACTACTTTTTGGGTAGCTACTTCTTTTATTAATGAGGCTACATCTTCCTCATCCTCCCGGCCCACATCCATGATGATGGCATCTGCCTCCCAGCAGCCATCTTTCATGCAATGGTGAACTTCGGTTTTACAGCTCCTGCTTTTCTTTTTGATAGCCGCAGAAACCTTATCATAACCGTCCGTCTCATTTGCAAGCAACAATAAATTGCACTTCTCATGCAGAAAAGCATCTGCAATTGCCGATGCTTTCGCCGGAGAAGAAGTAATAACCGCGATTGTCTTTTTCGTTGCCATAATTCCTTTTTCGATACACGAATTTACAATTTGAGTGTACGGTTCTCCATTGCCCAAGGATAATAAAATACATTGACCTATATCAACTACTTTTTGCTCTTTTCAGCTATCTGGCTCCTGATGCGGCTCAGGGTTTCTTTTGTGATGCCAAGGTATGAAGCAATCATGCGCTGCGGCACCCGTTGCATGCAGCCGGGATGGTCTTTCATAAAATTAAGGTATTTTTCTTCGGCAGTTTCGCTCATGTTTCCGATCAGCCGCTTCTGGGTAACAATGAGGTTATTCTGGGTGAGGATACGAAAAAATTTTTCGAAGGCCGGAATTTTTTGCAATAATAGTTCCCACGACTGTTTTGTGATCAGCAGCAATTCGCACTCTTCCATGGCTTCAATATTTAACATCGAAGGCTCTGCCCTGAGAAAGCTTGCCAGGTCCGCCACCCACCATCCTTCAAAAGCAAATTGAAGAATATGTTCTGTTCCTTTACTGTCTACCGCATAGGTTCTCAGCAATCCCTTTTCCACGAAACCGGTGTATCGGTCTACATCTCCCTCCTGCAGCAAATACTGGCGTTTACGTAGCTTTTTCGGGATAAATAATGTTTTGCAAAATTCAAACTCATCATCGGAGAGAGGGATCGTTTCAGAAATTTTTTTGCGCAACAGCTCGTACATTACAAAAGTTTGATACAGCAAATTAATGAATTATGAACATTGTATTTTATCGCCTTAACTTTACCGCACAATCCTCGTTTATAACAAACGTTCGGCTGACACAAACAAAATATTTTTCAGAAAATTTTATTGAATGAGCCAGGTGCTGATCATAGATGATGAAGAAAAGCTCAGAAGCCTGCTGGCCCGTATCATCAGACTGGAAGGGTGGTCCATTTCCGAAAGCAGCAATCTCAAAAACGCTCATAAGATAATAGAGAAAGAAGAGCCGGATGTAATTCTTTGCGATGTAAAACTTCCGGATGGCAGCGGGATCGACTTTGTCAGAGAGGTAAAGCAAAAAAATACCGACGCTGAAATTATTTTACTTACGGCTTACGGAAATATCCCCGATGGCATTCAGGCCATGAAGAACGGCGCCTTCGATTATATCGTAAAGGGAAATGATAACGACAAAGTAATTCCGCTCATTTACCGCGCTCTCGAAAAAGCTGAACTTAAAAAAAGAATTGCTTCGCTCGAAAAACAAGTGGGTAAAAAATACAGCCTTGACAGCATCATCGGTAATTCTCCTGCGTTACTGGAGGCGATTGATCTGGCTAAAAAGGTAGCGGCAACGGACGCTACGGTTTTGTTATTGGGGGAAACCGGGACCGGAAAAGAAGTCTTTGCACAGGCCATTCACAACGCAGGCAAAAGAGCCTTGTATCCGTTTGTAGCGCTCAATTGCAGCGCTTTTTCAAAAGATATTTTGGAGAGTGAGCTATTCGGGCATAAGGCAGGTGCATTTACCGGTGCGGTAAAAGATAAAAAAGGATTGATGGAAGAAGCGCACAGGGGAACCCTGTTTCTCGATGAAATTGGCGAAATGCCCTACGAGCTTCAATCCAAATTGCTGCGGGTCCTGGAAACCCATGAATTTATAAAGGTAGGGGATACCGCTCCCACAAAAATTGATGTAAGGTTTATTGCCGCCACCAACCGGGATTTGCAACAGGACGTAAATGATAATAAGTTCCGGGAGGATCTTTTCTATCGCCTGAATGTATTTACCATCCCGCTGCCTTCACTGAGAGAAAGGAAAAAAGATATTCCCGCACTGGCCGTATTTTTTCTGAAAATATTTTCATCCAAAACCGGGAAGAATATAACGGGGATGGATAAACGATTTTTAGCATTGCTGGAACAACATGAATGGAAGGGAAATATCAGGGAATTAAAAAATACCATTGAACGGGCAGTGATACTCTCCGGCCAGCCTGAACTTGTTCCTGATGATCTGCCATTGGAAATGCGCACGGGTCATAACTCCCTCCAAAAAGATGCATTTGCTTTTGACCTTCCGTCTGTAGAAAAAATGCATATTCAAAAAGTACTGCTGCACACCCACGGAAATAAAACCGAAGCTGCAAGATTGCTAAACATCGGCCTCACTACGCTGTACAGGAAAATAGAAGAATACCACCTGTAAAACAGCTTTTCATTTTGGTAATATCCCCCTTTCAAAACGGAAGGTTTTTTTAGGCTTCCTAAGCACCAGGCAAAATACCTAAACTGATCTAAGCCGCGACTGTCCTGAATCTCCCATCCGGCATCGCACCGCCGGCAGCTCCAGGCATATCTTTTGGCACGGGTAAGAAAACATTTCTTATGCTTACAGCCGTATGGATATTGGCAGGCCTATTTTGCTTTTATTTATTTTTTAAATCTATTGATTATTTCGAAAAATTTTAAAACATGATAAACACATTTCTCCTGGTTGTTTCCGCAGCAGTATTTATATATCTCTGTTATGCATTGATAAAACCCGAAAAATTTTAAACATGAATAGTGAAATCTCAGGCGTAATCGTCACATTTTTACTCACTATACTCCTGGCATGGCCCTTGGGAAAATATATAGCCAGGGTATTCAGCGGCGAAAAGACATTTACGGATTTTATGAAGCCTGCTGAACGGTTTATTTTCCGTATTTGCGGTATTGATCCCGCCAGGGGGATGAATTGGAAAGAATTCCTGAAGGCCATGCTTACCATTAATTTGTTATGGTTTGTGTATGGATTTTTTCTATTGATATTCCAGGGGCGCTTACCGCTCAATCCTGACGGCAACCCGGGCCAGACACCTGATCTTGCTTTTAACAGCATAGCAAGTTTTGTTACCAATACGAACCTCCAGGATTATTCGGGTGAAACAGGCGCTACTTATTTAACGCAATTATTTGTATTTACTTTTTTACAATTTACAAGTGCGGCCACCGGTATTGCATGCCTCATTGCTCTTTTTAACGCTTTCAGGGAAAAAACAACGAACAACGTAGGCAATTTCTGGAATATTTTCATCAAGTCCATTACCCGGTTATTATTACCCTTATCCATTATAGTTGCCATTATCCTGGCTTTTAATGGCACGCCAACAAACTTTAAAGGCAAGGACACTATCATAACGCTCCAGGGCGATACACAGCAGGTATCAAGGGGGCCCGCAGCCGCTATGATCGCCATTAAACAATTGGGAACAAACGGCGGCGGATATTTCGGAGCGAATTCAGCTGTTCCATTTGAAAATCCAAATTATTTTACAAACATAGTGGAAGCGGTTTCCATTTCAGTGGTATCTGTTGCCTTGCTTTTTTCATTCGGATATTATATCAAAAGAAAAAAGCTCTCTTACATCATCTTTGGTGTTATGACATTCTTCTTTATTCTTTTTTGCATTAACAATATATATTTTGAAATGAGGGGAAACCCCGAAATAAGCCGTATGGGTATTTCACAAAATATCGGAGCCATGGAAGGTAAAGAGATCAGGCTCGGTGCTGCTGCAACAGGTTATTGGAGCGTTGTTACCACCTCTACTTCCAATGGCTCTGTAAACGGCATGCATGATAGTTTAATGCCTTTATCAGGGGGTATTGTTATGATTGATATGATGATAAATGCATTGTATGGCGGCGTAGGAGTGGGTTTATTAAATTATTTCATTTTTATCATTATCGCTGTTTTTATTTCGGGCTTAATGGTCGGCCGGACGCCGGAATTTCTCGGGCATAAAGTAGAAGCAAAAGAAGTAAAAATTGCTGCGATAGTAACCATTCTGTGTGCATTTTTAATAAAGGTGGGAACGGCACTTTCCGCTTACATTCTTGTTCATTATCCCGGTGCCAACTGGGATGAGAAGCCGTCTGCATGGTTGGCCAACCCGGGCTTTCACGGATTTTCGGAAATGTTATATCAATACACTTCCTGCACAGCCAATAATGGCAGCGGCTTTGAAGGCCTTGGAGACAACTGCATCTGGTGGAATGTTACCGGCGGCATTGTAATGCTGATGGCCAGATTTCTGCCCATTATTGGCCCCGTGGCTATTGCAGGCTTGCTGGGCAGCAAAAAATATATACCCGAATCAGCGGGCACATTAAGAACCGACTCGGTTACGTTCGGCATAATGACCCTCGCAGTAATTGTAATTGTAACAGCGCTATCCTACTTTCCGCCATTGGCGCTGGGTCCTATTGCCGAGTATTTTAGTATGCATATACACTAAATAAAATTTGAAAAAGCATAAATCTTCGATATGTCCAAAACAAAAAAAAAATCGAATTTACTGGAAGAAGCCATCATCAGGGAATCTTTGAAGCAGTCTTTCTTAAAACTTAACCCGGCGCATATGGCCCGGAACCCCGTTATGTTTACGGTAGAAATCGGAACTGCAGTAATGATCGGCGTCTGCTATTGGGTAGCGATGGGAGAAAAATCACAGGGAAGCTTAGCCTATAATATTGCCATTACCTTAATCCTGTTCATAACAGTTCTGTTTGCAAATTTTGCAGAAGCCATTGCAGAAGCAAGAGGTAAATCGCAGGCAGACAGCTTACGCAAAACAAGAGAAGAAACACCCGCAAAAAAGATAGAAGCCTTTGGAGAAATTAATACCAATGAGATAAAAATCATTCCATCCTCCCAATTACGCAAGGGAGATATTTTTGTGTGTGAAGCGGGCGACATCATTCCTATGGATGGAGAAATTATTCATGGCATTGCCACCATTGATGAAAGTGCTATAACGGGTGAAAGCGCCCCGGTGATAAGGGAAGCAGGAGGTGATAAATCATCTGTTACCGGCGGCACCAAAGTGCTGAGCGATCAAATAAAAGTACGGGTAACAACAGACCCGGGCAATAGCTTCCTGGATAAGATGATTGCCCTGGTAGAAGGAGCTTCCCGCCAAAAGACACCCAATGAAATTGCGCTCACGATATTACTCGCCAGTTTTACCCTCATCTTCCTTATTGTTTGCGTTTCATTAAAACCATATGCAGATTATGCACAAACCAGCATAAATATTGCTGCCTACATTTCTTTGTTTGTCTGTCTGATACCCACTACTATCGGAGGCTTGCTAAGCGCTATCGGCATTGCGGGTATGGACAGGGCGTTGCGGGCAAACGTGATTACCAAAAGCGGTAAAGCCGTAGAAACAGCGGGAGATATAGATACTTTACTGTTGGATAAAACCGGCACTATCACCATCGGAAACCGTAAGGCAACTCATTTTTGGGCAGGCGACAATCAATCAGAAAAAGATTTTATTGAATCATGCATGCTCGCCTCGCTTGCAGATGAAACACCTGAAGGGAAATCAATTATTGAGCTGGCAGAAGCAAAAGGCTACAAAAAGCCTGTCGTTAACAAGAATGAAATAAAGTTCATTTTATTTACTGCGGAAACAAGGAGCAGTGGAGCCGACCTGCAGGGAATACAAATACGCAAAGGAGCTTTTGATGCGGTAAAAAACCGTGTCGAAAAAGCGGGCAATACGGTCTCCTCCTTCATCACCAGTAAAACAAAAGAAATTGCCGCAAATGGCGGAACACCGTTAGTGGTGAGTTATAACAACCAGGCTACAGGCGTAATAGAATTGCAGGACATTATTAAGCCCGGAATCCAGGAACGATTTGAACGTCTCAGAAAAATGGGGGTAAAAACCGTAATGGTTACAGGCGATAATCCGTTAACGGCAAAATACATTGCGGAAAAAGCGGGAGTAGATGATTTTATTGCTGAAGCAAAGCCGGAAGACAAAATGCTTTATATAAAGAAAGAACAAACCGGCGGCAAGTTGGTAGCCATGATGGGAGATGGCACCAACGATGCACCGGCGCTTGCACAGGCGGATGTTGGCGTTGCTATGAATAGCGGAACCCAGGCCGCCAAGGAAGCCGGCAACATGGTCGATCTGGATAATGACCCGACCAAGCTGATTGAAATTGTTGAAATAGGAAAGCAATTGCTTATAACAAGAGGAACCATAACCACCTTCTCTATTGCCAATGATGTTGCAAAATATTTCGCCATTGTACCGGCCCTCTTTATCGTGTCAATCCCGTCTTTGCAGGCGCTGAATATTATGAACCTGGCAAGCCCTCAAAGCGCTATTCTTTCGGCAGTAATTTTTAATGCGATTATTATTCCGCTACTAATTCCGCTTGCATTGCGTGGAGTTGCCTACAAGCCAATCGGTGCAAGCGCCTTACTAAGAAGGAATTTATTAATCTATGGCTTCGGAGGTATTGTGGTTCCCTTTATCGGAATCAAGTTAATCGATATGTTGCTTGGACTATTTATGAAATGATTTAAAACACTGTATAAATAAATTAATATGAAAAAATATTTGTTACCGTCTTTAAAGCTTACGCTGGTATTGCTGTTGATTTGTTCGGTAATTTATCCGCTGTTCATTGCAGCAGTAGGAAAACTAACCCCCGGCAACGGAGATGGCGAAACAATTAAGGTGAATGGAAAAGTAGCAGGATATGCGTTGATAGGACAAAAATTCACCGACGATAAATATTTCTGGAGCCGCCCATCCGCAACAGATTATAATGCAGCAGGCTCATCCGGTTCTAACAAAGGGCCCACCAATCCTGATTACTTAAAGCAGGTACAGGATAGAATTGATACATTTCTTGCTCATAATCCGGGTATTGATAAGAAGGATATTCCTGCCGAATTAGTAACGGCTTCCGGCAGTGGCGAAGATCCGGACCTGTCACCTGCAGCGGCTAAGATTCAGGTCAAACGAATTGCCGCTATCCGGCACATGGATGAAAGTAAATTAAATGCCTTGGTCGATAAACTTACAGAGGGGCCCTTATTGGGATTTTTAGGACCTGCCAAAGTGAATGTATTAAAATTAAACATTGCGTTAGACGGGTTAAAATAAGAGCGATGAAAAAGAAGTTAATCGTCATTATTCTTTTAATGGCAAATGTGGAATCATTTGCACAGGACAGTACAAAAAAAGCATCCACCATTATCACGGGTTCTGTGGATGCTTATTACCGGTATAATTTTAATAACCCGGAAGATTATCCCTATAATAGCTTAACGAGCTTTACTCATTCAAACAATTCATTTGAATTAGGAATGGCTTCATTACGCGCTGATCATAGCTATGGAAAAGTGGCGGCTACCATTGATTTGGGATTCGGAAAAAGAGCAGAAGAGTTTGCCTATAATGATGCGAACACGCGTTTTGCCTTAAAACAACTCTATGTTACCTATGCGCCGGTCTCTTCCATCAGATTTACATTTGGCACATGGGCAACACACATTGGTTATGAATTGTTAGATGCTTACCTCAACCACAATTACAGTATGAGCTACCTGTTCACCAATGGTCCCTTTTCCCATACCGGCTTAAAGGCAGACATAACATTGCATGGTAAAAGCGCCTTTATGATTGGCATTTCAAACCCCACCGATTACCGCAGTGCGCCATCAATGCCCAAGAGTGTGATTGCACAGTTTTCCACCGGAACCAAAGATGATAAATTCAAATTGTATCTGAATTTTGCCGGCGGCAAACAAAATAATAATAAAAAAACTATACAGGGCGATTTGGTGGCCACTTATATAGTAACCTCTGAAGTCAGCATTGGATTAAACAGTACCCTGCAAAATGTTCAACTAAGAGATAGTGTAAATAACCGGAATAAATATAACTGGTGGGGAACCGCCTTATATTTAAATGTTACTCCGGTTGCCTGGTTTAATCTGACCTGGAGAAATGAATACATTGCAGATAAAGATGGATATTTGGGATTGAAGAATGTTTTCGCTTCCACGCTTTCGGCTAATTTCATCATCGATAACTTAACGGTCATTCCCGAATTCAGGTTAGATGAGGCAGGCAATCCGGTTTTTACAAAAAATATAAATCAAACAACAAAGTCGACCGGTAGTTGTATTCTTGCTGTAACGTATCACTTTAATAACTGACCAAGTAATGAATGGATGAGAGAACCAACGATACCTTTTCCGAATTGCAGAATGCATCGCATGCCAAAGGCAATCTGAAAATCTACATCGGCATGAGCGCGGGCGTTGGAAAAACCTATCGCATGCTGCAGGAAGCGCATGCGTTGCAGCGTAACGGCGTTAACGTAAAAATAGGCTATATTGAAACACACGGCCGCAAAGAGACAGAAGCATTATTGGAAGGCTTGCCGGTTGTTCCGCGCCGCGAAATTTTTTATAAGGGGAAAAAACTGGAAGAATTAGACGTGCAGGCAATATTGCTGCTGCATCCCGAAGTAGTGATTGTAGATGAGCTGGCCCATTCCAACATACCCGGAAGCAAGAATGAAAAGCGCTGGCAGGATGAGATGGATATACAGGATGCAGGTATACATGTTATTTCTGCAGTAAACATTCAGCATATTGAAAGCATCAATGAAGACGTAAAGGAAATTACGGGTGTTGAAGTAAAGGAAAGAGTTCCTGATAAAATGCTTCAGATAGCGGACGAAGTGGTAAATATTGATCTTACGGCAGATGAGCTGATTACCCGGTTGAAAGAAGGAAAAATTTATGATCATTCCAAGGTGCAGCAGGCATTGACCAATTTCTTTCAGCCTGAAAAAATATTGCAGTTGCGGGAGCTTGCGCTGAAAGAAGTTGCCGGGCAGGTTGAACGCAAGGTGGATTACCAGATCACTTCAAAGCAAACACCTTTCCGGCATGAAAGGTTTTTAGCCTGTATTTCTTCCAACCACGAAATTGCACAGCGTATTATTCGAAAAACAGCAAGACTGGCCTCCTACTACAACAGCCAATGGTTTGTTTTGTATGTACAAACGCCAAGGGAATCGGTTGACAAAATTCCGCTTGCTGCCCAGCGGCATTTAATTAATAACTTTAAAAATGCTACGGAGCTGGGCGCGGAAGTAATTCAGAAAAAGGATGAAAATATTGCATCTGCCATCATCGAAACGGTGAGAGAACATACTATTACCACCATTTGTCTGGGGAAACCCCACATCAACCTCTTCCAGATTATATTAAAAACAAGTATATTTAATCAGCTCCTTACCGCCCTTTCCAAAAATAACATAGACCTCGTTATTCTTTCATAATGGCATTAACTGTAAGAAATAAAATCTGGCTGGGCACCCTGTTTCTCTTCGCGCTGCTGCTGCTTACCGGCGGTACCAGCATTTTTTTTATGATCAGGATAAAATCTGACTCCAAAAACATTTTACAGGACAACTACGAAACGCTGAGCTATTGTCATACCATGCAGCAACAATTAGCATTGCTGAATAACAACTATCGTTCAGCCATAAACGAATTTGATAAAGCGCTCTCCCAACAGGAAAAGAATATCACGGAGCCGGGCGAGGGGGTTGCCACCGACAGCCTGCGCATGCTGTTCGGCAAGCTAAAAACAGGCGACACCACGCGAACCAACCTTAAGATGATTCAGAATGAAATCCTGCAGATCCTTTACCTGAATATGAATGCCATCTCAACAAAAAATCTGAAGGCGAAAGATGCGGCAGATAATGCGCTTACCATAATTCTTTCTATTGCTGCGGCGATTTTTCTTTTATCACTTTCATTTATCGTGAATTTTCCTTCGGTAGTTACCGCTCCGATCAATAAGCTGATGGAAGGTATTCATGAAATTGCCAACAAAAATTACCAGCACAGGGTTCATATAGATAATAAGGACGAATTCGGCCAACTGGCAGAATCATTTAATGACATGGCGGCAAAGCTCGAAAATTTTGAAAACAGCAACCTGAACAAACTCATGTTTGAAAAAAACCGTGCAGAAGCCGTGATCAACAGTTTAAAAGATCCAAGCATTGGCATTGATAAAAACAACATCGTGCTTTTTGCCAACGCCCAGGCATTGCAATTGCTGGGCCTTCAGCCTGCAGATATTGTGGGCAGGCCCGTAAATGAAGTAAAACAAAAAAACGATCTTTTCCGCTACCTTATAGATAATGAGGACCGCGTGCCGTTTAAAGTGGTTGTTGACAACAGGGAAAATTATTTTACCAAAGAAATGATAGAAGTAGAGCAGGGGGATGCAAAAAATAAAGTGATCGTTCTTAAAAATATTACGTCGTTTAAAGAGCTGGATGTTGCCAAAACCAATTTTATCGCCACCGTTTCGCACGAATTGAAAACCCCGCTGGCTTCTTCCGATCTGAGCTTAAAGCTATTGGAAGATGAGCGCGTGAGCCATCTTACGCCTGCACAAAAAAATTTAATTGCAAGCCTGAAAAATGACAACAGGAGAATGCTTAAAATATTAAGTGAGCTGCTCAATATGTCGCAGGTGGAATCAGGAAGAATACAGCTTGTCATCACCATGATTGACCCGAATGAGATCATTAACAGCTCTATTCTTGCGGTAAGCGCCGCGGCACGCGAAAAGGAAATCGGGATAAAAAATATTTCGGGAAAAAACCTGCCGCAGATAAAAGCAGACGCAGATAAAACGACGTGGGTGCTTAATAACCTGCTGACGAATGCCATTAAATATTCCTACCATAACAGCAGCATTGAAGTGCTTGCAGAACAGCAGGAGGGTCAAATTGTATTTTCAGTA
Organism: uncultured Ginsengibacter sp.; assembly: GCA_964627765.1. Taxonomy (GTDB): domain Bacteria; phylum Bacteroidota; class Bacteroidia; order Chitinophagales; family Chitinophagaceae; genus Ginsengibacter. Next base: position 21,577 of record CAZVKO010000029.1, on the reverse strand, counting down.
ACAGACCATGGCGCCGGCATTGATACGCGCTATATTCCCCGCCTGTTCGAAAGATATTTCCAGGTACCGGGGTCAAAAGAAAAAGGAACCGGGCTGGGCCTTGCCATCTCCAAGGATTTTATAGAGGCACAACGGGGAAGGATTTGGGTAACCAGCGAAATCGCAAAAGGCTCTGTATTCTATTTCAGCCTGCCGGTTCAATAAACCGGCTGGTCAAAAATTTTCTTTCACAAATTGTGCTGCATAATCCTTAATCATATCCCTCACTTTTCTGAACTGGTTCATCGCCTCCTCCCCGCTTCCGGCAGCTTTCGCCGGGTCGGGAAAATTGTGATGGAACTTCTTGGCAGATGACGGAAAGTAAGGGCATCGTTCTTTTGCATTATCGCAAACGGTAATTACGTAGTCGAAATTAATTTTCGTGTATTCATTGACGTTATTAGAAGTATTTTTAGAAATATCTATCCCGTCTTCCTTCATTACCTGTATGGCTTTCGGATTTACGCCATGCGTTTCAATACCGGCGCTGTAAACTTCCGCTTTATCTTTAACGAATAATTTAAGATAGCCTTCGGCCATCTGGCTCCGGCAGCTATTGCCCGTACAGAGCACTAATATTTTTTTCATATTCCTGATCTTATGATTTGTTTTTTGTAGTGAAGTACTTTAAAAACAGGTATTGCAAAAGCTGCTCCTGTAATGGGTGCAATTAAATAAATCCAGAGATGTTCAGTATTCCCCGAAACCAGCGCAGGCGAAATGGATCTTACCGGATTCATACTGGCGCCGCAGATAGGACCCCCAAACATGGCTTCTAATAATACCGTTGATCCAATTGCCAGGCCTGCAAACATTCCCTGCTCTTTACTCCCGGTCGCTACATTTATAATAACCAGCATTAAAAAGAACGTGAGTAAGAATTCCAAAATGAACGATTGCATATCTGAACCCGCCGGCATTGTTGCTCCTAATGTTTTATTCAATGGAAAAAGAAAATGAAGCGCCCCGCTCGCTAACAACCCGCCCGCGAGCTGACTTATAATATAGGGCAACACTTCTTTAAGCTCAAATCTTTTCGCAATACTGAAAGCTATGGTTACGGCAGGATTCATATGTGCTCCTGAAATGTCGCCCAATGCATAAATCATTGCCATTACGATAAGGCCAAATGTAATGGCGATTCCAACGTGTGTCACTCCCCCATTCGATTGCTGGTCTATTACAATAGCGCCGGTACCACAAAACACCAGCGCAAATGTTCCCAGTAGTTCTGCAACATATCTTTTCATGCTAAACTATTAACTGCAACAATCGGGGCCGCAACATGTTTTCTTTTCATCCACAGGTTTCTCCGCATATACAGTGATGCTGCTGATGCCCGCACCCGATTGCCTGAACGCCGGTAATTTTTCCACAGACAAGTATTGTTGCAGTATATCGTCAGGAATTATTATTGGCTTATCCTTCTGAATGGTAATATTTATAAATCCATTCGACTGAATCAATTCCGAATACACCTGTTTTTGAACTGCCCCGGAAACGCAGCCGGCGTACATTTCTGCAGCCTCCTTAATTTCTTTCGGGAGTTCGCCCTCTAATACAATATCCGAAATAGAAAAGTGACCACCGGGTTTGAGCACACGATAAATTTCTTTCATCACACCATCCTTATCTGGAACAAGGTTGAGCACGCAATTGCTGACGATTACATCTGCAACATTTGCCGTTACCGGCATCCGTTCTATATCTCCCAGCCTGAACTCTACATTATTAAAGCCTCTGTTTTCTGCATTGGCTCTTGCCCTTTCAATCATGGCCGGAGTAAAATCTATACCAATTACCTTACCGGTTTCTCCGGTTTCATGGCGGGCAATAAAAGCGTCGTTACCGGCGCCGCTGCCCATATCAATTACTACATCCCCTTTTTTGATTTTTGCAAACTGCGTCGGCAAGCCACACCCTAAACCAAGGTCAGCGTCGGGATTATAACCCGCCAGTTCGCTGTAATCATCGGACATGATATTATACACTTCGGTGCTGCAGCAGCCTGAACCACAGCATGAACTTTGATTCTGTTCCTTATCCTGCAGGGCAATCTCACTATATTTTTGCCTTACGAGTTCCTTTATCTGCACCTGATTTTCCATATTAGTTAATTTTTATTTATCGGGTTATTACGATTAAATTAATTAATCAACAACAATTGCTGATGCTTTTATAACTGTCAAAAAACTGATTCAGCAATCCCTTCGCTGCTTTCCATTCTTTCTCATCTATACAATAGCAAACCTTGGCGCCTTCTATCTCTCCCTTTATCAGACCCGCTTCCTTCAATTCTTTCAAATGCTGTGATACCGTACTCTGAGAGAGAGGGAGCTCCTCCACGATGTCGCCGCACATACAGGCATTCCTGGCAGATAGAAACTGGAGTATGGCTACTCTTGCCGGATGCGCCAGCGCCTTGGCATATTTTGAAATACGGTTATGCTTTACCGAAAATTCATCATGCTTTCCTGCACCCATGAAAATATATTTATCGCAATATTACGATAAAATAGGTAAATCAGAAATTTTGATCGGACTTTTTTCAGATTCATAAAAGCGGATGCAAGAAAAATAGTAGGTAGATAAGCGGAAGCGCCTTCAATAATATTGAAATGCTATAGCAGCAATATTATACTACAGACTTATCATCTATGATCCAGGGCAGGATGCCTTGTTCATTTTTTACTTTTTCGCAGAGCGGCAGCAATCATCTTTTCAGCGAGCGGCTCCATTACTTTATAGCCTGCAAGATTAGGATGCACCCCATCAGCTGAATATTCCTGTTTCATGCCGTGCCGTGAATCTGTCAATGAAGAGAAATAATCAAGATAAAAGCAGTTGTGCTTTTCGGCATAATCTTTTATCCATTTGTTAAGGGCAACAATTTTTTCTGCAGGTTGCTGACCAGGATGCCACGGAAAATCATAGGCCGGAAGCACCGAGCACAGGATCACAACTATATGATTTGCCTTCGCCAGTTCGGTCATTGAAGTAATATTGTCTTCGATCATTTCCAGTGTAGAGGGGCCGGTATTACCTGCAATATCATTAGTGCCTGCCAGTATCAGCACCACTTTAGGTTTCAGGTCAATGACATCCTGCCGGAACCTGAGGAGCATCTGCGGAGTGGTTTGCCCGCTGATACCACGATCGATATAGGAATGAGATATAAAAAATGCAGAATCAGTGGCTTTCCATCCTTCGGTGATGGAATTGCCCATAAATACAACACGATTTTCAGCGGGTGCAGGCGAGCCGAGTCCGGCATTTGCCTCCCGGAACTTTGCAAGATTAGGCCAATCCTGCGCTTGCGAGCATAGAGAAAACACAACAGACATGCAAATGCAGAATAAACGTTTCATGATAAAACTGCTGATGCTGTTTCTAATTACCTGTAGAAAAACGTCAGAAAACATCCCTTTTAGGCCAAATATAAAGATTTGATTCACGATGACCCAAAAATATTTATAACTATTCACAACAGGGAGAATAAAGGAACGCTGCGCAGTTTTAATTGCCGGATATCTATGATACTTTTTATAAAAACAATTATCAGAAGTACCCAAATGAGGTAAAATAAAGCACCTCCAAAAAGCATAAAAACACATATGAAGATTGTATTGACGTATGGTTTTTTAACGAAAAGGGCATTTTTTTCATCAAAAAACTGCGCAACAATAAAGAAGAGGAGTACTCCATAGTAAAATATTGTTCCCGGGTATATTAAAAGAGTAAGCAATAAAAGTGAAGCCCAAATATAATCGGTTTTTTTCCTTTTGATAAGTACATAAAAGTAAACTGATGCCGTTATAACAATCAGGGAAATGATAAGCAGGAAGAGGTGGTCATGCCCTGCTGAAATTATATTTTTCCTGATCAGGAATGCATGGAGAGACTGATTTGACGTTTCAGAAAAGACCCAGGCAGGCACCCTCGCCGAAGGATTATCGGTAAAGTAGGTGACAAATGGTTGAAATCCTACCAATGCCAGCGTGATTAAAGTAATTACCGTAGAGGTAATAACGAAATACAATATGCCTTTCCAATTTTTTAAAAGCAACAGCATCAATAGAAATGTGATCATGTACGGCTTTGTAAAAAGTGCGAGTGCCGCAAAAATTCCGGCCTGAGGTTTATTTTCAAATTTTTTCATCATCAATAGCCAAAACAGTACAATAAAATTTGTTTGCGAAAAGGAAACAGTACTCCGTGTATTTAAGGATAAAAAAAATAAAATCGCAATAAGAACCAGGCCATTCAGTTTAAACGCCGACATGAACAGCTTCCACAATAAAAAGATGCATCCGAATGCAAATACAAATATGAATAAAGTCCAGGCTATTAAACCAACTTTATATGATAAAAACCCAAGCGGGTAAAACAGTAACGCCGTTTGAGGCGGATACATGCAACCAACATTTACAATCTCATCCTTGAATTCACTGTAATCTTGGGGGGGCATATTCAGGGAATTGAACACTAAGTTAAGATCATGCGGCAAGCAATAATTATGTCCGCTGGCGGCAGTTTTGCCCCATAAATAAAATGCAGAAAAGTCAAATACCTCAGTGCTAAAAAGACGTTCCCAAAGAGTATCTAACAAAACCCCTACCGCAATAAGAAGAATAAGAGAATAAAGTATCCATATCAATTTTTTTAGTCTGCCATTGTCGTTCTGCAACATATAAAAGCAAAAACAAGCCACCGCGGCGACAGCTGTTATAAGGTATCTGTTAGAAAGAATGTTCATTCTTTTTATATTTTGAGGATTAAGTAGCAAGGAACATAATGGAAAGAATTATTGCAAAAACAATATAACTCGTCGGATCCTTTACTGAAAAAATAATGGGGTCATCGGTCATTCTGCCACGGCTGGTAATTATCCATATATGACTTATCCAAAATAAGAAGAAAAGACTGGTAATCCACAACAGCTTTGGATGCTTATATAGCAATATAACATCCGGGCTATCTATATATAAAGAGAACACTACGGTGGAAACCAGGCCGCTGCCAATACCCATGGTCTGAAGAAAAATGAGGTCATTGGGCACGTACCCCCTTCTGCGTTCTTTTAGCCCTGATTCCTTATCCACTTTCATCAACTCTGAATATCTTTTCACAAATGCAAGGCTGATAAATATAAAGGTGGAAAAGGCTATCAACCAGGAGGAAATGATTATACCCGTTACAAGTCCGCCTGCAATGATCCTGGAAGAATACAATACCGTAAGAATAAATACATCGTACAATACCAGCTTTTTAAAAAAGAAGGAATACGAAATTGAAATTGCGAGATATACAAGAAGGCTGATTAAAAAATAAAGGTTTAATTGAAATGCAATTATTAATCCTGACAATAAAAAACATGCCATAAGAATAACGCCGGCCGGGAGAGATATCTTTCCTGATGCAAGAGGCCTGAATTTCTTTTTAGGATGCCCCCTGTCGGAGTTGAGATCAGCGATATCGTTAAAAATATATCCTGCAGAGGCAATAAAGCTGAATGCAAAAAAAGCCGCTAAAGTTTTACTTAATATCGCTGCTGAAAAGAATTGATGAGAAGTAATGACGGGAATAAAAATTAAAAGGTTTTTTAGCCACTGATAAACTCTTATGGCTTTAATAAAGTCCCAAACGCTTTGCGAAGAGTTCCATATATATTTTACCCCTGCAATCTTCCTGGCTTTGCGCTTAAGAGCCCGGGATGGACGCACAATATAGCTGTACCGGGCACATATAAAAACAGGAATATCTGCCACGGAGTTCCCAATATAATCAAATTTTGATTGTCCAAATTCCTCAAGCAGCAAATTGGCCTTGTTGACCCCTTTCAAGTTAATTTCTTCAGTACCATAAACCTTACTAAAAAGTGGATGCACCTCAGCTACCTTATCAGCTACTGTTGTGAGCGACGCAGTAGCCATTACAATTTGTCTGCCGCTTTCTGATTCCTGCTGCAAAAAACTTAAGATTTCCTGATTGAAGGGAAGCAGATGATATTTTAAATGGACAAGTTTAAAAAGCTGTTTTTTAAAATATACTTTTCCTTTAAGCAACCATACCAGGTATTGGAAAAAAATGATCGGATTCTTTTTTATAAGCATAAAAAGGCCTTCATGTAAAAGGTCACTTTTTATAAGGGTACCATCCAGATCAACAACCAATGGCACACCTCTGTCTGTAAAAATGCCGGAAAATTTTTGTGCAGTCAAATTAATAATCCTTTTCAGTCAAAGTATTACAGGAGACAGGTATATAATTCAAAAAAGAATCTCAAATTCTTCAAGATCCGGCACTAAAATAGAAAACAAAAATTAGAATTGCAAGAAAAACGAATAAAGAAACAGGTAAAGATGACTTTTATGGAATCTTACAAAAAATCTTAAGCCGAGCCAGGAAATTGATGATATGCTTTATCCAAACTACTTTATTAAGCAGTAACAGGAAATTACAAAAAAAAAGCTATATTTGAAAGGTAAACAGGTATTATTGCTTAATTGTAGTAGAGTATTTTTTGATACCTGTAGAATTATCCGTTAATCCAAATTTTTTTTGTAAAACAGAATCCCCCCGCAAATTACCGTCTTCCAAAAGAGCAGGATGCTTTACATCCTGTGTATATAAGAAGTAAAGATACGTTTATGGGCATAGTTTTTGACACGCAGGAGCTTTAAAAAAGTACATTGCAATGAAATTTAATTCTTTTAATAACCTGTTTATTTTATTAAGGTTTCTTATTAAGAATACATTAGTAATTACAGTCCTTTTTTTTCTTTTGTTTTCATCTTTATTTTCAGCAGCGCAATCGCGGATATATTTATCAACAGATGATCATACGGATTATATGTGGACGGCTGATGAAGCTACTTATGACACGGCTTTCGCCACCATGCTCGATTCATGGATGGCAATTAATGATTCTACAAGCAGTTTCCCTTCAGACTATCAGACGAAGTTTAATTGTGATGGCTCTTATTGGGTATGGGCCTACAAGAAATTGAGATCGGCATCACAATTCCAAAAATTAATTGATCAGATCAAAGCGGAAAAGATTGTGGTACCTATGAATCCATTGGTGATCGCTTACGGTTGTGCACCTGCAGAGGCCACCATCAGAAGCATGTATTACGCAGGGCAGCTACAACGAACTTATGGTATTCCGGTTGAAACGGCCCTTTCTATGGAAGACCAGACTCTCCCACTGGGTTTAGCATCTTTATGGAATGGTTCCGGGGTGAAGTATTCATGGAAAGGAATATGCAATTGCGGTACGCAGATCCCCACCTTGGATGATTCGCGAGAAAAAGAAATATATTGGTATAAAGGCCTGGACGACAGCAGCGTACTCATGAAATGGTATAATTTTACGGCTCCTTATTCTTTGGGCGGATATGCTGAAGCGCGATTAACCTCCAACTCGCTTTCGGACCTGGTCGACAAAGTAAATACAAGCTCTTATAATTACAATATTGCCGGCGCCTTCGGTTACGGCGGAGATGACCTTGAAACTACAACTAACCAGTTAAGCAGCTTTGCGGAGGCCAACAGTAATTCATCAACAAGGATTATCGTATCCAATGAACTTGATTTTTTTCGCGACTTCAAACTGAACTATGGCTCGTCGCTCCCATCACTTACACAATCCTACGGCAATGAATGGGAGGATGCCTGCGCCTCTCTTCCACAGGTAAGCTCCAATGTTAAAAGATCACTTGAAAAAATGAGATCTGCAGAAGCTATGGCTACCATTGTTGCAAGAACCAACCCCGGATTTGCAAGCCAGTTAGACAGTATGAGGCAGCTGGCCTGGATGTCATTAGGACTATACTGGGAACATGATTTTAGCGGCAATGGTCCTCACGTAACAAATGACGAAAGACTGGCCTGGCAAAGAAGAATGCAACAGAATTTTTCGAATTATGTAGACCAATTATACACCCTGGCAAAAACTAATTTAGGAAACCAAATAAAGGATTCAACTTCCAATCAAAGATTTTTTGTATTTAACCCGCTCAGCTGGTCAAGAACTAATTACGCCGACTATCCCTACAGTGGCTCCACCCCCATTCATGTTATTGATGTTACGACAAACACCGAAGCCAAATCTCAGATTATTTCAATAAATGGAACGCAGTATCTAAGAATATTAGCCCAGGATGTTCCTTCGGTCGGTTATAAAGTTTTCGAAATAAGAAACGGTGCCGGCTCAACCTATCCTGACGCTGCAACAGTGAACAATTCCACTCAAACAATAGATAATGACTTCTTCACCATAGTATTTACAAACAGTGGGGTAATCACAAGTTTAATTGACAAAAAAAATGGTAACAAAGAACTTGCAAATTCTTCTGATTATTCAAACTTCATTAATAATATGAACCAGGAAGGCTATTATGCAGGGGGGTCAAATTCTTATGGCAGCTTTACTGTGGAAAACGTTGGCCCGGTCAGTCTGTCTGTCCGGATAACATCGACCAATCCAATTAATCACCAAACTGTGCTCACCGTATTTAAGGATTTACCAAGGATTGAGATAAACAATGAAGTGACTCAAAATTTTGGGAATAATTTCGTTTATACAATCTTTTCGTTCGATACATCAAGTATCCCTTCTCCCTCCATATTGCATGAAGAAAACGGGGCTATCCTGAAAGCAAAAAAAGTCAGTGACGGAGGCGATTATGCTGACCAGCAGGCCCGGTATGACTGGCTTACCCTCAACCATTTTGCCGCGGTAAATTCTAATGGAAATTATGGCGTCACGTTATCCAATGAAGATTGTTACTTTATGCAAACAGGTGGCAGCACCACAACCAGTTTAGATGAGAACACCGCGAAGCTAACAGTGCTGGTGGGCGGAAAAATAACCGGTCTTGGTCTTGATAATGAGGGAGGCGATGCCGATTTCAACCAGAGCTATGCTATCAATACCTTCAATACCTATTCACCGGCAACATCCATGCAGAGCGCGCTGGATCACCAGGATAATTTTACCACCGGCCAGATAAGCAATCAATTCGGCACCTTGCCCAAAGACGCTTATTCTTTTATGGCCATATCCGATCCGGATGTATTGCTTTGGGCATTGAAGCCCGCTGAAGAAGGTATGGACACCCGCGGCGCTATTGTGAGAGCATGGAATTTTTCTAATACTGCCACCTCACCGAATATTATTTTTAACGATGGAATTAATGTTGCGAAAAATGTTACGCATGTAGAAACTGATATAAGCAATGCCTCATTTTCTAATAATGTGCTATATGGCAATTTTGGAAAAAACCAGATGAAAACTTACAGGGTACAGCTCAATACTTCTGTGGCATTGTCAATCGGAGTGACATCTTTTACCGGGGAGAAAGCAGACAGTGTAAACCAGCTTAACTGGAAAATAGATTCGGGTACCAGCTTGTCTTATTTTGTTATTCAAAGAAGCCCCGACGGTAATGCGTTTACTTCAATTGATACTATGTATGTAAATGGAAATATTTCTTATAATTATAATGATACCCATATTTCCAATGATTCCACTTATTACTACCGGTTAAAACTTGTAACAGTTCTCGGGTCATCTTCGTATTCTTCCACTATTGTGATACAGGCGGCATTATCAACTTATCAGTTACTCATTTATCCTAATCCTGCACAGGATGAACTAAAGTTCAACCTGATTCTGGACAAACAGGCGCGCTACGAGGTACGGGTAATTGACATGACCGGCAGAACAGTTCTCCAGGCGCCTCCGCCACTCTTTGAAAGGGGCGGCAATAATTTTACAATTAATACAAGCACACTGGCGAAAGGTACCTACACATTATTTATTGCCAATAGTGAAAATAAATTTGTAAGAAAATTTGTAAAAAATTGATGGTATCGCTGCATCCCCTGATCTCACTTGTTTTGACTGTATTACTATTGCATCTCCCAAAAGAAAAATGTGGTGACACGGTTCATCCGACATACGTGGCTGTGGCAGAAATCAACTACGACAATCAAAATAATTATGCTACACTTGCATGCAAAACATTTACCGACGATCTTGAGATGGCTTTACAAAAACAGCTTGGAGTGAAAGAACATCTTGCTTCTCCTGCTGATGTTAAAAAAGCATCCTCAGAAATAAACACTTATATTAAAAGTCACCTGCAAATAAAAATCAACGGACGCATAACTTGCTATGCTTTTCAAAATTATCAACCCGTTGACAATACGATCGTTGCTGATTTCAGGATTGAAAATATACATGGCATTTCTAAATTTGAAATAACCGATAGCGTATTTTATGAATTGTTCGATACGCAAATCCAGATTATATATGTAACCGTAAACGGGAATAAAAAATTCAGCAGCCTACACAACCCGGAAAGCAACTTGTCTTTCGATTTTTAACCGTTCCTGCAAAGTATTAATTACTTCCTATCATAAGACTAAGGTTGACATTTATGCAGGCTTTGGGCTACGTGCTCCTCCCGGACTGTTTTCTCTCCACTTAAAAAAGATGCATACCATTTACCCGACGCTTTTACAATTCGTTTTTGTGTTTTAAAATCTACATGCACCAAACCAAACCGCGGGAAATATCCTTCCGCCCATTCAAAGTTGTCCATAAAGGTCCACACAAAATAGCCCTGTACATATGCACCATCCTGCCTTGCACGGTACACCTGTGCAATGTTATCTTTTAGATATTGCACGCGCCTGGCATCATTCACCCCGCCTTCACAAACGGTATCCTCAAACGCAGCTCCGTTCTCCGTAATTATCAAAGGCGGAATATTTTTATAGCAATTATATTTCTTTAAAATATTATAAATGGATTCTGGATAGACCTCCCAGTTCATCAGCGTCGTTTCTACATTTCTTTTATTCGCCTTCACGATTTTTGCATTTACATACGGCATAAAATTCGTGTGGGCTACCATTTCGCGCGTATAATTCTGCACGCCTATAAAATCCATATCAAATGGCAATCTCTTTTCATCATCCTGCTTCATAAATTTTTCGATGCGCCGCAACAATTTCAATTCCTGCGTGGGATAACCTAATCCTAAAAGCGGTTCGATAAACATTCTGTTGAGCAGGGCATCTACTTTTTCTGCCGCAATAATATCTTTATCGCTGTCACGATGCGGCTCAATATGTGAGCATGAAAAAGTGGTACCTACGCGGCTTTTCGGCTGCAATGATTTTATCGCCCGGCCTCCTGCTGATTGACACAATGCCGCATGATGCGCTGCGGCTAAAAAATTTTTCAATCCTTTTCTGCCGGGAGCATGCACTCCCAAAAAATATCCTGCACCCGTAAAAACCATGGGTTCATTCAGCACCATCCAATGGGTAACCCTGTCTCCGAAATATTTCACACAGCAATCAACATAATCTTCAAACCAATAAATGACATCCCGGTTGGTCCACCCTCCTTTTTTCTCCAGTTCATAGGGAAGATCCCAATGGTAGAGAGTAACCCACGGAGTAATATTCAACTCCAGGCACAGGTCGATGACGCGATTATAAAAATCTATTCCTTCTATATTTGCCGGCCCTGTCCCTGATGGCAATATCCTGCTCCATGCAAGGGAGAAGCGATAATTGCTGATATTCATATCAGCCATCAGCGTGAGGTCTTTTGCATATCGATTATAAAAATCGCATGCCACATCGCCATGTTGATCCTGAAAAATCTTTCCTTTTTGTTTTACGAATACATCCCAGATGGATTTGCCTTTGCCATGCATATCATATCCGCCTTCAATCTGGTAAGCCGCGGTGGAAACGCCCCACACAAAATCCTTTCCGAATTCTTCTTTGCTCAAAAACATAGTATCTTATCCCTTTACCTGGTGCAGGAATTTTCCCAGGCTTATTTGCTGCATATTATTGTTTGAATTAAAATTTATAAGAGTGGAAGCAACAGAAGGTGCATGTTTGTCGAATATTTCATCAATGATTTGCGCTGTAATATCCGGATAGTCCACAGGGATAATTTTATCATCATGAATCCACCTGCTTATTTTTTCAATCTTTGATTTTTTTAACTTTTTCAGTACCGGAACACCCATTTGCTTAAGCGCTGCTGCATTACATTGTTGTTCATATTGACCTTTCATGGGAACCACCATAAGTTTTTTCCGGAGGAACAATACTTCGGCAGGCGTTTCAAAACCTGCACCGCACAATACGCCTGTACTGGTGACTATACTTTGGATAAAGGCTTTATTGTTCACAGGAACAAAGTGCACGTTACCTTTTGAATAAGTTTTTTTGGAATGTTTTGAAAACACCTGCCATTCCACATCCGGAATTTCATTCAGCGCTTTCATAATCTTTTTATCGCTGTACGCAGGCAGATAAACGGTATAATGCGGCCACTTTTTATTTTCCGCAGCCCTGATTTCATTTCTGATAACCGGCGTAAAAATATTTTGGTCATAGGCCTTAAAATGAAATCCATATACATCCGTAGCGGGAGCATATTTTTTTAAAATAGATTTACCTATAACATCACCGCTTGCCGGCCTTGGGCTTTTCCTGTTGATCACTGCAGCCTGGTGGCTTAATGATATGCAGGGCCTATTTGCATATCTGCAGGCCCATGCGCTTACCGGCTCAAAATCGTTTATGACAAGGTCATACTCTTTTACAGGAAGTCTCTTTACTTCACGGTAAAATCTTTTCAATTTTGCCTTCTTATACGTTGAGACCAGGTCAACGCCGCCTTTTTTACCAAAAACAAAGCTTAATCCCTTTAACTGGTATCTTACCGGGCAGCCCAGTTCCACGTCTGCTTCCGTTCCGCTAATGAGTATATCCAGCTCGCCTTTCTTTTGCAATAAGGGAATAATATCGCGGGCCCTGCTGATGTGGCCATTGCCTGTTCCCTGTATAGCATACAAAATCTTCATACCTGCATCAGGTTAAACTCTTCGAGCATATTACTAAAGAGCTCTTTATTATTCGGCTCATACTCTTCACGATCTTCGTCTATACTATCCGTCAGGTCAGCTTCATCATACCGGTAAATAGTCCACTTGCCATTACTGAATTCAAGCGCCGTGAGATTTTCTATCCAGTCGCCGGAGTTCAGGTAAGTTATAGAACCGTGATGATTGCTTATTTCTCTTATTTCCGGCTGATGAATATGACCGCAGACAACATAATCATATTTATTCGATATCCCGATTTCCGCAGCCGTCATTTCAAAATTGTTGATGAATTTCACTGCACTCTTTACACTGTTTTTTATTTTTTTGGAAAGTGATAGTTTGCCTTTTCTGAAAATTTTTTCGGAAATAAAATTGGCAAATAGGTTTATCACGATCAGTGTATCGTAACCGATGGCGCCCAGCTTTGCCAGCCATTTGGAATGTTGCATTGTCACGTCAAATACATCGCCGTGAAAGAACCATGCTTTTTTACCATTGCTTAAAGTAAGTACCACTTTATTTACGATCTCAAGCGAACCCAATTTAAATCCGACAAATTTGCGAAGCATTTCATCATGGTTCCCGGTAATGTAGCAGATCCTGATTCCTTTCCCCATCCAGCCCATGAGATGTTTTATCACCTTCATGTGGCTCTTGGGCCAATATCTTTTTTTAAATTGCCAGATGTCGATGAGGTCTCCGTTCAGTATAACAGTTTTGGGCTTTACCGATTTCAGATATTGCAACAACTGCTTTGCATTACAGCCGCGTGTACCCAAATGCACGTCGCTCAATACGAGGACTTCAATCTTTCTTTTTCCCTGCAGCATTCTTACAGTTTAAAAAACTTAAGGGGGGAATAAAAAGCAGAAAGACGTTGAAGGAAAATTCTGACTATGATATCCTGGAAAAAAAAGGAGACTGATTTCATAAACGGAATTTAATGGTTTTACAAGTGGTTATGAGCGCCTACAGAATAAGTGATACAAAATAAAAATTTGTATTTAACCAAATTGTTACCAGAATATTAAACGAATATTAAATTCCCCGATCGCTTCTGTTACTGAAGCAACGTGAAGCCGGCTTCTTTTACATCATCACTATTGGTTCCGATAAATACTTTAAAATCTCCCGGTTCATATACATAATCCAGCTTTTCATTATAAAAGCCAAGATCATTAGCGGTTATTTTGAATGAAACCGTTTGGCTCTCACCGGCCTTTAGAAATATTTGCTGAAAGCCTTTTAATTCCTTCACCGGCTGCACCACAGAAGCCACCATATCCCTGATATATAGCTGTACGGTTTCCCGGCCATCATATTTTCCTGTATTGGTAACCCTGACAGATGCAGTTAAGGTTTCACCGGGTTTAAATGATTTCGCGCTCAAAGCAACATCGCTGTATGAAAATGTAGTATAGCTTAATCCATACCCAAAGGGGAACCTGGGACTGTTGGGCAGATCAATGTAAGAGGAAACATAATTAAGATCACTGTCGCTTTTTGCCGGCCTCCCGGTACTCAAATGATTGTAATAAACCGGTATCTGGCCTTCTGCCCTCGGAAACGACATGGGTAATTTTCCAGAAGGATTATAATTGCCAAACAGCACGTCAGCCATTGCATCGCCGGCTTCTGTTCCCAGCCACCAGGTATATAAAATCGCCGGAACATGATCCGCAATCCAGTTAAAAATCAATGGCCTGCCTGCACTGATCATTACAATTACCGGTTTGCCTGTTTCCTCCAAGGCTTTTACCAATTGCTCCTGCATGCCGGGCAAATGAATATTGCTGCGGCTCTTGGCCTCACCACTCCAGTCAGGCGCTTCACCTACATCCATAATAATTATATCTGCTTTCTTTGCCGCTTCAATGGCTTCAGCAAAGCCTGCCAGTGATGAGTCATTGATATTGCATCCTTTGGCATAAATAATATTTACATCATTGCCTGCTTTGTTCTTTATTCCATCATATGGCGAAATAATTCTTGCTGAATCATCGGGCCAGGTATAACTCCAGAATCCAATATTATCCCGGACACTTTTCATAAAAGGGCCAATCAAGGCAATGGTTTGGCCTTTTAAATTTTCTCTATTCAGGGGCAGCAACTGGTTTTGATTTTTCAGCAACACGACGCTTTTCTCTGCTATGGTTTTTTCTATCTTCAGGTTGTCAGAGTTGTTCCACTGTTGTTGCTCCCGTTCTTTATTGGAAAATTTAAACGGATCGTCAAACAAGCCCAATTCAAATTTCTTTCGGAGAATTCTTCTAACGGCATCGTCTATACGCTGTACCGGCACTTTACCATCTTTTACCGCCTGTGCCAGATTTTGAATATAGCTCCTGCTTTCCATATCCATATCATTGCCGGCATTCGCTGCCTTCACCGCAGCGTCGTACGCATCTTTTGCATACCCATGCGGAATCATTTCTCCAATCGAATTCCAGTCGCTTACTATAAATCCTGTAAACTTCCACTGATCTTTTAAAATACCGGTCTGCAAATATTTGCTGCCGGTAGCCGGAATGCCGTTTAATGAATTGAACGAATTCATAAAGGTAGCAGCGCCTGCTTCTTCAGCCGCTTTGAATGGCGGCAGGTAAATGTTCCATAGCGTATTCAGGCTCATATCAACCGAATTGTAATCGCGGCCGCCAATGGCTGCTCCATAAGCAGCATAATGTTTTGCGCAGGCCATTAATGCATCCGTATGTCCCAGGCCTTTTCCCTGGAAGCCTTTCACTCTTGCTCTTGCAATCATGGAGCCGAGATAAGGATCTTCGCCCGCGCCTTCCATCACCCGCCCCCAGCGCGGATCGCGCGCTATGTCAACCATTGGTGCAAACGTCCAGTGAACGCCTGCAGCCGAAGCCTCTGTTGCCGCAACCCGGGCTGATTGCTCTATTGCATCCATATCCCAGCTTGCTGCCTCACCCAGTGGAACAGGAAATATGGTCCTGTATCCATGAATAATGTCCTGGCCGAAAAGCAATGGAATTTTTAATCTCGACTGCATGGCAATCTTCTGCAATTCGGTCGTATGCTCTACCCCGGTAACGTTCAGCATGGAGCCCACCATTCCTTTCCTGATCTGGTCCTGCTTATCTCCTGTTTCTGTGATCGGGCCTGTGGCATCCCAATCGCCGTTATACTGATTCATCTGGCCGACTTTTTCATCCAATGTCATCAGCTTTAAAACTGAATCCACTTTCCGATCTATCGTTTTCGTTTGTGCGTTAAGGTTAGATATTGAGGAGAAAAATAATGCTGCCCAAAAAATAAAAGAAGATAAATTTTTATTCATATTATTTTATAAATCTTTTCGTGCAAAGAATCGTTCACGCAAAGACGCTAACAAATTTCAACCAATATTCTACATTTCTATGGCACTTTGTGGTTCTATCTTCACATAAAGACACAAGCCAATCACAAATTCCCTTTCTTCATTTCGCTTACCGCATAGTTGGCAGCCCGCGCCGTCATCGCCATATATAAAATGGACGGGCTCTGATTTCCGGTACTCGCCATACAGGCGCCATCGGTTACAAATACATTTTTACAATTATGAAACTGGTTCCATCCATTCAGTAAAGAGGTCTTCGGGTCCTTACCCATCCTGCATCCTCCCATCTCATGTATATCACGGCCCGGAGCCCAGTGATTATCATTCCGGGTGATGTTCTTCACATCACATGCATCCAGCATTTCACCTGCCTGCGTCAAAAAATCTTTCAACAGCTTTTCATCATTGTCATCATAGTCCACATTGGTTACCAGCAGCGGAATGCCCCATTCATCTTTTTTATCCTTGCTTAAAGCAACCTGATTTGTCTCTTTGGGAACCGTTTCTCCCTGCATATACATATATATACCCCAGCCGCCTGCTTCACTCATGGCATCTTTGAATGCTCCGCCAATTTTTTCAGCTACGGTATCGCTGTTATCATTGGAACGATAGCAGGCGCTGAACGCCATATATCCTCCCACAAAATCCATATCATGCTTATAAATGTTCCTGAAATTAGGTACCATACATTCAGCCGTTCTTCTTCCGTAATAATATTTATCCAGGTAGCCATCTATGCTTCCGCCGACAGAACCGCGATAGTTTTGAAAACAAACATATTTACCCAGCAAACCATTATCATTTCCAAAGCCAGCGGGGAAACGGATGGATGTTGAATTCATCAGGATCAGGTTGGTATTTAATGCAGATGCATTCACAAAAATTATCCGTGCATAATACTCAATTGCTTTCTTTGACGCCGCATCGATAATACGCACCCCAACAGCTTTGCCCTTTTGTTCATCATAAATAACAGAATGCACCACCGAAAAAGGCCGTACCGTTAAGTTGCCCGTTCTTTGTGCCCATGGCAATGTGGAAGAGTTAGAGCTGAAATACCCGCCAAACGGGCATCCGCGCATACAAAGATCACGCGCCTGGCATTGCCCCCTGCCCTGTTCAAAATGTATCGCGGTGGGCTGCGTCAGTTGCGCCCAGCGACCTTGTATATAATAACGGTCTTTATACTTCGATTCCAGTTTGCGTTTTATATCAACTTCTGCACAGTTAAACTCAAATGGCGGCAAATACTCACCATCCGGCATCGATTCCAATCCGTCTTTATTACCGCAAATGCCTGCAAACTTTTCTACATACGAATACCAGGGTGCAATATCATCATAGCCAAACGGCCATTCAATGCCATAACCATATCGCGCAGGATTTATAAATTCATGCCTGCTCCATCTCGGGCATGCTCTTCCCCAAATAAGAGATTTACCGCCTACCTGGTAACCGCGGATCCATTCAAACGGTTTTTCCTGTACATAAGGATGATCATGATCTTTTATGAAAAAGTGTGCCGTAGATTCATCAAAGCCTGCAGCCTCCGTTATCAGCGGATTTTCTTCCATAAATTTTTCAGTCATGCGGCCACGATGGGTAAACTCCCACGGATTCATCGTGGCAGTTGGATAATCTTTAAGATGTTGCACATCTCTTCCGCGTTCCAGCACCAAAGTTTTTAAACCCTGCTCGCAAAGCTCCTTGGCGGCCCAGCCACCGCTGATGCCCGAACCAATCACAATGGCATCGAATGTATTTCTTTCAGCTCCTTTTGAATTGATATTTATCTTTAGCGAATCGCCCGGCATCGTAAAAGTTTTGAGGTAATTTTGACGTCAAGATAAAACATATTTATACGCTAAGCCATTATATTTTTGCAAAAAGTTTTTCAGGAGGTTAATCAATATTTTCCCAATGATATACGTCAGTAATACATACGAAGACATGAGCACGCAGGCAGCCGGCGACTTGCTGGAAATCGTAACAAAGCTTAAAGATCCTGTTATCTGTACTGCATCCGGAGATACCCCGAGGGGAATGTACAAGGCGCTCATACGCATGATTCAGCAAAACCGCACCGATATATCCCGGTGGACTTTTCTTGGTCTCGATGAATGGATCGGCATGAACGGACATGATGAAGGAAGCTGCCGCTATCATCTCGATCACGATTTGTTCGGGCCGCTGAAAGTAAAAGAAGACAAAATCATTTTCTTCAATGGCAGAGGCGATGCAGACGAAGAATGCAAACGCATCGAATCCTTCATTGCAAAGCATAAGCAAATTGATGTGGCTATTGTAGGCCTCGGCATGAACGGTCACATTGGTATGAATGAGCCCGGCACTTCCGCCAACTCACGGTCGCACCTGGCCGAAATTGATACCGTAACCCAGCAGGTAGGACAAAAATATTTTACCAGCCAGCAAACCATCGACAAAGGCATAACCCTGGGCATTGCCACCATTATGGAAGCCTCTGCCATTTTCCTGTTGGTAAACGGGAGTAAAAAAGCTTCCATCACCCGGCAGGTAATAGAAGATGAAATTTCTGAAAAGCTTCCTGCCAGCCTGTTGCGCAGGCATCCGTCGTTGTATGTTTATTTGGATAAAGAAGCGGCATCCATGCTGCCTGTAATGTAGTATGCAATATAAAAATGTAATAGGAATCGATCTCGGCGGAACCAATGTCCGCGGCGCCATCGTGAATGAAACAATTACCGGCGATATCCTTTCCCGGAAGATCCATTCGAAAGGTACTGCGGATGAAGTGCTGCAAGACCTCTTTGCTTTTACCGATCAGCTTATCAATCCTACTGTTACTGCCATTGGCATTGGCGTTCCCGGCCTGGTGAGGCAGCATGAAAAAATGGTGTACGACGTGGTATTTATACCTGCGTGGACAAAAATTCCGCTGCAGCAGCTGATGGAAGACCGCTATCACGTGCCCGTGTATGCAGAGAACGATGCCAACTGCTTTGCACTGGGTGAATTTTATTTTGGTAAAGGAAGGGATGTTACCAACCTGGTGGGCCTTACACTGGGTACAGGCGTTGGCGGCGGCATCATCATCAATAAAAAACTGCATTCCGGCCGCAACGGAGGCGCCGGTGAGTTTGGCATGGTAGACTATCTGCAGCATAACGTAGAGTATTATACCAGCGGCCAGTTTTTCCGGCATATATATAATACCGATGGCGAAACCGTTTTTAAACTCGCATCTGCCGGCGATGCCAATGCATTAAAGATGTACGATGAGCTTGGCGTGCACCTTGGCAACACCATCAAAATTATTTTATACAGTCTCGATGTGGAGCTGATTGTATTAGGAGGTTCTGTCAGCAAAGCCTTTCCATTTTTTTCTGCCGGCATGTGGAGGCAGTTGCAAACATTCGGATTCCCCAGCGCCATACCTAACATAAAGATTGAAGTATCCGGTCTGCAAAACGCAGGCATTCTCGGTGCTGCGGGGTTGTGTTATAATTTTTAATAGCTGAATGGTTGGATTGTTGAATGGTTAACTGGTTTATTAGTATGAGGGCCGTCGGCTACAGTACACGCATCGGCGACTTTTCGCGCAAGCATTGTTTGTATCTGCCTTAAAAAAGCTACACACAATATCTGCCGCTATCAATATTTGCCTGTTGTTTTTGGAAGGCAAAAGTTATAACAGGTGAATCTTCGGGAAAACCTATACAGAAGATTCTCATTTTTTATTTGCCTCCGAAAGCTGATTCAGCACAGCCCAGTTGCGCCGTGTTTTCATAACGTCTGCCGCAGGATAACCAAGGACAGTTTTTCCGTCCGGCACGTCTCTCATTACACCCGACCTTGCACCGATAACTGCACGATTACCGATTACGATGTGATCCGCAATTGCAGCGCCCCCGGCCATGATAACCCCGTCGCCTAATGTGACAGATCCTGAAAGGCCGCAACAGCCTGCAATAAGGCAACTCCTTCCAATAGTACAGTTGTGCCCTATCTGTACCAGGTTATCAATCTTGGTACCGTCGCCAATAGCAGTTGAGCCAAACTTTCCCCTGTCGATACAGGTTCCCGCGCCTATTTCAACGCCATTGCCAATAACCACATTACCGATATGCGGTATCTTCACCACTCCTTTGCCATCGGGCGATGGCCGGTAACCAAAGCCATCGGTACCGATTGTGACGTTGGAATGAATAATACAATTCCGGCCAATGACACATCTTTCCGCTATTATTGTTCCGGAACGTATCACAGTACCATCGCCTATAATTACGTTATCAAGAATGGTAGTATTAGGATAAATAACAACCTGGCTGCCAATAGAAACTCCTTCGCCGATGTAGCAATTGGCTCCCACCACTGCATCTGCTGCTATTGTTGCAGATAGCTGAATACAGGCCGTTTCATGAATTCCGTTTTTTAGCTTCACGCCTTCAGGGGTAAAAAGCTCAAGCACTTTTGCCATTGCAAGATCCACGTCGTCTACAACAATAAAGGCCCGGTTGGTTCCCGGTTCTGATGATGATGCCAGCTCTCTGGAAATTATTGCGGTGGATGCCAATGAGCTTTTCCATTTTGCCAGGTATGCCTTTGTACCGATAAAAGTGATGTTGTTTTCGGCGGCTTTGTCTATCTGCTCCGGTCCGTTAATAATCAGTGATGGATTGCCGATGAGCTGCCCGCTCAGTAACGTATTGAGATTTCCTGCTTCAAAGTATTGCATAAATAATGTTTTTGATAAATAAAGAATCAGCCCAGCCATGGACGCTGATTGATTAGAATATAGGGGTCAAATCGAATTTTAATTGTTACGAAAGATAACTCAAAGATAAAACACCTAACAGCAGCGCGGTTCGCAATAGTGCACGCGTATCTCAATTCAATCATGGATGGAATCTGTAGAAACAGCAACTTCCTGCTGCAACGCTTAAATTAATTTCTAAAAATTTTTTTGCTTTGCAAATTAACTTCATGTTAGAATATTGAAGTCCTTTTATGTCAGTCAGCTTTTAAAACTTTACTTGCTTCATGTGGTGGCTATTATTAGATTTCATCTTATATGAAATCTATTGCGATGTTTTTAAAAGAAGTGATTTTTTCTTTTTCCAAATAAGCTTGTATATAATTTATAAATCGAAAAGAAACATAGTCTACAAATTAATTGGAGCGTTTCTGAATCATTCTGTGCTATCTGCAAATTTTTGCAGTCATTGGTCTAGGAGAAGATAGCAAAACAAAATGAGGTGTTTTCCCCACTCTGATTATT
>CAZVKO010000028.1:0-85972 GCA_964627765.1 uncultured Ginsengibacter sp. | reverse complement strand
TTTACCCGCGAAATAAAAACACACTGTAAATACTTAATTTATAACGTGATTGAAATATATCAAGTGACCCCGCAGAGACTCGAACTCTGGACCCGCTGATTAAGAGTCAGCTGCTCTACCAACTGAGCTACGGAGTCATTGTTTAATTTTTTTGGCAGCGCTATTCAATCAATAATATATGTCTGTTAAATTTTGGAGAGCAAAAATAAGGTTTTGCAGAGTAAATATAATTGTGAAATATTATTGTTTCTTATAAATCATTACGATTTCCCGCTTGTCTTTTAAAATAAATTTCAAAAATTATCAAATAGGTTATACATTCACGCACACTTTGTATTTATTCTTCTGAACTTTAATTTTATTATGGGAAATTTCCAGGTTAAAATCCAACCAAAAAAATACGATGCAATTATTATCGGTTCTGGTGCAGGTGGTGGAATGGCAACGTATGTTCTTGCCAATGCCGGACTAAAAGTTTGTTTAATTGAAGCAGGTCCTATGTTTGACCCTGCCAAAGATTCCAATCAATTAAGAAATCCCTGGGAGTCTCCGAGAAGGGGCGCCAGCACTAAGTTTCGCCCTTTTGGCGATTTTGACGGCTGTTACTGGGGTTGGGAGATAGATGGCGAGCCGTACACGCAGGCGGAAGGAACAAGATGGGAATGGTGGCGGGCGCGTATGCTCGGTGGCCGTACCAATCACTGGGGGCGCATCTCGTTGCGTTTCGGTCCAAAAGACTTCAAGCATAAAAGTATTGACGGGCTGGGCGATGACTGGCCAATCAGCTATGATGATGTAAAACCTTATTATGATAAAATAGATAAGCTGCTGGGTGTGTTTGGTACTAATGAAGGATTAGTGGATGATCCCGATGGTATTTTTCTTCCGCCGCCTAAGCCGAGACTTCATGAGCTCTTCATCAAAAAGGCGGGCGCCAGCATTAACATACCGGTTATTCCTTCAAGGCTTTCTATTCTTACTAAAAAAATAAACGACGATCGCGGTGAATGTTTTTATTGCGCGCAATGCGGGCGCAGCTGTAAAATATATGCAGACTTTTCATCCTCATCGGCATTGATTATTCCCGCATTAAAGACCGGTAATGTAGACCTGGTCACCAATTCCATGGCGCGTGAAATATTAACCGATAAAGACGGCCTGGCTACCGGGGTATCCTATGTTCATAAAGATGATATGCAGGAATACCAGGTGAAAGGAAGAATAGTGGTGCTGGGCGCCAGCGCATGCGAATCTGCAAGATTGTTGCTCAATTCAAAATCGCAGCGGCATCCCAATGGCCTTGCCAACTCAAGCGACGTGGTTGGTAAATATTTACACGATTCTACCGGTGCAGATATGGGAGGTATCATTCCTGAATTATTTAACCGTAAAAGGTATAATGAAGATGGCGTCGGCGGCATGCATGTATATACTCCCTGGTGGCTGGATAATAAAAAGCTTGATTTCCCCCGCGGCTATCATATTGAATATGGTGGCGGATTTGGGATGCCTTTGTACGGATTCAACTGGGGAATAGAAAAGCTAAACGGAACTTATAAAATTAACGGTAAACAAAAAGAGGCGGGCGGATATGGCGTCTCGTTAAAAGAAGATTACCGCTATTTCTTTGGTGCACATGTGGGTATGGCAGGAAGGGGAGAGGCCATTGCAAGAGCGGATAGTTATTGCGAGATCGATCCGGACGTAGTGGATAAATATGGTATTCCTGTTTTGAGATTTCATACAACTTACACGGACTATGAAATAAAGCAGGCAAAACACATGAAGGAAACCTTTGCTGAAATATTGCATGCAATGGGTGCGGTGATCACATGGGGCGGAGATGATGGGCCGCAAAATAATTGGGGATTGCATAATCCCGGCAATATTATTCATGAGGCAGGTACCGTTCGCATGGGAGATGATCCGAAGTCTTCCGCTTTGAACAAATGGGCACAGGCACATGATTGCAAAAACCTGTTCAATGTAGACGGAGGGCAGTTTGTATCGCAAGGCGATAAAAATATTACATGGACGATCCTTGCTTTGTCCATGCGCACTTCTGAATACATCGTGGACCAACTGAAAAAGAATAATATTTGATTTACTCATAACTTTCACCAATCAGCCGTCACTAATAACGATCATGGACAGACGAAAATCAATAAAAGCATTGGCCCTTGGCACTGTTTCTACCGGTATATTGTTAGATGCCTGTAAACTGGCAGATAAAAAAGAGACAACAGCCGTTAAAGAAGAGCCTGCTTCCGCAGCAAATCCTTACGGCATCAACAGGATGCCCGAAGAATTAAAGCATGAGAAAGAAGTTGTTTCCTATACTTTCTTTACGCCCGGAGAGATGGCCGCTATCACGGTGCTCGCCGATATTATTATTCCGAAAGATGATGTGAGCGGAAGCGCTTCTGATGCCAAAGTGCCCGAATTTATTGAATTCATTGTAAAAGATATGCCTGAGCACCAGGTGCCAATGAGGGGCGGTTTGCGCTGGCTCGATTTACAATGCTATGATCGTTATCAAAAGGCATTTACAGATTGTACATCACAACAGCAGCTGGAGATGGTGGATGAAATAGCCTATCCGGATAAAGCGAAACCTGAAATGAAACAGGGCGTTGCATTTTTTAACCTGGTGCGCAACCTGACGGCAACCGGGTTTTATACATCCGAGATCGGTGTAAAAGATGTTGGCTATATGGGCAACCAGCCAAATCAGTGGAACGGGGTGCCTGATGACGTTTTGAAACAATACGGCCTTGCTTATACTGAAAAAGAACTGAAAGAATGCAGGAGCTTTTCTTAAGAAAAGATGCAACGATCCCGGTTGCGATTGCGTCTATTCCTTACCGTTAGGATATAATCTGAAATTTTGTAAATAATAACCATGAGAGGTACCATAAAAATTATCGCGCCGCCTGTGCCAAAAGACAATGATAATTTTTATAGGGAATTTCATGCGGCCTTGTTAAAACAGTAAAAATTCACACATGAAAAAAAAATTATTTTCTATGCAAGTGCTGTTATTTGCATCTGCAGCTATTGTAAATGGCCAGCAAACCATGAAGCCTGAAGAAACAGAAGTGTATTCGCCCGTGCCGCCTGTGGTAACTCCGGGGAAAGCTTGTAGTGATGCACCTTCCGACGCCATTATTTTATTTGACGGGAAAAACCTGGATCAATGGGTTTCGGCAAATGATACTACCAAGCCTGCTAACTGGAAAGTGCATGATGGTATCGTTACAGTAAATAAGTCGGCCGGCAATATTCAAACGAAGGAATCCTTTATGGATTATCAATTGCACCTTGAGTGGCGCGAACCCAAAGACATTGAAGGCGAAGGGCAAGCCCGTGGTAACAGCGGTTTGTTTCTCGCGTCTATCGGTCCTGGCGATGCGGGCTATGAAATGCAGATATTGGATAACTACAATAACAAAACTTATGTAAATGGCCAGGCAGGAAGCATTTATAAGCAATATCCTCCATTGGTCAACCCCAACCGCCCTCCCGGAGAATGGCAAACATATGATGTAATATGGACGGCGCCCCGCTTCAATGATGATGGTTCTTTAAAAAGCCCTGCACGGGTTACCGCATTCTTCAATGGCATTTTAGTTCAGAATAATGTTGAGCTGAAAGGGCCGACTCTCTATATAGGAATACCTTCTTACAAAGGAGCCGCTCATGGTGCTGCTCCCATTAAGCTTCAGGCCCATGGCGACAAAAGCAAACCTATCAGCTTTAGGAATATCTGGATAAGGAAGTTGTAAGATTTTCAAGCTGGTCAGATTACCATTTGCAGAGAAGGCAACAAAACAGTAACCCTGATACCAATATGCTTTGTCTTGCCAAAATTTATTTGTGATATACGCTGATGTCATTTTAGGAAATAGTTCTTCTACGCATGACCCTGATGCCTTGAAATATTTCATTGTAGCAGGAGAACGTGCTGCCAACTGCATAGATATTATTATTCACAATATAAGGATTGTAAAGAGCCGGTGATTTCGGGCCTGTAAAATTAAAATGCGAAATACACCTGTAATGAAAGACTTATTATTTGCTGTTGCCATTTTAATGGTGACGACTTCGTGTAAGAAAAATTCTGACGGAACAAATAACGGCGGCAATAATGGAGGAGGTAACAATAATCCTCCCGCAGCAGATTCTGTTTATCATCCTGTCGATCCTTCATTATCTGCTACCATTGGTTTTTTTGGCGATGCATGGCAGCCGAAAACTTTTGCTGTGCCAAACTCTACGATTTCAGGATCGGTTGCGATAAGTGCCGCAACAGATTCATTAAAAATTGACGTAAATAAAGTACTTGTTAAAGTGCCACCTTATGTTTATGGGAATAATTCAAATCTTTGGTCGGG
The DNA here is from genome assembly GCA_964627765.1 of uncultured Ginsengibacter sp. GTDB lineage: Bacteria > Bacteroidota > Bacteroidia > Chitinophagales > Chitinophagaceae > Ginsengibacter. The sequence continues at coordinate 81,578 of CAZVKO010000028.1, read as the reverse complement.
CCAAATGGTAACGCAGCCTGTATTAATGCAATACCTGAAAGACCTTTCACCAAATATTATTCGCGGCCCCGGAGGCAGTATCAGCGATATTTACTTTTGGAATGGAACAGATGCAAATCCAACTCCTGCCGATGTACCATCCAATCTGTTAGACGCAAATGGTAATCCCCAGGTACCACCTGTAACATACTGGTATGGCGGCAATACAGCTTCATGGACATTTAGTCTTGATAATTATTATAGCTTATTGTCTCAAACAAATAGTACCGGCATAATCACTGTTAATTACGGATATGCCCGATATGGAACGGGCAACAACCCTGTGGCAACCGCAGCGCATCTTGCAGCAGACTGGGTAAGATATGATAATGGCAGAACGAAATTTTGGGAAATTGGTAATGAAAGTTATGGAAATTGGGAAGCCGGTTATAATATCGATTTAAGTACCAATAAAGATGGTCAGCCTGAATTAATAACCGGGGCCGTCTATGGCAATCATTTTAAAGTATTTGCAGATTCTATGAGAGCAGCCGCTGCAGAAACAGGGGCAACGATTTATATCGGGGCAACATTGTATCAACAGCCACCTGCGTCGTATGATTACACTTCTATACAAACCTGGAACCAGGGAGTGCTTCAGAATGCCGGGAGTACCGCAGACTTTTTTATAGTGCATGATTATTTTACCGCATACCAGGCCAATTCATCAGTTTCGGATATATTGAGTACCGGTGCAACAATTCCTTCGGGTGTGATGACTTACATCATGCAGCAGTTAACTGCTTCAGGTGTCGGATTGAAGCCCATAGCATTTACAGAGTGGAACATCCAGGCAACAGGTTCCAGGCAGAACGTGTCTTACATTGCCGGTATACATGCTGCCAAATCAATAGGTGCTATCATCAAAAATAATTTCGGCGAAGCCAGCCGGTGGGATATTGCAAACGGCTATAGTAAAGGAGATGATATGGGCATGTTTAATCTCGGCGATGAGCCTGATGCTCCGCTATGGAATCCACGACCCGCTTTTTTTTATCTGTATTATTTTCAAAAGTATTTTGGCGATAGGATGGTGTACGATACGCTAAAAGGAGTAAACGGCGATCTGACTGCTTACTCATCCACTTTTTCATCCGGCCAGGCAGGAACCGTTATTATTAATTCCGGCAATTTGAGTCATGTATTGACAATAGACTTTCAGCATTTCCCTGCCGGTGCTAAATATTATTGGTATACGCTGACTGGCGGAACTGATAATCCTCCATTTTCAGGCCAGGTGTATGTGAATGGAACAGGCCCCCCGACAACAACCGGCGGCCCGTTGAATTATGCCACGCTTAAGCCATACAGTGTGCCGCTTTCCGGCACGATTAAAATTCATGTGTCACCGCTCAGTGTAATTTATCTTGTGGCAGATAAAAAATAAACACCTGTTTAAAATTGCCATTAGTAGTAATACCATTAGAAAAAAAATTTAGCCTGAATATTCTGCCATTAAGGTTAGTTGAGGAGTTAAGAATACAAAGAAGCAGAACGCTTACTGTATTCTTAACTTCTTAATGGTTTAAAATTGGTCTTTTAATTTTCTAAACCGTATAATAGGTTCCCGCAGAGTGCGCAGATAAAAAGCATTTTCTCTGCGATGAATCCCTGGAACCTGCCTGCCGGCAATGTAGGTCTGCGGGCAAAAAAACAAATACAAAATTTTCCAGAATCATTTTTAAACAGCTTCTAAACAGGAAAATATTTTTGGCAATAATTATTTCTTGTTTGTCGGATTAACTTTCAAAAGGAATCCTGAGTATAGCTCTGTCTGGCTCTGATTAAAAAAATAAATTCATGTAAGAAACATTTGTTTCGATACCAGGAGAGTAAGCAATCTGCTTCAGCGTTTCTGCCCGGGTAATAAATTACCTACTCATTCTCAAGATCCTTATGTTCTGCCGGATTATATTTCAATTTCAATTCAGCAAGTTTCTTTTTACCATAAGCGGCTCTTGTAATCAATACAAATAATACCGGAACAATGAAAATTGCCAGTGATGTAGCTGCCAGCATTCCACCCAACACCGTCCATCCTATGGTGGAGCGTGCAATGGCGCCTGCACCTGTGGCAAATGCCAATGGCAGCACTCCTAATATAAATGCAAATGAAGTCATGAGTATAGGGCGCAAGCGAAGCTTGACAGCGTGCAGGGTTGCTTTTACTACGTCCATTCCGGCATCTACTCTTTCTTTCGCAAATTCAACAATCAATATGGCATTTTTGGCGGCAAGACCGATCAGTGTTATTAAACCGATCTGGGCATATACGCTGTTGCTTAATTTTGGTATAAATGTCAGGGTAAGGATGGCACCAAAAGCACCAATCGGAACAGCCAGCAATACCGAAAAGGGAACAGACCAGCTTTCATACAGCGCACTCAGGAACAGGAACACAAAAAGCACTGATAGCATGAATATGTAAATGGCGCTATTGCCTGCATTGATCTCCTGTTTACTTAATCCTGAAAATTCATAGCCATATCCGGCGGGAAGTGTCTTAGCCACCTCCTGCAATGCCTCAATAGCCTGGCCGCTGCTGTATCCTTCGGCGGGGCTTCCGTTTATTTCGGCAGAACGAAACAGGTTGAAATGAGAAATTACCGGCGCACTCTCAATCACTTTATGAGTAATTATAGCGCTTAAAGGTACCAACTGGCCGCTCTGATTTTTTACATAGTATTGGTTAAGATCATTTATATTTCCCCGGTAAGAAGTATCTGCCTGGGCAACCACGTGAAAGTTCCTTCCATAAATAGTAAAGTCGTTTATATAACGGCTCCCTAAAAAAGTCTGGATGGTATTATATGCGTCTGATATGGATACGCCTAATTTTTTACATTGATCTCTGTCTACATCTACCTCATAGGTGGGGGTTCTTGCCGTAAAGAATGAGAACGCTCTCGATATTTCCGGTCGCTTGTTTACCTGCGCAACGAAATTATTTATTACCTTTTCGAATGCATTAATATCGTCATTACTTTCTCTCTGTTCCAGTTCAAATGTAAATCCTGCTGTTGCCCCCAGACCCGGTATTGCCGGGGGTTGTATCACCACTATATTCGCTTCCTTCATTGAAGCAAACTTTTTTTGCATGGCCGCCATAATACCCTGGATCTGCTCTTGCTTGCCGGTTCTTTCGCTCCACGGTTTTAGCTGGCAAAAAATAGTTCCGCTGTTTGATTTGGCTGCGAAGGTTACCACATTCAATCCGCCCAGCGCAGCAAAATGCGCTACACCCGGAATGGTTTTCAGGCTATCCATGATGTTGGTCAGCGTAGTAAGCGCGCGGGATGTGGAAGAAGCTTCCGGCAATTCGAATGTAATATATATTCGTCCCTCATCTTCCGTAGGAATAAATCCGGTAGGCTTTGCCTTGAAAAGGAATATGGTTCCAACAAAAACACAGATGAGCAATATGATTGCTAAAACAGATTTTTTAATAATCCATCTGACGCCGTGCGTATATTTTTCAGTAAGGCCGGCAAACCATTTATCAAAGCGATAAAAAAACCAGTTCAGGCCATGCGACCTGTTACTGAGATGTAATTCGCGCAACATTAATGAGCAGAGTGCGGGAGTAAGTGATAAGGCAACAAATGCAGAAATAAGAACTGATATTGCAATGGTAATGGCAAATTGCTGATACAATCTCCCCACAATGCCCGGAATAAATCCAACCGGCACAAATACGGCCGCCAATATCAGCGCAATAGCAATTACGGGCCCCGAGATAGCTTTCATGGCGTATTTCGTGGCGTCTTTCGGCGACATTTTTTGTTCATCAATATAATGCTGAACTGCCTCAACCACTATAATTGCATCATCCACCACAATACCGATTGCCAATACAAAGCCAAACATGGTTAAGGTATTAATGGTAAAGCCCAGCAATACAAAAAATGCAAATGTGCCAATGATGGCAACAGGAATGGCGAGAATGGGGATTAAGGTAGAACGCCAGTTTTGAAGAAAAAGAAAAACAACGAGCGTAACAAGCCCTAATGCAATCAATAAAGTCTTTATAACCTCATCTATGGAAACTTTTACAACAGATACGGATTCAAAAGGCACTATATAATCCACATCTTTGGGAAAAGACTTTTTTAATTCTTCCATTGTTTTATAGACTCCGTCAGCCGTGGCTATTGCATTGCTTCCGGGCGCCTGATATATCAACAAGTAAGAGGCCCTTTTACCATCCACAAAAGAATTGCTTGTATAGCTGAACTTACCCAATTGAACACGGGCTACATCTTTCAGATATACGATTGACCCCTGGCCGGGACTGCTTCTTACCACAATGCTATCGAACTGTGATGGCGTGTTCAGCCTGCTGTTGGTGATAACTGAATATTCAAATACCTGCGAGTTTTCCTGTGGGGGAGCTCCTATATTTCCTGCCGCGACCTGTAAATTTTGCTCCTGCAAAGCATTTACAATGTCATCGGCTGTTAAACCTAACTGTGCTATCTTGTCGGGCTTCAGCCATATACGCATGCTGAAATCATCTGCCCTTGTAAATACGTCACCTACACCATCTACCCGCAGCAAAGCATTTTTTACAAAAATGTTTGTGTAGTTGTCCATGAAGGTCACATCATGGGTTCCGTTCGGGGAAAACATGGCCACCAGCATTAAAATGCTTGGATTACGCTTTCGTGTGGTTATTCCCAGCTGCTTTACATCATTGGGCAACGAGGGAGTGGCGATGCCCACACGGTTCTGTACATCCAGCGCACCCGAGGTGACGTCTGCTCCCACATTGTAGGTAACAGTGATAGAGCTTTGCCCGCTTGAGGTACTGTTGCTTTGCATATAAGCCATACCCGGTGTACCATTCACCTGTGTTTCTATTGGCGTGGTTACAGTTTGTTCCACTGTTTGTGCGTCCGCGCCATTATAGTTGGTAGTGATTTGCACCGTTGCAGGGCTTATGTCGGGATATTGGCTAACCGGCAATGTGGTAATGGCAAGAATACCCAATAATAAAATCACTATTGAAATTACAATAGCGGTAACGGGTCTTCGTATAAAAGTATCTGCGATCATTAATTCGTGTCTTTCTTTACAATAAATTTTTGCTACGGCTTACCGGTTGACAGGAGGCGCTGCCTGCACTTTTGAGCTGTCTCTTACCTTCTGCACTCCGTCGGTAACAATTTTATCACCTACGTCCAGGCCTTGTTTTACAATCACTTTATCATTTATCCTGTCGCCCAGGAATACTTTATGCTGGATGGCGATGTTACTGTCATTTACAACAAAAACAAAATATTCGCCCATTTGCTCCATTACCGCTTTATACGGGATTAATAACATGGCAGTATCACCATTGTTGTTCCTGATTCGCACATTAGCGCTCATGCCTGCTTTTAGAAAATTATCAGGATTGTCAAATAATAATCTCACTTTAATGGTACCTGTGGTCGGATCTACGGCGCGATCGATAAAGCTTATCTTTCCTGTCTGGTTATAAAATGAATTATCCGTAAGCACTAAGGTAAAAGTTGAATCTGCAACCGGGTTTTGCTTTTCGAGTTTTTCAAACCGCGGGATGTCGCTTTGGTCAACGGCTACGTCTACGGCCATAGGGTTATCTGAAGAAACCGTATTTAATAATGTTTGATTGGCTGTAACCAGCGCACCCATTTTTACCTGGGAAAATCCGATGGTTCCCGAAAATGGAGCATAAATTTCGGAGTAGCTTACTGTTGTCTGTACATTTTTCACGTTAGATTCGGCTGCCGCTACCTGCATTTTGGCGCTTTGCAAGTCGGTAATAGCATGATCATACACCTGCCTGGCTATGGCGTCTTTTTGCAGCAGGTCGGTATACCGGTCTGCATCCTGCTGTGCTTTTGCCAGATTTGCCTTTGATACATTGAGGTTGGCAACCGCCTGGTTGTAATTGGCGAGATATTGTTGCCTGTCTATATCGTATAACTTCTGCCCCTTGGTTACATGCTGTCCGTCTTTAAAATAAATGCCGGTGATGTATCCTGTAACCTGTGCCCGCAGGTCTACCTGGTTAAGGGCGGCAACGGTGGCCGGATATTCATCATAATTTACCGCCTTTGCTTTTTCCGCAATAAAGGTATTTACTGCGGCCGGCGGCGGCGCTTTGGGCCTTACGTCTGCATTACCGCATGATATATATACCGCAGCCACGCTAACGGTAAGGATTATTCGAAAATTATTGCTTTTCATATTGAAACCTGCTTTCTTATTTTGCTTTATCTGATAACAATTAATATCTGATTATTCCCAGGGCTTCTTCCACATCAATCTTGCTTTGCAGCAATTGAAATAATGCGGTATAATAATTTAGCTGGGAGGTTCTCAGGTCACTTTCTGCTACAATCACATCAAGATATGTTTTGATGCCCTGCTGGTATTGCAACCGGATTACATTATATACATCATTAGCCAGCTGCACATTGTCCTTAAGCGCTGCGTAATTGGCTAAATTCCCCTTGTAGGAGGCCAGCGCCTGCGCATACTGGGAAGCGATTGCACTTTTCAATCCCGTCATTGCCCAACCCAGCTGGTCAATTTGGTATTGCGCCGCCCTTATCTCATGAATCCTTTTTTCACCCTGGAAAATCGGAAATGAAAGCTGTAATCCCAGGTAGGAATTGGGAAACGATCTGCTGTACAATTTTGAAAAACTATTATTGAGATAATTCAGGTTATAATTCCCGAAAAAGGATACCTGGGGAAGAAAACCCCATTTATAATACTTCAGGTTGTAAGCCTGCAATCTTTCCTGTGTCTGTAAAAGCCGGTATTCTATCCTGTTATTGAAATCAATTTGCTGTGATGTGTCAATCATGGCTTCACTTTCCAGCTTCGAGCTATCGTATTCCAGCTCAAGCCTGGCGCTGTCAGGATAGCCCATCAATTGTTTTAAATAAAAATAATCAGCCGTTAGGACGTCGGATTGTTGCTTGCGCTCTGCTATTGCATTATTAAGCGAAATAGTAGCCCGTTTATAATCTGTTTTATCAACAATACCACCCTGGTATTGATTGTAGGCATCTTTCAGGCTCCTGTTGAGCCGCACAATATCTTCATCCAGCACATCCATTTGTTTTTGCGTGAGCAGCACCGCATAAAAAGCTTTGCTCACACCGACCGCCGTATTTATTCGGGTACTGTCGGTAATTTGACTGACACCCGTGCGCACATCCTTAGCTGACTTGCTGGCCAGCAAAAGATCCCTTGTGAAAATATTTTGCGTAAGCCCTAAATCAATAGCGGAAGTATTATTAACGCCGGTGGTAACATAGTTGCCGCCGAAATAAGAAGTGGACAGTTGAATATTATTCTGATAGTTGGCATTCAGATTTAGCTGGGGGTACCAGTCAGCTAATTTTGTCCTGATATTTTCTTCTGTAATTTTTTCATTTATCACCGATTGCTGAATAAGCGGCTGGTGCTTTAAGGCATATTGCACACAATCGTCGATGGTAGCTTGTTGTAAAGTGTCTTCGTTTACCTGTTGTCCGTACGCCGCGGAATGAAATAGAAAAAAAACAGGGATAATTTTCCACAGTTTTTTCCATGGGCGTTTGTCTTTTGTCATCGTTTTATGACTCATCTCTTTAAATTCTCTTTCGTTTTATATTTTCAGGTCAGGGTATTTTTGCTGTCACAACACTATATCCCCATTGTTCTTACTTCGCAGGTTAAAATAGCTTAACCAGTTCTTTTCCCGGCAAACGGCGTTTGCTTTTATAGACTTTTGCCGATAATTCATAACGCATTATCCGGCAAAACCATCAACAAATATTCCATATTTTGACGCTGTTAAGGTATTTTTCCTTCGCATAAGGCGTTTCGCACGCATTGCTGCGAAGTTTTCTTTTAACCGGTTTTTCAAATCGGGTGAGTATTGAATTTACAGGTGAGCAAGATGGATATGGTTCGCAAAAATAAATTGTAATCATTCCAAATAAATTTTTTTTAGTGCAGAAAATTCCCTTATGCGCGGGGCAGATTTATCTCAAGGTGTTTAGCAGGTGCATTGTATCTTTCAAAGAAGGATAGAGGTTTTTAAATATTGAAAAATATTCTTTGTAAAAACGGGTCGTTTTTAAATGAGGATGGATTGTAACACCTGCCCTGATTTTTTTTGACTGATAACTTTTTATAACGCCCGTTGCTTTCATGCCCCATAAGGTGGCGCCGATACAGGAAGCATCCTGCGACTGTATTTTGCACAGTTTTTTGCCCGTTATGTCTGCCAGTACCTGCATCCATACTTCCGAATGCGAAAAACCTCCGCTTACATGCAATTGCCTGATCCTGCCGGATGAAGATTCCAGCGTATCTAATATATTTTTCAGGGAAAAGCAAATTCCTTCCATCGCTGCCCTGAAAAAATGATGAGTGGTATGAAAAGATTGTATGCCGATAAAAGCGCCATTCGATTTTTCGTCCCATATCGGGGCCCGCTCACCATAGAGGTAAGGCACAAAAATTAATCCTTCGGCGCCGGCAGGAATTTTTCTTACTTTTTCGAACACCATTTTGTAGTCGGCATCAGAAGGATCCTTTTTATTGAGGAAAGTGACAAACAGCCACTTCATAACATTACCGCCATTGTTTACAGGGCCGCCGCTGATATAGGTTTTATCGTCGAGGATATAATTAAAAATCATTGAAGCAAAATGAGTGACCGGTGTATGGGTCGCCACCCGCACCGCACCGCTTGTACCGATGGTAAGCGCCGCCGTATGCCTGTCTGTTGCATAGCTGCCCACATTGGCCAGGCAGCCATCGCTTGCCCCGATGCAGAATTTGGTATGCGAGTCTATTTGTAAATCTCTCGCCATTTTTTCATTTACATTATCCCGGAGAAAATCCGTGGCAACCGGGCGGGAAAGGCGGGCCGCCGTAATGCCGCAGAATTTCAGCGAAGGCAGATGCCACGAAAGATTTTTTAAATTGAACAGGCCCGTGGCTGAGGCAATGGAATGATCCACCTCGTATTCATGAAACAAATGAAACCATATAAATTCCTTGATTGAAATAAATTTCGAGGCTTTGGTAAAAATGTCCGGCCGGTTTTCTTTCATCCATCTGATTTTGCATAAGGGCGACATGGAATGTATGGGAGTTCCGGTAGCGGCATAAATGCCTTTTGCTTTTGAAGACTTTCGTAAAGCCGCTGCAATTTCATCACTTCGTGTATCCTCCCACGTGAGAAACCGGGTCAGCGGCTTGTGGTGTGCATCTACGGCCATCAGGCTGTGCATGGCAGTACTGATGCTAACGGATACGGGTACACGCTTTATTTGGGAAATAACTTCACTGATAACCTTTATAAATGCGTTCCGGATGGTTGCCGGCGCCAATTCGGAATAGCCCGGCTTCGGGCTCACTACAGAATAAAATGATTGTGAAGTTGCCAATACTTTCATGTCGGGGCTCATCGCCACAGCTTTTGCGCTGCCGGTGCCGATATCCACGCCGATAAAATATGATTCCGCGTTTTTTATTTTAGAGTTGTTCATGCCGTGCGTTCGGATACAAAAATAGTATGTTGCTGCTGTAATGGTTTTCCTTGTATTTTTATTACCGGTTTTAAGCACGTGTATGATCACGGGATCAGGAAGGTTCTGTTCAAATTTATTTCATAAAATACATTTTATTTTGCATGGTTCTTTTCCTGAAAAACAACTTACAATATTCGAAGACAAATAGACAAGAGGAAAAGGAAAATATGCTACACGGTCCGCGGGTGATTGTGTGCAAACCACCAGGATGCTGCTGAAGAAATATTCAGGACAGATAAATGAGGTAAAAAATTAAGTTCACGAATTCAATTTAATTGCCGATGTTTAGAAAAGCTGTTGCCGATACTTTAGAGTTCAACAGGAATTTTCACTTGCGCGGAAACGAAAACGGATAGAGGCTTTCAGCGATGCAGTTTTTGCATTCGCTGTTACATTATTAATTGTAAGCCTTGAAGTACCAAAAAACTTTGAAGAGTTAATTGTAACGATGCGCGGATTTTTTGCCTTCGGGGTATGCTTTGTTTTATTGATGTCGATCTGGTACGAACAGAACATTTTCTTCCGGCGTTACGGGCTCGACGACCTGCTGACCATTGTGTTGAATTGTGCGCTGATCTTTTTGGTATTGTTTTATGTGTACCCGCTGAAATTTTTATTTATGCTTCTTTTCAGTGATCAGATATATGGAGAGGCGCATTCGCCACTCGTGATATTGCCTGCAAACGTGCCGACACTCATGGAAATTTATGATGCCGGATTTATTTCTATTTATTTCCTTTTTTGCCTGATGTACCTGCATGTAAGACGCAAGAAAGGAGAGTTGCAGCTTACAGGAAGAGAGCTGTTCGAAACCAATAGTAAAATTTATAAGACTTTAATTTTTATGTGCATAGGAATTGCTTCGATGATCATTGCGCTTCTTTTAAAGCCACAGATGGCAGGCCTTTCAGGCTTTGCCTATTTTCTGATTGCACCGGCACTTTCTGTTTTTTATCGTTTTCGTGCGAAAAGAAAGAGGAAATTATATCCTCTTTAGGAATGCAGCAGAATAAAATATTGCAGCCTCAAATGAATAATTGAGTAGCTTAGCTTCAATATAATTCTCTTATATTATGAAAAATATTTTTATTACAATTGTTTCAGTTTTCTTTTTCTCATTTTTTTGTAATGCACAATCTTCCGGATGGACAAACCTGTTTGATGGGAAGACTTTGCATGGCTGGATAAAGCTCGCAGGTGATGCCGGTTTTACAGTAGAGGATGGAATGATTGTTGGCTCAACTGTATTAAACTCCGGTAATACTTTTCTGATAACCGAAAAAGAATATGGAAATTTTATTCTTGAGCTGGATATAAAAGTGGAAAATGACAAGCTCAATTCAGGAGTACAAACAAGAAGTCATTTTGATCCTTCAGGCCGCCAGGGAAAAGGTTTGGTGTATGGAAGGCAGGTAGAAGTGGATCCTTCCCCAAGAAAATGGAGTGGCGGTATATATGATGAGGGACGGCGTGGATGGCTGTATCCGCTTTCCCTTGATACCAACGCACAGGATGCTTTTAAGCTGAATGAGTTTAATCACTACCGGATTGAATGTATCGGCAATGAAACCAAAACATGGATAAATGGAATTCCCGCTGCCGACCTTGTGGATACGCTCGATCCCAAAGGTTTTATTGCGTTGCAGGTGCATACGATCAGCGACGCAGCAGCAGCGAATAAAAAAGTTTATTTTAAAAATATACGTATCAAAACCGGCAGCGTTTCATTTACACAGTTTCCGCCGGGGATATTTGTAGTGGATTTCGTTCCGAACCATTTAACCCCTTATGAACAACAAACTGGATGGAAATTGTTGTTTGATGGTAAAACATCCAATGGATGGCGGGGCGCTTATTTAAAAGGATTTCCAAAAAAAGACTGGGTTGTAAGAAATGGAACGATCACCGTGTTGGAATCAGGGGGTGAGCAAGGCGGTCAGGGTGGTGACATTGTAACTGACGGAGAGTATAAGGCCTTTGATCTTTCATTTGAATTCAAATTAACCCCCGGAGCTAACAGTGGCGTAAAATATTTCGTGACACTTGCTGAACATAATACGGGTTCAGCTATCGGCCTCGAATACCAGGTGCTTGATGATTCATTGCATCCCGATGCAAAGCTGGGCCGCAACGGAGACAGAACCTTGGCTTCCCTGTACGACCTCATTCCCGCCAGGAAACCACAATCCATCATACGGCCTGTCGGCGAATGGAATTATGGAAGAATTGTGGTGTATCCCAACAATAAAGTGGAGCATTATCTCAACGGCATTAAAGTGATGGAATATATACGCGGATCAAAGGAATACCGCGATTTGGTTGCCATCAGCAAGTATGTAATCTGGAAAAACTTTGGCGAAGCGCCGGAGGGGCATATCCTGCTGCAGGATCATGGCAATACGGTAAGCTTTCGGAGTATTAAGATAAAAGAGCTGAAATAATAAACGCTGTTTTCGTATATTCGTTTACGTTAGTATATAGCGGAAAATTATTTTTAGCTGAATTTACCGGCCACGTTCCTTAACGATTTTCTTTGTGCATTCAGTATCCGGATAATGCTGTCTTTTCTTCATTACCTTAATCCGGTTGGAAGATTGTGAATTCTTTTCAAAAATTTATTTGAAGCGTACCGGTATTTAAAAAGACATAGTTTTCTGCTTCTTGCTGTTCTTAACTCCTTAACTAACCTTAATAGCAAAATAGTCAGACTAAATTTTTTCTCTGATTGTTATTAGTGCAGTTCAATCGAAAAAAGTTTTCAATTGCGGGCAATTTAAAGGCTGTAACTTTAAAAGGCAAAAATCTTTAACCAAACAAACTTTAGTTTATGGAAACAAACACGATTGCTATTAAGGATTCCACAGGTAATCCTGCACCGCTGGGCCTGTTGGCTTTTGGTACCACAACGGTGCTCCTTAACCTGCACAACGCAGGTATATTCGAATTGAATTCCATGGTGCTTGCAATGGGAATTTTTTATGGAGGACTGGCACAGGTGATTGCGGGTATTATGGAATGGAAAAAGAATAATTCATTCGGGCTGACCGCATTTGTTTCTTATGGTTTTTTCTGGCTCACATTGGTAGGCCTGATTGTAATGCCCAAATTGGGCTGGATTTCCGCTGCTTCAGAAAACGGAATGGTAGCGTATCTCGTCATTTGGGGAATATTTACACTTTGCCTGTTCTTTGGAACGCTGCGCATCAGCAAAGCATTGCAGTTTGTGTTTGCAACATTAACCCTATTGTTTTTTTTACTGGCGATAGGAGATGCAACCGGTAATCCTTCCTTAAAAACTTTTACCGGCTATGAAGGAATTATTTGCGGCGCTTCTGCTATTTATACCGGTGGAGGCGTCTTGCTGAATGAAGTGTATGGGAAAACCGTATTGCCATTGGGCCCTGTAGTTAAATCATCATAAAAATTGTTTCAGAAGTATTGGATATTCTGGTATAAAATTTTTCACTTATCATAGCCGGTGATCTTTAAAATTACAGCGCCGGAATTTTTATAGTAAAAGAGCGGATGGAATTACTGTCATGCAGTTGAGGTTGCGGTATTGAAAAGCCAGGGTAATTTCGCTCATAAGTTAATCCCAAAAAACCAGGCAATTATTATGACACCGGTAAATACAGCTTTATGCTCGTTCGGAATGAGTGGTTGGGTCTTTCATGCACCATTTATAAAAATAAACCCGGGATTTAATTTATATGCCGTATGGGAGCGCTCAAAAAACCGTGCACAGGAAAAATATCCCGGAATAAAGACTTACCGTACGCTGGAAGATATGCTGGCAGATGATGCAATCGAATTGGCAATAGTGAACACGCCCAACTATACGCATTTTGAGTATGCAACAAAAGCATTACAGGCAGGGAAGCATGTGGTGATTGAAAAGCCGTTCACAATCACGACAGACGAAGGGCAACGACTGATCGATCTTGCCGGGAAACAAAATAAAATTTTATCGGTTTACCACAACCGCCGCTACGACAGTGATTACAAAACCATCAAAAAGGTACTATCGCAAAATCTCCTGGGCAAAATAGTGGAAGCGGAATTGCATTTTGACCGTTATAAAGAAGAATTGAGTCCCAAATTGCATAAAGAGGTACCTGGGCCCGGTGCAGGTTCTTTGTATGATCTTGGTTCACACCTGATCGACCAGGCATTGCAATTGTTCGGTATGCCAAAGATGCTGTTTGCAGACATTGCAGATTTTCGCCCGCTCTCTGAAGTGACAGATTATTTTGAAATTATCTTTTATTATGATGATAAACGGGTTCGCGTTAAATCGAGTTATATTGTACGCGAGCCTTTGCCCGGTTACGTATTTCATGGAATGAAAGGCTCATTCATCAAGCCCAAAACCAATATCCAGGAAGAAGCGCTCCAGGCAGGCAAAGCTCCCGATATGCCCGGGTGGGGTACAGAGCCGGACGCTGAAAAGGGTTTGCTTCATACCGAGATAGATGGTAAAGAGGTCAGGGAATATATTCCCTCGGAGCGGGGAAACTATAACGAATATTATGATGGTATGTATGATGCGATTCGAAACGGTAAACCTGTACCCGTATCTGCAGAAGATGCATTAAAGGTGATCCGGATAATTGAGCTGGCTTACCAGAGCAGTGATTCAAAAAAAGTCATCATTTTGTGATGTGAAAAAAATATTTTTTAGCGCGATTTTTTTGAAATCTCATAAAAGTATTGCGTATAAAAACTTCCAAAATTGTTCCTGGTAACGTTTGCATAAATAAATATTTCAAATGAGAAAGGTTCAGGAATAATACTATTGATAATTTCAAATAATGAAATTAAACAGATGCTTATTTTATTTGGTCCTGGTTTTGTCGCTGCCTGTCACTGCACGCTCGCAAAAGAATTTTTCGTACGCGCAGGAAATGGGAAATACAGCGATGACCCTGTGGAAAGATTCGTTAGCAGGGAGTAGCATGCCCGCTAAATGGAGTTGCGGTCAAAGTATGGTTTTGCGGGGAATAGCTGAATTGTGGAATGCAACCGGCAACGGAAAATATTTCGAATACCTGCAGCGCAACATAGATTTTTTGGTAAATGAAAAGGGAGACGCCCGGACGTATAAATTGGACAACTTTACACCCGGCAACATTGCCCCGGCAAGAGAGGTGCTGCTTTTATATAATGTGACAGGAGAAAAGAAATACATAGAGGCAGTTCAGACTTTGCGCAAGCAGCTATCGCAGCAACCACGCGCAAATGAAGATGGCCTCCGGCATAAAAAGGATGATCCCAACCAAATGTGGGCCGGTGAATGGTATAGGGCGGAACCCTTTTATACTGAATATGCCAATACTTTTCATGAAGATTCCGATTACAATAATATTGCACAGCAGTTAATAATAATGGAAAAGCAGGCCCGTGATCCCGGGACGGGATTGCTATCTAACGGCTTCGATGAATCAAAAGAACAAAAGCAGGCGCAAAAGCAAAGAGGTATTTCACCAAATTTTTGGGCAAGTACCACGGCATGGTATGGGATGGCGCTCGTGGATGTGCTGGAGCAATTTCCGGATGATAAATCACAAAAAAAAGAATTGATCCTTATCTTACAACGTTTTGCCGCGGCAATTAAAAATGTGCAGGATCCAAAAACAGGCTTATGGCGGAATATTTTGAATTCATTGGATAAACAAAATAATTATGCAGATGCGTCCACTTCATGCATGTTTGTATATGTGCTGGCGAAGGGTGCGAGGCTTGGGTATTTACCTGAGTCATACCTGGTAACTGCTGACAAAGGCTATCGCGGTATCATAAAAAATTTTATTAAACGGGATGCAAACGGACAGCTTAATTTAATTGAAACCATAGGTGTTCCCAGGCCAGGCGGCCATCCCTGTTGCGATGGAAGTTATGATTATCATGTCCATGAAAAGGTAGTTGAAAATGATCCCAAAGGTATTGGTGCATTTATACTCGCATCCGTTGAAATTGAAATGTTACCCACAGCAGCATTGGGCAAAGGCAAAACTGTTTTGCTGGATAACTATTTTAATCACGAAACAAAAAAAGATGCTATGGGTAAAACGATTACCTGGCATTATGTGTGGGATGAAAAAGATAACGGGGGATATTCCATGTTCGCTAATGTTTTTCATCGTTATGGAGTTAGCACAAAAACCCTTCACGTGGCGCCTACTATTGAAGAACTGAAAGCTGCGGACATCTATATCATTGCAGATCCGGATACAAAAGCCGAGAGTGAGCATCCCAATTATATTGGAGAAAATGATATCCATACAATTTATGGCTGGGTAAAAGGCGGAGGTGTTCTCCTGTTGTTTGGTAATGATTCGGGCAATGCTGAGTTTACTCATTTTAATCAGCTTGCGTCGAGGTTTGGGATCGTATTTAATTATGACAGCCGGAACAAAGAAACGGGAACAAATTTTGAAATGGCTGCTGTACCCATTCCGCCCCATACTCCGGTTTTTAATAATATCAATAAAGTCTATATAAAAGAATATTCTTCCCTTACTGTAAAACGACCTGCTTTTACGATTCTGAGGCAAAAGGGTGCCGATGTAATTGCTGTTGCCCGGGTAGGAAGGGGAACCGTATTTGCGGTGGGCGACCCGTGGTTTTATAATGAATATGAAGATGGCAGAAAGATACCCCTGTCTTTTCAGAACTATAAAGCCTCCGAAGACCTCGTTAGGTGGGCTGTCATGAAGATAAATAAGCAATGATGAGAATAAAAAATTTATTAAAGATCATCCCGGTAAAGATTTTATTAAAAAGGCAAAATGGAAATGGGCTCATACAAATGACCGGATGCAGTGAGTTGAGCAGCGACTTTTGTCTGGCAGGCGATGATTTTGCCGGTAAATTTTATAAACTTTGACAAACTTTGCCAATGGGAGAAATGGTAAAAAGAATTTTAGCGATAATGATTTTTGGAGAGAGGCTCTTGCTTGCAGGAGGAAACCGGAATGCGCTGCGAAAGAAAAAATTGATTCAATTTGAGAAGCAATATAAAAGCTGCTGTTAAAAAGCGCCTTGTTAAAAAATTTGTGTAATGAGCGAAATCGTAACAAAAGTGCATCCTGCAGACAATGTGCTGGTAGCGCTGAAAGACCTCAGCAACGGGGAGCATGTACAATATAACGGTGAAGACTATACGATAATTGGCAGGGTTCCTGCAAAACATAAATTCGTAACGCACGATATTCAACCCAATGGCGAGTTGATAATGTACGGTGTGCTGGTGGGTAAGGCGCAAACATTTATCCCGCGGGGGTCAGCCATTACCACGTCGAATGTAAAGCATGCTGCCAAAAGCTTCCGCGTGAGTGAGAGAAAGATCGGCTGGCTGAAACCCGATGTGGCTGCATTTGAAAAGAGAACATTTATGGGCTACCATCGAGGGGATGGTAAGGTGGGTACTGCAAATTATTGGCTGGTGATTCCTATGGTTTTTTGTGAAAACCGAAACCTTGAAGTATTGCAGGAAGCATTGGTAAATGAGTTAGGCTACGGGCGCAATCAAACTAAAAAGGCAGAGGTGTCAAAATTGATCGATTATTACAGGAACGGAAAAAATGTTGACGAAATATTAAATGCCGATGTGTCTGTGAAGGTGGAAGAAGCAAAAAAGCAAAGGCTTTTTAAAAATGTGGATGGAATAAAATTCTTGACGCATGACGGCGGCTGCGGCGGTACACGCCAGGATGCGCGTGCCTTGTGCGGATTACTTGCCGGATATATTATACATCCAAACGTTGCAGGCGCCACCGTTCTTAGTCTCGGCTGCCAGAACGCGCAGGTAGATATTCTGAAAGAAGAGATCAACAGGCGTGATCCCGGTTATTCGAAGCCTTTATATATTCTGGAACAACAAAAAATCGGCAAAGAAACTGATCTGATATCGCAGGCAATAAAACAAACTTTTGCCGGATTGATGATTGCAAATAATATGGAAAGAAAACCGGCACCCTTAAGCAAGCTTTGTATCGGCCTGGAATGCGGGGGTTCAGATGGCTTCAGCGGAATATCTGCCAACCCGGCTATAGGATATACTTCTGATATGCTGGTTGCATTAGGCGGTTCGGTGATACTGTCGGAGTTCCCGGAGCTATGCGGGGTAGAGCAGAGCCTGAGCGACCGCTGCGTTACTGCTGAAACAGCCAGACGTTTTGGCGATTTAATGACTGCATACAATGAAACGGCAAAGGCTGCCGGCTCCGGGTTCGATATGAATCCTTCTCCCGGTAATATTAAAGACGGTTTGATCACAGATGCTATTAAATCTGCAGGCGCTGCAAAGAAAGGAGGCACTTCTCCTGTAGTAGACGTATTGGATTATCCCGGAATAGTTACAAAACCAGGATTGAATTTGCTTTGCACGCCCGGCAACGACGTTGAAAGTACAACTGCTGAAGTAGCCGCAGGAGCTAATATAGTGCTGTTTACTACCGGGCTGGGAACGCCAACCGGCAATCCGATAGCGCCCGTCGTAAAAATATCGAGTAATACGCAGCTGTATACAAAAATGCCCGATATCATTGATATCAATGCAGGTACTATTATCGAAGGTTCCGAATCGATTGAACAGGTGGGAGAGCGCATACTCGATTATGTAATAAAAGTGGCGGGCGGCGAAATTGAAATAAGTGCGGTGAGGCATGTTCAAAATGATTTTATTCCATGGAAAAGAGGAGTGAGCTTGTAAATACGACATTTCAATATATTCAATTAAACAGTTCAGAACGATGGGGAATTTTTTAGATGAAAATTTTTTGCTTACAACAGAAACCTCCAAAAAATTATACCATGGGTTTGCAGCCAGGATGCCCATCATTGATTATCACTGTCACCTCCCGGCGCAGCAAATAGCGGATGATATCAATTTTGAAAATCTTACTCAAATATGGTTGTACGGCGATCATTATAAGTGGAGAGCCCTGCGTACCAACGGGGTAGACGAAAGTTTTGTTACAGGCACGAAAAATGATTTTGAGAAATTTCAGAAATGGGGAGAAACCGTTCCCTATACATTGCGAAATCCTTTATATCATTGGACGCACCTGGAGCTGCAACGTTATTTTGATGTGCATGAATTGTTGAATGGTGAAAGCGCAAAAAAAATATATGATGCCTGTACAGAAAAGTTGCAAACCAGGGAATATTCAGTGAAAAATTTGCTGCGAAAAATGAATGTGGAAGTTATTTGCACTACTGATGATCCCACCGATACGCTGGCATATCATAAAAAAATAAAAGCGGATGGTTTTGAAATAAAAGTATTACCCGCGTTCAGGCCCGATAAGGCGATGAACGTGGATGATACTGGAGATTTCAATGCTTACGTGAGCAGGCTGGAGCAGGTGAGTGGAATTGCAATTGGTTCTTACCGGCAATATCTTGACGCGTTGAAACAGCGGCATGATTTCTTTGCAACAATGGGGTGTTCCGTTTCGGACCATGGCCTTGAATATATAGCTGCAGAAAGCTTTACGGACAAAGAAGTAGAAGCCGCGTTTAATAAAATACGCAATGGCAGAGGGCTTTCTGCGGATGAGAAAATTAAATTCCATTCGGGAATGCTGCATATATTCGCTGTTTGGGATCATGAGAAGGGCTGGGTACAGCAATATCATTTAGGCGCTTTGCGTAATAATAATTCAAGGATGCTGAATGCTTCCGGCCCTGATACAGGCGGGGATTCCATCGGTGATTTTGCACAGGCGAAATCGCTTTCTGCATTCTTTGATAAGCTTGATTCCGCTGACCAGCTGGCAAAAACAATTATATATAACCTCAACCCGGCCCACAATGAAGTTTTTGCTTCTATGATTGGAAATTTTAATGACGGAACCGTGCCCGGTAAAATGCAATTCGGTGCTGCATGGTGGTTTTTGGATCAGAAAGATGGGATGACGAAGCAAATAAATGCATTATCCAACCTGGGTTTGCTAAGCAGGTTTGTCGGCATGATCACCGATTCAAGAAGTTTTCTTTCTTATCCCCGGCACGAATATTTTCGCAGGATACTCTGCAATATTTTTGGCGAAGAAATGGAAAAAGGCGAATTGCCTTCTGATACAGAATGGACGGGTAAAATTATCCGGGATATATGTTATTATAATGCAAAGAGCTATTTTGGCTGGTAGCCGTAAATATCACGCAAAAGCATGATATTTTTAATTATCATCTAAAAGCATGATATTTTTTATTATCACGTAAAAACGTGATATTTTTGCATATAACCCTTCTGAAATGATCAGCGTAATTACAGGCGATGTTATCGGTTCCCAAAAGACCAATCCGAAATTATGGCTTAAGCCTTTGAAGAAAGAATTGGATGCAATCGGGGAGAGCCCCAAGTTTTGGGAAATATACCGGGGCGACAGTTTTCAGGCGGTAATTGCAAAGCCCGAAGAAGCCCTCAGGGTAGCCATCAAGATAAAGGCAAGTCTAAAATCTATTCCCGACGTCGATGTGAGAATGGCCATCGGCATCGGCACACGCACACACAATGCACAAAAGGTAACGGAATCCAACGGAACTGCTTTTGTGCACTCCGGCGAAAAGTTTGAGATGCTGAAAAGAGAAAGGCAAAATCTTGCTGTCAAAAGTGACTGGCCCGGGTTTGACAAAGAGATGAACCTGCTGTTGAAACTGAGCTTGATCGTTATGGACAACTGGACCGTGAATGCGGCAGAAGTAGTGAAGACAACCATGGAGAATCCCGGTAAAGTGCAGGAAGAGCTGGGACAAATAGTAGGTATCAGGCAAAATGCCATCAGCAACCGGCTCAAGCGTGCCTATTATGATGAGATGATGGAAGTAAATGAGATGTATGCTTACAAATTAAAATCGTTAAAATGATCATCTTGCTAAAATTATTCCTGGCGCATCTGATTGGAGATTTTGTTTTGCAGCCCCGATCATGGGTTCGTGCCAAGGAGGAAAAGCGGCTTGCAGCATGGCAGTTGTATGTGCATGCGCTCATTCATGGAGCGCTCAGTTTTTTATTTGTATGGAATATTGATTTTTTGTGGTGGTCTTTATTGATAGCGGTAATCCACCTGCTCATTGATGCTTTCAAGATTTCATTTCAGAAAAATAATACAAAGCGCATCCTTTTTTTTACGGACCAGGCATTACATCTTATTTCCATTTACCTTATATGGCTCCTCTATGCGCACATCAGCTTTTCATTTGCGTTCCTGAAGGATGAAAAAATTATCCTGCTGATAACGCTATTGGTATTTCTTACTACACCGGTGTCATTTGCAGTACGGATATTTATTTCCAGGTGGACGCCGGACACAGATTCAGGTGATGATTTAACATCATTGCAAAGCGCCGGGCAATACATTGGTATTTTGGAACGCCTTCTTGTTTTTGTATTTATGATTATGAATGAGTGGCAGGCTGTAGGCTTCCTGCTTGCAGCAAAGTCTGTATTTCGCTTCGGTAATTTACAGGAAGCTCACGACAGAAAGTTAACGGAGTATATTTTAATCGGCACATTATTAAGTTTTGGAATAGCCATTCTCACAGGCATAGCGTATCGTCTTTTGGTATAAAACTTCGTATATCCGTTGCTGTTATAAAAAAGCATATCACGCTATTCCGTGATAAACCGTTTTATCATCTTTTAGCGTGATATTCCCTGCTGCTGCGCCTGAGTGCCGCTAACCGGCACGCCCATGTTCTTATGCTGCCGCCTCACAGCCCCTATCGTTAATATCGAAGAAAGCAATAAAGACGCTGCCATAAAAAGGTAAGACGTGCTGAACCCGCCGGTGGCGCCATTCAAATACCCTACGAGGTAAGTGCCGGCAAATGATCCTAAAGCGCCCATACTATTGATTAATGCAATAGCCCCGCCGGAAACATTCTTCGGTAATATTTCAGTGATTATTGCGAAAAACGGCCCGTAGGGCGCATACATGGCAGCGCCGGCAATAATGAGCATGCAGAAAGAAAACCAAAAATGACCGGATCCGATGATATAGGATGCGTAAAATGCTACAGCTCCTGACATCAGAAAAGGCCATACGAACATTTTCCTGTTTAACCATTTATCTGAAAAATGAGAGGCCCCTATCATCGTTATCATGGCAAATAAATAAGGAACGGATGCCAGCCATCCCGTTTTTATAATATTTATTTTTGGCGCTGCATGTATTATGGTGGGCAGCCACATTACAAATCCATATACACCTATGCTCCACAGCGCATATTGCAGGCACAAAAGAATAACGGTTTTCGACCGGAATGCCTGCGTATAATTTCGCATAGGCGTAGTAGTTAGTTGTTCGGCATCCAGCCTTTCATAAAGCTCCTTCTTTTGCGCCGCGCTAAGCCAGTTTGCGTCTTCCGGGTGATCGTTAACCAGCCACCGCCAGAAAAATGCCCAGATAATTGCAGGTAAGCCCTCGAGTATAAACATCCAGCGCCAGCTAAGCGCATGTACGAGGTAGCCTGATAAAATGGACATCCAAAGAATCGTAACCGGATTGCCGAGGATTAAAAATGTATTGGCTCTTGAACGTTCATCTTTCGTAAACCAGCGGCTTAGAAATATTAACATGGCAGGCATTACTGCGCTCTCCACTGCTCCTAATACAAAACGTACAAAAATCAGCAGGCTGATATTGCCGGCTATTCCAGTGGCCATGGCAAGCATCCCCCATAAAATTAGCGACCAGAATATAAGTTTCCTTACACTTGTATTTACTGCATATAGTGTTCCGGGAATTTGGAAAAGGAAATACCCCAGAAAGAATAAAGCGCTTAACAGCGATGATAAGGATGCGGTGATATGAAGATCTGCGGCCATTCCGCCTGCAGCGGCAAATCCGAAATTGGCCCGGTCCAGATAGGCGAGGCTATACGTGGTGAAAACCACAGGCATCAGGCGGTACCAACGATTTTGCACAATCGCTTTTCTCATATCAAAAAATAAAAGGGATTTTTCAGGTATAAAGCTATGCCTTTCTTTTCGCCGGCAAAACCTTACCGCTGTACCCTTCCGCTTGCATCTCCTTTCATCAAAGCGATCACTTCATTCAGAGTGGCATGATTCAGATCGCCGGGAATGGTATGCTTTAATGCAGAAGCCGCTACGCCAAATTCTGCTGCATCTTTCATCGGCATACCGGTAACCATCCCGTATATAAAGCCACTGGCAAAAGAATCCCCGCTTCCCACGCGGTCCACAATTCTTACTTCATATTGCCGGGTATGATAAAATTCCTTGCCATCATATACCAGTGCGCTCCAGCCATTATCGGACGCACTATGGCTTTCCCTCAAAGTAGAGGCGATATATTTGAAATTGAACTTGTCTTTCATTTGCTGAAATACATCTTTGTACCCGGTAAGATTCAATTCCCCTTTTGTAACATCGGTTCCCTTGCTTTTAAAGCCCAGCGTTGTTTCGGCGTCTTCCTCATTTCCTATGCACACGTCCACATATTGACAAAGCCGTGTCATCACTTCTCTTGCTTTTTCTTTGCTCCACAATTTCTTTCTGTAATTGAGATCGATGCTGGTGGTAATGCCTTTTCCTTTTGCGGCCTTTAACGCAGCTTCCGTAAGGGCAGTTGCTTTATCACTTAATGCAGGCGTGATGCCCGTTGTATGAAACCATGAAGCATTCTCAAATATTTTTTCAAAATCAAAATCCGGAATTTCTGCTTCCGAAATCGAAGCGCCTTCGCGGTCATATACCACCTGCGATGCCCTCATGGAAGCACCGGTTTCCAAAAAGTAAATGCCCAGCCGTTTACCTCCTTTGGCTATATATTGCGTGTCTACGCCATATCTCCTTAAATGATTGATTGCCGACTGGCCGATCGGATTATCGGGCACTTTCGAAACAAAGACCCCGTTTAACCCGTAATTGCAAAGAGCTGCTGACACATTTGCTTCACCACCGCCATACGTGACATCGAAACTGTCTGCCTGCACAAATCTTTTATAGTCCGGCGTGGATAAACGAAGCATGATTTCACCAAGGGTTACAACTTTTTTTGACATATTGAGTTCAGGTTTTAAACTAAAAATAAATCGCGGGTTTTAATCAAACAGCAAGGCCGAATTTCTTTCTTATTTGGCGAAACAACAAGAATTATACGGATATTTATTAAAAAAATACATAAACGTTTGCGCAAAAAATAAGATATAGGAAGATAATTCTGATAACATTGCCCAATTTATAAGATTATTTTATGCACAGTAAAAATGAAATACAACAGCTAATCCTTCAGCAGGGGGTTCTTCCCTTATATTTTTATAAGGATACCGGCGTAAGCATAGAAGTATTGCGTGCATTATACAGAGCCGGTATAAGAGCAGTGGAATATACCAATCGCGGCGAAGCGGCATTGCAAAATTTTATAAAAATGCGTGCGGTGTGTGATGCTGAATTAAAAGGTCTCTGTCTTGGAATCGGCACCATAAAAAATGAGTTTGCCGCAAAAAGTTATATGGATGCAGGGGCTGATTTTTTTGTGTGTCCCGGCCTGGTAGAAGAAGTTGCCGAAGTGGCCGACAGGAAGGAAATGCTCTGGTTGCCGGGTTGTATGACGCCTTCTGAAATTATTCATGCAGAAAATATGGGCGCTACCATGATCAAGCTTTTCCCGGGAAATATCCTGGGGCCATCCTTCATGAGCGCTATAAAGGAATTGTTTCCGGAACTGCTGTTTATGCCTACCGGCGGAGTGGATCTTGATAAAGAAAATATTGCATCATGGTTCAAGGCAGGCGTCAGCGCTGTGGGTATGGGAAGTAAACTGATCAGCAAAATCTTATTGGAGCAAAGGGATTATGCGAAAATTGAGGTATTAACGAAACAGGCGATTGATATTGTGAACTCAGTAAGGCAATAATTAAATTTTGTCTCCTGGAAGCTGTTAAAAATTTTTTGTAAGTCGAACCATACAAGGCATCTAAGGCATACAAGAAAATATTTCATCCTTATATACCTCCTATGGTTCCATTATTAAATCAAAAAGAAAAAGAATTTCAAACGGCTTCTCACCAGTTTCCGATTGTTTTCAAAAACTGTGTAAGCTCATCAGCCATCAATGTATGTTCTGCCAGGTCCGGATGCCCGCCGCACCCGCGATGATATTGTTTAGAAAAAAAATATTTATAAACTTGTTTGTCGCCTCCTGCGTTAAGTGTTGCGACTACAGCGCTTATGTATTTTTTCAATACCGCAGTCAAAGAGGTATCGGCCATCGGGCTGGTAAGGCAAACGATAGCTGTATTTGCGTACCTTGATCTTATCGTTTTTATAAAATTTACATAAGCACTGCAAAACGTTGCTGAATCCTGTATGCCGTCGTTCTGCCCGAGACAAATGGTAACTATATCCGGTGTGTACAATTTGAAGTTCCACTGTATTGAATCATCGCGCATATCAACTTTGTCAAATACCGCAGGCATCGTGATAGGCATGTGGCAACAGCTATGAATGAGGCCGATGCCCGAAACAGAGCTAAGCATCCATTGTGCATGCAAGTTACGCGCAGTGCGTGCGCCATAGCTCATATAGGCATTATGCTGATCGTACCACTGTCCTTTGCCACAGGGAATTTCAGATAAATCCATGCCGGCGCCGCAGGTAATGGAGTTGCCGATGCATTCTATTTTTCGTGCAGGCTTTGCCGGTAGTTTCAGTAATTTTTGGCAACTGATTCCGGCGAGTTCGAGATAGCCAATGCCTGCTTCAGTATTTTTGCATATTGTCAAAGTGTGTACCGTATTATCCAGGCTAACGATGGTAATGATATTGTTTTTCCATTTTGTTTGCACGCGAACAGGCGCCAATGAATCTATGACTATTTCAATATAATTATGTGAATGGCCCCAAAGTAATTCATCATTCAGAAATATTTCGCAGGAGGCGCCTTTAAATTTTGCCTGTATGTAAGTACCCGGCTGCCACAATCGCGGAACATGATTGATGATTTGGATTCTTCCCGTTATCTGAATCAACTGATCATCTCCCGGGTGAAACAATTTGCTTTTTTCAAATAAGGCGCCTTCGGCAATTGATACATGCATTTGCTGCTGCGCAAAAGCGAAGTTGACTGACCAGTAAAATATAAATGTTACAACTGAATATTTTTTTATGATAAGCTTTTTAAATCCCATTCTGATTATACAAACTTTCTTACACCGGTGCTGGTATAGGTTTCGCGGAACTCTTTCGGCGTGCTGTCTTTTTTCTTTTTAAATATCCTGTTGAAATTGGACATATTGTTGAATCCGCATTTGTAGGCAATTTCATTGATGCTATAGGTAGTGTCAATCAGCATGCGTGAAGCATGGCCTAACCTTACCTCAGTCAGCGTATCAATAAACGTTTTGCCGGTTCTCAGTTTGAAAAAACGGCTCAATGAAACTTCTGCCATGCCTGCAATTTTAGCAGCGTCGCCAAGGGAAATATTTTCACTGAAATTATTATTGATATAGTTCATTATCCTTTCAATCCTGCGGCTATTATAGCATGATGTTTCTGTATTGAATGAAATATCTGAAAGCGTTCTGAAATTTCTCGAAGTGGAAAGATCGTGCAGTATGGACATCAGTTCGAGTACCGAGTCAAATCCATGCCGTTGCTGCAGTTGCAACAATCTTGGCCGTATTGTCTGGGTGGTGGATTCGGAAAATAATACCCCCCTGTATGAACGCTCCAGCAGGGTTCTGATAAAGCTCATTTGATTTCTGTGCAAAAATTTTTCATCAAACAGATCGCGGTGAAACTGTATGGTAATCTCCTTGATGATTTTGTCTTTACAGTTGTGGGTAAACCATCCATGCTGCAGGTTGGGGCCTACCAATACCAATTCCAGGCTGCCGATTATCTCTACATGATCCCCTACCACTCTCCTGGCCCCGGCTGCGTTTTCAATAAAGTTCAATTCATATTCTTCGTGATAATGCAAAGGGAAATCAAATTCTCTTTTGGTTCTGGAAAATAAAGTAAAACAATCGCTTTGTGTAAGTGGGGTGATTTCTCTTAACAGCTTTGTTTGTTGATTCATAGCGAGAGATATTATATAAAGTCTGACTAAAAAAATATTAATTTAAAATCAAGGCTCGCTTTTTATAAACATATACCAGTGAATATTTCTATGAGATAAAAATATATCATTCTATAATAAGTATAAAAAAAAGATAAAAAAGTATCAAATTTATGCCATAATTAAAAATATTTTTGGCAAAATAAAGCTTGATAGTATGAGAAACTTTTCATTTCCAAAACTGCTGCTCATTGTAGTATTTTCATTCTTCCTAAACCTTTCCACTTTTGCACAGAGCAGGGATATTACCGGTACAGTAACGGATGATAAAGGCAACCTGCTTCCTAATGCAACCGTGTCTGTAAAAAATACCCGGGTTACCACGGTTACCAATTCATTGGGTATTTTTAATTTGACAGTTCCTGCAGACGGAAAGACGTTAGTGGTAAGCTATGTAGGGATGAAAACGCAGGAAATTTCAATTGGTAAAAATGAAACTTTTAAAATCAGTCTTGTTTCGTCATCAGACAACACACTGAATGAGGTAGTGATAATTGGCTACGGAACACAGAGGAGACAGGATGTAAATGGTGCTGTTTCTTCAGTCTCTGCAAAAGAGTTAGCTAATATCCCGCAACCTACGGTTGACCAAATGCTGCAAGGCAGGGCCGCCGGCGTAACCGTTACTGCCAACTCCGGTCAGCCCGGGTCTGCCATTTCGGTTCATATACGCGGTATTACTTCTTTCAGTGGCGCTGAACCATTGTATGTAATAGATGGAGTGGCTATTGACGGAAATGCCCCCTCCCAGTTATCAACGAATGATGGCGTTTTTGGCGGCCTCTCTCCTGTTTCGCAGGAGCAAAAGCCCAGTGTGCTTGCCAGCATTAACCCGAATGATATAGCTTCCATTGATGTATTAAAAGATGCTTCTGCAACCGCCATCTACGGAAGCCGCGGAGCCAATGGCGTAGTTATTATTACGACGAAAAAAGGAAGGAACGGCGAAGGGAAGATTGATTATGACGGTTACTATGGCACCCAGGAACAAGGGAAGTTTTTGAAAATGATGAACCTTCAGCAATATGCTAAATTTGAAAATTCGCTGGCCGATGATTTTGGGTTAAACAGGAGAACAGAATTTGCCAATCCGGATAAATTAGGGCCGGGAACTAACTGGCAGGATGCAATATTTCGCAGGGCTCCCCAACAAAGCCATACGCTTTCCTTCTCAGGAGCCAACAATAGAACCGACTACTATGTTTCCGGAAGTTATTTTCAGCAGGATGGAACTATCATAGGCTCTGATTTCAATCGTTACGCATTTCATACCACCATTAACTCTCAGGTAAAGGAATGGTTTAAGGTAGGAACCAGCATTTCTGCCAATCAGAATAAAGCAAATACTGTATTGGGAAATAATTATGGTATCATTTACAGCGCTCTTTTGCAGGCTCCGGACGTTGCGGTATATAATGCTGACGGAACCTTTGCAGGACCTGCTATTGATGCAAGCGGGCAGGCGATGGGAGGATTGAATCCGCTTCAGCGGGCATTAACGGTTACCAATTATTTAATAAGAAGCAATATTCAGGGCAGAATTTATGGAGATATCAAGTTCCTGAAAGATTTCACCTTACATTCAGAAATTGATGGAAATTTTGACTGGGGCGCTGCAAAAATATTTAACCCGACCTATTCTTACGGCGCTCCGGGCTTCCCGCCTGCATTTTCAAATACATTAGCTGTCTTGGAAGAAAATGACAATTTTGATAACTATTGGAACTGGCTGGAACATTTGAGCTACGATCATACTTTCGGAAAGCATGCAGTGCAGGTGTTGGCAGGACGTGAAGTTTGGGAATCTACTTATGACGGAATTGTTGCCAGCACCAAAGGATTTACTGCCGGAAATACCATTCAGACTCTAAACCTGGGTACGCAATCTTCCAATACCCTGAATGAGCCGAAGGGAAGTACGTCAATGGAATCATATCTGGCGCGTGTTATCTATACTTACGACGAGAAGTACAGCATTACTGCTAATGTCCGCAGCGATCGCTCCTCTAATTTTGCCGAAGGTCACCAGACGGGTTATTTTCCGGGCGTGGCAGTATCCTGGCGAATATCAAAAGAACCGTTCATGACCGGTATAAGCAATGCCATCAGCAATCTTAAAATAAGATTGGGATATGGTACTACCGGCAATTCCAATATTCCGCAATACAGCTACGGCTCTGCAATAGACCCGGTAGTTACGGGCGTAGGCACAGGCTTCAGGGTAGCTAACTTCAGCAATCCGGATCTTACCTGGGAAACAGCGATACAGCAAAATATTGGCCTGGACTTTAGCATCATCAATGACCGCATCAATGGTAGTTTTGACGTATATAAGAAAACTTCCAAGAACTTCCTCTTTCAACAGCCACTTCCTTCGTTTCTCGGAGGAGGCAATGCCGAATATTCCAGCGCAGCAGTGGTTCAGCCACCGTGGGTAAATGCGGGCGAACTTCAAAATACAGGTTTTGAATTCAGCATTAACAGCCGGAATATTGATAAAAAAGATTTTACATGGACCACCACTTTAATATTCTCTCATTATTCCAACAAGGTGATTTCTTTGAACGGATTTCCTGAATTGAATGGTATTATCTCTACCGGCTTTGGCCCCCAGATTTATGCCACCAAGACACAGGTGGGAGGACCTATCGGCGAGTTTTATGGATATAAATCTCTGGGTATAATTAAAACACAGGCGCAGTTACAATCCTTAATTGAAAATCCTCAGAATGTTATCGGCCAGCCGGAAGTGGTCAGCAGCGACAGGTCTTTATCCAATGGGGTATATCTTGGAGATATCCTGTATGACGGTAATGATGGTAAAGGCGGCCCCAATAAACAATATGCTTTGGGAAATCCTAATCCTGACTTCACGTATAGTATTTCAAATACATTTACCTATAAGAATTTTGAATTATCTATATTCCTGAATGGCTCTTATGGCGGTAAGATATTGAATGCTGTTTCTTTCCAGACTATGGGCATGTACGGATTGTATATAAATCAGCGTGCGGATGCAGCCAACTTTTGGTCGCCCTCCAATCCCAATTCAAATGTGCCTGCACCGAGAGCAAGCTGGGGTAATAATAATTTAGTAATGTCCGACAGATTTCTTGAAAGCGCTTCTTTCTTAAGAATACAAAATGTTCGTTTTGGATATGAGTTACCAACAGAATGGGCCTCGAAAATCAAGGCACAACATTTAAAAGTGTATTTCAGCGGGCAAAACTTATATGTGTTTACTAACTACAGCGGCCTTGATCCGGAAATTGGTGCATTAAACCAGAATCCCATACTGCTAAATATAGACTATGGAAGATATCCGTCACCGAGAGTGATCACCTTTGGTTTAAATGCAGAATTTTAATTACCCGAAACTTACTAAAAAGCATAAAATATGAAAATGAGATATTTAATAAGTTTTAGTTTTTTGATTTCGGCCACACTATTTGTGGGCTGTAAGAAAGACTTCTTTAATCGCCCGCCTGAGAATGCAGCTACGGTAGGCACATATTATCAAACTGTGGATCAGGTTCGTTCAAGTACAAATATATTATACGCAGCGCCATGGTTTGGCCTGAATGGAAAAGCATTTCTGGCTATTGGCGACCTGCAGAGCGGCAATGCAATATGCTGGGCTGGTACAGATGGCGCGTTTGATGCCTTCGGCGCTTTTGGTGCAGGAAGTAATACACAAACTGTTCAAAGCGCATGGAACTCTCTTTATACCGTAGTGGCGCAGGCTAATGCACTACTAAAGAATTTACCCGGCGCGGCATCAGGTGTGTCATCGGATGTGGTTAACAGCGCATTGGGCGAAGCTCATTTAATACGGGCAGCAGCCTATTTTTACCTGGTTCGTATTTTCGGCAATGTCCCGATTATTACTGACCCTGCCCCGTTTGTAGGTTCTTTTTCAACCGTACCAACCAACCCGGTTGCCGATGTTTATAAGTTTATAACAATGGATTTACAATTTGCAGAAGCCAATTGCGCAAGCGGTGTGGCATCTACCGGGCATGCATCCAGCGGTTCTGCTTCAGGTTTGCTTGCCAAGGTATATTTATATCAGCAGAAGTATGACAGTGCACGGATTGAAGCAGAGAAAGTAATTAACAGCGGAGAATTTGATTTAACATCCGGGGACAATTATGCCCAGATGTTCGAGCTTGCCGGAAATAACGGTAAAGAATCTATGATTGCCTTGCAGTGGACTTCCAATGGAGGATATGGATATGGCAACCAGTTGCAATCGGTAATTTCCCCTAATACCAATATTACCGGTACGGGCGATGGTTGGGCTGAACTTGGTCCCAGCCTGGATTTACAAAATGCTTTCCTGAGTGATGGAGATACGCTGGGCCGCCGTCATGGAACCATTATGACGCAGGGCGACTTTTACCCTGAATTACATAAGAAAGACGGAGGTTATCATGTTAGCAGGATA
The DNA here is from genome assembly GCA_964627765.1 of uncultured Ginsengibacter sp. Lineage (GTDB taxonomy): Bacteria > Bacteroidota > Bacteroidia > Chitinophagales > Chitinophagaceae > Ginsengibacter. Next base: position 50,430 of record CAZVKO010000028.1, on the reverse strand, counting down.
GATCAGGGAGCCGGCGCCGTTAATGCCCAGGGAACAGGAGCCGGTATGAAAAAGTATGTAGTAGGCACTCCGGATGATAATGGCGGCTTAAGCGCATTTCAGGCTACTTCTAACAATACTTATCTTCTCCGTTTTGCCGATATGTATTTAATAGCAGCGGAAGCCATCTTAGGTCAATCGGCCAGCGTGCAGCCAGGCGCCGGTATTGATACCAATGCTGTTTGTACTGATGCGACTGCCTTAGGCTATTTGAATAAGATACGCGGGAGAGCGGGATTAGCCCCATTGGTTGGCAGTTTTACATATAAACAGTTGCTTTTGGAAAGAAGGCTTGAATTTGCAATAGAAGGTGATTACTGGTATGATTTGCAGCGTATCGATGGATACCAGCCCGACCCGACATCCGCTCATCATCCTGTTGCTATAAAAATTATTAATGATCAGGATAGGCGCACAGTAAATATAGATGGCACCACAGGGCAAATAACCGGTTATGATTCCGGACGCAGCTTCACCCTCTCGGATCAGAGTTTTATATTACCCATTCCTTCTGTTGAAACAACTGCGGATCCGGCTTTATTGCAACCGCCTGTACCATATCAATTTTAATTTATAACATTAAGCTATATGAAAAAAAATATTTTTAGATCGGTGAATATTTCTTTTGCTACAGGAATAATAATGATTTCATTATTTATATCCTGCAAAAAATATAATAGCCTTGGTTTTACTCCGGGTTCAGGGTTGCCCACTATCACCTCTGTGCATACATGGGATAAAGTCGATACCACTGTTCACTATGATACTCTTGTATCTTACGATGCTTCCGGAAATCTTGTACAGACACTGAGGGCAAGAACCAATCTTGCATATCCGTTCGATTCTGCAACTACTGCAGGCAACCTGGGGGATTATTATATTATTTATGGCTCTAACTTGGGGAGTGCCACTAATATTACTTTTAACGGATACCTGGCTTACTTTAACAGGGCCCTGGTAACGGATAATTCTATCGTAGTACAGGTGCCTTCCAAAACACCTTACCTGGGAAGCCAGGCGAATGACAGTCTTGTTATAACTACGTTACATGGTAAGGTGGGGTACAAATTCTCTATACTTCCGCCGCCGCCGAGCCCGGACAGCTATTCCAATTATAACTTTTCAGCGGGTTCCCAGATTACATTAACGGGTGTCGGATTTGCCAGTGTTACGTCGGTAAGCGTGAGCGGCGCGAACGGGGAAACAGGAACCACTTCCATTGTCAGCCAGAATGATTCCGTATTGGTTTTACAATTTGATGCAACAACTGCAACAAGAGGAATACTGGTGTTTAATTATGATGCAGCAGGAACTTCTGAAACAGTAAAGGGTACACAGGAATTAGTGGATGTAGACAATGCTTACCAGGTTTTTACCGATAATTATGCACCTAATTGGGGCAGTTGGTCCTGGGGGCCGGCAGGTCCAAGCAATGCAGAAGCAAAAAGCGGCACAGCTTCTTTTAATGCACAATATGGGGCAAACAGTTGGTGGATAGATGGATTCAGGTATGGCGGCGGGGGCCCTACGGATGGACTTGCTTATTCTGCTGACTATAAATATCTTTCTTTCTGGGTATATGGAGGTACGGCAGATGAAAAAATATATATTGAGTTGGGAAACACAGGATTTAATCAAAATCAAACCAGTGCAAACCAGTACGATGTTCCGCCGGGGGTATGGACTTATTATAAAATACCTGTCAATAATATAATATGGAATAATACCGGCACAACAAACTGGGCAGCCAATAGCTCCCAGCCTTTGAATACAGTAGCGTTTTTTATGAATAGTAATAGTGTAGCGGAACAGTTATACTTTGATGATGTAATCCTGATTAAATAATTTTAGGAAAAAATAAATAACAGAAAGACAGGCAAAATTTTTTTCACGGCTTTGATATTTCAATGGAATAAACCAGCGCCTTGTCAATCATAAATCATTATTTAAGGCCTCCCGCAGATTGCACAGAATTACGCTGATTACAATGCTCCTCTGCGCTCATTGGCGGGACTTGCCACTGCAAGCAGGTTTGCGGGAAAAATTTGTCCGGCATTTATTGTTGATGCAATACTTTATTATAAAAAGCACCGGTTCATTTATTTTTTCGACAAATGTTCTAAAGATGTGAGCCGTTTTTTTATTTATGAAAGCTGAAATAGAAAAAATAGAGCTTATACAGGCAGGATTAGTTTGCCTGGTGATGCTGTTGTTTGCCGGTTTCAATAAAGTATATGCACAGCAGAACGGGCCTCATCATTACAGAATAAAAAATAAATCAATTGCTGAGGCGCCTGTTGATAAAAATGCTACAAGGCAAACTATCAATCTTTACCATAACCTGAAAAAACTTTTGCAAAAAGGAGTGATGATGGGGCATCAGGATGACCTTGCCTATGGAGTCGGATGGAAATACATTACCGGCAGGAGCGATATAAAAGATGTAACAGGCGATTATCCTGCTGTATATGGGTTTGAGCTCGGGCGTATTGAACTGGATCACACGGTTAATCTTGATAGTGTTCCTTTTGATTCAATCAGGCGGTATGTGCAAATGGTATATGCGCGCGGAGGAGTAGTTACCTTGAGCTGGCATTTGAATAATCCGCTGACAGGAAAAACCGCGTGGGATCCGGAACCTGGCACGGTTGCCTCCATTTTACCAGGGGGAGAGAAAAACGAATTATTCAAAAGCTGGCTGCATAAGGTAGCTGTGTTTATACGCAGCCTGCAGACAAAAGATCGTGTACCTATACCTGTTATATTACGGCTTTTTCATGAGCTGAACGGAAATTGGTTCTGGTGGGGAGGCAGTCATTGCACGCCGGAAGAGTTTAAACAATTATGGCATTTTACCATTTCCTATTTAAGAGATTCCGAAAATATCCATCAGTTGCTGTATGCATATAATACCGATCGCTTTTCTTCAAAAGAAGAATATCTTTTAAAATACCCGGGCAATAACTGGACGGATATTTTGGGTTTTGATATTTACCAGAGAAATGGCGGCGAAAGCGGCGATAAACAATTTATACATGATGCAGATACCATGCTTTCGATGCTGACATCGGCAGCCTCTGAAAAAAATAAAATACCGGCGCTCACTGAATTCGGATATGTAAAAGTGCCCGACAGCACGTGGTGGACGCAGGTGCTGCTGAAAGCGCTGGATCATCACAAAATTTCTTATGCTCTCGCATGGAGAAATGCAGGCGGAAAGCCATCCGGCAATATGGAATTTTATATGCCTTATAAAGGGCAGGAATCAGCCAGCGACTTCATTAAATTTTATAAGGAACCAATTACTTTATTTCAAAAAGACATTACCAAAGAGCATTTGTACAAATGAAATTACGAGCGCCTGATATTTCCATAATTGTTTCATACCTGGTAGCGATGCTTTTTATTGGTTGGTTTCTTCGCAAAAAGGCGCGCCGGAACAAAGAGAGTTATTTACTGGGAAGTAAAAAATTGCCGTGGTACTTATTAGGATTGAGCGACGCAGCGGATATGTTTGATATCAGCGGAACCATGTGGATGGTATCGCTGTGTTTTGTTTATGGCATGAAAAGTATCTGGATTCCCTGGCTGTGGCCGGTTTTCAACCAGGTGTTTAACATGATGTACCTCGCCAAGTGGCTCCGGCGTTCCAATGCAGATACCGGTGCGCAATGGCTGGGAACAAGATTTGGATTAAAAGGAGCAGGTGTTACGGGTTCACATGCTGTTATTGTTGCATTTGCGCTGATCGGCTGTCTTGGTTTTATGGCCTATGGTTTTATCGGGCTCGGAAAGTTTGTAGAGATTTTCATCCCCTGGAACATAGTAGAGCCTTATGTTCCGTTTCATATCGCTCCGGAATATGTCCCGCATTTTTATGGTATCATCTTTACGCTTTTTGCGGTTTTCTATTCTGTACTGGGAGGCATGCACAGCATTGTATTGGGCGATTTGATTAAATATATCATCATGACGGCGGGATGTATTGCCATTGGCGTTATTGCATGGCAGCATTTACATGGCGAAGGAGTAAGCGCATTAAGTGTTCCCCATGGCTGGAGTAATCCATTCTTTGGATGGCACTTAAATCTGGACTGGACTAAGTATGTTGCTGCAGCCAATAAGAAAATTGCCGACGATGGATATGATTTATTCGGCTTCTTTTTTATGATGATGTTATTTAAAGGCGTATTTGCAGCGCTTGCGGGCCCGGCGCCTAATTATGATATGCAAAAAATATTGTCATCCCGGTCACCCAAAGAAGCCTCCAAAATGACGGGGTTTGTTTCTATTATCTTATTACCGATACGATATTCCATGATTATTGGGTTAACGGTGCTGGGATTGCTTTATTATAACCATCTGAATCTCGACAACGGAGCTGGCGGAGTTGATTTCGAAAAAGTACTCCCTGCTACTATTAATAGCTTTTTGCCGGTGGGTATTTTGGGAATCGTATTGACAGGACTTTTCGGAGCATTTATGGGAACGTTTGCCGGTACGCTTAACGCTGCGCAGGCTTATATTGTAAACGATATTTATCTCAAATACATTAATCCCCGCGCTTCTACCAGGAAAATCATTTACATGAATTATTTGTGGGGAGTGGTGGTAGTGGCTATCGGGGTTATATTGGGATTTTTTACAAAAGATGTGAATAGCATTTTGCAGTGGATTGTATCTGGCTTATATGGCGGCTATATTGCGGCCAATGTTTTGAAATGGTACTGGTGGCGTTTTAATGCCAACGGGTTTTTCTGGGGTATGCTGGCAGGCGTAGCGGGCGCCTTGGTGTTTTCCAGGTTTTTTGAAGGAGTTCAGTTTCTTTATTATTTTCCTTTGCTGTTTCTCATTTCAATTGCAGGATGCCTGGTTGGTACTTATTCAGCGCCGGCGACCGATATGGTTGTATTAAAAGCTTTTTATAAAACTGTTCGTCCGTGGGGATTTTGGAAACCCGTGCATGAAATGGCGATGGCGGAGGATCCGTCCTTTGTGCCTAATAAAAGGTTTGGGCTCGATATGTTCAATGTTCTCCTTGGCATTACCGGGCAATTGTGCCTTACCATTTTGCCGATGTATATAGTGCTTTGGATGAAATTACCCCTGCTTGTTACTGTTGGTATTCTTGTTGTCATTGTTTTCATCCTCAAAAAAACGTGGTGGAATAAACTGGAGAATTAATCAGGAATTTTTATAGTTATAATTTTTTAGAATGAACAATTTTTTTCAAAACCGGTTACATGAAATACAAGCTTCTTATGATGAACTGATACAACTTAAGAATAACCCTGTCCCGTCATTCAATGGCATTTATCAGCGTTATGAGCATCCTGTTTTAACTGCAGCACATGCCCCGCTTTCGTGGCGGTTCGACATGAACCAGCAATCCAATCCGTATTTACTGGAGCGCTTTGGCATCAATGCAGTATTTAATGCGGGCGCAATGAAATTGAATGGCAAATATATCCTTGTCGCAAGGGTGGAAGGCCATGACAGAAAATCATTTTTCGCAATTGCCGAAAGCAATAATGGTATTGATAACTTCAGGTTTTGGGATGAGCCTGTAATAATGCCACTTTCGGCAGAGCCTGAAACTAATATTTATGATATGCGGTTGGTGCAGCATGATGATGGATGGATATATGGATTGTTCTGTGCAGAAAGAAGAGACGAGAGCGCACCCGAAGGAGACCAAACTGCCGCCATAGCGCAATGCGGTATCGCGAGAACAAAAGATCTTAAAACATGGTACCGGCTTCCTAACCTGAAAACAGCCTCTCCGCAACAGCGCAATGTTGTACTGCATCCCGAATTCTATCATGGCCGGTATGCTTTTTATACGCGGCCACAGGATAGCTTTACAGAAGCCGGATCCGGTGGCGGTATCGGTTTTGGCGTATGCGATAATATAGAACATGCGGTGATTGACAGGGAAGTTATCATCAACAGAAAAATTTATCACACGGTATACGAAGCAAAGAACGGTTTAGGGCCTGCCCCTATCAAGACTTCCAAAGGATGGCTGCATCTTGCTCATGGCGTGCGAAACACGGCGGCCGGCCTGCGTTATGTATTATATATGTTTCTCGCCGACCTCAATGATATTTCGAAAGTGATTCATAAGCCGGGAGGTTATTTTATGGCGCCCGAAGGTGATGAAAGAATAGGAGATGTGCCGAATGTATTGTTCAGCAATGGATGGATAGCAGGTGACGATGGCACCGTTCATATTTACTATGCATCGTCAGACCTGAGAATGCATGTTGCTACATCCACTATTGACAAATTATTGGACTATGTTATAAATACCCCTGAAGACGGGTTTAGTTCAGATACATCTGTTAAAACGTTGATGAATCTTATTGACAGGAATAAATGCATCAGCTATAACGGTAAGGAACAAACGAAAACTGAAAAAAGAGCCCGGTAAAATTTATATAAATTGCTGATGACAGGGTATGCTATCACGGATGAAATGCTGTTGCAGTATAAAAAGGAATTGCAACAGGAATTGGGGGCTATACTTTCATTCTGGCAGGAGTATGCAACCGACCACGAATTTGGCGGCTTTTACGGCCGGATGGATAATTCCAATCATGTTTTTAATAATGCTCCCAAAGGCGCTGTGTTAAATGCGAGAATATTATGGGCGTTTTCCGCTGCCTATAATCTTACAGCCAATGAAAGCTACCTTGAGAGCGCCACGCGTGCCTTTGAATATTTTATCAATTATTTTATTGACGGGAAAAATGGCGGTGTGTACTGGACTATAGATTACCAGGGCTTTCCGCTCGATACAAGAAAGCAAATCTATGCGCTCTCATTTGCTGTTTACGGCTTAAGCGAATATTACCTTGCTGCCAAAAGCGAAGAGGCAAAGCAAGCCGCTATCAGGATGTATGATGCCATAGTAATGCATAGCTATGATCTTACAAACGGAGGCTATATAGAAGCTTTGTCTGCTGACTGGAAGCCTTTGCATGATCTCCGTTTAAGCGAAAAAGATGCGAATGAGAAAAAATCAATGAATACCCACCTGCACGTGCTGGAAGGTTTTGCCAATCTCTACCGGTCATGGGCAGACGAAGTTTTGAAAAAGAGAATAGCCGGGCTTATCCATATTTTCTTTGAGCATATTATTGATCCGGAAACGCATCATCTGAAATTATTTTTTGATGAGGAATGGCATTCTAAGTCCCGCATTATTTCTTATGGCCACGATATTGAGGCAGCCTGGTTAATTTTAGAAGCCGTAGAAATCATCGGTGATCCGGTGTTGATGAATCAGGCAAAAATAGCTGCGATACAAATGGCAAATGCAGCCGCAGAAGGTCTGGATACTGACGGAGGGCTATGGTATGAATACAATAGCGACAGTAAACATTGGATAAGAGAAAAACATTCGTGGCCGCAGGCAGAAAGCATGATAGGGTTCTTCAATGCATGGCAAATTACGGGTCAGGAAAAATATCTTCAAATATCGCTGGACAGCTGGACTTTCATTCAAAAATTTATTCTTGACAAAGCAAATGGTGAATGGTTCTGGGGCATTACGCAAAACTATTCCATAATGAATGAAGATAAAGTGGGGTTATGGAAATGCCCGTATCACAACAGCCGCGCCTGTATTGAATTAATTAAAAGAATCCACCTGCTTAAAAATGACTAAATTGAAACGCATTTCCTTTTTAAACCATAAAAACTCTTGATATGACTAACAGAAGATCATTTATTAAAAACACATCACTTCTTTCGGCAGGATTGGCCTTTACCCCCAAACATTTTAATAGGAAAGCTCCTGTAATAGGCCTGCAATTATATACCGTAAGAGATGCTATGAGCAAAGATCCGGTGGGTACATTGCAGAAAGTGGCTTCGATAGGATACAACTCCGTGGAAGGCGCCACTTATACCGGCGACGAAAAATTTTATGGTATGGGGCCGAAAGAATTTAAAAAAGTATTGAAAGATAACGGGCTTATTATTCCCAGCTCTCACTATCGCCTGGGAGAAGCCGGAGATAACGGCCATGTGATGAAAGGAACTATGCTGCACGATTGGGATAAAGCCGTGGATGATGCTGCTGAGCTCGGATTGAAATATATGGTTTGTGCATGGCTTGCAGAATCGGAACGTGGCACCCTTGATCATTATAAGTATGTTGCCGATCAGCTAAACATTGCGGGCGAGCGTTGCAAAAAATCCGGAATCCAGTTATGTTATCACAACCACAATTTTGAATTCATAAAACAGGATGATAAATATCCTTATGATATTTTATTAGGAGCAGATAAAAACTTCGTAAAGTTTGAAGTGGATCTGTATTGGATGAAAAAGGCGGGGCAGGATGTAATTAAGATATTTCATGAGCATCCCGGAAGATTTCCTCTCTGGCATGTAAAGGATATGAACAATGAAAAAGATCAAAACTTTGCAGAAGTGGGCAGCGGCATTATCAATTTCAAAGAGATATTCAAATATAAAAGCCTTGCCGGCATGAAATACTTTTTTGTGGAGCAGGATATCTGCCCGGGTTCCCCGTTCGATAGCATTACCAAAAGCATAAATTATATCAAAAAGAATCTTGTATAGCTGAAGGAAATGAAAAGAAAAATTTCGTTTATTGCTGCCGTTATAGTCTTTACATTTTTTCTACAGAAAGGATATGCAAAAAATGGCGGCGATTTTTACCAGATTACAATTTATAAGTGCAAAAACGATACGCAGGTGCAGCAGGTGGATGAATACCTGAAAACTGCATGGATTCCGGCTCTGCACCGGGCCGGTATCAAAAATATCGGCGTATTCAAACCCTTAAGTGATGATACGGCGCAAACAAAATTGGTATATGTGCTTACCCCTTTTCATTCGCAGGATGAATGGATGAATCTGGATAAGCTGCTTTCCAGAGATCAGGCATACCAGGCCGCCGCAGAATTTTTTTTAAATGCCCGGGCCCATGAACCGCCGTATGAAAGAGCCGAATCTATATTGCTCACTGCATTTGAAGGGCAGCCGCATTTGCTTTTGCCAAAATCGAAAGATACTACGAGGGTTTTTGAATTGAGAAGTTACGAAAGTCCTACGGCCGAATTATTGAACAAAAAAATTGCCATGTTCAATAATGATGAAATAAAAATTTTCAACCGGCTGGGATTTAATCCTGTCTTTTACGGCCGCGTCGTATCCGGCAGCCATATGCCCAATCTGATGTACATGCCCGTTTTTACTGACAGGATAGAAAGAAATGAGCAATGGAAAGTTTTTAGCTTTGATCCCAAATGGAAAGAAATCTCTGCTGATCCGAAAAATGAAAACAATGTTTCTGTATCTCACATTGACAGCATCCTGATGCAAAGCACCGGCTATTCTGATTATTAAATTTTCTGATATGCAAATCAAAGCAGCTTCTGCAAAATTATTTTTATTAATGGCAGCTTCCATTTTATTTATCGAATCTTCTGCACAAAAGACAGGCTTATTCGACGGCCAATCAGACGTGGGTAATATTCTGCATTCCGGAAGAGCAACCTGCAACGCCACTTCAACTGTGTATGAAATTTCAGGCTCAGGATCGAACATCTGGTTCAGCCATGACGGCTTTCATTTTTTGTGGAAGAAAATGAAGGGAAATTTCATACTGCAGGCGCGTGGAAAATTTATGGGGAAGGGTGTTGAGGAACATCGCAAATTTGGATGGATGATTCGCGATAATCTCGACAGCACATCGGCAATGGTGGCTGCCGTCATTCATGGAAACGGACTTACCTCATTGCAGTATCGCAAGCAGGCGAATGCTGATGTAGAAGAAAAGCAATTTACAATCAATGCACCGGATGTGATTCAACTGGAAAGGAAAGGGAATGCCTATATAATGTCTGTTGCCCATTTTGGAGAAACGTATGTTACACAGGAGCTCGATAACATGAACCTGAACGATGATGTATATGTCGGCTTATTTGTTTGTGCGCACAACAATGAGGTAGTGGAGAAGGCAACATTTGATAATGTTAGAATCATTATTCCTGCCAAAGATGATTTTGTTCCTTATCACGATTACCTTGGAAGCAGCATTGAAACAATGGATGTTTTTACCGGCGTAAGGAAAATCCTGTATACAGAAAATAAATCCCTGCAGGCGCCCAACTGGATGAAGGATGGAAAAAGTTTGATTTATAATACCGGCGGATTGATGTACCGGATTAATCTCGCAACAAAAAAACCGGTGCTGATAAATACGGGCAAAGTGAATCAAAATAACAATGATCACGTAATTTCCTTTGATGGCAAAATGCTTGGACTTAGTGCGGCAAGCCCTGACGGTAAAACGAATTCTGTGATTTATACAGTTTATGTTAATGGCGGCGAACCCAGGCAGATAACCCCGGCAGGGCCGTCCTATTTGCACGGATGGTCGCCCGACGGCAAGTGGCTAACGTTTACGGGTGAACGAAATAATGAGTTTGATATTTATAAGGTACCATCTGCAGGGGGAAAGGAAATCAGACTTACCAATACGCCCGGCCTTGACGATGGTTCAGAGTACAGCCCCGATGGAAAATATATTTACTTCAATTCCGTGCGAAGCGGCTCCATGCAGCTTTGGCGAATGAATGCCGACGGCAGCAATCAGGTACAACTTACCAATGACGATTATAACAATTGGTTTGCCCACATTTCACCGGATGGTAAATGGATCGTGTGTTTGTCATTCGGCAAAGACATAAAACCTGACGATCACCCGTTTTACAAGCATGTGTATTTACGCATGATGCCGGTAAGCGGGGGCGACCTGAAAGTGATTGCTTATTTGTACGGCGGCCAGGGTTCTATCAACACGCCATCATGGTCTCCCGACAGCAGGAAGATTGCTTTTGTAAGCAACAGCGATGAATTAAAATAATTCCTTAAAATAAACATCAGCATTTACAATGAAAATAATGACTGCAAAAATTATGAGAGCCGGATTCACGGTGATGGCTTTAATATGTTTTTTATTCAGCACAAATGCCCAGGTTAAAAGTGATATAATTGAAGCACGCGTGAAGGCATTGGTAAAACAAATGACACTCGAAGAAAAAGTAGGCCAGATGGCGCAGGTTTCTATCGAGTCATTGGGAAGCATGCAAAACGGGAAATTTGTTTTTAACCCGGGAAAAGTAAAAGATGTGGTAGTTAATTATAAGATTGGCTCCATATTAAATACACCGGGTTTGCAGAATGTACATCAATGGGATGATATCATTGCACAAATACAGGACCTGGCAAGCCAAACAAGATTGAAGATCCCGATGCTGTATGGCCTCGATGACAATCATGGAGTAAATTATGTAGCGGATGCAACATTGTTTCCGCAGGAGATAGGGCAGGCGGCAACCTGGAATCCGGAGCTGGCCTATAATTGCGGCGTTATCACCGCCTATGAATCGCGCGCTGCAAGCGTGCCCTGGACTTTTTCGCCGGTGCTTGACCTTGGCACCAACCCACAGTGGCCGCGTATTTGGGAAGATTACGGAGAAGATCCGTATTTAAGTTCCCGGATGGGCGTTGCTTTTACCAAAGGCGTGCAGGATCCATTGGGCAGTAAAGAAAAATTGGCTGTGAGTTTGAAACATTATATGGATTATTCAGATCCAAAGTCGGGTCATGACAGAACGGATTCGTGGATTCCTGAATATTATCTGCGCGAATATCACCTGCCGGGTTTTAAGGCATGTGTGGAAGCCGGTGCGAGAACGGTAATGGTAAACTCTGCGCTGATCAATGGAATTCCTACTCATATCAACAAGCATGTGATTACAGATATTTTGAAAAATGAATTAAAATTTACGGGATTTGTAGTGAGCGACTGGCAGGATATAGAAAATGTGTATCGCCGCGATCACATTACAAAAGACATAAAAGGCGCAGTGATGCTGGGCATTAATGCAGGCCTTGATATGTCGATGATACCTTACGATTACAAAGAATTTTGTGGCGATATGATTGCGCTGGTACATGAGGGAAAAATTTCCATGAGCAGGGTAGATGATGCAGTAACAAGAATTTTAAGGGTAAAAGAGGAACTGGGATTGTTTGAAACCCCGGTTACTAACGTTAAAGACTACCCGAAGTTTGGCAGCCCTGAATTTGAAAAAGCTTCTTACAACACGGCTGCAGAATCTATCACGTTATTGAAAAATACCAACGATGTTTTGCCTTTGCCCAAAACTGCAAAAGTGCTGGTTACGGGGCCCAATGCCAATTCTATGCGTACGCTGAATGGCGGATGGACGTATACATGGCAGGGAGAAAGAACGGATGAATATGCACAGAAGTACCATACCATTCTGGAAGCGGTTCAGAACAAGTTTGGAAAGGAAAATGTTTTATACGAAAGAGGCGTCGCTTACAATAATGCCGGAAAATATTACGAAGATTCCATCGTAGATATGGATGCAGCCGTGAAAGCCGCTGCCAATGTTGATTATATTTTATTATGTATCGGAGAGAACAGCTATACTGAAACTCCCGGGAATTTAGATGATCTTACTTTATCAGAAAACCAGCTCATGCTGGCGCAGGCAATGATTAAAACAGGGAAGCCCGTGATCCTCATTTTGAACGAGGGGAGGCCGAGAATTATAAGAAAGATAGAACCCGGTGCTGCAGCCATTTTGGATATATATCTTCCATCCAACTTTGGGGCTGACGCACTGGCTGATATTCTTACAGGAGAGGTGAACCCAAGCGGGAAGCTGCCCATTACTTATCCCCGCTATACGAATTCATTAGTGCCCTATATTCATAAGCCGTCAGAAGGCGAAGGTAATCCGCAGGGAGGCGATTATAATCCGCAATACAAATTCGGATTTGGTTTATCCTATACCACGTTTGCTTATAGTAATCTGACGGTTGATAAAAAGGCGTATTCGCCGGGAGAAACTGCAACGATTACGATCGATGTAAAAAATACAGGTAATCGTGAGGGCAAAGAGGTGGTTGAATTATACACTTCGGAGCTGATTGCATCTTTAACTCCGGATGTGAGGAGATTGAGAAGATTTGAAAAGATTGATCTGCAACCGGGAGAAGCAAAAACCGTTACCTTTAAACTGCCAATGAAAGACCTGGCATTTGTAAACACAAATAATAAAGAAACGCTTGAAGCGGGTGATTTCAAATTACAGATAGCCAATCAAACTGCGATGTTTTCAGTTAATAAAACTGTGGTATATTAAAACAGATAAATAAAAAGTCTTATGAAGATTAAAGTGATCTTTGCTGCATTGCTCCTGTATGCTGCAAATCTTAGTGCCCAAAAATTTGAAGGCCTTGCTTTAACGCCGCCCATGGGCTGGAATAGCTGGAATACTTTTCAGACAAATATTAATGATTCACTCATTCGCGGCATTGCTGACGTGATGGTTTCTTCCGGTATGAAAGATGCGGGTTATCAGTATATCGTTCTGGACGACGGATGGATGGCTATGGAACGGGATAGCGTTACGGGTAACCTGGTCCCTGATCCGAAAAAATTTCCTTACGGAATGAAACCATTGATAGACTATGTTCATTCCAAAGGATTGAAGTTTGGTTTGTATAACTGCGCCGGTACAAAAACCTGTGCGGGTTATCCGGGCACAAGAGGATATGAATACCAGGATGCAAGATTTTATGCATCCCTGGGGATTGACTATTTAAAATTCGACTGGTGCTATACAGATGGCATTAATGCCAAAGAGGCATATGCTACTATGAGCAAAGCGCTAAAAACAGCAGGCAGGCCTATTGTTTTCAGCCTTTGTGAATGGGGTACCAATAAGCCCTGGCTGTGGGCGGCCAATGTAGGCGACCTGTGGCGCACAACCGGTGATATCGGCGCCGTGTTTGATGGTTATATTGACCATGGCAACTGGAAACAAGGCGGCTTAATGCTGATTGTAGATCAGCAAAACGGGCTGCAGAAATATGCCGGGCCGGATCACTGGAATGATCCGGATATGCTGGAAGTGGGTAACGGTATGACCGTAAATGAAGACCGCGCTCACTTTTCTCTTTGGTGTATGCTGGCGGCGCCGTTAATTGCAGGAAATGATCTGAGAAAAATGACAGAGGATACCCGCAAGATACTTACCAACAAAGACGCCATCGCCATTGACCAGGACAAAGCCGGAATGGAAGGATACCTGTACAAGAGAATAGACAGCCTCGAAATTTATGTAAGACCGTTGAGCAATGATGATTGGGCCGTATGTTTTTTAAACAGGTCGCATAAGCCGATGGACGTGAAATATGACTGGAAAAGTGATATAATTACGGACACCTTATTTCACAAAACATTAGATGCAAAATCTGACCTCTACAAAATCCTGAATGTGTGGACAGGGAAGCAAAGCGATACGAAGAAACCACTGTCAGCGAAGCTGGAATCGCATGATGTGATATTGCTGCGGCTGTCAAAATAAAATTTCGTATAGGCTTATCCGTTATATCTGTTATCCGGCAAGAATTGCATCAATCTTTTTTAATTCTTCTTCGGGGAAATTATAATTTTCAATTGCCCCGATTGAATCGGTAACCTGCTTTGGCTTGCTGGCTCCGAGAATTACGGAAGTAATTCTTTTATCTTTCAATACCCAGGCAATAGCCGTTTGCGCCAGCGATTGACCGCGTTCTTTTGCAATTTCATTCAGCTTTTTGGCTTTCTCCACAACTGCAGGCGTGACCTGTGATTCAGTAATGGCGCCATTTGCAAGATGTCTCCCGGCCCTTGAATGTTTGGGAATCCCTTTCAGGTATTTATCGGTGAGCATTCCCTGCGCCAATGAAGAAAAAGTAATACAACCCACTTTCTCCTGTTCCAATACATCCAATAAACCGTTTTCCACCCAGCGATCAAGCATGGAATATTTTGGCTGATGAATTAAGCAGGGAGTTCCCAACTGCTTTAAAATATCAACTGCTTTTTTGGTTTCTTCCGGTTTATAACTGGATATGCCTGCGTACAGTGCTTTGCCCTGGCGGACGATCAAATCCAATGCGCTCATCGTTTCATACAAATCCGTTTCGGGATCGGGACGATGATGATAGAATATATCAACATAATCCAATCCCATTCTTTTCAAGCTCTGATCGAGGCTTGCTACGAGATATTTTTTTGAACCAAAATCCCCGTAAGGCCCGTCCCACATTTTCCATCCTGCTTTGGATGAAATAATCAGCTCATCGCGATAGGGTAAAAAATCTTTTTTCAGAATTTTTCCAAATACTTCTTCGGCGCCGCCCGGCGGCGGCCCGTAATTGTTGGCGAGATCAAAATGCGTTATGCCGTTATCAAACGCAGTTTTCAAAATTTCCCTGCAATTTTCAAAATCATCGGTTGCCCCGAAGTTGTGCCATAGTCCCAATGAAACTGCGGGAAGCTTAACACCGCTGCTGCCGCAGCGGCGATATTCCATTTTGTTATAACGGTTTTTATCTGGCTGGTAACTCATGGTATAAAATTTCGTTTAATCGTTACTGTTAGTATTTATTGCTGTTGCTGCCGTTGCTGCACCTCAAGATAATACCGGTAAGAATTAATCGGCTCACCCGGGTTCTTTGCATGGTAGCTGAATTTCGGCAATTCCTGCTTTTCTGACTTGGTTTGGTAAATACCATTTTTTATTTCAACAGAAACTTCCAGGGTATGCTCTCCTGATCCCTTATAAGTGCCTTTTACCGGTGTGCAATCTTTAAAATTCCTTCCTGTTGCAAGCCTTACGTGCCGGTCATTTACAATACAATTGTTAGTAGGATCAAGTCCCACCCATCCATAATTCGGAATATAAGCTTCGGCCCATGCATGGGTGGCGCCCTCTCCGCGCAATTCTTTATCCTTTGGGCAAATATAACCGCTTACATACTTGGCAGGTATACCATAGGTCCTTAAAAATAAAATCAGCATGTGCGCAAAATCCTGGCACACGCCGGCTTTTATTCTCCATAGTTCCTCCGCCTTTGTTTCAACGCTGGTAATTCCCTTTGTGTAAGTGAAGTTTTTGTACACATATTCAGAAAAGGCGACTGCATTTTGCAATGGCGTTCTTTCCCGGTCAAAAATTTGCTGAAGGGAATTTTTTACTTCTTCATATCCCGAAAATGTTTCCGGTTTTAAAAAATCAATAAACCCGATATTAAATGAAAGGTTCTGCAAAATTTCCCATTGGCCGGCTGCATCCATTTCGTCAGCAGGCATGATGACAGGTTTTGTTATTACTTCAGCAATTGATTCTATCAGCAGGCTGTTATGTGGCCTGATAACGGAAAATACGCCCACGTGATTTCCAAAGTAGTCCGTGAATGATTCTACAACCGGGTCGTGGGATATTTTAATATCATGATTGCGAACTTCCAGGAGGCTGTCCACAATGGGATACAGCATAATCTGGTTGGTGCAATCAATTACAGTAGATGAATAGGTATATCGGGTAAGGTGTCTTATTTTATATGCAGGCATGTATTTAAAAATTAAGTGTTGCCAAAATAATACTTGCTGAAGGATGAAGATATTTCAAAAAGATCAATTCTTGTCTGACTTAAAAAGTGATCCAGTGATGCATGACTGGTTTCGTCGATGTTGCTATATTTGATATTGTTCATGGTTTTACCGATCAGGTATTCGAGCCTGTCAAAATTTTCCGGTAAGCTGTCGTTTCTTAACCGGGCAAAGTATTTAAAAAGCCTTTCAAGGCTATACATAAGCGAATGCGGAAAGTCTGTATTATACAGAACGAGATCAAGTGTATTCCTTTTTGTAAAATTTCCCTTATAAATTTTCAGATATACTTCAAACCCGAAAAGGGAATACAGCAGGTATCGAAGCTTTGTGGCTTCATATCCTTCATGAGGCTTCGCCGCGGTCTCATTCATTTTTATTCTCGTAATGTCGGTGGTATGAATGGCCCTTTCAATCAGTTTGCCTATATGGATAAAATTAAAACCTTCGCCCCGGGTCATGGTGTTATCTACTGTGCCGGTAAATAATAATCCATGCTTGATCAGCATGTCTATCGGGGCAACCGGGTCGCCATAAAAGATTTCATAGTTCAGATGATTGGCTCTTATCAAATGATAATAGTCGTTCAGGCATTGCCATACTTCCTTGGTAATGTGATCCTGTATGCCGCGGGCGTTCTCGCGTGAAAATGTTATGGTGTTGTAAGCCGAAGCCCTGTTGGTGCGGTTAAGGATCATATAATCCAGCGCCTTGGGTGAATTGTTTTCAATAGCGGCAATTTCTGTGTCAGTAAGATCGCCGTAAATTTTCAACAGGGGCCGCCAGGTATTATCTTCCGGATCATCCTGCGAGGAAATATACTGGGTAAAGATGGCCTGGAGCATTCCGCTGGTACGCTCCATATATCTTCCGAGCCAGAAAATAGTGTCTGCAACTCTGCTTAGCATTAGATTTAAAGATTAAAGACCAAAGATTAAAGATTAATAAGAATAATCTATTGATTCGGCGCGCAGGTATCTTATCCCGTCAATACCCACGTATCCTTGCTGCCGCCTCCCTGCGATGAGTTTACCACCATCGATCCTTCTTTCAAAGCAACCCTCGTGAGCCCTCCCGGAACAATGTCAATCCCATCCGGACCGTATAATGCGAACGGCCTTAAATCTACTCTCCGGGGTTGCAATACTCCATTGATATAACAAGGAGTGGAAGACAGGCTGATGATGGGTTGCGCAATAAAGTTTCTTGGCGCCGCATTTACTGCTTTTTTAAAATTTTCTATTTCTTCATCGCCGGCGCTGTTTCCCATCAGCATTCCATAACCGCCGGATTCATTGGTGCGTTTTATTACCATCTTGTTTATATTCTCAAAAACATAGTTTTTACTATCCTCGTCCGAAAGCCGGTAAGTAGGAACATTCTTTAATATGGGCTCTTCATTCAAATAATATCGTATCATATCGGGAACATAGGTATAGATCGCCTTATCATCAGCCACACCATTTCCCATTGCATTTACAATGGCTACGTTGCCTTTGCGGTAAGCCCAGTAAAGCCCGGAAACACCCAGCACACTGTCCGGCCTGAAAACAAGCGGATCGATAAATTCGTCGTCTACCCGCCTGTAGATAACATCCACCTGCTGTAATCCCTTTGTGGTTTTTGTATATACATAATTGTTTTCCACAATCAGATCACGGCCTTCCACCAGCTCAATGCCCATCAGGCGCGCCAGCGTAGTATGCTCAAAGTAAGCCGAGTTGTAAATACCCGGTGATAATAATACCACAGTAGGATTGCTTATCTGCCGGTTGGCCAAAGCCAGCAGGTTTTTATATAAAAGATCAGGATATTCTTTTACCGAACGCACATTATTTTTTGGAAGCAGGTCGGGGAAGATGCGATAGGTAATGCTCCTGTTCTCGAGCATGTACGATACGCCGGAAGGCGTGCGAAGATTATCTTCCAATACATAAAAGCTTCCATCGCCATCCCTGATCAGGTCTACGCCGGAAATATGGGTGTAAATATCAAACGGAACATCTACGTTCATCATTTCGCGTAAAAAGTTGGGGCATGAATATACCAGCTGCGCCGGCATGATGCCATCGTTTAAAATAAACTGGCGATGGTAAATGTCTTTTAAAAAAATGTTGAGTGCTTTCAGGCGTTGTTTTAATCCTGCTTCAATCAATAGCCATTCCTCTGCATTGATAATACGGGGAATTACATCAAACGGGAATATTTTTTCAATACCCTCTCCGCTGCTGTAAACAGTGAAAGTAACGCCCTGGCTCATAAAAAGCTTTTTGGCCAGCTCATCTTTACGCGTCATTTCATTCGGGGGAAGGTCTTCAATAGCGGAAACAAAGTTTTTGTATGAATGGCGGATGCCATTGTTGGCGAACATTTCATCCCATACGCCGGGTTGTTCCTGGTACGATTGTAAAATTCTGTCCATAAGCCTGGTAAAAGAAACTTCAATTTAACGAAATTATATTTTCGCTGTATAAAAACCGGCGTAAACAGGCTGAGAAGGATGCATTATAATATTTATTTTTCGATATTAGGATGAATTAATTTAATTGATGAACTTAGCAAATGGCTGTGATGTGGCCGGTTGTTTATGAGACAATGTTTAAAAATTTTCAGTACCCTTTTATTCCTGCTGCTTCTTGTTTCGACCAGGTCTTTTTCACAATTGTGCCAGGGAAGCCTGGGCGACCCGGTTGTAAATATCACCTTTGGCTCAGGCAGTAATCCGGGCCCGCGACTGGATAATACCAATTACACTTATGTTGCCACCGACTGCCCGAATGACGGATATTATACTGTTGAAAATTCCACGTACAATTGTTTTTCAGATACGTGGCACAATGTTCCCGAAGACCATACTCCCGGAGATACCGACGGCTATATGATGGTAGTAAATGCTTCTTACAACCCGGGAATTTTTTTCCAGAAAACAGTGGAGGGCCTTTGCCCGAATACTACTTATCAGTTTGCCGCCTGGATATACAATGTACTCGAGTCCTATGCCTGCAATGGCCAGGGTATTAAGCCCAATCTTACCTTTAATATTGAAACTACGGATGGCACTCTTTTAAATTCCTATCAAACCGGTGATATCCCCGAAAACTATGGGTGGGTGCAATATGGATTATTTTTTACTACCAAACCCGGCGAAAGCGCTGTCGTTTTAAAAATGGTAAATAATGCGCCGGGCGGTTGCGGAAATGATCTTTTGCTCGACGACATCACTTTTCGTGCGTGTGGTCCGCTGGTATCCGCCACTATTGACCTTGTTGGCGATTCTGCCAATGTATGTGCAGGTGATAATTCGGTATTTACCCTGAAGGCAAATGTTTCTGCCGGTTATAATGACCCGGTGTATCAATGGCAGGTAAGCACGGATAATGGCGCATCATGGAAAGACATAAACGGTGCAAATGATACTGCTTATATCCGGCCTGCTATGCCAGCAGCCGGGCTTTACCTGTACAGGCTTGCGGTATCCGAGCGCGATAACATGAGCATTTCATCGTGCTCCATTCTATCAAATGTACTTTCCGTGAGTGTGAATAAATACCCGGTCCCCTCTGCGTCTACCCGTGGCAGTTGTATCGGCGATACGTTATTTCTCAGTGCAGGAGATGGTATCAGTTTTTCCTGGACGGGGCCATCAGGCTTTACAAGTAATGAGCAATATCCTTTTATAGCACCCGCCTCCGTAGCGAATATTGGTAAATATTATGTGAATGTTACCTCTGATAAAGGCTGTACCAGTATTGACTCCGCCACTGCAGCGCTGTATATCAAACCCATCATAGATGCCGGCAGCGATGCAACCATTTGCGAAGGGCAAAGCGTTCAATTGAATAGTACCGGAAGTAATAATATTACATCTTACAGCTGGGTCCCTGCATCTTCCCTTTCGAATGCATCTGTTGCGGATCCGGTCGCATCTCCGACAACCACGACAGAATATATCCTCACGGCAGCCAACAACGATTGCAAAACATCGGATTCTGTATGGGTAACGGTAAATCAAAATCCCACGGCCGATGCAGGTCCGGATAAAATAATAATTAAAGGTCAGTCCACCGTGCTCAATGGGAGGGCCGGCGGCACCAATGTTTCCTACGAATGGAAGCCGGATAGTTATATTAATGCTGCTTCTGTGCTCACGCCCATAGTGGCTCCGGTAGCCAGCCAGATATACACATTAAATGTAATTTCCAATGTCGGGTGTGGTATTGCTACAGATAGTGTTTTGGTAAAAGTGTACCAGCAATTGTACATTCCCAATGCCTTTACACCTAATGGCGACGGGGTCAACGATACGTGGTATATCGAAACCTTACTGGCCTATCCCGGGGCAGAAGTAAAGGTATACAACCGGGCAGGACAGGTTGTTTTTGACAATCATGGTAAGGCTGTCTGGTGGGATGGTACTTATAAAGGATTGCAGCAGACATCGGGAGCCTACGTATATGTGATAGATTTAAAAAATAATATGCCGCTGATAAAAGGCGTCGTGTATATCATCCTGTAAATTTTTCAACACCTCCCATTGCATCGGCCTTTCGTTTTGCTTCGGCAGAGCTTATTACGGGGATGATGGTGAAATTGGCCACATCTTCCCATAATAGAGTCCATTCTTTTATCTTGTCTGCAGCATCACTCTCCATTACCTGGTAGCAGGTGGTCACATTTTCGTCTATCCAGCTATTGACGTAGGTAACGCCCGCGGGCAATTGTCTTCCTTTCTCCGAAAATCTTTGGTATAGTTCTTTTATTTTACCTTCCCGGAAGATTTCTATTATCATAAATGTCATAAAAGATCTTTTCTGAAATTATTGAATAAACGAGCCGGTAATTTTATTATGGCATAAATAAACTATTATTTAATTTTAATACATCAAACTTTTTTTATGACTACTTCACGCAGAACTTTTATCAAAAATAGCACATTGGCCATTGCCGGTACGGCAGTACTGCCGGATATGCTTAAATTCAAATCTCCGGCCAGCACGATACTGGGCCTGCAATTGTATACTGTAAGAGATCATATGCAGAAAGATCCCGAAGGAACGCTGAAGAAGCTGGCGGCAATGGGATTCAAACATGTGGAGCATGCCGGCTATCACGACAGGAAATTTTATGGATATACACCCGGAGATTTTAAAAAATTGCTAAGTGATATTGGGCTGCAGATGGCAAGCGGTCATACTCCGCTTACCGGAAGAGCGTGGGATAAGAACGCCAATGACTTTACTGACCAATGGAAACACACCATTGATGATGCAGCGGCCGTAGGTTTAAAATATATGATCAGCCCGGGCGTAGACGAAAGCTTCTGCAAAAACATGGACGATTTTAAAATGTATATGGACCTGCATAATAAAACCGGTGAGCTTTGTAAAAGGGCGGGAATTCATTTTGCATTTCATAATGAAAGCTACGAATTCAATCACAGTCTTGAGGGAACGCAGTTGTATGAACTGTTGCTCAAGCTTTGCGATAAAAACTTAGTGGCACAGCAGATTGATATTGGCAATATGTATGAGCCGGGCGGAAGAGCGATGTATTATTTAAAAAAATATCCCGGCCGGTTTATGCTGATGCATGTTAAAGATGAAATAAAAAGAGATACAGCAGGGCAATTTGGCAATATGTACGAAAGCTGCGAATTAGATAAAGGTATAATAGGAGTAAAAGAGATTGTAGACTATGCCCGCAAAACCGGCACAAAATACTTCATCATAGAGCAGGAAGATTATCAGGGTGTCGATCCGCTCGACTCATCGAAGTATGATTTGCAGGTGATGAACAAATGGGGATTCTGATAATATAACGGTGAAGGATACACGAAAAATGAAAAACCCCTGCGGATGATGAGGTATTAAACCCGCTGCGCCCGTCTTTTATCTGACAAATATTTCTCCCGTATGATTTGATAGACCTGTTTATTGTGCAGCTTGCTTTCGAGCCACGAAATAATATCGAGATAAGCAAATGCTCTTGTTTCAAAACGGCTCTTCTCCAGGTGCTTTATCCGGTTAAGCAGCTTTTCAAATTCAGGCTGCAGCTTTCTTGGAGAAAGATAGAATGTCCTCTTTAAAAATTTAAACATTTCTTCCTCTACCAGGCTGAGATTTTGCATTTTGGCCATAAAGCGGTAAACCGATTTGATAAGATATTCCAATAACTGGAAATTCCCCAGTTCGTAATGGGAAATGAGGTGCAGCAACCTTGCATAGCATTGCAGGTCGTTGCGCAGATCCATTTTCCAGTTGATGATCTTATTCAGGTAATCAATGGCTGTATCATAATCGCCTGCGCCAAAATAAAGCGACGCAATTTTATAATAGAATACCAGCACACGGTGCGAATCGAGATAGATGCTGAACTCTTTCAGCTGATCATTAATTTCCGGCACCAATTCAAGGCCTTCTTTAAAGGTGCCTTCCAAAAAATGCTGGTTGATTTTTGCGGTATATAAATATATGAATACCTGCACGCGGTTGTTGGTGCTCTGCTCCACGGCATCTGATTCGCGGAAGCGCTCCAGTAATTTAATGGTCTTTCTGAAACCATTATAATTTCTTAGAGTAAAATGGGCCGTTAATAAATTGTGCAGTCCTTTCAGGTAATTAATGGTTTCCACTTCAATCATATCGGGATCGTCGCTGAAAAGATCAGCCCATTTTTGAGAATACCGGTAATACATCAAAAAATCCTGGCGTATGAAGGCGTACCAGCAATAGCTCTGCGCATAGTATAATTTTTCATAAAAGCTTTTCGGATGTTTTATTTCGCTGGTCAGGTGTTTTTCAAAATAGGATGCAAGATGATTTTCATCTTCTTTATTTCTGGCATGCCCGTTTTTAATGTACCAGCTGTATAATTGCAATGCCAGGTTAGAGAGCGCCGTTACCCTTTCGAGTTGTGTATTGGTGGAAACGGATTCATTCATCAATGCGTCTGCCCGGTCCTGCATGCTCCTGGTAATATGCAGCGATTCGATTTTCTTTTCAAGGAATAACACCTCGATCAGAAAGCTCACCTGGTTATGACGCTTTGCATTTTCTTTTACCCGATCCAATATCTTCAGGCTTTGCATGTATAAGCCTTTGTTGTAAAGAATCCGCGCATAATCCAGTTGCTCGTGGAGTTGAATATCTATGTTATCGCTGCTTTGCAGTAAGCGGAGGCTGGCGAGTATCTGGCGGTACAGATGCGCTTTCATGTTGGAAAGCTGTTCCTTTTTCAGCGATACCGTTTTGCCCATCAGTTCTTTTTCATCGTACTCTTTCATTTTGTCCAAAGCATCGAAAAGCTGCACGATCTTTAAATCGCTGCTGGCAGAATTGCGCTGTACGTACAGCTTGAAATTCCTTTTTTCCGACTTCTGGAGCGAATGAATCAGTTGAAATAACGCGTCTGTTGATCTGTTGGGCATCGTAATAATTTTACCGCAAACACCAGTATTATCAAGGATTTCAGGATATTACCGTGCTTTTCGTCAATGTAAATTTCTGCTTTTTTGTTTGAAATGCTGTAGTTATAAAATCTACTTTTATCTCCTCTAACACAGGTTGTCAATTGGTAACCTGATGCCTTCCGGGATGATTGCACAAATAAAGAAAGTATTATGGATAAAATAACAATTTTTGATACTACCCTAAGAGACGGTGAACAGGTACCGGGTTGTAAGTTAAATACAAAAGAAAAGACGGAGCTGGCAAAAGACCTCGAATATTTGGGTGTGGATGTGGTAGAAGCCGGTTTCCCGATTTCCAGTCCCGGTGATTTCAATTCAGTAACGGAAATCTCCAAAGCATTAAAGACGGCAGTAGTTTGCGCTCTTTCGCGTGCAGTGGAAAAAGATATACAGGTTGCAGCAGAGGCGTTAAAGTTTGCAAGGCGCCCGAGAATCCATACGGGAATTGGTACCTCTGATCTGCATATCAAAAGCAAGTTTAACAGCAACCGCGAAGATATTCTGGCCCGTGCAGTTCAATGTGTAAAATGGGCAAGAAATTATACGGATAACGTTGAGTTTTATGCCGAAGATGCCGGCAGAACGGATAATGATTACCTGGCCAGAGTGGTAGAAGCGGTGATTAAGGCAGGGGCAACCACAGTAAATATTCCTGATACTACGGGCTATTGTTTGCCACACCAGTATGGCGAAAAGATTGCGTACCTGGTTAACAAGGTTCCTAATGTTGACAAAGCTGTTCTGTCCTGTCATTGCCATAATGATTTAGGCCTGGCCACTGCCAATTCAATTGCAGGGGTTATTGCCGGTGCACGCCAGATAGAATGTACCATTAACGGGCTGGGGGAAAGAGCAGGGAATACTTCACTGGAAGAAGTGGTAATGGTGATTAAGCAGCACAAATCGCTGAACTTTTATACCAATATTGATGCATCTCAGCTGAACCCGATGAGCAGGAAAGTATCGGATATCATGAGAATGCCCGTACAGCCCAACAAGGCTATCGTGGGCAGCAATGCATTTTCCCATTCATCCGGCATTCACCAGGATGGATTTTTGAAAGATGCGCTTACCTATGAAATCATCAACCCGGAGGAAGTGGGTGCGGATACTTCGAGGATCGTACTAACGGCAAGGAGTGGACGAAGTGCGCTGGCATTCCGTTTCAGAAAGCTGGGGTTTGAATTCACCCGCGATGATGTAGACGTTTTATACGATAAATTTCTCCAGGTGGCCGACAGTAAAAAAGAGGTGGATGATACCGATCTTACTGCGCTCGCAAAAAATTACCAGGTAAAAAATATTGTAACGATTTAGTTTCATGCAGTTTTAGTTTTATGACGTGGGGGATGCATCCCCCACTTTTTAACTTAGAAAAAAATGGGAAAAACATTATTTGACAAGATTTGGGAAAAACATGTGGTAACAGAGGTGGAGGGCGGCCCTTCTGTTTTTTATATCGACAAACATTTGATACACGAAGTAACAAGCCCGCAGGCATTTGCCGGCCTGGAAAAGCGCGGTATAAAAGTATTTCGCCCCCAGCAAACCGTGGCTACAGCGGATCACAATGTACCTACATTGAACCAGCACTTACCGATTAAAGAAGAACTATCAAGATTGCAGGTTCAGAAACTGAAAGAGAATTGCGAAAAGTTCGGGATCGAAATGTATGGACTGGGACATCCGTTCCAGGGCATTGTGCATGTAATCGGACCGGAGCTCGGCATTACACAGCCGGGCATGACGATCGTTTGCGGCGACAGTCATACCTCTACTCACGGGGCATTCGGCTCTATTGCATTTGGTATTGGCACCAGCGAAGTAGAAATGGTGTTAGCTACCCAATGCCTGATGCAAAGCAAGCCAAAGCTAATGCGCATCAATGTGGAAGGCAGGTTGAATGAGGGGGTCGTATCGAAAGATATTGTTCTTTACATTCTTTCAAAAATTTCCGCAAGTGGCGCTACGGGCCATGCAGTAGAATTTGCAGGCTCTGCCATACGCAATCTCTCTATGGAAGCACGCATGACCATTTGTAACATGAGTATAGAAATGGGCGCCCGCTGCGGATTGATCGCTCCGGATGAGACAACCTTTAATTATGTAAAAGGAAAATTGTTTGCACCGAAGGGGGAAGAATGGGATAAAAAGCTTGCATACTGGAAAACATTATACAGCGATGCAGATGCAAGGTTTGATACGGAAATAAATATCAAAGCAGAAGATATCGAGCCGATGATTACTTATGGTACTAATCCCGGGATGGGCATTAGTGTAAAAGGACACGTGCCGGCGCTGGAAGAGATCGATGAAAAAGAAAAACCATCCTTTCAGAAATCCCTGCAATATATGGGCCTTGAGCCGGGAATAAATATCAAAGGCAAAAAAGTTGATTATGTATTCATTGGCAGTTGCACCAACAGCCGTATCGAAGATTTAAGAATGGTGGCATCATTTATAAAAGGGAAAAAGAAAGCGGATGATGTAGAGGTGTGGATCGTTCCGGGAAGCAAGCAGGTAGAAAAACAAGCGCTGGAAGAGGGCATTAATAAAATATTTGAAGAAGCAGGATTTATGCTGCGCCAGCCGGGCTGCAGCGCATGTCTTGCCATGAACGAAGATAAAATTCCTGCGGGTAAATATGCGGTAAGCACCAGTAACAGAAACTTTGAAGGCAGGCAGGGGCCTGGCGCGAGAACGTTATTGGCAAGTCCGCTGACCGCAGCGCTGGCTGCAGTTACAGGCAGGGTAGAAGATGTAAGAGAGTATATTTAATCTCATCTCCGGAACGGACTTTAAAAGTTTTTTTGTTACTAAAATATTTATAAAAAATGGAATTAAAATATTCCCCCTTTAGGGGGCCGGGAGGCTTAAATTCTACAGCAGTTCCTGTAAATATTGAAAATATAGATACCGACCAGATTATTCCTGCCCGCTTTTTAAAGGCAACCAGCCGCGAAGGTTTTGGAAAAAATTTATTCCGCGACTGGCGGTATGCAAATGATGACGAGAACGAGCCGAAAGCAGATTTTCCTTTAAATAATCCAAAGTACAGCGGCAAGATTTTAGTGGCAGCAAAAAATTTTGGCTGTGGCTCTTCCAGGGAACATGCGGCATGGGCCATTAAAGATTACGGTTTTGATGTAGTGGTAAGCAGCTTCTTCGCAGATATTTTTAAAAATAATGCGCTGAATAATTTCATTTTACCGATAACGGTAAGCGAAGAATTCCTTCAAAAAATATTCGCCGCTGTAGAAGCTGATTCAAAAACGGAAGTTGAAGTGAATCTGGAGAAGCAATACATAAAATTAAAGGCAACCGGAGAGCTGGAAAGTTTTGATATCAATCCATATAAAAAAACGTGCTTGCTGAATGGATATGACGACATCGATTTCTTATTAAGCAGGAAAAAAGAGATCGAAGCGTATGAAGCCACCTTAAGCTAATCCGTATAGTGTACAATGAAACAAAAAGCTCTTTTACAAGTTAAAAACCTGAACGCAAAGATGGGTGGAAGAGCAGTGCTGTGCAATGTTTCATTCGATGTTAACGAGGGAGAATGCCTGGCAATTACCGGGGAATCCGGGAGTGGCAAGACAACGCTGCTGCGTGCAATTGCAGGGAAGTATTTTACTTCAGGAGAGATTTGGTTTGATGGCAAAGCCAATAAAAAACCTTCTGTAAATCTTATTGAACAGCAACATTATTTCCGGAATCTTTCCAATACCTCTGCCTTTTATTACCAGCAGCGGTTCAATTCGTTCGATTCGGAAGATGCGTTGACGGTAAATGATGTTTTAAAAAGCATCTGTCATAACGATAGTCAGATAGCAGAAACTTTGGAGCTCCTCCATATAACTTATTTGAAAAATACAAGGCTGATACAATTATCTAACGGGGAGCATAAACGATTTCAGATAGCAGAAGCAATATTGCAGGGGGCAGAGTGGTTGTTGCTTGATAATCCTTATACAGGGCTTGACATAGCAGCCCGAAAGTTATTAAGTGATATCCTTTCAAAATTGATGGATAAAGGCATTCACATAATGCTGGTTACATCGCCTTCTGAAATTCCGTCATTTGTTTCGCACATTATCTCTCTTCACAGGGATCATTCTTTTGAAAAAAGAAGCAGAAAAGAGTTTGTTGAAAAGAACCTGCTTTCAAAAAATATCTCTCATTTCACTATTGATTCAGATTCTCTCGATGGAATCAGGCCTGCCTATGTATATGAGGAATTTTCAACGGCGATAAGAATGGTTGATACCCATGTGGTGTATAACAACCGTAAAATTCTTGATAACGTCAACTGGTGTGTAAATAAAGGAGAATGCTGGAATGTTTCCGGGCACAACGGTTCAGGAAAATCGACCCTGCTGAGTTTGGTTACCGGGGATAATCCGCAGGCGTTTGCCAACGAGATTTATCTGTTCGACAGGCGAAAGGGAAGCGGCGAATCTATTTGGGACATAAAACAAAAAATTGGCTACCTGTCGCCGGAATTGCACCATTATTTTGATTCCGGTGAATCCTGCATCAATATAGTGGCATCCGGTTTATTTGATACCATTGGTTTATTCCGTCACCTGGATATAAGACAGCGATCAATTGTAAAAGAATGGATGGCACTCCTGCATATGGATCAGTTTGAAAACAGGCTGTTCAATCAGCTTTCCAACGGAGAGCAGCGAATGATACTCCTTGCCCGTGCCCTGGTAAAGAATCCGCCGCTATTAATACTGGATGAGCCTTGCCAGGGTTTGGATGCAGAAGTGAGCGCTGCATTTATCAGGCTGATAGATGAGATATGCGTGAAGATGAAGAAGACTTTGGTATATGTGAGCCATTATGAAGAAGAAATTCCGCCCTGCGTTACGTACAGGCTAAAATTAACGGAAGGACGTATAGCAGCCTGACGGTGAACATTAAACGAAAATTTTTATAAATGAATAAAAACATTGCAGTTATTTTAGGAGATGGGATTGGCCCGGAAGTTACCCACCAATCCATTAAAGTATTAAACTCTGTCGCGACCAGGTTTCGCCACAATTTTACCTATACGTATGGTTTAATGGGCGCAATAGCTATTGATAAGACGGGAGATCCGCTGCCCCAGCGTACCATTGATATATGCCATGCGAGCGATGCTATCTTATTTGGCGCTATCGGCGATCCTAAATATGATAATGATCCTGCGGCAAAAGTGCGGCCGGAGCAGGGCTTGCTGAAGATCAGGAAAGAATTACAGCTCTTTGCAAATATTCGCCCCGTTACTGCTTATCCGGCGTTATCTCATCTTTCACCGTTAAAAGAAAAACAGCTGAAAGAAGTTGACTTTGTTGTGTACCGCGAGCTAACGGGCGGCATTTATTTTGGCAGGAAAGAAACAAGCGCGGATGGCAAAGAGTCTTCAGACCTGTGCATCTATAATACTGCTGAAATAGAACGCATAGCCCGGCTGGCTTTTGCTGCGGCACAACAAAGAAAGAAAAAGTTAACGCTGGTGGATAAAGCGAATGTGCTGGAAACATCAAGGCTGTGGAGAAAAACTGTTCAGGCCCTTGCAAAAGAATATCCCGATGTAAAAGCGGATTATATGTTTGTAGACAATGCTGCCATGCAGCTTATTGTAAATCCAAGGCAATTTGATGTGATCGTTACCGAAAATATGTTTGGAGATATATTAAGCGACGAAGCGAGTGTAATCAGCGGTTCGTTAGGATTGCTGCCTTCTGCCTCTGTGGGAACCTCAACCGCTTTATTTGAGCCCATACATGGTTCCTATCCCCAGGCTGCGGGAAAAGATATTGCCAATCCTCTTGGCTCCATCTTATCCGCTGCCATGATGCTGGATCATTTTGGCATGTTTAAGGAAGCTGCTAAGGTGAGGGAGGCTGTGGCATGGACCCTGGCAAATGGTTTTGTGACCCAGGATATTAACCCGGAAAATGCTCATTACACTTCTACAGTGGGTGAGCTGATAAGCGATTATGTGCTCAATGATCATCCTTCCAATATCAATGCACAAAACATTGCATTTGGAAGAGCGACGATCATTTAATGAATTGTGCCCCGAAGAAAGTTTATTATTCCCCGCTGTGGGATAGGGGCGGCCAAAAAGTTCTTTGTTTTTTCTAAAGAGTAATTTAAGTTTGCTGAATACTTCGCTCTATGTTTAAAGGCAAACTATATAATGACATTTTAAAAACCTCAGCAGTGATTACTGTTGTGCTGGTCATTATTATACTCTTTAAACCATGAGCAGGTAATTTTATTTGAAGAAATTTACATAACCATAGCCCGCTCACAAAGAGCGGGTTTTTTTATAAGTTAAAAAATGATGTACTACAACGAAAACACTTTTATTTATCTCAATGGCAAAATTGTAAAAGCTGTTGATGCCAGGATTGACCTGTATAGCCAGACTATGCATTATGGGTATGGTGTATTTGAAGGCATTCGCTCCTATAAAACGATTAACGGGGAAACGAAAATCTTTAAAGAGCAGGAACATTTCGAAAGGTTGCAAAATTCTGCAAACGCCCTCAACCTGCCCTATCCGTGGACTGCGGAAGAATTGATAAAAGCAACCTATGAGGTATTGAATAGAAATAATCTGAGCAATGCCTATATCCGGCCCCTGGTTTTTGCTCCGGCAAATATGAGCTTCAATCCCAACAAAGAATCTTTTATCACGATTGAAACATGGGAAATGCAGCCCTTCCTGGGGGAAAAATTATTGCGTGTAATGACTTCATCATTTGAACGCCCCAATCCGAAGGGATTTAAAATTGAAGCAAAAGCTACCGGTCATTATGTGAACTCCATATTAGCCAGCCAGGAGGCAAAAGCCAAAGGCTTTGATGAAGCGCTGCTCTGTGATATGAACGGTTATGTTGCTGAAGGTCCGGGAGCAAATGTGTTTTATGAAAAAGATGGAAAAATGTTTACGCCTTCGGCAGGAAACATTTTACCCGGAATAACAAGAGCTGCCGTATTTGAAATCTGTAACGAATTCGGGATAGAAGTGGAAGAAAAGCAAATTACAATAAATGAGATGAAGCATGCAGATGCAGTATTTTATTGCGGCACTGCTGCAGAAGTGATCGGCTGGGAAAGCCTTGATGATACAAAGTTTCCAATGGCCTGGAACGGGACGCTTAGCAAAAAAATACAGGATGCGTATAAAAATCTGGTGACAGAGGCAACTTTTGCGAACGCCGAAATTATATAAACATAAAAAGCATGAGTTGTATCAATTATTACCAACTAACAAATGATTAATGAAAATGAGCGACAGCAACAATAAAGACACATTGCAGAATCTCCCTTCGGGAAGCAGCGGGGGCCTGAATAAATATTCCAAAACATTAACGCAGGACCCAACACAACCCGGAGCGCAGGCCATGTATTATGCTATTGGCTTCAAAGAAGAAGATTTTAGTAAGGCACAGGTGGGTATTGCAAGCATGGGATGGGATGGCAATCCATGCAATATACACTTAAACGATCTGGCCACCGAAGTGAAGAAAAGTGTAAATGCTCAAAACCTGATCGGGCTTAGGTTTTATACTATTGGCGTCAGCGATGGCATCAGCATGGGAACAGACGGTATGCGTTATAGTCTGGTCAGCCGCGATTTGATTGCAGATAGTATCGAGACAAATGCAGGTGCACAATATTACGATGCCATCATTGGTATTCCGGGTTGCGATAAAAATATGCCGGGCACCATTATGGCAATGGGCAGGTTGAACCGGCCTTCTATTATGCTGTATGGCGGCACCATTGCTCCGGGCCATTATAACGGAGAAGACTTAAATATTGTCAGCGCATTTGAAGCGTTGGGGCAAAAAATTGCAGGCAACTTAAGCGAAGCCGATTTCAAAGGAATAGTACAACATGCTTGTCCCGGCGCGGGCGCCTGTGGCGGCATGTACACAGCAAACACCATTGCAAGCGCTATTGAGGCCTTGGGGATGAGCTTGCCTTTTTCTTCTTCCAACCCGGCATTGAGTGAAGAAAAGCAAAAAGAATGTGCGGCTATCGGCCCTGCAATAAAATTGTTGCTGGAGAAAGATATTAAGCCGCGTGATATCATGACCCGTAAGGCATTCGAAAATGCAATTACTGTAGTCATGGTGTTGGGCGGAAGCACCAATGCGGTGCTGCATTTGATTGCAATTGCAAAAAGCGTAGGCGTGCCTTTAACGCAGGATGATTTTCAGACTATCAGCAATCAAGTTCCCATGCTGGCAGACTTTAAGCCGAGCGGAAAATATTTGATGCAGGACCTGCATCAGCAGGGCGGTGTGCCGGCAGTAATGAAATATCTGTTGAGCAGAGGTTTGTTGCATGGTGATTGTATCACCGTAACCGGAAAAACTGTTGCAGAGAATCTGAAGAATGCTCCGGATCTCGATTTTGACAAACAGGATATTATTATGCCTCTTGAAAAGCCGTTAAAGACAACCGGTCATTTGCAAATATTGTATGGCAACCTTGCAGAAGGTGGCAGTGTTGCAAAAATCAGCGGAAAAGAAGGAGAACGTTTTGAAGGTACTGCAAGAGTATTCGATGGTGAGCACGATTTGATCGCAGGCCTTGCATCAAAACGTGTGCATCCGGGCGATGTGGTGGTGATCAGAAATATAGGCCCGAAGGGTGCACCCGGCATGCCTGAAATGTTGAAGCCAACCGGCGCTATAATCGGCGCGGGTTTGGGTAAATCGGTTGCATTGATCACCGACGGAAGATTCAGTGGCGGTACCCATGGGTTTGTAGTCGGGCATATCACGCCTGAGGCGTATGAAGGGGGATTGATTGCCCTGGTGCGGGATGATGATATCATTGAAATTGACGCAGTAAAAAATACAATTACTTTAAAAGTAAGTGATGAAGAAATTGCAAAACGCAGAGCCGCCTGGAAGAAACCGGCACCAAAAGCAACTAAAGGTATCTTATATAAATATGCGAGAGTAGTAAAGACAGCAGCGGAAGGGTGTGTGACGGATGAAGACTAGTGTCTCCGCTTCCCGAAGCGGTAAATATATATGATTATGAAGGCATATTATTTAAACAATTTAGAGCGCTCCCCTTTAGGGGCCGGGGGTATGCAGGTAATAAGAAGCATACAAAACAGGATTTACGATATCCGCGGTGAGCGCGTTATGCTTGATTTCGATTTGGCTGCTTTATATGAGGTAGAGACAAGAGTGTTAAATCAGGCAGTAAAGCGAAACATAAAACGCTTTCCCAAAGATTTCATGTTTCAACTTACTAAGAAGGAGTGGAATGGTTTGAGGTCACAAATTGTGACTTCAAGTTTTCAATCAACTGAAAATAAAGGAAATAAAAGGCTACAAACTGTGACCTTGGAGCAACCTGCTAATTTCTTGATATCACAAACTGTGACATCAAGTTGGGGTGGAACAAGAAAGATTCCTTATGCCTTCACAGAACAAGGAGTAGCTATGCTCAGCGGTCTATTAAACAGCGATAAGGCGATCAACATGAATATCGCTATCATGCGGGCATTTGTAGAAGTAAGAAAAATATTAATACAACAAAGCGACATAAAAGAACAAATAAAAGAATTAAAAGAAAAATTAGGCGAACACGATGTACAGCTTAATCAGATATACGATGCTTTAGAAAATTTACTGGATGAAAAAGCATCTCAGCGAAAATGGGATGAACGAAAACGAATAGGTTTTAAATAAC
The DNA here is from genome assembly GCA_964627765.1 of uncultured Ginsengibacter sp. Classification (GTDB taxonomy): domain Bacteria; phylum Bacteroidota; class Bacteroidia; order Chitinophagales; family Chitinophagaceae; genus Ginsengibacter. Next base: position 16,675 of record CAZVKO010000028.1, on the reverse strand, counting down.
AGAGGCAAAATTTTTGAAAAAATATGTCTGAAGAAAAAATAATACAACATGCAAATAAGGCAATACATGCTATTGCGGACAAAGAAAAAACCTGGTGGGGAAGAATCAAGGAATTTCTTGGTGAGATAATCATCATTGTTATTGCAGTTAGTATTACACTTTGGTTTCACAACTGGAATGATCACATACATGAAAGAAAAATTGAAAAAGAATTTTTGATTGGAACAATGAATGATTTAAAAATAACGGCAGATAAATTGGATACTGATATTGTACATTATCAGCATACCATAAATTATTACGATACTATCTATGCACAGATTAATGAGAATAGAGTTGATAAAAAATTTATGGATGACAACAGTGGTAATCTTACAAACATGCTTGGTTTTGAATTTGATAATAGTCGCTTTGAAAGTTTTAAATCTTCCGGTTATTTAAGGTTGATTGAAAACCCAAAATTGTTGCAGGATATAACTAAACTATATGGCGTTACATTACCAGACAGGCAGGCATCTGATTTGATAATTTTTACGGAAAGACGCAATCAATATGTTCAGTATATCGGTTCTAAAGTGCCAACAGCGCCGGAAGGAAATTCACTTATATCAGGATATATAAATGATCCTGGTGTGCGGTTTGAAATTATTTGGCAAAGAAATATGGTGCATGAAATAAAAGATCAAAAAGTAAAGCTGGTACCACAGATACAAGAAGTAATTACTGAAATTGAAGAAGAGTTGAAGAACAATTTTGATTATGATTATAGTGATAAAAAATAATACCATCAACCAATCATGACACAACAATATTTTAAAGAATTAGCAGCATATAATTTGTGGGCAAATGCAATTGTTTGCGGCTGGCTTGAGCAAATTTCTGATGAACAATGGAGCCGGGAAATCATTAGCAGTTTTAACAGCATAAGGGAAACTGTATTGCATATTATAAGCGCAGAAAATGCATGGTTGCAAAGATTTAAAAAACAACCGGCAGAATGGCTGCAATCAACTTATAAGGGAACAAAAGATGAACATATAAAGCTTTGGAAAAAAACATCAGAAGAATTCAAATTGTTTGTTGATGATTTTAATGAAAACGATTTGAATACAAATCTTGATTTTAAAAGGTTAAATGGCGAAGCTTTTTCAATGCCTTACTACCAGTTGTTTGCACACGTCGTCAATCACGCAACATATCACCGCGGTCAGCTGGTGACTATGTTGCGCCAGGCAGGATTCACAAAAGTCGGTTCAACCGATTTATTGGGAGTCTACAGAAAAAAATAGAAATCAATTTTATAAAAGGCAAGTGAAATGAGATCGCTTTCCTGTTTCGAGAAAAATAAAAATTTTGTTATGGAAACACTTGAATTAACAAAAGAAAAAACTACAGAAAACAAAACCAAAAACATCAGTGGCAGTGAAGCGGTGCTGCTATCGCTGCTGGCAGAAGGCGTTACCACCATTTTTGGTTATCCCGGGGGTGCTATTATGCCCATCTATGATGCGCTTTTCGACTATGATGATAAGATAAAGCACATACTCGTCCGGCATGAGCAGGGCGCCGTTCATGCAGCACAGGGGTTTGCACGCACATCGGGGAAAGTGGGAGTTGTATTTGCAACAAGCGGCCCCGGTGCTACCAATCTTGTAACAGGTCTGGCAGATGCACAAATAGACAGCACACCGGTTGTTTGCATTACCGGCCAGGTGTTCGCGCATTTGCTGGGTACCGACGCTTTCCAGGAGACGGATGTGCTCAATATTACAACGCCCGTTACGAAATGGAATTACCAGGTAACCGATGCTACAGAAATTCCTGCAGTATTAGCAAAAGCATTTTATATAGCAGGAAGCGGACGCCCCGGGCCCGTTTTAATTGACATTACCAAAAATGCGCAGATTCAGAAATTTGATTATAAGGGTTATGAAAAATGCGACCATATCCGTAGTTATCGCCCCAAGCCCATTATTCGCAAACAATATATTGAGCAGGCTGCGCAATTGATTAATGAGGCAAAAAAGCCGTTCGTAGTTTTTGGACAAGGGGTCATTCTCGGCAGGGCGGAAAAAGAATTCAGAACATTTATTGAAAAGGCAGGCCTTCCTGCTGCCTGGACGATACTTGGATTGAGCGCTTTGCCTACTGATCATCCCTTAAACGTGGGCATGCTGGGAATGCACGGAAATTACGGACCCAATGTATTAACCAATGAATGCGATGTGCTGATTGCAGTAGGCATGCGCTTTGATGATCGTGTTACCGGTCGCCTGGATAAATATGCGAAGCAGGCGAAAATAATACATCTCGATATCGATCCGGCAGAAATTGATAAGAACGTGAAGGCCGATGTGCCGGTATGGGGAGATTGCAAAGAAACACTTCCGGTGCTTACGGCGCTCGTTAAAAAAACAGAACATAAAGCCTGGTTGCAGCAATTTAAAGATCATACAAAGCAGGAAGAAGATTTGGTGATTAAAAAAGAAATGCATCCTGATACTGATGAAATGAGCATGGCCGAAGTAATGGATGCATTAAATGAACTGACGAAGGGAGATGCAGTAATTGTGACCGATGTTGGCCAGCACCAAATGGTAGCCTGCCGCTATGCAAAGTTTGAAAAAAGCAATAGTAATGTTACATCCGGCGGTCTCGGTACGATGGGTTTTGCGTTGCCGGCTGCTATCGGTGCAAAATATGGCGCACCCGAAAGAACTGTAGTGGCCATTATCGGCGACGGGGGTTTTCAAATGACCATACAGGAATTGGGCACCATTATGCAATTCGGGGCGGAAGTAAAAATCCTGATTCTGAACAATAACTTCCTGGGCATGGTACGTCAGTGGCAGGAACTCTTTCATCAGAGAAGATATTCTTTCGTGGATATCCAGAGCCCGGATTTTGTAACCATTGCAAAAGGGTATGGTATAGAAGGTAAATCTGTAAAAGACAGGAAAGATCTCAAGGCAGCGCTGAAAGGAATGCTTGCACACAAAGGGCCCTACCTGCTTGAGGTAATGGTGGGTAAGGAAAATAATGTGTTCCCGATGGTGCCGCAGGGATGCAGCGTGGCAGAGATCAGGCTAAAATAATAAAAGGGCGGTTCTTTTGAAATGATAAATAATTACAGGATTCACAATAATCAATCTTTTATATGACAGCGCCGGCAAATACAAAATGGAATGCATCGTTATACGACGGGAAGCACAGTTTTGTGTTTAAATACGGGGAAGATTTGGTGGAACTGCTTCAGCCAAAAGAAGGCGAGAGAATTCTTGATCTTGGTTGCGGAACGGGTTATCTCACGAATATGATTGCCGCAAGAGGCACCGATGTTACAGGTATTGATAACAGCGAAGAGATGATTGCAAAAGCAAAGGTACAGTTTCCGGAATTGCAGTTCTACAAGAGGTCTGCAACAGATTTTCATTTTGATCGACCCTTCGACGCAATTTTTTCAAACGCCGTTTTGCATTGGGTTTTGGAAAAAGAAAAAGCGATTGACTGTATTTATGAAAACCTGGATGCAGGCGGAAGATTCATAATGGAAATGGGCGGGAAAGGAAATGTTCAGAATATTCTTGCTGCTCTTAAAAAAAGCCTGGAGCAATACGGATACCATGAGCAGGCAGGCAGAACGCTGTGGTGTTTTCCTTCGATCGGAGAATATGCTACATTATTGGAACAGTGCGGTTTCCGGGTAACGTATGCGTTGCATTTTAATCGTGAAACTGAATTAGCAGATGATCAGAACGGGATTATAGATTGGCTAAAAATGTTTGCCGGTGGGTATCTCACTGGTATCAACGCACAAGATGTCGAAATGATTTTGAAAGAAACCCAGGAAAAGATCAGGCCATTACAATTCAAAAACGGCAAATGGTACGCTGATTATAAAAGATTGCGTGTAATCGCCGTAAAATAATTAGTACAGTATTAAAGTAAAAAAATTATGAAACAGGAATATACCATCACGGTTTATACAGAAAACCAGATAGGGTTGCTTAATCGCATAGCTATTATTTTTTCAAGAAGAAAGATCAATATTGAAAGCTTGAATACTTCACCTTCTGAAATAGACAGCGTGCATCGCTTTACTATTCTGATAAATGAAACAGAAGACGTGGTGCGCAAGCTCTGCAGGCAAATTGAAAAGCAGGTAGAAGTATTAAAGGCGTATTATAATACCAATGATGAGATCATCTGGCAGGAGCTTGCTTTGTATAAAGTGCCGACAAATGTAATAGCGGAGAAAGTAAGTGTTGAAAGATTATTGCGTCAATACGGGGCCAATGCCGTTGTGATCAGGAAAGACTACACAGTATTCGAAACCACGGGTCACAGGGAAGAAGTGGATAGTCTGATAAAAGCATTGGAGCCTTACGGCCTGATTGAATTTGTACGCAGTGCCAGAGTGGCTATTATTAAAGCCAGCGCAGGCTTCCACGAAAAGTTGAAAGAATTTGAAGCGGCGGAACCCGGCGAAAGCGTTATAGAAAATGAATTCCTGGACCGGCAGGAAGAGGTATTTACCATGTAAGTATGAAGGCAGAAAAAATAATACCCGTTTTACGCATTTTCGATTATGCGAAGGCATTGGAATTTTATCGCGACTGGCTGGGGTTTACCGTAGTATGGGAGCATCGCTTTGAAGAAAATACACCGGTATATATGGAAGTGGAAAGGGATGGGATCACCTTGCATTTGAGCGAACATCACGGGGATGGTACGCCCGGTACACATGTATTTGTCTGGTGCGAGGGGGTAAGAGCGTATCATGCTGAGCTGATCGGCAGGCAATATAAATACAACAGGCCCGGATTGGAGGAGACCTTTTATGGCGCATTGACTTTTACTGTAAATGATCCGTTTAACAACCGGATTTCATTCAATCAAAAAATTGACAGGGAAAAATAGTTTTATCAAAAATTATTTTTTCTTTGCAGTCCGGTTCCGGGCCGGCTGCAGATTTCTGACAAGGTAAACTAACGGATAGGGTTAAACGAAAATAATATTTTAAAAACTTTAATTATAAAAAAACATACAACATGGCAAAATTAAACTTTGGCGGAACAGAAGAGAATGTGGTTACACGCGAAGAATTTCCTTTATCAAAGGCGCAACAGGTTTTGAAAGATGAAGTAGTAGCGGTAATTGGTTACGGCGTTCAGGGGCCGGGCCAGGCCTTGAATCAAAAGGACAACGGAATTAATGTAATAATTGGCCAGCGCAAAAATTCCAAAAGCTGGGATAAGGCTGTCCGCGATGGTTTTGTAGAAGGTAAAACACTTTTTGAAATAGAAGAAGCTTTGCAAAAAGGAACCATCATTTGTTATTTGCTGAGTGATGCAGCGCAAATTGCCATGTGGCCTGCCGTAAAAAAATATTTAACTCCGGGCAAAGCGCTCTATTTTTCCCATGGTTTCGGAATTACCTACAACGATCAGACAGGAATTATACCGCCCAAAGAGGTAGATGTCTTCCTGGTGGCGCCTAAAGGCTCCGGTACGTCACTCCGCAGAATGTTTTTGCAGGGCAGGGGGTTGAACAGCAGCTATGCCATTTACCAGGATGCTACAGGCAAGGCATTTGATCGCGTAATTGCTTTAGGCATTGCCATAGGCTCAGGTTATTTATTTGAAACTACCTTTAAAAAAGAAGTATACAGCGATCTTACCGGTGAGCGCGGCACCCTGATGGGCGCTATCCAGGGAATCTTTGCTGCGCAATACCAGGTGTTGAGAGCGCACGGACATTCGCCTTCAGAAGCATTTAATGAAACGGTGGAGGAATTGACACAATCCCTGATGCCGCTGGTAGCAGAAAATGGTATGGACTGGATGTATGCCAATTGCAGTACCACCGCGCAACGCGGTGCATTGGATTGGTGGAAGAAATTTCGCGATGCAACATTACCGGTATTCCATGAATTGTATACCGAAGTAGCGGAGGGGAGAGAAGCCGGTCGCTCTATCGCCAGCAACAGCAAGCCCGACTACCGTGAAAAACTGGAAGTGGAACTGAAAGAGCTTGCCGATAGCGAAATGTGGCAGGCCGGTAAAACAGTGAGGAGCCTGAGGCCGGAAAATCAGAAGTAATATTTTCGTTTACGCGTGCCAGTCAGATTCCGTTTCTTCCCGTAAGATGGTAGATTACCTCTTTGTAAGTATCCCCGACAGGGAGTTCCGTATCGTTAATGCTGATACTATTTTTACGAATGGATGTAATGGCGCCGATGGAAACGATGTACGAACGGTGAATCCTGATAAATCTGGATGGTGATAATTCGTCTTCGATTGCCTTAAGTGTAGTTCGTATCATCATTGGTTTTGATGAAGATTTTACGTGGATCTTTACATAGTCTTTCAGGCCTTCGATCCACATAATATCATCAAACATTATTTTTACGAGGCTGTAATCTGCGTTTACAAAAAAATAATCAGGGCTGATGGTACCCGTAGAACGAAGTTTCTTCAGCTGGTACAATTCTTCTGCCTTATTGCATGCCTGAATAAAGCGGGTAAGCTCGATAGGTTTTAAAAGATAATCTACCACATTCAGGTTAAAGCCTTCCATCGCAAATTTTTCATACGCGGTTACCAGGATGACCATGGGCCTCGTGGTAAGGCTTTGTACAAACTGAAGCCCGGTAAGGCCGGGCATTTGTATGTCGATAAAAATAAGGTCAACGTGGTGCTTTTGTAAAGCTTCTCTCGCCTCATAAGCACCGCTGCATGTTGCCATCAATTTTAAAAAGGGTACTTTACTGATGTAGCCTTCCAGCAGCTGTAAAGCCAGTGGTTCATCATCTACCGCAATGCAGTTTATCATTAGCGCAGGTTTAACTGCAAAGAAACAATAAACCAGTTATTTTTTTGAGAAATGAGCAGGCTATAGTTTTTGTCGTACAGGATTTCAAGTCTTCTTTTTACATTGGCAAGACCAATGCCGGAAGTTTTGTCTTTTATTTCTGCCGCTTCCTGTGAGAATTTATTTCTTACAATAAAATATAAAATGTCGTTTTTTGTCTGCAGCTCTATATCTATTTGCGGATCGGGAATATTTCCTATTCCGTGTTTGAATGCATTTTCAATGAACGGGATCAGCAGCATGGGCGCTATATAATACGGCTCATTGCAGCTTTGCATGGAAACGGTTACCCTCACATTTTTGCCGAGTCGCTGCCGCTGCAGGTCAATATAGCTTTGCAGGTATTCAATTTCTTTTCTCAGCGGAACTTTTTCCTCATCTGTTTCATACAGCATATATCGCATCAGCGAAGAAAGCTTGAATATGGTGGGCTCAAGCTGATCACTCTTCATCCGTGACAGCGCGAGCATATTATTCAGAACATTAAATAAAAAATGAGGGCTTATCTGCGACCGCAGAAAAGACAATTCCGTTTTTAAATTTTGTTGCTGCTTTTGCAGCAAGAATTTTTCGGCAGCGCTACGCTCCTGTATCATGTAATAGGTAGTGCTGGCGGCTGCGGTGAGTATAAACGGCAAAAGATTAAATCCGACAGAATTCGGAAGTATAAAAGGGCGCGTTTTAATAAACAGGTCAAACAGCATCCAGTGTATACCCATGATCACTATAAATGCGCTAAGGAGCGCCACGGCAAACAAGAAATATTTTTTCCGTATAAAAAGCACCGGCGTAAGTACGTACAGGTTTAGATAAAATAATCCCACCCAGCATACATCTGTAAGAAGGCTCAGGTAAAAAAAGCCCGAGCGATCCTGGGGAGGCCTGTTATCTCTTGATGGGCTGTAGATGAGCAGATAAGGGAGAGATAATACAACGATCCACGCAGCTATATGCAATAAAAGGATGCCATTTTTGTTTTTAAAAAAATTTTGCTGCATGATGTATTTATTTCCCGTTAATATAACGGTAACGTGTAAACGAAAATGACCCTTTATTCGTATCGTAATGCTTCGATAGGATCAAGCCTGGATGCCTTTTGTGCGGGATAATACCCGAAGAATACACCCGTAACGGCACAAACCATGAATGATAATATTATCGAAGATTCGGAAACGAGCGTTGGCCATTTTAAAAAGTAGGTAACAAGGCTGGATGCGGCAATGCCCAGCACCACGCCAATTATGCCGCCTGTAATACTGATTAATATAGCTTCTACAAGAAACTGCAGTAATATGTCCAGTCCCCTTGCGCCGATAGACATTCTCAAACCGATCTCTTTTGTTCTTTCGGTTACTGACACATACATTATATTCATAATGCCAATGCCACCTACTACCAATGAAATACCGGCAATAGCAGCAAGCAATACCGTGAGTAGCTGGCTGGTGGAGCTGATAGTGCTGATGAGCTCTGCCTGTGTACGAATACTGAAATCATCATCTTCTCCCGGTTGCAGCTTGTGATCCCTGCGGAGGATGGCGGTTATTTCGGCTGTTGCCGTATCGGAGTGCGCCTCATCTGCGGCCGAGGCATAAATTGTCTGAATATAAGGTATAGACAACAATCTTTTTTGCACCGTGGTATAAGGGGCTATAATAATATCGTCCTGATCCTGACCGAAGCTGTTTTCGCCTTTTGTGGCAAGAACACCAATAACAGTGAACGGTATTTTGTTGAAACGAATAATAGCGCCGACCGGATTCGCTCCGGCAGCGAAAAGGTTATTAACTACTGTTTGCCCCAGCAGGCAAACTTTCGCAGCGGTTGTAATATCTGCGTCGCTGAATATCACCCCGCTTTTCAATGGCCAGTCCCTGATAGTAAGATAGTCGGGGCTTACCCCCTGCATTTGTGTAGGCCAGTTGTTGGATCCATTGATTGCCTGCCCATTTGTATTTACACCGGGAGATACGGCAGTAACAAATTTTGCATTCTTTTCAATAGCCGTTACATCGTCTAATTTTAAAGTTTGTAAATCTCCGCTGTTACCCAGCCTTGCTCCCCCGCCTACGGTAAAGGTGCTATAAGGCCTTATATTGATCATATTGGAGCCCATGCTGGAAAGCTGGCTGCGGATACTTGCCTTAGATCCTTCCCCGATGGCAACCATGGTAATTACAGAACCCACGCCTATGATGATGCCGAGCATAGTAAGAAAGGCGCGCAGCTTGTTTCGAAGCAGCGCCTTCCATGCGAGTCCTAACAGGTTAAACAGGTTCATCTTTTTAGTTTTTAATAATCATCATTTACAGGCAACGATGCCAGCACTTCCTTTGCAGAACGTACATTCTTATTTTTTTCATCCCTGATCAGGTGGCCATCCTTTAAGGTAATTGTTCTGCTGCTGAACGATGCAATATCAGGCTCATGCGTTACAAATACAATCGTTTTACCCTGTTGATTCAGCTCCTGCAGCAACGACATGATTTCGTAAGAGGTCCGCGAATCCAGGTTTCCGGTAGCTTCATCCGCAAGTATCATTACCGGTTCATTTACCAGTGCACGGGCAATAGCCACACGCTGCTGCTGGCCGCCGGACAACTGATTGGGTAAATGCCCTGCCCGGTCTTCCAGCTTTACAGAGGCTAAGGATTGCTCCGCCTTTCGCTTCCGTTCACCCGATGAGATGCCTGAATTGTATAAAAGCGGCAATTCCACATTTTCAATAGCTGATGTTCTTGGCAGTAAATTGTATGATTGAAATACAAATCCTATTTTCCTGTTTCTTAATCTTGCAAGCTCATTTCTTGAAAGTTGTTTTACGTTTACACCATCCAGCAAATAATCTCCTGAAGTAGGCTTATCCAGACACCCTAATATATTCAGCAGGGTGGTTTTGCCAGAGCCGCTGCTTCCCATAATGGTAACGAATTCGCCCTCATTTACCGAAAATGAAACTCCTCTCAGGGCACGAACTGTTTCGCTTCCCATTTTAAACTCGCGTTTCAAATCTTTAATATCAACTATTGTTGCTGCCATGGTATTCTATCATATTTTTCGTTTACCCGCCGGGCTCATTGCCGTTCTATTCCTTTTTTTTAACGCGGCGGGCCGCCGGCATTACGGTTGTTATTTCTTCCCGGGCGCCGTGGCATAAACGGGCTGTTGTTTTGCGCATTGCTTTCCGCTTTGGTTATTTGCGAATAGCCGGTAACAATAAGGTCATTCAACGTGAGCCCCGAGATCACCTGCGCCTGTGTTTCGTCATTCATGCCAATCATAATTGGATGAGGGGTAAGCGTGCTGTCATTTTTCAGCCATACCAGTGCCCGCTGTGCCGAAGCAGTATCGCTGCCTTGTTCGCCGGAGGGTGGCGTTATACCGTTTTTACTGCCTCTGCCATGATGCAATTTATTTCCGCCGCCATTGAAGCCGCCTTCGATGGTATATATTTTGGCAAGAACGGAATCCGGCCTGAACTGTAAAGCGCTCGCGGGTATCAGCATTACATTATCTACTTCTTTTGTATAAATTGAAATGGTTGCCGTCATGCCGGGTTTTAGCTTCATATCCCCGTTGGGTGCGTCAATAATGGTGGTATAAGTAACCACGTTGGCAGAAACCGCAGAATGGAGACGTATTTCTTTAACAATGCCGGAAAATGTATCTTTTGGAAATGCATCTACTGTAAAGCTGACCCGCTGACCTGGCTTTACATTGCCGATGTCGGCCTCATCCACAGCAGCCTGCACCTGCATTTTGGTTAAATCTTTTGCAATACTGAATAATTCGGGAGTATTAAAGCTTGCGGCTACCGTTTGCCCTGCGCTGATGCTTCTTGAAAGCACGGTTCCGTCTATGGGCGAATAAATATCTGTGAAAGATAAATTTTGATTGGCGGATTTTAATTGTGCTTCCAGGCTGCTCACATTATCTTTCGCACTATTATAGTTATATTGAGCCGTTTCGAGATCGGCTTTACTGATAGCGCCCACATCATACAGCTTGCTTTGTCTTTCATAATTGCCTTTCTGATATTCGAGATTGGCCTGCGCCGACTGAAGATTTGCAGTGATCTGCTGTACCTGTGCAAGAAATAATGTCTTATCGATTTGAGCAAGCAACTGGCCTTTCTTTACGGTTGTATTAAAATCGGCAAACACATTTTTTATGGTACCTGATACCTGAGTACCTACCGCTACCGTATCTACCGGTTGAATGGTGCCGGTAGCAGTAACTGAATTGGTAAGCGAGCCCATTACCGGATGCTGCGTCTGGAGCACAATAATTTTTTCATCTTTTTTTGATTGCCAGTACCAGATTCCTGCAGCCACTGCTGCGATGATAATTAGCCAGATGATCCATTTGAACTTTTTCATTCTATCAATATTTAAACATCTTTAAAAGCTTACAGGAGTTCCTGCGTAAAAATTATATATTTTATCATACAGGACCGCCGTGTACTTTGCCTGCAAATACGCCTGCAATGATTGTAAATACAATGTTTTTTCCTGTTGCAATTGCACCAGGTTAATAGCGCCAAGCTGCATTTGCTGATTGGTAATGTCATAGCTTTCCTTATTTGCCTGCAGCTCCGTATCGGCGGCCGAATACTGGGCCTGTGCATTTTGCAGGTTAATGTATGCCTGCTCTACCTGCTGATTCAATACCATTTGCGTATTCTGTAAGGCGAGTTGTGATTGCTCTATTACTATCTTTTGCTTATTAATGTTGGTTTTATTCACACGGCGGTTCAGTATAGGAACGCTTACATTCAGTCCAAGCGACTGATAAAAATTATTATTCAGCTGCGAGAAATATTTTGAGCTCTGATTATCGGAGTATCCTGTTGATAAGCCGGCGCCGATACTTACAGTGGGCCGTGTAGCTGCTTTAAGTTTTTCCAGTTCCGTTTGTGCAATTAAAGCGTTTATCTGATCATACTTCACTTCAGGCCTCGTATTCTGTGCCAGCTGTTGTGTTTGTTCCAGCGGAGCTTCCCTTTCCGGAACAATAACCGAATCCGGCGCCACGACCTGGAGATGGTAGGAAGTGGGTAATTGCAATAGTTGTTTTAATGTTACAATATCCGAACGCAAATTGTTTTGGGCGTTTACAACATCGTATTCATCGGTGGCCACCTGCGCCTGTAACTGCACCAGCTGCAATTTGGATAATGCACCGGCATCAAACTGGTGCTGGCCCTGCTGCAGCTGCAACTGCGAGGTACTTAGCACATTTGTAAGAGATTTGATGTTTTCCTGTGCCAGTAAAATATTCAGGAAAGCCTGGGTAATGCTGAGCGTAATATTATTTTCCGTTTCTGCCACACTGAGATTGGCGAGCTGAACAGAAAGCTGTTTTGATTTAATGTCATTATTGATGTAACCGCCATTGTACAAAACCATATCAGAGCTTACTCCGTAATTGCCGGAAAGATTGGATTGAGACTGGAAGCCGCCTACCACAGGGTTTGCATTGTTATTATGCACTACGTTTTGCGTTGCCGAACCCGTAAGGTCAGGCAGCCGTGAAGCTTTCGATTCAAGTAAATCTTCCTCTGCTGAATGGGTGCCGAGCCTTTCTGTTCTGACCTGGATGTTATTCTCCTTTGCATATTCAATACATGCCTGCAATGTCCATAGCGCCGGCATATGAGATTGAGTGGTATCCTGCGCTATCACGCCTGCGGGAACCGATAATAATATTATGATGATTAACTTCCAATGCTTTTTCATACGCCCGTAACTTTTAGATCAATTGAAAACACATTATATGCGAATCAATTTCTGTGCAAAATTATTTACCGTTCCGGGTATGTGATTATAAAAGCGATAAATCCCGAAAAGTCTGCGATAAACCGGGCGGGTTGAAGATGATTTTATCCCTAATCCGCAAAGGCCGGGCGTACAAAGGAAAAAATTTGGCAGGTGCATCCTTACTGCTCCTTTATATAAATAAAGATTCAGCATTTATCCAATGCCTGCAGAATATCATTCAATACATCATCAGCATATTCGAGGCCTACCGAAATTCGAATAAGCCCCGGTGTAATATTCACCTGCTGCCTTTCTTCCTCGGTAAGTTTACCATGCGTGGTGCTTGCGGGATGCGATGCAATGCTCCTCGAATCACCAAGATTGGCAGTCAGCGAAAGCAATTCGAGGCTGTTCAAAAATTTTCTTCCGCTTTCTATTCCCCCTTTGAGCTCAAAACAAATAATGGCGCCCCCGTTCTTCATTTGCTTTATAGCAATATCATATTGCGGATGGCTCTTGAGGTAAGGGTATTTCAGCCACGCAATTTTAGGATGGTGCTCAAGCGCCTGTGCAATATGCAGGGCATTCGCTGCATGCCGGTCCATGCGTACATCGAGCGTTTCCAGGCTTTTGCTCAACACCCATGCATTGAATGCAGATAGCGCTGGCCCTGTATTACGGCAAAACGAAAAGATCTGTTGGATTAATTTTTTATTTCCCGCTATTATTCCGCCTAATATTCTTCCCTGCCCATCGATCCATTTAGTGGCAGAATGAACAACAAGATCGGCGCCAAAATCTATCGGTCGCTGAATTACCGGCGTTGCAAAGCAATTATCCACGCACACGATAATGTTGTGCTTTTTTGCAAGCGAGCTTACCTTTTGCAGATCGATTATTTCAAGGCCCGGATTGGTAGGTGTTTCGAGATATATCATTTTTGTATTTGGCCTGATTGCCTTTTCCCATTCACCGGGATTACGGGCGCTCACGCAGGTGCATTCGATGCCATAGTTGGGCAAATATTTTTTTACAATATTGTGTGTACTGCCGAAGACGGCTTCACATGATATTAAATGATCGCCGTTTTTCAATAAGGCCATAAAGCTTGCAAACACGGCGCTCATACCGGTAGCAGTAGCCACGCCTGCTTCTGCATTTTCCAATGCTATCATTTTATCAACCAATTCGGTTACGTTAGGATTGCTAAAGCGGCTGTAAATATTGTCAGTGGTTTCATCTGCAAAAGCTGCACGCATATCCTCGGCATTGTCAAAAACAAAGCTGCTGGTAAGAAACAGCGGGGTGCTGTGTTCCATTTCGCTGGTACGGTCTGTTTGTATTCTTATGGCTTCGGTAGTGGGATGCAACTTCTTCATTTCTTTGTATGATTTTATAACTTCCTTACGAATTAATTCAATTGGATTGCAAATGTACTTCATCAGGCGTTTCGCAGCAAAGTAAGTTTCAAAAGAAATCATTATTTAGCTGTAATATTCTGTTCATTGCAGCATGCTACTCTTTGCCGGTGCTGTTATATTTATCAGCGATCGCTTCTGGTATTGCATCTATTGCCTGTAACTCAATCCGGTCAGACGTTGTAGCGGGTCATCATAATATCTTTTTCTGCTTTGAAAAAGTTGTAGCGGGCAATAGTAAAAGGTAGCCGGTAAATTAATTTTTTCAAAAACGGAAATGCTGATAACTTCATTCATGAAAGGTGTTGAATTTTTATTGAATGAATGGTAATTAAAACAAGGGGTCCCGAATTCTCATTTTAATCAGGAGTGAATATCAGGTTTATAGAAAGAGCACTCTGCATAAATATTTGGATGCAGTGAAAGAGGCTACACTAAAAAGAAAACATGCGACAAGTTTAACTGATCAGGAAATGGTTTAAGGCATATGGAATTCATGCCTTCATATATCAACATTGTATTGGCATCCTTCATTATGCTGTTTCCCGGAGTAAATCCCATCGGAACCGCTTTCATACTTAATCCTTTTTTAATGATCTTGCTCGTAAAGAGCAAAGGACTATTGCCTGGAAAATTGCTATGTATGCCTTTTTCCTTTGTCTTGTAACAATAATTGCAGGTCAGTATATTCTGGATATTTCAATTCCTCAATGGTGCGATAAAAAGCCGTTCCTGGCGTCTGCAATAGGCAATTCCTTTATTTATTTCAATTCCTCAATGGTGCGATAAAAAGCCCCGGGCGCCAGATAATTTTTTCCAGTTTAATAATTCAATTTCAATTCCTCAATGGTGCGATAAAAAGCCAAACATTTGGAAGATAACATTTACCAGCAGGAAGATTTCAATTCCTCAATGGTGTGATAAAAAGTCAATAAATCCGCTTGCTGACGGTGTAGACCAGGTAGATTTCAATTCCTCAATGGTGCGATAAAAAGTATAGGCCGTACAGAAAGCATTCGCGAGCTTTCCCAATTTCAATTCCTCAATGGTGCGATAAAAAGTTTGAAGTAGAAGGCGATAGCATGGCAGATACCCTATTTCAATTCCTCAATGGTGCGATAAAAAGTTGCGACACGTGGGACATAGACCTTAACAGCGTGGTCAATTTCAATTCCTCAATGGTGCGATAAAAAGTATTGTTGTTGTAGTTGACGCTCTTCGCTTCTATCGCATTTCAATTCCTCAATGGTGCGATAAAAAGTCAATACGCCAAGCATCGGAGATATAACAACGTATATATTTCAATTCCTCAATGGTGCGATAAAAAGAAAAACTTGGTATCGGGAAAATAGTTGACAATAAGATTTCAATTCCTCAATGGTGCGATAAAAAGTAATGTCAGGAATATTGATTACAATGTCTGATGTTATTTCAATTCCTCAATGGTGCGATAAAAAGCCAAGATCTCCCTCGGCATCGATGTAAATACACATGCATTTCAATTCCTCAATGGTGCGATAAAAAGAGAGTATCATGAATATCGTTTTCATTTTGTCCATTATATTTCAATTCCTCAATGGTGCGATAAAAAGAAGCAACAAAGTGAATTTTCAAAGTCTAACTTGACCATTTCAATTCCTCAATGGTGCGATAAAAAGAGCAAATAAACCAAGATACAACGCAATATTCCAAATTTCAATTCCTCAATGGTGCGATAAAAAGCTCAGGTAATTTTTTTAAGACATAAACCCATAGAAAGATTTCAATTCCTCAATGGTGCGATAAAAAGTGCGGCATATCAACTTGTGTTCAAGGAGTTTTATCGATTTCAATTCCTCAATGGTGCGATAAAAAGGTTGCTTAATTATCTCGGTCTTCCTGTTGGTATCTCATTTCAATTCCTCAATGGTGCGATAAAAAGTGTGTCTCTCGTCGTGTATCGCAATGGTCATTCAGACATTTCAATTCCTCAATGGTGCGATAAAAAGTTGTTCTATACCTGCAGGTGTATTTTTGTGCGTAATTTCAATTCCTCAATGGTGCGATAAAAAGCTACCGTCTCCATCAGCGTCGCTTCCTCCCAATACATTTCAATTCCTCAATGGTGCGATAAAAAGTGAGAATATCCTCGCCCACTTCGGCGTTCGCTCGTCATTTCAATTCCTCAATGGTGCGATAAAAAGATCGAATTTTCCCTGGCCGTTGTATTGTTCCGCCATATTTCAATTCCTCAATGGTGCGATAAAAAGGGTCACCGCCAACTGTAGGATTGAAACCTTCGGGAATATTTCAATTCCTCAATGGTGCGATAAAAAGGTACCATACTATCATAGGTGCTTTCAGTTTGCTGTATTTCAATTCCTCAATGGTGCGATAAAAAGCCAATGCCTGTATAAAATCTTCAAAAACTTTTTGCATTTCAATTCCTCAATGGTGCGATAAAAAGAGACTTTTGCCCAGTATGCACTACCCTGCACAATCGATTTCAATTCCTCAATGGTGCGATAAAAAGCTGCAATTGCATTGCCTGTGCAGCTACCAATTTGACCCATTTCAATTCCTCAATGGTGCGATAAAAAGCCAGGTAAATAGTTGCCTTCCTGAATAAAATGATCACATTTCAAT
>CAZVKO010000027.1:0-50762 GCA_964627765.1 uncultured Ginsengibacter sp. | reverse complement strand
GAAAAAAGTAATGCCTTTGGTGAATCGCGTAAACCTGATGAGCTACGACCTTGGTCCGGATGCAGCTGCTGCGCATAATACTCCTTTGTATTCAAATGACAGGCAAAGCGAATCTGCAGACCACGGTGTAAAAATGCTCATAGCTGCGGGAGTGCCGGCTGATAAGATAGCTATTGGTGCGGCTTTTTATACAAGAATGTACCAGGTAAATGACACGGCTAATAACGGCCTTTACGCAACCGGAAAAGTATACCGGGGATTTTCGTACAGGTATTTTGATGATACGATTAATGTTGTTAACGGGTTTATGAAATTTTGGGATCCTGTATCGCAGGCGCCTTATGCCTTTAATGCACAACGCAGGCTGCTGGCTACTTACGATGATTCATTGTCTGTCGCACTCAAAACAGAATATGCAATAAAAAACCATCTTAATGGTATCATGTTCTGGCAACTGGCGGATGATAACTTTACCAATGGCTTACTGGACGTTATTGACAACTCTGTAAAAAAAGAAGAAAACGGGACAACGAAAACAAACTGACTGCATCTGATAAAACCTGTTTTCATATCCCTTTCTTTTAAATTGATGCGGGGAAAGCTGTTTTCAGGAGGCTGCGGCAAACGATTAATAATTGCCCATAAACCCTATCTTTGCGCAACCAAATTTTTAAGGAACCTAATGAAGGTTTTAATAAGAAGAGCAACTATCATTTCGCCTTCCTCTCCCTTTCACGGAAAATCGCCTGATATTTTAATTGACAATGGCGTAATTACAGCAATTGAAAAAAATATTAAAGCAAAGGCTTCCAGGGTCATTGAAAAAGAGAACCTGCACGTATCCCTGGGATGGGTTGATTGTTTTGCCAATTTTTGTGACCCGGGCTATGAATTTAAAGAAATCGTTGAAAGTGGTTCAATGGCTGCAGCGGCGGGAGGTTATACCCAGGTAATGATCATTCCCAATACCAACCCTGCCGTAAGCAATAAAAGCCATGTAGAATACCTGATACGAAAAAACGAAACAATACCCGCCGATGTTTTGCCAATAGGATCGGTCACAAAAAATGGTGAAGGAAAAGAGCTGGGTGAAATGTATGATATGTTTGCCAGCGGGGCGATCGCATTTTCTGACGGTTTGAATCCGGTGCAGTCTCCGGGCATTATGCAAAAAGCATTAGAATATGTGCTGGCCATTGACGCCACAATTATTCAATTGCCTGATGATAAGAGCATCAGCCCGTCAGGATTAATGAATGAAAGCGTGATGTCTACCCGGCTGGGGCTTCCCGGCAAACCCGCGCTGGCCGAAGAGCTGATGATAGCAAGGGATATTGAGCTGGCAAGATATACCGGTTCCAGAGTTCATTTTACCGGCATATCTGCTGCAAAATCCCTCGAATTGATTGCCGCCGCCAAAAAGGAGAAACTTCGTGTAAGCTGCTCCGTTAGTCCGTATCACCTGTTTTTTTGCGAAGACGAGCTGGCCACTTACAATACCAACCTGAAAGTAAATCCACCGTTGCGCAGCAAAGCCGACCGGGATGCCTTAAGGAATGGGGTGAAGAAGGGTACAATCGACTTTATTGCATCGCACCATCAGCCACAAAACTGGGACAGCAAGGTATGCGAGTTTGAATATGCAAAGAACGGAATGGAAACGCTGGAAAGTGTTTTTGGCGCTGCGCTTGCTTGTGGCATTCCTTTTGAGACATTTATAAAAATGCAAACTGAAAATATAAGGAAGATCTTTGGAATCGGGTTACCAAAAATAGATCTCAACGAAAAAGCCAACATTACTTTCTTCGACCCGTCAAAAGAATATATATTTGAAGAAAAGGATATTCATTCCAAATCAAAAAACAATGCCTTCATCGGCAAAAAAATGACGGGTCTTGTGCTGGGAACGTTGCACAGGAATAAATTATTTACAACCAAAACAAATTAATATGGAAAAAAAATTTACCTCCAGCATGACGAATGGAATCATTCTGGGCCTTATTCTTATAGTGCTGGGCCTCATTATTTATTTCTTAAAAATTGATGTTAACGGGCCGGTAAGATGGCTGCAACTCGTAATTTTCGCCGGCTATATTATATGGGCGGTTACCTTCTACGGGAAACAGATAAATTATCATTCCACTTTTGGAAATTATTTTGCTTACGGGTTTAAAGTAGCCGCAGTGGCGACATCCATCCTTGTTATTTACATGATCGTTTTCAACATGATCTTTCCCGATTTCAAGGAAACCGCTTTGGAGCAGGCCCGGAAAAATATGATGGAAAAAAACGTACCCGCCGACCAAATGGATAAAGCCATGGAGATTACAAAAAAATTCTTCATGGTATTTCTGATAGGCGGGCTGATTATATTTAATCTTATCATTGGTGTTATAGCTGCTTTGATAGGTGCATCTGTTACTAAAAAAGTTCCCGACACCATCGGAGCAGATATTAATCAAATAGGGCAGTAATGGATATTTCTGTTGTAGTACCACTGTTGGATGAAGCCGAATCTTTACCGGAACTGGAAGCATGGATACGCCGCGTGATGGACGAAAATAATTTTTCGTACGAAATTATCTTTGTAGATGATGGAAGCACGGATAACTCCTGGAATGTAATTACTGAGCTGAAAAAAAACAATCCCCATATCAGGGCCATACGGTTTCAGCGCAACTACGGAAAAAGCGCTGCATTGAATGAAGGGTTTAAAACCGCGGGAGGCGATGTGGTTATCACCATGGATGCCGACTTACAGGACAGCCCGGATGAAATTCCTGAGCTCCGGAGAATGGTGCTCGAAGGGGGGTATGACATTGTGAGCGGATGGAAAAAGAAAAGATATGATAATACTTTCTCTAAAAATATTCCTTCCAAACTATTTAATGCAGCTACCAGAAGGGCCAGCAAAATAAAACTGCATGATTTCAATTGCGGGCTGAAGGCCTATAAGAAGAAAGTAGTAAAGAGTATAGAAGTATACGGTGAAATGCACCGCTATATACCGCTGATCGCCAAGTGGTCAGGATTTAAAAAGTTTGGTGAAAAAATAGTGGAGCACCGGCCCAGGAAATACGGCACCACCAAGTTTGGATGGAACCGGTTTATTAACGGCTTTCTCGACCTGGCATCTATAATGTTTGTAGGAAAGTTTCGCAAAAACCCAATGCATTTCTTTGGTTCATGGGGCACGCTTTCATTTATAATCGGGCTGGCCATTTTTTTGTATCTGACCATATCCAAATTCTTTTTCGATCAAACCGGGTTAACACAAAGGCCCTTGTTTTTCTTTGCCATATTCGCCATGATCATCGGTACCCAATTATTTCTTGCCGGTTTTCTTGCCGAGCTTATTTCCCGCAACGGCGCAGAGCGAAACACTTATCTTATTGAAGAGAGAATTAACTAAAGATAACTATCGCTAATTTTATCACCTAACTATTTATAGATTGTCCCAATCTGTTGTTATTATAGGCCCTGCGCATCCGTTACGCGGCGGACTTGCCTCTTATGATGAAAGGCTGGCAAGAGCGTTTATGCAGGAGGGTTATGAAACATCCATCTATACCTTTTCCTATCAATATCCGTCATTTCTTTTCCCCGGAACCACCCAATATTCATCGGAACCTGCACCAAAAGATATTTCAATAAAGGTGAGGATCAATTCGGTGAACCCGCTTAACTGGATCAGCGTGGGAAACGAATTAAAAAATTTAAGGCCGGATATTATTGTCGTCAGATACTGGCTTCCCTTCATGGGCCCGTGCTTTGGTACGATCCTCAGGAGAGTGAAAAAAAACCATCACACTAAGATCATTTGTATTGCAGATAATATTTTCCCTCATGAGAAGCGCCCCGGTGATACTGCATTTACAAAATATTTTTTAAAGGCGGTGGATGGCTTTATTACGATGAGTGAAAAAGTACTCCATGATCTTCATTCCTTTGCCAAGGGGAAACCCGTAAAGTTCGTACCTCATCCTTTGTATGATAATTTCGGCGGAAAAATCAGCAGACAGGAAGCCAGAGCGAAACTCAATATTCCGCAGGAAGCCAAAATAATTTTATTCTTTGGATTTATAAGAAAATATAAAGGGTTAGATATTTTATTGCAGGCAATGAAGATCATTCACCAGCAGAGAAGCATTTCAAATCTCAAACTGCTAATTGCAGGCGAATTTTATGAAGACGAAAAAAATTATCACGATTTGCTGAATGATCCCGGCATTAAAAATGAGTTGATTGTACATACGGAATTCATCACCGATAGTAGGGTGAAATATTATTTATGCGCTGCTGATTGCGTGGTACAGCCTTACAGAAATGCTACCCAGAGCGGCGTTACGCCCCTCGCCTATCATTTTGAAATCCCCATGATTGTAACCAATGTGGGAGGATTGCCCTCGTTGGTTCCTGACAGAAAGGTCGGATTGATCGCCGAACCAAACCCGGAAAGTATTGCACAAAAAATAAAAGAATACTTTGATTTGGGAGAAGACTTTTTTTTACCTCAACTTCGCGAAGAAAAGAAAAAATACAGCTGGGAAAACATGGTGAAAGCCATTACTGGCTTATTAAATTAAAAAGAATGATCTATCGTAGTAAAGCTCCTTTGCGAATCGGCCTTGCCGGCGGCGGCACTGATGTAAGTCCGTACAGCGACCAGTTTGGCGGAGCTATTTTAAATGCCACCGTATCCTTATTTGCCTACGCCAATATAGAGCCATTGAATGAATCCAGAATAATTGTGGAGGCGCTTGACAGAAAGGAACAACAGGTTTTCGAATACGCCTCCGGGTTACCCATTGATGGCATGCTGGATTTATTAAAGGGAGTATACAACCGTATTCAAAAAGATTTTGGTATGCCTGTGCAGGGCTTTCGCTTGTCAACTGCGGTAGATGCACCTGCCGGTTCCGGACTCGGCACTTCCTCCACTTTGGTAGTTGCCATTATCGGCGCCTTTGTGGAAATGCTTAAGCTTCCGTTGGGTGATTACGATATTGCTCACCTCGCCTACCAGATAGAACGGGAAGATCTGAAGCTTGCCGGTGGTAAGCAGGATCAATATGCCGCCATGTTTGGCGGTGTAAATTTTATGGAATTTTATGAAGGAGATAAAGTAATCGTGAATCCATTAAGAATTAAATCGCAGTATTTGCATGAGCTGGAAAATAATCTGGTGCTTTATTTTACGGCCAACAGCCGTGAAAGCGCCGCCATCATCAGGGAGCAGGTAAAAAATGTGCACAACAGAAATGAAAAAAGCATTGAAGCAATGCACCAGCTCAAAGAGCAGGCCCGCATGATGAAAGAAGCATTGCTGAAAGGCAAGCTGAATGACTTCGGAGAGATTCTTGATTTTGGATTTCAGCAAAAACGCCGGATGGCACATAATATCAGCAATGACCGTATTGAACAAATATACCAGGCTGCAAAAAAAGCCGGCGCTACCGGTGGAAAGATCAGTGGCGCGGGCGGCGGCGGCTTCATGATATTTTATTGCCCGGGAAATACCCATCATGCGGTAATAAATGAATTGAATAAATTTGGCGGGGAGGTAAAAAGCTATACGTTTACCAAATATGGTTTAACTACCTGGAGCGCATAAACGAAAAAACATGGAAAAAATAAAAAATATTATACAGGCCTCTGTGGATGTAAAAACAAAAGTGCTCGCCGATGAAAAACTATTGCAAGCTGTATCAGGCTGTGTAAACATCATCGTAAAGGCTTTTGAGAAGGGCAATAAAGTATTGTTTTGCGGAAACGGGGGAAGCGCTGCGGATGCCCAGCATCTGGCTGCTGAATTCAGCGGGCGTTTTTATACGGATCGTGATGCATTGCCTGCGGAGGCATTGCACTGCAATACCTCTTATTTGACCGCTGTTGCAAATGATTACAGCTACGATGTTGTGTATTCAAGATTAATAAAAGGTATTGGTAACGAAGGGGATGTATTGGTTGGACTGAGCACTTCAGGTAACAGTAAAAATATTATCAGCGCGTTTGAAGCAGCAAAACAAAAAAAGATGACCACGATAGCCTTTACCGGTTCTACGGGAGGCAAGCTTAAAAATTCTGCCGATTACCTAATCAATGTGCCTTCTGACGATACGCCGAGAATCCAGGAAAGTCATATTATGCTGGGGCACATTATTTGCCAGTTGGTAGAAGAAATTTATTTTGCCGACACCCATGATTAAAGAAGCAATCATTCTTGCAGGCGGTTTGGGAACCAGGCTCAGATCAGTTGTTTCGGATGTACCCAAATGTATGGCGCCGGTAAACGGAAATCCTTTCCTGTACTACGTTTTATCACATCTCAGGAAAGAGGGTATTACTGATTTTATTTTTTCTCTCGGATATAAAAGCGGGGACATTATTGATTATATAGAAAGTTCTTCTGATCAATTGACAATTAAGAATTATCAATTTTCAACAGAGAAGGAACCGCTTGGAACCGGCGGGGCAATCCGGTTGGCATTGGAGAAGACAAGTGGTGAGAATGTTATTATTGTAAATGGCGATACTTTATTTTCAATAGATGTAAATGCAATAAGTAATTTTCACCTGCGGCAGGATGCAGATTGTACGTTATGCCTGAAGCCTATGAAAAATTTCGACCGCTATGGAGTAGTGGAGCTCAACAGTGACCAGTCCATCAGGTCATTTAAAGAAAAACATTTTTATCCATCCGGTCTGATCAATGGCGGGGTGTATGCACTGAACATAGCGCGTTTTAAACAGGAGACTTTCCCTGAAAAATTTTCTTTTGAAAAAGATTATCTCGAAAAATTTACGGGGAAACGAAAATTCTATGGCATTGAACAGGATAGATATTTTATAGATATTGGCATACCGGAAGATTATGAAAGGGCGCAGAAAGAACTGCTCATTAGTTATGGGTCATTAGTCAAAAAGTCATCGGGCAAACAGGAATAGTTGTTGAAAATCGTACATCCAACATCTGACATCGTACATAAAGATCATGAATTTAAAATCTATCAACAAAACCTGGACCTTATTTCTCGACCGAGACGGAGTGATCAATCACGAAAAGATTGACGATTACATTCACACATGGGATGAATTCCGGTTTTATGATGGTGTAAAAGAGGCAATAAAAATTTTTACCGGAAAGTTTGGAAGAATATTTATTGTAACCAATCAACGGGGAGTCGCAAAAGGTGTTACCAAACTGGAAGACCTGAAGCGGATCCACAAAAACATGTTACGCGAAATTGAAGAAGCCGGAGGCAAAATTGACAAGCTGTATTATTGCATTGACGCAGACCCTGCAAGCCCTAACAGAAAACCCAATACCGGCATGGGTTTACAGGCAAAGGCGGATTTCCCTGAAGTAACTTTTTCCAAAAGCATAATGATTGGCAACACGATGAGCGATATGCAATTTGGCCGTAATCTCGGAGTAGCATTCAATATTCTTGTGCGCACAAGAAAAGAGCCGGCTGCAGA
The DNA here is from genome assembly GCA_964627765.1 of uncultured Ginsengibacter sp. Classification (GTDB taxonomy): domain Bacteria; phylum Bacteroidota; class Bacteroidia; order Chitinophagales; family Chitinophagaceae; genus Ginsengibacter. Next base: position 43,280 of record CAZVKO010000027.1, on the reverse strand, counting down.
GGATAAAAATATTGATATAGTATTTGATGACCTTATTTCGGTAGCGCGCGCTTTATAGCTTAGTTAAAATTCAACCGTCCGCAATAAATGTAACCAATTTGAGTTTTCTTTGTTTAAACGTATTGGATGCCTAAAAAACATTTTCTTTTCATACTTTTTTTGTTAGCGGCCTCAGCCGGTTTTGCGCAGCTCACCCGCGATGAAAGAAAAGTTTTGGAAAGGAAAGAGGATTCATTGCGTACGCTGGCTGCCCGGATTATAAAGGGCAGAACTGCCGAACAGCGGTTTAAGGCAGACAGCGAATTTACCAGGATGCTGGTACGGGCATTAAAAGTTCCCCACTCTTTTTACTTTCCATTCGACTCACTGGTTACTATTTCACATCTTGTGCCGGAAGACAGCTCTTTCAGAATATTTACGTGGCAAATGGAGGTAAATGATCTGGTTACCCGGCAGCATGGCGCTATTCAGATGAGAACACCGGATGGCGCATTAAAATTGTTTCCGCTAATTGATAAATCAGATGTAATGCAGGATCCGGAAGATTCTATCGGAAACAATGATGGCTGGTTTGGGGCAATTTATTACAAAATAGTGGAGACGCATTCATTCGGAAAAAATTATTACAGCTTAATCGGCTTTGATGAAAATACCATCAGCAGCGACAAAAAAGTTATTGACGTCCTCACTTTTGATGAGAACGGACAACCGTTGTTTGGCGGTGACTATTTCAGCATTCCTGATAATGATATGGTGAAAAAATATCCTGCCAGGTTTATAATGGAGTATAAGAAAAATGCAGGACCGCGTTTAAATTATGACAGCACATTACAAATGATCCTGTACGAGCACCTGATCTCTGAAACCGGTGAGCCCCAGAAAAAGTACACGTATATCCCGGATGGTGATTATGAAGGCTTGGTCTGGAGAGATGGCAAATGGGTGCACGTAAATAAAGTATTTACACAGGTAACCCCGGAAGGTCATGAGCCCGTGCCGGAGCCCATCCTGGACGAAAAAGGAAATATTGATGAATCAAAACTCAGCGATCGCAGCCTTCGGAATATGAATGCCACCGACAGCACACAACAGGCCACTCCAAAATGAAAAGGCAAAGACCGATTATCTAATGTCAATTAAAAATGTTCCCAGGTCGATGATTTCGCCTTCTGCTATTTTAAATTCTTCCGCATTTCTCAAATCAAAATTCTGCATTACCCTGCTTTTGAAAATCTGATCCTTATTTTTATAAACGACAAAATAAAAGTCGGGCTTTTCCTCCAGCATGGCAAACCCTGCAAAATGTTTTTCTGTAATGATAAATTTTGCGCAGCCTGTTTCATCCAGAGAGCTTTCGCCCAAATAATTATCATCAAAAACATCCCTGTCAAAGAGCCGGACCGAATATTCTTTCCCGGTAACCGGCTCGTCACTTCCTTTCGCAATCAACACCACTCTTACTTCAATATTCATTTGTTTATTAAGCGATAAACGTGACATGATCTATCTTTTAAGTTATTTTTATTCATCTAATTTCAGCACCGCCAAAAAAGCTTCCTGGGGTACTTCCACACTTCCAATCTGCTTCATCCTTTTCTTTCCTTCTTTTTGCTTTTCCAGCAATTTCCTTTTACGGCTAATATCGCCGCCATAGCATTTTGCGGTGACATCTTTTCTCATCGCGCTGATATTTTCACGTGCAATGATCTTTGCTCCTATGGCAGCCTGTATCGCAATCTGGAACTGCTGGCGGGGCAATAGCTCTTTCAGCTTTTCACACAGCTTTCTTCCAAAATCCTGCGCCCGTACACGATGTATAAGAGAACTTAAGGCGTCTACTTTTTCACCGTTTAATAAAATATCCATCTTTACGATATCACTTTCACGATAGCCGATGGGATGATAATCGAAAGAAGCATATCCCCGTGTAACGCTTTTTAAACGGTCGTAAAAATCAAATACAATCTCCGTCAAGGGCATTTCAAAGGTCAATTCAACACGTGTAGGTGTGAGGTATCCCTGGTTAATTAATATGCCCCGTTTGCCGATACAAAGCGTCATGATATTGCCAATATAGTCGGGCTTTGTAATGATCTGCGCTTTTATATAGGGTTCTTCAATCTTCTCCAGCCTGCTGGGGTCGGGCATTTGCGCAGGATTGTTTACTACAATCTTTTCGCCCTTTGTAGTATAGGCAATAAAGCTTACGTTGGGTACCGTGGTAATCACCGTTTGATTAAATTCACGTTCCAGGCGTTCCTGCACGATCTCCATATGCAGCATGCCGAGAAAGCCGCACCTGAATCCAAAGCCCAATGCCTGCGATGTTTCCAATTCAAAAGTTAATGCAGCATCATTCAATTGAAGCTTTTCCATGCAATCGCGCAACTCTTCAAACTCATCTGTATTTACCGGGAAGATTCCCGCAAATACCATGGGCTTTACTTCTTCAAACCCCCTGATAGATTCCCTGGATGGATTGACAATAGTAGTAATAGTATCTCCCACCTTTACTTCGCGGGCGTTTTTAATACCCGTTATTACATATCCCACATCTCCTGCCTTTACCTCCTGCCGCGGTGACAGATTAATTTTCAGAATGCCTACTTCGTCTGCAAAGTATTCCTTGCCGGTATTAAAAAATTTAATCCTCTCTCCTTTTTTGATAACGCCATTGAATACACGATAATAAACAATGATGCCCCGGAAACTGTTGAAGACACTGTCGAATATCAGCGCCTGTAAAGGGGCGTTTGCATCACCCTTGGGCGGCGGAATTCGTTTAATGATAGCCGTTAGTATCTCCTCTATGCCAATACCGGTTTTAGCGCTGGCATGTAAAATATCCGCATGCTTGCACCCGGTTAATTCGATGATCTGGTCTTCCACCTCGGGTATCATGGCGCCATCCATGTCTATCTTATTGATGACGGGAATTATTTCGAGATCATTATCTATCGCCAGGTATAAGTTGGAAATCGTTTGCGCCTGTATACCTTGTGTTGCATCCACCAGCAATAAGGCGCCTTCGCATGCAGCCAGGGCGCGGCTGACTTCATAGCTGAAATCCACATGGCCTGGCGTATCGATAAGATTTAAAACATAATCAACGCCTTCATATTTATAATCTATCTGGATGGCATGGCTTTTAATGGTAATGCCTTTTTCCCTTTCAAGCTCCATATCATCCAGCACCTGGGCCTGCATTTCGCGTTCGTTAATGGTATGGGTAAACTCCAGCAAACGGTCTGCGAGCGTACTTTTTCCATGATCAATGTGGGCAATAATGCAAAAGTTCCTAATGTTCTTCATAACAGGTGGCGAAGATAAGAAAAAGGCATCAGCGGCAACCATCGGGCAGCTACACACAAAATGTACGACGGAAAGCGATCAGGAGAATCTTAACAAATCATACCCATTTTCACTATTATTTTGAAAGAAGCCTTAATTTGAGACGGAAGGAAAAATGGATAAACCGGGTACACAAAGCTATAAGCCTTTTTTTACGAGGAAATATTTCTGGCTATTTCTTGGGAGAATCCTCCCATTACTTTCACTATTTGTGATTACGGTAATTTTTTCCAGAAAATTAAACTACAACGATTATGGAACATTTCAGAGCGTATGGATGTATGCCAACATAGTAAATGTGATTGTAAGCTTTGGATTCTCTTCCGTTTTGCTATCGGCCAACCTTCCCTTTTTTTTCCGGTTTGTGAAAGAAAATAAAAAGACCATCATTTCATTTTACACGATTCTTTCCATTATTTGTTTCAGCGCTTTTTTCCTTTTGGCAAAAAACTTTGACAGTACTCTAAAGCTGCTGCTGATTGGTTTCATGATTGTTCAAAACATCATTACTGTTGCAGAAACACTTTTATTAAAGAGGCACGGCGAAATAGCCTCTTTCATTATCAATGTATTTTATTCCTTGCTTTTTTTTGGTTGCCATATAGCAGTGCTACTGGTTCATTATTCCCTGTCTGTATTGATGATTTCCCTGGTTATTCTTTCAGCATTGAAGCTGGCGGCAATTTATTCTATACCTGCCAGGAGTGAAGATTTTGCACCTGCGCCTGAAGAAAACAATTTTATGCACCACTGGATATTTCTGGGCCTTACGGAAATATTGGGTGTAATATCCCGCTGGATTGACAAGGTCTTTTTGCTCTACCTGCTCACGGCATCTGATTTTGCTGTGTTTTTCAATGGCTCATTTGAAATACCATTTTTCGGTCTGCTCATCAGTGTTGCCGGCAGCCTGATGATGATTGAGTTTTCGGGGAGCCTGTACCAGAAGGATAAGATCATTTCAGTTTTTAAAGAGACTGCTGACATGCTATCCTCTATAGTTTTTCCGCTGTTTTTCTTTTTATTTTTTTTCAGGTACGATTTGTTTTCTTTTATTTTTAAAGATAAGTATAACGATTCGGTACCCATATTCGCAATCAGCATTTTTATATTACCGCTCCGCATCAATAATTACAGCGTTATGCTGCAATGTTTTTCACTTGGCAAAAAGGTTTTAACCGGGGCCATCATCGATATCATTATTGCCCTTGCCCTGATGATTATTTTGTATCCTGCTATGGGTAGCCGCGGAATTGTACTTTCTATAGTAATTTCTACCTATATCCAAACCCTTTATTTTTTGTGGGAGTCAGCAAAGCTCGTACACACAACGATATTCAACATTCTTCCGCTCCGGAAACTTTTGACAAAATTCTTGCTGCTTCTCGTTATCTATTTCTGCTGTTCTTCCCTGGTTTCATCTCTTTCTGTTATTTTAAAAATTGCCGTGGCGACCATCGTGACCCTTATAACAATTGCAGCAGGAACATGGAGCTATTTGAAAGCCTTGCTGACAAAACGATAACCAGTCTATGTAAACAAAAAAGCATCCGTGGAAACGAATGCTTTTAAATACTGTATCAGGCAATACAATTATTTCGCCTTGGTAGACGAAGAGGTAGATGCTGCCTGTTTGTTGGCCTTATAACGCATGTCCGGAGTACCATTTTTCTTCAACGGCCCTGCCGGAGCTTTCTTTTCCTTGTTTTCCTTATACCGCATATCCAGCGTACCATCTTTCTTTGTGTGAGTAGTGGTTGCAGTAGTGGTTGTAGTTTTAGCACTGGTCTTTTTCTGAGCATTTACGTTTGTGAAGCCCAGGGTACCTGCGAGGAAGAATAAAGCAATGATAATCTTTTTCATAACTGTTCTTTTTTTAAAGTGTGTGGTACAAAGTAAATAATTGATAACACACCCCGCTATTTTACTTACTGATTTTAATAAAATTTTACAATTACGTGATGGGGTCATTTAAGACTTTTGATTATGGAGACGAATTCTGCAGGAATGAGCGATGCCCCGCCGATAAGTCCGCCGTCAACATCCGGCTTTGCAAAAATTTCCGCGGCGTTATTTGCCTTTACACTGCCGCCATACAAAATGGAAATGCTTTCCGCAATATCACTTCCATATTTTCCGGCAAGAATTTTCCTGATGAAAGCCTGCATATCCTGCGCCTGCTCTGCAGTAGCGGTTTTGCCCGTACCTATTGCCCAGATTGGCTCATAGGCTATAACAAAGCTTTTCATTTGCCCTGGCTCCAGGTGAAAAAGGCTTTCCTGTAGCTGGTTCGCCACAAATTCATTTTGCGTTCCCTGTTCACGAATCGCCAAAGGCTCGCCACAACAAAAAATGGGCATAAGGCCGGCGCCCAGGCAAACATCTGTCTTTTGAGCCAGCATGGCATTATCTTCACCAAAAATCTCTCTTCTTTCACTGTGGCCGATAATTACATAGTCTACGCCGATAGATTGCAGCATCGTGACACTTACTTCTCCCGTAAAAGCCCCGGAAGTTTTAGTATAGCAATTTTGCGCTGCCACTTTGAAGCCGGTAACATTTTTCAATTTTTCCTTTGCCAGCATCAGGTAAGGAAATGGCACGGCAAGCACCACCTCGCGATCCGCCGTAACTGAAATTTTTTCATTCATAAGTCCGTCGATCAGCTCATTAGCCTGCTGAACGGTACAATTCATTTTCCAATTGGCTGCTGCGATTTGTTTTCTCATTTTTCTTCTTTTGTTTGATAGATATTTTTAAGTGATCCGATTTCTTCTTCAGTAATTTGCTGCCCTTTCAGCCGCTTCCAGTTATTGATATCTGAAATAGCTTTTTCAAAAATGTACTTTTCATTTCCCCAGGTAAAGTCATCTATGAATCTTCTTTCAAAAGCATTTCCGAAAATATTGCAGCAAACACCCACAATAGTCCCGGTATTAAAAGAAGTATTTATAGCAGAACGGCTGTAATCTCCCATCAGCAGGCCGCATTTATAACCGGCCGCTACAAAGGCCTTTTCTTTTTTACTCCACATTTTTATAATGCCTGCTGTGTTTTTCAGGTTAGAGTTGCTGGTACCGGCGCCCAGATTGCACCACGTGCCTATCACCGAATCGCCTAAGTAACCATCATGCCCCTTATTGCTGAACCCGGTAATTACTGAATTCTTTATTTCTCCGCCTGCAATGCAGTAAGGACCAATGGTGGTAGCTCCATATATTCGCGTACCCATTTTAACCCTGCTGCCTTCTCCTACGGAAACAGGCCCACGAAGAAGGCTTCCCTCTTCTATCTCTGCATTTTTAGCAATATAGATAGGACCGGCGGCTGCATTCAATACCGCATGGTTTATTTCGGCTCCTTCCTCTACGAAAATATTTCCGGGGTTTACAAGCTGATTGGCAGAAGAAATATCTTTCGACGTTCTGCCGCCGGTAAGTAATTTAAAATCTTCGTGTATAGCCCAGCCGTTATATTCTGCTATTTGCCAGGGATATTCCAAAATCCGGCAATCGAATCCGGCAGGCGGGTTTGACAGGGTGTCTTTCGTATGCCGTAAAAATTCACCCGAAGGAACCAGGTTAGCGGGAATGGTTAAACAGGAGGAGGCGTCAATATAATTTTTTGCTTCAGAGGAGATAAATACTTTCCCGGGGAAGAACAATTGCCATTTTTCAAATATGCTGAGAATGCCAATTCTTATGTGTGCTATGGAACTTACCTGGCCAAAGGGATAAAGGCTCTCCCGGTAAGGAATGTCATCGAGCAAAAGGTTCATTCGCTAAACTACTGAATGATATTGAAAAAAAATCCCCGCCTGGGCGGGGAAACAAAAAATCAAATTGCAATTACTGCTTTTTCTCGTAACGCTTTTTAAATTTATCAATACGTCCTGCAGTATCTACCAGCACATTTTTACCGGTATAAAAAGGATGAGAAGTATTGGAAATTTCCAATTTCACCAACGGGTATTCTTTACCATCTTCCCACACGATCGTTTCTCTTGAAGGAACGGTGGAGCGATTCAGAAATGTGTAGCCGTTGCTCATATCTTTAAAAACCACAAACCTGTAATTACCCGGATGAATATCTTTTTTCATAAAAATACTTTAGCTCAATTTTTGAGAGCGCAAAGGTAAGGCATTTTTGAATATTCGCAAAATGAACTAATGTCATGTCAGCCGGAAATTTTCGTTTGGAATCTCCCTCAGGTGACGCAGATTATAATGTTCCTCTGTGCTTATCAGCCGGATTTGCGGAAAATTACCCGCTACTTATTGCTGACGCAACAGTAACTAACTCTTCATATTTACATATTGAAAGGCAAGTCCAAGGTTCCATCCTTTGGAAGCCTGGATAACAGCCTGCAGGTCATCTATTTTCTTGCCGCTTATGCGTATCATATCATCCATGATGGCTGCCTGCACCTTAAGACCTGAATCCTTTATCAGCTTTACTATCTTTTTGGCGTCTTCCTGTTTGATCCCGTTTTTTACGGGGATTTCCTTTTTCATTATTTTGCCGCTTTGGTAAGGCGCTTTGCTCAGGTCATAGATTTCCGCCGCAAGCCCCTGCTTCAGGCTCTTACTTATCAGGACGTCTGTCATCTGGCTAATCTTCATTTCGCTCTCTCCTTCGAGCGTCAGCTTAAATTCCTTTTTATCCAGATCAACTACTACATGATTCCCCTTGAAATCAAACCGGTTTTTAATTTCCTTTGACATAGTGTTTACCGCATTGTCCAATGTTTGCAGGTCAACTTTGCTGGTAAGATCAAATGATGGCATAACCAAAAAAATTTATTAATTACTACAAAGATAGAAAATGACAGTTGACCGGGTTCCTTATATATTATTACAGCACAAAAAGATCGTGCCGATCAGAAATTTTACTGAAAGAAAAATGAGAGATCCGCAACATTCGGAATGAAGAAACGGACGGGCATCATTTCAGATGCTTATACTAAAGGGCAGCGGCACTAATCATTCTCTACCCTTCCCCCGCAAATAAAATGCTTCGAATAATAATCATCATCGAGGCTGCTGATAGTAACCCCCTGCGTGGAAGATGCCTGTAGAAAATAGTCGTTGGCAAGATATAAGCCTACATGAGAAACGCCCCGGCGGGTAGTGTGAAAAAATACAAGGTCGCCTTCCTGTAACTCATCCTTTTTTACATGAACAGTTGCCTTATATTGTTCGCGTGCAGTGCGTGGAATTACCAGCCCATAAACGGCTCCAAATAACATACTGGTGAGCCCGCTGCAGTCAATGCCCGATTTGGAGTTGCCGCCCATCCTGTACCGGGTGCCAAACCAGTCATCGATAAACCCGAGCAACGTAAGATTTTTCAGCGACTCAACTTCCACGTTAAGCACCATGGCATACTTGAACTGGAGGCTGGTAAGCTTTTCAATTAAAGAAGCTGTACCTTTTGAATTATCGGCATTAGCAGGAGCAGTAGTATAAGCCTTGATTTCGGCCTTCTGCCTGATACTGCCCGGAGTAAAAGAAATATCCTGTATAAAATTGGGAGAATTATTATCTGCTATCAGCCTTGCCTGCGTCTTGTCATTTTGCATCTGGCATACCGCAGTTTGCCACATGAGCAATAATACGAAACCACTGGCTGTTAAAAAGAGTTTTTTCATTTCCGGGGTATTGGGGGCTTCGCTGATAAAACGAAACCGTTATTAACATTTATATTTCGAAAAAGTGAAAAAATAAATTTTTAATAAACGAAAATTTGTTTTATTTATTTTCCTGATTTGCGAAGATAAGTGTCTCCATATAAAATAGCAAATCAAATTTTGAACTCCCGAAAAGAGATAATGGATTATATGTGAGTAATTTGAAGAAATTCGCCGGGCAGTTTTAACGATATTTGCCATAAGTTTTTGCAAAGCATTATGAAGTTTTCGCATCTGCATGTACACACCCAGTTTTCATTGCTTGACGGAGCCGCCGCTATAAAAGCACTATATAATAAAGCAATCGCTGACGGAATGCCCGCCCTGGCCATTTCTGATCATGGAAATATGTTTGGCGTATTTGAATTTGTAAAGCACGCGCATTCTCTTACCAATGAAGATGGCTCTTTGAAAGTAAAACCTGTCGTAGGCTGTGAATTTTATATTACCGAAAACAGGTTTCAAAAGCAGTTTACCAAAGAACAAAGAGACCCGCGACATCACCAGATATTACTGGCAAAAAATGCCACCGGCTATAAAAACCTGGTAAAGCTCACGTCATTGGGCTTTACAGAAGGCATGTATTCAAAATATCCCAGGATCGATAAGGAGCTTATTCATAAGTATCATGAAGGATTGATTGCCACTACCTGTTGTCTCGGGGCCCTGGTGCCGCAAACCATTTTAAAAAAGGGAGAAGATGAAGCGGAAAATGAATTCAAATGGTGACTGAATATTTTTCAGAAAGACTATTACGTAGAGCTGCAGCGCCATGGCATACCTGAGCAGGATAAGGTGAATAAGGTTCTTTTAAAATTTGCCAAAAAGTACAATGTGCCGGTAATTGCGAGCAACGATTCGCATTATGTGGATGAAAAGGATTTTAATGCTCACGACATATTATTGTGCATCAACACGGGCGAAAAACAATCCACCCCGGCTATACGTGAATTTGTGGACGATGATGTTTCCATAAAAAACAAGCGCTTTGCTTTTCCCAACAACCAGTTCTACCTGAAGACAACCGAAGAGATGGGCAAGGCCTTTGATGATTTGCCGCAAGCCATTGATAATACCAATGAAGTAATTGACAAGATAGAACCTCTCAAACTTACGAGGGATATATTATTGCCTCATTTTACCGTACCAAAAGAATTTGCTACCCAGGAAGCCTACCTGGAACATCTTACATGGACGGGCGCCCATGAACGATACAAAACGATCACTCCTGAAATTGAAGAGCGCATCAATTTTGAGCTGTTTACCATAAAAACAATGGGCTTTGCGGGTTACTTTCTGATTGTACAGGATTTCGTAAACACAGGCAAGAAGATGAATGTGTTCGTGGGGCCGGGCCGTGGTTCCGCAGCGGGTTCCGTAGTGGCGTATTGCATAGGCATCACCAATATCGACCCGATAAAATACAACCTGCTGTTCGAACGGTTTTTGAATCCTGACCGTAAAACGATGCCGGATATTGATACTGATTTTGATGATGAAGGAAGGCAAAAAGTGCTGGACTATGTAGTAGATAAATATGGTAAAAACCAGGTAGCGCAGATCATCACGTATGGTACCATGGCGGCAAAGATGAGTATTAAAGACGTTGCCCGCGTGATGGATCTCCCCCTGCCTGAAAGCAATGCATTGGCAAAATTGGTTCCTGACAGGCCGGGAACTTCGCTGCGGAGAATTTTGAAAAAACCGCTTACCGGGGCCAATTCCCTGTCAGAAGAATTGGGCGCCGATGACATTGAAAATGTAAAAAAGCTCCGCGAAATATATAATGGTGAAGATGAGCGAAGCAAGGTTTTGCACGAAGCAGAAATACTGGAAGGCTCTGTCAGGAATACAGGAATTCATGCATCGGCCATTATCATCGCTCCCCAGGATCTTACAGAACTCATACCGGTAGCTACTTCCAAAGATTCGGATTTGTGGCTTACTCAAATTGACGGAAGCAATATTGAAAGCGCGGGAGTACTCAAGATGGATTTTCTTGGATTAAAAACATTAAGCATCCTGAAAACAGCTTTGCAATTAATCGAAGAAAATCATGGAGTGAAAATTGACCTCGACACATTACCGCTGGATGATGAAAAGACTTACCAGCTATATCAGCGTGCCGATACCAACGCCACATTCCAGTTTGAAAGCGGCGGCATGCAAAAATATCTCCGCGATCTGAAGCCCGATAAGTTTGATGACCTCATTGCCATGAATGCCTTGTTCCGCCCCGGCCCTATGGCATACATTCCGGATTATATTGAAAGAAAACATGGCCGCCAGCCGATCAACTATGATCTTCCGGAAATGGAAGAAATATTAGAAGATACGTATGGTGTCACAGTGTACCAGGAGCAGGTAATGCTGCTGTCGCAAAAGCTCGCCGGGTTCAGCAAGGGAGATGCAGATGTGTTGCGAAAAGCCATGGGTAAAAAGCAACGCACAGTGCTGGATAAGATGAAGGCACAGTTCATTGAAGGCGCAAAGAAAAATAATCATCCCGAAGATAAGCTGGAAAAGATATGGAGCGACTGGGAATCATTTGCACAATATGCTTTTAATAAATCTCATTCTACCTGCTACGCCTTTGTGGCCTATCAAACCGCCTATCTGAAAGCGCATTATCCGAGCGAGTATATGGCGGCAGTGCTGAATCATGCCGGTTCCATTGATAAGATCACTTTTTACATGGAAGAATGTAAACGAATGGGATTGAAAGTTTTGGGCCCCGATATCAATGAATCTCAAAAAGGATTTGCCGTAAATAAAAACGGAGAAATACGTTTTGGCTTCAGCGGGCTGAAAGGCCTCGGAGAAGCAGCCCTGGAAAGCATTATACAGGAAAGGGAGAAACGGGGCCATTTCACTTCTATTTATGATTTGATAAAACGGGTGAACCAGAGAACCGTGAATAAAAAGTCTTTGGAAAGCCTTGCCTATGCCGGCGCATTTGATTGCTTTAAGAACATACACCGGGCGCAATATTTTTTCACCATTCCGGGTGACGCTATCAACGGGCTGGAAAAAATAATCCGCTTCGGCAATCAATACCAGGCGCAGTTAAATAGCAGCACCAACACATTGTTTGGCGATCTCCAAATGGGAGAAGTAATGGCGCCGCCTGTGGCTGAGTGTGAACCATGGCCGTTGGTAAAGCAATTGGATTATGAAAAAGAAATTACCGGCATGTTTTTGAGCGGTCATCCCCTGGATAATTTTTCTTTCCAGTTAAAACATTATGGCCTTACCACTATTGGCACCTTCAACGAATTTAAGGAAGCCATCCAGCTTCACTCCAATCCTGCAAAAACGTTCCGGCTCGCCGGCCTCGTCTCTGATGCGCAACATAAAGTTGCCAAATCGGGAAATAAATATGGCGCTTTCAATATTGAAGATTATACGGGCAAAATGGAGCTGATGCTCTTTGGCGAAGATTATGTGCGATTCAGCAATTATCTCGAAGCGGGTATGGTCATTTACCTGGTAGGCTCTTTCAGGCAACGATACAATAAATCTGAATTTGATTTTAAAGTATCCTACATATCTCTTTTGGAATCAATGATGAAAAACAGTACAAAGAAGCTGCAAATAGAGACCGATCCTCAGAATATTTCTAAAGAAATGATTGATTTTATGACAGAAAATGTACGACGGCATCCCGGCAAATCGTCTCTGAAATTTTTCATCAATAATGGCAAGCCTCACCTGAAATTTGGCATGTTTACCATGGAAAACGGCTTTGAAATGAATGACGAAATGGCCCATTACCTGCAACAAAAGCCGGAGCTTGACATTGTAGTAGAATTAACATAGTGTGGAAATGCCAAAAGAACATGGGAAAGATATTGGATGTAAATTTGCAGACTTATTACGATTAAACAATAAAAATCTCAACTATGACAGTAGAACTTACCGATTCGAACTTTAAGGAAAAAGTTCTGGATTCAGATAAACTAACCATGATCGACTTCTGGGCTGAATGGTGTGGCCCGTGTCGTGCCATTGGCCCTATGGTAGAAGAGCTTTCAAAAGAATATGATGGCAAAGTAAATATTGGTAAAGTAAACGTGGATCAAAACCCCGAGCTAAGCATTAATTATGGCATTACCAGTATACCGGCCATTCTTTTTGTGAAAGATGGTAAGGTAGTAGACAAATTAGTAGGCGCTCAGCCGAAATCGAACTTTGTAAAAAAGCTGGAAGCTCATAAATAAGAACTGATTTTTTGATGATAATGATAGCCCGGTTTTGTGAAAGACCGGGTTTTTTGTTGTAACCATAAAAACTTTTTGTTTGACCTTCTTTTGAAAGAGAATTAAATTTGGAAGAAGAGATTGCACCAACTGGAGTGTTGTATATCATCTTAAACAGCATCGTACTTAAATTCAAACAACCCATGACAGGAATACACTGCGCTCATGCTATTTTTAGCATTCCGCTAAAAGGCAGATCCTTTTGAAAAATTTGCAGACAATAACGAGGTGGAAAAACTCAATTTTAAATTTGTAGAAAAAACACTAAATACTTATTGGTTCATAATGTCCGAACACCAAAACATAGAATACAAAAGCATTGGGTGGGAGAAAACAATACACTATGGCAAAAATCAATGTAAAAGACACAGAAGTTACGATTATATCGGTTGAGGAAAGAGATTACATTTCGCTTACCGATATTGCCAAACACAAAACCGATGACACAAGTGCGGTAATTGGAAATTGGATGCGAAACCGTAATACAATAGAGTTTCTTGGCATTTGGGAAACACTTTACAATCCCGATTTTAAACCCCTCGAATTCGAGGGGTTTAAAAAAGAGGCGGGGCTGAATGCTTTTACAATGTCGCCCTTAAAATGGGTTAATGCAACGGGTGCCGTTGGTATTGTTGTAAAGTCTGGTCGTTACGGGGGCACTTTCGCCCATAAAGATATTGCATTCAAATTTGCAAGTTGGATATCGGTTGAGTTTGAATTATATATTGTAAAAGAATTTCAACGCCTTAAAGAAGAAGAGCAAAAACAACTTGGCTGGACTGCCAAGCGGGAACTGGCCAAACTGAATTACCACATTCATACCGATGCTATCAAGCACAATCTGATACCCGGGGAGCTTTCTCCGGCGCAAACATCAGTTATATACGCTAATGAAGCTGATGTGCTGAATGTTGCCCTGTTTGGAATGACAGCCAAACAATGGAGAGATGCCAACCCGGGTTTGAAAGGAAATATCCGTGATTATGCCACCATCAACCAACTAATTTGCTTGTCGAACATGGAAAACCTGAATGCTGTATTTATTAATGAAAAAATGCAGCAAAAAGAAAGGCTGATAAAACTGAACCAAATAGCCATTCAGCAAATGAGCATTCTCCAGAATATTGAGAAACGAAAATTGTTGAAATAAACCCATTCATCAATACCAGGAAAAATATTGTTTTTAAAGATAGCTACATTGACGCATGAGGACGTGGTACTATAAAAATCTTTGGGGGCGGTACGCCTTGTTAAAATATCTATTAAAAATAATACACTTCGCTTACCCATTACCGTTATAGCCGAATCCACTAACTTCTTTTCCTGTAATTCAAAATTGCCCAGGTATTCAGGAATACCGCAAAACCCAATACGGCGAATATCTGGTTTTTAATATCAGCCAGCCCGCTTCCTTTAAGGATTACCATTCGCATCACTTCTATAAAATAGGAAACGGGGTTAAACCAGGTGATCACCTGCGCCCAGCGGGGCATGCTCTCTATAGGCGTGAACAGGCCGCTCATGATATTAAAGATCATGGTAATGAAAAAGGCTACGAGAAATGATTGCTGCTGCGTTTGCGCATAGGTAGACAACAATAAGCCAAGGCCCAGCACAGCCAGTAAATACACTGCAGAAAAAACATAAATGGTAAAATAATGGCCCAGCGGTATAATGCCATATACCAGTCGTGCAATGGTCAATCCGACAGTTAACACTACGAGCGCCAATATCCAAAAGGGTATCAGCTTACCTAATATAAAATACGTTTTTTTAATCGGGCTTACATTGATCTGCTCGATAGTGCCCAGCTCTTTTTCCTTTACAATATTGAGTGCGGCAAAGTTGGACCCGATGATGGTAAGCAGCATCACCAAAATACCAGGTACCATAAAAAACTGGTAGTTCATGTGAGGATTGTACCAGTCAGAGTATTCCACATCTATTGTAGGTTGTGGGTTATAGCGCGGAAATTGTATCCACTGCATCCGCACTTCCTGGTTATAGCTTTGTATGATCTGCTGGATGTATGCAGAACCTAATCCCGCCTTAATACCATTAATGGCATTGGCTGCAATAAACAAAGTCGATTCATTATCCTTTACCAGCGTTCGCTGAAAGTGCTCAGGTATTTCGAGTATGAGGTCGGTTTTGTCCATCTCTATAGAATGCAATGCCTGTGGAAAAGTAGCGCTGTAATCTTTTAACCTGAAATAACCCGAAGAAACAATTTTGTTGATCAATACCTGCGAATATTGGGTGTGGTCGTGATCTACCACGCCGAGGTTAATATTTTTTATCTGGTAATCCGCCGCCAGCGGCAATACCAGCAATTGTATTATGGGGGCCATAAACAAAATTCTGAATATGGAAGGATCGCGCATTATCTGCCGAAACTCTTTTTGCAATAAAAACTTCAGCGTTCTCATACGAGCCTTATTTTAAAATTTTTAATACTAAGTCCGAGCAGCAGCACCGTCATGGCTGCAAGGATCAGGGTTTCCTTCCAGATAGCTGTAAAACCCAGCCCTTTTATCATTACCGATTCTACGATGATGTAATACCATTTTGCCGGCACTATATTCGAAATAATCTGTAACGGCCAGGGCATGTTTTCGATAGGAAATAAAAATCCGCTGAAGAGCAGCGTGGGCAAAAACAGGCTCAGCATCGAGGCGAACATGGCAGATTGCTGCGTGCGCGCACTGTTCGAAATAAGAATGCCGATTGAAAGTGCAGTGATGATAAACAATACGCTTTCTGCAACGAGCAAAAGCAAGCTTCCATTGATGGGCACCTTTAATACATATACGCTCAGCACGAGGATACATGCAATATTCAGTACTGATACAGCCAGGTACGGAATGGTCTTGGCAATGATGACCCTGAAAGGCTTGAGCGGCGAAACCAGGATCACTTCCATCGTTCCCAATTCTTTTTCACGGACAATCGCAATGGAAGTCATCATGGCACAAACCAGCATCAGCACAAGCGCCATTACACCGGGTACAAAATTGTACGCTGATTTCAGCTCCGGGTTGTACAGCATGCGCAACTGTGTTTTTATAGTATAGGGTAAATCTGTATGCTGATTGATGGATTGCTGATAATCATTGATAATTGCGCCTGCATAGTTGGTGAGGGTGTTTGCCGTATTGGGATCCGACGCATCGGCTATCAATTGAATCTGCGCATAATTTTTTTGCAGCAGATCGTTCTGAAAATTTTGCGGAAACACTATGGCCAGCCTGATCTTTCCTTTCCTGAACGTGGCGCCAATATCATCGTATGAATGGAGATAGCTGGTAATCGTAAAATAACGGCTGCTATTTATTTCATTCGTAATAGCGCGTGTGGCATCATCGTTGGATTGGTCAAAGACGGCAATACTGGAATTTTTTACTTCATTCGTAAGGGCAAATCCATACAAAATAATTTGCACAATGGGCATGCCGATGAGTATGAGCAGTGTCCGCCGGTCCCGCCAGATGTGCAGCCATTCTTTCTTTACAAATATGAAAAATTGTTTCATGAATCAGCCTTTAGTTTTTAGCTGTTAGCTCTTGGTTTTCTTGAAGAAGTGTGTAACATTTTAAGCTCTTCTTCAAGTAAGCTTTCCAGTTCTTCAATTACGGTATTATTAATCCAATCCATTTCTTTAGCAATAATTAAATTAGTCTGCGCTTCAGACGCTGATCCTAATGCTATCTGAATAAATCTTGCATAATCTTTATCACTTTCCCTGCTGCTGCCTTCAGCAATATTTGCAGGTATTGACACCGCAGCCCTTGCTAATTGACTGCTGATTCCGAATCTTCTTCCCGGGGAAAATATATAATTAAACTATACACTTTTTTTACTAATTCAATTCCTCTTTGCCAAATCAAAAGCTCTTTGTAATTTTTCATTTTTATTTTTTAAAAAATTGTATAAAAAAATAACTCCTCCAACATTTGCTAACAGCTAAAAGCTAACGGCTAAAAGCTAACGGCTAAAAGCTAACTAACAGCTCCTCACTCACTTCTCTGAGCCTTTCTTGCCAGTTGCAGAAAAACACCGTCCATCGAACTTGCCGAAAAATCCTTCATCAGGTTGGCGGGAGAATCGAGCGCATCAATTCTTCCGTCCACCATTATGGAGACGCGGTTGCAATATTCTGCTTCGTCCATGTAATGTGTCGTTACAAATACGGTGATACCTCTCGCCGATGCTTCATAAATCAGGCTCCAGAATTCTCTTCTTGTAATCGGATCCACGCCTCCTGTGGGTTCATCCAGAAAAACAATGGCAGGATCATGAACAATCGCGATGGAAAATGCCAGCTTTTGCTTCCATCCAAGCGGCAATGCTTTCACCAGTGTTTTTTCATTGCCTTCGAGGTGAAGCTGCCTTACCAAAAGATTTGTTTTATCCTTTATTTTCTGATCCGATAAGCCATAGATGCCGGCATACAATCTTATATTTTCCCGGATGGTTAAATCTTCATAAAGGGAAAACCGCTGGCTCATATATCCAATGCTTTTCTTTATGAGCTCATTTTGCCGGTACACATCAAAGCCCGCAACAGTAGCTTCTCCGGAAGTTGGCAGCGACAGCCCGCAAAGCATCCGCATAGCGGTGGTCTTGCCAGCGCCGTTGGCTCCCAGGAAGCCAAATATCTCTCCCCTGTTTACTTCAAAAGAAATTTTATCGACTGCGGTAAAATCGCCGAATTTCTTTGTGAGCTCATGGGCAGTGATTACCTTCTCGTCTGTCATATCCTTTGTTTTATTCTTTCATTAAAGCCATGAAGCAATCTTCAATATTGGGAGGTATCTGTTGTATCTCTACTCCCGTAAAATGCCCTCTTTGAGAAATATCTTCCAGTTCCTGCCGGTTATTATTACCCGATTTAAACACTACATGATGGTATTGCCCGAATGGAAAACAACTCTCCACCCGGGGATCTTCTTTTATCAGGTTCATCAGGTGAAACATTTCATTTGCCTTGATGGCCCATAATGGTTTTTTAAATTCTTTGGTGATCGCCTCAGGAGTATTGATGGAAAGAATTTCGCCCTTTTGAATCAGCGCTACCCGCTCGCAAAGGCTTGCCTCATCCATATAAGCCGTGGAAACCAAAATAGTAATGCCCTGCTCCCTGAGGCGGTGCAGCATTTCCCAAAATTCTTTTCTTGAAACGGCATCCACACCTGTTGTGGGTTCGTCGAGAAATAAAACAACAGGCTTATGTATGAGCGCACAACTCAATGCCAGCTTTTGTTTCATGCCGCCTGATAATTGTCCTGCTTTCCTGTTCTTAAAAGGCTCTATCTGCTGATAAATATCCCTTATCAGGTCATAATTTTTTTGAATAGTGGTGTTGAAAATCGTAGCAAAAAATTCAAGGTTTTCCTGCACCGATAAATCCTGGTACAAAGAGAATTTGCCGGGCATATATCCCACGCGGTTGCGAATCTGCTTGTAATCTTTTACTACATCAAATCCATCTACTGATGCATTGCCGCTATCAGCAAGCAATAAGGTAGTGAGAATACGAAACAATGAAGTTTTTCCGGCTCCATCCGGCCCGATGAGTCCAAAGATCTCGCCTTTGTTTACTGAAAAGGACACCCTCTTCAGCGCTTCTACCACTGATTTTTTTGCGCTATAATTTTTGACGATATTTTCTACAACTACTGCCTGCATTTTTATTCAAACTTTACTTCCCCGTACATTCCTATTTTCAAACGGCCATCATTTTTTACATGAATTTTTACTGCATACACCAGGTTGGCGCGCTCATCTTTCGTCTGAATTGTTTTAGGAGTAAATTCTGCCTTATCTGAAATCCACGAGATTACCCCGGGATACTCCTGGTAGGTGTCTGCAGTGCTGTCTACAAACACTTTTACCGGCTGATTTAATTTTAACTGTGCCAGCTGCGTTCCGGTTACATAAGCGCGAAGCGTAATTACCGACAGATCGCCAATGGAATAAAGCGCCTTGCCCGGAGTAGCAAATTCGCCCGCCATAGCATATTTTGTGAGAACGGTTCCGTTGATCGGATTCTTAATATTGGTTCGCTGCAATTGATCGTCAATCTGGGCGACGGATTTTTTTAAAGGATCGTATTCGCTCATTACCGTGCTGTTTTGCGTATGGGTGGTTGACTCGGCAACTTTTATTTGCTGCTCGTCTACGGCTATTTGTTTTTCGTAAACGCCAATCTGGGTATTTATATCATCCAGCTGTTTTTGAGTAGCGGCATCCGCTTTGATCAGTCGTTCGGTTCTATCTTTTTCATTGATTGCATCTGCCAGCTGCACTTTAAGCACTCCGATTTCCTTTTGCAAGAGTTTTATCTGCGGGCCTACGTCAGCAGTTTTTTCGCGGAGCGAATTCATCGTAGCCACTACCTGGGCTTTTTGCAGCTGCAGCGGAACGGAGTCAATATAGCCAACGATACTGTCCTTTGCGAGAACAGAGCCTTCCTGCAAGTTCAGCTCCTTAATTTGTCCGCCCACTTCAGAAGACACTACCACTTCATCCACTTCAAAAGTTCCTGAAGCATCATACTTTCCATTGCCTGAATTGCAACTTACAAGCCAACCGGAAAATAAACTAACGTATAAGCATAACTGAAGTTTCATTTGTATTTGTTTTAAAGAATTTGATTTATTTTTTTATATCCCCCACCGTGTTTTTATAACTATATTTTGACTGAAGCAACTGTACTTCATGGGTTATCTTACTTTGTCGTGCCTGGTCTTCCGCATTTACTTCCGTGATATAATCATGGGCACTCAGCACGCCATTTTCGAGCTGGGCATAGGATGCCTTCTTTACCGATTCACGCAAATCAATAATAGAGTCATCCTGCATAATAAGCCGCCTGTATTTATTCACATCGGCACTTTGTTGTTTCATGACGAGGGTGGTATTGAAAAGAAAAGTTTCTTTCTGCAGCTGCAGGGTTTGCCGGTTTATATCAAGCAGGCTGCGCTGATTTTTTAAAGTATATAAGCTCCCGAGGTTCCAGTTAAACCGCAAGCCGCCAAGGTAGTACCATTCGAAGTTATTACTGAGCATATTCAGCCCCGGGCGCGCATAGCCGCCCTGCACAAAGAAGCTTATATGCGGGCGCAATTGCACATTGAGCAATTTTCCCTGCAGGTCATAAATTTTTTGCTGGTAATCGAATTGCAATAATTCAGGCCGCGTTACCTCATCAGATAGCTCAGGCTCATCAGGCTTTACCAGGACAGTGCTGTCATTGACGGGTTCGTTTAAAAAATAGCCCAGCATATTGAGAAAGGCAGTTTTAACGGATGCTAATTCTACCCTCGCCTGCTCAGCCTGCATTAGCTGTGCGGAAAGCTCATCTACGCTGCTGCGGTAGGCAACGCCATTGGCAACGAGCGCCTTTGCCTTATTGATTCCGTTCCGGATATCCATCTTCAAAAGATCATTTTCTTTTAGCTCTTCATCTGCGAGCAGTGCACCAAAGAATAGCTGGTTTACCCGGTCATATAATGCATATAATTCTACCTCTACACTTTGTTGCTGAACAGCCCGGGTGGCCTCTGCAGTTTCTTTTTCATTTTTGATGACCCCGCCGTCATAAATTAACTGGTCTGCTTCGGTATAAAACCGGTATTGATCCCTGCTGTATTCTGGTGCCGTAAACCCGGGAATACTAAAAGGGAAGCTGGTAACCGCCGACTGGTAAGTCGCCTGCCCGTTCACTGAAAAAACAGGAAGATATCCTTTGGCCGCGTTGGCCACGGTAAATTCAGCCGACCTGGCAATAAGACCCAGTTGCTCTGTCAACGGATAATTTTTGCGCGCAAGATCATACGCCTGGTTAATGGTAAGGCTTTTTCCGGCCTGGCTATATGCCCTGCCGGTGATTAAAAAAATCACTAAAAAAGCCCCTGCTATCTTTATTAACCAAACAGTTAATTTATTCATATAAAAATCATTTTTTTATAGCATCAATAATAAATTTCGGGATTTCTTTTTTTCGCTGTTCCATGATCATCCTGAATTGCAGATCGTCAATATTCAGGTTGAACTGAAACATCGGCTTACCCACAAAAGGAAAAATAGCCAGCGAGATCAGGTTCATCAGCAACTGTACCGGGCTGATCTTTTTAATAGTCCCTTTCTTTATTTCCTTCTCTAATTGTTCCAGGAATTTCTGCGGCCGCGGCAGCCTGTTTTTACCCCACACCTCCGAAAGGAACTTTTCAAAATCCCGGTTCATTTCATTCAATACAAATGCCGGCAGGTAAGGGTTTTCAATCAATATGCTGATATATTCATCGCAAAATCTTTCAATTTTTTCAAACAGGGGCATCTCAGATTCGATTATCAGGTTAATCCGGGGAAATAATTTCTGTGCCGCATCCATAAAGATCACTTCAAACAGCTTTTCCTTATTCCTGAAATAATAATGCAGCATCGCCTTGTTAATGCCTGCTTCATTCGCAATATCCTGCATGCGGGCACCGGCCATCCCCTTGGTTAAAAAGACCTTTTTGGCAGCAGCTAAAATTTTATCCTCTGTTGATTTTTCTTTTTTGATATTAACCATATAGTTTAACCAAACGGTTAACAAAGAAACAAACAATTTTTTTTGCAACCAAGAAATTTGTAAAAAAATTTGATGATGGATTAAAAAAGCCGTCCTGCCTATTTTGCGTTAATGCCGTTGTTACTGCCATCCTCTCCTCCCCTTACCTCGTAAACACTGTCAACAACATACCGCTCCATTCCGCGCCAGGGCAGCGCCCCGAAATATTCGACGTAGTGAACTTCTACGTCTTTGCCTGCATTGTGCAGCAGCGTTTCAGCCACGCTTTCCTTTGTAACGCTGAAGTTAAATTCATTGCTCTGCACATTGGCTTTAAAACCACTCTGAATAATTTTTCCTTCATACGTTTTAAACATATATCCCTTCTTCATAAATGTATTTAACGTACCCGCTTTAGTGCCGGAACCAAATTGCCAGTAAAAATGATAGTAAAAAAATATGGCGAACCCGACAAAGACAAGAACAAAAAACCAGGCAACGAATCTTTTCATAAAAATTTTTCACGAAAGTTAACAAAAGAACCTCATCCGCTATTTCTTCTGAAAAATTATTTCTCTGTCAGCAAGGGTTCAGGATGCACATTTTGAATGCCGGAAGGATCGTGCTTATGCCTGAAAAGGACAACAAACAAAATAGCGACAACCAGTGCGTACATAGAAAATGTAATCCAGATGCCGTGCCAGTTGCGGGCCCCGTCCGTAGCTACAAAGTATTTATTTATGACATATCCGCTTATCACACTGCCCATCCACGCGCCAATTCCGTTGGTCATCATCATAAACAATCCCTGTGCGCTTGAGCGTATGTGGAAAGGGGTGTTGGTTTCCACAAACAACGAGCCTGAAATATTAAAAAAGTCGAATGCCATACCATACACGATACACGATAGTATAATTAATACAGTACCTACCGGTGACGGATCGCCGTAGGCAAACAGGCCGAAGCGGAACACCCACGCCAGCATCGAAAAAAGCATCACTGCCTTTATCCCGAATCTTTTAAGAAAAAAGGGAATCGTGAGAATAAACAACGTTTCCGACATTTGCGATACTGATAAAATAATGGTGGAATATTTCACAACAAAGGAATTGGCATAAGCAGGTACGCTTCCAAAGCCGCTTAAAAACGAATCGCCATACATATTGGTGAGCTGGAGCGCAGCGCCGAGAAGCATTGAAAAAATAAAGAACAAGGCCATTTTGTAATGAGCAAAAAGTTTGAAAGCTTTTAATCCGAGTTGTTCGGCAATGCCCGCATCCTTTGAAATCAGCTTCGGTGGCGGGCACCTGGGCAAAGTAAATGAATACACACCGAGTGCAATGGCTGCTACGGCGCCTATAATAAACTGGTTGGCATTGGCCTTGCTCCCGGTAAGATTGGTCATCCACATGGCAACAATAAAACCAACCGTGCCCCAAACCCGGATGGGCGGAAAGACCTTTACCACATCATATCCCTCTCTTTTGAGAATATTGTAAGCAATGGAATTGGAGAGTGAAATAGTAGGCATATAGCAAATCATTGCGCCCAGTATCACATAATATAACGTATCAGGGTCGTTTACCCTTGGAACGTAAAATAAGATAAGTCCATATAATATATGCAGTATCCCATACAGCCTTTCAGCGTTTACCCAGCGGTCGGCAACTATTCCCATACACGCAGGCATAAAAACAGACGACAAGGCCATAGTTGAAAATATAGCCCCGAACTGCGGAAAGGTCCAGCCTTTATTGTTGAGACAATACGTTCCAATCGTAATCAGCCATGCTCCCCATACAAAAAATTGTAAAAAGCTCATCGCAATTAGCCGAAACCTGATGTTTGCCATATTTCTTTAATTATTATTTTAACGTTACAGCCTGCCTTTTTCAAAAAAAAATCATCTTTATCAGGCAGCCTGTTCCTTATTTTTCCGTTTTATTGTTCAAAGGAATTCAGGAATATTATCGAAAGATAAAGAATTAATAACATCGAAATGCTGCCGGCGAGGGATGAAAAGAAAATCTTATTTTAGCATTTACAAATTCCGAATGCCCGTTTACCGAAACCGTTGGTATAAAATTATTTTATTTGAAAAGGATTAAGCTGCTTTCGATTCATGTCTGTGCAATTGCGTTGTTTTGTTTTTTCAATAATCCTCTTTTTGCCCAGAAAAGGATATCCGTAAAACCGCAGGTGTTCAACTTACGGCAACTTTATGAAAAGACTTCTTCCCAATCCCTGAAAAAATCCGGCGAGCATGAGGTAGATGGCGGCTGGAGGTATTTACATGGCAATATGCCCATTCCCCGGAATGCAAAAATCTTTAAAGAAAAAAGAGCGGCTGCCAATGCACTTCCCAACAACGCCATCGCTGTAGAAACCCCTTCGCCTTTGCCGGCTCAGGGCTTTCTCGGATATATTGACCCGATAGATGTAATTCCGCCCGACTGCATGGGTGCGGTAGGGTTAAATGAAGTGGTGACCGCAACCAATGAATACGTGATCGTGCATGCAAAAGTCGGAGGCGCTGTGTTAAGCAAAGTTACTTACGACAATTTCTTTGGCACCACCGGCATGTCTGATCCTTATATTCAGTTTGACCCTTACCTCAATCGCTATTGGATAAGCGGCATAACCACTTCCACAACGAATCAGGTTTATATTGCGGTATCGCAAACTTCTGATCCGATGGGCAATTGGTACCGGTACAGTTTTACTCCTTCCTCTACGGATGGTGCATTGTTGCTCGATCATCCCTATATTGGCTTCGATAACCGGTGGGTAGTGGTTACCGGCAGAAAATTTCCCAACGGAGGCAATTTTACCGGTCCCATTCTTTTTGTATTTGATAAAGCCAATCTTGCTTCGGGCGGCACACTGACATTTGGCACCAATGCACAAACACTGGAAAAGACAGTAGCAGACGGTGACGTTCCCTGTCCGGTAACTGCTATGGACCTTGCTTCGCCGGCCAGCACATTTTATATAGTTCAGAACTGGAATGGCGCAAGTTCTGCAATCAGGCTAACTACCATTACAGGAACGCTGCCCAATGTTACATGGAATACAGGTTCCGCGGTTTTCCCTTCAGGGGGGTCTCCCTGGTCTGATGCGCAACTGGGAAACCTTGCTCCCCAGCTGGGTGAATCGAGATTACTTGCCGTGAACGATGCAAGAATCAGTTCTGCCCAAATGGTAAATGGTAAAATATGGTGCGCCCATCATATAGGTTTGCCTGTAACAAATTTTAATCATACGGCAGTGCAATGGTGGGAACTATCCACCACAGGCGCCGTAATTCAAAGAGGCCGGATTGATGATCCGGCGGGTCTTACCTGCAGGTATTATCCTACCATTGCAGTTAACCCCGCAGAAGATGTACTGATAGGATATACTATTTCATCTCCAAGTACCCGTGTGAATGCTGCCTACAGTACCCGCACGTCTACCACCCCTGCCGATACTACAAATGATGAATATGTATTTAAGGGTGGTATCAGTACTTACTGGAAAGATTATAATTCCGGGAGGGCAAGATGGGGCGATTACAGCCATACCGTAGTGGATCCGGCTACAAAAGACCTTTGGACGATTCAGGAATATGCAGATCAACGGCTGTCCTCTGCAGACAATGATTCAAGATATGGGGTATGGTGGGTACAGGTGTCGTTTGCTGTTTTAGATTATGATGCTTCTCTCTCAAGCATTATTGATCCCAATAACTCTTACCCTTACTGCAACCTGCCTGTTTCACCAAAGGTTACCGTAAAAAATCTGGGGTTAAATACACTTAACAGTGTAAAGCTGGGAATAATTTTAGATGGAGTGACTATTGATACTGCTACGTTAACCGGGCTTAGTATTCCTTTATATAGCTCGCAGGAGGTTACACTCCCGTTAAATTTAAATCCGCCTGCGGGAACGCATACTTTGCAGGTGTACACTGCTCAACCCAATGATTCTGCTGACCAGCGTACCTCGAATGATACAAGCGTAACAACTTTTACAGTGCTTCCCGCACTTTCGCTGCCTGATGTGGAAGGTTTTGAGGACACGATATTCCCGCCGCCGGGCGGTTGGTATTTATATAATCCTGATGGAGGCATATCCTGGCAACGCACTACTGCTGCAGCCAGGAGTGGGTCGGCATCCATGGAATTGCCTGCTTATGACTACCAGCTTACGCAGGCGATTGATATTTTACAATCGCCCAAAATTGATATAGCCAATACCGATTCAATAAAGATCAGTTTTGACGTAGCCTATGCGCAGTACAATGCCGGCTCAATCGATTCATTACAGATAGTTTACTCAACGGATTGCGGCGCTACGTGGTTACCTACTTCTTATAATAAAGGCGGCGCCTCTTTATCTACCACCGGCGGGGATTATGTCACAGTTTCATTTGTTCCTGTTTCATCACAGTGGCGGCACGAAAGTGTCAGCATCTCTACCTGCCATATTAATGCCTCGTCCATTGTGGCAGGCATCAAATCAATAAATAACTATGGCAACAACATTTATGTAGATAATTTTTCAATTGATAAATTGGATACGAAACCCGATAATGCCGGTTTATTATCTATTAATGAACCCTCTGCCACGCTGTGCTCAAACGACCTGACGCCACAAATAACTTTGGCAAATTTTGGAACCGATACCTTAAAGACACTGACTATAAATTACCGGGTAGATAGCGGTACAGTCAGCACATTTAATTATTCCGGGGCATTGGCTAAATGTGATTCTCAACGGGTAACCTTAAACACCATCACCTCTGCTCCCGGCCAGCACGTGCTTACGATTTTCTCTGCCAATCCCAATGGGGTTGCAGACGGGTATACAGGCAATGACACGGTAAGAAAGATGATACAGATATCGCCGGTTTCAGATGCACCGGTAACAGCAGATTTTGAATCCGCCACTTTCCCTACGCAGGATTGGAGCCAGCAAAATATAAATAGTGATGTAACCTGGCAAAGAACTACTTCGGCTGCCAAAACAGGCGTCGGATCAATGGAAATAGCCAGCTTCAATTCGCAGGCATCGGATGCGGTGGACAGATTTTATTCGCCTGTTATAAAATATGATGCCTCCGTTGACTCTTTCTTTGTTTCTTACGATTATGCTTATTCGCAGGGCGCGCAATATCCAGGAAGCACTAACCTGCCGCTTGATACATTTGAAATAGACATCACGCAGGATTGTGGTGCAACACTTATACCCATATGGAAAAAGTGGGGAGCTGATCTGCAGACCATAGGCAACCCGAATTTACAGGTAAGTACCGCATTTACCCCTGCCGGCGATCAATGGGAGCATGTGAGCATCTATCTGAACCCCTATATTGGCACCGGTAACTTCCAGGTATATTTTGTTGCGAAGAGCAATCATCAAAATAATCTCTATGTTGATAACATCAATATTTATACAAAAACACTCCCGGAACGACTGAAAAAACAGGGATATTTATTGTATCCGAATCCGTTCCGGAATTCATTCCTGATTCATCACTACCGGCCACCGGTAAACCTTCAAAATATCGGTATCTACAATTCTGTCGGCCAGCTGATCTGGGCAAAGAACCTGAATGGAGCAGGCAATACGGAAATCACCGTGGATATGAGCAGGTTTAGCACGGGTTTGTATTTTGTAAAACTTCAATACACCGACCATACAGTTACTGAAAAAATGATCCGGCAATAAGCTGTATTCATGCAGCGCTGCCTTTACCTGATAATATTTCTTTCAGATGAACCCTATACTGAATTAAATTTGCATTATGGAAACATCAATTTCAGATTCAGACCTCTTAGACATTACAAATTCATTTACCGAAGGGAAAAGTTTTCACCCGATAGCAAGAAAAATTATTGCCGGCGAAAGGATCAATAGCGATGAATGCCTGGCTCTTTTTGAAAAAGCAAGCCTTGGACTGGTGGCAGCCTTTGCTAATTATATAAGAGAAAAAAAACACGGCGATCTCACTTATTTCAACAGGAACTTTCATATTGAACCGACCAATATTTGTGTGTTTGCCTGCAAGTTTTGTTCTTATTCGCGGCTGTATGCTCATCGCGATGAGGGCTGGCAACTAAGCACCGGGCAAATGATGGATATTGTAAAAAGATATGACGGCAAACCGGTAACGGAGGTACACATCGTTGGCGGCGTACATCCTAAAATGGATCTTGATTTCTTCTGCGATCTTATTTCTCAAATAAAGAATCACCGCCCGGACCTGCACGTCAAAGGCTTTACTGCAGTAGAGCTGGATTATATGTTTCGCAAAGCCAGGCTTTCAGTGAAAGAGGGCTTGCAAAAATTAAAAGAAGCAGGTTTACAATCACTGCCCGGCGGAGGCGCTGAAATATTTGATGAGCAGATAAGAAAACAGATATGCGCCGATAAAGTGGATGCCGCCGGATGGCTCAAAATTCATGAAACTGCGCACCAGCTGGATATGCAAACCAATGCTACTATGCTCTACGGGCATATTGAAAATTATCGGCATCGCATTGATCATATGAGCAGGCTGAGAGAGCTGCAGGATAAAACCCATGGCTTTAATACATTTATACCTCTCAAGTTTCGTAATAAGAACAATGATATGAGTAATGTTCCGGAATCTTCCGTTACAGAAGATATGCGGATGTATGCCATAGCGCGGATTTTTATGGATAACTTCCCGCATTTAAAGGCCTATTGGCCCATGCTCGGGAGGGCCAATGCGCAACTGACTTTATCATTTGGCGTAAATGATATTGACGGCACCATTGACGATTCCACCAAAATATATTCGATGGCCGGAAGCGAAGAACAAAATCCTGCCATGACAACAGAAGAATTGGTAACCCTCATCCGGCAGGCAAAACGAATCCCGGTAGAAAGAGATACATTGTATAATGTGATTAAAGACTACGGCAAAGCAGGTGAAAAACATTTCGATGTGTCATTAAACTAACCCTTACGCATATACGAAAATTCCTATAGCTCATATACTGCCGCTTCATAAGGCCGGAGCAGGTTTCCTCCAGACGGAGTGCTGTAATTATCAATCAAAAGCTTTGCATGGCCAGGATCAATGCCGGTATTGGCGGCTGCACTATTGGCTGTAAAGTTGAGCATCACTAAAATTTTCTTCCCATCCAATTCGCGGGTATAGGAATACACATTGGGATTGTCTTTATCCAGCAAGGTATATTTGCCATAGACAAACACCAGATTTTGCCTGCGTACCTGAATGAGCTTTTTAAAGTAATTCAGGCAACTGGCGCTATCCTTTTCTTCGGCTGCAACGTTTATGGTTACATAATTGGGATTTACTTTAAGCCACGGTGTGCCCGCGGTAAACCCTGCATTAGCGGTATTATCCCATTGAAAAGGGGTTCTGCCATTATCTCTTGCTGTTATCTTCTGATCGTTTAAGAATTGCTGCAGGTCGCCGCCGGTTTCTTTTAAATGATTGTACATGTTGATCGATTCAACATCCCGGTAATCTTTGATGTTATCAAATTTAATATTGGTCATTCCTAATTCGTCGCCGGCATAATAATAAGGCGTAGCCCGCATAGTCAGCAGGAAAGTGGTCAGCATTTTGGAAGATAAATCCCGCCATTGAGGGCTGTCATTTCCCCACCTCGTCACCATCCTCGGCTGATCGTGATTACCCAGGTAAATGGTTCCCCAGCCTTTATCTTCAAATACGCTATCCCATTTTGAATACAAATTCTTAAAGTCCGCCAGCTTTACTCCCCCGGGTTGCACCTCCTTAAACTTGCCGGGCACCATGCCGAGGCTTACTCCTTCGAAATGATACAGCATATTTAATTCCTGCCTGTCAGCATCTACAAAATCGTGCGCTGTAGCGGGAGTTACCCCTATTCCTTCCGCCACCGACATGCAATCATATTTGCTGAGCACTTCTTTATTCATCTCCTTAAGATATTCATGAAGATGCGGGCCATTGGAATAATATTGTACATAGTCGCCGTTGTAAGCTGCCGGTAACGGCGGAAATGAGGTGTCTTTCGATATAAAAGGAATTACATCCATGCGAAAACCATCCACGCCTTTGTCCAGCCAGAAGCGCATCATGCTAAATATCGCTTCACGCACTTTTGGATTTTCCCAGTTGAGATCGGGCTGAAAAACACCAAAATAATGCAGGTAATATGAATGGGTAAGCGAATCGTATTTCCATGCATCATTGTTTACGTCAAAAAAGCTGTAACGATGGGCGGGCAGGCCCCGTTCCGCATTCCACCAATGGTAATAATCCCGGTAAGGATTATTCCTGCTGCTTCTCGACTGTACAAACCACGGGTGCTGATCGCTGGTATGATTTATCACAAGGTCCATTACCAGCTTCAATCCTCGTTTATGCATGGCCGTTAGCAGTGAGTCAAAGTCCTGCATGGTGCCGAACTGCTTCATGATAGCTTCATAATCGCTGATGTCATAGCCGTTATCTTTGTTAGGCGATTGATAAACCGGGTTGAGCCAGATCACATCTACACCCAGGCTTTTCACATAATCCAGCTTTGAAATAATCCCTTTCAGGTCGCCGACCCCGTCGCCATCCGCATCCCTGAAGCTCATTGGATAAATCTGGTATACTACTGCCTCTTTCCACCACTTACGGTGAATACTGTCTGTTTCCGTACTATCCGGACTGCTGTTATTCATAGCTTCATTTGTTTTCGAATTTGACTGGCAGGATCCTGTTATAAGTGAAATAATTACTAAAAATAAAAGAGGGGGCGCTGCATACTTTTTCATCTGAAAATTTTTTGAGTCAAAATCGCAGTAAATGTAAGTATTTCACTTTTTACAGAATATAATACTGATCATTGCCGCAGGCGGTGTAGCAGAAGTCCCGGGTATGTGCCTCAATAAAAAAGAAGGTGCTTCAAAAGGTTTTTGAAAGCGCTGAGGATGCATATTTGATTTCACTTTTATCACCTTCCCGAATAAAAAGAGGCTGTCTCTGACTTTTGAGACAGCCTCTTTTCATCAACCCAAAAATTATTTAACGAACATCAAGTTCAAAATTTACTCCGGGTGGTATTTCGCGATGATGCCTGTGATACCACTCCCGTGTGTGATGATGATAGCGATGATAATATCGATGCTCTACACAAGCCGGTAATAAGAATGCAAAGGATGCCATCACAAAGAGAATTACCAGAATTTTTTTCATAGTTGTTTATTTGTAACCCAAAAAAACTAAAATCCTGCCAATAAAATCCCGCATAGGATAAATGCAAAAAAGGTCTTTTTGTGGACTAATTTACACGAATCAAAAAGTTTGTTGCATAAAAAAAGCCCCGCAATATCGGGGCTTTAAAAACTTAGTATTCAGGGGTCGGCTTTCACGGGATCAACAGGATTCGTACTTGCGGTTAATTTCGGATATTAAATTTTTTAACGGAATCGGATAGATAGAAGTTGACTGATATCAGATATTTGATTTTCGCAGGATTTCTGGATATTAGGTTCTCAAGGGCTTTCGGATTATTGATTAATGTTTATTTGAACATCAATCAACTTCTGATACAAAAGTATAGGCAAATGCCAACTCCTGCAATAGCAATACCGCCTGATTTAGCTGATAATGAAATTACCGGGAGCATCGTAGTACTACTTCTATCTCTTACGGATAAATACGCATCCGCATGCAATCAGGCTATGAAAACCAGGATTTTCTATTCTTTGAAAAGGCCTTTTACAATTTGCTTTCCAAAGAAAAAACCGAGGAAACCGCCGATAATGGCGCCGGTGATCAGCCATATAATATTACCACCGGATGCAAAAAATGCGATGCCGGTACCGAACAACAAAAAGAAAATCACTGCAACTGTAATTACCCTGTATTTCCTCGCATTTATTTTCGATTGCGGTACAGGAGGATGCTCCGGGTGATGGCCGGAATGTTTTGAATGCTTATGATGTTGTGCCATTTCTTATAAGCCTGGTTATTGACCCCTAAAGATAAAAATCTTTCGCATGTATTCACCACGAAGTCTCACATATGATTTTCGGTTTCTTTTATTTCATCATTTGCATTCACTATTACCTGCTTGCCCGGTTGCAAATCTCCAAATACTTCAATTTTTCCGTCACTCTCATTACCGGTAGTTACTTGTATTTTTCGTATCGTATTGTTGTGATCGCTGAGTACATACTTGCTTTCTGCAGAAATAACTACAGAAGATTTTGGCACATACATCGCCGAAGCATTACCTTTCAGTCGTAATGTTACATCCGCATACATACCGGGCGCCAACAATTCCTCTGAATTATTGATATCTGCCTCCATCCGCTGCGAACGGTAATTATTATTAATATTATCCGAATTGCGGCAGAGCATCGCTTTCATCATTTTGCCGGGTAATGCATCTACATAAAACAACACGGTATCCTTATCATTTACCATTGAAGACATTGTTTCCGGAATATCAATCTGCAAACGGAGAAGGTCATTTTGTTTCAATTCAAGCATCGGCTTATCCTTGTCAGCAGCGCTTACCAATGCCCCGGGATTTACATTTCTTGTCGTGGTCACACCACTGAAAGGTGCAGTAATCCGTAAACAGCTCATCATGATTTCCTGCATTTGCCAATTTGCTTTGGTGGCATTACACAAAACGCTGTCTGCTTCCATATTGGCCTTTACCGTTGAAATATCCAATGGCGAAATAGCACCGGGAGTCCGGGCCGCTTCCAACAGGCGTTGATAATGCTCTTTTTCAATTGCAAAATCAGCCTGGCTCTTTCCATATTTTTCCTTTGCCTCTACTGCGGCTTGTTCAGGTTCAGGCGCTTCCAGTGTCATCAGCTTTTGTTTAGTCTCAGGCCGCCTTTTTTACTCCGACAGGGTTTTTGCTTAACGTACGCGAATTTATGTTTGGAGTGGGATATAATCTGGCTTAAATAAGCCGAAGGATAAGAAGGGGCGGATCCCTCCTGTTCCGTATTGACGAAATAAGCCTGAACTCCAAAAAGGAGAAGATAAACCGCCAGGAAAAAATATTTGTAAAAATACTTCAAGTTGGTATCGGTAAAACTTTTGCAAAGCTAACAAGCATGCAACAAATTTTTATCAGGCTGATAATTTAAATTTTTATTAAAATTTATGACAAATCAAAAATGTCCCGGTTCCTGTTACAGGCACACCAAAATGTAAATTCACGGCTCAAAAATTATATCAGCGAATGGCAGGCGCAATATAACGGCAACGGATAAACGAATATTCGGGAAGTCTGTCCCGGGAAGGCCCGACGCATTATTATGACGGGGATTGTAAATTTTATATAAAATTCCTCAGCGCCGGGGCGGCAGGAAGAATATTCCGTAACTTTATTAAAACTGAAGTATGAAGCGCATCATTACTTTCATTGCCATTACAGGTCTTGTGATTATCTCACCAAAAATATTCAGCCAGAATACCGACTCATCCTCTCATCCGCTGTTAGACAAATATTACCCGCAGCCCAAACAGCCCGCAAATGACAATACGCCCCAGACAAAAAAAACGACTTCATTGACGCCGGCTACACAAACAAAAGCCCCTGTAAGCAGCACTTCCGTTTCAAACAATGCCCCTACATTACCGGTAAGCAATACCGATCCCGGACCGGAGCCTGAAACTACAGCGGCACATTCCATTTCAAAGGACTCATCTGTAACTGCTACCCCATCCGCTTCCGCTACTACCATCGTAACGAAGCCCACGGTGATTACCAATACAACACCCGTTCAGCAAACTCAGCAGAAGTCATACGATCCGAATTCATTATACGACACGAGGCTGGGAAGCAGCTCTCCACAATATGACACCTACGAAAAAAACAGCTACGGTGCAGGCACGGTAACTACAAGCCCAAAGTAACTCTTCATAAAAATAACAACATAACTTACCCCGTATTGGCCTGTTTCAAAATTTACACTTTACGATTATTACGGGATATACCTCCATGTGGTTCCTGGGAATGAGCACATGGTAGTACGTATATACTTTTGAGCCTGCAGAAAGATTTTTGGAAATGTTATAACTGATTTGCGGCTCTGCAAAAAAATAAAAAGCTTTCCCAACCAGGTCTTTCGTAATATCATCCCCGTGATTCCTGTTTTCCGTCCATAGAGAAAAGTCGCCTGAGCATTCAACTTTATAATTCCACCATCCCCTCCACCAATACAGTGTATACAAAAAATCATTGCTGGGCTTTTTATAAGAAACATATTTATAATTAAGAACGCTGCTTAACCAGGCATTGCCCCACCGGAATGGGTAAGCAATGCCTATGGAATACGTATTGGTTATATAATAGCTATACTCCTTTGGTTCGGTAACCCCGAGTCCGCCGCTGTACTGAAGATTAATAAAAATCTTCGGCTTCCACATCCTCACGGTTTGCGATACCTGCATATAAAAATTGTTGATATTACCATGCTGCCCTGCAAAATCAGCCTGGCTTTTGAACAGGAATGAGCCGGGCTTTATAACCCCTTTCCCGGAATCCTGGTTTTTAAAATATTCAAAATACAAGGATACGTAGTTCCTGGCATTTTGCTTATTATCAATAGTATGCCGCATGTCGTATTGCAATTGCAGGCTTTGCGATATCGCGGGTATGCTGATAATGACTGCTGTAACTACGAACATTAATTTCATATTTTAGCTGTTTCGATTTTTG
The DNA here is from genome assembly GCA_964627765.1 of uncultured Ginsengibacter sp. Taxonomy (GTDB): domain Bacteria; phylum Bacteroidota; class Bacteroidia; order Chitinophagales; family Chitinophagaceae; genus Ginsengibacter. Next base: position 8,720 of record CAZVKO010000027.1, on the reverse strand, counting down.
AACAATGTAAAATTCAGGCATGACGATCCGCGAAGCCGGAATGGCTCCGGAAATCTGCAGAATTCTGACGTAAAACTTTTGGAATTACCCGAATTGAGGGAAGTATACTATGGCCGACTTACAAAACGATGTCTTCATGGCGCTTTTCAGGGAAGCTTTTAGCAAATGTTTCCACGTTGAGTTACAAAAGCCATTGACGGAATCGGAGAGCAGGCATTTCGCAAACAATATATTTGAAACAACCGGGCTTATTATTGGCGCCAAAAGCATAAAGAATTATTCTTCCTATATCGCCGGCACGGGCGAAACCAAAAGGGAGAATCCTTCTGTTGCCACCTTAGATACTTTCGCAAGATATGTAATGAATGCTCCCTATACCGATGAAATAAGCCGCAAAGCGGAACAGGGGCAATATGCTTACTGGTTTCAATACAGGGCCACGTTCATCCGGGAGCATGGATTTACTACCAGGCCTGCAAAAAGAAGCCCTTCCGGAACTTACCTGGTTATAATTGCAGCAACGGCCCTTATCGCATTGCTACTCTTTTTTATCTTAAGAAAAGATGGGAAAGAAAAAAATATTGTTGAAAATTTTCATTCAGTAAATGATGATACCTTATCCGCTCACGGCTGGTTTGTGTTATCAAAGGACCCTGACTGGTGGAATAAGAAAAATGAAATGGAAAATGGGCTTACCTTATTTACACTTCCCGGAGATAACTGGCCGGATTCAACGCACAAGCCGGTTATAAAAAATCTGCTTTTGCAAAAGATCGGCTCGGATTGTTTCTCTGCAGAAGTGCACATGAACAATTTTGTGCCCGGAAGCGAATGGCAGCAGGCCGGGCTGTTGCTGATGGAAGACACCAATTATTCCGGTAAGTGCATTCGTATTTCCATTGCATACAATGACTTTTTTGGCGGATTTAAAAAACCCGATGAAATCATCCTCCAGGCAATTACCACCGGGGGTATTGACTTTACCAGGCCGGAAGAGATGGGGCACCTTACCTTATTCAGCAAGGACGAAAGCGATTCTCTCATCCATCTTAATATGCAACATTCCGCATTGCGGATTGAAAAGAATGGCAATCATTTTCGGTTTCTTTATTCAACAGGTTCTTCAGACAACAATGCCCTGAAAGAAGCTTTCTCACGTGATTTAAAAATACAACCCAAATACATTGGCATTTTTGCACTCGAAGGTTTTGTCAGGGATACTATTTATATGCCCGTTCATTTTAACTATTTCAGCCTCGTAAATACGGCTTGTGATCAATAGTCAAAAAAAATATATTCCTCAGTTTGGTTAGTAATATCTCCCTATTATATGATCTTCCACAATCGCCTGTTTCAATTCCGGTACGTCCATCGGGCCTTCTTTTGAATAAACAATTTTGCCACCCGGCTCTACTACCAGCGTATAAGGCAAGGCTCCCTTCCGGTTTTTATCTACCGCGTCTGTCAATGCATATTTATCATGGCCCGTGAAAATATAATTTTTAGAAGACGCCTCCTGCTTTTTAAGAAATTCAAGCGCCTTATCCTTTTTGTCCGGTAACTTTCCGCTAATATGTCATCAGGAAAAAATATAACGGTAATGCGTATACGAAATTTGATTACCTGCTTATTCACACAGCTTAATAGTCGCCGCCGATTGGGTACTGAATTGGAGCTTATTCACCTTGCCGGCTTTATTATAGTACAATATCAATACCCCATAAGCTGTCTGGAAAGCATCCCAGTTTACATCTTTTATCCCGGGCGTACCCAGCCATTTAAACAACCCGTTTCGCGGAGCACCCAATAAGGGAATGCTAAGCTTACCTTTAAAATTCGGGCCAATCTCTATATAATCACGTGCTGTATAAAAATAAATATCCTTGTCTTTATAAAAGACACCGCCCCCGCATTTGGCTGTATCGCTTTCCTCTTCAAAGCCCGAATAACACGGAAGATGAAGCTTTATCTGTCCTACGGTAGAGGTGGGCAAGAGGGTTGCATTAACCGTCCCGTCCAGTATATCAACATACACATCGGGACATTTGGGGGTTGTTTGCAGCTGGGCCTTTACGCCGGCAGCCATCAGTAAAATACTGGTAAGAAAAAATGCGGTTTTCATAATTAATACCGGTTTAGCAATTACTAAAATATAAAGCCATTTTTATTAATCAAAAACCCTGCTACTTTGCAAAATGCGGATGACTCAGGGGAAATTTGCCATCCATCAGGTTGCATTTGCTGAGTAAATTTTCTATAACGGGAACGTATACACGAAGATTAAACTGCAGGTATTAAATGCGGTATAAATAATTTTTACATCACAGGCATCCATAAAAGAATTGGCAAACATTTTGTACACTTACAGGTAAGAAGATTTGTAACAACTGTAGTTTTGATAGTATAAAGAATTTGCAATATAACAGGGTTTGGCACACAATTATGGCAAGGGCACATGCCTGCCCCGGCTGGGCGGACATGTCTGCTGTAATATAATTTGCAGGGGTTCTTATCATGAAGTATAATATAACCAGGGGTTCAATAAAAATATGCCGGTTTGCGCCGGCTTATTTTTTTGTGAAAATTTATCTATTTACTTTTCGCCGGCATAAAAATTGCATAAATCCCGGTGTTCAATTATCTGACTAAACCTCTTACCATGAGCGCCGTTAAATATTTTCTCGGATTTGTTTTGCTTTTGTGTGGCATAGGTCTTCTTATTTTGACTGCTTTGTTTTATCTCAGCAACCCCACCATCACCAGCTCTTTTTTAACATGGATAGCGGCCGGAGGCATTATTTCCATCATTATGGGGGGGACCCTTGTAGCAAAAGATGGATAAGCTTTAATTCATTGAATTTTGTATTGTCATATATACCGCCGGCAGAATTCTGATACCGCTTCCCCCAAATTCACACATGCATGCTGGTGCAGCCACGGGCATTGATCGCGGATATATCATGTTGTAAATAATTGCGGCATTAAATGAACCCGGCAAAAAATTATCAGAACTTGAAAAATGGTAATTGATGATCATAAACCGATAGGTTACCTGACGCTATCCCGGAAATAATTTTGAGGAACCTGTGACCGGTTCCCTTTTTTATTTGCAGCTACAAAAAATTCTTGCAGGGAAATATTACCTCTTAGCAATGTTATAAGTTTGAGTCACATCCTGCTGATTACGCTGAAGGGTGCGGATGCTTGCCCGCATTTGCGCTGAAGGGTGTCATCTGCGGGAACTATTTCGAAAGTGAGCCGCTACTGATGTAACTTCAACCGATCATTAGGTTATAAATTCGTGCTATGGAACACGTATTAGATAATATGATCTGGAATGCCATTATTACCGGTAATACAGATATTGCAGTAATAAACGGCAACGTGGGCGCCTATCACCAGGACATTGCGCCATTTGCCGGTGTAAGAGAATGGAATGAAAAAAATATCAATGCCCTGTACGATTTTCTTCCGGCCACAAGAGCCGTTGCAATTACTTATCTTAATACTGTTTCTTTAGATGAAAATAAGTGGAGCACGCTGAGAAGAATGGACGTAACGCAAATGGTGTATACCAATTCCGTTGCTTCTTTCACAACTGACAATAGCAAACTGATCGTGCCGCTCACAGAAGAGCATGTACCACAAATGCTGGAGCTGACAGACCTTACCAGGCCCGGGCCTTTCCTGCAACGGACTATTTTATTTGGAAATTATTTCGGGATTTTTATTGACGGAAAATTAGTCGCTATGGCGGGTCAGCGTATGCATCCGGTTCCTTATATGGAAGTAAGCGCCGTATGCACGCATCCGGATTTTCGCGGATATGGGTATGCCAAAGCTGTTATGCTGCACGTAATGGATATCATTATCAAAAATTCATTCCTGCCGTTTCTTCATGTATTGTCAGATAATTACAATGCCATTGAATTGTATAAATCCATCGGCTTTTCTGTGCGCACGACCTTGCATATAGATGTTATAAAAAAGGTGTAACATAAAAAAGCCCCCGCTTTCGCGGAGGCCTTACCGTTATACTGTTAATTTTTACGGATAAAAAATATCGGCAGCGCTCCTGCCTTGTAATTATTTGGTTGAGTCGGGCGGACTGGTGGTTTGCGGTGTTGAGTTATCCAATTGCCCGGGTATGATGTTATGCTCTTTCATCGCTCTTTTTCTGCAAGCCGAACATAATTCATTATCTCCTATTCCCCTTGCCTCGAATGCCTGTTTTACGGTTCCCTGGGAAACGCCTTCGTGGCCTTTGATATATTGACAGTCGGGATAAAGATGGTATTTATTGCCCTCCTTGGCCCAGTATACCAGGTCGGTACCCCCCGTAAGCTGCTTTACAGAATCCGTCTGGGCATTGATTTCTTTGGAATACTTTTCAATGGAGGGCGGGTTGAAATCAACCCCGCTGATACCGGCTATGAGCAGCGCTACTATCGCTACTGCGCCCGCTATTCCTTTTGATTTACCATTTAAATCCTTATCGAGAAAGATAAAAATAACCAATGGCAGAAAAGCCAATACTCCCAATATAGCGCCTAACTGGTTTTGCACAAAAAACTTAAAGCCGTCTTTTTCAGAAGCAGGATCGAGCCTGTTTGCTTTCTTCCAAAGCGTAGAACCGGTAACGGCCAATATCAGTATTATTACAATAGTAACAATAAGCCAGGTGAGCTTGTCATTGTGCAATAATTTCAAAATAGCGAACACCTGCCCTGCCATGGCAATAATCCACGCAAGTATGGCAAATGTGCGCAATTGTTTTGCCTGTCCTTTGGCTTCGTCGCTTGCCTGAAAAACTTTTGGTTCGGTCATGGTAACAAAATTTGGTTTATATAATTGTGCAGTGAATGACTTTGGCAAATAGTTTTGGTGTCATCCAATATTTGTCAATGTTAAATAAATTTTTCCAAACAGCAAGATGGGAAGAGTAATTTTTCGACCAAAGGTTTATTTTACTTTCCTGCTCTTTTGTTCCAGGTATTCTTTTCTTATTTTGGCAAGGTCAATAGCCGAACAATCTGCCATTAACTGTTTCACTGCTGTCAACGGCATGCCGCTGTCATCGGTGAAATTGATACAACCCTTGCGGAACGTGGCCCGGGGTAAAAGCGTCTTATATTTTGTGAATAGCGAGGGCGACCCATAGACAGGCAATACATGCAGCGACATATAATTCTTTGCTGATGAAAGGGCGTACTTCATCATTCCGCCCGCCTTGTAAATAATCATTTCTTTTCCCATCATTTTTTCCACCGAGGGCGCCACTGTCATATCTTCGCCAATAATTATCGTATGTATCTGCTGCAGTATTCTTTTTCTGCCAACCGGCTGTTTCGAAATGTATTTTTCAATTGCGGCATCCATGTACGAAAGTTAAGCGTTTCAGCTTTTCTCTAAAGCATCTTTTTGTTTATTTTTCACATTTTATTAGAACAAAGAAATATTACGGTATGCGCCCGGCAGTGTAACTTGAAAAAAATTACCAACGCATGGCATCCAAAGCTATCTGTTTGCTGCTCTTTGCCGGATTCGGCTTTACCTGCTCTGCACAGTCTATACGGCAGCAAATGACCACCCGGCAGCCGGAATGCCGAGATATATTGATGAATGCAGCATCCACCATGCCGAAACTGTATGATACCCGCCAATTCGATTCGCTTCGTGTAGCCATAAACGTTATGAAAGAATATTGCAACCCCAGCACGCCCGAGGTGCTGTATGCAGGTATATTGATAGATATTCAGCAATATTCCTTCGACATCCACACGCTCGATACGGCAGGAAGGCTTTATACGCTGCTTGAAAATTATCCTGCCACCCTTAAATACCTGAAGGCAGGCGGCTATTCCGTTAACCGGTATAATTATTATTCTTATGCCTCTTATGAAGAGAATTATTATGCACTCATCCGCAGGTGGGCCTCTGACCTTTTAAACACAAAAGGGCTGAATGATGAAGAAGCTTTTATTTGTAATATACTCGCCGGAAATATAAAGCGGCCGGAGCCGGCATTGAAGGCGCAAAAAGAAAAATATCCTAACCTGTATGCAATGCTCAGGAGCAATTACAGCACAGAGCGAACAGGCCTCAGAGGTTTATCTGCCTTTACTGCAGGAACCTGGATTCCGTCAGGCAATAATACGGTGCTGGGTACACATCCCACATTGGGGATACAGGCAGGCATACGCGGCACAAACGATGAAGTAGATTTCACGCTCAACTTTAAGTTTGGAAAAACGCCCCGTTACTATGCGGTGCTCCGGAGCGACAGCCTTTATTCTTTTAATCATTTTTTCGGCGGCTATATCGGGCTCGACTATGCGCACTATTTTTATCACAGCACCAGCTTTGAAGCAGGCCTCATGGGCGGCGCCGGTTACGATGGCTTTGATATTAACGATGAGGATAACAGCGACCATCACCTCGATTATCTCAAGCCTTTGGGTATCGGCTCACTGAACCTGAATGCAGGCTTCAGAATGAATTATTTTTTTAGCCCGCGCCTGTTTTTGGGTGTTATTACGCGGTATAATTATCTTAATTATAAAAACAAGGGCGGAACGGATATGAGCGGCAATACCTTTTCGATTGACATTGCAATTGGCGGCACCTGGAGAAAATAACTATGCGTTTGAATTAAAATTCGCCAAAGTATCGTTTCCCTTCCATAAACCATTCTTTGTGCCCTTATATCTTCTGTTTCAAAAAAATTTCACGCAAAGGCGGTAAGGATCAGTTCTTTTTCTCTTTCAAAAAATCATCTGTAAAATGGCCGCGGGCTCTTGGCTGTGAAAACTTTTCCTTATTAAACGCTTCGGAATTGCCTTTGGGTATTGTCAACGCTACCCAGCCATTATCCGCGCACATCTTGCTGAGAAGCACTATTTGCCCCACATGATATATATAATGTGCAAACTGCCTGTTTACGGCCTCCATCACCGTATGCCCCTCGTTACGGATATAAACAATTTTATCCAGGTCGCCTGCAGCTAATGCATTCAATGCACGGAGCAAACAGTTCCATCCTTCATTCCATTTTTGCATCAGCTCATCGCGTGTATGGATGTCGTTTTCAAATTCAGCATCCCTGTTGCGCCAGTCCTTTTCCCCATCCGATGTAAGGAAGCCGGTCCAGCGCGAGAGCATATTACCCCACAGGTGTTTTACGATAGTGGCAATGCTGTTGCTGTCTTCATTGTATTGCCAGCTGAGCTTTTCATCCGGCACCTGCGCCATAGCTTTCTCCCCAAGCAGCTTATAATATTCAAACTGTTTACGTATACTTTCCAAATAGTTATCTGTAATCATTATTTTCAAAAATTATTTTTTGAGTCCTTTATCTTTTTCACATACATGGCCCGTTCCCTATCCGTATACCCGATCGTCGTGAGGATAAAGGTAGCAGGATTTATGGTCACGGACTGTTGCCTGTGTTAGGATAAATTTATGCATCGGAGACAGAGGGCTGGAAACTGATGATCGTTGTTCCTGCCTTTTAATAATATATAGATCGCTTACCTTCAAAATAAAATGACATCCCCATCGCCATCTTTTTTTCTGATTCTTAAATTAAGGATTTACCTTTAAGCATCTTTGATAACACAACGCCTGTAGCTGACTTTGGAACGCCGGTTAAAAACTAAACCTGCATTTATGACCGACCAAACTACAGATCAGCAACGGCTGAAAACGTTACAGAAGTATCCTTTAAAAGGGCATTGCTGGGGAAGATTTGCCCTTGCTGCATTTAATTCCGAAGACCTTCAGGCACTCCTGCCGCCAGACCTGGAACTGGCGCCGCAATCATATACACCGCCGGGCCAGCATCCGCTCCTGTTCATGTTTGACAATACATGGTTGTACCTGAATCCATATTTGACGCAACTGATTGACACCACAGATGTACCTCCTAATCTGAATTATTATGAGTTTATAGCGATGCTTCCCTATGTGCAGTTTAAAAACAATGCGAATGCATCAGACGGAGGTCCTTATTGCTACCTGCCTGTATTGTACCTGAACAGCATACTGGCTGTTTTGGGTGGAAGAGTATTCTGGGAATTTAATAAGATACTGACAGGATTTACCGTAATGACAAATGACGGCAGCTTTACCGCGACAGACATCAATACAAATTCCATCATCTTATCAGGTCAAACAACACTTTCCGGGCTTAAGGAGAAAGGCAGCTCATTTCCTAATTTTAATAAAATACTCCCCATCCTGCAGCTACCGGTTATTGAGCATGGTCCGTACGGGTATGTAAGTTCGATCTACAAAATAAATCTGGATGGAGTAGAGATAACTCCTGCGGATATTGCGATCACCAACCAGCAAAGCAACTATTTCCCCGCCGGGCTTTGTAATATTCCAAGTATTGCGACGAATCCGCTTGGAGCATTTCATATGAATTACGACTGGGAATTATCTTATATAAAATTTATTAAACTTTAAATACAATGGCCGTTACAAAAATTGCAGTACTGGGCGGGGGCATGGGATCATTGACCAGCGTGTTCCAGCTAACTTCTGATCCCAACTGGCAGTCAAATTATGATATTACCGTGTACCAGATGGGTTGGCGGCTGGGTGGAAAAGGCGCCAGCGGACGCAACGCTGCAGCAGGCAGCAGAATTGAAGAACACGGATTGCACCTCTGGTTTGGCTTTTATGACAATGCATTTAATGTAATTCAGCAGGTATAT
>CAZVKO010000026.1:0-87323 GCA_964627765.1 uncultured Ginsengibacter sp. | reverse complement strand
ATTGCAGGAAGAAATTTTTCTTCAGACTCTTCTGCAAACGGGAAAGAATATATTATTAATGAAACACTGGCAAATGAATTAATAAAGGAAGACTCTTCCAAAGCCACCATAGAATCACTAATAGGCAAGCAGTTTGGATTTGATTCGATCGGTCATATTGTTGGCGTTGCACGGGATTTCAATTTTAATTCCTTGCACCATAAGATAGAGACCATGTTCATGTTTAACCAGAAGGATTGGGGATATGGTGATATGTCTGTTAAAATAAATGGCAGCAAGGAAAAAGATGCCGTAGCCTTTATTCAATCCGTATGGAAAAGGGATTGCGCGGATACGCCTTTCGATTACCAGTTTCTCGATGATCATTTTAATGAGCTTTATCGTTCCGATTCTCAAATAAGCACTATTGTGGGAACACTGGCCATTCTGGCTATCATCATTTCCTGCCTGGGCTTGTTTGGGCTGGCGTCGTATGCAGCAGAGAAAAGAACCAAGGAAGTGGGTATCAGGAAAGTATTGGGAGCATCGTTGCAAAATCTTGTATTGATGCTTTCAAGAGACTTTTTAAAATATGTATTGATAGCATCGTTGATTGCACTGCCGCTGGCATGGTTCAGTGTTCATAAATGGCTGCAGGAGTATGCATATCGTATCCCTATCAGCTGGTGGATATTTGCTTCGGCAGTATTGGTTGCCATGCTGATTGCGTTTGTTACCATCAGTTTCCAGGCGATAAAAGCAGCGGTGGCAAATCCTGTTAAGAGTTTGAGAACGGAATAGCTTAATTTGAAAATGGGGCAATTTGAAAATGTAAATCATACATCATAAATTATAGATCATCTTTTATGTTTAAAAATTATTTCAAAACTGCATGGAGAAATATCTCCGCTAATAAGCTTTTTACATCATTAAATGTAATTGGTCTTGCAATTGGCTTATGTATTTGCATCCTCTTGTTTACGTATGTTTCTTATGAGTTAGGTTTTGACCGCACGTATAAAAATGCAAATAATATTTACAGGGTAAACCTGCAAACAGGAAATGCGCTGGAGTACAAAAAATTTTCAACCATTCCCAATGCCGTTGCACCTGCGCTTGCTCAAAGTATTCCGCAGGTAAAATCTGCAACGCGTTTAATCAAAGAAGGCTTCGGCTCACCAGTGTCTTTAAAAGTTGACGATAAAAATTTTACAGAAAAAGGCTTGTTCCTTGCAGACGCATCTGTTTTTCAAATTTTTGATTTTAATTTCACAGAAGGCAATGCACAAACAGCTTTTACACAACCTAAATCAGTTGTTCTTTCACAATCTGCAAAAGAAAGATTGTTCGGTAATCAGTCAGCCATCGGCAAACTGATTTATGTAAACAGCAGAGATACTTTGCACGTTTCAGGAATATATAAAGATTTACCCGGGAACAGTTCTATTAATTGTGACATGATTTATAACATCATGGACTCATGGATGGGAAAAGAACCCTGGTGGAGTAACCCAAGCTATGAAACTTATTGCCTGCTACAGCCGAATTCAAACATTGCAAATGTTGAACGGCAGGCAAATGAAATCCTTTACAAAAATGTTGGTGCGGATACGATATACTTTAAGCATTTATTTTTTCAGCCGCTTACAAAAATTCATTTGTACTCCGCAGATTTAAGAGAAGGCTATGCATCAAATTACGGAGATATAAATAATGTAAAAACATTGCTGTTTTTGAGTTTGCTGATATTATTTATTGGCTGCATTAATTACATGAATCTTGCTACTGCGCATTCACAGAAGCGGGCAAAAGGTATTGGCGTAAACAAAGTGCTGGGTGCGAATATACGCCAGATGCTAATGCTTTTTTATATTGAAACAGCAGTGCTTTCTCTTATTGCAATTGCTATTGGTTATATGCTGGCATTTGTTTCGATTCCTTTTTTTCAAAATATTACCGGAATCCGGGTAAGTAATTCCGCTTTGTATAGCGTACCCGTTTTACTTAGTCTTTTTATTACATGGCTGATAGTAACCATTGTTGCGGGAAGTTATCCTGCTTTTTCCCTGTCGCACATTTCTCCCATTGTATTAATGAATAAAACAAAGCTGAAGAATTCTTTTGCAGGTATTATTCGCAAAACGCTGGTTACTTTTCAGTTTGCCGCTTCTGTTATTCTGATTGTCGCTGTTGTTGTTATTGTGCAGCAAACACGTTTTATGGAAAACAAAAATTTAGGATATAATCCAAAAGGTGTTGTTGCATTGCCAATTACATCTGCACAACCGGGAGAAATTTCATCTGCAATAAATGATTTAAAAAGACTGTCAGGCGTTGAAAATGTCTCTGCAGTACAATCCATTCCCGGTGAAACTGAAAGCGGGAAATCAGTTCATAAATCATCAACAGATGAAACAGGTTTTACAGTTTGGACATGTCATACTGACGCTTCAATAATCTCAACCATGCAACTGCAATTACTCGCAGGCACAACGTTGCCGCAAACAATTGCAAAAGGAGATACTGTTTGTTATGCACTCATCAATGAAGCCGTTGCAAAATATCTTGGTTTTAAAACACTACAAGATGCAATTGGAAAAAATATCATAACTGAAATAGCAAGAAAGTCAGTAGTAACTGGTGTTGTAAAGAACTTTAATTATAAATCTTTAAAAGATGAAATAGGCGGATACATGTATTATGAAGCAAACGCCGGCGAGGATGTGGGAACGTTGATCGTTCGATATGATACACACAACTTGCCGCAACTGATGCAACAATTACAAAATATATTTAAGAATGATTTACCCAATACAGCTTTCGATTATGAATTTTTAGATACGCATGTTCAAAATTTATACGCATCAGAAAATCATGCTGCAAATGCCGCCACTGTTTTTTCTTTATTAGCCATATTAATTGCATGCCTTGGATTGTTTGGATTAGTATCATTTACTGCCGAACAACGAACAAAAGAAATCGGCATACGCAAGGTTTTAGGCGCCAGTGTTTCCGGTGTTACTGCATTGCTGGTGAAAGATTTTTTAAAGCTGGTAATACTTGCATTTATTCTCGCTTCTCCTGTTGCATGGTGGGCAATGAACAAATGGTTACAAAGCTTTGCGTACAGAATAAACATTTCGTGGTGGGTATTTGTGGTAGCTGGCTTGTGCGCTTTATTCATTGCGTTAATAACAGTGAGCTTTCAATCAATAAAAGCAGCATTGGCAAATCCGGTAAAGTCGTTGCGAACTGAGTAAGTAAAAGATGAAAGCCGGCCGGCTGGTTTAAGAACAGAATGAGGATGAGCCATTAGTCATTGGCTTTTGGCTAATAGCTAAAGGCTAACAGCTAAAAGCTTTAAATAAATTATATCAGAAATCAGCTATTATGTTTAAGAATTATGTAAAGATCGCATGGAGAAATCTTTTGAAAAGCAAAGTGTATTCAATCATCAATGTGCTGGGCCTTGCGGCAGGTATGGCGGTAGCTATGCTCATTGCATTATGGATCTGGGATGAAGCTACCTACAACCGGTATTTCACCAATCATGACCGCCTGGCACAGGTAATGACTACATTCTTTGATGACGATGGTAAAATGAATACCGGCGAAGCTGTGTGCATGCCTATTGGTACCGAGTTGCAAAGCAAGTACGGAAGCGATTTTAAAAATATATCCATGGCGTCGTGGAACTTCGGTCATGTGCTGGCAGTGGGCGATAAAAAAATAACGGCGGATGGCATGTGGGTTGAGTCAACTTTTCCTTCCATGTTCTCGCTGAAAATGTTGAGGGGGGATATTAACGCTTTATCTGACCCGTCAACAATTTTAATAAATGCATCGCTCGCAAAAACATTGTTTGGCAATACCGACCCGATCAATAAAATGGTAAAGCTGGATAATAAGGAAGATTATAAAGTAGCCGGTGTATTTGAAGACTTCCCGCACAACACATCGCTGAACCCCACCAAATTGTTATTGCCCTGGAAAAAATATATCACCACTGAACAATGGTTGAAAGATGCTGCAACCCAATGGAACAATCATTCATGGCAGGCATTTGTGCAGGTAGCGGATCATATTAATATGGATAAGGAAACGGAAAAAATAAAGGATGTGGTGATGGTGCATAAAAATGAAAAAACAGACGGGAAGGAGCAGGCTGTTTTGTTCCCGATGAATAAATGGAGATTGTACAGCGATTTCAAGAATGGCAAAGCGGCAGGCGGCCGCATACAATTCATCTGGTTGTTTTTAATAATTGGAATTTTTGTTTTGCTGCTTGCATGCATCAACTTTATGAACTTATCTACTGCACGCAGCGAGAAGAGAGCAAAGGAAGTGGGTATCCGTAAAACAGTAGGTTCATTACGTAGCCAGTTGGTAAGACAGTTTTTAAGTGAATCTGTTTTAGTGGCATTCATTTCATTTGTGTTTTCTATAGTTTTTGTGCTGCTGTTGTTGCCGCTGTTTAACAAGCTTGCAGATAAAGATATGGGCCTGCCCTGGAGCAGCGCTTTGTTTTGGCTGATAACATTGATTTTTACTGTTGTCACCGGGTTAATTGCCGGCAGCTATCCTGCATTGTATTTATCAAGGTTTGAGCCTGTAAAAGTTTTAAAAGGAACTTTTCGTGTCGGCCGCTTTGCATCGTTGCCCCGCAAGATTCTTGTAGTTATCCAGTTTACTTTTTCCATTGCGTTGATCATTGGAACTATCATTGTTTTTAAACAGATCCAGTTTGCCAAAGACAGGCCGGTCAATTACCGTAGCGAGGGACTGATAACGATCAATATGTCAACGCCTGATTTGTATGGACACTACGATGCCATAAGGAATGATTTGCTGGCGACGGGAGTGGTGGATGATATGGCGGAATCTTCCAGCCCGACCACGGGGGTATGGAGCAACCAGATTGGCTTTAACTGGCAGGGGAAAGATCCGAATACGCTGCCATCATTTGGCACGATCGCAGTGACCGATGATTTTGGTAAAACAATAGGATGGCAGATCAGGGAAGGAAGGGATTTTTCAAAAGCATTTGCAACAGACAGCCTCGCCATGATCCTGAATGAATCTGCCGTAAAGCTGGTGGGCATGAAACGTGATATTGTGGGGCAAACCATTCAGTTCAACGATAAAAATTACATTGTAATTGGAGTGATAAAAGATATGATTATGGAAGACCCCTATAAACCGGTAACGCCAACGGTGTTCTTATACAATCCTAATTGGGCAAACGTGATAACGGTTGCGATAAAGCAGGGAGCTCCGGTAAAATCTTCTTTGAGCAAGATAGAAGCAGTATTTAAAAAATTCAATCCCGGTGCACCATTTGATTATACATTCAATGATGAAGACTATGCAAAAAAGTTTGCTGATGAGGAACGTATCGGTAACCTCGCCACCTTCTTTACCATATTGGCTATTTTCATTTCATGCCTTGGATTATTCGGGCTTGCATCATTTGTTGCAGAACAGCGTAAAAAAGAAATCGGCATACGCAAGGTGCTGGGCGCCACTACCTACAATTTGTGGCAAATGCTGTCAAAAGAATTCGCGCTGCTGGTAATCATATCCTGCTTTATCGCCATTCCGTTAGCCTGGTATTACCTGCATGGTTGGCTGCACCAGTATGATTACAGAACGACCATCTCATACTGGGTCTTTATTATTTCCGGTGCCGGGGCATTGGTGATTACATTGATAACAGTAAGTTTCCAGGCGATAAAAGCAGCGCTGGCGAATCCGGTGAAGAGTTTGAGAACGGAATAAGGCCCCTATCCCCTAAAGGGAGACCGGGAGCTTCGTAATAAATTAATAATCTAAAAAAATACTCTCCTTTAGGGGGTAGGGGTTTATGGTCAAAAATTATCTAAAAACTGCTATCAGGAATCTCAGAAAGAATAAAGTATTTTCTTTCATTAATATTTTCGGTCTTGCCATCGGCCTTTGCTGCTTTATGCTGATCGCATTATTTGTATATAGCGAATTGAGCTATGACCAGTACCCTGCCGGTGCAAAAAATATGTATCGCGTGCTTTTGTCGGTAACCGGCAATGGAGACGTGGCGGTTTATCCTGATGTGGATTGGGCGGTAGGCCCGGGGATCAGGGATGCATTCCCCGAGGTGAAAGCATTTACAAGAGTATCGCCGGCGACAGATTTTGTAAAATATAATGACCGGCAGTTTAAAGAAAGTAAACTGGCTTTCGCCGATTCGAACTTTTTGCAGCTGTTTTCAATTCCATTAATTGAAGGGAGCGATAAGGATGCTTTGACGCAACCGAATACAGTGGTCGTTTCGGAAGCATTTGCGAAAAAATATTTCGCCAACGAAGATCCTGTGGGTAAATCTTTAGTGATTGGCTTGCACAATGCGCTGTATAAAGTAACGGGCGTGTTTGATAAAATCCCTGACAATTCGCATTTTCATTTTGACGCCATCATGAGCGTGGCTACGTTTCATTTGAGTAATCTCACGTGGAGTAATCTTGGGCCGTATACTTACATGCTTTTGAATAAAAATGCAGATGTAAAAAAACTGGAATCAAAGATTAAACAACTGGTCGCGACCCATGTGGTTCCGGAAATTCAGCATGATATGGGGGTCAGTCTTGCCGAGGCGCAAAAGTCAGTTAATACATTTGTTTTTTCATTGCAACCGCTTACCGGTATTCATTTGTACTCTCATACAAAGTATGAAATAGAACCCAATGGCGATATTCAGTATGTATATACTTTTTCCGCGCTCGCTGTATTTATCCTGTTGCTTGCCTGTATCAACTTTACCAACCTTTCAACGGCGCGGGCTGTTAAACGCGCAAAAGAAGTAGGCATACGAAAAGTATTAGGTTCAGCACGGCTTCAATTGATAAGACAATTTCTTATTGAATCAATAATGTTGACTGTATGCGCCATGTTGCTGGCATTTCTTTTTGCCATGCTGTTGCTGCCGTATTTCGATAATTTGGCGGGAAAGGAAATTCATGTTGGTTATCTGTTCCAATATAAATTTATCATTTCACTGCTTGCATTGATCGTTATTGTAGGAATCCTTGCCGGCATTTATCCCGCTTTCTTTTTATCTTCTTTTAATGCTGCAAAAGTTTTGAAAGGCGCGTCTGTTGCCGGCAGGAAAAGCGCTTTGCGAAGCGGCCTGATCGTATTCCAGTTTTTTGTTTCTACAGCATTGATCATTGCCACCTTAATTGTATCGAAGCAACTGCATTTTATGCAAAATAAGAAGCTTGGTTATGACCCGGAACAGGTTCTGTACATACCGGACGGGCGATTGCTTGGAAACAATCAATTGGCTTTTAAACAACAATTATTACAGGATACCCGTGTTGCAGATGCCAGCATTTCACGGTCTGTGCCCGGGGATATTTTTATGGATGGCACAGAAATATTCCCTAAAAATGATAATGGCAACGGGCAGGAAATTCATACGAATATTTTTCACGTAGATTACGATTACCTGAATACACTCGGCATAAAGATCAAAGAAGGAAGATATTTTTCAAAAGATTTTCCGACAGATTCAGCCAATGGGGTAGTCATCAATGAAGCGGCAGTAAAACAATTAGGATGGAATCATACCAACCCTGTTGGTAAAAGCATTGTACGCTCCGGGCAAAAGCAATATCAGGTAATTGGCGTTGTAGATGATTTTAACTATGCCTCTGCCAAACAGGAAGTGGCGCCCCTGATGATGATGCTGGGGAATAATTTTGGAGGTTTTGTAATTAAAATCAAAACCAGTGATGTCACAGGCTTTATCAATGATCTGAAAAAACACTGGAACAGTTTTTCCCCGGATGGCCCATTGAACTATTCTTTTCTTGATGAAAAATTCGCCGCTTTGTATGCAAGCGAAGAAAGAACACAACAAATCTTTTCGTCATTTGCCGTTATTGCTATTATTATCGCAGCATTGGGATTATTTGGACTATCGGCATTCGTGATCGAACAACGAGCGAAAGAAATTGGTATCCGGAAAGTATTGGGCGCATCCGTGCAGCAGGTGCTGCTATTGGTGTCAAAAGAGTTTTTGTCATTGGTAGCTGTTGCATTTATTATATCTGTTCCTGTTACCTGGTTTGCAATGCACCAATGGTTGCAGGATTATGCGTATCGCGTCAGCATTGGCATCAGCGTATTTGCCGTAGCAGGCATTGCTGCGGTATTGATTGCCCTGGGTACTATCAGCTTCCAGGCAATCAAGGCGGCGATGGCAAACCCGGTGAGAAGCCTGAGGACAGAATAAAAATCAGATAGAAGCCGGTAGTCAATTGAACCCTGGTCTGCCAGGCAGGGTGATGATTCATCACAGGCAAAATTTTACTATCTTGACCTCAATTAAAAACAGGAAATTGGTATCATGAAAATAGCTACCTACAATGTAAATGGCATCAGCGCCCGCCTGCCGGTATTGCTTCGCTGGCTTAAAGAAACGATGCCTGATGTGGCCTGTCTGCAGGAGTTGAAAGCACCCGATGAAAAATTTCCGCTGCAGGCAATACAGGATGCAGGCTATCATGCCATCTGGCATGGCCAGAAAAGCTGGAATGGCGTTGCCATACTTACCCGTGATGAACCACCTGTGGAAACCCGGCGCGGGCTTCCCGGTGATCCGGACGATACACATAGCCGTTATATCGAGGCGAAAGTAAAGGGAATTACAATCGGATGTCTTTACCTGCCGAATGGCAACCCGGCTCCGGGTCCTAAATTCGATTATAAGCTGCGCTGGTTTGAAAGATTTACCGCTCATGCAGCAGAGCTTTTTGCATCCGGTAATCCTGTTGTGCTTACCGGCGACTATAATGTAATACCTACCGAGCTGGATGCCTACAAACCCGAACGATGGGTGAACGACGCGTTGTTCAGACCTGAAACAAGAGCCGCTTTTGAAAAACTGTTAGAGCAGGGATGGACCGAAGCCGTTCGCAAGCTACACCCGGATGAGGTGATCTATACCTTTTGGGATTTTTTCCGCGATGCGTACAATCGCAATGCAGGTTTGCGCATAGACCATTTTCTGCTTAGCCCGGATATTGAAAAAAGTTTGCTTGCTGCGGGCGTGGATCGTAATGTACGGGGATGGGAAAAGACGAGTGACCATGCGCCGGTGTGGATCCAACTCAAAGAATGAGATACTTGTTCAGATCACGGTAAAGAATATTTACATCATTTTGTAAGCTGAAACTGTTTTCCTAAGCCGCATTTTCCTTTTCTACTCTGACCAGGTAAAGTCTGCAGAATGCTTACTAACGGATACGCATACACGTATAATATATTTCCGCAGCAGTGATCTTACAGATTGTTTATACTAATTCGAAAAAATTGACCACCTTGGTTCGTGTCTTCACGAACCAAAAGAGGTGAGAGAATATGAAATGAGAAATATGAAAACAATGGATAAACTGGTGGAAACACGAACTACGGCAGAAAGAAATGGTTCGTGGACACGAACCAAGGCAGTGGAAAGAAATGGTTCGTGGAGACACGAACCAGGGCAGTGGTAATAATAGATATGCAAGCATTTGGTCTGACACCTTAAGCATTTTATCTCTTTATATTGCGTTTGTTTTATTTCAATTGATTAAAGCAATAAAGAGATTTTCAGCCTAAATGAATATAAAATCCTTTTTCCCAAACCGTACCTGCCCCCCACATTAGTCCAAGTATATAAAAGAAGATTGCCTGGCTCACATTAGTCCAGGTATATAGTTGTTCCCATATCCCGTTGCAAGACTGACTATTTGTAAACAAGATAGGAAGCAACCTTAATAAAAAGCAATAGCGGGAAATGAGTATAGTTTCAGGAAGCTGCTGATGAAACAAACAGAAGTCTTAATTCCTGCACTGTAGCCAACTGTTCACTTTTCGTGTTCAAGTGTTCGTTTACGAACACTCATATATAGGGCAATTTTTTATAAATATCACTTTTTCAACGTACTATATCCCCGGTATGCCGGTTGAGAGCTATAAGTGAATGCTATAAATCTGCCATTTTCGAAAATAATACAGAGAGTTTAAAAGACCTGGGCAAATTGAATTTTTATAATCCGGGAATGAAATCTTAACTGTCAGAAATTATCTTTTATGTTTAAAAATTATTTTAAAACCACATTCAGAAATTTTTTAAAGAATAAAGGTTTTAGTTTCCTGAACATTTTTGGCCTGGCTATCGGCATCGCCTGTGCAGGTTTGATCTTTCTTTGGGTGGAGAGCGAATTGAATTACGATCGGTTCAATACAAAAAAAGACAGGCTATACCTGGTTCGGGAAAATCAAAAGTATGATACCTACGTAGCCACATTCTGGTCTACACCTGCTTTGATGGCACCGGCGATGAATGCCGAAATACCGGGCGTTGCCAATACCTGCCGGATTGCGGGCGGGGGCACTTCGGAACTAATAACCACAGGCGATAAAGCAATATATGCAAATGGCAGTTATGTGGATCCGTCACTATTCACCATGTTTAGTTTTCCCTTTGTTGAAGGCGATGCAAAAACAGCATTTTCGCAACTATATTCAATGGTGATCACACAGGCTACTGCAAAGAAATTTTTTGGAACCGATAAAAATGTAGTTGGCAAAACTGTACGGGTGGATAACAAGCAGGATTATATAATTACAGGGATGATAAAGGATATTCCTGAAAACTCTACTATAAGTTTTGAATGGGTATCGCCCTGGAGTGTTTGGTACAATGAAAACAAATCATGGGCGCAGTTTTGGGGTAATAACTGCCTGACAACTGTAGTCGAATTAAAACCAAATGTTCAGCCGTCTTCGGTAAACAGAGTGCTGGCAGGCTTCATCCAAAAAAGAGAATCCAAATCTAATGCTACTCCTTTTTTATGGAGTATGAACGACTGGCATTTGCGGGATGAATTTGATAATGGAGTGCAAACAGGAGGCGGCAGGATCGAATATGTGCGCCTGTTCTCTGTAATAGCATGGATCATTTTATTAATAGCCTGTATCAACTTTATGAATCTTGCCACGGCAAGAAGTGAAAAAAGAGCGCGGGAAGTAGGCGTGAGAAAAGTATTAGGCGCCGGAAGAAGAAATCTTGTTCTTCAATTTATCGGTGAGGCTATTTTCATGGCGGTTTCATCCGCCATTTTAGCCGTCATTTTTATTACATTGCTATTGCCCGCCTTCAATTTGCTGGTGCAAAAGCAACTTACCGCAGGCTTAAATAATCCATTGCACTTAATTGCTCTGGCAGTTATCGCATTGGTGTGCGGACTCATTGCAGGCAGTTATCCTTCCTTATATTTATCATCCTTCAATCCCGTATTTGTTTTAAAAGGAGTAAAACTGAAAAGCGGCAGTGCGGCAATTATACGAAAAGGCCTGGTAATACTGCAGTTCAGCATTTCCATTATACTTATTATCAGCGCCATTATTATTTATCAACAGATACAGCATGTAAAGAACCGCAGCCTGGGATTTAATAAAAACAACCTGGTGGCCATTGATATGAATGCTGAAATGACAAAGAATTATCCTGTAGTTCACCAGGATCTTTTAAATACCGGTGTGGTGGAAAGCGCTGCCATATCCAATTACAATACATTGTACGGAGGCAATAACACGGGAGGATTAACGTGGGAAGGTAAAAAGACAAATAACGAAATCCTCATCTCCATGCGATATGTGTCGCCGGGTTATATGAACACTTCCGGTATCAGGATGCTGGAAGGAAGAGATTTTGCTGAAACGGACAGCGTTCAATCGAAGAAAGTAAATGTAATCATTACTCAATCTCTTGAAAAGCTGATGGGCAACGGGAGTGCGCTTGCAAAAACATTGCACTGGCAGGGAGACACCAGTGGTATGACAGTAAATGTAATAGGCGTGGTGAATGACTACATTTATGGCGACATGTATGGCAAGCCCGATCCCGTAATGTTCTTTTGCGTAAATAATGTGGATGCTTCGCAATTGTATGTGCGCTTAAAACCGAATGCCGGTGTGGAAGCATCTGTAAAACAAATTGCTGCGGTTATAAAAAAAGACAATCCCTCTTATCCATTTACCTATCATTTTGTTGATGAACAGTTCAACCAGATGTTCCAGAATGAACAGCTGGTAAGTGAATTGTCAAAAATATTTGCCTCATTGGCCATCATTATTTCATGCCTGGGATTATTTGGGCTCGCAGCATATACAGCAGAGCGCAGGACAAAGGAAATAGGTATCCGGAAAGTATTAGGAGCGAGTGTTTCGGGCATCGCTGCATTGCTGTCAAAAGAATTTTTGCTGCTTGTTGCTATCTCCTGTGTCGTGGCATTTCCGCTTGCCTGGTGGATGATGAGCAACTGGTTGAATAATTATAAATACCGGATTGAGATCAGCTGGTGGATTTTTTTGGCGGCAGGTATGTCGGCCATCATGATTGCATTAATTACCATCAGCTTCCAGTCTGTCAGGGCGGCGATGGCCAACCCGGTAAAATCATTGCGGACAGAATAATAAAAGTATAAACCAAATAAAAATATAAGCATATGAAAAAGGTTTTTTTTGCTCTGTTCATTTCATGTATCACAATTCCCGTTCTATCGCAGCAAACAATATATCTTACCAAATCACTCACGGGCGAGCCGGTAAATAATGTAGAAGCCAAAACATCCGGCGGCAGCATTGATGTTTCCGGCGATCATGCGCAGGATGCCCGCATAGAGGTGTATGTTTCACCCAATAGGGGCAACCGTACCTTATCAAAGGAAGAGATAGATGCAAGAATCAGCGAAGATTATGATTTTTCAGTAGATGTGTCAGGCGGCAAACTCACATTAATAGCGCTCCCCAGGCACAATTTCAGGGACTGGAAAAAAGCATTGAATATCTCTTTTAAAATTTTTGTTCCGCAAGATGTATCTACTGATCTGTCAACAAGCGGAGGAAGCATCGCATTAAGCAATCTTTCGGGCACGGAAGAATTCAGAACCAGTGGCGGCGGCCTGACCGTTGAAAAACTATCCGGGAAAATTAACGGAGAAACCAGTGGTGGCAGCATTAAGGTTGCTGATTCCAAAGATGATATTGACCTTAGTACCAGTGGTGGCGGCATTGATGCAGACAATTGCACGGGCACCATCAGGCTGAGCACTTCCGGCGGCTCTATAAAGCTTCATGAGCTTAGGGGCGATATAAAAGCAGCAACCAGCGGCGGTTCTGTTCATGCAGCAAATATCGGTGGTGACCTGGCCGCTTCAACATCCGGGGGCAGCCTTGATTTGCGGGCGCTTTCCTGCAGCGTGGACGCATCCACCAGCGGAGGAAATATTGATGTTGAAATTGCCAACGTGGGCAAATATGTGAAGCTGAGCAACTCCGGGGGCCATATCAATTTGACCATACCGAAGGATAAGGGCTATGATCTCAAATTGTATGCAAACAGAATGGACAGAAATTTTTCATTGAGCAATTTTAGCGGTACCGTAAAAGATGATAAGATTGAAGGAACCATAAACGGGGGAGGCATTCCGGTAACAGCCGATGCAAGTGGGGGAAAGATCAATTTGTCTTTTGAATAAGCCGGAAGGGTCACTTAAAAAAATGTTATGTTTAAAAATTATTTCAAAACCGCCTGGCGCAACCTGCTGAAAAATAAATTTTACACAGGCATTAATATTTTAGGATTAGCCATTGGTCTGGCTGTTGGCATTATGATTTTGCTTTGGGTGCAAAATGAAATGAGTTACGACGGCTTTCACGTCAACGCAAAAAATATTTATAAAATCAATTCGCATATTGGAAGCGGGAGTAGTGCGCAGGTATGGAGAGGCTCGCCCGCGCCATTAGCGGTTTTTTGCAGACAATCTGTTCCTGAGGTGATTAATTCTGTAAGGATAAAAGCAAGAGAAAACCAGTTGCTGTTTACTTATGGCAATAGTAAATTTTTTGAAACCAATACGGCCTTTGTAGACCCTTCTTTCTTTTCTGTTTTCAGTTTTGATTTGCTGAAAGGCAATCCTGCAAAGCCTTTTAATAATGACAATTCAGTTGTGATAACCGCTTCCACTGCGAAAAAATATTTTAATACCGAAGATGCCGTTGGAAAAGTATTGATAAGCGGCAAAGATAATTTTACGGTTACCGGCGTAGTGAAAGATTTTCCGCAAAACTCCAACATCAATTATGATATACTTTTCCCGATGAGCCTGTATGCAAAGAATTTTGGCGGCAACGGCCCCTGGAAAACAATTGATGAAGACCTCGGCAATTTTCAATATGATATTTATTTATTGATACAAAAAAATGTAAATGCAGAAACCGTTTCAAAAAAGATAAGCCAACTTTACCAAAATAAACGTAAAGGCGAACCCGATGTTGTAAGTACATTCTTTTCGCTGCAACCCTTAACAAGCCTTCACTTAATTACTGCAGACGGTAACAGCAGCGCCTTGCAAACAGTAAGAATATTTTTAATCATCGCTATTCTTATTTTAATTATTGCCTGCATCAATTATGTAAACCTGTCCACTGCTCGTTCCATGCTTCGCTCCAAAGAAGTAAGCATGCGCAAAATAATAGGTGCATCAAAATTCCAGTTGTTTATCCAGTTTATTATTGAGTCTGTTGTGCTGTTTGCGCTGGCTTCCCTGCTTGCGTTTATTGTCATTTATTTGTTGCTTCCGCTATACAATAAGATTTCAGGCGAGCAACTGGTATTGGATTTAAGCAATACCGGTGTCTGGCTGGTTGTTGGCAGCGCCATTGCAGGCACCTTAATATTGGGAAGCGTTTATCCCGCTTTATTGCTTACTTCATTCAAGCCCCTGCAGGTGCTAAAAGGAAAGCTTACCGTGGGAATAGGTACTGCTTCGTTCAGAAAGGTCCTGGTAGTATCACAATTTACCTTTTCCGTTTTGCTGATTATCGGAACCATTGTTATTACAAAGCAGTTGCAATACATAAAAGAAAAAGATTTGGGATATAATAAAGAGCATGTTTTTTCAGTAGGGCTTACACAACCGTTACACGATCATTTTGCCGCTGTGCGCAATGAATTATTACAGCAGCCTTCCATATTTGGCGTGGCTGCTTCAGATAACCATGTTATTGGCGTGGGCAGCACTACAGGCGATACTTACTGGGATGGAAAGCCGCAGGGGAGCATGTTTTTAATTCATCCGAACGGCATAGATGAAAATTTTATTCCTTTATTAAAAATGCAAATAATTGCCGGAAAAAATTTTACCGGAACGCCTGCAGATTCATCGCATCTTATTTTAAATGAAACAGCCGTAAAACAAGCCGGCATTAAAGACCCTATCGGGAAAAGCTTTACTTTATGGCAAACCAGGGGAACTATTATAGGGGTAATAAAAGATTTCAATTATGCATCTTTAAAACAGGCGATAGAACCTGCGATATTTTATTATGATCCGCCTAACTGGATAATGTATATAAAGACAACCGGCAAAGATGCAGCAGCGGCTATTGCCGCCACACAAAAAGTGTGGAAACAATATGAAGCGGACTTTCCTTTTCAATATTCCTTTTTAGACGATGCATACAATACGCTGTACCGGTCTGATGAAAGAGCCGGCATATTAATAGAAGTTTTTGCCACGGTGGCTATTTTAATTTCCTGCCTGGGTTTGTTTGGATTGATAACGTTTACTGCGAACATAAAAACAAAAGAAATCGGAATCCGGAAAGTGCTGGGTGCAAGTGTTTCGGACATTACTGTATTGCTGGCAAAAGAATTTATGCTGCTGGTGATAATTGCATTTGCCATTGCAGCGCCGCTTGCGTGGTATTTCATGCATCAATGGCTGCAGGATTTTGCTTACCGCATTTCCATCAGCTGGTGGATGATTGCTGTTGCAGGAATTACAGCTTTGCTGATTGCATTAATAACGGTGAGCTTCCGGGCAATAAAAGCGGCAATGGCCAACCCGGTAAGGAGCTTGAGAACGGAATAAGAAATGTGAGTAGTGAGTTGTCAGTTGTGAGTAAAACAAATCACACATCATAAAATCATACATCAGAAATCTTCTTCTATGCTTAAAAACTATTTCAAAACCGCGTGGCGCAATTTATTAAGAGGAAAAAGTTTCTCTGTTATTAACATTGCCGGCCTTGCTATTGGAATGGCAGGAGCCATACTTATTTTGTTGTGGTTGCAGAATGAAATAAGCTTTGATAAATTTCATACGAATAAAAACAACCTGTATGAAGTGTATGGGCTTTCAAATAATGTTAATGGTCATCCAAACGCAATCAATCAAACATCACAGCCGCTTGCTCCTGCTTTAAAACAAAACTATGCAGAAGTTGAAAACGCCACCCGCGTTACAGATAAAAATGGTTTCCTTTTAACTGCCGTCAACAAAAGTTTTACAGGAATTCAAGGCAGTTTTGTTGATGCATCTTTTTTGCAAATGTTCAGTTTCCCTTTGATTGAAGGGAACAAAAATGAGCAGTTGAAAAATGTTTATTCAATTACCATTACAGAGAAGCTTGCAAAAAAATTATTTGGTAATGAAGATGCCATTGGAAAAATTATTAAGATAGACAGCGTTGATAATTTTACCGTAACAGGTGTATTAAAAGATTTGCCATCTAACACACGTTTTAATTTTGAATATTTATTGCCCTGGAGTTATTATGATAAACTTGGTCATGGCTTTGCAAACAAAACCGAGGCATGGCTGAGTAATAATACATCAACTTTTGTGCTGCTGAAGCCACATACAAATGTTGCGGCTTTTAGTGAAAAAATTAAAGACATAACAAAACACTATACCGGTCGCAATGATGTATGGACGCAATTTCTTTTTCCGCTAAACCAATGGCATTTATATGCTGATTTCGAAAATGGCAAACCTGTTGGCGGCCGCATACAAACGGTTCGTGTGTTTGGAATAATTGCTTTATTTATTTTATTAATTGCCTGCATCAATTTCATGAATTTAAGCACGGCGAGAAGCGAGCAGCGTGCAAAGGAAGTGGGTATTCGTAAAGTGGCCGGTGCAGGCAAAAGTTTATTGATCGGTCAGTTTATTCTTGAGTCATTTATAGCTGTATGTATTGGCGGTGTAATTGCCTTATTAATTGTTCAATTGGCATTGCCATCCTTCGATACATTGATTAATACACAACTTTCTATTCCATACGATAATTTTTATTTCTGGCTTGGTGCAATTGGTTTTATAGTATTAACAAGCTTATTGGCAGGAAGCTATCCTGCATTTTATCTTTCTTCCTTCAAACCGGTTAGCATATTCAAAAAGCAATTTAAGAAAGCGCAAGCCACAATATCCCCGAGAAAAGTATTAGTGGTGTTGCAGTTTACTTTCGCAATTATTCTTATTGCTTCAACTATTGTTGTGCGCAATCAAATTCAATATGCGCAGGACAGGGATAAAGGGTATTCAAACAACAATTTGGCTCAGGTAAATTTTGTGGGCGACATTGATAAAAATTACGCATTAATAAAACAGGATTTATTAAATGCAGGCATTGCTGCATCTGTTACAAAAACTATGCACGGAATAGCAGAAGGCGGAACACATTCATGGGGATTAAGATGGCCAAACGAAGCCCCTTCAGATACCAATACAACTATCACTTTATACAGTGAAGACGCAGGTCTTATAAAAACTACCGGTATGCACCTGATTGAAGGGAGAGATATTGATATTAATAAATATCCGGCAGATAGTTTTTCCGTTGTGCTGAATGAAACTGCGGTAAAATTAATGGGCTTTAAAAATCCTGTTGGACAAATAATCAATAACCCTTTTGATAAAATAAACTGGCGCGTAGTAGGTGTTGTAAAAAATTATGTTGAAGGCTCTCCTTATGAAAAAATTCCACCCACTGTTATTATGGGCCCGGGTGCATGGTTTACTACAATGCATATAAAATTTAATCCTGCACGTTCAACGGCAGATAATCTTGCAGGCGCAGAAAAGATTTTTAAAAAATACAATCCGGCTTATCCTTTCGATTATCAGTTTGTTGACCAGGAATACGCCAAAAAATTTAATGATGAACAACGTACCAAAACAATGGCAGGCTTATTTGCCACGCTGGCCATATTCATTTCCTGCCTTGGATTGTTTGGTTTATCGGCTTACATAGCTGAAAGCAGGATAAAAGAAATCGGTGTGCGCAAAGTGTTGGGCGCATCGGTATTCAATATCACAAAATTATTATCGCTTGATTTTGTAAAGCTGGTTATTGTATCCATCATTATTGCAACACCTGTTGCATGGTATGCCATGAATAAGTGGCTGCATGATTTTAGCT
Organism: uncultured Ginsengibacter sp.; assembly: GCA_964627765.1. Taxonomy (GTDB): domain Bacteria; phylum Bacteroidota; class Bacteroidia; order Chitinophagales; family Chitinophagaceae; genus Ginsengibacter. The sequence goes on along the minus strand of CAZVKO010000026.1, from coordinate 69,050 downwards.
ATAGAATAAATATTAGCTGGTTTGTTTTTGCGGCAGCGGGCTTGTTAGCCATTGCGATTGCATTATTAACAGTGAGCTTTCAATCCATCAAAGCGGCAATGGCCAATCCTGTAAAGAGTTTGAGAACGGAGTAATTAATTTAGCAATGAAGTAATTTGAAAATGATAAATCAGACATCGCAAAATCATACATCATAAATCAACTTTCATGTTTAAAAATTATATCAAAGTTGCATGGCGCAGCATCGTTAAAAACAAAACTTTCAGCATTATAAACATTACCGGGCTCTCGGTTTCTATTGCGTTTTGTTTGCTGCTTTTTTTTTATATAAGGTATGAACAATCGTACGATGCTTTTCATGAAAAAAAAGACCATCTTTTTCGCCTTGAAATGAGTAATACCTTTCCCTCTGCTGATACGGCTAAAAGGAAAGGCATTTTTTCTTTCCTTACAAAAAATGATGATGTAAAAAACCAGTTAGGATTTCCACTGGTGATTGCGGCTAATATGCAAAGCACCTTTCCCGAGGTAAAAAGCATTACCCGTTTTAAAGATGAAAGAGATAACATTATAAAAGTAAACAACGAAGTATACAGGGAACCGCATATTTTATACGCAGACAGTAATTTCTTCAGCAACTTGTCTTTTCATCTTTTAAAAGGCAATCCAAAAACAGTTCTTAATTCAACCGGTAATATAGTTATATCGGCTTCGCTTGCTAAAAAATATTTTGGCAATAAAAACCCTGTTGGCAAAGCAATCCAGGTAATTATTGATACCACGCAAACATTTATCATCAGCGGCGTGGCAGAAGATGCGCCGCATAATTCAAGCATACAATATAGTGTGGTAATGCCTTTGCTATCTGACCCCGGCTACCGGCAGAATATTGACCAAGGTTTTAATTATATGAACCATTTATACATTATTGAACTCGCAGATAATGTTGACTACAAAAAGTTTGAGGCGAAGATGAATAAATGGGTGGTAGATTATTATACCAAACCATTTGTAGCTGAATATGGTAAGTATTACACCAACTACGATTTTAAAAATTTTCGCTGGTATTTACGTCCCCTGGCAGATGCGCATTACAATGCCTCTGATGGATGGGGGCATTATACTGATGCCAATAAAATGTACCAGTTAGCCTGCCTTGTTATTATTATTTTATTGATTGCTGCATTAAATTATGTGCTGCTTGGTATCTCCAATGCAGCAAGCCGCTCGCAGGAAATTGGCGTGCGAAAAGTATTAGGCGCAAAAAGATTTTCTGTTATCACGCAATTCTGGATTGAAACATTAATTGTAACAGGCATTGCGGTTGTAACAGGTTTTATATTAATGCGATTATTGCTTCCGCTGTTTAATAACGTGATGGATGCACAAATCAACTTCGGTGATTTTTCGTTTATAAATATTATTGCCGCACTGGTTTTTCTTGCATTGCTGTTAAGCGTTGCAGCAGGTTATTATCCTGCCTTGCTATTATCCAAAATGAAGCCTGCATCCGTTATTAAAAGCTTTCAAACATTTAAAATAAATCCACGGCTTTCCAAAGTAATGGTGATTGTTCAATATACATCCTGCGTGGTGCTCATGATTGCTGCGTTGGTTATCAACCGGCAAATGCAGTTCATCAACAATAAAGATTTGGGTTTTGATAAAGACCAGGTGCTGATGGTTACCAATCCCAAATGGGATCCTGATTATACAAAACAATTAACCGGAAGGTTACAGGCATTTGCACAATCACAACGGGGCGTGCTGGAATTTTCAGGAATGAATGGCGGATTAGACGGCAGTTACAGCACTAATGGTTTTATGCTGAATGGCGTGCAGCAATGGCGAAAGCAGATAAGCGTTTATTACAATTACTTTGACATGCTGGGTATAAAGTTCGTACAGGGCAGGCCATTCTCTAAAAGCTTTCCTTCAGATACCTCACGGGAAGTGAGGCCTATCGTTGTAAATGAAACGCTTTTTAAAATGCTGGGTAAAGATGCAAAACTGGGAGTTTATAATCAGCCATTGTATGGAACAATTATCGGCGTGGTAAAAGATTACAATTTTGAAACGCTTTCTAAAAAGATAGAACCCGAAGAGCACAGGTTGGCAATAAATTATATAGGCAGCTTCATGCTTAAGATAAAGGCGGGTAATATGCAAAATGTAATTGCATCATTACAAAAGCAATGGAAACAAATTTCAGACAACTATCCCTTTGAATATACATTTCTCGATCAGAGCATTGCAAAAATGTATGATGCTGATATGCGCTGGCAAAAAATTATACAGGCGTCTTGCTTCTTCGCCATATTTATTGCCTGCATGGGTTTGTTTGGATTGTCAGCCATTAATGCCATCAACCGCACAAAAGAAATTGGTATAAGAAAAGTGTTAGGCGCCACAGTAAAGGATATTATAGCAACATTATCTTCCGGCTTCATGGCAATGATTGCTATTTCTATTGTAATTGCCATTCCCGTTGCCTGGTGGATGATGAATAAGTGGCTTGAAGATTTTGCGTATCGCATAAATATAACTTGGTGGATGTTTGCTATTGCATGTATTGTTGCGTTGCTTATAGCATTCTTTACAGTAAGCTTTCAGGCAATTAAAGCGGCATTGGCAAACCCGGTTAAGTCGTTACGAACAGAGTGAGCAGCACGAAATCCCGATTATTTGGGGAGAACTTGAATAAAAGCATGAATAGTGAATCGTCAATCGTGAATAAATCATCTTTTATGTTTAGAAATTATTTCAAAACCGCTTTCAGAAGTTTGACCCGCAACAGGAATTATACCATTATCAACATCGCAGGATTGGCTGTTGGTATTGCCGTTTGTATGATGATCTTTATGATCATTCAATTTCAAACAAGCTATGATCGTTTTCATTCAAAGAAAGATCGCATTTATCGTGTGCTGACTGAATCGCATCATGCAGATGCGGGAAATGTTACGTATGCGAAAAATGTTCCGTTTCTGATGCCCGCAGGATTGAGAGCGGAGTTTCCTCAGCCAGAGCAGGTAGCACCGGTGTATGCAAGCCACAATGACGAGCTGCAGCCACTCGATAATAACGGAACGCCTGTAAAGAATTTTAAAGAACAGAGCGGCGTATTTTATACATCGCCATCATTTTTTAAAATATTTGATTTCCCTTTGCTTGCTGGCTCGTACGAATCATTAAAAGACCCGAACAATGTATTGCTTACAAAAGAAATTGCAGAAACCTATTTTGGCGATTGGAAAACGGCCATGGGTAAAACCATTAAACTAACAGGCTTTTATAGCGTGGGTGCAGGATTGTTTCAGTTTCCGCCAATAACGCTGAAAGTATCAGGCATTCTTGCAACCATACCGGCAAATACAGATTTTCAGCTAAAGCTGGTTATTGCTTATGGAACAGATTTTACCGGCGATGCGCAATACGGATTTCAAAATCCGGATTGGAATGGAACAAATCCCGATTTTGGCTGCTATGTTTTGCTGCCGCCAAATATTTCTGCTGACAATTTTAATCAGCAGTTAAGAGCCTATTCCAGAAAAGTACTGCCTGCGGACAATAAGAATAGCCAAATTATACAACCATTGAGTGCGGTACATTATGACACAGAAGCAGGTGATTACAGTAACAAAACAATCAGTCATGAACTGCTCAATGTATTGTGGCTGATTGCAGCATTCATTTTATTAATTGCCTGCGTAAACTTTATCAATCTTTCCACCGCGCAGGCCGTTAACCGTGCCAAAGAAGTTGGTGTAAGAAAAGTGTTGGGAGGTAATAAATCCCAATTGCAAATTCAATTCATCGTTGAAACATTTTTGATAGTTACAAGTGCCGTAATACTTGCAGCAATCATTACAATGCTTGCATTGCCTTATGTAAATCAACTTTTAGAACTTTCGCTTTCATTCAACATATTTAACAATCCTGCAATTATTTTATTTCTTTCTGCAGTAACAATTGTTGTTACTGCACTTGCCGGTTTTTATCCTTCCATTGTTTTATCACGTTTCAGTCCTGTTAATGCTTTGCAGCGTAAACTCACTGTAAATACAACGAAAGGGATTTCATTAAGAAGAGGGTTGGTGGTGTTTCAATTCGTCATTGCACAGGCGCTTATCATCGGAACGCTCATCATTGTAAAGCAGATGGATTATTTTATGAATCAGCCGTTGGGCTTCGATAAAGATGCAATAGTAAATGTTCCTTTTCGCCCTGATAGTACCGGGAGCAAGCTGACGGATTATCTAAGGCAACAGCTGCAGAGTATAAATGGTGTGCAGGCAGTAAGCTTCAGCTCCAACACGCCGGTTGAAGATGATAATAACAGGTTTACCACACTCAAATTTGACCATGCAATAAAAAACGAAGACTTCCAGGCTATCGTAAAATTTGCCGATAACGAATATGTGCCGACTTATAAATTACAATTAGCAGCCGGAAGAAATTTGCAACCATCCGATATGACAAGAGAATTTTTAGTGAATGAATCGTTCGTGAAAAGTTTAGGACTTAAAAGACCGGAAGATATATTGAACAGAGAAGTAAGTATATGGGGTGATGTAATAAAATGCCCTGTGGTTGGCGTGGTGAAAGATTTTAATGACAGGTCTTTACGCCAGCGTGTTGCACCATTGATTATGGCCACAAACAGCACCATGTACCGCCAGGCTTCAATAAAACTTACAACGACAAACATGGCGGCTGCCATGCAATCCATTAAAAAAATATGGCAGCAAACATTTCCCGATTATGTTTATGAATACAGTTTTCTGGATGATAAAATTGCAGGTTTTTACAAACAGGAAAACCAGTTATCGCAGTTATATAAGATTTTTGCAGCGATCGCTATATTCCTTAGCTGTCTTGGGTTGTACGGGTTGGCATCATTCATGGCGGTACAGCGGATAAAAGAAGTGGGCATTCGCAAAGTATTGGGTGCGACTTCGGCAAATATTGTGTACCTGTTCTCAAAAGAATTTATCCTACTCATCGCAATTGCCTTTGCCATTGCTGCGCCCATTGCATGGTATTATATGAATCAGTGGTTGCAGGATTATGCTTATCGCATCAACGTCAGCTGGTGGTTATTTGCTGCAGGCGGATTTGCTGCAATAATTATCGCATTGGTAACAGTAAGCTTCCAGGCGATAAAAGCAGCGATGGCTAACCCGGTGAAAAATCTGAGGACGGAATAATAAATAGCTATTGGCTGTTAGCTGATAGCTAAAGGCTAACTACCAAACAAATCAGGCATCATAAATCAGCTTCTATGTTTAAAAATTATTTCATCACCGCATGGCGTAACCTGCTTCGCAATAAAGCATTTTCAGTTATAAATATTTCAGGATTGGCATTGGGGCTTGCCTGCAGCTTGCTGATATTTTTTTGGGTGAATGACGAAAGAAGCGTAGATGCATTTCATGCAAATAATCCATACTTATATAATGTGTATGAAAAAGTATTTGCCGATAATAAAATAGATGCAGATTACGAAACGCCGGCATTGCTTGCTGATGAAGTAAAAAAAGAAATTCCTGAAGTTCAGTATGCGGTAAGCTCTGACCGGAACGATGATTACACTTTCAGAACTGATAACAAAACGCTTAAAGAAAATGGTGCATTTGCAGGTGAAGATTATTTCAAAATGTTCAGTTTTTTATTGTTGCAGGGAAATGCAAATACAGCATTAAATAATCCGCTTGCTATTGCTATATCAAAAAAAATGGCAACAGATTTTTTTGGTAGTCCACAGGCTGCTTTAGGCAAAACATTGCAGCGTGATTATGAAAGCCAATGGAAAAATTTTACTGTAAGCGCGGTGTTTGATAATGTGCCAGCCAACTCTACTTTACAATTTGATTTTGTAATTAACTGGCAGGCGTATTATGAAGAACACGATTGGATGAAAAGATGGGATAACAGCGGACCGCTTACAACAATCATGTTGAGACCTGGTGCAAATACGCAATTGGTTCAAACCAAACTTAAAAATTTTCTTGATAAATTTTCTGCTGAAAGTGGCAACAATAAAACAGAATTGCATCTTCAGCCTTTCAGCGAACGATACCTGCACTCCAATTTTGAAAACGGAGAAATAAGCGGCGGTCGTATTGAATATGTGCGCCTGTTCAGCATCATCGCTGTTTTTATTTTATTGATTGCCTGTATCAATTTTATGAACCTCGCTACCGCACGTTCAATAAAACGGGCAAAAGAAGTTGATGTGCGTAAAGTTGCAGGCGCATTACGCAGTTCGTTAATAAAACAATTTTTAGGCGAAGCATTGTTGCTTGTATTATTCGCTGTTATTGTTGCATTACTTCTTATAATATTATTATTACCGTTGTTTAATAATATTACAGGCAAGCAAATTATAATGCCTGTAACACATTTTAATTTCTGGCTGCAGTTGATAATAATTACTGTTGTTACAGCATGTATTGCGGGCAGCTATCCTGCCTTGTTTTTATCATCTTTCAGTCCTGTAAAAGTTTTAAAAGGAACATTGAAATTTGGAATCAGCACCACGCTGTTTCGCAAAGGGTTAGTGATATTTCAGTTTGCCTTATCTATTATTTTAATCATTGCAACAATTGTTGTATCGAAACAAATAAACTATATACAAACAAAAAACATTGGCTACAACAGGGAAAATTTAATTTATATTCCGATTGAAGGAACACTTACAAAACAATATGCTTTGTTTAAGCAGGAAGCGATAAAGATGCAAGGCATAAAAGAAGTGTCTTGCATAAACGAATCACTTCCTGTAATTGATGATGGCACAGTTGCAATAGATTGGGAAGGTAAGCCGCAGAATTATCAGCCATCGTTTACACACAGTGCGATAGGATATGATTTTTTGAAAACCGCAGGCATACAAATTTTACAGGGCAGAGATTTTTCTCCTGATTTTCCAACAGATTCTGTTGGATACATTCTGAATGAAACAGCAGTTAAGAAAATAGGTTATAAAAATCCTGTAGGACGCAGTTTTAGTTTTTGGTACAGAAAAGGAACAATAATCGGTGTGATAAAAGATTTTCATTTTGCTTCACTGCACGACCGGATACAACCTTTGGTTTTTCGTTTTAGTGAAAGCAGCCCATGGGGAGAAATTTTGATAAGAACACAAGCAGGCAAAACAAAACAAGCAATAGAAAATCTTAATAATTTATGCAAACAAATAAATCCGAAATTTCCCTTCACTTATCAGTTTGCCGACCAGGAATATGAAAAATTATATAAGAGCGAAGAAGTAATTGGTAAGCTAAGCGATTGCTTTGCATTTCTTGCAATTTTCATTTCATGTTTAGGATTACTTGGCTTAACGATATTTACTGCTGAACAGCGAAGAAAAGAAATTGGTGTGCGTAAAGTAATTGGTGCAAGTGTAAGTGATATTGTTACAATGCTGTCAAAAGATATTATAAAGCTTGTTATCCTTTCATCAATTATTGCAACACCGGTTGCATGGATGGCAATGAATTATTGGCTGCAAAGCTTTGCATACAGAATCAGCATTAACTGGGAAATATTTATTGTGGCTGCATTAGCTGCATTATTGATTGCATTGATAACAATCAGTTTCCAATCTATAAAAGCAGCAATTGCAAACCCTGTTAAGTCGTTGCGAACGGAGTGAAGCCTATCCCAAATCCCGCACGTGCGGGACTTTGTGAGAGGCTTATATTATATGAACAACATTAAATTATAATCAAACTAAAGTTCCTCCCCTTCGGGGAGGTTAGGAGGGGCTTTCTATGTTTAAAAATTATTTCAAAACCGCATGGCGCAATTTGATGAAGAACAAAGTTTCTTCTGCTATAAATATTTTCGGGTTAGCGATTGGATTTACCTGTTGTTTGCTGATTGCTTTATACATTAAGCATGAATTAAGCTATGACAATTTTGAACAGAAAGGCAAGCGCATTGCACGTGTGATAATGGAATATAGTTTTGACGGCAACCCTGAATCTAACAAAGGAAATTTTACCAGCGTTCGTGTGGCATCTGTGTTCAGCAGAACTTTTCCTGAAGTGGAGTCAGCCATTAAAATGACGATGGTGCAAAGAGTAGTTAGCTATCAGGACAAACTGATTGATGAAAAAAAATTCATGTATGCCGACTCAACATTCTTCAACATTTTTTCATTCAGATTATTGCAGGGAAATATGCATGATGTTTTAGCATCGCCGTACAATGTTGTATTAACTGAATCAACAGCAAAAAAATATTTCAGCAATGAAAACGCAATAGGTAAAGCATTGAAAATTGGCAACGACAGCAACTTGTATAAGGTTACAGGCATTATGCAGGATTGCCCTTCTAACTCGCAAATAAAATTCGATTTTCTTGCATCATTTTCTTCTCTCGGCATAACATCTGATTACGAAAAAACATATTGGGATGCGAATTATACAACCTATCTTTTATTGAGAAATGAAAACGCTATTAACACATTGCAGGCAAAGCTTCCTGCATTCATGAAAAAGGAAATGCAGGGACAGGGCGCAACGGTAAATTTTTATCTTGAGCCTTTCAATACAATTCATTTACATTCAGAATATGGCGGCTTTGAACCCAACAACAGCATTACATACATTTATATTTTGGCGGCAGTTGCGTTATTAATTTTAATCATCGCTTGTTCCACTTATATCAATCTTAGCACGGCGCGTTCCATTGAAAGAGCAAAGGAAGTTGGTGTGCGCAAAGTGATTGGTGCAGATAAAAAACAATTGTTCCGTCAATTTATCGGGGAGTCAATGCTGGTGTTCGTTACAGCCGTTGTGGTCAGTTTAATTATTGCTGCATTATTGTTGCCGGCTTTCAACCAGCTTGCGCAAAAAACTTTGCCTGCAAGTTCATTTTTTTCTTTGCCCTTCATTTTATTTTCTCTTGCCATTGCTGTTGTGGTAAGCATTGTTGCAGGCAGTTATCCCGCCTTAATTCTTTCCAACTTTCAACCTGTAAAAGTGTTAAAAGGTTCTTTTAAAAACACAAGTTCAGGGCAATGTTTAAGAAAATCATTGGTTGTTTTTCAGTTTGCTATTTCCGTGTTTTTAATTGTTTCCACATTCATTATGCAGAAGCAACTGCATTTTATTCAGCATAAAAAATTAGGTTATAACAGAGAGCATGTTTTGGTATTACCGATGGATGATAAGATGATGGCTAAGTTAGATGTAATAAAACAAGAGTTTAAGCAAAACCCTGATGTGCTAAGTGTTTCACGCTGTGTGCGTTCACCCGTTGAAGGCGGCGGTGGATATAATATGCGTTCGGATATTATGCCTGAAAATGCACAAATAGCTGTAACGGCAAATCCTGTGGATGAAGATTATATTGCAACAACAGGATTGCAATTGATTGCAGGGAAAAATTTTTCACAACAAGACATAAAAGATATTGCTGTTGATAGTGGAAGATTGTATCATTTTATTTTGAATGAAAGCGCTGCAAAAGAATTAGGATGGAAACCGCGGGAAGCTGTTGGCAAAAAAATGTTTTTGGATAATTCAAGACCCGGCTATGTTTCAGGCGTTGTGAGAGATTTCAATTTTGAATCACTGCACAATCCTGTCAAACCTTTCATATTATTTCCTGAAATAAGAGGGCATGAACTTTTGGTAAAGCTTAGCGTGCAGCATTTGCCGCAAACCATTTCTTTTTTGGAAAGTAAATGGAAAACACTTGTGCCGCAACGCCCGTTTGAATACCGTTTTATGGATGATGATTACAACAAACTTTATGATAATGAAATAAGGCTTGGTAAAATAATGAATTTGTTTTCATCCATCGCTATTGTGCTGGCATGTTTGGGTTTGTTCGGTTTATCATCTTACAGCACACGGCAACGCATTAAAGAAATTGGTGTAAGAAAAGTATTGGGTGCAAGCGTAAGCAATATTGTTATAACGCTTTCAAAAGATTTCATCCGCCTTGCATTCATTGCCATCATTATTGCAACGCCTGTTGCTTATTATTTTATGAATAAATGGCTGCAGGATTATTCATACAGAACAGAAATATCCTGGCGGATTTTTGTTGTTGCAGCAACAGGCACATTGTTGATTGCTTTGGCAACTGTAAGCTTTCAATCAATAAAAGCAGCAATGGCAAATCCGGTAAAAAGTTTGAGAACGGAATAGTCTGAACCGGGATTTGGGTGGATTAAGAGATTAACAGGATTTAATAAAATAAATCAGACATCACAAAATCAGAAATCAAAAAATTCTCTTTTTATGTTTAAGAATTATTTCAAAACCGCTTTCAGAAACCTATCAAAGAATAAGTTCTATTCATCTATAAACATCATTGGCCTGGCAGTTGGCCTTGCTACATGTTTACTCATCTTTTTGTATGTAACAGATGAATTGAGTTACGATAAATACAATATAAATGCAAACAGTATTTATCGTGTAAACAACGAAATAAAATTTAACGGCAACTACTTAGACCTTGCACAGGTGCCGGCAATAATGGGTTCAACTATGTTGCGTGAAATGCCGCAGGTAGAACAATATACCCGCATAAGCGGGCATGGAAGTTTTCTTATAAAGAAGGGAGGCGACAATATACAGGAACAAAGAGTGGCTTACGCTGATTCAACTTTGTTTGATGTGTTTACCCTGCCCGTAATTGCCGGCAATGCAAGAACGGCTTTGAAAGATTATCACTCGTTGGTGATTACAGAAACCATTGCAAAAAAATATTTTAATAGTACGGATGTAGTTGGCAAAACCATGCTGATGAATGATACGGCAAATTATAAGATTACGGCTGTTATAAAAGATATCCCGAAGCAATCGCATTTTCATTTTGACTTTTTTGTGCCTATGCTGGAAAACGGCGGTGCTAATGAAGATAACTGGCTGAGTGAAAATTACAGCACATATATTCTTTTAAAGAAAAACGCTGATGTAAAACAAGTGGAAGCGCAACTGAATTCGTTTATGGATAAGCATGTAGGTCCGCAATTGCAAAGCATGGTAAATATAAGTATGGATGATTTAAAAAAAGACGGCGGCTATATACGTGCAAGTCTTACACCTTTAACATCCATTCATTTGCATTCAAACAAACAGGGAGAGCTTGAAGCCAACGGCAATGCTGAATATGTATATATTTTTTCGGGCATTGCATTAATGATTTTACTAATTGCCTGCGTGAACTTTATGAATCTTTCTACAGCACGTTCATCAAACCGCGCAAAAGAAGTAGGGGTGAGAAAAGTGCTGGGCTCGCTCAAAAAAAATCTTATTCAGCAATTTCTAACCGAATCTTTTTTAATCAGTTTTATTGCATTGGTTATTGCAATTTTTATTGCATGGTTATTACTTCCTTACTTCAACCAGCTTGCAGGTAAAGAAATTAACGCAGCTACTTTGTTACAACCAACTATGTTGCTGTCGTTAGTTGCACTTATGTTGATTGTCGGTTTCCTGGCAGGCAGTTACCCTGCATTCTTCTTATCATCGTTTCAACCGATTGATGTGCTGAAGGGAAGGCTGGCAGCAGGTTTCAAGCGCTCATGGTTGCGTAATTCATTAGTGGTTTTTCAATTTGTTATTTCTATTGTGTTGATATTTGGAACCATTGTTATTTATAACCAGCTTAATTATATCCATAATAAAGACATTGGTTTTAACCGCAACCAGGTTATCACCATCAATCATACAAATGCATTGGGAAACCAGGCAGAAAGTTTTAAAAATGAATTGTTGCAAATAAGCGGTGTGCAGGATGCAACCATGAGCGGTTTTCTTCCGGTTAATTACAATAGAAACAGCAGCACGTATTTTACATCGCCAACGCTTAATCCAAACACCGGAATAAATATACAAGCATGGACAGTTGATGAAAATTATATTCCAACGCTTGAGCTGAAAATGATACAGGGCAGAAATTTTTCGCAACAGTTTCCAACTGATTCAACAGGCATTATTATTAATGAAGCTGCTGTAAAATTTCTTGCTGCAAAAGATGTGTTGAATAAAAAGTTTTATACATTAAATGATCCACAATCAAAAAAGTTAATTGAATATCATATAATAGGCGTAATAAAAAATTTCAATTTTAGTTCATTGCGTGATGTGGTTACTCCATTAGGATTATTTCTTGGAAAGGATAACGGCGGTATTTCTGCGCGTGTTAATTCTACTGATATTCCTAACGCAATTGCGCAGATAAGAAATAAGTGGAAAGCAATGGCTCCATCTCAGCCTTTTGATTATTCGTTTATGGACGATGACTTTAATAAATTATACACAACCGAACAACGCACCGGGCAAATATTTATAACGTTTGCAGCGCTCGCTATTCTGATTGCGTGCCTTGGTTTGTTTGGATTGGTTACTTACGCAGCAGAGCAACGCATAAGAGAAATAGGCATACGAAAAGTATTAGGTGCTTCTGTAAGCAATATTGCAGGCATGTTATCAACCGACTTTTTAAAGCTGGTAATTATTTCTGCTGCTATTGCCTTTCCGTTGGCATGGTGGGCAATGAACAAATGGCTGCAGAGCTTTGCATACAGAGTTACTATCAGTTGGTGGGTGTTTGTAATTGCAGGCGTTCTTGCTTTATTGATTGCATTGATAACAGTAAGCTTTCAATCAATAAAAGCAGCAATTGCAAATCCGGTGAAGAGTTTGAGAACGGAATAGTCTGAACCGGGATTTGGGTGGATTAAGAGATTAACAGGATTAAATAAAATAAATCACACATCAAAAAATCATACATCATAAACCATCTTCTATGTTTAAAAATTATTTCAAAACCGCATGGCGCAATTTGATGAAGAATAAAGTTTTTTCTTTCATCAATATTCTTGGTTTAACCATTGGTATTACTGTTTGCATGATGATTTACCTGTTCATCATGAACGAGTTCAGCTTTGATAATTTTCATAAAAACGGCAACCATATTTACCGTGTAATGCGTGGCTTTGAAAGTGATGGCAAATCGGGCAGGGTTGCTTATTTATCCGGGCTGCATGCACCTGCATTGCTAAATGATTTCAAAGGGCAAATTATAAGAGCTGTTCGCGTTGGTGAGAACGATAATCTTTTTACAGTTGGCACAAAATCTTTTCATGAAAAAAAAGAACTGTATGTGGATACTGATTTCTTTAAGCTCTTTTCTTTTCCATTAATAAAAGGTTCGTCAACTACCGTATTAAAAGATTTAAACAGCGCTGTGCTTACTGAATCAACTGCTAAAAAATATTTTGGAAGTGCTGATAATGCGATGGGAAAAATTATAATGCTGAATAAAGAAACACCGCTAAAGGTTACAGGTATTGCAAAAGATGTTCCTTCTAATTCGCATTTGTATTTTGATATTGTTACTCCGCTTGAAAGATACAAAGATGCAGGCTGGATGACAAGATGGATTAATAATGGTGTATATACATACATACAACTTGCGCCTAATGTAACACAAGCGCAAATTGAAAAACAGCTGCCCGTTTTCGTGGAAAAATATTTAGGCAGCGATATGCGCAAATACGGTTTTAAATGGTCTTTATCATTAACGCCTCTGAAAGATGTTTACTTTGATAACACAAGTCTTGACAGCATAAAGCATGGCGATAAAACAGTTGTATATATTTTCCTTTCCATTGCAATTTTAATATTGCTGATTGCATGCATCAACTTTATGAACCTTTCAACCATTCGTGCGGCAGAACGTTCAAAAGAAGTTGGTTTGCGTAAAGTATTGGGTGCATTGCGCAATAATCTTGTTTGGCAATTTATTGGCGAATCCGTTTTACTAACTACTATTTCATGCATACTTTCTGTTGGTTTGATATTACTCGTTATACCCTGGTATAATCAATTGTTGGGTTATACATTGAATGTATCATGGAACACATTGCCTGTTTATTTATTCCTTGTTGGCGTTATCATTGTTGTTGGATTTTTAGCAGGCAGTTACCCTGCATTTTTCTTATCATCATTCTCGCCCATACAAGCATTAAAAGGCAAATTAAAATTGGGCAAAAGCGGCGCATCTTTCAGGCAGGTATTAGTGGTTGTTCAGTTTAGCATATCTGTGTTTTTAATTGTTGGAACCATCATCATTACAAAACAAATGAGTTATGTAAAGAACAAGCAGCTTGGTTATAATAAAGAGCAAACGCTGATTATTCCTATTGATAACGGCGATATTTATAATAACCTTAATTCTTTTAAAACTGAATTGCAAAATCAAACAGCTGTGCAATCGGTTAGTGCAATGAGTGGTGAGCCCGGCGGTTTTTTTGACGGGCAGACATTTAATGTGGAAGGTCATTCAGAAATATGGAATGCAAATACTGAATTCGCAGACTTTGAATTTGTAAAAACTTTAGGTTTAAAAATTATTGCAGGCAGAGATTTTTCTTCTCAGTTTCCAACTGATACAACTTCTGCAGTATTGATAAACAAAACCGCTGCAGCCAGATTAGGATGGACTCCGCAACAGGCGATCGGCAAATGGATTCAAAATACTGTTGCAGACAATACGAAACGAAGAATAATCGGTGTGGTAGATGATTTCTATTTTCAGTCTTTAAAACAACAGGTAAATGGATTAGTCATTTCACCTGCAGTGGATAGAAGACAAATATTAGTCAGATTAAAACCAGGCAACTTACAGGCAGGTATTGCACTCATAAAAAATGCATATAGCAAAGCCGCACCTGCCTATCCGTTTGAATACAAATTTTTAGACCAGCAGTTTGGTGAATTGTATCAAAAAGATATTCGCCAGCAAACCATCTTATCTGTGTTTGCAGGGCTTGCCATTTTTGTTGCCTGCCTTGGTTTGTTTGGTTTGGCATCATTCACTGCAACAAAACGCTTTAAAGAAATTGGTGTACGCAAAGTATTAGGCTCATCAGTACAAAACATTGTTATGTTGTTGTCAAAAGATTTATTAAAACCTGTATTGATTGCCACCTGCATTGCATTGCCTGCAGGTTATTGGGCGATGAATAAATGGCTGCAAAACTTTGCTTATAAAACAACAGTAAACTGGTGGATATTTTTATTGGCTGCACTGATAACATTTGGTATAGCATTAATAACGGTAAGCATTAAAGCAATAAAAGCAGCCATGGCAAACCCGGTGAAGAGTTTGCGAACGGAGTAATCAAACCTATAAGGTTATAAGTAGTTGTCTGACACTTTAAAAGTGTCTGACAACTGTTTAAGAACGGAATAAAATCTAATTAGTAGATAAAGAAATAAAATATGAAAACAATATTTCAATTTTTATGTGTTGTATGTGTGTCAACTTATGTTAATGCGCAAAGCTTAAATGATTCCGTTGCCGAAAGAGCATCATTAGACAAGGCTACTGCTACAATAAGAAACGCTTTTGAAAAAGGAGATGCTGCATTAGCGGCTAAGCTGCACAGCCCAAGCATCATAAAATATTTTGGCGGAAACAATGTGATTATTGGCAGGGCTGCATTGGAAGCACAATTAAAAAACTGGTTTCAAAATGCAACAGTTGAGTTTATAGAAAACAAAGTGGAAAGCACGGTTTTTACCGGCAATACGGCGATACAAACTGTCATTTTTGCAATAAAAACAACGCCAAAAGACGGAGGCGAACCGGTTATAAGCCGGGGTCGTTCCATGGTTGTTTATATACGTGATAAAAGCAGTCCGTCAGGCTGGTTGTCATTAAGAGAAATGACGCAGGAAGCGCCGGATACAACTAAATAAAATCAGACACCAATACATCATAAATCTTCTTCTATGTTTAAAAATTATTTTAAAACCGCCTGGCGCAATTTGACGAAGAATAAAACTTTTTCGCTCATCAACATTGCAGGCTTATCAATTGGAATGGCTGCATGTCTGTTGATTTTGCAATATGTAAGTTTCGAATTAAGCTATGACCAGTTTAATAAAAATGCAGACGATTTGTACCGTGTAGTGAATGACCGCTATCAATACGGCAAACTTGTACAACATGGTACTATCACTTATTCTGCTATTGGAAAAGCGATGCAGGATGATTTTCCTGAAGTAGTGAATCATGCACGTGTGGAGCCATTTGGAAAAATGATCATTATAAACAATGATAAAAAAACCGGCGACCAGAGTGTGCTTGCTGTTGACAATTCTTTTCTTTCTATGTTTTCGTACCCAATGATTGCAGGCGATACAAAATCAGGTTTGAAGGAACCCAACAACGTTATTGTTTCCGAAAGCACAGCACGAAAAATATTTGATATAAAGAATAATGATTTTAACACCATCATTGGCAAAACTATTTTAATGGGCGCAGGGTCTCCGGCTTATAAAATAACTGCGGTTAGTAAAGATATGCCTGAAAATTCTCATCTGAAATTTGATATTCTTGTTTCTTACAGTTCATTGCTTGCGGGGGATCAACCGTACAAGCAAGCTGATTATGATTTTACTGACTCGGATTTTTGGCATTATATACAGTTAAAACATGGAACTGATTATAAAAAATTACAGGAAAAATTTGATGCATTCAGTCAAAGGCATTTCCAGGGCAATAAAGTTTCAGGCAGCGATGAAAAATTTTATTTGCAGCCATTAGGTAAAGCACATCTGTATTCTGATTTTGAATATGAAATAGGAGACACAGCAAGCGCGACCGTTGTTTGGGGTTTATTGGCAATAGCTGCACTCATCATTGTAATTGCATGGGTGAATTACATCAATCTTGCCACCGCAAAATCTATGGAACGTGCAAAAGAAGTTGGCGTAAGAAAAGTTGCAGGCGCCACCAAGCAACAGCTCATCAAACAATTTCTTACAGAATCACTCATCATAAATATTGTTGCATTATTGATTGCTTTATTAATAGTAACATTATTGCAAGGCAGCTTTAATAATTTAGTGCAGCATCAATTATCATTATCTGATTTATTTAAAAAAGGATTGAATGACTACACCATCTCCATTGCATTTGGAACACTGCTTATGGCAGGTATTTTAGCTTCAGGATTTTATCCTGCATTTGTTTTATCCTCTTTCAAACCTGTTCTTGTTTTAAAAGGAAAATTTACAAAGTCTGCAAAGGGAATTGTCTTGCGTAAGGCGTTAGTGGTTAGCCAGTTTGCAATTACCGTTGCTTTAATTATTGGTTCGGTGGTTATTTATCAGCAGATAAAATTTATGAATGCACAACAACTTGGGATGAACATTGATCAAATATTAATTGTTAGCCCGCCATCGCTGTCGTCATTCGATTCTTCATTTATTAACAAAGAAAATAGTTTCAAACACGAGATAGAAAAGATTGCGAATGTAAAAGGCACAAGTACGTCAGATCGTGTAGCCGGCGATGAAATGGCAAGGGCTTTTAATATACACCTGACAGGTGATAATAATACAACATTTTCTATGCGTAACATGGGCGCCGACGCCGACTTTATCAATGTATATAATATAAAATTGATGGCGGGAAGAAATTTTGAAGTAACTGACTACAATCCTGATTATAATAAACTGCATAATGTGCTCATCAACGAAAAGGCTGCAAGAATGTTTGGCTTTAATTCAGATAAAGATGCAGTTGGAAAATCTATTATGATGTTTAATAAGCAATGGGATATTGTTGGCGTGATAAATAACTATCACCAGAAGTCCTTGCGTTATGCTTTAGAGCCGCTTATTCTTCAGCCATTTTATAATACAAATAATTCGTTTTCAGTAAAAGTTGATCCAAAGAATCTGGCTTCAACAATGGCGCAGATAAAAAATGTTTATGCATCGTTTTTCCCCGGCAATCTTTTCAATTATTATTTTTTAGACGAAAAATTTAATAAGCAATATGCCAGCGATGAACTGTTTGGAAAAGCATTTGCCATCTTTTCAGGCTTTGCCATTTTTATTGCCTGCCTTGGTTTATTTGGTTTATCACTATTTGCTACAACACAGCGCACAAAAGAAATTGGTGTGCGAAAAGTGTTAGGCGCTTCTGCTGCAGGTATTATCGTTTTACTTTCAAAAGATTTTATCAAACTGGTATTGATAGCATTATTAATAGCCTCGCCTGTTGCATGGTATATTATGCATAATTGGCTGCAAAGCTTTGCTTACAGGATTAATATTAATTGGTGGGTATTTTTTGCAGCAGGCCTGTCAGCAATATTGATTGCATTGGCAACGATTAGCTTCCAGGCAATAAAAGCAGCAATCGAGAACCCGGTAAAGAGTTTGAGAACGGAATAGTTCAATTTGAAAATAAAACAATTTGAAAATTTGAAAATGATAAATCACACGTCACAAAATCATACATCATAAATCAACTTTTATGTTTAAAAACTATTTCAAAATAGCCTGGCGCAACCTGCTGCGCAATAAAGCATTTTCAGTTATAAACATTTCAGGTCTTGCTGTTGGTATGGCAAGCGCCATTCTTATTTTTTTGTGGATACAAAATGAGATGAGCCATGACAGGTTTCATACAAAAATTGACCGCATTTATTTGATGAATAACCGTGATAAGAGCAGCAATGGCGGGTTAGTAGTCTGGAACTTCACATCCAGGCCCATGGGCCCGGCTATTAAAAAAGATTATCCCGAAGTTGAGGATGTGGTTAGAGTGAATAATTCGGGTGCAAATTTTCTGATTTCCAATGGGGATAAACATTTCAGTATTCATGGTGATATTGTAGATAGCGGCTTTCTGAATATGTTTAGCTTTCCCTTACAGGAAGGCGATGCCAGTACTGCTTTGAATGGCGTAAATAATATTGTGCTGACAGAACAATTGGCAAAAAAATTATTTGGCAATGAAGATGCGATGGGCAAAACCGTGAAAATTGACAGCACAAATTACGCAACAGTTACCGGCGTTCTAAAAGACCTTCCCAACAATACTTCATTTGAGTTTGAATATCTTCTTCCGTGGGCTTATGCGACAAAGATGGGTATGGATGATGATAACTGGAGCAACAATTCAATATTAACTTTCGTGCTGCTGAAACAAGGCGCTTCGGCAGAGGCATTTAATAAAAAAGTAAGTAATATCATAATTAGTCATTTACAAGGAGAGAAATCAACCGTGCATGCTTTTGCACAACCTTATAAAGATGCATGGCTATATTCAAAAGTTGAAAATGGAAATTATGTTGGCGGCAGAATAGAACAGGTAAGAATGTTCATCATGATCGCCATTTTTATTTTACTGATTGCCTGTATCAATTTTACAAATCTCAGTACTGCAAGAAGCGAAAAACGTGCAAAGGAAGTTGGTATCCGCAAAGTAGCAGGTGCGCAAAAACGTTCGCTGATTCTGCAATTCATCAGTGAGAGTGTATTGCTTGCGTTTGCTGCAGGTTTTTTTGCTGTGTTGATAGTTCAGCTTAGTTTGCCCGCCTTCAATGAAGTTGTTGGTAAAAAATTATTCATCAATTATGCTGATGCTGCATACTGGTTTTATGCTGTACTGTTTATTTTATTAACCGGTGTGATTGCCGGTTTGTATCCTGCATTTTATCTTTCATCATTCACACCAATAAAAGTTTTAAAAGGAACATTTAAACCTGTAAATGCGTTAATAACGCCACGCAAAGTATTAGTAGTGCTGCAATTCAGCTTTGCCATCGCATTGATTATTTGCACCATCATTGTAAAAGACCAGATAAAGTATGCGCAAAACAGGGATGCAGGTTATTCCAGGGATAACATGGCATTTGTTATCATGTTTGGCGATGCAAAAAAAAATCATGAGCTGATAAAACGGGATTTGATAAACAGCGGCGCTGCAACCGGGGTAACTGAAACAAACGCACCATTAACCGAAACATGGTCATCAAGTGACGGCTTTCAATGGGATGCGAATGCAGATGCTGATAAAAAAGTGAACTTTAAGCTGTTTAGTGCCGACAATGATTTTTCCAGCACGATGAAGCTGTCTCTTTTGCAGGGTCGTAACATTGATGTTGAACATTACAAAACAGATTCATTTGCCATTTTGCTGAATGAAACTGCAGTAAAACAAATGGGGCTGAAAAAACCCATAGGGCAAACTGTTACAGGCTTCGGAATTACATTTCATGTAATTGGCGTGGTAAAAGATTTTATTATTGAAAGCCCTTACTCACCCGTATCTCCTATGCTTATTTTAGGTCCTGTTTTTGGATATAACGTAATTAATTTCAAGATTAATCCTAATCCATCTTTTGCAGCCAATCTTGAAAAAGCAGAGAAAGTTTTTAAACAGTACAATCCGCAATATCCTTTTAATGTTCGCTTTTATGATGCGGAATACGCTTTAAAATTCCAGGATGAACAGCGTGCCGGAACACTTGCAGGCTTGTTTGCAGCGCTTACCATTTTTATTTCCTGCCTTGGATTATTTGGACTGGCAACTTACATGGCAGAAAACCGCACAAAAGAAATCGGTATTCGTAAAGTATTGGGTGCAAGTGTGGCAAATATTACAGGCTTGTTATCAAAAGAATTTTTAAAGCTGGTTGCTATCTCATTTGTAATTGCATCGCCTGTTGCATGGATGGTAATGAATAAATGGCTCTTGAATTATCAATACAGAATAAGTATTCAGTGGTGGGTATTTATCGCAGCAGGAATACTCGCCGGATTAATTGCTTTAACAACTGTGAGTTTCCAGGCAGTAAAAGCAGCGATGGCAAACCCGGTAAAGAGTTTGAGAACGGAATAAAGAACGTGAGATATGAAAAGTGAAACGTGAATAAATCAAACATCATTAAATCTTACATCAGAAATCAACTATTATGTTCAAGAATTATTTCAAAACAGCATGGCGGAACATTATTCGAAATAAAGCTTTTTCTGTTATTAATATTTTAGGGTTAGCATTGGGGCTTGCCTGCAGTCTGCTTATTTTTTTGTGGGTTCAGGACGAACGAAATGTCGATACTTTTAATACCAATAAAAATATTTATGGCATTTATGAACGTATTTATACGGAAGGTAAAGTTGATGCAGGATATTATTCACCGGGATTATTGGCAACTGAATTGAAAAGAGTTGTACCACAAATTAAATATGCTTCAGGACTTTGGTTAACAAGCCCCTCTCTATTTCAGGCGAAAGAAAAAAAGGAAAAACTGAATGGAGGGTATGCTGACGCAGACTTTTTTAAAATATTTAGCTACAAACTTTTGCAAGGCAATGCCGGAGCTGCATTGGCAAGTCCTGATGATATTGCTATATCAAAAAACATGGCAAATATTTTCTTTGGCAACCCTTCTTTGGCAATAGGAAAAACAATTCGCTTTAGTAACACAAAAGACTTTATCGTATCTGCCGTATTTGATAATGTGCCGTCCAACAGTTCAGATAAATTCGATTATCTTATTAACTGGCAATATTTGATTAATACAGAAACATGGCTTAAACAATGGATATATGGCGACGTTAAAACATTTATTACACTTCAACCTTCTACACAACTTTCGCAAGTAGAAACGCAGATTAAAAATTTTGCTGACGCTTATTTAGCAGGGCAAGAAGGGCAAGGATACCACATTGAATTTGGTTTGCAGCCTTTTGATAAAATGTATCTCAATTCAAATTTTAAAAACGGCGTACCCGATGGTGGAAAAATTGAATATGTAAAACTATTCAGCCTTATTGCCATTTTTATTTTACTTATTGCGTGCATTAATTTTATGAACCTTGCCACAGCACGTTCTGTAAAGCGTGCAAAAGAAGTGGGCATTCGCAAAACCATTGGCGCATTGCGTTGGAAACTTATTATACAGTTTATAGGCGAAGCCATGTTGCTTACTTTCTTCGCTATAATTATCGCATTAATTTTAGTAAATATTGCATTGCCATTTTTCAATACACTTACCAACAAACAAATTGTATTTCCTTTTGCATCACTTTCTTTTTGGATTATTATTCTTGCTTTAATGTTTGTTACAAGTTTTGTTGCAGGCAGTTATCCTGCATTATTTTTATCATCGCTCAAGCCTGTTAAAGTATTAAAAGGCGCATTAAAATTCAGTCCTAATGCATTGCTGTTTCGCAAAGGTTTAGTAGTATTTCAGTTTGTGCTTTCTATTCTGCTTATTATCGGAACTATTGTTGTTAGTAAACAAATAAATTATGTGCAGACAAAAGACCTCGGCTTTAACAAAGAAAATCTTATTTACGTTCCTCTTGAAGCTGATATGGAGCCTAACTATTTTTCTTTTAAACAAACACTTTTGCAAATGCAGGGTATAAAAGGTGTAACACGCAGTACAAACTTGCTGACACAAACAAATTCGGCAGTGCATGACCTAAGCTGGGAAGGAAAAAATCCGAATACCAAAGTATTGCCGAAGTTTATTACAGTTGGTTATGATTATTTAAAAACAATGGGATTGACATTGCTGCAGGGGCGTAGTTTTTCTCCTAAATATGCTGATGATACAATCAACTATCTTATAAACGAACAGGCATTAAAACTAACAGGTTATAAAAATCCAGTAGGAAAGCCTTTAACTTTTTTTGGTCATAACGGAAAGATTATAGGTGTGGTAAAAGACTTTAATTTTAAATCCCTTCACAACCCTATTGAACCTTTGATTTTTCAATTCAGAGAAGCGGTAGGTTGGGGCGGATATGTGATTATAAGAACGGAAGCAGGTAAAACAAAGCAAGCTCTTGCAAATATTGAAGCTGCCTACAGGCAGTTACATTCTGCCTATCCTTTTACTTATGAATTTTCCGATGAAGAATATAAAAAATTATATAGCAGTGAAATAACAGTAAGCAAGCTTTCGGATGGCTTTTCATTCTTTGCGATTTTTATTTCATGCCTCGGCTTACTTGGCTTAACCATGTTCACTGCGGAACAACGCAGAAAAGAAATTGGTGTGCGCAAAGTAATCGGCGCAAGTGTAAGAGATATAGTAACAATGTTATCAAAAGATATTGTGAAGCTGGTTATTCTTTCAGCTATCATCGCAACACCTGTTGCATGGCTTGCAATGAACAACTGGCTGCAAAATTTTGCATACAGAATAAACATCAGTTGGTGGATATTTTTTATTGCAGGATTATTGGCATTGCTCATTGCACTAATAACAATAAGCTTTCAATCAATAAAAGCAGCAATTGCAAACCCTGTAAAATCATTAAGAACCGAATAAAAGAATATCAATGAAAACAGCACTCATTCATAGCATAATTATTTTAAGCAGCTTTAGTGCTGTGCATGCACAATCGCCTGATATATCTTCTGTATCAAATTTTAAAATGATTAACAGGAATATTACAATTGATAAATCGCACGGAAAAAATATTATACATCTTGATGCGGCGGAAAGCGCAGGAATTGCATGGATTAATAATACGAATTTTACAACAGGCACTATAGAATTTGATGTGGAGGGGAAAGATGTGATGCAGCAAAGCTTTGTGGGTATTGCATTTCACGGCACGGGCGACAGTGCTTATGACTGCATTTATTTTCGCCCGTTCAATTTTAATGCAACAGACACTGCGAGAAAGAATCATTCTGTTCAATATATTTCAATGCCTCAATATGACTGGCAATATCTGAGAGAAAAATTTTCCGGCAAATATGAAAATGTGTTAACCAATTCAATTGATGCAGATAGCTGGTTTCATGCGAAAATTATTGTGAGTGTAAGCAGCATTGAAGTTTTTGTGAATGGCAATAATAAACCATCGCTTACGGTTAAGCCTTTAAACAATTATTCAAAAGGCAAAATTGGTTTTTGGGTTGGTAATTTTTCAGACGGCAATTTTTCAAACTTAATTATTAAACAACAGTAGCATGAACAAAAGAACAACGATATTTTTTATTTTGTTATGTACAGGTTTATATTCATCTGCACAGCAAACAATCTCTTACAATCTCGCTGATTTATTAAAGGAAGGCAGGCTGGTAATTGATACATCCAATCACGCAATGCCATTAAATGACGCTGCCTATGCAAATGGTATTTCTCTTCAAAAAATGGCGTGGCTAAAAAATGTGCCGTTCAAAGAAGGTACGATAGATATTGACCTGCGCGGTAAAGATGTTTTTCTGCAAAGCTTTCTGGGCATTGCTTTTCATGCAGCAGACAGCAATCATTATGAACTTGTTTATTTCCGCCCGTTCAATTTTCAATATGCTGACACGGCAAGAAGAAGATGGTCGCTGCAATACATGGCGATGCCCGATTATCCTTTTTATAAATTAAGAAAGGCGCATCCTTTGGCGTATGAAAATTCAATAATGCCGCCACCCAAAGCAGATGAATGGTTTCATGCAAGGATAGTGGTAACAAAAGGCGTAATAAAAGTGTTCGTTAACCATGCCGCAACACCTTCGTTAGAAGTGAAAAGATTAATCAATACAGATACAGGAATGATAGGACTTTATGATGACGGGCTAAGCGGCGATTTTGCCAATCTTACTATTACAAATGAAAATTTATAACCTGATACTTACTACTTAAAATTTATACAATGTTTAAAAATTTTTTCAAAACTGTTGTACGAAACTTACTGCGTAGCAAAGCTTATGCGTTGATAAATATTATCGGTATGGGCATTGGTATTGCAGCTATGGTTTGGGGTTATCAAACTTACCAGTTCTCTTTCAGCTTTGATAACTTTCATCCCGACCAACACAATGTATATCGTGCCTTAACAAAGAAAGATGGTGCTGATGATCTTAAAGGCATATTTCCTTTGCCTGCCGTGCAGGCAGCAAAAAATGAGTTTGCCGGAATAAAAGAAACCGTAATTCTTGATTCCCGCAACATGAATATAAAATCTGCTAAAGGAGAAACGTTTGCAGAATCGGTACATTTTACTAATCCAGCCTTCTTTGATTTTTTTAATTTCCCTTTGCTCAGCGGAACGAATGATATTACTGATCCCGGCAGTGTTTTGATTACTGAAAAAACAGCCAAAAAATATTTCGGAAACGAAAATGCAATAGGTAAAACATTAATTTTTTATACCGGTGAATCTTATGCAAAGCCGCTTATTATAAAAGGCGTGCTGAAAGATATACCGGTAAACTCCACCATACAATTTAGTTTTCTTACAAACTTTAATAATGAATTAAAACCTGATGGTGCTAAAATAGCTTCTGATGACTGGAAGTGGTTTGTTGATGCTGCTTTTTTTAAAATACCAAATCGCTTTGATGTTTCTTCCATTGCAGCAGGTATGAATAAATATTTACCTCTTCAAAACGAGGCAAGAGAAGACTGGAAAGCATCCGGCTTTACATTTATAACGCTGCATGAAAATGCTTTGCAAAATAATGTTATTGGTTCAAACTCGCTTCAACACAGACCCGATGATGCTGCAACATACGGACCATTAATTTTCGCTTTTCTCATTTTACTTTCTGCATGTCTCAACTTTTCAAACACTACAGTTGCCCGCTCCAATTCAAGATTAAAAGAAATAGGCATGCGCAAGGTAATGGGCAGCACTTATATGCAACTGATTGCACAAATGCTGATGGAGTGCACCGTTATTGTTTTGTTTGCAGTTGCATTATCTGTACTGCTTAATGCATGGTGGCTGCCTGCTTTTAATAAAATGTTTGTATTTATTGATGTGAAGGCAAACTACTTTCATGATGGGCATTTGCTTGCATTTTTAGCAATCATGCTGGCGGGAAGCGCCTTATTAGCCGGTGCATATCCTGCATTTTATATCAGTCGTTTTAATGCTTCTTCCATATTTCGCGGCAATGTAAAATTTGGCGGCACCAATTTGTTTTCAAGACTGATGCTGGGTTTACAAATATCAATTTCCATAATTACAGTTATAACAGGAATTGGGTTTGCAAGAAATGCGCAGTTTCAGAAAAACTATGATTTTGGATACAGCATGAATAACACAATAGGTGTGCTGGCAGATGATAAAAATACTTTTGATGTACTTAGCAATGAAATAAAAAATTTGCCCGGTGTAACTGCTCTTACCGGAACAAGCAGTCACATAGGTTTTGGCTATAGAAGTCTTGTGGCTGAATCGCAGGGAATAAAGCAGGAAACCGACTACCTTGAAACAGGTATAGATTATCCAAAAGTGATGAATTTGAAGGTAGTTGCCGGCAGGTCTTTTAATACTGCTATGGAATCAGATTATACAAATGCAATCCTGGTTACACAAAAATTTGCGGGCATGTATGGCTGGAAGGATAAAGAAGCAGTGGGCAAACAAATTCATATTAATGCAGCTACATATTCCGTAATCGGCGTATTAAAAGATTTCCAGTCAGGTGATTTTTTTCAGCCACTTGAGCCTGCCGTAATGAAACCTGTGAAAGCAGACCAGTTTAAATATTTAATTATACAGGCAAAACCGGGTAACTTAACCAGGGTGTATGATAGAACAAAAGCAACATGGCAAAAACTTTTTCCCTTAAAACCTTTTAATGGATTTTATCAGGATGAAGTAATTGCAGAATCATATCGCATAAGTATAAGTATTGCCAAGATATTTTTATGGTTCTCCATTGTTTCTGTTTTGCTTACGGCGACAGGCTTTTTTGCGCTTATATCCCTTACGCTGCTGAAAAGAATGAAAGAAGTTGCGCTGAGAAGGATAGTGGGTGCAACACCAAAAAATATTCTCGTATTGCTCAATAAAGGATATTTCTGGATATTTCTCATTTCTTCTTCCTTAGGATGTTACGGCGGATGGTTCTTAACCAAAATGATGTTGAATTCAATTTTCAAAATAAATATCGGTATTGAAAATTCAACATTAATTATTTCAGTGGCTGCACTTTTTTTAATTACAATATGTACAACGGGGATAAAAGTTTGGCAGGCATTAAGAATAAATCCGGTTAAATTATTAAGAACAGAATGACTCACCCCAGCTCTCACACGTAGAGAGGAGAACAAAAAAGAGAGGGGGAACAAAAATGTGAAAGGTGAATAAATAAATCAGTTAAATCATATAAATCATGGTCAAAAATTATTTCAAAACAGCGTGGCGCAATATTATTAAGAATAAAGCGCATTCATTTATTAATATTACAGGGCTTGCTGTAGGCATGGCTGTGGCTATGCTTATCGGGCTTTGGATATATGATGAAGTTTCTTACAACAAATCGTTTCCTAATTATAATCATATAGCGCAGGTGATGCAAAACTCAACTTTTAATGGAGAAGTTAACACGCAACAAGTGCTGCCATATATAATGGGCGATGAATTAAGAAGAAGTTATGGCAGTGATTTTAAGAACATCAGCATGGCTACATGGACGTACGACCATATACTTGCTTATGGTGAAAATAAAATCAGCAAAAGCGGCAATTATATGGAGCCGCGAATTACTGATATGCTTTCGCTGCAAATGATAGAAGGTACAAGAGGTGCTTTACATGATAGTCATTCCATCCTCCTTTCTTCATCCACTGCAAAAGCTTTATTTGGCAATAAAAATCCTTTAAACAAAATACTGAAAATAGACAACCGGTTCGATGTAAAAGTTACTGGTGTTTATGAAGACTTGCCTTATAACTCAGACTTTAAAGACCTAACATTTATCGGTTCATTGCAGTTATTTATTGATAATACTTCGTGGCTGCAAAAGTTTACCAATCCCTGGAGCAATAACTCATTCCAGGTTTATGTACAACTGGCTGATAATGCCAATATGCAAACAGTATCTGCTAAAATAAAAGATGCCAAATTAAATAGAGTTTCAGGGGACGATGCGGCTGCTAAACCACAGTTATTTTTACAACCTATGAGTAGATGGCATTTGTATTCAGAATTCAAAAATGGTGTAAATACAGGTGGCAGAATTACGTTTGTATGGATGTTTGGCATCATCGGTCTTTTTGTTTTACTACTTGCCTGCATCAATTTCATGAATCTTAGTACTGCACGCAGTGAAAAACGTGCTAAAGAAGTGGGAGTAAGAAAAGCAATCGGCTCTTTACGGGTACAATTAATAAAGCAATTCTTTGCAGAATCATTCCTGGTTACGCTCTATGCATTTATCATATCCATTGCATTAGTGCTGCTTGTTATTCCTTCTTTTAATCAAATCGCAGATAAGCAAATTTCAATTCCATGGAGCAATCCATTCTTTTGGTTAACAGGAATTGTGTTTACTGTATTCACCGGATTTATTGCAGGCAGTTATCCCGCCTTTTATTTATCATCATTTAATCCCGTAAAAGTTTTAAAGGGTACATTCCGTGCAGGGCGATTGGCTTCTCTTCCACGAAAAGTTTTAGTAATACTACAGTTTACAGTTTCAATTATTTTGATAATAGGAACAATCGTCGTGTTCAATCAAATTCAGTTTGCAAAAAGCCGTCCGGTTGGTTATAACAGGAACAGTTTAATTACCATTCCTATGTCAACCGAAAATATTCATGACCATTTTAATGCTGTTAAAAATGATTTGGAAAGTTCAGGCGCTATTGCAGGCATAGCAGAATCGTCAAGCGCAACCACCTGGTTTGATGAAACAGATGCCGGTTTTGAATGGCAGGGCAGTAATTTATCTACGCAGGCGGATTTTAAAGTAGTATATGTATCAACTGATTTTGGTAACACTATTGGATGGAAAGTAAAAGAGGGTCGTGATTTTTCAAGCGATTTTGCAACCGATTCTTCAGGAATCATTTTAAATGAAACGGCAGCAAAATATATGGGTTTAAAAAATCCGGTTGGCGAAAACATCCGTTGGCTGGGCAAACCTTATCATGTAATTGGTGTGGTGAACGATATGATTACGCAATCACCTTATGACCCTGTTTCAAGAAGTGTATTTGTTACCAATCATGACCCGCAGCAAAATATAGATATAAGAATTAACCCGTCAGAAAATGCGCATGAGGCTTTGGCAAAGATTGAAACCGTTTTCAAAAAATATAACCCTGAACAACCGTTCATTTACAAGTTTAACGATGAAGAGTATGCAAAGAAATTCGGCGATGAAGAACGCATCGGAAGGTTAGCCGGCTTTTTTGCGGTACTTGCCATTTTCATTTCCTGTTTGGGTTTGTTTGGTATGGCGTCATTCATGGCAGAGCAACGAGTGAAAGAGATTGGTGTAAGAAAAGTACTAGGCGCATCCGTGCTAAATCTTTGGAGCTTACTAAGCAAAGACTTTGTTGTGATGGTATTGATTTCATTTCTTATTGCAACGCCAATTGCTTATTACTTTATGCATAGCTGGCTACAGAATTATCAATACAGAACCAATTTATCGTGGTGGATTTTTGCTGCAGCAGGAATTGGTGCGTTAATGATAACATTAATAACTGTGAGTTTCCAGGCGATAAAAGCAGCGATGGCGAACCCGGTGAAGAGTTTGAGAACGGAATAATGTGCTAATGTGCTAATGTGCTAATGTGATGATTAGCTAATGTGATAATGTAAAAATGTGAAAAATGTAGCGGTCAGCACCGAAGGCCAGACCGCGGTACGATGAAAAAGAGAAAATAAAAAATTAAATTATTTATTGCTTTACTGCAAAATAACAGTCATCTATAAACAAAAACAAAATGTTTAAAAATTATTTGCCTGTACGACACTTCGTGAAAACAGCCTGGCGCAACATTTTGCGCAACAAAACTTATTCTGTTATCAACATTGTTGGTTTGGCGATAGGACTTGCCTGTTTTTTACTTATTGCATTATATGTGCTGGATGAATTAAGCTACGACAGGTTTAATAAAAATGCAGACCGCATTTACCGCACTAATGTGGATATACTTTTTGGCGGCAGTGCCACGCACTCGGCACAAACATCGGATATGATGGGGCCGATATTGAAAAAAGATTACCCGGAGGTGGAACAATACACCCGCATTTACATCAACAACGGTTCCAAGTTGATTAAGAAGGGCAACAGCTATATTAAAGAAGAAAAGGTGGCCAATGTGGATTCTACTTTTTTTGATGTATTTACTTTTCCCGCTATCGCCGGCAATACGCATACTGCATTGAATGAACCTAACACAGTTGTTATTACCGAATCAACGGCTAAAAAATATTTTGGCAAAACAGATGTTGCAGGTAAAACCATTTCAGTATCCGGCTACAATAAAGATGATGTATATAAAATAACTGCGGTAATAAAAGACATGCCAAAGAACAGCCATTTTAATTATGATTTTCTTTTCTCCATGAAGAATACCGGCTATCAGTGGGGGCAATATGCAAGCAATAATTTTAATACTTATTTATTGCTGGCAAAGGGAACGGATTATAAAGCCTTTGAAAAAAAGTTTGATGACTACATCAACCGCTATGTGTTCCCTTATCTTCAGCAGGTAATTAAACTAAATAGTATAGATGATTTTAAGAAAGGCGGAAACAGTATAGCGTATTCGCTTATCCCTCTTACAAAAATTCATTTGTACTCAGATTACCAGGATGAGTTGGCGCCGGGCGGCAACATTCAATACATATATATCTTCAGCGCCGTAGCATTGTTTATTTTATTGATTGCGTGCATCAACTTTATGAACCTTACCACTGCATGCTCAGCCAACCGTGCAAAAGAAGTGGGCATTCGCAAAGTGCTGGGCACAGGAAAAAAAGAACTCATCCTGCAATTTCTCAGCGAATCAATAGTAATGGTTTGCATATCGTTGCTAATTTCTGTTGCTATTGTACGGCTTGCATTGCCTATGTTTAATGACGTTGCCAACAAAACCATTTTCATCAACAATCTGTTTTCGCCTGCCATTTTATTATTGCTTGTTTTATTGCCAATAATTGTAGGTGTTATTGCAGGCAGCTATCCCGCATTTTTCTTATCGGCATTTAAGCCTGTTGAAGTGCTGAAAGGCAAATTAAAATTGGGCAGCAAAAGCGGCGGTTTAAGAAGCGTGCTCGTGGTGTTCCAGTTTGCAACATCCATTTTTTTAATCATCGGCACCATTGTTATTTATAAGCAACTGCATTTTATACAAACGAAAGATATTGGCTATAATAAAGACCAGGTATTGATTGTTAATGATGCCTACAGTTTAAATAACAATGCAAAAGTTTTTAAAGATGAAATTTTAAAGCTCAACGGCGTGCAATCTGCAACAATAAGTTCATTCCTGCCTGTAAGTAATTCCGCCCGTAGTGGCAACGTATGGTTTTCTGAACCAACTGCAGACGTAAAGAATGGTATTCAAATGCAGGATTGGGCAGTTGATGAAGGTTATGTACCAACGATGGGTATGCAGATAACAGAAGGAAGAAATTTTTCAAAAGATTTTGCAGGCGATTCTTCGGCAGTTATCCTTAACGAAGCAATGGCAAAATCGCTGAACAGAAAAGAATTACTGAATACAAAAATTTACCGGCTTGAGGGCGACGACAACCATCTTGTTGCATACAATATTATCGGCGTGGTAAAGAATTTCAATTTTGAATCGCTTCATCAAAATGTTGGTACATTAGGTTTACGGCTTGGCAAATACGGCGGCGAGTTTATTTCATGTAAAGTAAAAGCAGCCAACATCAGCAACATTATCAGCGCAGCAAAGAAAGAATGGAAAACACTGGCGCCGGGTATGCCTTTCAGCTATCGCTTTTTAGATGAATCGTTTAACGAAATGTACGATGCCGAACAACGTGTGGGCAAAATTGCTTTGATATTTTCCGTGCTTGCAATAGCCATTGCATGTTTGGGATTATTCGGTCTTGCTACATTTATTGCGGCGCAAAAAACAAAAGAAATCGGCATACGCAAAGTGCTGGGCGCAAGCGTAAGCGCCATTGTGGGTATGCTCAGCAAAGATTTTGTAAAATTGGTTGCAATAGCTTTCATCATCGCCGTTCCGTTGGGGTGGTATTTCATGCATCAATGGTTGCAAAGTTTTGCTTACAGAATTGATATTAGCTGGTGGGTGTTTATTGTTGCAGGATTTATAGCCTTGCTGATTGCATTAACTACAATAAGCTGGCAGGCAATAAAAGCAGCAGTTGCAAACCCGGTAAAGAGTTTGAGAACGGAATGAAAATTAGCTAACAGCTAATGGCTATTAGCTATTAGCCCAAAACAACTTCTATGTTTAAAAATTATTTCAAAATCGCCTGGAGAAACCTTATTAAAAACAAGGTTTACTCAATTATAAACGTAGCAGGCCTTGCTGCAGGTATGGCTGTTGCCATGCTTATCGGGTTATGGATTTGGAACGAAGTTACCTACGACCAATCATTTACTAATCACCATCAGCTTGCGCAGATAATGACGAACACCGTTAGTGATGATAAAAGCATAAGTACAGACCCGCGGGTTTGCCAACCTCTTGCTGATGAATTGCGCAATAAATATGGAAGTGATTTTAAAAACATCTCAATGACGAGATGGAACCAAAGCTCATTTGCGGTTGGCGACAAAACAATTTCAAGCATCGGCTTGTGGGCAGAAGATAAATTTCCAACCATGCTTTCGCTTAACATGCTGAGAGGGAACATCAATGCCTTGACTGACCCTTCATCAATTATTATCAGTGCTTCGCTTGAAAAAATATTATTTGGCAATGGGGATGCCTTAGGCAAAACAATCAGGGTTGATAACAAAGACAATTATAAAGTTGCAGGGATATTTCGTGATTTTCCTAATAACAACCCGATAGTAGATAAATCCGTTTTTCCGGCCATACAGGATGCAAACTTTTTTCTGCCCTGGAAAAAATATACAACCAATGAACAATGGGTGCAGGATGCCGCCATGGATTGGAATGACCGTTCCTGGCAATGCTATGTGCAACTAGCTAATGGTGTTAATGTAGATAAGGAAACAGAAAAGATAAAGAACGTGGTGATGGCTCATAAAGCAAAAACCGGCGTTGTTGAACAGGCTTACCTGTACCCGATGGATAAATGGCATTTGTACAGCGAGTTTAAAGATGGCAAAGCTGCCGGCGGGACTATACAATTTGTGTGGTTGTTTTTTATCATTGGAGTGTTTGTGTTGCTGCTTGCTTGCATCAACTTCATGAATCTTTCAACAGCCCGCAGCGAAAAGCGCGCAAAAGAAGTAGGCATTCGTAAAACAGTTGGCTCGTTACGCATTCAACTTGTAAAACAGTTTTTAAGTGAGAGTACATTAGTGGCATTCGTATCATTAATATGTGCTGTTATTCTTGTTATCATAACGCTGCCGTTATTCAATTCAATTGCCAACAGGCATATACAATTTCCGTGGGACAATTATATTTTTTGGCTTTGCACATTAGTATTTACACTAATCACAGGCTTGCTTGCCGGTATTTATCCGGCATTGTATTTATCACGGTTTCAACCCATAAAAGTTTTAAAAGGAACATTTAGAGTTGGAAGGTATGCTTCACTGCCACGCAAAGCTTTAGTGGTATTACAATTCACATTTTCCATTGCATTGATCATAGGAACCATCATTGTTTTTAAACAAATCCGGTTTGCTAAAAACAGGCCCGTTAATTACAGGCGGGAAGGATTAATAACAGTTAGTGGAGTAACACAGGATTTGCCCAGGTTCTACGATGCCGTGAGGAATGATTTACTGGCAACAGGTGTAGTGGACAATATGGCCGGGGCATCAGATGCCACTACAAACCTTGGTGCATGGCGCAGCGGCTTTAACTGGGAAGGCAAGAATCCAAACACATCGCCAAGCTTTGGCTTTATGTACCTGACTGAAGATTTTGGCAAAACAATTGGCTGGCAACTGAAAGAAGGAAGAGATTTTTCCAGAGAGTTTGCTACGGATAGTTCAGCCATGATATTGAACGAATCAGCGGTGAAACAAATAGGCATGAAGAAGGATATTGTTGGACAAAATATACAGTATGATGGCAAAAATTATCGCGTAATTGGCGTGGTGAAAGATATTATCCAGGAATCGCCATACCAGCCGGTAACACCGATGGTTTATTTAACCAGCCATACATTAGATCTGGTAACCGTTGCCATAAAAACAGGTGTGCCGGTAAAAGAGGCCTTGACAAAAATAGAAGCAGCATTCAAAAAATACAATCCCGACCTGCCTTTCAATTATACATTTATTGATGAAGATTATGCCAGGAAATTTGATGCTGAGCAGCGTATCGGTGACCTGGCAACATTCTTTACCTTACTCACCATCTTCATTTCCTGTCTTGGTTTATTTGGCCTTGCATCGTTTGTAGCAGAACAACGAAGAAAAGAAATTGGTATACGCAAGGTACTGGGTGCATCAACATATAGTTTGTGGCAAATGCTTTCAAAAGAATTTGCGTTACTGGTTATCATCTCCTGCTTTATTGCTATACCGTTAGCATGGTTTTATTTAAACAGTTGGTTGCAACAATATAATTACAGAACATCTATATCGGCATGGGTATTTATTGCATCTGGTTTAGGCGCATTGATGATAACGTTACTAACGGTAAGTTTTCAATCTATTAAAGCGGCGATTGTAAACCCGGTGAAGAGTTTAAGAACGGAATGAAAAATCATCTAAAAATAAAAACACTGACTATGGCAACGTGTATTTCTTTTCTAAGAGTTTCTGATATTTTAAAAACTGTTCAATGGTATGAGAGTATTGGTTTCACCTGTATTGCAACCAACCAGGAGCCGGGTTGTGAATTGGACTGGGCTTTGTTGGATTGGGAAGGCGCCCGGTTTATGCTTTATCCTGAAGGCCGAAATGACTATGCTGCAACAAAAGATGCAGGTTTATATTTTGATGTTGAATCTATTGATGAGATAATTCCGGTTATAAAGGAAAAAGCAGAGTTGATTGAAATAAATCCAGAAACATTTTATGGCAAAAAAGAAGTTGTGTTTAAAGATGTAAATGGCTTCCAGGTATCATTTGCATGCAAGCCAGATCAATGAGACAAACTGTGAATTGTCATTTGAGGATATAAAATCATATATTATAAATCATTGTCTTATGTTTAAAAATTATTTAAAAACCGCATGGCGAAACATTATTAAGAACAAAACATTAAGCATTGTAAATATTACCGGTCTTTCGGTTTCCGTTGCGTTTTGTTTGTTGCTATTTTTTTATATCAGGTATGAACAATCGTATGATACCTTTCATACAAAGAAAGACCGTCTCTTCAGGCTGGAAATGACGAACACGCTTCCTTCGCTTGGTCCGGATAAGAAGAAGAGTTTGTTTTCTTTTCTTACAAAAAATGACGATGCAAAAAACCAGTTGGGCTTTCCACTGGTAGTTTCTGCAAACATGCAGAATGCTTTTCCCGAAATAAAAAGCATCACCCGCTTTAAAGATGGAAGAGATAATATTGTAAAAACAAACAACGAGGCATACAGGGAACAACATGTTTTGTATGCAGACAGTAATTTCTTCAGTAATTTTTCTTTTCATCTTTTGAAAGGCAATCCTGAAACTGTGCTTAATTCAGCCAGTAACATTGTTATATCAGCTTCGCTTGCAAAAAAATATTTTGGCAATACAAATCCTGTTGGTAAAACAATACAGGTAGTTACTGATACTACGCAAACCTATATCATCAGTGGTGTGGCAGAAGATGCACCGCATAATTCAAGCATCCAATACAGTATGATTATCCCTTTATCATCTTACCCTGATTACCGGAATGATATAAATGAGGGATTTAATCACGCAAGCTATGCATACATTGTTGAACTTTCAGATAATGTTGACTACAAAAAGTTTGAAACAAAGATGAATAAATGGGTTTTAAATTATTTTAAACCATTTATAGCAAATTATGCCAAGCACTTCACAAATTATGATGTTAAAAATTTTCACTGGTATTTGCGTCCATTGGCAGATGCCCATTATAATGCATCTAGTGGTTGGGGGCATTACACTGATGCAAATAAAATGTACCAGTTAACCTGTCTTGTTATTATTATTTTGCTGATTGCTGCATTAAATTATGTATTGCTTGGTATCTCCAACGCAGCAGGCCGCTCACAGGAAATTGGCGTGCGTAAAGTATTAGGCGCAAAAAGATTTTCTGTAATTACACAGTTTTGGATTGAAACATTAATTGTAACCAGCATTGCTGTCGTAACAGGTTTTATATTGATGCGCTTGTTTCTTCCGCTGTTTAATAATGTAATGGATGCTGAAATAAACTTTAGCGATTTTTCATCTTTAGATGTAATTGCTGCACTGGTTTTGCTCGCATTGTTTTTAAGTGTTGCAGCAGGATATTATCCTGCATTGCTGTTATCAAAAATGAAGCCTGCATTAGTTATTAAAAATGTTCAAACATTTAAAATCAATCCACGTCTTTCCAAAATAATGGTTGTTGTTCAATACACATCATGTATAGTGCTGATGATTGCTGCGTTTGTTATTAATCAGCAAATGCGTTATATAAATAATAAAGATTTAGGTTTTGATAAAGACCAGGTGCTGATGGTGAATAATTCTAAATGGGATGCTGACTATACAAAAAGATTAACTGAAAGGTTACAGGTATTTGCGCAATCGCAACCAGGTGTATTGAAATTTTCAGCAATGAGCGGCAGTTTGTATGGAAGCTCTAACATGAATGGTTTTATGGCAAATGGCACACATCAATGGGCTAAAGAGTTAAATGTGTATTATAATTATTTCGACATGCTGGGTATAAAGCTCTTACAGGGAAGAACTTTCTCTAAAGCTTTTCTTTCTGATACATCAAAAAGGATAAAACCTATAGTTGTAAATGAAACGCTCTTTAAAATGTTGGGCAAAGATGCAAAGGTGGGTGAATATAATCAGATATTGAAAGCAACAATTATAGGTGTAGTAAAAGATTACAATTTTGAAACGCTTTCCCAAAAAATAGAGCCTGAAGAACACCGGTTGGAAACGAAATATTTAGGCACATTCATGTTTAAAGTAAGAGCAGGCAATATGCAAAATGCAATTGCATCGTTACAAAAACAATGGAAAGAAATGTCTGACAACTACCCTTTTGAATATACATTTCTCGACCAGAGTATTGCAGAAATGTATGATGCTGATATGCATTGGCAAAAGATTATACAGGCATCTTGTTTCTTCGCAATATTTATCGCATGTATGGGTTTGTTTGGATTATCAGCCATCAACGCTATCAACCGAACTAAAGAAATTGGTATAAGAAAAGTGCTGGGTGCAACCGTTAAAGATATTGTAACTACGTTATCATCAAGCTTCATCGCAATGATTGCTATATCTGTTGTAATTGCTATTCCTATTGCATTGTGGATTATTAATAAATGGCTGGAAGATTTTGCTTATCGCATCAGCATTACGTGGTGGATGTTTGCTGTAGCAGGATTAGTTGGTTTTCTTATTGCATTTTTTACAGTAAGCTTCCAGGCAATAAAAGCAGCAGTTGCCAACCCGGTGAAGAGCTTGAGAACGGAATAGTCTGAACCGGAATTTGGATAGATTAATGGATTAACAAGATTAAACTAATGATAAATCATACATCACAAAATCATACATCATAAATCAACTTTTATGTTATACAACTTTTTCAAAACCACGCTTCGCAATCTTCAAAGAAACAAAGCATACAGCTTCTTAAACATTTTTGGTTTGGCTGTAGGCATTGCCTGTGCTGCATTAATTTTTTTATGGGTTGAAGATGAGCTTATGTTCAATCACAATTTTGTAAAGCGTGATTACCTGTATCATGTTATGCAAAATGAAAAAAGTGATGCAGGCATTAACACCAATGGTTCAACGCCAGGACCACTTGCTGCAGCATTAAAGTCAGACATTCCCGGTATTGCCAACAGTGGCCGCTTAAGTTGGAGTATGGATGAGCTTGCAATTGTTGGTGAAAAAACAATTAAAGAAAGCGGCATGTATGCAGATCCTTCAGTGCTTTCTATGTACGCGCTTCCTTTTATTTATGGTGATGCGAAAACTGCTTTAAATAATCCTGATGATGTTGTGATAAGCGAATCAATGTCGCAGAAATTTTTTGGCAAAACAAATCCTCTTGGCAAAGTAATAAAGATGAATGCGCATGCTGCGTACAGCGTTGACGGTTTATATAAAGTAACCGGTGTGTTTAAAGATCTGCCTGCAAATTGTTATTATCAGTTTCAATGGTTATCACCATACACCACGTGGGAAGATGCAAACACGTGGCTAAAGCCGTGGAGCAATAATCTCACTGAAACGATTGTTGAACTCTCTCCTACTGCAAACGTTGCAGCGATCAATCAAAAACTAAAAAATTATTTAAATACTAAGGTTGATGGAAATACTGCGCAATGTTTTTTGTTTAACATGAACGATTGGCACCTGCGCGGAAATTTTGTAAACGGCGTACAAGATGGCGGTAACATAAAATATGTAAAACTATTTTCAACCACTGCATTTATTATACTGCTGATCGCTTGCATCAACTTTATGAATCTTGCAACAGCACGTTCTGAACAACGCGCAAAAGAAGTTGGTGTATTAAAAGTAATGGGTGCAGGCAAAAAAGGATTGATTGGAAAGTTCATCGGCGAATCTTTATTGATGTCATTCATTGCAGTGCTGCTTGCTGTTGGCGTCTTATATCTTGTGTTGCCGTTTTACAATGATCTTGTTCAAAAACAATTATCACCCGATTTATTTAACCCTTTGCATATTGGCAGTTTGCTGGCAATTGCAATTATCGCAGGATTGATCGCAGGCAGTTATCCGGCATTTTATTTATCATCGTTCAATCCTGTTAAAGTATTAAAAGGCATTAAGCTGAAAACTTCAGGCGCTGTTATCTTCATTCGCAAAGCACTTGTAATAACACAGTTTGCGGCTTCAATAATTCTTATCATCTCCACCATCATTGTTTACAAACAAGTGCAGCATGTGAAAGATCGTGATCTTGGTTACAATAAAAACAACCTGATCTACATGAACCTGCAAGGCAATATGAAAGATCATTTCAGCCAAATAAAAAATGACCTTATTGCAACAGGTTATGTTGAGAATGCAGCTGTGAGTTTGCATGATGCATTGCATGTGTATAGTTATGGTGATGGATTTAGCTGGCAGGGGAAAGATCCAAACAGCAAAATTCCTGTTCATTCAAATACAGTAAGCGCTGAATATATTTCAACGATGCACATGAAATTACTTGCAGGTAGAGATTTTAGTCCAGGTAATTCGAATTTAGACACTACAAATATAATTATCAATGAAAGTATGGCTAAGCTGATGGACAAGGAAGGAAAAATCGGCAGCATGATTAACACCTACAAGTTTAAATTTACAGTAATTGGCATCATAAAAGATTTTATTTATAACGATGTGTATGGTGAAGGACAGCCGCTTGTTTTATTCAACGGCAGCTATTCGGCAACTATAATGGCGGTACGATTTAAACCAAATGTAAATCTTTCCCAGGCTTTGGAAAAAACGGGTGATATATTGAAAGCAGAAAACCCCGGTTTCCCGTTTGAATATCATTTTGCAGATAAAGATTTTGATGAGATGTTTTCTTCCGAAACGTTGATAGGAAAACTTGCAGGAGTGTTTGCAGTGCTCGCCATCTTTATTTCTTGTCTTGGTTTATTTGGATTAGCTGCATACACCGCAGAGCGCCGCACAAAAGAAATCGGAATACGAAAAGTGCTTGGTGCTTCTGTTGCAGGATTAACTGGTTTACTCGCAAAAGAATTTTTACAATTAGTTACACTGTCATGCATTATTGCTTTTCCCACTGCGTGGTGGTTTATGCATAATTGGTTGCAGGATTATGCATACAGAACAACTATTCAATGGTGGATGTTTGCCTTCGCAGGATTAGGCGCATTACTGATTGCATTGATAACAGTAAGCTTTCAGTCCATTAAAGCGGCGATGGCAAATCCGGTGAAGAGTTTGAGAACAGAGTAATTCAATTTGAAAATGAGGCAATTTGAAAATGTAAATCATACATCAAAAAATCATACGTCATAAATCGACTTCTATGTTCAAAAATTATTTCAAAACCGCATTCAGAAATTTGATGCGGCACAAATTATTTTCAGGCTTAAATATTTTCGGCCTTTCAACGGGGATGGCTTGCAGCATACTCATCTTTTTATGGGTACAGGATGAATTAAGCTTTGACAAATTCAACCACAATGCTGACCATATTTTTAGAGTTATTGATAAAGGCGCTGATGAAGAATATGCAGTGGCGCCGCCATCGTTGGCGTATGCCCTTAAAACACAAATACCGGCTATACAAAATGCCACGAGGGTTACGTCAGTGCAAAAAATGATTACAGTGGGGGCAAAGAAATTTGATGAAAAAAATATTTTTTATGCCGACAGTAATTTTCTCCAAATCTTCAATTACCCTTTGCTGAAAGGAAATGTGGCTACAGCGCTTTCTTTGCCCAATAGTATTGTTTTAACTGAAGCAACTGCGAAGAAATATTTTGGCAATGCTGATGCTGCAATGAACAAAACCATTTATATAGATAATGATATTAAAGGAGCTAACCTTATCGTTACAGGTGTTTTGAAAAATATTCCTGCCAATTCACACCTGCAGCCGGATATGCTTATCCCTATGGAATTGTATGATAAGGTAAATGGTGCGCAATATGGCTGGACTAATTTCGACGTATATGTTTATTTCCAATTGAAAGATGCTGTTGCGCCAACTGCATCTAATCTGAACAACATAAACAGACAGGTAAATGAAATTTACAAACAGAATAATAAGGAATTTGCTGTTTCATTTACTGCGCAGCCTTTAACGGATATTCATTTGCATTCGCATTGTTTGCTGGATGTTGCAAACAATGGCAATTATGCATACGTACAAATATTTGCATTAGCCGCTATTTTCATCATCATTATTGCCTGCATTAATTTTATGAACCTGGCAACTGCAGTCTCGGGGCAACGGGCTAAGGAAGTTGGCTTAAGAAAAACTGTAGGAGCATTACGGTTTCAGTTAGTTGCACAATTCATTGGCGAATCACTATTGCTTTCTTTTATTTCGCTATTGGCGGCAATAGCGATTGTTTATTTGATGTTGCCTTTGTTTAACCAGGTTGCATCTAAAGCAATTTCATTTAATCCATTCACGCCTTACATCTTCGCCAGCCTGATTGGTATTACAATTATCACCGGCCTTTTATCAGGCAGCTATCCTGCATTTTTCCTGTCATCTTTTAACCCGGTAAAAGCTTTGAAAGGCAAAAATATCCTGCGCAGCAATAAGTCTTTTTTACGTAACGGGTTAGTGGTGCTCCAGTTCTCCATCTCAGTTATATTAATTATCAGTACACTCGTTATTTATAACCAGCTTCAGTTTATTAAGAACAGAGATATTGGCTTTAACAAAGAGAATCTTTTATACATGAAGATGCCTGACGTGGGCGATCTGAAGAATAATAAAGATGCTATAAAAGCAACGCTGGCCCAATATTCCGACATCAATAATTTCACATTTACAGATGAATTGCCTGCAAATCTTACTAACTCTTCACTGCTTACATGGCGCGGCATGAACCCTGGAACACAGGTAATGGCATGCAGATTAAGGGTTGATGAAAACTTTGCAAATACATTTGGAATAAAGATGGCAGCAGGGCGTTTCTTTTCAAAAGATTTCGGGGGTAACGATACCGGCTATGTTGTAAATGAAACGGCATTGAAAGCAATGGGATTAAACGTAAATAATGCAGTTGGTAAAATAATTTCAATATCGCTGGAGGATAAAGAAGCACCGATAATCGGCGTAGTGAAGGACTTCAATTTTAAACCTGTTCAGCAACCTATAGAGCCACTGGTAATGAAAACCAATTTTGGAGGTGGTTATGTAGTAATTAGAACAACGCCTGCCAACATGCAAAAAATTATCACTTTGCTGCAACAAGGTTTTCATACTGTTTATGGCAATTATCCTTTTACGTATGGTTTTGTAGATGCAGCGCTTTCCAAACTATACATTACAGAACAGAGAATGGAAAAGCTTTTTAATGCTTTTTCAATTTTATCCATTGTTATTTCCTGCCTTGGTTTATTTGGCCTTGCCACATTTGCTGCACAGCAACGCATAAAAGAAATTGGTGTTAGAAAAGTATTAGGCGCCAGTGAAGCAGGCATTGTAGCATTACTTTCAAAAGATTTCGTTCAGTTAGTAGCAGTATCGTTTGTAATTGCTTTTCCTGTTGCCTGGTGGGCAATGAATAAATGGCTGCAGGGATTTGCTTACCGCATACATATAAGTTGGTGGGTATTTGTTATTGCAGGATTAGGCGCATTACTGATTGCATTGATAACCGTAAGCTTTCAATCTATCAAAGCAGCAATAGCAAACCCGGTAAAGAGTTTGAGAACGGAGTAATTCAATTTGAAAATTAGGCAATTTGAAAATATAAATCATACATCAAAAAATCATACATCATAAATCAACTTCTATGTTTAAAAATTATCTCAAAACCGCCCGGCGCAATATAACCCGCACAATCGGTTACAGTATATTAAATGTTCCTGGTCTTGCAACAAAACAGGATTTTGATGCTATGAAGAAATTATTTGAAAAAAGGATATTTGAATGAGAGCCTGTTTGAAATTTTAATTTGAATTATTATGATTAGATTCCTCCCTCATTTCCCCCGGCGGAGCAAGGGCTTCTAATTAGCCCTTTTCCATGTAAATAAGACTCCTGTACCATATCTTCTGGGTCTGCTAACCTGACTTGCAGATGAAACCTTGCAGCGCGGCGGCCCATATCAAACCAAAACAGGATTCATTCCCATTTGTTTATTTACTGTCTCCGGAGAAAAAAATAAATGGTTCATTCTAAAAGGGATTACCCCGAACTAAAGCCATTCCCATCATTCGAGACTTACATCCGGATGCCGGTAAATTTATTGTATCAAAACCGGACAGTGCTGTTTTAAAATCATACACTAATAAAGCAATAAAAATTCATAATATATTTATAATCAGTAGTTCGTGTTAAGGCATTAAACTTGAAAGTTTATGTGTAAAAAAACAATATGTTCCGCAACTATTTACGATCTGCCTGGCGCCTGATCACAAATAATAGGATTTATTCAGCTATAAACATTCTTGGTTTAACTACTGGCTTATGCGCCTGCATGCTGGTGGCAACAGTGGTAACAGATGATTTATCGTACGACAGACAATGGAGCAGGGATAATGATTTATATAGAATCATTTCAATGAATAAAATGGGTGATGGCTTATATGATCGTTCCTCATCATCCTTTTCAGGACTGATAACTGCATTAAAAAATAATTTCCCTGAAGTAGAAGCTGCCGCAGCTATTTCAAACCATGATCAAAGGCTAAAGCCGAATGACCGGGATATAAACGGCATTGACGTAACAACACTATCTGCAGATACCACTTTCTGGCAAATGCTGGACGTGCAGGTGCTGGCAGGTAACCCGCGCCGGTTTATTGCAGGCGATAACAAAAATCTTATCATTACCGAAAGCTTTCGTAAAAAATTCTTTCCCCGTGAAAATCCTGTTGGAAAAATAGTTTACAGCGTTCCCGTTTATTCTGGTAAATCAACCCCCTATATTATTACCGGTGTAATTAAAGATCTGCCGGCCAATTCTGTTATGCGTGCTGAAGTAATTATTCCGCATTTACCATCCAATGATCCATTGTATAAAGAACAGTATGGTACTCTTTCTGAAAATTATGTGCTGCTGAAGCCGGGTACGGATATTAAAAAATTTACAGCCAAAGTAAATAAATGGTATGCCAATTTTATAACGGCTAAAAATCCCTACCAGCACGAATTTCAGCCTGTAAAAGATATTTACCTGCATTCTGATTTTGCAGGGTATCAAACCATAAAAGGCGATTATAAAAACGTCTATATCCTTTCCGCCGTAGCAATTTTGCTATTGATTATTGCCTGTGTAAATTTTGTGAACCTGAGCACGGCAAAGGCTTTGCAGCGTTTAAAAGAAACGGGCGTAAGAAAAATTTTAGGCGCACAACGCAGGCAGCTTGTTATGCAGTTTCTTACGGAATCTTTTCTGTATTTTTTAATCGCTACCGTATTGGCAACAATCATTTACCAGCTATCATTGCCGTCTTTACAACAATTTATTGGTCATTCTTTATCGCAAACATTTACATCCGCGTGGCCTCTTTTTGCCTGCTGCATTACCATCATATTTTTAATAAGTATTGTAACAGGTGTTTACCCGGCAATCGTATTATCTGCATTCAAACCTGCAGCTACATTAAAAGGTGAATTGATAAGTAATGCAAGGGGCAGCCAGAACAGGACAAGAAAAGGCCTGGTGGTGTTGCAGTTTGCCATTTCTGTCATGGTATTGATTGCTTTAATGGTGGTGCAGCAACAGGTTTCTTTTTTAAAGCACAGAGAGGTTGGTTATAATATAAACAATTTATTAAGCATTAACCAGGTTTCGTGGGATGGCAAAGGCGAATCTTTCAAGAATGAATTGCTGCAGCAGTCAGGCGTGCAAAGCGCCAGTATAACATCGTGGCTGCCTACGCTTGGCGCAGGTTTTATGAGCAAAGGAGTGGATGATCCGAATCATCCGGGCAATAAGCTTACCGTATGGTTTATCAATGGCGATATTGATCTTGATAAAGTAATGGGATTGCAGTTAAAAAGCGGCCGCCTGCTTGATAAAAGCTATGGAGCGGATATTATGGACCCCGATTCACTCATGCGCATAGATGATTCGGCTGCGTACGCAAGTGTTGCCAGCCGGCAGTCATCGCTGATTACTGCATATACTGCAAAGATGCTGCAGGTTAAAAATCTCGGTGTACCGATAAAGGGGGCGCTTACAACGCCGGTAGGCATTGTAAAAGATTTTAATAATGAATCGC
This sequence comes from uncultured Ginsengibacter sp., assembly GCA_964627765.1. GTDB lineage: Bacteria > Bacteroidota > Bacteroidia > Chitinophagales > Chitinophagaceae > Ginsengibacter. The sequence goes on along the minus strand of CAZVKO010000026.1, from coordinate 24,305 downwards.
TGAAAGAACCGATGAAACCGGTTATCATTATTGCAGGCCCGTCGCCTGAATATGGTGGTATGCTGGTGAAAGTGCAACCGGGCGCTGAAAAGCAGGTGACAGCATCCATTAACAAACTCTGGCGGCAATTTTATCCCAATAAATTTCTGGAAATAAAATGGGTGGATGACATGCTTGCCGCTCAATATAAAGAAGAATGCAAATTGCAGCAGCTCTTTACTTTTTTCAGCGGACTTAGTATGTTGCTGGCGGCATTGGGCGTTCTGGGCCTGATAATACAGGCCACAGCACAACGCAAAAAGGAGATAGGCATACGCAAGGTGCTGGGCGCTTCTGTTACCTCAATTGTTCGTTTGCTTTCTGTTGATTTTGTAAAGCTGATTTTCATTGCAGTACTCATTGCATCGCCGGTCGCCTGGTGGCTGATGAATAAATGGCTGCAGGATTTTGCCTATCGCATACACATCAGTGGATGGGTCTTTCTTATTGCGGGCATCGTTTCTGTATTGATTGCCCTGGTAACTATCAGCTTCCAAAGCATAAAAGCAGCAGTGGCCAACCCGGTGAAGTCGTTGCGAACAGAGTAAGTTTAATTTGAAAATTTGAAAATAGGTTAATTTGAAAATGAAAAGCCTGTTGTATCGAAACCATCTCAAATCTTAAATTTTATATGCTAAGAAATTATTTCAAAACCGCCTGGCGTAATTTGATAAAGAGTAAGGTTTTTTCTTTCATCAATGTTCTGGGTTTGACCATCGGCATTACTGTTTGCATGATGATCTATTTATTCATTATGAATGAATTCAGCTATGATAATTTTCATAAAGACGGGGATCGCATGTATCGCGTGCTGCGTGGTTTCGAAAGCGATGGAAAATCAAACAGCGTTTCTTACTTATCCGGCATGTATGAACCGGCTTTGCTGAACGATTTTAAAGGACTGATAGAAAGCGCCGTTCGTGTAAATCCAAACGACGACCTGGTTACCGTAGGTAACCGGTCTTTCCATGAAAAAAAGGAACTGGATGTTGACAGCAACTTCTTTAGCTTCTTCTCCTTTCCTTTAATAAAAGGCAATGCAAAAACAGCTTTGCTTGAGCCACACAGCGTGGTGCTTACCGAAACCATTGCAAAAAAATATTTTGGAAGCATTGCTGATGCAATGGGGAAAGTGATAATACTTAATAAAGATTTGCCCTTAAAAGTTACCGGTATAGCAAAGGATGTTCCTTCCAATTCGCATCTTGACTTTGATATTGTTGTGCCGCTGTCAAACTTCAGGAACATGGGCATTATGACTACCTGGATAAACAATGGCTTGTATACTTATGTAAAGCTAACCCCGCATACGACACAGTCGCAGGTGGAGAAGCAGCTGCCGGCTTTCATGGAGAAATATATGGGCAGTGACATGCGTAAGTATGGTTTTCATTTCACTTTATCGCTGACGCCATTGAAGAATGTCTATTTTGACAATACAACATTTGACAGTGTAAAGCATGGCGACAAAACAGTGGTCTATATTTTTATTTCTATCGCCATTTTAATATTGCTGATAGCCTGCATCAACTTTATGAACCTCTCTACTATTCGCGCTGCCGAGCGTTCGAAAGAAGTAGGATTAAGAAAAGTGCTCGGAGCCCTGCGTAATAATTTAGTCTGGCAATTCATTGGCGAATCAGTTTTGCTCACCGCTATTGCATGCATACTATCCATTGGTTTGTTATTGCTGGTGATGCCCTGGTATAACCAGTTATTGGGGTACGATTTAACTGTATCATGGAATTCTTTGCCAATTTATCTCTTCCTGGCTGGTGTAATCATCGTAGTTGGATTTTTAGCGGGCAGTATCCTGCATTTTTCCTGTCTGCATTTTCACCTATACAGGCGTTAAAAGGCAAACTGCGGTTAGGCAAGGGAGGATCAGCGTTCAGGCAAACATTGGTGATAATCCAGTTTAGCATATCCGTATTACTGATCGTTGGCACTATCATCATCACAAAACAAATGAACTATGTAAAGAATAAGCAGCTCGGTTATAATAAAGATCAGACATTAATCGTGCGCATAGACAACAATGATATTTACAACAGCATGAATGCTTTTAAGAATGACCTGCAAAACGAGAGTGTTGTTCAGTCAGTTTCACTAATGTCCGGCGAACCCGGCGGTTTTTTTGATGGCCATATGTTTGATGTGGAAGATCATAATGAGCGCTGGAATGCAAGAACAGAATTTTCAGATTTTGAATTTGTAAAAACTTTAGGGCTGCATATTATAGCGGGCAGGGATTTTTCTGCGCAGTTTCCCACAGATACCACCGATGCTGTTTTGATCAATAAAACAGCCGCAGCCAGGCTTGGATGGACGCCGCAGCAGGCAATAGGCAAATGGATACAAAACACCGTTCGTGATAGTGCAAAACGCCACATTATCGGCGTGGTGGACGATTTTAATTTTCAGTCGCTGAAACAAAATATTGAACCCCTGGTGATTTCACCAGATATGGACAGGAGAGTGGCGCTCGTAAAACTGAGAGGCGGGGATATACAGGCAGGCGTTAACGTTGTAGAAAAAGAATATAAGAAAGTAGCTTCGGCTTATCCTTTTGAATACAGTTTTCTCGATCAGCAGTTTGATGAATTATATAAAAAAGACCTGCGCCAGCAAGCCATTTTAACTGTGTTTGCCATGCTTGCCATCTTTGTTGCCTGCCTGGGTTTATTCGGGCTGGCATCATTCACTGCCACCAAACGTTTCAAAGAAATCGGGGTAAGAAAAGTATTGGGCTCATCGGTGCAGGGCATTGTTATATTGTTGTCAAAAGATTTATTGAAGCCGGTTTTAATCGCTACCTGTATTGCATTGCCCGTTGGTTATTGGGCCATGGATAAATGGCTGCAGAGTTTTGCTTACAAAACAACATTAAGCTGGTGGGTTTTTGCGTTGGCGGCGCTGATAACATTTGGTATAGCGCTCGCTACGGTTTGCATTAAGGCAATAAAAGCAGCGATGGCAAATCCTGCAAAGAGCCTGAGAACGGAATAAGCCTCCCCGACCCCCTCCGCAGGATGGGCTTTAAGAGATTTCTGATAATATGGACAGTAAAAACTACAAAATATGAGTACGATAAAGTTCTTCCCCTTCGGGGGAGGCAGAGGGGGTCATTATTTCAAAACCGCCCTTCGCAATCTCAGGAAAAACAAATTGTATTCTGCGATTAACATTTTCGGGCTAACAATCGGGTTAACGGCATGCCTGCTTATTGGCGTGTACATCCATCATGAGCTGAGCTACGATAAGTTTAATACCAATGCGGACCGCATTGTTCGCGCTACAATGGAATATAAGCAGGCCGGCACGGTAAATAAAACTGCCACTACAGGCACAAAAGTTGGCCCGCAGCTCAAAAGAATGTTTCCCGAAGTGGAAGAATATGTGCGAACATTTATTTCGCACAACGTGATCAAGAGCAACGATAAAATTTTTGATGAACCGCGTATTTTATATGCCGATCCGGCTTTCTTCAAAATCTTTTCATTTCATATTGTCGAAGGAGATCCGCAGACGGCATTGGATGCACCGGATAAAATTGTGATTACCCATAGCATGGCCAAAAAATATTTTGGCAATGAAGATGCTTTGGGTAAGGTGCTCACCAGCGGCACGAAAGATCTGCGGGTAAGCGCTGTATGCGAAGATGTGCCGCAGAATTCACAAATTAAATTCGATTTCGCTACGCAATTTTTGAACCTCGGTAATGGCGTCAATGTGGAGCAATGGTGGACGGCCAACTGGATCACTTATTTTTTATTACACGATAAACAAGATATCACCAGGTTTCAGCAGGAAGTGAGCGGTTATATGAATACGCCGGATGTACGCAAAGAAGCGGGTTTGGAAGGAAGCGATTATCTCGCCTATCATATGGAGCCGCTGCTGAGAGTGCATCTTTATTCTTCACTTGAAGGTTTTGAACCCAATGGCAGCATCACCTATATATATGTTTGCCATGATTGCCCTGCTTATCTTGATTATTGCCTGTGCCAATTATACCAATCTTGCAACCGCGCAATCTGCATCGCGAATATCTGAAATCGGAATGCGTAAAGTGATGGGGGCATCTGCCAGGCAGTTGTTCTTCCAGTTTATTGGCGAAAGCTCGGTCATCACATTTATTGCTGCAATGCTGGCATTTCTGTTGGCTGTTTTTCTTATTCCTTATTTCAACAGCATCACAGGGAAACAGTTTACCGCTGATATATTATTACAACCATTGCCGATAATTGCATTACTTGGTTTTGCTGTGGTCGTAAGTTTTTTTGCAGGGCTTTATCCCGCGCTGGTTTTATCCGGAATGAAAATTATGAATGTGCTGAAAAAAGGATTCACTTTTACCGGGGGCAACAATATGCTGCGCAAAACACTGATCGTAGGCCAGTTTGCTATTTCTGTTTTTCTCATTATTTATACCGTTATCATTTTACAGCAGATGCATTATATGCAAACCAAAAATCTTGGTTACGATAAAGACCATGTGCTGGTATTACCTATCGGCGGGGGCATGTATAATAATATGCAGCAGCTAAAAGATGCATTTGCCAATGTACGGGGAGTGCAGGCAATAACGGCGTCCTACGAAACTCCCGAAAATGTGGGTTGGGGCGATGGTATTACCGCAACGGATGATAAGGGTAAACATGACATTTCCCTCAATGCAATGCCCGTTGATCTTGATTTTATCAAAACCATGAAAATGCAATTGCTTGCCGGCCGGGATTTTCAGCAATCCGATTTTGCCATAATGGATACCAGTAATAACTATGCAAACTACCATATTCCGTATATCATTAATGAAACGCTGGCAAAAAAGATCGGCTGGACACCTCAAAAGGCAATTGGACAAACGATCACCAAAGGCGTGTCAGGCCCGGTGGTAGGTGTGGTGAAAGATTTTAATTTCACCAGCCTGCATGAACCCATTGGCCCGTTGCTGATCTTCCTGGGAAGAAATTTTTCCCGTGATTTTATGCTTCGCATCGATGGTAATGATGTGCAGGGAACGCTGGCAAGAATCGGCGCAGTATGGAAAGAAAGAATTACCGACCGGCCATTTACCTATCATTTCCTCGATGAATCTTATGATAAATTGTATGCCGCGGAGCAGCGCACCTCATTACTGTTTGGGGTTGCTGCCGGGCTTGCTATTCTTTTGGCTTGTCTTGGCTTATTTGGCTTGGCCGCCTTTACTACGGTTCAGCGTACCAAAGAAATTGGCATCCGGCGGGTGCTCGGTGCAAATGTGGGCAGCATTACATTTTTGATTGCAAAAAGATTTCTGGAATTGGTAGGCATTGCCATCCTGATTGCGATGCCCATTGCATGGTGGGCAGGCAATAAATGGCTGCAGGATTTTGCCTTCAGGATAAATATTCAATCTGTTGTTTTTATAGTAACCGCATTGGTAACAATACTCATTGCTTTGTGCACGGTTGGTTACCATTCGGTAAGGGCAGCATTGACCAACCCGGTGAAGAGTTTGCGAACGGAATGAGAACAATGTAGGACTCCGCAGGAAATGGTACATGATTTTTCTGTTAAAATGGCTTTTTAAAGAAAAAAATGCATACTTTCAATCATTAATAATCCATAAAATAGATTACCATGTTTGACGACATTTTACAGATGGTAAAAGACCATTTGGGAGATCACCCGGATTTGAAAGCTAACGTTACACCGGAACAGGCAGATGCCATTCACAAAGAAATTGCCACTCATCTTACCAATGCCACACAATCGCAGCAGGCGGGCGGCGGTATAGGCGGTATGCTTGGAGGCCTTCTGAACAAAGTAGAAAGCAGTGTTGCGGGAGGCGGTCCCGTTGCGAGTGCTGTTGAGGGCGGACTGGTTAGCAGCCTTACAAGTAAATTCGGCTTGCCGCCATCTGTTACCGGCGCCATTGCAGGCGCATTGCCCGGTCTTCTGCAGAAACTGGCAGCCAAGCAACAGGCTTCCTGACAGCGTTTGCGATACCGGTGGATTCTTTTCAGTAAAAGATTACATAAAATGCTTCGGTGATGCCGGGGCATTTTTCGTATATGCGTGTACGTTAGTTTTTAATACAAATTAGTATTTACCGGAACCAATAACCTATTGAAAGCGAAAAATTTTGTGTATGCGCTTTGTCGCCGTCGTTGGGCGCTCCCGGTGTACCGATCAGATTGTTTATGCCCATGTCATATCCTACTGTTGCATCCCATTTTTTTGAAAATAACAGGCCGGCTCTGAAACCTGCGCCATAGTCCATTCGCGTGAAGTCGCCATTTTTGCCAAATTTAATTGCGACAGAGTTTTGCCCCGTTGTCTTAAACTTACCGTTTAGCGCATATGCAATCCATGGACCGACACCAAGATGAAAAGCATTTTGGGTTTTACCTATCCTTGCATAATAGGTTGCAATAACGGGCACTTCAATATAGTTAAGATGAGTGGTAGTGGTTGCGGTTTCATCCTTTTCTCTGGCTCCTTTACCAACATAACTCAGACCGTCTGCCAGCATCAGGCACCATTTTGGTTTCTTTTCTGATTGTATATCTGAAGCTCCTAAATAACCTTTGTAATAAGGCAGATCGCCCGGATCATAATTGGGTAAGGCATACGCGGTGCCGGTATTGCTGTCGTAAAAGAGATCGCTGATGGGCCAGAAAATGTCGTTGACGAGCTCTTCTAAAAAGAGATATTGAAGATTGAACGTGGGTGTGCCCAATGGCGGCGGATAAGGCGACGGACCTTTGTAATTAATTTTATTTTCATCGAGTGAGGCCTCGGCCATTTGATGCAATTCAGTGCACCCCGTGGAAAGGATTTCTGAAAGCAAGGCAAAGGTAATCAGGAAAAAATGTAGCTTTTTCATATTGAAATCTTTTGGTATAAATTTTAGAATCTTGTTGCCCATGTATAGAAAGAAAGTAGTATGCCTAAGAATCTATTATAAATCACAATACCTGTACAATTCTGACCCGAAAAAAAATTAAAAAGTCAGATAACCTGCGTCTAATGAAAATCCTCTCATGTGGATAATTCATCTGGTTGCGTGCTCAGATTTTTTAGTCCGGGATCGTAACTAACGGATGCATTCCATTTTTTTAGGAATATATACCCGGCGTTTATGGCAATACCAAAATCTGATTTCTTGAAATCATCGTTATCCGAATTACCAAAATGTACTTTTATTTTCGTTCCTCCGGGAGTTTTAAATTTTCCTGACAACCCATAAGCAAAACAGACTTTTGCTTCCCAAAATTCTAAAGACTATTAAGAAACAGGAATACCTACTTCTAACTATTTTTTGTAAAAATCATCCGGGACCGATGTTTTAGAAATTCAATGGTTATTACTGCCATTGCAATGATTATACAAGTCCCTGCTCACGGGCAAAGTTTAGTAAGCCGACAGGAGTATGAATATTGAGCTTCCTGGAAATATTGCGGCGGTGTGTATTAATGGTAAACTCACTGACAAATAGTTTTTCACTGATCTCTTTGCTGGAGAGCCCGTTTCCTATCATCCTTATTATCTCCACCTCTCTTTTGGTCAGCAAATATTTTTTCATAAAGCTATCGAGGAAATAGGGAGAAACCTCGGGGATATCGTTTTGCCCGGCTTCAAACCAATGATTGCCGGCAGCGACCCTTTCGATAGCCTGCTGCAATACAGGTACGGAAGCGCTTTTAGGCAGGTAACCCCGTGCACCCAGTGATTTTATTTCTTTCAGCAATTCGGGTTGATAATAGCTGGAAAGTATGATCACTTTGAGACCGGGAAATCTTTCGTGCAACATTCTTAAAGTATCGATCCCGTTCATTTGTGGCATATTCAGATCAAGCAGTACGAGATCGGGCTCATGTTGGTGCAGGCTGTCAATGAGACTTCTTCCGTCAGCTACCGTTGCTAATATTTTTATACCCCCGATTTTTCCCAGGATGGCACTGAGCCCTTCCAAAAGCATAGGATGATCGTCAGCAATGATAATTCCTGTTGACATAAGGGGATGAAGCAGATTTTAAAAAACGTATAAAACTGCAATGAAAACTTTTTAAGAAAAAGAGAAGCTGATTGAATTATCCCTTCACATTTTTTCAAACGGTATTTCAATTACCACCAATGTCCCACCTTCCTTTTTACTGTTAATTTCCATTGAGCCTTTAAGATACGCAATTTTTGACTGAATAGAATGAATGCCGTGCCCCTTGCCGGTGGTTGTTTTCCCGATGCCGGTGCCATTGTCTTCCATTATTAATGAAATTCCTTTTTGGTGTTCGATTAGCTCAAGAAGGGCATGAGAGGCGCGGGCATGCTTAATTATATTGTTAAGCAGCTCTTGCGTAATGCGGTAAATATGATTTAAAAATGAAACGGGATATTTTTTTGTATTGTCGAAGCCTACGATTACCGTTTCCAGGTTGAGTTTACCCGAAAGGTTTATGGTGTCCGAAATATCTTCCACTGACTTTTTGAAACCGTACTGCTCAATCATCATTGGCGTAAGCTGGTGACTCAGGTTGCGAACGGTTTCTGATACAGAAGCAAGTATTTGCTGTACTTTCTGCAGTTTCCTTTCGTCTGTCGTTTCCTGTACATGCTCCGGCAAAACGGAAGATACATTTAAAGAAGCCAGTGACAGCATAGAGCCCACCTCATCATGAAGCTGATCTGCAATTTTTCTTCGTTCGCTTTCTTCCGCTTCCATTACTCCTTTAATTTCAGCCATACGATGCTGCTCTTCCATTTCCTTCATTCGCATCTGTTGCAATGCAAGCTTTTGCCGGTTACGAATCTGCCTGTAATAAATCATGAATACAAGCAGCAGGATGCTGACGATGCTCAGCAGTATTATGGAGATATAAAAGTTGCGTTCTCTTTGAATATTGGCGGTGCGTATTGCTTTTTCTTTCTGTAATTGTTGCACCTGCTCCTGTTCTTCCTTTACCTGGTATTTTGCCTGCAGCTCCTCAATGGCGCGGTACCTGTTTATATTCACGAGTGAATCTTTAACGTGATAAAAAGTGTCGGTAACATTTGCATAACCGGGGTAATCTTTTTTCGCCTTTAATAATTCTGCTTCGTATTTGTAATAGTAATAACCGGCCGCGTTGAAATGGTTTAAAGATAGTCTTGATCTCAGGCTGTCGAGTACGGCACCTGCTTTTTCAAGATTGCCGGTAAGGATCAATGCATGGGCATAATAAATTTCGGGAGGCATTATATACAACCCCTCGGTATTTCCCTTTTGCAGCGCTGTTTTAAAATACTGTAAAGCGCCTTCATAGTCTTTATTGTGCTCTTTCAGTAAACCCGCTGCTATAAAATAGCTGATATAGGGTATCTGATTCTCCGCTACATTAAATTCCTGCCGGCTTTTATCCAAGTATGTCCGGGCGGTATCGTATTGCCCCTGGTAACTTTTTACAATGGACATTTCTGCATTAAAGTAAGGAGCCTGTACGCCCCGGGGATTCGGCGTAATTACCGCATCATAGAAAAGTTGTGCAAATTTTGCTGCGTTATCATAATCTGTCAGCAGGAGATTTACCTGCATTAAATTATAATATACGCTTGATTTTGCATTTCGAAATGAAAAATTGGTGCGATTGTATAAATGGGGCGGAAAACGATTTAGTGAACTGTCATCCGCAATCGCCAATAAAGAATCCAGCTGCCTTACCTCCTGCAGCGGATTATTCTGGCAATACACTACGGCATAGTTGTATTTTGCGGTAAACAGGGCATTCTTGTCCGGAAGCTGACCGGATAATTGAATAGCTTTGGTCAGGTAATACTTCATGGAGTCCTGGTTATTTAACCTCGACATGGCTTTAAACGTGTAGGTAAAAGACAGATCTTCGCTATCCCTGGCGGCGAGGCAATCTTTTTCGCTTAAAGCAATATATTTTTCAAGAGAATCTTTTTTACCCCATTCAAGATAAAGCAATAGGGTTCCTACAAGAGACTCGCGATAATAGGCCGGATTACTTGCTGCATTTTCCCTTGCCTGCTGAAACAAGGATTCTGCATCTTTAAAAAAATTCAAAGACTCTTTGGCACGCGCCCATCCCATTAAAAGAATGTGCGCCCAGCGCTGATTGTGGGTGGTTTTTATTTTAGCGAGGTATCCCGTAAAGAGAGCATAGCTTTTTGAAAAATCCGTTTTTGCGATTTGCTGCATCAGGTCGCAGGCTTTCCGGAAACTGACTTCGTTCAATGGTTGTTGCTGAAGCGTATTCCATTGAGAAAGGCTTTCCGATTCACTTTGCTTTTGAGCCGTAACAGCGAACGAACAAAAGAAAAAATAAAATATAGCAAATACTTTACGCATCGTTGTAAAGAATTGTCCGGTTAAAATTAGCGGAACTGCAGTGACAGGTTGCCTTTACAATTCAAATTTCTTCCTAATGAATATCAAAACCAATACTTACTACTAACTAATTTTAAAACGGCCCTCTTTATTGTTATTGAACAGGGATTTGAATTTTATAAACAGCTTTGTCCCGGCATTGGATGATAGCTTTACAAGAACCGGTAAAAATGAAATGATCGTTGTTAATCCTGTTGCCATAGAGCTACTGTCAATACATCCGCCTGCCTTGGAAATACTTTTGAAGTTAGTACCCGGTGTACTTCTTCGTCAGTATCTGCACACCCGTCGGAGAGTACGGTAATTTGATAGTCTTTGTCGGCTGCTTCACGAACGGTGGACAATACTACGCCGCTCGTGGAAATACCTGTGAGAATGATATGTTTGATATTTTGAGAACGAAGTACCACTTCAAGATCGCTCCCGGTAAATGCACTGATTCTTCGTTTGGTAACGACTATTTCATCTGGTTTGGGGCTAACAGCGGGATGTATCCCGAGCAATTCTTCCATTGTTACATTTGCCCATCTTTCCCTGGCTGCGGTAAAGCTTTTATTTTGTGAACTTATTTCAGGAAATCCCGTTCGGAAACCAACCCGCACATAAATTACCGGGATACGGGCTGCACGGGCATGCGCTATGGCTTTTGTTACATTTTCGATGAAGGAAGTTGCATCAGGAAGATTTTTCAGGATCGTCGTTTGCATATCCATTACCAGCAGGGCTGAATTTTTATTCATAACAGGGTTTGTAGTGTGAGAGTTTGTGTTGAGCAATTTAATATAAATGTAAAATTATAACAAAACCGGCGGTTTATGACCGGCGTCATGCGCCCATGCCATCATAATTTCGTATATGCCTGCACGTTAGATGCTGTCATGGCTTCGGGCAGATGCCCGGATGGGCTTTTCAAATTTTATTACGGACATGTGTAAAAAATAACTGTAAACATTTCCGCTGTCACCTGTTAATTCTTTAATTTTCCGCATGAATTGCCTGATCGTCGATGATAATAAGATCGCCAGGAGCACCCTGCATCAACTGGCGAAGCATGTGAAAGATCTTGAAATAGCCGGGGAGTACGCCAGCGCCGCCGATGCCTATGAATGCTTATTGCATAAAAAGGTTGATTTACTGCTGCTGGATATCCAAATGCCCGGCATGAACGGGCTTGAGCTGACCAAAAATCTTGGAAAGGAAGGGCCGCTCATAATTTTTACAACGTCTGCACGCGACCATGCAGTGGAAGCTTTTGAGCTGAATGTCGTGGATTATATTTTGAAACCGGTTATGCCGGCTCGGTTTATACAGGCAATTGATAAAGCGCGGGAAATATTAGCCAGCAGGAATACCGAAGTAAAATCTGACGAGGACGAATTTATTTTTATCAGGGATTCCAGTGTTATCAGGCGGCTGAAGATAGACGATATTCTGTATGCCGAAGCAATGGGAGACTATGTAAAACTGCATACCCGGCAGAAATTTTATGCTATCCATACTACTTTGAAGGCAGTGGAAGCAAGATTGCCCTCTTCTAAATTTTTACGAATCCACCGTTCCTATATTATCGCCATAAGCAAAATAGACACCTTGCAGGACGGCTCAGTTGTAATTAATGGTAAAAGCCTTCCTGTGGCCGATGCCTATCGCTATGTACTGAACTCAAGAATGAATGTTATTTGAGAACGCTCGTGCCTTACCCTGTTCATCAAAAAAATTCGCCGATAGTTTTTGCCGATTCGCCGATTGAGGTTTGGAAGACGGGCGCGCCGAACAGAAATTTGTGCAAGAGAACGACAAAAGGGCAAAGAGGAAACATTTTTTCATTGGTAGTTTTTGGTTTTTAACCCCGGTCTTCACCGGGGTTCTTTTATAAGATATGCCGCCATAGTGAGAGTTATATATACCATATTATTCTTTGTAAACACCCTGTTGCTTTTATTGCTGACTTATGCTACGGTACAGTTTCTTGATGAGGGAGCAGATTATTATAAAATTGTTCTCATGGCGGTTGCAATAGTTATCTGTATTTTTATACTGTCGTATCTTTTATTCCGGTATATTAAGATTCCTTCAGACAGAAAAGAAATTTAGGTGTAGGTAAAAAGGTTTTGCATGCTCCGCAAAAGATTTATTTACTATATCATTGCCACATTTGTGGCGGGTAATGCCCTGCTGATATTTATTCAATACACATCTACTAAAAATGTAAACCTGCTCATCAGCGGTAATGAAAAGGTCATCAGTGAACTCCGGGTAAGGAATGATTTGAAAGAGCTGGACGGCGATATTACCTATGTCGACAATAAAATAGCCGGCACCCTTTATACAAAGGACTCCTCGCACCTGGCAGGGATGGATTTGAAAATTGACGAAGTAAAATCCGATATAGATAGCCTTCAAAGAATATCTGATGATGATACCTCGGTAAAATATATTGATGTGCTGGATCGATTGGTGAATGCGAAACTCAGTTTGGGAAAGCGCGTTTTGGATACCTTATACCTGACAGGGCGGCAGGCTGCAGAAAACCTGCTTAACTCCGACAGCGCCAAAAACATGGACGATTCTATAAAAATCGTAACCAATATTATTGAAACTTCCCGTCAAAAGCTTCTTGCATCCGTAATCCTTTCGATAAGCAAAAGCGGAAAAAAAGCACTCTCTATGGGAACGGTGCTGATAGTATCGGTGCTCTTTGCCGGTGCCATTTTATTCTGGTTCATCATTACCACGTTACAAAAGCAAAGCCAGCTGATCGCCGAGCTCAATGCAAAAGATAAGAAGCTGCGGGAGGCTGCTAAAATAAAAGATAACTTCCTTGCCAACATGAGCCATGAGATACGCACGCCGCTCACAGCAATATTGGGTTTTACTTCGCTGTTACGTGAATCTGATCTCAGTGAAGAACAGGATAAATACGTGACTACTATTCACCGTTCCGGACAAAATTTACTCGAGATCATCAATGATATACTTGATCTTTCAAAAATAGAAGCCGGGATGATGCGCATTGAATCGGCGCCATTCAGCATCAGGGATATTATTCATTCTACCAGCACCATGTTTCATTCACAGATCCTGGATAAAAACCTCCGGATCAGAGTAAAAATAGATGAAACGGTTCCCGACATGATAGAGGGTGATGCGATGAGGCTGACCCAGATACTGGTAAACCTTATCAGCAACGCTATAAAATTTACGAACGAGGGAAGCATCACTATTGCAGTTTCCAACAAAGGTATTACAGAAGATAAAATTCGTGTAGGCATTGACGTTATAGATACAGGAATAGGTATTGAAAAAGACAAACAAAAAAATATCTTCGACCGGTTTCAGCAGGCAGAAGATTTTGTTACAAGAAAATTCGGAGGTACCGGGTTAGGTTTATCTATCGTGAAAAACCTCGTGCTGCTTCAGCACGGAGAAATCAGTGTGGAGAGTGAATTGAGCAAGGGAAGCAGGTTTAGCCTGGTAATACCGTACCGGGTTTCATACGGAGCGGCGGCACATCCGGGCTCAAAAAACCGGCAAACAAATGATATGCCTGACCTTGGCAATGTAAGCATATTGGTGGCGGAGGATAATGAGCTAAATCAGAGCCTGATAAAACACTTGTTTACCAAATGGCGGCTGAAGTTCGATATTGTGGGTAACGGGGCAGAAGCACTCATTAAATCTGAGAAAAAGAAGTATGACCTGGTATTGATGGATATACAGATGCCGGTGATGGACGGGTATTCCGCCACTATGCAAATCAGAAATAAATTAAAATTAAAGGTGCCTGTCATTGCCATGACGGCTCATGCATTTACGGGGGAGAAAGAAAAATGTATTAGTTATGGAATGAACGACTGTATATCCAAGCCCATCAATGAAAAAGAACTATTGACCCTGATAAAAAGATTTACCAGGTTTGATTATCCCGTGACGCCTCCTCAAAACGGTAATGCAAATGATGCCGGCACACAGTATAAATATATCGACCTGGGATATATGAGCCAGGTGAGCATGGGAAATAAGGACTATGAAAAGGAAATTACCGGATTGTTTATTAATGATATTCCGGGTGAGCTGGATGCGTTGAAGAAGTCATGGGATAAACCTGATATTCCTCATCTCCGTCATTTAGCCCATAATATGAAAACTTCTGTATCGGTAATGGGACTTGATGATAAATTGCACGCTACACTGGATAGCCTCGAATATGATGATCTTGATAGCAGCACTTTCACGGAAAAATTTAACTATCTCCGGGAGGTTTGCAGTAATGCACTGGAAGAAGCCAAAAGTCTGTATGAAAACTTAAAAGTAAATAGTTAATTAAATTCACTTCGTTTTAGCAATCTTATCTGCTATTCCTTGCCTAAAATAACTTATGTTGTGCTCAACGATTGTTTTTGCCTCTGTACCGACTCTAAGCTTTTTTATCCTTCATTTTAGGTTTGCAGTATAATTTTTAATTCGTAAAAATTTTTTAGCGCATTTGAAAGGCCTTATGAAAAAGATAACTGTAATGCACACATTGAGGCTGTTTGCCTTCGCCGGTATACAGGCTCATACAGCGATGTATTATATTATGATGATAATGAACTGAACGAAACAGACATGGCCCTTATAATATCCAATTTGATGAAGCAGGCAGTTATTTTGTTGACAGGGATAAAGGCAATAAGGAGACTGTATTACGTCAGCCCGGCAGGCGAAGTATCCTGTTTTACACGGATGCCTTATTAGCAAAAAGGGATCTTATATAAGCTTCCCGGGGTTCACCCCGGGAGCTTTCCTGAAAAAATATTTTCAATTCTTCGAATTTTAATAGAGAGCATCTTGGATAAGGCTGCTATGTGTTATTTGCTTTTGCAATAGTAAGGCCCGGCATATTGATCTGCCCGGATTTTGGTATTTATTTTTGGACATGAATTTTGATAAAGTATCTCAGGAACAGAATGACGCATTCATGTCGCAGCATAGATAAATCCTGTTCTTCGTGGTATGCTCAGGGATGGGGTACTGTAACAATCAATAAAGTGCAGGCCGGTCTACATAATATTAAAATTCAGCCCGATCAGCGCCTGGCGTTGATACCATTTATAGCGGCTGTCTATATCGTTTATATTAGTAAGACCATACACATAGTTGGCAAAGAAACGGAACCCGCCAAGATTCAATTCGGCTCCCCCGGAGATCCCCAGGTTATTTAATTTGAAGGCGCGGTTTCCATTTGCCACTAAGTCTTCGTTATCGTCAACCAGGAAATCATATTCGGGGCCGGCGTTTATAGTGACTAACTTTGTCAGCTTATAGTCAAATAAGACGGGTAAGCTGATATAGCTCAACCCAATGGCAGTGCGTGCATTTTGATAACCATTGTCATTATACACTTCTAAAAAATCAGTTCCTTTCTGCGCGTTTGCATAATTAAAAAGTAATTCAGGTTGTACATTCCATTTATCAGTAAGCGGAACCCTTGCAAATACGCCGGCAATAAAGCCAAGGGAGCTTTTATTGTCAATTCCCTTCCCGCTGATTTGAGTAAGATTGCCGCCCAGCGTAAATCCATATTTTGTTGTTGTTTGCGCAAACCCTGCGAAAGAAATAAAAAGCGTTGCCGACAGAAGTAAGAATTTTTTCATATACAGAAAATTTTAGTCAGAATGATCTACGGTTAAAATGTAAAGGCAAAAATGAAGCAAGAAAACAAAATAAAATCTTAAAATCGGCGGAACCGGTCAAAACAGGGGTTGTATAATGCTAATTATAAAAAATTAGTTTAAATATTCTGCCGTTAAGGTCATTTAAGGCGTTAAGAACATTAAGAAGCGGAACGCTAATGGTTTAAAATGATGCCCGAACCGGCAATTCTTTCACCAAACAAGCGTTTTGCCCTGCTTGTCGTAATGATCCGGCGAAAGTTGAGCCTTATCAGGTGCATTCATTGAGCTAAATCTGGTTCAGCATTTTTTCTGTCGCCTTGATGGCAGATACCGTCTGGTCGCTGTCGAGGCCGCGTGTTTTAAATTCCCTCCCCATAAAGCGCCAGGTGATTATCGTTTCGCACAACGCATCGCTTTTACCGCCGGGAGGTATCCTTACTTCGTAGTCTATAAGTTCCGCAAGCTCCATATTTTTTTGCCTGTATACCTTCCGCAATGCGGTTACGAAAGCATCATACTGGCCATCGCCCTGCGATTGCTCTTCTATGACTTCACCATCGATGCTGATGCTCAACGTAGCAGAAGGCCGGAGGTCTTTTGAATGAGTAAGCAAATAATTTTTGAAATGTACTTTTTGTGACAAACGATTGCTGTCGAGCACATCGGATATAATATAAGGAAGATCGGCAGGGGTAATCATTTCCTTTCTGTCGCCTAACTCGATAATACGCTGGGTAACTTTTTTCAGATCGCTATCCGCGAGCTGAATGCCGAGCTGCTGTAAATTATTTTCAATATTGGCTTTGCCGCTCATTTTGCCCAATGCATATTTTCTCTTTCTGCCAAAGCGCTCCGGCATCAGGTTGCTGAAATAGAGATTATTTTTTTTATCACCATCGGCATGTATGCCGGCCGTCTGTGTAAAAACATTTTCTCCGACGATGGGTTTATTTACTCCAATGCGAAAACCTGAAAATGTTTCAACCATTTTGCTGGCGGAGTACAAAGACTTTTCGGAAACATTGGTAGCGACCTCCGGTAAAAAATCATTCAGCACGGCAACGGCGCTGGCTAATGGAGTATTCCCTGCGCGTTCGCCCATTCCGTTTACCGTGAGATGGATGCCACGAACACCCGCCTTTACGGCTTCCAGCACATTTGCCGTACCAAGGTCATAATCATTGTGGCCATGAAAATCGAAATGAATATCAGGATAACGGCTGACAATAGATGAAATGTATTCATGCGTTTCAGCCGGAGATAAAATGCCCAGCGTGTCCGGCAACAAAATTCTTGTTACCGGCTGCGTGGAAAGAAAATCCAGGTACTGGAAAACATACTCCGGCGAGTTTCGCATACCATTACTCCAGTCTTCAAGGTACACATTGCACGTAATACCTTTTTTTATGGCGAGCGATAATACCTTTTTGATATCTTCAAAGTGTTCACCCGGTTTCTTTTTTAGCTGGTGCGTGAGATGATTTAAGGACCCTTTCGTGAGCAGGTTCATCACTTCTGCCCCTGCATCTGTCATCCATTTGACCGATACGTCGCCATCTACAAACGTGAGTACTTCTATGCGGTCAAGCAGTCTGTTTTGTTTTGCCCACGCGGTAATTTTTTTTACGGCATCCAGTTCTCCTTCAGATACCCGCGCAGAGGCAATTTCAATACGATCTACTTTTACATCGTTTAGCAATATTTGTGCTAACGTCAGCTTTTCCGAAGCCGAGAAAGACACGCCGCTGGTTTGTTCGCCATCGCGTAACGTGGTATCCATGATCTCTATTTTCCTTTTCCCTTTGCTCATTCTTTTGTGCCTGCCGTTGACAGGAACTTGTCTTTATTTTCAAAAAATGATGAACTCCAAAAATAACATAAAACAGGCAATAAAGAAGGAGTATTTCCGGTATCAGGAGCCTGTTTACGTGAAATATTGTATCAATTAAAAAAGAGGATTATTTAAAATCATTTCCCATTCTTGCAAATGCTTCTGCGGCCGTTACATTTATTTCGATACCCCTGAATTTTTCCATCAGGGCATGATTGCAATCTGCTGAAGCATAGATGCCGGGCGGGTTCTGGCTGACATGACAGTATACCGCCTGCCTTTTCCGTTCTTGCGTGGAGGTGATGTCCACATAGTCAGTGGGCCTGAATCCCGTTGTCTGGGAGCCTGTACAAACTTCAAAAAAGTACAACCCAAAATTTTTGCCGTTCCGCATCCATGTTTGTATGGTAAGCAAGCCGGCACATTGATGATCTTTATGAGAATCCAACGGCCAGTGCGTAAATACAATATCGGGTTTTTCATTATTGATGAGCGATTGCATTTTTTCTACCCACTCATTATTTACCATGCCGGCGCCGTCTGTCTGCCCGGCAAAGACGGGCTTTGCATTTAATATTTTGCATGCAGCAAGGGCCTCCTTTGTTCTGATGGAAGCCGCTTCATCGTGCGATTTGCCTTCAATGCCGGCTTCGCCTCTTGTCAGGTAAATAACCGTCACATCATGCCCCTGCGATACCAGTTTTGCCAGCGTGCCGCCACAGCCGCTTTCGGGATCATCGGGATGACCGCCCACACAAACAATTTTCATTTTAGCTGCAGGCCTTTCATCTACTGCATTGGCAAACGATTGCAGGCTGAAAGCGGCCGATGCTGCGATAATATTTTTTGCAAAATCTCTGCGCGATGCTGGCATATAACTTTTTTATCCGGTATAAAAAATTGCTGATTAAAACCCTCTTCCGGGAAATCAGAGAAAATATCCGGCCGAAATAATTTTAAATTTATTGCTATTTCTGCAAAATTTGGCCGGATCAGAATTTTCAAAAATATTCTATCTTCATTGGGACTAACAGACTGCCGATGCCTCTTTACATGGATGTTCATATTTTGCCCGGCGTAAAAGCTAAAAATGTGGCGGAAGCCCACCAGAAAGATTTGGCTCACCAGGAAGAGTATGGATGTACCTGTATGACCTACTGGATTGATGAAGCGCGTGAGAATGTTTTTTGCCTCATAAAAGCCCCCAGCAAAGAGGCCGTTGAAGAAATGCATGGCAAGGCGCACGGATTAATTCCAAATAAAGTAATCGAGGTAAACACAACATTGGTAGAATCTTTTTTAGGTCGTATTTATGATCCGGCAGATGCCCTTGTCTCTGATGACGGGCTGAAAATATTTGAAGACCCTTCCTTTCGCCTGCTGCTCGTTACAAAAATTTGCGATCCTGTGTTGCT
This sequence comes from uncultured Ginsengibacter sp., assembly GCA_964627765.1. GTDB lineage: Bacteria > Bacteroidota > Bacteroidia > Chitinophagales > Chitinophagaceae > Ginsengibacter. Next base: position 4,988 of record CAZVKO010000026.1, on the reverse strand, counting down.
AAAACATCATTACGGCGAAAGAGCAAATGAAATAATTGCAAAGCACAATCAAATCATCCGTAAAAATCTTATCGGTTACGGTGGACGGGAAGCGGAGCATGACCGCGATGGATTTGTTATTTCATTTACTTCCGCTTCCAAAGCCGTTGCCTGCGCCCTGAATATACAACAGCAGATGCTGGATACGATCCGGGAAGATATCAGTTTCAGGATCGCGCTTAATGCCGGTGAGCCTGTTGAGAGAAGCAGGCAGCTATTTGGCGATACTATTCACCTGGCAGATGCTATGTGCTGTATTGTAAAAGATACCCGCATTGCTATCGCCACGGGAGTAAAAGATATTGTTGCAAAAGATATTTTACAGGATAATGGAAAAAAATTTTTAATCCTCTCACCAAAGGATGAAAAGCTGCTCGAATCATTATTTACAACGCTGAAGGATAACTGGCAGAATGCAGAATTTGACATGGATCAGTATTGTAAAGCGACTGCCATGAGCGCTTCCCAGCTATATCGTAAAGCAATTTCCCTGACGGGCGTTTCCCCCAACATACTTATGAAAGATTACCGGCTGGGAAAAGCCAAAGAGCTTATGCGCAAACGCCCGTACAACATTGCACAGATTACCTTTGATTCAGGGTTTACGAGCGCTTCTTACTTTACCAAGTGTTTTAAGAAAAAATACGGACTGCTGCCCATGGCTTACCTGGAGCTGCTTAAATGAATCTGCTGCCCCGAATAAATATTACCATTTATTGAACGATTTTTCCCACGTGGTTTACCATTTGTTGACTGAATTGTTATAGCCCTTCGCCAGGTGCTGATACTAATTTTAATCATTCATTAAACTTTAAAACTTTAAGTTATGAAAACAATCAGCCACAGCATTCTCCTTTTTGCCATCATCTTCTTTGCAGCTATTACGGTCACTGCGCAGACCAGCACCAACAACGATTCCAAAACAACAAACGCTACGACGATGAAAACTTATTTAATTGAAAGAGACATACCAAACGCCGGTAAGCTCACCGGTGAACAGCTCAGGGCAATTTCGCAAAAATCAGTTTCTGTACTCCGGGAAATGGGGCCGGAGATTCAATGGATACAGAGCTATGTTACTGACGACAAGATCTTCTGCGTGTACAGGGCAGAAAACGAAGATCTCATTCGCGAACATGCAAGGAAAGGCGGATTTCCTGTCACCAAAATCACCGAAGTGGATAATATGATCAGCCCCTTTACTGCAAAAAATTAACCGGCTTAAAGATGATGTGCAACGAACCCGCATAGTGCGGGTTTTTTGTTGTGCCTGAAAAGGGGAACAGCAGCTTGCCGGAAAAAATTCTTTACAGGCAAAAGGTCAAAAGGGGATGGTTACCGGGATAAGATTTCGCAATATAAGCCATAGCGCAGGAATCGCCGTTTACCTGCCTGTTTCTGCCCGAAGTTGCATGGTGGATTGAAAAAAATATAGTTTAATACTTAACTATTAATAATTTTACTAACTTTATGGTCAGTAAAAAATTCGGATTGGCAACACTCCTTAACCAAAAGGCTGAAACCACGAGGCAGCTGGTACACCTGATGTTTGATCTGAGAGATCAGCTCCGGCAGTTTATGCAAAAAAGATTCCGGGAAAATAATATTGATCTTACTTATGAGATGCACCAGATAATGGCTGCTTTATGGAGAAAAGACGGCATCAACCAGCAGGAGCTGGCCGATATTACCCTAAAGGACAAGGCCAGCATGACCTTCCTGATCGATAACCTTACCAAAAGAGGATTGGTTACACGATCAGAGCATCCGGCCGACAGGCGGAGCAAGCTGATTTATCTTACGGCCAGTGGCCGTAAGCTGGGTAAAAAGGTAGAGCCGTGGGTGGCAGAGCTCTTTTCGGTGATGAGCCGGGATTTTCAAATCAAAGATGTGCAGGAAGCGATGGCGCTCCTGGAAAAAATGCGTGATAATATTATTCACAGCATGGCGTAATTTTTTTGATTAAATAGTTAAATACTATACTGTATGTTTAAAAACTAAATATGGAAGAGTCGCTGGTAGAATATGGCTCCAGGAGGGCGGTGATTACCATTACCGCTGTTATTTGCGCGCTGCTCCAGATAATAGACACTACCATTGTAAATATTGCTTTGCCCACCATGCAGGGCAGCCTGGGAGCATCCCTTACAGAAATAACATGGGTGATTACCGCCTATGCAATTGCCAACGTAGTGGTAATGCCGATGACCAGCTGGCTCAGTCAGCAGTTTGGCCGCAGAAATTACTTTGCCGCGAGCATTATCATGTTCACAGTGTTTTCCTGGCTGTGCGGCAATGCAGGCAGCATCACTGAATTGATAATATTCAGGTTTCTCCAGGGAATGGGTGGCGGTGCCTTGCTGGTGACCTCGCAAACGATCATTACAGAGAGCTACCCTCCTGAAAAAAGGGCAATGGCGCAGGCTATTTATGTATTGGGTGTAATTGTGGGGCCTACTCTCGGGCCACCTTTGGGAGGCTACATTGTAGATAATTATTCATGGCCCTATATATTTTATATTAACATTCCGGTAGGTATTATCGCTACCTTACTTACGCTGCAGTTTGTGAAAAGCCCGAAATATGCTGAAAAGATCAGTAGCCGTTATGTGGACTGGGCGGGAATTTTTCTTCTGATTGCCGCAGTGGGCACCCTTCAGTTTATTTTGGAGAAAGGACAGGAAGATGACTGGTTCAATAGTTCGCTTATCACAACGCTTTCAGTAGTTTCTTTCTTCAGCTTTTACTTTTTTATATGGCGGCAGCTTACCTATAAATACCCGATAGTAGAGCTTCGCGTATTTAGAAACAGAAATTTATCAGTGGGCAGCATTTTATCTTTTGTATTGGGTTTTGGCCTGTTTGGATCTACCTTTATTATTCCTTTATCCACCCAGACCATAATGGGCTGGACTGCATTGCAGGCGGGCATGCTGATGATCCCGAGCACCGTGTTTACCGGTATCATGATGCCGTTTGTTGGTAAAATGATGGAACGGGGCGTGTCATTTCGTTTGCTGATTACCTCCGGTATGATCATCTTTTTCGTTTATAGCATGATGGCTTATAAAGTTCTTACTCCCAATACGCCCAGTGAAGCATTTTTCTGGCTGCTGGTGATACGGGGTATTGGACTTGGGTTGCTCTCGATACCGATCACCACGCTTGCCTTGTCTACGTTGCGGGGAGCGGAAATCGGCCAGGGAGCTGCCTTATCGGGAATGCTGCGTCAATTGGGAGGTTCCTTTGGAGTGGCCATAATATCTACCTATCTCACCAGGGACAACCAGGCTCACCGGAGCGATCTTGTCAGCAAACTTTCTGCAGATGATCCGATGGTGCAGCAGCGAATCGCGGCCATTACGCATGGTTTTCAGCTAAAAGGAATGACCGCGGATGTCGCAAGAAAATCTGCTTTGCAGTTGCAGGACAGGCTGGTAGATGTGCAGGCGACCGTGCTTTCTTACATGGATATTTTTCTCTGGATCGGCGTGATGTTTTTAATCTGCATTCCTTTCGTATTATTTTTTATAAGAAAAGCAAAACGGAAAGCAGACATCTCTCATATGGTGCAGGAATAAAGGTATCTCACGTTGCTTTCACACGGGTTATTCATTATACTCCGGGAGGTTTAAATTTTTTTCGAAAGTATCGCTTGTCCCGAAATAATAGTAGTTTGCCTATCAGAAGGGAAGCAGATTTATTTGAAAACCCGGTAACAGCTTATGATCTTTCATGCCCACATAAAGCCCAATGCCAAAAGTGATGCTATTGTTGTAAAAGAAAATAATGAATTGCAGGTTCGCATTAGCGCACCTCCTGTAGATGGAAAGGCTAATAAATATTTGATTGAATATTTGTCGGCGGTATTTAAAGTTTCCAAAGCCTCTGTTTGTATTTTGAAAGGCCAGAATAATCCTCATAAAATGATCGAAATAATCGCGGAGGACGGCTATATAAAAAATGTGTTAAGCAAATTGAAGCCGTAAAGAAGTTTTAACCGGCGTTATTCATTCATTTATTTTTGAAACTCCTCAATCTCTTTATAAAACTCCAGCGCTTTCATCACCTGTTTGCCGCCGGTTCCCTGTGTAAAATTTTTTACCCATTTTTTATCCGCATTTTCAATATTGATGTTTGTATAAAACCAATATGCGAGGTAAATGAAAGAAGCGGTGAATACAATTTGAAAAATGATATACCCTGCACCCGCTTCGTAAGGGAACCATTTACTGCTCAGGTAAAATGTAGTCCAGAAAGGCAATTGCAAAAACATCACTCTCGTATGCCGAAAGATAGATAGCTGCAGCTTCGCAAGCTTTTGTTGAATTTCTGTGATGCTGCCATCATAATCTATTGCACTTACCCATGCCAGGTGCTTTGCATAATCGTACAATGCTTTTACATTGATGAGAAAGATGGCGGCAACGGATACGATAAAATAATTTGCCGCGGGTGAATAGTGTGTTATAGCAAAATATAAGGCGAATCCGAGAAAGAGCAGCCATATGATTGCTCCCGCTATCCCCAATGCCTTTATGCGAATCAGCGAGCGCAATGCTGATGCAGCCTTTCTGCTGATGGTTTCCTGTAATATGCGTTTGTTCAGCGCAAGCGATTCATCTATCTTCTGATATTGTTCTTTCCATAAAAGAACAAAGTTGGTTTCTTCCATATTAAATAGTTGCCTGTGAAAATTTTTGTTTTAAAATATTTTTAATCCTTCCCACCTTCGTAGCCACATTGGTTTCGCTGATGCCCATGATGGCTGCTATTTCCTTATGACTTTTTTCTTCAAGATATAATAACATTAAAGCCTTGTCCAATTCTTTCAATTCACTGATAAATTGCTGCAGCAGGCTGTGCTGATGTTCTGTTTTTTTATTTTCCGGTATGTCAGCCAGGTTGAAAATGCCTTCGGAATACGGATGCGAAATTTCATACCGTCG
>CAZVKO010000025.1:0-102545 GCA_964627765.1 uncultured Ginsengibacter sp. | reverse complement strand
CACTTCACTGATTTGCCCGGCTATATAATTCCCGTCGGCATAATGTCCGTGTACCACGTCAGGAATGTCATCTTCCTTTTCAATAAAGCGAATGGTTTTATCTACAAATTCATCTAAGTAATCCCAGAGGGTTTCCTTTGGCCTGTAGGCAATACCGCCGCAGGTAATGCGCACAATGCGCGCCTTGCTATTGATGATGACGATTTCTTTTCCGTAAGAAGCGGAGACTCTCTTATCAATGATTCTGCGTGTGAAAAGGTCTACTTTACGTACCTGCGGATGTTCAGAAAGATTTTGTAAAAGCTCAAGCACGTATTTTACCTGGCCTCCGGTATCCTTATCCCTGCCAATTTCAGGGTCTTTAAAACGAATGAGACCATGAGGACTGAATAGCTGTATGTAATATTCTTTCTTCATATCATCTTCACGTTATCAACCCCTGCAAAATTAACCAAACCTCATTACTTATGCTATTTTGTAATTTTGAATAACGATTTAACAGCAATCATGTATTCAGGATCAGGATTCAGCGAATCAGAGATAGGCGATATAACGGTAATGATATACGAAGAAACCTACCATCTTTTTCATTTGGTTATACCCAATCACGATTATATAGCGCATGCAATTTCCAGAGACGGCATCTCCTGGAAGAGAGTGAATAATGCACTTTTTGTAGGAGACCCCGGTGAGTGGGATGACGACATGCTGTGGACCATGCATGTGGTGCATTCCAACAATACATTTCAAATGTATTATACCGGACTGCAACGAAGAGACCGTGGCGTAATATCAAAAATCGGTCTTGCTGAATCAGATGATCTGCTGCACTGGCAAAAAAAGGAGGAAGATATATTTCCGATAGAGCCCGAAGGCATCTATTATGAAACGAAGCATGATAACCCGAGGAAATGGCTCAGTTTTCGTGATCCTTTTTATTATGAATATAACGGGGATGCCTACCTGATAATTTGTGCACGGATTAATAAAGGACCGGTGTCGCGACGGGGATGTGCCGGCCTGGTAAAAATTAAGAAGGATGTAATGGAAGTAATGCCGCCTCTTTTGCACCCGATGGTATACGATGATATTGAATGCCCGTGTGTTTTTGAATTGCATGGTAAATATTATCTCGTGGGTTCTATCAGGGAAGACATTAAAGTTCGGTATTGGTTTGCGCCCGGTTTTTTTGGAGAATATCATTCATTTCATGCGGATGTATTGTTGCCGCAGGGCAATTATGCAGCGCGCGTAGTACAGGATGGCGGGCACCTGCTGGTATATAATTTTTTCTATTACGGCAAGATCGATGCATTACGCGTATTGCCGCCTCCAAAAGAATTGGACACCGATGAAAATGGCAGGCTCTTATTAAAAAGTTATTATCGCTGGGACCTGATGGCGGGGAATCCTGTAATGCAATCAGATATTAAAGAGCTAAAGCTGTTGCTGAAAAACGAAACTGCGTTTTTGATGATAGAAAACAATAAATGGACATGCGGTACAAGAAGCGGCTACGAGATATTTTGCTTTGAAACTCCCTCCTCGGGATTTATATGGGAAGGGTTATTAACGGTAGAAGGTATGGGAAAGCTGGGATTGGTTACTGATATGGATGATGATGCCAATGGATATTTTATTTCGATGGATGTTTCCAACGGGCTTTTGCAAATCCGGGCGTGGGGCTTCAACGCGGAGAACGTACGGCATAACTTTATCTTTCAAGATATACAGGAGGGCATCTTTCCCGCTAAAAGATCGCTGCATTTCAGGCTTATCCGGTATGGACGTTATATTGAGCTGTCTATTGACGGAGTGGTGAAGCTTACCCTGATGGATTATAAATATTCCGGTAATAATATCGGATTGTATTCTGCTTCGTCGGTAATTTCCCTGCAGGAGTCGGTGTTAAGGCTGTTGCCGCAGCCGGAAGAAGAATATGCCAGCCAGGAACAGACAGAAAAATTCCCGAAGTTGTAGTCTATTATAATGCCTGTGCTGGAAGCCGGCAGCCTGTTCTCCCCGAAAAATTTTTATCATGTATATTGCAACCCTTAAACTTCCGCTTCATGAAGTATCTCCCGCTTAATCCTGAAATTTTTATTCAGAACAGGAAACGTTTTGCCGCGAAGATGGAGAAGAACTCGATTGCCATATTTAACAGCAATGACGAATTGCCCACCAATGGCGACGCATTGTATCCTTTTGTTCAAAATTCAGACCTGTTCTGGCTTTCGGGTATTCAGCAGGAAGAAACCATGGTAGTCTTATTCCCTGATAATCCTGATCCGAAATACCGCGAGGTACTGGTATTGGTAAGGCCGGATGAATTAAAGGAAAAATGGAACGGCCACCAGCTTCGTATGAGCGAAGGGCGCGAAATTTCGGGAATGCCGACTGTAGTATGGCTCGATTTGCTGGACGGCTTATTGCAGCAGTGGATACATCATGCTGATACGATTTATCTGAACACCAATGAAAATGACCGTAAGGCCAACCTGGTTCCGGTAAGGGATTATCGCTATGCTTCGGATATGCGTGCCCGTTATCCTTTGCACAATTACCGGCGCGCTGCCAGAATAATGAAAGAGCTGCGGGCCATAAAAACGCCGCTGGAGATTGAAGTGATGCAAAAGGCCATTGACATTACTGAAAATGCTTTTCGCAGGCTATTAAAATTTGTAAAGCCGGGGGTAATGGAATATGAAATAGAGGCCGAAATTTATCATTCATTTTTGTCGCAACGGGCTACCGGGCCCGGTTACAGCAGCATCATCGCAAGCGGAGACAATGCGCGCATTTTGCACTACATTGCCAATAACCGGGAATGCAAAGACGGCGACCTGATTCTGATGGATTTCGGAGCCGGCTATGGAGGCTATAATGCAGATCTTACCAGGACTATTCCCGTTAACGGAAAATTTACGAGAAGACAAAAAACAGTGTACAATGCCTGCCTGCACCTGCATCAATACTGCGCTTCTGTTTTGAAACCCGGGATTACTATTACTGATTACACGGAGCAGGTAGGAGATGAGGCAACGGCAGTGTTTCAGAAAATCGGGCTGTTGAAAAAATCAGATATAAAAAATGAGAATCCTGAGAACAGGGCGTATCGTAAATATTTATATCACGGTATTTCGCACCACCTAGGCATTGATGTTCATGATTTGGGAACGAGAAATGAGCCGATAAAGCCGGGTATGGTATTTACCATTGAGCCGGGTATTTATATTGAAGAAGAAAGAATGGGTGTTCGTATTGAAAATAATTTCTGGATTACGCGTAATGGTAATAAAGACCTGATGAAAAATATCCCGATCACGGTGGAAGAGATTGAGTTGCTGATGAAAAAATAACTGCTGCATGAAACAAATCCCCAATATTTTCACACTGCTTAATTTATTTGCCGGTTGTCTTGCCATTGTATTTGCATTGCAGACCAATGCAATAAATATTTACGTGAATGACGGATTTACCAGCAGCTTTAATATCCCTGAAAGGCTTACCTGGGCTGCATTTTGCATCATTGCGGCGGCCATTATAGATTTTTTGGATGGATTTATAGCCCGTTTGTTAAAAGCAACTTCGTCTATAGGCAAGCAGTTGGATTCGCTCAGTGATGTGGTGAGTTTCGGCGTAGCGCCGGCCATGATCGTTTATCAACTGCTGCGCTTTAGCTATGCAAGAGAAGAGAATGGCCTGGATGTTTCAGTTGGATGGTTGTTGCCCGCGTTTGTAATTGCGTGTGCTGCAGCATACCGGCTTGCCAAATTTAATTTGGATGAATCGCAAACCATCACTTTCAAAGGCGTGCCTGTTCCGGCAGTGGGATTACTAATAGCCTCTTTTCCCCTGACCCTTCATTTTAATTCTATCACCCACATCAACGATATTATTATCAATAAGTGGTTTTTATATGCAGTGATTCTGATTGTTAGCTGTCTGATGATTTCAAATATAAAAATGATGTCGCTGAAGTTTGCTGATCTTGGCATTAAAGGAAATATGCCAAGGATGATCCTGCTGGTTATTGGTATTGTCGCAGCTATATTTCTGCAATGGGCTGCGGTGCCGGTTATTTTTGTAGCCTATATTATTATTTCACTCTTTACATTAAAATAAATACGAATGAATTTTGTGGCCGAAATAAAAATAATGCCTTTAAAAGAATTGCTCGATCCGCAGGGAAAAGCTGTGCTGGGGGGCCTTTCTAACCTGGGATTAAAAAATATTGAAGATGTCAGGATCGGGAAACACATCCGGCTAAATATTGAAGCAGCAGATAAAGAAGCGGCAAAAAAAATTGCAGAAGAGGCTTCGCAAAAGCTGCTTGCTAATCCCGTTATGGAAGAGTTTAGTATCGTGATTAGTTAATGGGTTTAATGGTTAAATTGTTTAATGGTTAATTGTTTCGTTGGCCTGAACCATTCGTGTAATTCGCACTTGTAATTCGTGTTATTAATAAATGCTTTATATCGTTCCTTCTCCAATAGGCAATCTTGCTGATATTACTTACCGGGCGGTAGAGGTATTAAAATCTGTTGACCTGGTATTGGCCGAAGATACACGAACTTCGTCTACGCTTCTCCGGCATTATAATATCGAAAAACCGGTAACTGCTTATCACCAGCATAACGAGCACAGGATTTATCATCATCTGGTGGAGCAATTGCAATCCGGTAAAATAATGGCATTGATTACAGACGCGGGCACTCCGGGCATCAGCGACCCGGCATTTTTATTGGTGCGGGAATGTATTGCAAATGATATTAAAGTAGAATGTCTTCCCGGCGCCACTGCCTTTGTGCCGGCGTTGGTCAATAGCGGCCTTCCGATCCATTCTTTCTGCTTCGAAGGGTTTTTGCCGGTAAAAAAAGGAAGACAAACGTTGCTGAAAAAATTGAGTGAGGAGGAACGCACCATGGTGTTTTATGAAAGCCCGGCGCGTTTGGCAAAAACATTAAAAGACTTTATTGAATACTTCGGTGCGGCAAGAAGATGCAGCGTAAGCCGTGAGCTGACAAAGATTTTCGAAGAAAACAAGCGGGGCACCCTGCAGGAAGCGCATGATTATTTTAATTCAAAAAATGTTAAGGGGGAGATCGTGATTGTGGTAGAGGGGAAAAATTAATGTTTATCTTTGGCGTAATATTTTAAAACTCTTATGTCTTTGAAAGATATAATAACGATTGATAAAGAGGTCCTTAACGGAACTCCTGTGTTTAAGGATACACGGGTATCTGTTCAGACATTGTTTGACTATCTCGAAGAAAGTTCACTGGATGAATTTTTGAAAGGGCATCCTTCAGTCTCCCGCGCATCCGCAGAAAAAGTAATCGAATTTGCAGGCAAGCTTATTCATTCAGCTCCCCTTGAATATGAAGATACTTCTCGATGAAAATATCGATGTACGGTTTAAATACCTTTTTGATAACATAAGCCATAAGGTTCTCACTGTAAGAGATATGAATTGGTTGGGCGTGAAAAATGGCGAATTAATGCAACTTAATCAGTTTGACATTTTTATTGCAGTTGATAAAAATCTTCCTTTCCAGCAAAGCCTTAGAGCGCTCCCGGTTCTTGTTATAATACTCGATGTTAAGAGAAATGTGTTGAGTCGTCTGGAAGCATTATATCCTTCTATATTGGCAAATATTTCCGAACCGATTAAAAGGGGCATTGTTATTTTAGCCGAATCATGATTTTACGGGAATTATTTTCATTTTTTTATAACTTCCGTTTTACGATTTTTGCAAATCCATTCAATTAAAATAAAATCATGATAAGAAGACTTTTCTTACTTTTTACACATAATTTCTTACTTATTAGTATTGTTTTCGCCCAGCCGGACAGATGGCAACAGCGCGTAAAGTATACCATGAACGTGGATGTTGATGTAAATACGAATCGTTTTGCCGGAACACAAAAGTTAATTTATACCAACAACTCTCCCGATAAGTTACCGCGTGTTTTCTTTCATTTGTATTGGAATGCGTTTCAGCCGGGAAGTGAAATGGATGTACGGAGCATTGAATTGGGTAAAATAAAAATAAATGGAAGACCTGACTGGGATTCGCGCGTGCGCGATCGGATTTCGCAGCTTACACCATCCGAAATTGGCTATGATAGCGTAATATCTGTAAAAATGAATGGAGTGGTGCAGCCGGTAAAATATCACGGAACTATCCTGGAAGTAGATCTGACCAAACCGGTTATGCCTAAAAGCAGCGTTACGTTCGATTTGGTCTTCAAAGCACAGGTATCTGTTCAGATAAGAAGAAGCGGCCGCGATAATGCGGAAGGAATCAGGTATAGCATGAGCCAGTGGTATCCTAAAATGTGTGAGTATGATTATGAGGGATGGCATCCTACCCCTTACGTAGCCCGCGAGTTTTATGGTGTATGGGGCGATTATGATGTTACGATTAAGATCGATAAAAATTATAAGATTGGCGCTACCGGCGTATTGCAGAATGCATCTGCCGTCGGATGGGGTTATGATAAGCCCGGCACTCCGTTAAAAGATATTGCAACAGAAAAAAGAACCTGGCATTTTATCGGGAACAATGTTCATGATTTTGTCTGGGCCGCTGACCCCGATTATGAGCATATTGTAAGAAAAGAGGATGGCGTTGTATTGAATGTAATTTATAAAAAAGTGGATTCGCTGGAATCGCGGTGGGAAAATGTTGCCAATGCAGCAGTTATTGTTTTACCTTATATGGAGAAACGCTTTGGTAAATATCCATATCCCCAATATTCATTCATACAGGGGGGCGATGGTGGAATGGAATACCCGATGGCGACTTTGATAAAAGGCCCCAGCACCGGAACCGTTTTTCATGAATGGATGCATAGCTGGTATCAAATGATGCTCGGCACCAATGAGAGCCTGTATCCCTGGATGGACGAAGGTTTTACAACGTGGGCTGAGGGTGAAGTATCTGCGTATTATGACAGCGTGAAAAACATACCGCAAAGTGACAGGTTGCCTTTGCATCATGCAGAAAGTTATGCGGGATATTATTTCCTGCTGAAGCAGCACCTGGAAGAACCCATGTCAACCCATGCGGACCATTATAACACCAATCTCGCTTATGAAATAAACGCCTACTCAAGGGGCGACATCTTTTTAGAGCAATTGGGTTACATAGTAAGTGATTCGGTAAGGGATAAAATAATGCTGGAGTATTATAAACTGTGGAGGTTCAAACATCCCAATGCCAGTGATTTTGTAAAAGTAGCGCAGGATGTGAGCGGCATTCAATTAGACTGGTATAAAGAATACTGGATCTACACTACAAAAACCATTGATTATTCCATTGATAGCTTATGGCAGGAAAACGGAACTTCGTATATACGCCTTAGAAGAATTGGCCAGATGCCCATGCCTGTTGATCTTGAGCTTACCTTCAGGGACAGCACTAAGGAATTGCATTATATTCCGCTTGATTTAATGTTCGGAGATAAACCGGCTGAAAATGCCGAAACGAGAATTGTCCACCAGGAATGGAACTGGACAAATCCTACTTATACAGTGGAGGTAAAGCATCCGCTTACGGATATTATAAAGGTTGAGATAGATCCTACCAAACGTATGGCGGATGTAGATCCTAGGAATGATGTGCTGGAGTTGAAATGGTAGATTAATCAATCCCCATTCATTATCGCGGCATTGAATTTCACCAGCAGGTCAAAAAGCTCGGGCTGCTCATTCATCGGTAAAGTAGCGGCCCGGTCAAATACGTCATGATATGCTTTGATGCCTCCCATCGTGTAAAAGAAAAACGAAGGCACGCCTTTTTCTGTGAAAAAATAATGATCGCTGTTGGCAGCTTTTCCGCGTGAGTTTATTTTTACGAGATACTTATTCTCATCATTGATTTTTGTCATCAGCGCAAATTCTTTCGGATATTCTGTTGCATTCACTACAGTAATCCCTTCATCGCCCGTGCCTGCCAGGTCTGTGTTTATGAGAAAACGAATATTCTTTAAAGGAACAACAGGATGTCCGGTATAATATTTTGAGCCCACCAATCCCGCTTCTTCGCCGGCAAACAAAATAAATCCCATTGAATATTTTGCAGGATGCGCTGCATAATATTTAGCCAGGCTCAGTAGCAGCGTAACGCCGCTTGCATTGTCATTAGCCCCCGGAAAATAAGTATCAGCGCCCATACCGCCGAGATGATCGTAATGGGCTGTTATAAAAATAAATGAATCCGGTTGCTCGGTACCCTTTACCATTCCGCAAATATTCGCTGTTGCAAAGTCATTGATGAATTTATTTTCGATATCCATTTTATAAGAAACCGGGATGTCGGTGAACCTGTGTTTGTCTATTTCAATTGCGGTATAATCAGCCACCTGCTGTTCTGCAGACCAGGTAAGCTTATCCTGCAAAGAAACGATCACGCGTTTGTCGTAGTCAATAAAAGTAACGCTGTCTTTTTGCATCAATGTTCCCACCTTATCGCCGCCGCGGCTTTCAGGGCTTATGATAAAATCAATTCCCGGAGTGAGCTCTTTGCCATTTATGGCTACTTCCATTTTGCCGGGAAAGGTATTCACGGAATAATCAAATTTTTGAAAATAATTTTTGCCATCAAGAGGGGTTACGCCGGAAGATTTGAATTCGCCCGCAAGGAATTCAGCAGCTTTATGCATGCCGTCCTTGGTATATCCGCGCCCCCAGAAATAAGGAGAGGCCAAGGTGTCTACCATTTCCCTGTTAAAGACCGTATCGTCCTGTGCATGCGCAAAAGAGGCAATGAAAAGGAAGCCGAGGAAAATATTTTTGCTCATAAAAGAGTATTAAAAAAATTATACAATAATAGCTGTATTTTTCAACCTTCAAAATAAAAACGGCAATAGTTTAAAAGTATTTTGGGATGATTCATGATCTTACTATCCGGAGGGCCCGTAAAAATGATGCAAGATTGATAAGCCTGCTGAGCGCCGTTACTTTTTCTGACACCTTCACCGGCACATGCACTGCAGAAGATATGAGCAACTACATCCGGGAAAATTATGATGAAAATGCTATTGCCAGGGAATTGGAAGACGACAATGATTTTTATTTTATTGCTTATATCAGCGATAAGCCGGTTGGCTATATGAGAATAAAAGAAGGAGAAAGTGAAGTGCCCGTAATACGCCAACATAAGTCCGTTGAGTTGAAAAGAATTTATGTATTAAAAGAATATCATGCAAAAAAAGCAGGCGCGGCATTGATGGATTTTGCTATTGCATTTGCAAAAGAAAAAAAATATGAGGTATTGTGGCTGGGCGTATGGGAGCATAATGAACGTGCCAAAGCATTCTACAAAAAATATGGATTTATAAACACCGGATATGAGCATCCTTTCCCGATAGGCAATACACCGCAAACGGATGTGTGGTTATACAAAATGCTGGCTACGTAACCTGCAGTATATATTTTCCCCTGAAATATTCTTCCTCAAAAATCTTTTCAATTTCATAAATACGGGGGCGGCAACCGCTCTCTGAAATCTCCCGGTGAAGATCGCCGCCTTTAAGGCAAATTAACCCGCCTGCTACAGAAGATTCAGGGGTATTTTTCCTCAGCAAGGGTTTACTCCAGCGCCAAAGATCCTTCAATGGAGCAACGGCGCGTGAAACCATTACATCAAATTTTTTATTATGAATATCTTCTGCCCGGGTATGCATTACCGTTATATTTTTAAGCCCGATGGATTCCACAACCGCCTGCACTACCTTCAATTTTTTGCTGATGCTGTCCACCAGCAAAAAATTTACTTCAGGGAAAAGAATGGATAAAGGTATTCCCGGGAAACCACCGCCGGTGCCCAGATCCATTACTTCCATACCGGCGGCGAAATCAAACACCGCTGCGATGGACAAGGAATGTAAAACGTGATGCAGGTAAAAATTGTCAAGGTCTTTCCTGGAAATGACATTTATCTTTTGATTCCATTCCTCGTACAAATTTTTTAAGGCGCCTAATTGCCACAGTTGGGTATCGGTAAAATCAGAAAAATATTTTTGTACGATTTCCATCCGGTAAAATTACAGAAGATAAAGGGCCGGTTAGTTCCAGGTAGCTCGTGGTTTTTTAAAAACAGCTCTGGAAAAAACCACGTAGTAGAAGAACATCCAGATGTCAAAAAATAAAAACCATGGATAAAGATCTTTTTCATCCAGCTTCCGGGATACCTTGAAAAGTATAATTGCCTGTATGATACATCTTATGCCAAAAACCATCAGCGCCTGCTGCCAGCTATAAAGCAACAAGGCTGCAATAAACAACGGGTAAAAAAAGAAATGAGTGAGCGTGTACAGCGCAAGAAAAAATTTATGCGCCCGCTTGTAGTATTTGCCGGTGGTATAATGTCTGTTCTTTTGACGGACCCATTGTTTCCAGGATACAGGAGGTTCTGATAATGTAAATGTTTCTTTGTCGAGGGCAATGGTTGTATTGCTTTTTGTAGCTGCTGCATTTATAAAGAGATCATCATCACCGCCGGGCAAATGATTGTGAGCCGAAAAACCCTTATGCCGGAAGAAGACACTTTTCTTGTAGCTTAGATTGCGCCCGACCCCCATATAAGTAAGTCCGGCGCAGGAATAGGATAAATATTGCAACGCCGTATGCATGGTTTCCCACCTCACGATTTTATTGAATAGCCCCTTCTTCTTATGGAGCGCCCCGTAACCCAATACGATTTCAATTCCGTCATCATAATGCTGTTGCATTTTGTCGATCCAGTATTCCGATGCAGGTACGCAGTCCGCATCCGTGAGCAAAACAATTTCATACCGGGCCGTTTTAATTCCCACGCTCAGCGGAAATTTTTTCCCGTTAATAAACCTTGCCTCCTGCTTCAGTTCTACAATATGCAATTGCTTATATGCTTTCTGAAATGCTTCTAAAATATATTTGCTCTCATCAAATGAATTATCATTTACTACAATTACTTCATGAGAAGTAGGGTATTGCTGTATCAGCACGCCCGGCAGGTTTTTGGTAAGATTGGCTGCTTCATCCCGCGCGCAAATGATAACGGAGACAGGGTGGGTTTGCCTGCTTTTTTTTGATTTTGTTTTGTAAAAAGCCAGGCGGGAAAAGAAAAAGAGATAATAAAATATTTGTATAAATGCCACTATGCAAAATGAGAGGAACATGACATTTTCCCAATGAGAAATATAATCAGTTAGTTTCATGGAATGCAAACATAAATATCTTGCCTCATTTTAGCGTATCGGTTTTTACTTATTTTTTGAAGGCTATATTTGCTCCTCAAATCCGGAATTAAAAAAATGTTATGCCCGCGCTGCAATTTAATCTGCAACATAGTTCTGTCCGTTCCAAAGCAAGAGCAGGCGTTATTTCTACGGATCACGGCGATATTCAAACACCCATCTTTATGCCGGTAGGCACCGCGGGCAGTGTGAAGGCGGTAACGCAGCAGCAATTGCTCAGGGATGTGAAGGCGCAGATTATTTTAGGAAATACGTATCACCTTTACCTGCGGCCGGGATTGGAAGTGCTGGAAGCGGCAGGCGGCCTTCACAAATTTATGAGCTGGCCCCAACCCATACTTACCGACAGCGGGGGGTTCCAGGTTTTTTCGCTGAGCGGTACACGCAGGCTTACAGAAGAAGGAGCTGTTTTCCAAAGTCATATTGATGGCAGTACACATTTGTTTTCTCCGGAAGGGGTGATGGATATTCAGCGGGTAATTGGCGGCGATATTATTATGGCATTTGACGAATGCCCTCCCGGAGGCAGTGAATACAAGTATGCCCAAACTTCAATGGAGCTTACCCACCGCTGGCTCGACCGGTGTTTTACGCGCTTTGATAATACAACTAACAGATACGGATATACGCAGAACCTGTTCCCAATTGTGCAGGGAGGTGTTTATCATGATCTGAGAAAAATTTCGTGTGCATATATCTCCTCAAAGGAAGCAACGGGAAATGCTATCGGAGGACTCAGCGTGGGCGAGCCGACAGAAAAAATGTATGAGATTTGTGCATTGTGCTGCGATCATCTCCCCGTGAACAAGCCGAGATATTTAATGGGCGTAGGCACTCCGTGGAACATTCTTGAATGTATTTCCCTGGGTATTGACATGTTTGATTGTGTGATGCCAACCAGAAACGGAAGAAATGCCATGTTATTTACCAGTAATGGCGTTATTAATATTGATAATAAAAAATGGGAAAATGATTTTTCGCCGGTTGATGAAGGTATTAATAACGACGTGAGTAATTATTACAGCAAGGCCTACCTGCGTCACTTAATTAAATCGAAAGAGATTTTAGGATTACAAATTGCCAGTATTCATAATCTCGCATTTTACCTGCATATAGTTACAAAGGCCCGCGAACGTATCTTGGCAGGGGATTTTGAATCGTGGAAAGACGAAATGAGCATTCGGTGGCAGCAGAGATTATAAGGACATTACATTGTCAAATTTGTTTATAAAATTTACCGAAAAGGCTTTGTAACCCGATGCTATAATTAAATTTTTATCTCATCTTTGTATCAAATGCTTTATTCTGATATCAGTAAAAAACTAAAGTATGGTTAAATGCTTGATTTTTTTTCTTGGTTGCTTTCTGCTTGTCAACTTTTCCTTTGGCCAAAAGGCTACGTTGATTGCGGAAGGTACCACGCCTGATCTTTACCTTTTGCACCAGGTAAAACCCAAACAGAATTTTTACAGCATAGGCAGATTATATAATATATCCGCCAAAGAAATTTCTGCCTACAATCATCTGCAATTTGAAAATGGTCTGGCAATCGGACAAACAATTAAAATTCCCTTAACTGCTGAAAATTTCTCCCAGGCAGAAAATGATCAGAGCTCTGAATCGCTTATCCCGGTTTACCATATAGTGCAGTCAAAGGAAGGTTTATACAGGATTAGCATTAAATACAACAAAGTTCCGATGACTACGATAAAAAAATGGAATAATCTGGCGTCGGATAATGTAAGTGTGGGAGCGCATTTAATCATTGGTTATCTTAAGGTAAATCCTGCTGAGTCAAGCCTGGGCAGGGATACTCCGGATAATGATACCACTGCTTCGCAAAATACAGCTCCCAATGAAGAACCGCAGCAGGTAGCGAAAGACCCTGCAACCACTCAACCTGCAAAGACAGCTGTAGAAAATGAACAAAAGCAAAGTGAGCCATCTGATAATAACACTGCGGCAGTAGCACCCACGGGCGAATCACAGGAAACCAGCACGCGGATAAAAACAACCGGCAATTTTGGTTTCAGTGGCGGCTACTTCAAGAAATTATACAACGACCAGGTAACACAAAAGCCCATGTTTAATGAGCCCGGAAATGCAGGCGTATTTAAATCTACCAGCGGCTGGCAGGATGGAAGGTATTACTGCTTCAGTAACGATGTACCTGCGGGAACCGTGATTAAAGTGACTTATAACGTAACCGGGAAAAGCGTTTATGCCAAGGTGTTAGATGCCATCCCTGATATCAGGCAAAATTCAGGGCTGAACATTATTGTAAGCAATGCGGCTGCCCAGGAATTGGGCGCGGGTGATAAGTTTGATTGCGGTCTTACTTTTGTGAGATAGCATCCTGCATGTTTTTCACCGGCGTATTTTCAATCCGGCTGATCAATTTCTCCATCCTCTTAAAAAATCTTCCACCTTCATCTTCTTCCTGCCTTCGGGTTGCAGTTCTTTTATGTAAATATACCCGTTGCTGCAGGAGCATTTTAAATACGTTTTATTATCCGAGCTAAATGTACCGGGTGTTTCTTTCGTGGCGCCGGTTTCCTTTTCGCAGGAAAAAATTTTTATTTTTTTATCGTTTAAAAAAGTAAACGCTGCCGGGTAAGGCGATAAGCCGCGAATGAGGTTGTAGATTTCGTCAGCAGGCTTACTCCAGTCTATTCTGCAGGTTTCAGTAAAAATTTTTGGGGCATGATGCAATGTTTTTTGCGGAATGTCATCTTGTTTTACCCCGTGCAATTCGCCTTTTGATAAGCGGTTAATTGTTTCCAAAAGCAGCTCCGCACCGGTTTCCATCATTTCATCATGCAGCTCGCCGGCTGTTTCATCATCGCGGACAGGAATTTTCTTTTGCAACAGAATATTCCCCGTATCAATTTCATGTTGCAGCCTGAAAGTAGTAACGCCTGTTTCTTTTTCACCATTGATGATCGCCCAATTAACAGGAGCGGCCCCGCGATATTGCGGTAACAGGGAAGCATGGAGGTTGATAGTTCCCATCGGTGGCATATTCCATATTATTTCAGGCAGCATGCGGAAAGCGACTACTACCTGCACGTCAGCTTTCAATGCCTTCAACTCATTAATGAAATCGGCGCTTTTCAATTTTTCGGGCTGCAAAATTTTTAATCCTTTTGAAAGTGCGAATTTTTTCACTGCGCTTTCTGTCATTTGCAATCCACGCCCGGCAGGCTTATCGGGCGCAGTGATTACA
Organism: uncultured Ginsengibacter sp.; assembly: GCA_964627765.1. GTDB lineage: Bacteria > Bacteroidota > Bacteroidia > Chitinophagales > Chitinophagaceae > Ginsengibacter. The sequence continues at coordinate 88,072 of CAZVKO010000025.1, read as the reverse complement.
GCCACAACAGGGTAACCGGCTTCAAGAAGCTTTTGTAAAGAAGGAACTGCAAATTCAGGGGTTCCCATGAAAATGATGCGTAGCGGCTTCATTGGTCAGGCCTCTGTGAATTTTCTTTCAAAAAATATTTTACCCAGGGAATCTATTTTATTTTTTAAGTTTTTATTGGAAAGAGCTTTGTAATCAAGTATGTCAAACATAAACGGAACGGGAAGCTCGTCAAGAGCGACGGATAATTTCGTAATTATATTTGAGGTTACATCTTTGCCGATAATAGCTAAATCAATATCTGAAGAAGCTTTAAAATTGCCTTGTGCACGTGAGCCAAATATAATTGCTTTCTCAATTTCTTTAAATGAATCAATTGCACCTTCAATAATATGAAACTGCCTTTCAGTTAATCCGAATTTCATAGCGGGTTACTCATTTATTTGTTTGAGCGTATTATTTTTAAAATCAGCAAGTAATCTGAAATAATGTAATTGAATGTTTCTAAAGATGTCAGATGCCTTTGATTCATCATATAAATGAGCGGATTTATTCCTGTCTTCCAGCATATCTATCCAGTCTTGTCCGTCCTTAATGATATTATCTTTGAATGCCTGTTTTATCACGGGTTTAGGGCCTGTTATATTATAGCCCCGTTCATTTAAAATGTCCTGCAATGTTTTCCAGGCAAGCTCTACGGTAAACTCAAATCTTTTAATGACACCGTCTTGTTCGAGCAATGAAAATTTCTTTTGTCGAAGCGCAGTATCTAACTGTAACAGAGCCTTGCTGAAGTTTTCAAATCTCTCTTTCCATCTTTCTTCTTTTGACATAGCGATGCATTTAATAGCAACAATGCTCTTTAAAAATCTTTGTAAAGTAAGTACTTCTTTCTTATTTTTTTAAAATTGCTTAGAGCAGGCTCCCAGCTTGCCCTGATGTTGCTTTCAGAAACGCCGTCTTTAATTTGCTGCATCAGCATATCATTACCGGCAAGCCGGTCAAATGCATGATCGGATATAAAAAAATTGTCTTTATCAGGGAACAATTTATATGCCTCCAATACCCATGTCAACCGGATCTGGCGATTGATCTTTTTTGCCACCTCAGCAGGCGTACCGGATATATACCACCCGTGGCATAATTCGCCGTAATGCTTGCTTTTTTTTGCACCTTCTGTCGGGTGTGGCCTGAATGAATACAGGTGCTTCGGCAAAGAAGGATCTCCGAAAACACGGAAGGGCTCACTGGTGCCGCGGCCTTCGCTGAGTGTAGTACCCTCAAACAAGCAGGTGGTCGGGTAACAATATACGGATTGCATGGAAGGCAGGTTGGGAGAAGGTTTTACGGGCAATGCATACCGGCTGTTATGATCGTAATTCAGGCATTTGATTACCAAAAAATGAAACGGGGTATCAGCAGAATTTTTGGCTGTAAGATAGTAAGCGTATTTGTCATTGGCCTTTTCGGATAACCATTTTTCACCACACATCATAAATGCATATTCACCTAACGTCATGCCATACACGATAGGAACCGGGTTCATGCCAACAAAGCTTTTAAACTTCGGATCCAGCACCGGACCATCTACATAAAAGCCGTTCGGATTGGGCCGGTCCAGCAGGAGAAATGGTATTGAATTTTCCAGGGATGCTTCAATATATTCCTGCAAGGTGGAGATATAAGTGTAAAATCTCACGCCCACATCCTGTATGTCGAAGATCATTACATCCACCCCTTTCAGATCTTCCGGCGTAGGTTTATTATGGCTTCCGTACAGGCTGATGATCTCAACGCCTGTTTTACTGTCTGTTGAATTACCCACTTTTTCCCCGGCATCGGCATTGCCGCGAAATCCATGTTCGGGACTAAAGATTTTTACCACTTTTATGCCCCGTTTGATCAGTGTATCCACGAGATTGGTATGCCCTACCAACGACGTCTGGTTAGCCAATACCGCTACAGTCTTGCCTTGCAGGAAAGGAAGGTATACATTCATTCTTTCTGCGCCCGGGACGATTCTTTTTTGAGCATTAATATTAAAGGCGGCAACGATTAACAGGAAAAAAATAACTTTCTTTTTCATACGTCAGTGATTTGTCTGTAAGTTTCCGATTAATTTAAAGGTAAACAAAGAGGAACAGATTTTGTATTATAAGAACAGACGAAATAATGATTTTTTTCCTATAAGATTAATCTGTTTATTTGCCGTTTACAAAGTTCATTTAAAAATTATAAATATAGTAGTATGTCAAAAGCAAAAAAAGGTGATAAGGTAAAGGTGCATTACAGGGGAGTGCTTACCGACGGCCGTCAATTCGACAGCAGCCACGGTCGTGAGCCGTTGGAATTTACGGTAGGAGCGGGCCAGATGATTGCGGGTTTTGATGCAGCTATTCCCGGTATGGAAGTGGGTGACAAAAAAACGATCAGCATTGCACCTAAAGATGCGTATGGAGAAAGGAGCGAAGAGGCAATAATTGAATTCCCCAAATCAAATATACCTGCAGATATGAAGCTGAAGCCCGGTATGAAGCTGCAACTGCGCAACCAGGCCGGCCATCCCGTACCGGTAACAGTGGCTGAAATAAAAGACGATGTGGTCATTCTCGATGCCAATCATGAGCTGGCGGGAAAAGAATTGATATTTGATATTGAGCTGGTGTCGATAGACTAACGGATACGGATAAACGAAGTAGTGAGCGGCGAATCATTAACTGTCAATCCTGTAGATTGATTAAAATTATACATGCGATTAATGGTCAGCGGAAAACTGTAAATTGTAGCCAACACACCGTACATTCTTAGTATTCCATTTTCCGCAGGCTGGGCGATTTGAACCAGGTGGTTATCACCACCAGCAATGTCATAGAGCCCCCGAATACAACGGAGGGGATCGTACCCATCAATTTCGCCATTACACCGCTTTCAAACTGGCCGAATTCGTTGCTGGAGTTTACAAACATGGAAGTTACGCTCATTACGCGCCCACGCATGCTGTCAGGCGTTTTCAGCTGGGTAATAGTTCCTCTTACTACCACGCTTATAGCATCCAGCATTCCTGAAATCATTAAAGCTGCAAATGAAAGAATAAACCATTTTGAGATACCAAAAATGATGATGCATGCGCCAAATCCTGCCACTGCGAGGAGCAGCTTTTTCCCCTGCCCTTTCTTCAGCGGAAACAAAGTGAGGATGACCACCATAATAATAGAGCCCAAATCTGAAGACCCGTTCAGAAAACCAAATCCCTGCGGCCCTACTTTTAAAATATCTCTTGCATATACCGGTATCATTGCTACGGCGCCGCCAAACAATACCGCAAAAAGATCGAGCGAAATGGCGCTCAGCAGTTCTTTTGTTTTAAAAACAAAATGAACTCCTTCTTTTACACTTGCCCAGGTGCTTACATTGCCTTTCACTATCCCCGGAGGTTTTCCGTTTAACCTGCGTAAAAAGAAAATGGATATGCTGATTAAGCAGCACACGGTGACCAGGGTGCCGGTAATACCGGTGCCTGCAATCAAGAAACCGCCTGCGGCATGGCCCGTTACGGAAGCCGACAACCACGTTCCCTGGCTCCAGGTAGTGGCATTTTGTAAAGTATCTCTCGGCACTATGTACGCAATGATGGCGCTGAAAACAGGACCGGTAAAGGCTCTTACGATACCGGTACCGAAAATAACGATGTAAATGCCGGTGGCGATCCAGTGATGGGTTAAATGCGCCGCAATAAATTTTCCCGATAAAAAAACTAAGATGACCGCTGCTGTGAGATATAAAAGAATTCCCCTCAATAAGAGCTTTCTTTTTTCACTTTGATCAATCACATGCCCGGCATATAATGCCAGCGATACTGCAGGTACTACTTCCGAAAGACCGATGAGCCCGATCGCAAAAGGATCATTGGTCAGAATATAAATCCACCAGCCAACCAATGTGGACATCATGCGCAATGCCATGATAAAAAGAAACCTTCCCATCAGCAGATTGCGAAACTCTGTGATCTTTACCGATGCAAAAGGATGGTTACTCAGTAAGGGGTTCATACTATCAGTTAGGTAATTGCAAATAATGCCGGCCTTCATCATACTCCTTGTCAAGCGCTTCCAGCACTGCGTTTAAATGATTTTCGTTTCCCAGAAAATCTGATGAAGAGGCATCAATAAAGAGTGTCTTTATATTGTGCTGCCGGATGTATTGTATGTATGTTTCCTGCAGTGAAAAAAGATATTCAGGAGCGATATCCTGCTCATAGCTGCGGTTTCTTTTTTTGATATTTTCCTTCAGCTTGTTTACCGGCGCATGCAGATAGATGAGCAGATCGGGTTGCACCAGCTGCGGATTGATGATGTCAAACAATTTTTGATATAACAAAAATTCTTCCTCCGAAAGATTCACTTTGGCAAACAGTAAACATTTGGTAAAAAGATAATCAGAAATAGTCACCTGCTGAAACATATCTTTTGTCTGCAGCAGCTCCTTTAATTGTTTGTACCGCTCTGCCATAAAGAACAGCTCCAGCGGAAATGCATATTGCCGGGGATTTTCATAAAATTTTGGCAAAAAGGGATTATCTGCAAATTCCTCCAGTATTAATCTTGCATCCATCTTTTTGCTAAGCAAATGTGCCAGCGTTGTTTTACCTGCGCCAATATTTCCTTCTATCGTTATGAAATTATATTTCATTGGTTACCCTCATTCCTCAGCACTATTGAAATGATTCCGGAATTTTTATTCTGAATAATTACGAATGGAAAATTACATCACGTGCATCAATAATGGAGTACAATTGTATTTTTCTGCAAACAATTTTTTTCATTTATCATTCTCCAATAGATTTGCGTTTTCTTTTTAAAGACCGCACATGAAGCCTTACAGTCAGCTGCAAGCCATGCTTGCCATTACAAAAGCAAGCCTGGTTGCTATTTTCAGAAGCCCGTCGTCTGTTGTATTCGGGTTTGCGTTTCCGTTTATATTCATTTTGGTTTTTGGGTTTATAGGCAACAGTGCCGGTAAAAGAGTTTACAAGGTGGCGCTTGAAAAGGATGCTGATACTTCCAATGTGCTGTACCGGGCATTTGAGAATTCCGGAATGGTGAATATGATAAGATATGGAAGCCCGGATTCGTTGCAAAATGATTTACAGCGGGGCAATATCGCAGGCATTATTGATATCAGGAAAGACGCTGCCGGCCCTTATCCCTATACGTTGACACTGAAGAGTACCAATGCCAGCGCTGACCAATGGCCGCAATTCAAGGCACTTGCAGAAAGCATCATCAACCAGGTGAGTAATAATATTTATAAGAACCGGCCCGCCTATGCAACGCTGGATTTTGATGAAAAGAGGGATATTTCACAAATCAGGGAGTATAAGGAGATAGATTTTATACTTCCCGGCCAATTGGGGTTTTCATTGCTGGCTGCGGGTGTTTTTGGGGTGGCATTTATGTTTTTTAATTTACGAAATACGCTGGTATTAAAGCGCTTTTTTGCAACGCCCATTTCAAGAACGCATATCGTATTAGGCGAAATGCTGAGCAGGGTTTTATTTCAACTGATCACCGCGATAGTTATTATTGCGCTTGGTAAATTCTTCTTTGGCTTTACGCTTATACATGGATTTCAAACATTTTCTGAAATGATCGTGCTTAGCTTTATCGGGCTGATTGTTTTTATGGGATTCGGCTTTATTGTTAGCGGAATTGCGAAGAACGACAGTACGATTCCCCCCCTGGCCAATATCATTACATTGCCACAATTTTTAATCGGCGGTACATTTTTTTCTGTTAGTGTTTTCCCTGTTTGGCTACAATGGGTGGCGAAGATAATGCCACTTACCCATCTGAATACGGCCCTGCGTTCTATTGCGTTTGAAGGTAAAAATTTATGGGATGTCCGTTCAGAAATTGGTGTCCTGCTGCTTTGGGGAGTTGTGATATATATTGTTGCTATTAAAGTTTTCAAGTGGGAATAAATTTTTACTATGCGAAAAATTCAATTCTTCCTTGTTTTTATCGGGTTTATGGCGTTGCTCTTTTGGGTAGTAACGTTGTTTCTTCCGTCGAAGATTACCGTGCTGCGGTCAGTGGATATTCATGCAGATGAAACACGGGTTGCTGTACAAATCAGCAATTTCAGCAACTGGAAAAACTGGTATCCCGCTTTCAGTGATAGTAATGTAACAATAGCTATTTACCGGCGAAATGATACCTCGTTCGCTTCTCTCATTAATAAAGAAAGCAATAAAAAGGCGACCCTTGCTTTATTGAAGCCCGGAACTGATAGTATACAGGTTTTGCTGCCCGGAGATAATGAAGACTATCTTTTTGCCATACGACCCGACGGTAATGGAGAAACGCAGGTAACATGGTTCATCAATCTTGATTTGGGAAAATATCCATGGAAAAAATTTGCCGGGATGTTTTTTGACAAGGCAAATGGCGCTAAATATGAGGCGGTACTGAATTCCCTGAAAAAGTATATCGAATCCGCTCATTGATGCTTCATTAATTCATCCTTTATAAAATCTGTAATTGCTGCATATATTTGTCTAAGCTGCTTAGGCGTAATACAGTAAGGCGTCATAATATAGATCGTATTTCCCAGCGGCCTTATATATACGCCGCGGCGGAGGCAGTATTGGGTAAACGCAGGCCCGGTGTTATGCAGGTAATCGTACCTGCCGGTATTGATATCAAAAGCGCATATAGTTCCTGTTTGACGAAGATTCGTAATGATTCCTTTTTTTTCGAACGCTTTTAATTTCCGTAAAAACTTTTTATGGCTCTCAACAATATTTTCAATTTTGGTTATACATTCTTTCTTTTGTATTAATTCAAGGCTTGCCAGCGCTGCGGTGCAGGCAAGCGGATTCGCCGTGAAAGAATGGCCGTGAAAAAGTGTTTTTGTTTTATCATCACTTACAAAAGCATCGTATATTTTTTGCGTACCTGCCGTTACGCCCAGTGCCATGGTGCCACCTGTGAGCGCTTTACTCAGGCAAATGATATCCGCTTTTGCTTGTAGATAATCGCTTGCAAAAAATTTTCCTGTTCTGTAAAAGCCTGTGAGCACTTCATCGGCAATGCAAATAATATTTTCACTTTTCATGATGCCGAGCAAGGTATCGAGATGTTGCGGCCCGTGCATCTTCATGCCGCCGGCGCCCTGCAACAGGGGCTCGTAAATAAAGCAGGCAATTTCATCATGATATTGTTGTATGGTTGATGCGAGCTGATCGATATTATTTTCGTGGGGGGTATCAATAAAAATCACTTCAAACAATTTATCCCGGAAGGCCAGCGTAAATGTTCCTCTTTCGCTCACACTCATGGCGCCAAACGTATCACCGTGATAGGCGTGCTGAAAGGCCATTATCTTGTTTCGTTTTTCGTTGCCCATGTTCACCCAATATTGCAAAGCCATTTTGATCGCAACTTCCGTTGCTGTGGAACCATTATCGCTGTAAAATATTTTGACAAAATTTCCGGGAAGAATTTTCAGCAATTGTTCTGCAAGCAATACCGCCGGTTCATGCGTAAACGTGGTAAATATTACCTGCTCCAGTTTTTTGGCCTGCCCGTACAATTTTTTTGCGATGTATTTATTCCCGTGTCCGTGGATATTCACCCACCAGCTGCTGATAGCGTCTATATATCCGTTTCCCGCTTCATCATATAAAACAGCCCCTTTGCCTTTTGCAATCGGTATGGCCGGTAGGCGGTCTTTCTGATGTGTATAAGGATGCCATATAAACTGATAATCATTTTCGGCAAGTGTCATGATGAGGTATTTGAGTGGCAACAAAAATAAATAATCATTTGGCGCCGGCTACGTAAACGGCGATGCAAACACCTAACTTTGCATTATGCGTTTGATCATTAAAAATATGGTTTGTCCGAGATGCATTACTTCAGTGGAACAATTACTGGAGAAAAATAAAATGCCCGCAAAATATGTGAGACTGGGTGAAGTAGAGCTGCTTAAAGAGCCCGGGAATGCACAGTTGGCGCGTTTTGCCGAAGATTTAAAGCAAACCGGATTTGAACTCCTGGATGATCGCAGAATGCAATTGATAGAAGAAATTAAAAAACTGCTGATTCAAAAAATACAATCCGGTAATGTGGAAGAACATTTTAGCTTCAGCAAATATTTAAATAAAAAAATCTTTAAGGATTACTCTTCTATCAGCCGTTTGTTCCCGGAAGTGGAAGGCATTACTATTGAACAATTTTTTATTTTGCAAAAAATTGAAAAGATAAAAGAGTGGCTTATCTATAATGAGCTCTCCCTGAGTGAAATCGCTTTTAACCTCGGATACAGCAGCACGCAGCATCTTTCCGGCCAGTTTAAAAAATTTACCGGTATGACGCCTTCACAATTTAAAAAGCTGGGAGCCTCCCAACGCAAACCCATCGACCAGGTAACAGGTTAACATCCTTTTACATCAAAAATCTGTACAACTTTCTCAAAATGATGTAACAGCAGCCCCCGCGTGTTTACGAAATTTGTGAAATGAAGACAGAAACATTAAATGTTGAAGATAGAGTCGCCGGAGTTTCTGCTGCCGGTCCGGTAGTGAAAGAAAGTTTTCCCGTTCTTAACATGAGTTGCGCCTCCTGTGCATCGAGCGCGCAAAGCATGCTCGAAAATACGGAAGGCGTGGTCAGGGCATCAGTGAATTATGCCAATGCCATGGCACAGGTGGAATACCATCCTGAAATAACCGATCCGCACAAGATGAAAGCCGCTTTGCAAAGCATCGGCTATGATTTGGCGATCGATGAAAGCAAAGAAGCGCAGGGAGCTTTGGAAGATATGCAAAGAAAAAAGATTGAAACATTAAGAATGCGCACCCTGGGCGCCATCATTTTATCTGTACCGCTCGTAATTATCGGGATGTTTTTCATGCATATTCCCTATGCCAACTACATTATGTGGATATTGGCTACCCCGGCAGTTTTTATTTTCGGGCAACAGTTTTTTACCGGTGCCTGGAAACAGGCAAAACATCGCTCCGCCAATATGGATACATTGGTTGCACTGAGCACAGGCGTGGCTTATTTGTTCAGCGTGTTCAATACCTTATATCCTCAGTTTTGGACCAGCAAAGGTTTGGAAGCTCATGTTTATTTTGAAGCGTCTGCAGTGGTGATTGCATTTATTTTGTTGGGTAAAATGCTCGAAGAAAGAGCCAAGAGCCATACTTCTTCAGCTATAAAAAAGCTGATGGGATTGCAGCCTGAAACAGTAACAGTGATTCATGATGACGGCCATCAGATGGAAATGCCCGTTGCATCCGTAAAAGTGGATGATATCATATTGGTAAAACCGGGAGAGAAAATAGCCGTGGACGGAATTGTAGTCAATGGCAATTCATTTGTAGACGAAAGTATGATCAGCGGTGAACCCATGGCCGTTGAAAAAAATGTACATGATAAAGTATTTGCCGGTACCCTTAATCAGAAAGGAAGTTTTCGTTTTCGTGCAGAAAAAGTAGGTGGCGATACCGTGCTGGCCCGGATTATTAAAATGGTACAGGAGGCCCAGGGAAGCAAGGCTCCCGTACAAAGGTTAGTGGATAAAGTCGCGGGAATATTTGTACCGGTTGTAATTATTATAGCCATTATAAGTTGGATTGCATGGAGTTTCTCAGGGGTGGATAATGCCTTTACGCATGGTTTGCTGGCCATGGTTACCGTGCTGGTAATTGCATGCCCGTGTGCACTGGGATTGGCAACGCCAACGGCTATTATGGCGGGAATTGGTAAAGGCGCAGAGAACGGAATATTGATAAAAGATGCTGAAAGCCTTGAACTGTCGAAAAAAATAAATGCAATTGTATTTGATAAGACAGGAACCATCACAGAAGGTAAACCGGAAGTGGTGTCGGTCCAATATGAAAGAGAGGGGGATATAAATAAATTAAACAATATTCTTTTTAGTATTGAAAGCCAATCCACGCATCCTTTGGCTGAAGCGATAGTTCGTTATTTTAAAAGCAACAATGGCTCATCATTGTCATTTGATCAGTTTGAAAATATAGCGGGCAAAGGTATTGACGTAAAATATGAGGGTCATGATTATTATGCTGGCAGCAGCTCATTGCTTCAGTCGAAAAATATTTCCATAGATCCCGTGTTGCAAAAAGCAGCGGCTGAATGGCAATCGCAGGCACAATCAGTAGTATGGCTCGCGGACGATAAAAATGCTTTGGTAATTGTTGGCATTGCAGATAAAATAAAACAAACTTCCGTAGATGCAGTAAAGCAATTGAAAAGTGAAGGCCTTGATGTATACATGCTCACCGGCGATAACCAGTTTACCGCAAAATCAATAGCAGCGCAGGCGGACATAGAACACTACAAAGCGGAGGTGCTGCCTGCAGAAAAAGCGGCCTTTGTAAAGGAATTACAGCAACAGGGAAAAACAGTTGCGATGGTGGGCGATGGCATCAACGACAGCAATGCACTGGCGCAGGCGGATGTTGGCATTGCGATGGGCAAAGGAAGCGATATAGCTATAGATGTGGCAAAAATGACAATCATTTCTTCTGATCTTACTAAGGTTTCTAAAGCGATTAAACTATCTAAGAAAACGGTTGCGACGATTCATCAGAATCTTTTCTGGGCTTTTATTTATAATGTAATCGGCATTCCCATTGCGGCAGGCGTGTTATATCCGTTTACCGGGTTTTTGCTGAGCCCGGTAATTGCAGGAGCGGCGATGGCGATGAGCAGTGTAAGCGTAGTTACAAATAGCCTGCGCCTTAAATCATTAAAATTATAATTACGAATAAAATTTTATAAAAGACAAAATATGAAATATCAGTTTAAGACAAATATCATGTGCAACAATTGCATTGCTAAAGTGACTCCTTTTTTAAATGGGAACGCTGAAATAAAACACTGGGAAGTAGACATACAAAATCCCCAAAAAATTCTTACCGTGGAAACTGAACTTTCAGATGATAAAATCAGGGAGATGGTGAAGGAAGCGGGGTATAAGGCAGAAGAGATTAAAGAGCAGCATAGTGATTAAGATTTGAGAATTACGGCAAGACCGATGTGAATTTACAGGCATAATTTGTAATCGTCACTACTTAATTTGACAACAGAGGATTTTACAGGGTTAGGATATTAAGTTGAACTATCCCATTAAAATCTGCAATAAACTGTCTGATTGTTTGTCTGTCATTAGGGATGCTTCGCAAAAAAAATGAAACATCAGGAGGAGAGAAAAATAATTTGAATTTCTTACGGGACGGGAAAGCATGCTTTTCGGATGGTTGCTTTAAAATTTTTGAACAAAGTACGAAATGGACGTGTCGGTCAAAGCTGATTTGATGCTGAGTTTCATAATGCAACTTTCTTGCACTGAATAAAGCATTGGTTGTAAGTCAGAAGATTGTATTCCACTATTTTTCCCTGCTAAAACAACCGCATCTGCTCAGGCTTGGGTTGTTTCTTTTGTATTTGTATGGTTTCTATCAGCGCAGCAGGAATTTCCCCGACAAATCTGGATAGGGTTTTTTCTTCTGTTTCGTTATAGTTTTTGCGTTGTGCGGCATGAGTAATGAACAGCGTATCCTTTGCGCGGGTAAGCGCTACATAAAACAAACGTCTTTCTTCTTCGATGTTGCTGTCTTTTCTCAAAACAGGCGTTGTGCCTTCCTCGGCCCCGGCCATAAAGACAACAGGAAATTCCAGCCCTTTGGAAGCGTGGAAGGTGAGCAGGCAAACGGCATCAGTTTTAAGGCGGGCTACATCCGTGTACGTGTCTATTAAAAGCTGATGCAGGAATTGTTCTATGTCTGCACCATATTCTTTTGCAATAGTCAGGATAGTTTCTTTCCGGAGTAATCCGGTATCGTCTAATGTCGCGTCAGAAATGAATTTCCGGAAGATCAATTTCACAGCACTTTCTGCTCCCTGCTTTTCAAAATTCTGTTCACCGAAAAGCGCAGTAAAACGTTTTTCTTCAGAATGAGATGAAATAAATTCCTGCTTTTCTTTTTTGCTCATTTTAAAGCCGTGTGTCAGCAAGCTGTCTAATGCAATCATGTCTTTTGTATTCAGGTACAGCTTAATCGCATCCGTAACCAAATGAAACGGATAAGTTTCAAGAAAAGAAGAAGCATCGCCAAAACGCACAGGTATGCCGGATTGTTTGAATGAGGCAAGCAATGCCTTACCAACCGCACGTGTGCGAAACAGCACGGCAATATCTGAAAAACCATAGTGACTTTCGGGATATGGATTGTCGCCGCTCAGATTGTAGAAGCCGCCTACCAGCTTCTCCACTTCGCTAATGATAAAATCAGCCTCTTTATATTCATCATCTGCGGTAAAGAGTTTTATTTTGTTGGTCATAAAAATGCACCATGTTTATATACAAATTTACAAATATCAACGCTTCACGTCTGAATAGAAAAATCAATAAATGTGTATGTTTTATTGCCCGTCTTTCACCTGATTAAAAAACGCCACCATTTGTTCCAACGCAGTTTTTGAGAACATTCTTTCAGTATTTTCTAAAGTATCTTTGGTGGCTTCCGCACCTCTTATTACCATTTCTTTTTCAAAATGTGAGATGGCGGTTTTTATGTCTGAGAATTTATTGCTCGTCAGAACTTCTGCCAATTCAAACGCATCCTGCAATGCCACATTTGCGCCTTCGCCCGCGAATGGCGGCATACGATGCGCTGCATCGCCAAGCATCGTAAGGTTTTCCTGCGTTTCCCATTTTTGATTGAATGGAAAATAATATTGCGGACGCGGAATAAAATAGACCGTATCATTGATAAAAAACTCGCGCCATTCCTTACTCCAATTTGCGAATTCTGTTTTAAACCATTGCAAAACTTGTTGCTTATCGTTGAAATCTATACCACTTTCTGCAAGCCAATTTTCGTGCGTTTTAAAGTTGGCTACAAACATAATGGAGCCATCGCCTTTTGTGCCGTAACCGATGAATTGCCCGTGGTCAAAAGCCATTACTTTACCACCTTTTGCAAATGCAAAAAGTTTCGGCGCGTGTTTTTCAGCATTATAAATATTGCCTTCAATCAAGGTAATGCCTGAATAGATTGGCTTTATATCACTCAGATACGGACGTACTTTGGAATTCGCACCGTCGGCAGCAATAACGAAATTGGCATAAGGACTTGTGCCGTTTTTGAAATGCAGACGCCATCCATTATTCTCTTTTTCCATTGAAATAAAATGGCTGCCCCAAACTACGGTTTCAGGTTTCAGCGAGTTGAGCAACAAATCCCGCAGAGGCGCACGGTCAATTTCAGGACGGGTTTCTGCCGTGATGGTTGCAAAGTCGTGGTCATCAAATGCGATATTGAGCGAGCCATCCACCAACCGCATTTTGCTTGCGGCAGGCCGGTGATTTTTATAAAATTCATCGAGCAAACCTGCACGTTTCAACGCTTCCAGACCTGTTCCTTCGTGCAAATCGAGTGTAGCGCCCTGCACACGAACATTCCGGTCAGTATCTCTTTCGTAAACTTTCACTTCCACGTTTTGCATTTGCAGCAATCTTGCTAAAGTCAATCCTGCAGGACCTCCGCCTATAATAGCAACCTTTTTATTTTCTAATAACATACTTTTTATTTTTTGACGATGCAAAATTATTGACTGCGCCATGTTGATAATAGTATAAATCGGCCGTTTTTGGATGGTGTTTTAAATCGCTATATAATAAAGCCGGGCTTATTCCGCTTATATTGTGTTTCGCAAAAGCAAAAATGAATTAACGGTCATTGTAGAACGACGCTACACGGATAATTCAACTTCTGAATTTGCAAATCGGTTTGACAAGACAAAACATTCATTGTTCAGGTTTTTTTCTTAAAATGATAAATATTTATTGTTTATCAATAATTATTTATTATATTTGTAACATAAAATAAATTCATAAAATTATTATGAAAAAAATTTCAATAGTATTTCTTCAGGCAGTCATCGTGCTTACCGGTATTGTGGCATTTGCCATTTTGATCCGGTTTCCCTTAACCGAGGGAAGAGCTGCAAATTTAGACTTGTTCAGCATTTACTCTGATCCGTTCATCCTGTATGGATACGCTGCATCAATCGCTTTTTTTGTTGCCCTGTACAAGGCGTTCAAATTGCTTGGCTACATCGGGCAAAATAAAGTATTCTCATCAAACTCGGTTAACACTTTAAAGAGCATAAAGTATTGTGCAATCGTACTATGTATTTTAATTGTGGCGGCAGGGCTATATATAAGGATATTCCATAACAAAGAGGACGACCCTGCGGGTTTTCTTGCCATTTGTATCGTAACTACCTTTGTTTCTGTCGTAGTTGCAACGGCTGCGGCAATATTTGAAAAAATATTGCAAAATGCCATAGATATGAAATCTGAGAATGACTTAACAATTTAAGCTATGCCGATTATTGTAAATTTAGACGTGATGATGGCAAAGCGAAAAATTTCTCTGAATGAACTTTCGGAAAGAGTGGATTTGACATTATCTAACCTTTCTATTTTAAAGACAGGAAAGGCGAGAGCCATTCGTTTTAGCACCTTAGACGCAATTTGTAAAGCATTAGACTGCCAACCGGGTGATATTTTGGAATATATAAATGACAAAAAAAGGGCAACGAATCGCTAACAAACAGTTGTGTGTAACCCTATTTTGTGACGGAACGCAGGTGAGCAACAACAATAAACATCAGTAATAAACATTGATTTAGCTTTGGTTACCGGCTGACACAGCGCTGTTCAGCAGCATTGCAACTATCAGCAAACCTCTTAATTAATTGCAAATCTCTTCAGGCAAAGCGTCATAAATTGACACTATCTTTGAAATAATGAAAATTGTGTCAGCTATACTTACGGTATTAATTTTTTTCCTCACCGTACAGCCTATGCTGACTAATTTAATAAATGCCGACTCAAATAAAATAGCTGTTACAGACAAATGCTGTTCTGACAATCATAACAATCAATCATCAAAAGACAAGAATAATAATTGTTGCAATGACGGACATTGTGATAACCCGTTTTTAATTTGTTCTAATTGCACTTTTATCAATTTTGACAAAGCAGTTTTTTCATTCGCTCATTTCTTTTCAAAGAATAAAAGAATTAATCCAACAGATGATAATGTGCTGTCATCATACATGCAGGATTTTTGGCATCCGCCCGAATCTGTTTAATTTTTAAAAACAGTAAACAGATTTTCTAAATTTTAAAACGTAAAAAATGAAAAAGATAATTGCCGGCATTTCTGCAATATTATTATTTGCAAGCGCCGTTGTATATGCAAACGGCAGTTCAACAAAAAAGTCAGACTGCTGCGCACAGGGAAATTCCTGTTGTTATCCGGGAAGCCCTTGTTGCAATAAATAAGTAAGTCACCGATTAAACAAAGCCCATCACATATTAGTGGTGGGCTTTGCTGTAATAGGCAACATTTACTCTCTGATTATCCTCCTTCATATCTTTGCAGCAGTGAAAATTTTTACTTTCATATTCTCATTTTACATCCTGTTTCTTTTGACAGTTCCTTGTTGTGCAATGAACTGTTGTAAAGACGAAGCACAACAAACGCAAAAAACACATAAGCACGAACATAATGGCGGTTGCAAAAATTGTTCACCTTTCAATCAATCCGGCAATTGCGTTGGCTTTACTTTTTCATCAAAAGTATTTCAGGTTGACAGTAAACAACAATTAACTCAACAACCAGTTTGCCATTAACAAAAATATTGCTGCAGGCGGGGCTGACGGAATAAACATTAACAACAGTAATTTTATGCTGTTATCAGTCGCTGACCAACAGCCCAAAATCAAGGCATCATGAAACCGTTCATCGTTCTGATCATCGCATTTACAGTTTCGTTATTGATACTGTTTTTAGTCCGACATCAATGGAACTATATACTTGCAGGCAACATTGCCATGTGTGTAATGCTTTGCTTTACATCCATTGCACATTTTGCTTTTAAAAAGGGAATGGCAATGATGATACCGGGCTTTATTCCTTTTAAAAATGCGCTTGTCTTTGTTACAGGCATTTTTGAAATAATTGCAGGTATTGGTTTATTGTTTACAAATTACAGAACAATAACAGCGTGGAGTTTGATTATTTTCTTTTTATTAATGCTGCCTGCAAACATTCATGCAGCCATTAAAAAAGTAGATTATCAAAAAGGCAATTTTGAAGGCAGCGGCATTAACTATTTATGGTTCAGAATTCCGTTGCAAATATTTTTCATTGCCTGGGTTTACTTTTTCAGCGTGAAATAATTAATAAGAATGGAACAATCAAGCGGTAATATTCTTCATCTCAATGGAACTTCTCTTTATGCAATTAAAGAGGGGCTGGGCGAACCTGTAGTATTAATGCATGGTTTCGGGCTTGACCACAGAATGTGGAAGAAGCAGGTAGCCGCATTGCAAAATAATTTCACTGTTATCAGCTATGATTTTCGCGGGTTCGGGCAATCTGACTTGCCTGATGAGCAAACTCCTTACTCGCAGGAAGAGGATTATCTTGCGTTGCTTCATCATTTTGAGTTGGAACATGCACACATCATTGCTCTGAGCATGGGCGGGCGGATGGCTTTGCGATGCGCTCTTACCTGCCCGCATGCCGTTTCATCTTTGATATTGCTCGACAGCATTGCGGATGGCTGCAGTTGGTCTGATGCGTGGATAAAAGAATGGAACAATCTGGTTTCGGCGGCAAAAAATAATCTTAATGCAGCACGAAAACTTTGGACGGAACATTCACTTTTTGCTCATGCAAATACAAATCCTTTTGTTGCTGCAGAACTGAAAACAATGGTTGATGATTATTCGGGATGGCATTGGGTAAACAAAGATCCTGCAATTGTTCCGCAACCTCCGGCAATAAACCGTCTTGCACAAATTACGGTTCCCACGCTTGTTGTTATCGGGGAATATGATATTCCCGATTTTCAGAACGTGGCAAATAAACTATCCCGGGAAATTCCCAATGCTCAAAAGCTTGTTGTACCGAAAGCGGGGCATATGGTTAATATGGAAGCTCCGGGTGTTGTTAATGATGCCATCCTGAATTTTCTTAGCAACATGCAATAAAAAAGAATAATGATCTTGCGATAGTTTTTATGCCATGTTTAGAATTTCGTTGCAGGGATTCTTTATTGTGCGGGTTTATTTTTAGTGTAAAATGATTTGTAGTGCTGATAAAAATATTTTACCGGTTATCGCATCAACAAAAAAATAATAATGAGTATACTAATTTGCTTTAGCCGGTATTATCAACTTTTATAACACATCGCTCATTGCATTTTTCTTATACAAAATTAAACAACGAACTTAGCGGATAAGAACTTTAAGTAGTATGTTTTACATTGCCGACCTGCATCTGCATTCGCATTATTCCCGCGCCACCAGTAAGGATTTGAACCTGGAAACGCTTTACCAGTGGGCACGTATCAAAGGTATCCACCTGGTGGGTACGGGCGATTTCACGCATCCGCTTTGGTTCAAAGAGCTGAAAGGAAAATTAGAGCCGGACGGCACAGGTTTTTTTCGCCTGAAAAATCCGCCAAAGGATGTGCCCGGATTTAAATGTGCAGATATCGATGTGCGGTTTTGTCTTACTTCCGAAATCAGCTCTATTTATAAATATGGCGATAAGGTGCGCAAAAACCACAACTGCGTGTATGCACCCGATTTTGAGACTGTAGCCCGCATCAATGCAAAGCTGGCGCAGATTGGTAATCTGGAAGCAGACGGCAGACCGATATTGGGCTTGCCTTCCCGTGATTTGCTGGAGATTGTTTTGGCAACTTCCAGTGATGCGCATTTGATTCCCGCTCATATCTGGACGCCATGGTTTTCGATGTTCGGCTCCAAATCCGGTTATGACAGTGTGAAAGAATGTTTCCGCGATTTATCCGGTCACATCTTTGCATTGGAAACCGGCTTGTCCTCTGACCCGGAAATGAACTGGCGGCTGAGCATGTTGGATAAATACACATTGGTGTCTAATTCCGATGCGCACTCGCCGCAGAAGCTGGGAAGGGAAGCAAATCTATTCGATACGGAACGCAGCTATTATGCCTTGTTCGATGCGTTAAAAAACAAAAAGGGATTCCTGGGTACGTATGAATTTTTTCCCGAAGAAGGCAAATACCACATGGACGGTCATCGTAAATGTGAGGTGTGCTTTGAGCCGGAAGAAAGCATTCGCCATAAAAACATCTGCCCCAAATGCGGGCAACCGCTTACTATTGGCGTGCTGCACCGCGTTACCGAATTATCCGACAGGAAGCAATCCCAGAAGCCCGAAGGCGCTGCAGATTTTCACTACATCATTCCATTGCCGGAAATACTTTCTGAAATCAAAAATGTTTCTCCTTCCAGCAAGGCTGTGCAACAATCTTTTCAGCAAACTATTTCTTCGTTCGGTAATGAATTTACATTATTGAAACAGACACCTGTTGAGGATATTGAGAAAAAAGCAGGCGTGGTAGTGGCAGAAGCTATCAGGCGGATGCGCATACAGCAGGTAAATCCGCAGGGCGGCTATGATGGTGAGTATGGCGTGATTAAAATTTTCAAAGAAGGCGAGCTGGCGGCGCTTACAGGGCAGATGAATTTCTTTGGTATGGATGGGGTGAATAAAACCACTCAGCGTAAAAGCAAGGGAACAGCAATAGAAAAGGAAACGCTAACAGTGAATGAAGCAGAAAATAAATCTGCGGCGCTCAATGCAGAGCAACAGGCTGCCTGCGAAGCAACAGGTGCCGTATTGGTAACAGCAGGCCCCGGAACCGGAAAAACAAAAACACTCATCAGCTGGATAGCGCATTGTATTCAGCAAAGAAAGGCCCGACCGCAGGAAGTACTGGCTGTTACATTCACCAATAAAGCGGCTGATGAAATGAAAGAACGCTTGTCTGCCGTACTTGAAGATAAATCGAGAGGCATTACATTAGGTACGTTTCATTCACTTTGCTTTACCATTTTACAGGAACGATATGAGAGCTTAAACAAAGTGTATGACGATGAAAGCAGGGAGATTATTCTTGGAATGCTGTTTCCTGATAAGGAAGAAAAAGAAATTAAAAAGCTGTCTGCTGAATTAAAAAATTATTTTGAAAATAACAAAACAGAAAGTGCAACTGCAATAGCCAAAATCGCTGCCACCTATCGCGATTTCATGTTGCAGAACGGCGGCATTGACCTTGCTGATATTATTGGCGCAGTTGTAAGATTATGGAATGAGGAACCGCAATGGCTGCAAGCCTGTCGCAAGCGTTATCATTACATTGCCGTGGATGAATTGCAGGACATTAATCCGTTACAGTATGAATTTTTGAAGCTGCTGGCAAAGGACAAAAACATATTTGCCATTGGCGACCCTGACCAGAGCATTTATGGTTTTCGCGGTTCGGATGTGCAGTTGTTTTTCCGCTTCAGCGAAGATTTCGGAGCAAAAGAAATTGCGCTGCAAAAGAATTATCGCTCTTCTGCTTTTATTGTGGAAGCGGCATCGGCTGTTATTAATAATAATACACAGCGCAAGCCGATAACATTAGTAGCGGTGAGAAAGTGAAAAATATAAGACCATTAAGGTATTAAGAAACATGAAGAAGAAAAACCTTAATAATCTTAACTCCTTAATGGTTCAAAATATTTACCATTAAAGGAATGAAGGAACATTAAGAGAAAAGCACGAACTGCTTTGTAAGGTGCAGTTTTATCTTTAAAATTATCACTGCTTACATTTTTGTAAACGTGTTTTTTGAATTGGACCTGCTCCCAAATGCCCATGCCACCATCATTGGGAACTCTGTTTGCCAGAATTTGCCGCCGTGCAATCCGTCCCGCTCTTTCATCACAACGTTGGCACCTGCATTGATTAGCGCATTCGCCCACCTCATGGCGTTTTCAAGGAAAAAAGGCTCTTGTGTACCCGCAACAAGGTAGGTGCGTGGAATTAGACTCGGTATTGCCTCAGTCGTCGGTTTGTAACCACCGCCGGGTGAGGCGCAAAGAATCGTACCATAAACGTTGGAGTGCCTGAGCCCCATAGCCAGCGCCAACTCGCCACCGGCCGAAGCTCCGAACACTGCTGTGCGTTCCAGAGTTAGGGCTATGCTAAACCGTGACTTTATCCATTGACGAACATCTTCTACGAAAAACTTCTCATGAGCTGCGAAACGCACTGGGTCAAAGCCCGGTGAATACTCATGGAGCCGTAGCTTTTCATCCCTCAGCCCGTGCACACCGACGATCATCGTAGATGGCATATCTGCTGTTTCGAGGAGCCCGCCCCATTGTGAGATTCGTTGACCGTCACCTGAGAAGATAATTGCTTCAGGTGGATCTGGTGGGACATATACTGTCACCTGCCGACCGCCATCGTAGTCAAACATCTCGGTAACAAACTTTCCTGCAATTGCTCGGTCATTCATATTCGCATTTTTATTCTAAAGAGTTTACTGAATCCTGTATAAATATCTTCCGCTTGCGAGTGTTGTGAAAAATTAAAGTTAATTCAAAATGAAAAACCAACTTTACAATAATTAAAAGTTACAAAAATTTGTAACGTTAACCATCATCATGAAAATGTTTCAAAAAATGAGGCAATTTCAAACGTATTGAAATGAGAGGTACTAAAAATAATTTTAAACTTTTGCATTTTGTCTGTTGTACAGAAATGAGGCTTACCAAAAAAAATTGCACCTTACACTTTACAGCAGGCATTAAACGACCGCCATGCCAAAACCATTAGCGGTCATTTTAAGACAACACTCTACAAATGGACAGGCAGCCATGGATAATGATTTAGAATATAAAATTATTAGACCCGACAAATCACTTGCTGATTTTGTAGAAAGTTTCTGGTTCCTGCATAATCCATCCGATTGCAGTAAAGAAACGACAGGATTGCCCGACGGACTCATTGATGTATCTCTTTCCAAATCAGCCGCAGCGCCTTTTCGCATTGTACAGCTTGGCGGTCTTACTCAATATGAGCAAGCCACCATACCTGCCAACTGCCTGATATTTTGCATTAGTTTTAAACTGCCTGCCGTAGAATATATTTTTCGTGAACCGATTGCCGACATTGTCAATAGCGGAAGAATTTTACCCGATGGTTTTTGGGGGTTTTCAGAAAATGATTTGCAGGATTTTGACCTTTTTGTAGAAAAGGCAACGCAAAAAATCCAGTCCCTTTTGCCGGAAGAAATGGATGAACGAAAACGTAAATTGTTTGAGCTGATTTATGCAACAAACGGAGCCATTACTGTAAAAGAACTTTCTGAAAAAGTATTCTGGAGCAGCCGGCAGATCAACCGTTATTTCAATCAGCAATTCGGGCTTTCGTTAAAAGCCTATTGTAACATACTTCGTTTTCGTGCATCATTAAATCATATTGCGCATGGAAAACTTTTTCCCGAAGAAAACTTTGCCGACCAGACGCATTTCATCAAAGAGATAAAAAAATTTTCGGGCGTTGTTCCGAAAGAATTATCTAAAAACAGAAATGACCGGTTTATATTATTATCGGCCATAAAACAGAAATAATTTTGTTGCAGCATGGAAAATTATACTATTGTACTGATTATAATGGCGCTGATGATCGGGGTATCCGGCATGGCTGATAAGATAAAGCTGCCGGCTCCTGTATTGTTGTTGCTGGCAGGCATAGGCGTCGGCTTTCTGCCCGCGATGCCCGATATAGAGCTAAACCCTGAAATCGTGATGCTTCTTTTTCTGCCGCCGTTGCTGTACGATGCAGCATTCAACATTTCATTCAAAGATTTTAAGACCAATATCAATACGATCGGCACGCTGGCAATAGGTTTGGTATTTATTACCACCATGGGTATTGCCGTCGTTGCCCGTTACCTGATACCGGGCATGAATTGGTCGCTTGCTTTTGTGCTGGGCGCTATTCTGTCTGCAACCGATGCCGTAGCGGCGATCGGCATTACCAAAGGATTGGAGCTGCCGCACAAAACCATAACGATTTTAGAAGGAGAAAGTCTCGTGAATGATGCTTCGGCGCTGATCGCCTACCGTTTTGCAATAGCTGCCGTCAGTGGCGTTGCTTTTGTCTGGTGGAAGGCATCGCTGCAATTTCTGCTGGTGCTGGCCGGCGGATTTCTGGTAGGGATGATCGCAGGAATTTTGCTGCGGTTCGTGCTTCGTTTTTTTCGTACCAATGATATGGTGGTCATCGGGCTGACCCTGCTGATGCCGTTTGTAACGTATCTGGTCGCTGAGAATTTTCATGTTTCGGGAGTGATCGCAGTTGTTATTTTAGGATTAAGCATGTCCAGGTTGAGCCGCCAGAAATTTCCTGAAAGAATTAAAAGCCAGTCAAAGAATTTCTGGGACATTATTATTTTCCTGCTGAATGGATTGATTTTTTTATTGATTGGTCTCCAGTTTCCTATTGTGTTGAAAAAGATGAATACCGCGGAAATATGGACTTATATCAGGTATGCAGCGTTAATAGCTGTAACCGCGTTAGGTATCCGCATGATCAGGGTGTATCTGCAGCAATTCAATCTGCAAAGGGCTTTTCAGGGTAAACGCCGCATCAGCGAGGACGCATTGTTTGATTCCAAAACGAGCTTTATTATCACATGGTCGGGTATGCGGGGTATTGTTTCGCTGGCTATTGCTATTGGTCTTCCCGAGAGCCTGGATGACGGCTCGCCTTTCCCGATGCGGAATGAAATTATTTTTCTTTCTATCGTGGTCGTGTTATTTTCTTTGCTGGGGCAAGGGCTTTCGCTTCCCTGGGTGGTGAAGAAGCTGGGGAAGAAGTAGCCATTTTTTAATCATTAGGAATAACCGGTCATAAGCCAAAGTAATCAGAAGCAGATTATAAACCGTTTCTAAAAAATGATAATTACCAATTCAGCTTGCCTTCCCTGCCAATCTCCATTTGTTGTACGCAATTGTTGCATTGAATTTTGTCAAACTTGAGCAATACATTCAACAGAAACAAGTATTCCGGCAGGGAAAGCCATTACTTGCGGTGTACTTCTTGCAGGAGCGTTTTCAGGAAAAAACTCTTTATAAATTTTGTTTATCACTGCAAAGTCATTTCCTGACACCATGAAGATTGTTGTCTTAACAACCTTGGATATGTCAGACCGTGCCTCTTCAAGAATTGTCTTAATGTTTGCAAAGCTCTGTCGCACCTGTTGCTCAAAGTCAGAGCTAATAATTTGTCCTGTAGCGGGGGCAATTCCCGGTGTCCCCGATATAAATATGAGGTTGTCAGCTATCACAGCCTGAGGGAAAGCGTCGCCAATTCGGGGAACTCCTGAACTGTTAAAATTCTTTCTTATACTCATTAGAAATGGTTTTGTATATCGAGTTTGTCTGCAAGTTGCGCACAACGGTTAAACATTTGTGTTTGTGGCGGAATTTGAAAAACGTCCGCCGGCAACTGCTGCCGGTTAATAACCTAATGTACAAAATATTTTCTATCGCTCAATTCGTAACGTCAGGCCGGAACTAACGCTGATGGTTAGGTGAAGCTGAGGTCACTTTTTGTATTTTTATGTTTCGCAAATACAATTCGATACGGCTTCACTTAAGCTGCTCATTGTGGGAAGCACGTACTGCCGGTGACAGCCCCAATCCACCTGCAAATAATTATTTCTCCCGATGCAACGATCTTCCCTTACCCGTTGTCAACAATCAGGATTTGAATATGGATCATAAAAGGCTGGTGAATGACTGCATTAAACGTGTGCCTGCGGCGCAACGGGAATTGTATGAGCTGTTTGCACCCATTATGCTGGCGATTTGCTACCGATATACAAAGAGCCTGGCAGATGCCGAAGATGTGTTGCAGGAAGGTTTTGTAAAAGTGTTTAAGTACATCCACACCTATAAGTTTGATGGCGAGCTGGGCGGATGGATCAGGAGCATTATGGTGAACTCGGCATTGAATTTTTTAAAGACCAGTAAGCGCTACCAATACGATCTTTCATTCAGCGAAATGACGCTGCATCCCGTATCTGCAGACGACCCTGCGATACAATTGGAAGCAAAACAGCTATCTGAGCTGATACGACAATTGCCGACGGGATTTCAAACAATTTTCAACCTGCATGCAGTAGAAGGATACTCACATGTGGAGATAGCGGCAATGCTGGGTATCAGCGACGGTACATCCCGATCGCAGTATGCAAGGGCGAGAGCCTTGCTGATAGAATGGATCGAAAAGTTTTCATCGAACGAACACACCGTGCAATATGGACAAAAATAGCTTTGAGAAACAGGTGCAGCAAAAAATGAATGAGTTGCGAATGCAGCCCTCTGATGCGGCCTGGAAAAATATTGAGGAGCGAATTAAGGAGCGCCGGCCTTCAAGAAAATGGTTGCTGCTGCTGCTGTTGCTGGCAGGACTTGGCGGCGGAGGCTATTGGGTATGGAATAATTTTAACAGGGCCAAGACAAATATGATTGTTCAGAAAAATGTTGACAATAAAAATATCAGGGACAGAAGCACGGAAGAAAATAATAAGAATCGGACACAGGCAAATTCCCCGGCTCACACTGTTACAAATGAACAAAATTCACAGCAAAGAGCTGCTGGGGTAAATTCTTCAACAATTTCGGGACAATTACAACCTGCCTTATCAAAAAAGCTTCGTTTACCCGTATCCGTTGTATCTTCTCATCACCAGCAGGCTTTGCAAACAAAAGACGGCACCTTGCCTGATATACGAAGGGCGGATCGGTCAGAAACAGGATCAGCACAAATGGAAATTCCGGGATATGTAAAGAATATAGCTGCCAATCAGCGCGCAAAGGAGATAAATATTTTCTCGGGAGAAATTACCGGCGGAGACAAAAAGATTAAATCATCCGCAAATAATATTGCCGCGAATAAAACAGGTAAGAAACAAAATGTAAAACATACATGGCGATTCGGAGCAACCATGATACCGGGTATTTCCGGCGCAGGGAGCCATTTCCTTGCGCTCAATAACAGGTCTGCGCCGGATTATCTGAATCTGGCAGGCTCCTCTTCCGGCCCACCCGGCGCAATTACTCCATCACCATTGAAGGCTTCTTTCGGATTTGCCGGGGGTATTTATGCAGAGAAGCCAACAGGGAAAAATCATCGCTGGACTTTCCGCGCCGGCGTCAGCTTTATTTCTTATAATCTGAATAATAAAGTACTTGCTGACAGCTCCCGGATTCCCAATGTTTTGCGCGGAGGTCCTGAAAATTATCAAAATCATTTTGGTTTTATATCAATTCCTCTTTCGATGAAATTTCAGCTTAACAGAAGCGAATCCGTACCCGTTTTTTTGCAAGGCGGTGCAGCCATTTCGCAATTAATTTATGCTAATGCCTTACAGCTGAATTATAATACCGGCTATTATTATCATGATAATTCACAGTTTAATAAAATAAGCGCGGATATTAATACCGGAGCAGCAGTTGAGCTCTTTTCACGAAAGAAAATACCGGTACTGATTGGCCCTTATATGTCTTATAGCTTATTACCGGTTGCCAAAAGCGGATTATATCGCAATGCACATTTTGCTTTTGCAGGATTGAATATTTCCGCGACTTTAAAAAAATAAAATGATTTCATGCAACGGTTGGCCAATGCCGGTTGTCAACCATCAAAATCATTACAATGAGAAAGCTTCAATTGACCTCGGCATATTCTATTGCATTGCTGGCTCTTTTTTCTTTATTAAGCGGATGTGTTAAAGACACCTGCAGGTATTCTTATACGTATACCTGGTTTGAGCCTCTTTATAAAACTAACGAAGCAGTAAGAGCCAACATTAAAAGTAATCCTGCCAAAGACATTCAGCAGCCGGGTAAGATGGTATTGATGGGCCATTATATTTTTTTAAATGAGCTGGATAAAGGGATTCATGTTTTGGATAATAGCAATCCCTCATCACCGAAAAATATTAGGTTCATTGATATTCCGGGCAATGTTGATCTTGCTATTAAAGGAAATACTTTGTATGCAGATCTCTATACCGATTTGGTAGTGCTGGATATTTCTGACCCTTTGAATGTTGTTAAGAAAAGTATTATCAGCGGGGTTTTTCCGCAACGGTATTATGGTGCTGCTTATCTCTCTGCGGATAGCGCAGAAATAATTTATGACTGGAAGAGGCACGATACAACGATCATGGAAAATTGCAGAGATCTGCGAACCATCATACCCGGGGGCGTATTATATTTTGCAAGCGCATCCACATCGGTTCAAAACGGAAGTTCAATGAGTAATCCGGTTGGCATTACAGGTTCCATGTCGAGATTTGCAATTGTAAATAACCACCTGTATGCTGTTGATGACGAGAATTTAAACGTATTTGATATTAGTACTCCCGGCAATCCGGTCTATGACGGTCAGTCGATGGTGGATTATCATGTGGAGACGATTTATCCTTTTAAAGACAAACTGTTCATTGGTTCGAACAACGGCACATTTATTTACGATGTCAGCTCGTCCCCGGCAAGTCCTGCAAAAGCCGGTGAATTCACTCATGCACGCCAGTGTGATCCCGTAATTGCAGATGATGAATACGCATACATAACGCTTCATTCAGGTACTACATGTCTTGGCTACGATAATCAGCTCGACATTGTAAAACTCAATAACCTGACTGATGCGAGCCTGGTGAAAACATATCCGCTCACCAGTCCGCAGGGACTGTCGAAAGACGGAAGCCTGCTCTTCATTTGCGACGGAACGGACGGGCTGAAGGTGTATGATGCTTCTGATGTGCAGAACCTGAAGCTCCTGAAACAATTTGGAAATATGGAAACCTACGATGTGATTACGTGGAACAATGTTGCGATCGTAATAGCGCAGGATGGTTTGTATGAGTACAGTTATAGTGATCCCAATAATATCCACCTGCTGGGTAAAATAAATATCGCCAACTAACAGTTAAGGCTATGCGAAAAAAAATACTATTGATATTTTTGACATTGATTGCTTGTGTTAAGCTGCACGCACAACAAAAAAAAATACACTTTCGCTCGATAGGTTCACTATCGTATTTCATCGGGCAAAGTAGGAATGACTGGGGGTTTCAAATCATAAACGGAATTGCCTTTAAAAATTATTTCTCGGGTATCGGCGTGGGAGCTGATTACTATTATTATAATTCGTACCCTTTATTTTTTGATCAGCGGGTGTACGTCGGTAAGAAACGTATCCTTTTTGGATATGGCGACCTGGGATATAATTTTAATAACGGCCATAATAAACCCGGCAAAGAAGCGGGCTATTATACTTCATACCGGTTCAGCGGCGGTCTATACACAAATGTGGGCATGGGCATACGGATTCCTCTGAAGAACAAAAGATCGTTTCTCACCTTTAGCGCTGGCTTTGCGTATAAAGAGCTTCATAATACTGCTAAAATTTATAGCGGATGTCTCGCCCCACTTTGCCCCGTAGACTACCAGCATTATCACTACGATAACGGGAGGGTGGATTTAAAAGCAGGAGTAGACTTTTAAGACCGGATAAATGCGAGATTCCTTTTAATACCTTTGAACTTTGTTCGTTTGATGGGTGAATCTTTGAAAATAATTTTGAAGGATTCCTCCGTCAGCTCTTCCCAATCTTTTTCTGTAAAGCTCAACACCTCACGAACAGGGTTAAACGAAGCTTCTCTGGACGGTTTTGAAAAACGATTCCAGGGACAAACATCCTGGCATACGTCGCATCCGAAAAGATTGTTTTCAAACTTTCCTTTCATTTCACTCGGGATCAATGTATCTTTCAGCTCAATGGTAAAATAGGAAATGCATTTGCTGCCGTCAATCACTTTATCCGGGAGTATGGCATTGGTAGGGCATTCATTGATGCACCGGGTGCAGGTACCGCAATAATCCTTGACAAAAGGATCATCTGCTTCCATATCAAGGTCCGTGATTAAAGTGGCAAGGAAAAAAAATGAACCGTTCGATTTTGTAATCAGGTTCCCGTTTTTGCCAATCCATCCCATCCCGCTTTTTTGTGCCCAGGTTCTCTCCAATACCGGCGCGCTGTCTACAAAACCCCTGCCGTGCACTTCGCCAATATTTTCTTTTATCATCAATAAAAAAGTATTCAGCTTTTCCCGTATCACTTCATGATAATCTTTTCCATAAGCATATTTGGAAATTTGCGGCAGCTCTTTGTTTTGTGTTTGCGACGGGTAATAATTTAGCAACAGTGTGATTACTGATTTGGCCCCTGGAACCAGCTTACAGGGGTCAATGCGCAGATCAAAAAAGTTGCTCATGTAATCCATTTTTCCCTGCAGGCCTTTGTTTAGCCAGTTTTCCAACCGGCGTGCATCTTCATCAAGCTTTACTGCTTTGGCAATACCGCAATAATCAAAACCTAATGAAGCGGCGGTTTGCTTTATAAAATCTTTGTATGATCGTTCAGGCAGCATAGCGAATTACAAAAATACTCGCTATGGACGGTTTCGGACAAAGCCTGAAACTGTATCGGGCCTGCGACCCTCTTTCCGGCAGGGGTATCCGGTTTTTAACACAAAACGAGAGCGGCAGAG
This sequence comes from uncultured Ginsengibacter sp., assembly GCA_964627765.1. Classification (GTDB taxonomy): domain Bacteria; phylum Bacteroidota; class Bacteroidia; order Chitinophagales; family Chitinophagaceae; genus Ginsengibacter. The sequence continues at coordinate 59,510 of CAZVKO010000025.1, read as the reverse complement.
GGTCGGGCTGTAATGTGGAAAATATTACCTGAAAAAATAACAGCATGACCTCCGGCAGGCTGCTTTTGCGGCAGAAAATGGCGTATCTGCCAGACAGAATTTCAATGAACTTTGTTGGATTAAAATTTGTTGCTATTGATTAAAATTTTAAACACCATTACTATATATGAACATAAATAATTTAACTATAAAATCGCAGGAGATCTTTCAGAAAGCGCAGCAGCTTGCCTATAATGAAAGAAATCCCAACATTGAAACCGAACACCTGTTGAAAGCATTGCTTGAGGATGAGGACAGCCCGGTGGAATATTTACTCAAAAAGAACAATGTAAACGTAAGCTTTGTTGAGACGAAGCTGAATGAAAGTTTGAAGAAATTGCCGAAGATGGGAGAAGGCGAGCCGGCGCAGGTGATCAGCCGCGATCTCAACAATGTAATGTTGCGTGCTGCGGCGTCGCTGAAAAATTTCAAGGATGAATTTGTAAGTGTTGAACATTTGCTGCTTGCCATAGTACAAGGCAACGATAATAGTGCAAAAATTCTAAAAGATGCGGGGCTTACCGAAAAGAGCCTGATTGCCGCAATTAAAGAATTAAAGAAAGGGTCTACTGTCTCGTCTCAAACTTCCGAAACACAGTTCAATGCATTGAACAAATATGCAAAGAATCTGAATGAACTGGCAAGAAGCAATAAGCTCGATCCTGTTATCGGCAGGGATGAGGAGATTCGGAGAACGCTGCATATTTTATCAAGAAGAACCAAGAACAACCCGATACTGGTGGGTGAGCCCGGCGTGGGTAAGACCGCTATTGCTGAAGGCATTGCCCATCGTATTGTAAACGGCGATGTGCCGGAAAACCTTAAATCCAAAATCATCTTTGCATTAGACATGGGTTTATTGATTGCCGGCGCCAAGTATAAAGGCGAGTTTGAAGAAAGGCTGAAATCAGTGGTAAAGGAAGTAGCCGGGAGCGATGGAGAGATCATTTTGTTTATTGATGAAATACATACGCTTGTGGGCGCCGGCGGGGGCGAAGGCGCAATGGACGCTGCCAATATTTTGAAGCCGGCCTTATCCCGCGGCGAGCTGAGAGCAATCGGGGCCACAACACTAAATGAATATCAAAAATATTTTGAAAAAGATAAAGCGCTTGAAAGAAGATTCCAGAAGGTGATGATAGAGGAGCCGGGCGTGGATGATGCCATTTCCATTCTCAGGGGTATAAAAGATAAATATGAAACACATCATCATGTTCGCATAAAAGATGAGGCAATTGTAGCAGCTGTTGAACTATCGCATCGTTATATTACAGACCGGTTTTTGCCTGATAAGGCAATAGACCTGATTGATGAGAGCGCTGCCAAGCTTCGCCTCGAAATGAATTCCATGCCGGAAGAGCTGGATACGCTCGAAAGACAAATACGCCAGCTCGAAATAGAACGCGAAGCCATTAAAAGAGAAAAGGATGATGCAAAGCTGAAGGAACTGAATACGGAAATTTCCAATCTTTCGGTAAAACGGGATACTTTCAAAGCCAAATGGCAGCAGGAAAAAGAAATTGTTGAAAAAGTGCAGAATGCCAAAGCAGAAACAGAGAACCTGAAGATGGCTGCGGAAAAAGCAGAACGTGAAGGAGATTATGGAAAGGTAGCTGAAATACGTTATGGTAAATTAAAAGAGCAGGAAAAAATAATTGCCGGTTATACAAAGCAGTTGGATGAAATAAATGAAAAAAGATTGTTGAAAGAAGAAGTGGATGCGGAAGACATTGCAGAAAGCGTATCTAAAGCCACCGGCATTCCGGTTGGTAAAATGATGCAAAGTGAAAAAGATAAATTGCTGCATCTCGAAGAAGAATTGCATAAGAGGGTAATCGGCCAGGATGAAGCCATAGAAGCGGTGGCCGATGCCATTCGCAGAAGCAGCGCAGGCCTGCACGATCCGAAGAAACCCCTGGGGTCTTTTATCTTTCTGGGTACAACCGGTGTGGGTAAAACAGAACTGGCAAAAGCACTGGCTGAATATCTCTTTGATGATGACAGCATGATGACGAGAATAGACATGAGTGAATACCAGGAAAAACATTCCGTAAGCAGGCTGGTGGGGGCACCTCCGGGATATGTCGGTTATGATGAAGGCGGCCAGCTAACGGAGGCGGTTAGACGAAAACCATACAGTGTTATCCTGCTGGATGAAATAGAAAAAGCGCATCCTGATGTATTTAATATATTATTGCAGGTGCTGGATGATGGCAGGTTGACGGATAACAAAGGCCGCGTGGTGAATTTTAAAAATACCATCATCATTATGACCAGCAATATGGGAAGCCAGATCATCCAGGCCAACTTCGAAAATGTTACCGAAGCCAATCGTGAAGAAGTGGTGGAAAATACCAAACGCCAGGTGATGGAACTGTTGCGGCAAACGATTCGCCCTGAATTTCTGAACCGTGTGGACGAGATCATTATGTTCCAGCCATTGCTAAAGAAAGAAATAAAAGATATTATCCGGATACAGCTGCATGCCTTAAAGGATCAGCTGTTGAAAAACGGTGTGATACTGGAATTCAGCGAATATACCCTGGATTATCTTGCTGAAAATGGCTTTGATCCGCAGTTTGGTGCAAGGCCATTAAAACGGCTTATCCAAAAGCAAATCGTGAACCCGCTCAGCAAGAAATTATTGAGCGGCACTATAGACAAATCGCATCCTGTATTGGTAGATGTTTTTGATAATACGGTAGTATTCAGGAACGATGTAAATATGCACGAAAAGACTATAGCATAAAGTGGAAGTAGAAATTAAGGCCCCCGCCGTGGCGGGGGCCTTTTTTATGGATTAGTATTTACATTGTCTTATTAGCGGTATTGCGCTTTCAATACATTGGACGGTAAGAATTCTGCACGCTCCACCCGTTCAATTCCGTTTCTTTTACCGGTATAATATTGCAGCCATGCTCCGGTTACTATCAGCACGCCTTTGTCAGAAGGTACTTTGAAATGAAGAGACTGTGCAGCAATTTCCGAATCACCATAGGGAACCTGTATCCGCATTACCTGCGCCCCCGTGCTGATGCCCGTGTTAAGAAAGCATCCTGCCGTTGCAAATACCACTTCCAGCAATACAGTTCCCTCCGGTGCAGATACGTCATGGGTGGGTGTAAAAGCGTTTATACCTACCGTTAGTTTACTGTCATTGGTTTGATGAATTGTGACAGGTACATTGAACCGGTCTGAAAACGAGTGACCGGAAGTAATCTGGAAATCAGTTAATGCAGAAATGTTTTCACATGCCGGCAGCTTGTCTGCGTCCGCTGTACCCAGCCATTGGGTGAGCGCCTGCGCAAAACGTTTCTGAAGCGTTTCAGATGCCGCTGCAGGAACGATTGCATTGATACCCGACCGTAAAGCAGCGGCAGCATTGGCAGCAATGCCGGAATTAATAGTTCTTATTTTTGATCCGTTAGCTCCTGTTGCATTTTTCTGTTGCAATTCAGGGTTGCGGTACAACATCATCTCGCTGAAAGGAGGAGTATATGCATTTTGCGCTCTTGCCATGCTATTTCATTAAGCCCCTTGGATTCAGTCTTTTTTAAAAGCAATCGTTAAGGACGTATTTGGATAACGCAGGAGGGAAGGATTTAGTATAATCCATCTTTTTTTCAGCCGCCCCGCCAATGGATGTACCTTAGCAAATATTTTTAAAAATTTAGCTGATGCGACAAAAGCTTAACCTGATCACCCTCGGCGTGGATGACTTTGAAAAGTCATTGAATTTTTATGAAAAGCTGGGATGGAACAAGTCGGATAAAAGCATGGATGATCTTGCTTTATTTCCCTTAGGTGGAATTACATTGGCGCTTTATCCAAGACAGGAGCTCGCAAAGGATGTAACAATCGGCTATCAGCCCTCTCAATTTTCAGGTATAACTATTTCATACAATGCCAGGTCAGAAAAAGAAGTGGATGAAGTAATGGAGCAGGCCGCAAAATCAGGAGCTGCCATTATCAAGCCTGCGCAGAAAGTTTTCTGGGGTGGCTATAGCGGATATTTCAGAGATTTGGATGGGTATGTTTTTGAGGTTGCTTTTAATCCCTTTTGGGAAATGGATGAGAATGATAATTTGAAATTGTAAAATTACCTTGCTCGCGAAAAGCTTTGAAATAAAGAGCTCTAAGGCCCTCTCCCGCCGGGAGGGGCTGTTATCAATTATTTCTTACCTTGTCCCAAATCACTTGAATGCAGATAACTACCCGTCGTAAGTTTTTACAAACATCCGTGATACTTACGGCATCTGCCATGGTTGGTTCATCTTTTTCATTTCAAAAGCAAAAGCCTTTGTTATCCTTTTCTACACTCGGTTGCCCTGACTGGCCTTTCGACAAAATAGTTTCTTTCGCCAGACAAAATAATTATGATGGTATTGAGCTGCGCGGCATATTGCACGAAATGGATCTTACCAAATGCCTTCAGTTTATCAATGCAACAAGCATTGCATCAACTATGCAACTCATGAAAGATAATAATCTGAAGTTTGTTGATCTCGGCTCATCCTGTATGTTGCATTTTCCCGAAGGGGAAGAACGGAATAAGAATTTAGATGAAGCAAAACGATTCATTGACCTTGCTGCAAAAATTGACTGCCCTTATGTGCGTGTGTTTCCTAACGAATTTCCAAAGAATCAATCAAAAGAAACTACGATAGACCTGATCATTAAAGGCCTTGGTATACTGGGCGATTATGCAAAAGAAAGTAATGTTACTGTGTTGGTCGAAACGCATGGTGCGATGGTGTATGTTGCAGATGTGCTGGCAGTGATGAAAACGGCTGCAAGTACGCACATAGGATTAGTTTGGGATGTGACGAATATGTGGACGGTTACCGGCGAGCCTGTGACTGAAGTTTACAAGACATTAAAGCCGTACATTCATCATACACATATAAAAGATGCAGTGAAAATAAATGGCGAGGTGCATTATAAATTATTGGGTGAAGGCGAAGTGCCCATTTTTGCAGCCATTGATGCATTGCGTGCAGGAGGTTATAAAGGTTACTATAGCTTTGAATGGGAAAAACTCTGGCATCCTGAAATTGGCGATCCTGAAATTGCGCTCGCAGACTATCCAAAGAAAATGAAAAAGCATTTTGAAGTCAATTGATTGTATTTTAATTATGAAAAAATTTTTATTGCTGGTTTCTTTTTTGCAGCTGTTTATAATATTGACATACGCCCAGTCAAATAAAATCCCCTACGGCAACAACCCCAAAGTTGGCAAATATTACAACGTTCGCGGTATAAAATTGTATGTTGAAACGTATGGCATGGGGCAGCCGTTGTTGTTAATTCACGGAAACGGAGGAGACATCAGCGCTTTCACTAAAACGATCCCCTACTTTGAAAAAAAATATAAAGTAATTGCCGTTGACAGCCGGGCGCAGGGTAAGTCCGTGGATAATGGTGATTCATTGAGTTTTGAGATGATGGCGGATGATTTTGCTGCATTACTGGATGAAATGCATATTGACTCTGCAGATGTGATTGGTTGGAGCGACGGTGGTATTAATGCATTGGTGCTGGCAATGCGCCACCCGGATAAAGTGAAGAAATTGGTTTCTACCGGTGCCAATCTTTGGCCGGATTCCACTGCCATTGTACCCCTTGTGTGGCTGGATGGGTATCATTATTATCTCCAAAACAAAGAAAAACACCTTACCGCACCTAAAGAGAGAAATGACTGGAAGATTTTTATGCTGGATTATGTACAGCCCGATATTCCATTAACCACATTGCATTCAATAAAATGCCCTTCGCTTATCATTGCAGGCGATCATGATCTGATCAGGCTGGATCATACAGTTGACATCTATCATAATATTCCCCATGCTTATTTGTGGATCGTTCCCAACTCCGGGCATGGAACATTAATTGAGCATGCTGATGAGTTTAATAAAGAAGCCGATCAGTTCTTTTCAGCGCCCTTTAAAGGCAGGTAAGCCGATAAAGACCATATCCTGATGCTGACAGGAAGCTTGATCCTGTCGGATAAATTATTTTCTTCGTATATGCTTCATCGTTAGCCCGTTTGTGCCTCATTTAGCCGGGGTAAAAAATACTTTTATCCTTTAACTAATCAACCAGTTTTGATTTCAGCTGTTGAAATTCTTCTTCTGATATGTTTCCGCTTTCTTTTAGTTTGGTAAGCCTTTCCAATTGCGCAATTTTATCATTGCCGTCTTTTTTTGCCGGTTCATTGTTTGTGGCGGCTGAAACTGCGGGTATAGAAATACTCTTTTTTAATCCCTCAATACTTTTTTTGAGGCTGTCGTTCGACTTTTTAAAAATTAATGAAAATAAAACAAGAGCCAATCCGCTGATTAATGCCAGTATGAAACCTATACCTGCATTTGCATCAACGAGCCCTAACCCTCCATCCAGGCTGGTTTTGGACCCTTTTATACCCATGATCGTGGAAAACAATATTATTATACCGCACGCAACTGCTGCAAGCCTGTTGGTACCTTCAAGCGGTTCGGTCTGATTGCCCATCAGCGACACAAAAAGACTAACGATAAATAAAATAAACACTACGACACCCCATCCCTGGAAGCCGTTAACGCTTTGGCTCATACCAAATACGGATATGGAAACCCAGGGCAAAAAAACAGAAATAATACCTAAAACACTTGCAATTAAAATAAATTTGCGTTGTTTGTTTAATGTTTGAAAGTTCATAGCTGTAATTTTAAATTTTTGGGTAAACCTACTGTACCGGGCATACTCATGGCAACCAGCATTTATTTTTTGTTGCATCCCGTTTATTTTTTGCACCGGTGAAAACAACACGTTTATTTGCCTTTTGAAAGATCACAGCGATTTAAATATGAATCAATGAGAAAACTAATTGTAATTGCCTTTTGGTGCTTTGCCGCTCAGGTATCTTATGCACAACAGAACATTGTTGATTCCCTGAAAAAAGTAATTGCCTCAACGCCTGCCAATGATACCAACAAAGTATTGTTGCTGATGAATTTAGCAAGGGCAACCGTATATAGCAACCCCGATAGCATGCTTGCGTATGCCGATGAAGCATTAAAGATTTCCAAAGAGATCCGATGGAAAAGGGGAATTGCACGCTCCTTGCAGTTAAAGGGCGTAGCCTATTCCTACGGCATGAACGATCAAATATCTGCATTAGCGTATTATCATAAGGCGCTTGATGCCAACAATAATCCAAAAGACGCTGTTCTTGAGTTTAATACCATAGCCAATATCGCCATCATATTTTACAATATGAAACAATTGGATGAGTCATTGCAATATTATAAACAGGCCATGGCACTTTTGAACAAGATGAAAAATAAGCCGGGTGAAGAACAATTGTACCTGAACATCGGCAATGTTTATTACGACAAGCACATAGCTGACAGCGCTGATTATTATTTTTCAAAAAGTCTCGCCCTTGCAGAGCAAAAAGGAAATACAATGATCAGGATCGGGGCGTTGAATGCATTGGGTACGTCTTTTATTGATGCGGGTAAATATGCTGATGCAAAAAATTATGTGGTAAAAAGCCTGATGCTTTCAGAACAAACCGGCAACATCCTTACCAAAGCAGTGAGTCTGGTAAATATGGCGTTGATACAGTTTTATACCCATCGCCTCGATAGTGCGGAAATATATGCCAATACTGCACTGGCTGCAGCTACAGAGGCCGGCTCCCTGCAGTTTCGCCGCCAGGCATACAGCGTATTAAGTATGACGGAAGAAAAACTGGGTAAATACAAAGAGGCATTGCTTGCCGCAAAAAACTTTAATGCCCTGAATGATTCATTGCTGAGCGACGAGAGCAAGCAGCAGGTTACACGACTGGAAATGCAGTACAATTTTGATAAGAAGCAGGCCCTGGATGCAGCAGAGATCAACCGTCAGAAAGTGATCCGGAATGCAACGATTGTCATTGCCTCTATCCTGGTGCTGGTTTCTCTCGGCGGTATTATTGTTTATAAGAGGAGAAAAGATATTTTGCAGGAAAAGAAAGAAGCAGAGTTTAACGCACAGGTTGCTGATACGGAAATGAAAGCCCTGCGCGCCCAGATGAATCCTCATTTCATTTATAATTCTTTAAATTCAATAAATGATTATATCGATAAGCATGATACGGCTACAGCCACTTTATATACAACAAAATTCGCCAAACTGATGAGAACGATTCTTGAGAATTCTGAAAGAAAAGAAGTGCCATTGGCTGACGATCTCCGTGCGCTGGAATTATACATGCAACTGGAAAACATGCGGCTTCAAAATAAATTCCGGTACGAAATAAAAGTAGAGGATGCCATTGATGCCGAAAATACATTAATACCACCCCTGATATTACAGCCCTTTGTTGAAAACAGCATTTGGCACGGATTTTCAAGAAATGAGGAAGATGCCAAAATTTTTATTTACATAAAAAAACAGGGCAATATGATCAATTGTTCGGTAGAAGATAACGGTAAAGGCATAGCTCCGGATACAGTAACGTATTCGCAGGCACAAAAAAAATCTTTGGGCATGAAAATTACCCGGGCACGAATTGATATTATAAATTCAATTAAAAAATCAAACGCGGCAATTAATATCTTCCCGCTTGAAAAAGGCACGCGGGTAGAAGTTACTTTTCCTGAAGCATTAGCTTTTTGATATATGACAAAAGTGGTGATTATTGATGACGAGCTTCATTGTATTAACCGGCTTCACAAATTATTGATGCCGGCATATGGCAACATGCTTACCATTTGCGGCACCGCACAAACAATTGAAGAAGCAGCCAGATTAATTACGATTGAGCAGCCAGACCTCGTTTTCCTCGATGTGCAGATTCATGATAAAACAGGATTTGACCTGCTGAGAGGATTGCGTTCCATCAATTTTGCAATAATATTTACAACGGCATATGAAAATTTTGCGATACAGGCGATTAAATTCAGCGCCATTGATTATTTGCTGAAGCCGGTAGATGAAGATGATTTGAATAATGCGTTGCTTAAGTTCATGGACAATGCAAAGCAAAAAACCGCTGTCGAAAAAATTGATGCATTGCTGGTGAACACACAGGCAGGCAACATTGCTCCAAAAAAAATTATAGTTCCTACGGTGAGCGGTTTTGAATTCATGGATGTGGCAGATATCGTTCGTTGCAACAGCGATATCAATTATACTACTATCTATTTAAAGAATAAGCAAAAGATGGTAGTAGCCAAAACATTGAAGGAGTTTGAATCCATGCTTTCGCCTTATTCTTTTTTCAGAATACATAATTCTCATCTGGTAAACCTGGCATATATCAAAAGTTATAACAAAGGTAAAGGCGGCTCTGTGTTATTGACGGATGGCACAGAGCTGGAAGTATCGTCAAGAAGAAAAGATGAGTTCCTGAAAAAGCTGGCTGCAATGTAAATCTATAACGTCAACGTATAAACGCTTTTGTTTGATGCATTACCCGGCAAATTGATGATGCCGGCTGCTATATTGAAAGAAGGGGTTAAACAGATTTTTGCAGGGCGGCATAAATAAAGCGGATATTAGCTCAGTCCCCACGGGTTATTACATAGTCCAAGTTTCGCTGCCAAACGGCGAAACTTTCAACAGCAAAATTTTGAAGTATTGATTCTTTTATCAGTATCCTCTGGGTATTGAGTAAAGACAAAGCTTTTTTTGAGAAGTATTCAATTAAATTTTCCTTAACTAAGAAATCCGGGCAAGGTTATTTTTTTTGATTTGACCCATTTGTTAACTTTAATGCAATATGCATTAATATGAAACTTTTTTATTGCGTATCCGTAGTGTTCATCGGGTACTTGTTTTTCAGCATCTCATGCCGGACAGCCAAAAACGAACTGACCGTTAGTCACCAAAACTTTGAAGGAGAAATAGAGCAGCAACAAAATCTCATATTCACTTTTGATAAAGATATTTATCCGGACAGCCTTTTGCAAAAATGGGATAGCACTGCTTATATTGAATTTACCCCCGCTGTTAAGGGAGCATTTAAATGGAACAGCTCAAATGAAATAATGTTCTCTCCTTCGAAGGGATTTCAACCCGGAACAGAGTATACGGCAACGCTTACTTCATTGCTGTTGAGCCATAGTAAAGTTGCATATTCCCTGCCCGCTGAAAAGACCTTTCATTTTCATACGGCGCCCTTGCGCATTACAGAGACGCACGTTTCCTATGCACGCGGAAAAAATGCGTCCAATGTGGTAGTACAGCTCGATGTGAGCTTTAACTACGATGTAAATCTCGGCAAAGCGGCATCGCACCTGCAATTAAGCTCTGATGGTAATAATATTAGTATGATGACAACGAATGAAGGAAGCGGCAGTACGTTGTCACTGCAGTTTGCACCGGTAAGTAATTTGGACCAGGAAACGCCTCTGAAAATTCAAATGAATAAAGGTATCCCGGTGTCGAATAGCTCATACGTGTCGGCAAATGATACTGCTGTCAATACCTCTATTCCTTCAAGATTCAACCTGACGATAACAGGGGTTATCGCCAGCCATGATGGTAATGAGGGAACCATTACAGTAAATACCTCTCAGCCGGTGCAGGAAGATAGTTTAAAAAATATGATTGCCATAGAGCCCCGGATTCCTTTTGATGTAAGCCTGAATGATGCAGGATTTACCATCACCAGTGCAAAGCTTTCACCTGACAAAACATACCAGTTAACCATTTCATCAAAGCTGGAAGGAGCGTTCGGGGGCAAAATGAAAACGGATTATTCCACCTCCGTCTTTTTTGGCAGGCTGAAACCATCAGTTTCTTTTGTGAACCAGAAAGGAATGTACCTCTCATCGAATGGTTATAAAAATCTTGCGCTGAATATCGTAAACATTCCTGCAGTGCAGGTGACTGTGATAAAGGTTTATGAAAACAACCTGGAGCAATTCATGCGGAGAGATAAAGATTACAGCTACGGATACGATGCAAATAACAATGAAGAAGAAGGCGACGAAGAAAATGGCGGTGAATACACCTATTATCAAACGGAAAATTTGGGAGACACTATTTACAAAAACGATTTCGTGACTTCAAAACTGCCAAAGGAAAATGCTGCATCCATTCTGCACCTCGATTTTTCTGACAAGATCAGGGACTATAATGGCATTTACGTAATAACGGTGGCGTCTAAGGATCATTACTGGATACAGGATTCAAAAGTGTTGTCTGTTTCAGATATTGGATTAATTGTAAAGCAGGAGCAGGATAACATGTATGTGTTTGCCAATTCAATAAAGGATGCATCGAACATCAAGGATGTGAGTGTGACATTTTATAGTACGAATAATCAGAAACTCTATACCGCTGTTACGGATGAAAACGGGGTGGCGGCATTTAAAGGAATTGCCAGCCACGCTCCCGGCTTCAAAGTAGGTATGGTAACAGCAAAGAAAAACGATGATTTCAGTTTTGTGTGGCTCGATAAAAGCCTGATTGAAACATCAAGATTTGATGTAGGGGGCAGAATGCCCAACAGCACAGGGCTGAACGCAATGATCTATGCCGAGCGAAATCTTTACCGGCCGGGTGAAATGATGCATGTATCCACGGTCGTCCGTGATGAAAAATGGAATCAGCCCGGCGAAGTTCCCGTAAAATTCAAACTGGTTATGCCCAATGGAAAAGAATTTTCTACGATGCGAAAAATACTCAACAGCGAAGGCTCCGCAGAAACGTCATTTTCAATACCCTCCACAGCATTAACGGGTGATTATACTTTGCAGGTATTAACAGGCAATGATGTATTACTAAATACGTACGACATAAGTGTGGAAGAATTTGTACCGGACAGGATAAAAGTGAATTTCAATATTGATAAGAAAGAATACAGGCCGGCTGATAGCGTAGTTGCTGCAATACAGGCAGATAACCTGTTTGGTACGCCTGCGGCAAACAGAAAGTATGAATGCGAATTGAACCTGAGCAAATCGGTTTTTTCATCAAAGAAATTTCCCCGGTATGATTTCAGCGTGGTGAATAATTTTTCATTCAACAGCGACCTGCATGTTTCGAAAGTAAATGAAAAAGGAAGCGCAACGGAAGTATTTCAATTGCCGAAAGATATTGCCAATACCGGTGTATTGCAGGGAAACCTTGCTGCAACTGTTTTTGATGAAACCGGGCGGCCTGTTCACCGCTACCAGGATTTTACAGTATATACCCAACCTTTATTTATCGGCATCAGCAGCCAGAATGAATATGTTGATACACGTAAACCGACGCCGATCGGATTGATTGCAGTTGATAAAAATGATAATCTTCAGTCTGCCACCGTCCAGGTACAGGTGATCAAAAAAGAATGGCATACGGTAATAGAAGAGCAAGGCAAAAGTTTCCGCTATGTTTCCCGGCAGGATGATAAAACCATTTCGCAGCAACAGCTTACCATTTCCGGTGCTGCTACTACATTTTATTTTACCCCGCAGGTAAGCGGAGATTACGAAGTGCGGATCTTTTACGGCGGCTCCAACAGCTACGTCTCTGCAGAATTATATGCGTGGGGATATGGCGATACACAATACACATCTTTTGAAGTGAACAACGAAGGAAATATTGATATTACCACCGATAAGGAAAAATATCAGCAGGGAGAAACGATCAATACATTATTTACAACACCTTTCGACGGAAAAATGCTGGTTACGATTGAGCGGGATCATTTGATCAAATATTACTATGTAGATGTAAAGAACAAATCTGCTTCATTATCCTTTAAAGCTGATGACGACTATTTACCCAATGTATATATTTCTGCAACGTTATTCAGGCCAATGGCCGGCGATAATATGCCGCTTACAGTAGCCCATGGAATTAAATCAGCATTGGTTGAAAACAGTTCCAGTCATTTACCCGTAAAAGTGGAGGCGGTGTCCGGTTCCAGGTCAAAAACAAAACAAACGATTACTGTAAAATCCATGCCGGGCGCTTATGTAACCATCGCCGCGGTAGATGAAGGAATATTGCAGGTGAAAAATTACATTACCCCTGATCCTTACGAATATTTCTATCAGAAAGAAGCTTTGGCGATGAATAGCTATGATATGTATCCATGGCTGTTGCCCGAAATAAAAACCACCCGGTCAAGCACAGGCGGCGATATGTCGGAAGAGTCAAAAATGCGCGTGAATCCCGTTTTTGTGAACCGGGTAAAATTGGTTTCTTTCTGGAGTGGCATTATGCAGGCGGATGCCAATGGTATAGCGAAATATACAATTGATATTCCGCAGTTCTCCGGCGATTTGCGCATCATGGCCGCCGCCTATAAAGGAAAAATGTTTGGCGGTGCAGAGCAGCACATGAAAGTTGCCGATCCTGTGGTGATCAGTACCGCGCTGCCGCGGTTTTTAAGTCCGAAGGATAAAGTGGTTATGCCCGTCACCCTTACGAATACGACCAATAAAGCTGAACAGGCCACGGTATTCGTAAATCTTTCCGGTCCATTGGAATTTTCCGGCGAAAATTCGCAGACAATTACCATTCCTGCAAACAGTGAGCAGCGGATGGTTTTTAATGTAAGCGCACAGCCTGCAATTGGTGCAGGCAAGGTAACTGTTTCAGTAAAAACGCCGGAAGAAACATTTACCAATGAAACAGAAATAAGTATAAGGCCTCCGGCATCTTTGCAAAAAATTACGGGCAGCGGATCAGCAAATGAAACTGCTGTAACGAATATTAATCTTCAAAATAAATTTATTCCTTCTACGATTGCTGCAAAGCTGATCGTTGGCAAATCTCCTTTGATCCGGTTCACGAAGCATTTATCCGATCTTGTTGAATATCCGTATGGATGCGTAGAGCAAACTACCTCTGCTGCATTTCCACAATTGTATTATTATGATCTGGTAAAAAGTATTTCGGCAACTACCACCCAGGATGTGAATCCCGCCTATAATGTACAGCAGGCAATAAATAAATTACAGTCCATGCAATTGCCTGACGGCGCGTTGAGCTACTGGCCGGGTGGAGCTTATGAAAGCTGGTGGGGGAGTATATATGCGGCCAACTTCCTTATTGAGGCACGAAAGGCAGGCTATGAAGTAAATGATAAAGTAGTGGATCGGCTGCTGCGGTATATGGAATACAAATTGAACAGCAGGGAAACGCAAATTTTTTATTTTAATAACAATGCTTCCAAACTTATCGCACCTGAAGAAGTTGCCTATTCATTATACGTGCTGGCATTGGCAGGGCAATCGCAGCAGTCATATATGAATTATTACAAGGCCCGCCCGGAGCTGCTCACGCTTGATAGTAAATATATGCTTGCTGCTGCGTTCATGCTCTCGGGTCAGCCGGCACAGGGAAAAGAAGTAATGCCGCCTGCGTTTGCAGGAGAGAAGCCGGACAATTCTTTTGGGGGCAGCTTTTATTCGTACATAAGAGACCTGGCAGTATCCCTGAATGTCCTGATAGACGTTGATCCGAACAATCAGCAAGTGGGTATAATGGCAAGACAACTTTCGGAACAATTGAAGGACGCCTATTACCTGAATACACAGGAGAATGCATTCAGCATTTTGGCATTAGGTAAATTGGCGAGACTGAGCAATAATACCAACGCTACCGCTTCCGTCACGGTTGGCGGTAAAACGGTTGCTACCACCCAATCGGTTATTACATTGGATGCAACAAAATATATTGGTAATCCCATACGAGTAAATGTAAGTGGGAATGGCAGCTATTATTATTTCTGGGAACAAAGCGGTATCTCATCGGATGGAAGCTATGTTGAGGAAGATAAGCACTTGCGTGTCCGGAGAACATTTTATAACAGGGACGGTCATGAGATCAGCGGCAATAGCTTCCACCTGAATGATTTGATTGTGGTGCGGATTACCCTGGAAAGCGAAAGATATGAAGAGGTGAAAAATGTGGTGGTAACAGACATGCTTCCCGCAGGTTTTGAAATTGAAAATACCCGGCTTACCGAAATGCCGGAAATGAAATGGATCACGAAAGAAGCGACACCTGATTATACGGATATTCGCGATGACCGGATATTATTCTTTACCGGCGCGGAGGGCGCTTCAAAGAATTTCTATTACATGGTTCGTGCGGTATCACCAGGGGTATATCAGCTGGGGCCCGTTCAGGCCGATGCAATGTATAATGGCGAGTATCATTCCTATAATGGAGCGGGTACCGTCAGTGTTTCGGACAAATAAAGTCGAATGAAATTTGGTACTAACATAAAGAAGAAACTTTTTAAAATACTGAAGTATTCAGGTATTGGTTTCCTGTCACTGCTGCTTTTGTTTTTTTTATCGGACTTGTTATTTCCTTTTAAAGCTGATATCGCATACTCACCCGTTATAGAAGCGAGAGACGGTACGGTGTTGTATGCGTGGCTGGCGAAAGATGAACAATGGAGGATAAAAGCTTCTCTTGATGAAATATCTCCCGAGTTTAAAAAAGCAATCATTTTTAAAGAAGATAAATATTTTTACAGCCATCCGGGTATTAACCCGGTTGCGGTAGGCAGGGCATTGTTCAGTAATCTATTTCATCTGAGAAGAACATCCGGCGCCTCAACTATTACGATGCAGGTGGTGCGCATGCTGCATCCCGAAAGCAGAACTTATTTCAACAAGTTCATCGAGATGTTTCGTGCCGGGCAGCTGGAACTTCATTACAGCAAAGATGAAATTCTCGATATGTATTGCAATCTTTTGCCGTATGGCGGCAATATCCAGGGTATTAAGACGGCTTCGCTTTTATATTTTAATAAAACTCCTGATAAATTATCGCTTGCCGAAGCCACTGCATTGACGGTGATACCCAATCGCCCCAATTCTTTACGGCCGGGAAAAAATGATCGCGAATTAACGCTGGAAAGAAATAAATGGCTGACCAATTTTAAAAATGAAAAGTTATTTGCAAGCAATGTAATCAGTGACGCCTTGCATGAACCATTTGCAGGAAAAAGGCTGCATGCGCCCTGCCAGGTGCCGCAATTTGCATGGCGGCTACACCGCAAAAATATTTCGCAGGAAAAAATACGCAGCACATTAGATAAGACAATACAGCAAAATACGGAGTTGATTGTAACCAATTATATACAACAATTGAAGAACCGGAATATTAATAATGCCGCGGTGCTGGTGGTAAATAACAACACGCATGAAGTGCTTGCGTATGTGGGCTCTCCGGACTTTCATGACCGCGACAACTACGGAGAGGTGGATGGAGTGCAGGCCTCCCGGTCGCCAGGTAGCACGCTGAAGCCATTGTTGTATGGGCTGTGTTTTGATGCAGGCCTCATCACGCCTAAAAGAATGCTGGAGGATGTGCCGCTCAATATTGCAGGGTATACTCCCGAAAATTATGATTTGAATTTCCGTGGTAAGGTAACTGCAGAGGATGCTTTGAAAAATTCCCTGAACATCCCCGCGGTGGAATTATTAAATCAGCTTGGGTTAGAAAATTTTTTAAACACACTTGGTTCAGCCGGGTTTACCGATACGTGGAAAAACCGGGATAAAGAAGGTTTGTCCGTAATACTTGGTGGCTGTAGTGTCCGCCTGGATGAGCTCACTGCTTTGTATAGTTGTTTTGCAAATGATGGGATTTATTATCCGTTGAAGTGGACAACGGATGAAAAGAAAAATGATAGCCTTATCCATGGCATACCTATTATATCGCGCGCTTCAGATTATATGCTCACGCAAATTTTGTCAACATTGCTCCGGCCCGATTTGCCAAATGCCTATGAAAGCGCAGAAAATATTCCAAAGATCGCCTGGAAGACAGGAACCTCCTATGGACGCAGGGACGCATGGAGCGTAGGGTATAACAAGAATTATACGATAGGTGTCTGGATTGGAAACTTTTCCGGAAAAGGGGTGCCTGATTTAAGCGGGGCGTCAGTAGCCACGCCGTTGCTGTTCAGGTTGTTTAATGCTATTGATTATAATGCGCAAAATGAGTGGCAGGAAATGCCGCAGGAATTGGGTTTCAGACTGGTTTGTGAAAAGACGGGAAAAGTACCAAACGATTTTTGTATGGACCAGGTAATGGATTATTACATACCGGGTGTGTCCGCCAATGAAAAGTGTGATCATTTGAAACAGGTATGGATTTCGGGAGATGAAAAATATTCTTATTGCACCTCCTGCCTGCCGCCTGCCGGTTATAAAACCAAATTTTTTGAAAACATATCACCGGAGCTTGCTTCGTTTTATAAATCAAGGCATATTGCTTTTGAAAAAATTCCTCCGCACAACCCGGCATGCACAAGGGAATTCAGCGGCAGGGCGCCAATCATCACTTCGCTCAATGATGGAATGGTTTACATCATTATGGACAGGCAGGAACAGCAGCTCACCTTGTCATGTTCTCCTTCAAACGATGTTTCGCAGGTATACTGGTATGTAAATGATAAATTTCTTTCAGCAGCAAAACCGCATCAGAAAATCTTTTTTAATCCCACAACGCCCCTCATCAAAATATCCTGCGCTGACGATAAGGGGAGAAATACAAATATTGAAATAAAGGTGAAGTTCGTTTAAGAGGCACCCTTCTGTAATAAAAGTATTTCTTTAAATTTCGAATATCCGTTACCGTTAGTATTTATTATCTCTCTTTAAAAAGATCGCGCGTGCGATAATTTAGTCAAATCATTACGGAAAAAATCCTGTTTACAGTTATTTAACCGGGAATTAACCTTGATAACAATTGCATAACCTTTTGTTTAAGCGGCTTTAACGACTCCTTAACATGCCAAAAATAGCTTTGCCGCTCACAAAAATTAATGTTTATGATGCAATCTGATCCCGGCGTAAGAAGAACACTGGTGTTTATTCTTTTGTCATTTTTTATTCCTGCTGTGATTCATGCACAGAGTCATACGCTCAGTGGTAACGTAATTGATGCAGTCACCAAAATGCCGGTAAGCGGTGTGAGCATTACTATAAAAAATTCTTCAACCGGCACGTCAACAGATGCTAACGGCAACTTCTCTCTCGATGTGCCGCCTAATACAAAAGTTATAATAACGTCTATAGGATACCAGGCACTTGAAATTAATTCTTCCGATAAGATCAGTGAAATACAATTGACCCCTGTAAAACAGCAGCTGAATGAGGTAGTGGTAACGGCAACGGGTATCAGGAAAGAAGCCAAGCGTTTGGGATACTCGCTTCAAACCATAGATGCATCTCAGTTTGCAAAGGCAAAGGAAGCCGATCCGGTAAATGCTCTGAAGGGAACTGTAGCGGGACTACAGGTAAATATTAACCAGGAGATCGGCCATCCTGCGGATGTGATTATTCGTGGAGAAAATGGCTCCAGTGATCGTCCTTTATTTGTAGTGGACGGTGTGCCGATTACCTCGGATACTTATAATCTCAACTCAGATGATATTGAAACATACACTGTATTGAAAGGGCCTAATGCAGCGGCATTATATGGATTTCAGGGAAAAAACGGGGCCATTATTATTACGACCAAGAAAGGCACAAGAGACAGAAAAGGGCTACAGGTTACCTTTAATAACAGTACCCAGATTAATAAAGGGTTTATTGCATTACCGAAATACAATGACAGGTTCGGCCCGGGCGACAATGGTAAATATGCATTTGGCGGTGGCGGTTCAAGCCCCGCTTCCTATTTTGGAAGTGGTGCAGTAGGTGTTGGCATTAATGATTACGATTATGATGTATGGGGCCCGGAGTTCAGAGGACAACTATTACCTCAATATGATGGAAAGTATGATCCCACTCAAAATTATGTAACCACCTTTGCTGATGGCAGCACTTATACCGGTCACGTGGAACCCACTCCATGGGTGGCAAGAGGTAAAGACAATCTGAAAAATTTTTTGCAGGCAGGGCTTATCCAGTCAAACAGCATTGCCGTAAGTTCTTCTACAGAGAAAACAGATTTCAGGCTTTCTGTTGGTAATACCTATCAGCAGGGCATTGTTCCCAATACGCGATTGAACAACGGAAACTTCACTGCAAGTTTAACAGAAAGATTCAATCCAAAATTTTCTCTCACTTCCTATTTTAATTATAGCAGGCAATCAACGCCCAACGTGCCTGATGTAAATTATGGCCCCAATAGTGTTATTTATAACATCATTACATGGGGTGGCGCTGATTGGAGCGTAAAAGATCCGAACATACGCAATTACTGGCAGCCCGGTAAAACCGGAATTCAGCAAAACTATGCAGAGTACTATCGTTACAACAACCCGTGGTTCATGTCGTATGAATGGTTAAGAGGTCATTATCAAAACAACGAGTACGGGTACCTTTCATTCAATTATAAGCTGAACAATAGTATCGATTTTCAATTCAGACCTGCGATGAATGCCTATGATATGTTTAACTCGGAAAAGCTTCCGTACTCCGCGGACGTGTATGGCAGAGAGTTACGGCAGGGCGATTACAGGGAAGACAGGCGGTCATTATTTGAATCGAACATTGACCTGCAGGCAAGATTTCATAAAGACAATATTCTCGGGTTTCTGGATGTGCAGGCTCTTGGCGGCGGAACAGTACGCAACTTATCTTTTAACTCAGATTTTGAATCGACAAATTATTTGAATGTTCCCGGCATTTATTCTTTTTCCAATTCACAGGGACCTTTAACCGGCAGCAGTTTTCATTCAGGCATGCTGGTATTGAGCGCCTATTATTCTGTTGACCTGGGATATAAATCTTATATCACGGCGAACGTAACCGGCCGCGTTGATAAATCTTCTGCATTGCCCACTAATACCAACAGCTATTATTATCCCTCATTTAACCTGGCTACCGTGGTTTCAGATTATGTGCATTTTCCTGAGGCAATCTCCTTTGTGAAGCTAAGAGGCTCCTATGCTGAAAGTAAGGATGGGGGCACCTCGCCGTTGTTTTCTCCGGATATAAGTGCTACGCCCGCTGCGGGATATGGCTATACCTGGTATTCGCCCTATGGCGGCCCTGCTTACCAGTTTTCGCAGACTTACTCACTTTCGCCGACATACAGCGGCCAGAATAGCGCAAAGTATTCCGACCAGACGGTGAGTCCTAATATTTATACTGCAGACAGGCAGTCAACAGAATTTGGCGCCGACATTCGCTTTTTGGACAATAAGCTGGGTATTGATATAACCCGCTATCATTACAAAAATACAGGAATCGTAAACCAGGGAACATCACCGGCATCCGGCTATTCTTCCTACCTTACTAACGGCAACGTATACACGAACGATGGATGGGAAGTGGTATTAAACGCGCATCCAATTACACATTTAAACGGCTTTAGCTGGAGTATTACGGCCAACTATTCTTCTTACGTAAGAAAATGGGTGAAAAATTCAAACCCGAATAATTATGAATATAATGGTAAGCGAATTGACCTGGTATACGGTAATGCCTTTGTAAGAACACCTGATGGTAAATTGGTAATTGATCCCGGTACCGGTGTGTACACGCGCTTCTCAGACCTCGGCGTTTCTGCTCAAAAAATATTCGGGCATGCCGATCCCGATTTCATCTGGGGTGTTATAAATACTGTAAGCTATAAACAATTTTCATTGCACTTCCAGTTCGATGGTATGGTGGGAGGTGTAATTGAAGATTATGTGAGGAAAAAAACTTTGCAGGGAGGCCGTCACATAGAAGCAGCCACCGGGGCGCTGGGTGCCGCTCGCCCGCAGGATGAGGCAAACATAGCAGCCTATACAGGACAAGGAGTAAACCTTGTGGGGGCGCCCATTCAACTGGATCCCATAACCGGGGTAATCACCAACATGAAGGATCTTACAGAACAGGCCAATACCACAAAAAGCCAGGTGCAGCCATTTGTAACGCGTATGGCCTCGATCCCTGATCTCGATATTGTAAAGAAAACCTATACCAAGCTGAGGGAAGTGACTATTACTTACGCGCTGCCGCAAAACCTGTTTGGTAAAAATTCATTTATACGCGCAGCAACAGTATCATTGGTCGGCAGGAACCTGTTGTATTTCTTTCCCGGTAAATTCAAGGATTTGGATATAGATCAATACACCCAGGACAGCGGATCCGGGCTGCAAACTCCTACCATGCGCAACTATGGATTTAACGTAAACCTTACTTTTTAAACCCATCAAGTAACAAACATGAAAAGTTTATCGAAAATACTTTATACTGCTGTTGCATCAGTCATTTTATTTGCGTGCAACAAACAAATACAGGAAAAGCAGGCAAATCCTAACAACCCAACCAGCGTACCACCGGGGCTTATACTGGGTACGGTCCTCACGGATATATCCGGTACGGGAAGCCAGGGATCCCTGGGAGGCATTAATTCGTGGGATAATGTTCAGGACTGGAACCAATATCATTGCCAGAACTACGATTATTACGGAAATAATATATACTCATGGACCGGCGATAATGCGTCTTTTGATCCTTACCTCGTTGTAAAGAATGTAATGCAAATGGAGAATGAGGCACTGTCAAGAGGGGCGGAAAGCGTTAATCCATATGAGGCAGTCGGAAGATTTGTACGCGCCTATTATTACTACAATTTAACCTCCTTATTTGGAGATGTTCCGCAGACAGATGCATTACAAGGTTCCAAAAATTCTTCTCCTGCTTATACTCCGCAGGAGCAGGTATTTACCTATGTGTTAAATGAGCTGGATACGGCCAACGCGGATTTTACAACGCTGATCGCGAACAATGACAATTCATTGTCTGCATCCCAGGATATTTTTTATGGCGGAGATCTTTCACTATGGCAAAAGGTGGTAAATACTTTTAAACTCCGGGTGCTGATTGCCCTGAGCAATAAATCATCAGATGCTACGCTGAATGTGCCTGCTCAATTCGCAAATATTTTTAATAACCCTTCGAGGTATCCGGTGTTTACGAGCCAGGATGATGATTTCAGGTTTGTATATAACCCGGGGGGCTCCAATACGTACAGTACCTATCCTTTTAATCCGAGCAACTATGGATCCATTGCCGCACGATTCAACATGGCGAAAACATATGTTTCGGCTCTAACTTCATTAAGCGATCCCCGCGTTTTTGTTACCTGCGAACCTGCCGGCGCACTTTGGGATACTACTCAATCTCCCTGCCAGTTTAAATATTTTGTAGGGGCAAGCACCGGTGAACCGGTTCAGACAATGTATGCGAATGCAAGTGCAGGATTATATTCATTCATCAATCGCAAAAGATATTATGCTGATTTTACCGGTGAACCGGATGTATTGGTTGGTTATAAAGAAATGTGTTTTAATATAGCTGAAGCCATCGAAAGGGGATGGATAGCAGGCAATGCAGAAACATGGTATAAGACCGGTATTACTGAATCCATGAAGTTTTATGGAATCAATCCGTCGGATACATCTTTTGATGCTTACTTTTTACCGCCGGGCGCCAATTCGGTAACGCAGGTGAGGCCCTATAATTTTAAATTTTATTTCGATAACTATTACGGTCAGTCTGCAGTGAAACTTTCTTCTACGCCTTCAGCGGCAATTGATCAGATCGTGATGCAGAAATACATAAGCCTGTTCGAAAATTCAGGGTATGAGGCATATTATAACTGGCGCAGAACAGGAGTGCCGGCATTTGAATCCGGTGCAGGTGTGGGTAATAACGGAGTGATTCCATTACGATGGGCCTATCCTGTTTCAGAACAGGCCCAGAATGCGATCAACTGGAATGCTGCAATTTCTGCACAGCAATTTTCGCAGGATGACCTGAACCAAAAAATGTGGCTGCTCAAATAGATGGATGGCTTTGTTTTAGATTCATATACAGGGACAGGGCATTTCTCACCCTGTCCCCTCTTTAAAATTTTAAGTGAAACAGGCCTCTTTGTTTACAGTTCTTTTTTGACAGGAATAGCCATTAGTAATGCGCATGCGCTATTCAGGTTCCGGCATGGATTCATTGAAAAGATTGTCATAAGTAATTTATTGATACGTGTCATCAGCCCCTTTATCTTCTGATAAGATTAAATCAAGAGATGTGTATGTTGCCGCATTTGCATCGGTAATTACCTTTCTGACTTACGCATCTGTATATGCTTACCGGAAACCATTTACGGTTGGGGAATATGCCGGGTTTCCTGCTGTATTCAACATCCCTTATAAAGATGCACTGGTAATAGTGCAGGTAATAGGCTACATGCTCAGCAAATTTTACGGAATTAAATTTATTGCCGAGCTAAAGAATATGGGCCGGGGCAGGCTGATTGTATTGCTGGTGGGTATTTCATGGATAGCGTTGCTGCTCTTTGCCGTAGTGCCTGCACCCTATAATATCATTTTCCTGCTGATCAATGGTTTTCCGCTGGGAATGATCTGGGGAATTGTTTTTTCATTCGTTGAAGGAAGAAAGGCTACCGACCTGATCGGCGCCAGCCTGGCCGTAAGCTTTATTTTTTCGTCCGGATTTGTGAAATCGGTTGCCAAATATTTACAGGTATCTTTTCATGTGAGTGACCTGTGGATTGGGTTCGATACGGGGCTGGTATTCATCATACCGCTGCTGGTGTTTGTTTTTCTGCTGGAAAAAATTCCGCCGCCATCGGAAGATGATATTAAAAAAAGAATTGTTCGTCTACCCATGACCGGTAGTGAACGGAAAAGATTCTTTTCAGCATTTGGTTTTGGTTTGATATTGCTGATGGCGCTGTATGTTTTTTTAACGGTATTTCGCGATATACGGGACAATTTTGCAGCGGATATCTGGCGTGAAATGGGCTATGGCAATGAACCCTCTGTTTTTACAGCAACAGAAATTCCTATAACAATTATTGTTTTAATACTGATCGGAAGCATGATCCTGATAAGCAATAATAAAAAAGCGTTCATAGTTACCCATTTTATTATAATAGCGGGTTTTGCTATGGCGGGCCTCAGCTCGTGGATGTTTTTGCATCATAATTTATCACCCTTTATGTGGATGACACTCGTGGGGCTTGGTTTGTATATGGGCTATATCCCTTTTAACTGCATTGTATTCGAAAGATTAATTGCAACTTTCAGAAACGGAGGCAATGTGGGGTTCTTAATGTATGTGGCTGATTCATTTGGCTATCTGGGAAGCGTGCTGGTAATTATAAGTAAATCTGCTGTTGTCAGCGGACTTCCATGGGCAACGGTATATTCAAACGGAGTGATGTATCTGTCGGTAGCGGGCGTAGCAGGTACATTCATTGCCCTGTACTATTTCAATAAAAAGTTCAGGGAAAAACGCGTAAATATGCTGAAAGATGAACAACAGGAAATGGTGACTGTGGCCTTTTAATAAAAATTAAAACAAATCAATAAATAAGCTCAGATGGGTAAATCTGCTATTGTAATAGGTTCCGGTATTGTTGGATTGGCCATGGCACGTGCATTATCCGTGAAGGGATATTCGGTTACCGTGGTAGAACGCGGAGCAAAAGCCACAGGCGCTTCTATAAGAAATTTTGGAATGATATGGCCGGTTGGTCAGCCTTCAGGGCAACTATATTCCCGGGCCATGCGAAGCAGAAGCATATGGAAGGAAATCGGAAATGCAGCGGGATTCTGGTATGATGAATGCGGAAGCCTTCATCTCGCTTATCACGATGATGAATGGACTGTTTTACAGGAATTGAATGAAGTATTTAAGGATGATAAAAGAGCGGTTTCGTTATTATCTCCTGCGGAAGTAAAAGAAAAATTTAATGGTGTCAATGCTTCCGGCCTGCAAGGCGGCATGTTTAGCGCATCTGAAGTGATTGTGGATCCAAGGGAAGCAATTGCCGCAATTCCTGCATATTTATCGGACAAATACCAGGTTAAATTTATATGGAATACAAATGTAACCGCTGTCAAAAGTAATAGCATAATTGCCGGTAATAAGTCTTTCTCGGCTGACCTTATTTGCATTTGTTCGGGCGCCGATTTTGAAACCTTGTATCCCGGAGTGTTTGCCTCCTTGAATGTGACCAAATGCAAGCTGCAGATGATGCGGTTCATTAATGATACGGATGCGTTCAGAATTGGCACTGCATTGTGTGGCGGATTATCGCTGATTCATTACGACAGTTTTAAGGCAGCTCCGTCATTGAACCTTTTAAAAAAAAGATACCAGGAGCAAATGCCGGAATATCTTCGTTTAGGCATCCACGTTATGGTGTCGCAAAATGGCAGAGGCGAGCTTACGGTTGGCGATTCACACGAATATGGTCTGTCATTCACCCCGTTTGATGAGGCATATATTAACGACCTGGTTATTTCCTATCTGAAAAAATTTGCAGTAACCGATCGCTGGAAGCAAATACAATCATGGCATGGCATTTATCCGAAAATGACCAACGGCAATGCTGATCTTTTTTGGGAGGCCGAAGACGGAGTTTATATTATAAATGGCCTTGGCGGGGCTGGCATGACTTTATCTTTTGGGTTTGCCGAAGAAGTTTGCGAAAAATTTTGATAACAGGCCTCGGCTTTATAATTAAAGCGCGCCGGCTGTATTCCCGTACTAATTCCAACCCTTTTCGAATTGCTGCTCGGGCTGATTTTCATGCGGAAAATAATTGGCGTACCTTTTGTTTCAAAAATGCTTTATGGAAAAGTTTTGGCTGAAAAATCCCGAAGAGCATGATTTTCCTGCGGCGATAGACTATCTCGAATTACTTTTTACACCTGAAGAGGCCAGGACGTTGATCGATAAGTTGAAAAATACCTCAACAATTATTAAGAAGGCAAAAGATATATTCCGCGCCAGCTCATTGCCTCTTTTGCCGGAAGATAATATTCATGTAAGCAGGATTTAAAAAAAGTAAAGAAAGGAAACAAGCTGTCGCCGATTTTACTTGTAAGGCAGAAGGATAAATTAATCATTGCAGATGGATATCATCGTATGTGTGCGGCCTATCATTTATCAGAAGATGAAGATGTACCCTGCAGGCTGGTATAAAGGTTTTCGTACAGACCGCTGCATTAGATTCCGGGAAATGCGCTCATCGGACCCAGCCCTGGCTTTTGAGATACATAACAAATCCTGAATCGTTCGCTGATACCGGCGGCAACCACAGCCCTTTTCGTTCACGATTCCACCAAAGTCCTTTCGGATTATCAGGTTGGGCAAATGAATAAACGTATAATACAGCCCGTACATATTTTGGCGGGGCATTGGGGAAAGGATTATTGGCAAACAGGCTCAGGGCATTCGGATCATTATGCAGTAACTTCCATTCAAGATTAAATGTCCAGGGATATTCGTCGGGGCTTTCCATGGATGCAAACCACATTTGCCAGTCGAGGTGCAACTGATAAGGCGCAATCTGAGGAGGGCGTTTGTCAGGACGTACCGGCAGCCCCCTGTAAATATATTCTTTCCATACGGCGCTGTCAGGATTGCTGTCGTCAGTTCCCTCAAATACAACATTCAGTCTCTCACGGCCCACTGTTCCAAAAGCGCCATAAGTATTTACCAATTCCAGCGGATCATAGGAAGTATTCATAATTTGCCCGGAAGAAAGCAGGTTAAATGCCGGTTGAATACTCAATAAGGCAACCATTGCTGTAACCACCCATGCTGTAGTTTTCATAGGGCGGGAAGGCATAGCATTGGATGCAGCATATGCTGCTTTTTTTACAAGGAATTCAGGGAGAATTTTTTGCCAAAAATTATCGTCAAAGCAGGCAAGTGCGGGGATGATGGTCAGCCAGTTTAAAAATGAAAGATTACCGCTGAGAATGATCGTTAATTGAAATGCCACTATTATTACGCCGGCAACAGTTCGTAAGATTCGGGGCCAAAATACAAACCAGGGAGCAATGAGTTCGGCAAGAAAATTAAACCATACTCCCATCTTTAAAAGTATCCTTGGCAAAAAATGAAACCATCTGCTGAGGGGTCCCGGGATGGGCTGTGATTCGAAATGATAGAATAGTGCGGTCCCGTTTTTCCAGACTACATCCCAGCGGAGCTTGATTAATGCAGAACCCAGCATAATGCGAAATATAAGCCAGCGGAATAAAACAATGATGGGAAATGGGACGGGCCGTTTTGGAAAAGGCCGCATGTCAAATAACGGGCAAAGAAATATGGCCAGGAAGCCGGTTTCTGTCAATTGTATTTCCCACCCATATCCATACCATTCCTGGCCAATATGTATAAAGGATAAATAAAGGAGCCAGAGAATGGTAAGCAATATTGAATTTGCATATCCTGCTGCCACTACACAGGAAATTATAAATCCGATCCACGCGCCGGCAAGCAACGAAGCATCTGAATGAAAAAACCAAAATAAGGAAGGCAGCCTCAAAAAGCCTGCCCTCACCGATCCCAGTGCATGGGCAACCTCTTTAAGGTAAATATTGGCGGGCGTTAAACCATCCTGCCCGATTAACGGGATTACCTCATTTATCAAAACGAGGAAGGCTACTGCGTAAATGATCCCCAAAAGACGCAGAATAATAAAACGGGTAAGCCAGTAGGAAGGCTTTCTTACGGATAGTGACTGCCCGTTGGCAAATTCACTATCGTATACATCTGGCGGCATATATGCAAAATCGTACTTATACTGAGAAACAGATCGTGAAAGAAAGTTACAAAAGTCTTTTTGAATGTGGTTTTCCGAAAAGATTTTAGTGCTATTAAAAATTTTGCCTCACAGCGCTGAATGAAATAAAATAAAAAGTTTAGGCATACCGTTATTTGAATAAATAATCTTCAACCTATGAATTTCATCAGTAAGAAAAATGGCTTGAAATATCTGTTTATAAGTGTAGGGGTATTGGTGGCAGGGTTTCTATCCGCTTTGTGGGTGTACGCCGGTACATAAGAAGCCGGTATTGCTGTCTTATAGTAATTGCTTATGAGATGGATTTTTTATTTTGACTGGCCTCTTGCTATTATATTGTGCTAAAGTGAGCAGGCAGCCAAAAAGTAAAAGTATTTTGTTATTGAAATAAAAAACCCTGCCTGAAGCAGGGTTTAATTTTTTGAGCGGTGAAGCTTATCGCAAGAACAACATTTCGCGGTATTTGGGCAGCTCCCAGTATTCATCATCCACAAGGAGCTCCAGCTTATCTACGTGATACCTGATCTCATCAAAGTAGGCTTTTACCTTATCGCAATAGGCCACTGCCTTTTCACGGGTGTTTTCAATTTTATTGGCTCCTTTTCTTGCATTGATCATGGCCTCAACATGAGCGCTTATTTTACCAATATGCTCTGCAATTTTTGAAGCAATTTTCTTTTGATTTTCATAAGCGGCTTCTGCAATACCGATTTCTTTCAGTCCGCGGATATTGTTGACTAAAACATTCTGATATTTAATAGCAGCGGGCAGAATGTAAGTAGTTGCAAGGTCGCCAATTACTCTTGCTTCAATTTGTACTTTCTTTATATAATTTTCAAGTTGTATCTCGTGGCGGGCTTCGAGTTCGCTATGCGTATATATATTATGGTGTTCGAAAAGTTTTTTGGCCTTCGAAGTTACCAATGCATCCAGCGCAAGAGGAGTGGTTTTTACATTGGGCAGCCCTCTTTTTCCTGCTTCTTTTTCCCATTCTTCGCTATAGTTATTTCCTTCAAATAATACGGGTTTGCTGTCCACAATATATTTTTGAATTACCTGCATAATGGCAACTTCTTTCTTTTCGCCGCCATCCACCAGTTTGTCAACTTCAGCTTTGAATTTTACCAGCGTTTCAGCCAATATAGTGTTCAATATGGTCATTGCAGAAGCACAGTTTGCAGCGGAACCCACTGCCCTGAATTCGAATTTATTACCGGTAAAAGCAAATGGAGAAGTGCGGTTTCTGTCAGTATTATCCAGCATCAGTTCCGGTATGCTCTTATGGATATCCAGTTTTAATATGGCCTCATCCTGTTCATCGAATTTATTGCCCACTCTTTTTTCTATCTGGTTTAATACATCCGTCAGGTATTTACCAATAAAAATAGAAATGATAGCCGGCGGAGCTTCGTTTGCACCAAGCCGGTGATCATTGCCTGCAGAGGCAATAGATGCTCTGAGGAGATCAGCATAATCATGAACCGCTTTAATGGTATTTACAAAGAAGGTAAGGAACATCAAATTGGTTTTTGGTGTTTTGCCGGGTGAAAGAAGATTTACCCCGGTATTGGTAGCCATGCTCCAGTTGTTATGTTTGCCGCTTCCGTTGATACCCGCAAAGGGTTTTTCATGAAGCAGCACCATCAAATCATGTTTTTTCGCCACACGCGTCATCACGTCCATCAGGAGCGTATTGTGATCCACGGCGAGATTCACTTCTTCAAAAATAGGGGCGCACTCAAATTGTGACGGAGCCACTTCGTTATGACGCGTACGTAAGGGAATTCCTAATTTATATCCTTCGTTTTCAAAATCTCTCATGAATGCATACACTCTTTCAGGAATTGAAGCAAAATAGTGGTCTTCCAGTTGTTGTCCTTTTGAGGGCGCATGACCAAATACAGTGCGGCCAGTCATGATCAGATCAGGACGGGCTGTAGCAATGCCTGCATCAATTACAAAATATTCCTGTTCCCATCCTAAAGTGGGCTTTACTGAGGTAACATTTTTGTCAAAGTACTGGCATACATCTACGGCTGCTTTATCCAGTGCGACCAGTGATTTTAATAAAGGCGTTTTGGCATCGAGAGATTCGCCCGTGTAAGACACAAATATGGTAGGTATACATAATGTTCTGCCATGACCGATTTCTACAATAAAAGCAGGAGAGGAAGGATCCCATGCCGTGTAACCCCTTGCTTCGAATGTGGCCCGCAGTCCGCCACTGGGAAATGAAGACGCATCCGGCTCCTGCTGAATCAATGCAGCGCCGTCAAATTCTTCAATTGCTTTACCGTCGCTTTTTACGGTAAAAAATGAATCGTGCTTTTCTGCCGTTGCACCCGTCAGCGGCTGAAACCAGTGAGTGAAATGGGTAACCCCCTTCGTCTCAGCCCAGGCTTTTAGCCCGGCGGCAATTTGCTCACCCATGCGGCGATCTATTTTTTCTGAATTTTTAATGGATGATACAAGGCTTTTATATGCCTCATCACTCAAAAACTGCCTTGCCTTTTCCAGGGTGAAAACATTTTCACCGAAAATGGCAGTGATCTTTTTAGCTTCCGGAGCTAAATCGGCCTTATTGTTTGAAATTAGATTGTAAAGAGCATTTAGTCTTAAAGATTGCATTTTCTTGAAATTTAGTTAGCAAAAAAAAGCGTTATCAGCAAAAAAAACAAAGTTTTTTTAGGTTTGTGTCTAAATTTTAGATTAGTGTGGATAAATAAAATATATAAGAAATTAAATTATGTGTATGAATTTCCCAAATTTTTTCCAATCGGCGAAAACAGCTATTGGGATAAGGATGAACGGAAAATAAATGCTTCTATATCTGGAGATGGCTCCTATAATTGGTATGGTATAGCCAATCATCAAAAACATGGTAATTGAAAAGAAAAGTCCGAAATAAATAACAGGAGGAATAGTAATTTTTTTCTTCCGGAAAAAAATGAAAATAACCAGCAGCAATTGGTACATAAGAAGCTCGGTTGCAGCAGGGATGTATAGAAGAGTTCCGTGCTCCGTTATGAAAGGTCGCATCAGGCTAAATTCGATAGCCTCCGGGAGGTTCCTTAAAAAACCAATGAATGTAGGAGTTAGATGGTGAATTGGTATGGCAGATGCGCCGTTTCCTGCTATAATAATAAAATCTGACTGGCGGCTGGCAACGTGTGCAGGAAGATTCAACTGGTAGGGTAATAATGACGTACTAAAAAAAACGAGAGCGGATAGTAAATAAATACATAAAAAAATCAACAGTGAATACCGGGGCACCTTTTCCGAGGCCAGCCATGCCAGCAAAGCGGGTACTAATGCGATAAAAACAAAATTTCTTAAAAGAAGTATTAGCAGCAGGAAAAATACTGCAACCGAAACATGCTTGAATTTCGATGTTTTGTCATTCATCAGTGCGGCCAGGTGATATATCGCCATTCCCAGAGACAGATAGATCAGTCCATCCCGGTGAATGCTGCTACTGTAATAAAGCGTGGAGGGCAGTAGAAAAATACAGGCTATCAGGATCAATTTGCTATCAGGAAAGATTTTAATAAAAGTTCTGTAGAGCCCGATACATCCGAAAAAGACCAGAAAATTATAGAAGAGTGAGTTTATAAATAAATTTCCCTGGCTGAAAATGTCAAACAGGGAAAGCATTTTCACGATCACATTGCTGCGGGTATCATTCCAAAAAGAGTTGGAGTCTTCCAAAAATCCCCCATAGCTATTATGATGATTGCTTTGAAAAATATTAAGCAAATACTCCTTTGGATTTTGCAATAAAAGATGGAACTCATCCAGCCCCAGCTGGTTAAAAACACGGGGATCGGCAAATTTGAAGTAATGTAAATCCAGATAGCAGTTTAACACCCCTGCAGCAACCCATATTATAAACAGTACAATGATGATCCGGCCGCTTAGCCGGGAATTTTTTAAAAAATTAATTCGTGTAATTATGAGGCACAGAAGCAAAAAATAAATTATGAACAGAAGATAATACACCTCAAAAGTTTAATTGTGGGAAGATAGTTAAAATATTTAGAGCGGTTTTTATTCCCATCCTTGAATAGATTGTAAGTTTGCGATTCGAAAGTCAGTATGGAAATAACATTTGATACCGCCGAAAAACTTGGTTTAAGAAAAGAGGAGTTTGAAAAAATAATTCAGATACTGGGGCGGGTGCCCAACTTCACTGAACTGAGTGCCTATTCCGTAATGTGGAGTGAGCATTGCAGCTATAAAAATTCCATAAAATGGCTAAAGACGTTGCCGCGTGAAGGCTCCAGGCTCCTGGTAAAAGCCGGGGAAGAGAATGCCGGGCTGATAGATATCGGCGATGGCTGGGGCGTAGTTTTTAAAATTGAGAGCCACAACCATCCTTCAGCTATTGAACCTTTCCAGGGAGCCGCCACAGGCGTTGGCGGCATTCATCGCGATATTTTTACAATGGGCGCCCGGCCAATAGCGGCGCTGAATTCATTACGATTCGGCAATCCCGGAAATGAAAAGACAAAACATTTATTAAGCGGCATTGTACACGGTATCGGGCATTATGGCAATTGTTTTGGCGTGCCTACTGTTGGAGGCGAGGTGTACTTTGAAGACTGCTATCATACCAACCCGTTGGTGAATGCCATGAGCGCCGGAATAGTTCGTTTAGGCCACTCCGTTAGCGCCACTGCATCCGGGGAGGGGAATCCTGTTTTTATTGCAGGCAGCGCTACCGGTAAAGACGGAATGGGCGGGGCGGCATTTGCATCGGCGGATATTACGGAGAATAGCGCGGAAGATTTGCCCGCTGTTCAGGTAGGGGATCCTTTCCAGGAAAAAAAATTATTGGAAGCCTGCCTGGAGGTAATAGCTACCGGTGCCATTGTGGGTATGCAGGATATGGGCGCTGCAGGAATTATTTGCTCTACTTCAGAAACGAGTGCAAAAGGCGGAGTAGGAATGGATATTCATCTTGAAAAAGTTCCGACAAGGCAAAAGAACATGAAGGCATGGGAATTACTGTTAAGTGAGAGCCAGGAGCGGATGTTGCTGATAGTAAAAAAGGGAAGAGAACAGGAAGTGATCAACATTTTTCAAAAATGGGACCTGCCCTGCTCCCAAATAGGGCAGGTCACTGCCGGTAATATGTTGCGTTTTTATATGAATAATACGCCGGAAGCAGAAATACCTGCTGAAAGTCTGGTACTCGGGGGTGGGGCGCCCATATACGATCGCGATTATAGATTGCCTGCTTATATGGAAAAGATCAAGGAGTTTGATGCTGCAGCAATTCCGGTACCCGAAAACATTAAAGACCTTGCAGAAAAAATAATTTCACTGCCCAACATTGCTTCAAAAAAATGGGTATACCATCAGTATGATAGTATGGTGGGTGCGGCAAACTTAAGCACGAATGCACCATCCGACGCAGCGGTGGTGGGTATCAAGGGAACCCGTAAGGCGCTTGCCCTAACCACCGATTGTAACAGCCGCTATGTTTTTTCCGATCCCCGGATTGGTTGCATGATTGCCGTAAGCGAGGCAGCGCGAAATATTGTCTGCAGCGGCGGTATTCCATTGGGGGTTACCAACTGTCTCAACTTTGGCAATCCCTACGATCCGGAAGTGTACTATCAGTTTGTAGAAAGTATAAAGGGAATGGGGGAAGCATGCAGGAAATTTGATACCCCGGTAACCGGCGGTAACGTGAGCTTTTATAATCAGTCGCCTTCCGGCCCGGTATATCCCACACCAACTATCGGCATGGTCGGCCTCATTGAGAATGCCGCGGAAAGAATGACGCTGGATTTTAAAAATCCCGGAGACGTTATTTATATCATAGGTGAAATAAAAGAGGATATCAGCTGTTCGGAATATTTGCATAAAATATGCGGGGTAGCGTTTTCTCCGGCGCCTTATTTTAACCTGGAGGAAGAATTTCGTTTACACGAAGCTGTTAGTAAGCTGATATCTGCGGGATGGATAGAGTCCGCACATGATATCAGCGAAGGAGGTTTGTTTGTAACGCTTGCCGAGAGCGGGTTTGGCCGGATGCTTGGATTTGATGTGGCTCAAGGCAATGCCATGCGTAAAGATGCCTTTTGGTTCGGCGAATCGCAGGGAAGAGTAGTAGTGAGTGTGAAAAGTGAAAATGTTCCGGCCTTTGAAAAAGCATTACCTGTTCCATTTGAAAAATTGGGTACAGTTACCGCCGGGGAGGTAATGATTAACAATGAAAACTGGAATTCCATTCATGAATGGTTCGAAAAATATGATACCGCCATCGGCAATTATTTTAAAGCGTACCTGCCGGAATAATGGATAAGAATTCAAATATTGTTGTTACCGGGGCGGCAGGTTTCATTGGCAGCTGCCTGGTTTCTTATTTAAATGAGTCGGGCTATCAGCATCTTTTTTTAGTAGATGATTTTTCAGCACACAGGAAAGACGCCAATCTTGCAGGGAAAAAGTTCTTACAAAAAATAGAACGGGAAACTTTTTTTGACTGGCTTGAAAAAGAAAGACCGCCCATTGATTTTATTTATCACATAGGAGCACGGACAGATACCACAGAATTTGATTATTCGGTTCATGAGCATCTTAACGTTAAATATTCACAAAAGATATGGAAGTATTGTGCTCAATACGCTGTTCCGCTTGTATATGCATCTTCGGCTGCCACTTACGGTGCGGGAGAGAAAGGCTATCGCGATGATGAATCGCTGATTGACAGCCTGCAACCCCTGAATCCATACGGCGTTTCCAAGAATGAATTTGATAAATGGGTTTTACATGAAGTAAAAAGAGGCGCCGGCATTCCACCCGCCTGGGCCGGTTTAAAATTTTTTAATGTATATGGGCCAAATGAGTACCATAAAGCCAGAATGGCGAGCGTAATTTTTCATTCTTACCAACAGATCCAAAAAGACGGTTTTGTGAATCTCTTTAAATCGCACCGGGAAGGATATAAGGATGGGGAGCAGCTGAGAGATTTTATTTATGTAAAAGATGTGATCAGCATTTGTTATTGGTTTTTGCAGCAATGGCAAAAGAATAAAAATTTTGCTTCCGGAATTTACAATGTGGGAACAGGAACGGCCCGTACCTTCAATGACCTGGTGAATGCTACATTTGCCGGCCTTGACAGGAAAGCACAAATAAAGTATATCGACATGCCGGAGGATATACGAAATACCTATCAATACTATACCCGGGCTGAGATGCAGAAAATAAGACAGGCGGGGTATTCAAAAGAGATGTATTCCCTGGAAGATGGGGTAGATGATTATGTGCGGAATTACCTTTCCAGAAACCGGTATTATTGAATCTCTTTTCTCATAAACATTATTAGTATTGGCAGTTTTAAGCGTATGCCCCGGATGATTTTTAAAGAGCTCAAAAATAATTTATCAACAAAATTTTCCCACATACACCCTTTTACGCACGTATAAATACCTGTTTAAAAAAAATTAAATCTTCCTTTCTTTCGCACATGAAAATTTTCTGTACTTTTACCTGACCTCACGGATAATAATTTTCACTTCTTCCGCCGGTCAATATTTACCATTCGAACATATTTGCAAAAGTTTTGAATGGGAATCTTATTTTTTTGAAAAAACATCATAAGATGACTAAATATATTTTTGTAACGGGCGGTGTAACATCTTCATTGGGTAAAGGAATTATTGCCGCCTCGCTCGCTAAGCTCCTGCAGGCACGCGGCCTGCGGGTTACTATTCAAAAATTTGATCCCTATATCAATGTGGATCCGGGCACGCTGAATCCCTACGAGCACGGAGAATGCTATGTGACGGAAGATGGTGCTGAAACCGATCTTGACCTTGGTCATTACGAGCGTTTTTTAAATATCTATACTTCGCAGGCAAATAATGTCACTACCGGAAGAATATACCAGACGGTAATTAATAAGGAAAGAGCCGGGGATTACCTGGGTAAAACGGTGCAGGTAGTGCCCCATATAACCGACGAAATTAAGCGCAGGATGTTGCTTCTCGGTGAAAAGAATGAATACGATGTCATAATCACTGAAATCGGGGGTACGGTGGGCGATATCGAGAGCCTTCCTTTTATAGAGGCGGTTCGCCAGTTGCAGTGGGAATTACCGGATGAAGATTGCCTTATCGTTCATCTTACGCTCATCCCTTATTTGAAGTCTGCCAAGGAGCTTAAAACAAAGCCGACACAGCACAGCGTAAAGCTGTTAAGCGAAAATGGGATACATCCTGATATAATAGTTTGCAGAACGGAAAAGCCGCTAACAGATGATATCAAACGAAAGATTGCGCTCTTTTGTAATGTAAAGCAAAACTCTGTTATAGAAGCCGCGGATGCTTCCACCATTTATGAGGTGCCGATCCTGATGTTGCGGGAAAAACTGGATGTGACGGTTCTGAAAAAGTTGAATATTACTAATTATAACGAGCCTGATTTAGGCAGATGGAAAGATTTTCTCGACAAGCTTCGTCACCCTTTAAATAAGGTTACTATTGGCCTTATTGGTAAATATATAGAATTGCAGGATGCTTATAAATCTATCCTGGAATCTTTTATTCATGCAGGCGCCATGAACGATTGTAAGGTGCAGATCGTGAATGTGCACAGTGAATTCATTACCCCGGACAACGTATCTGAAAAGCTGCATGGGCTCGATGGACTTTTGGTAGCGCCGGGCTTTGGCTTCCGTGGGGTAGAAGGAAAAATAATTGCTGTGAAATATGCAAGAGAAAACAAATTACCCTTCTTTGGCATCTGCCTGGGTATGCAGATGGCAGCTATTGAATTTGCAAGGGATGTCCTGGGAATAGAGGATGCCGATTCCACTGAAATGCGCCCGGATACGCCCAATCCCGTGATAGATATGATGGAAGAGCAAAAGAAGATTACGATAAAAGGAGGAACCATGCGGTTAGGCTCTTATCCGTGCCTGATAAAAGAAAACACGCTTGCCTGTAATATTTATAATACCGGTCTTATACAGGAACGGCACCGCCACCGCTGGGAATTCAATAATAAATATCTAAACCTTTTCGAAGAGGCGGGTATGATAGCAAGCGGCATAAATCCGGATACCGGGCTTGTAGAAATCCTGGAGTTAACGGATCACCCGTTTTTTATAGGAGTGCAGTACCATCCCGAACTTAAGAGCACGGTTGAAAATCCGCAGCCAATTTTTGTGAGTTTTATCAGGGCGGCAAAAGATTTTAGCGAAAAAACAAAAGCACCTGAGCTTACGAAGATGCAGGGAGAAATGACTAATTGAAATTCTCTTTTTATTTTGCAGTAAAATTGATCGCCCTTCCTGTAAAACGATTGCCGGATCCTTCAATTTTGTTTAATTAATATTAACAGTTTGCTATATACTGTTTTTAAACGTGTAATAATGCGTAACTGTCTATAGCCGTATATTTGTTCCGCTTGAATTAAAAATAGAGACCGATGATACAAAAACTACTAACAGTATTATTGATGCTTATTGGCACTGCCTGCTTTTCCCAAAATAATTCCCTAGGCAAAAATGACCCCGATGCGAAGGTAATTCTTGATAAGGTAAGCGCTAAATTCAAGACGTATAAAAGTGTGCAGCTTTCTTTTGTGCTCAAAATAGAAAATGCTTCAGGAAAGGTGATGGGGACAAAAAAAGGAACCGTCTATATGAAGGGCTCCCGGTACAGGGTGAGCGTTACGGATCAGGAAATTTACAGTGACGGAACCAACATTTGGACCTACGATAAATCTGCCAATGAAGTGCAAATAACAAAATTCGACCCTTCGGCAAATACCATCACACCGGAGAAAATGTTTACCAATTTCTACGACAAAGATTTTTTATATAAGCTAAACGGGGAAACGAAGCAGGGCGGAAAAGTAATCCAGGAAATAGAGTTGACACCTGTGGATAAAACGAAAAGCTTTTTTAAGGTAATTGTGGAGGTAGACAAAAAATCACAAAGTATTTCGAGCACCAGGATATTTCAAAAAACCGGAGACCGTTATACGTATTCTATTGCCGGCCTAAGCGCTGATATTTCCATTCCCGACAGCAAATTTGTTTTCAATGCCAAAGATTATCCCGGTGTAGACGTGATTGATTTGAGGTAAGCATGATAGCATCAATCTGAATTTTCTTTTCCCCATCTGAAGGTGTCAATTTTTATACCGGCAATATCCAACACCCGGTCAACTACCGTAGATGCCACTTCTTCAATTGTTGCGGGTTTACTGTAAAAAGACGGTGTGGCGGGGCAAATAATTCCGCCCGCAAGGGTAATGGTTTCCATATTTCTTATGTGCACGAGGTTATACGGCGTTTCTCTCAGCACGCAAATCAGTTGTTTTCTTTCTTTTAATACAACGTCTGCCGCCCGCGATATAAGATCGTTGGATATACCGGAAGCAATTCTGCCCAACGTTCCCATGCTGCAGGGCATAATGATCATTGTATCATATACGCCTGAGCCTGATGCGAAAGGAGCCATAAAATCATTAACAGAAAAATATTGTGCATCATATTTATCAAAATTCTCCTGCCCCAATTCGGTCTTCCACACGATTTTGGCATTATCTGTGATTATTATAGCGAGTGATTGCCATTGGTTCCGGGCATGGTGAAGTTTGTCAAGCAAAATTT
The DNA here is from genome assembly GCA_964627765.1 of uncultured Ginsengibacter sp. Lineage (GTDB taxonomy): Bacteria > Bacteroidota > Bacteroidia > Chitinophagales > Chitinophagaceae > Ginsengibacter. The sequence continues at coordinate 21,328 of CAZVKO010000025.1, read as the reverse complement.
TTGGATAAACAGAGCCGCTGGCTCCGGTAATGGCTACGATAATTTTACGCATGAGCAGAAAATTGTAATGGTAAGATAAACTTTTTGGATTCAGGACATTCTAAGTTTTATTTAGCTAATATTCAATAAAATAGAATTTTGTACGTTAATATTCCCATATGGCAAAAAAAATGAAATTCATACCGGTAATTCTTCTTTTTTGCCTGTGCTCGGCCAAAGTTACGCCAACCGGGCATGATAAACTGAATTGGATCACTATATCCGAACTGAGCGGGAAAATGAAAGCCGATCCAAAGCCGGTTTTAATAGATCTTTATACTAATTGGTGCTATTGGTGCAAAGTGATGGAGAAAAAGACGTACAGCAACTCCAGGGTGATTGAATATATCAATGATCATTTTTATGCTGTGAAGGTAAATGCAGAAACAAAAGACCCGATAACATGGGGCGACAGGTCGTTTAATTATAATGAGGCTTATAAAATAAATGACTTTGCTATGTTTCTGACATCAGGGCAGCCCGGCTTTCCCACTACAACGATATTTGCCGATGAGAAGAGCGATCCCGCTTCGCTGGAGGGGTTCTTAGAGCCCAAGGACCTGGAACCCGTGCTGAAGTATTTTGGTGAAGGTTATTATAAAACACAGAGTTTTCAGGCCTTCAATACGAATTTTAAAGCAACATGGTAAAGCCATGATAAAATATTAAGAATCATGCTTCGGCAGATTCAAAGTCGGTTTTTCATAGGATATTGGATTATAACGGGGGTGGATTTCCATCCGGCCCCTTTCTTTTTTCGACACCTTGCAACTTCCTTTGGAATTATCCAGACTTATAGGATATTAAAAAATTAAGCAGCAGCTTTCAAAATATTACGAGGCGTTTTTACGTTTCAATCTTGGTTTTTCATAGGATATTGGATTATAACGGGGGTGGATTTCTATCCGGCCCCTTTTTTGTTAAATTAATCTCAATATCATTTTCACTTACAACTTTTCCGAACTATAGAGCAACTAACAGGTATATATTCTTTCTTAGTGTTAAGATTTAATGGTTAAGATTTTTTGAATAACCCGGGCTTCTTTTTAGTTGCCCGGCTTTGTTTAGGATAGGGAAGCATCCTGAGACTTCCTTCAGGTGTATAAGATAATCTATAACCTGATAGTGAATTAGCAGTATTAGCAGTAATTACATGTCGCCCTTTTGACCGGGGCCACCGGCAATATCCGACATATCCGGTATATCATCAGCCTTATATTTACCTGCATCCAGCTTTTTCTTTGTCTCTTCAAATGCTTTAAGAGTAAGATCGGTATCCTCATCGGAGTGGGCGGCGGTAGGAATAAGCCTGTAGATAATTTGGCCTTTTGGTATAACGGGAAAAACAACCACGGAACAAAAGATGTTATAGTTCTCCCTCATGTCCATCACCATATTGGTGGCTTCCGGCAAGTCTCCCTTCATAAATACAGGCGTTACCGGGCTGTTGGTAGTACCAATATCAAACCCCTTTTCACGCAATCCGTTTTGGAGACGGTTTACATTATGCCAAAGTTTTGTTCTTAATTCAGGCATGGTTTTAAGCATCTCCATTCTCTTCATCATACCATCCACTACTATCAGGGGCAAACTCTTGGCGAATATTTGCGAACGCACATTGTAGCGCAAATAGGTTAAAATGGCTTTAGGGCCTGCAATGAATGCGCCGATACTGCCCATGCTCTTAACAAAGGTGCTGAAATAAAGATCTACCCCGGACTGGCAACCTTGCGCTTCATCAGCGCCGGCGCCCGTGGCTCCCATTGCGCCAAATCCATGTGCATCGTCTATCAGCAAGCGAAAATTATATTTTTTTTTCAGCGCAACTATTTCTTTTACTTTCCCCTGGTTGCCGCTCATGCCGAATACACCTTCTGTTATCACCAGGATACCGCCCCCGTTTTTATCTGCTATTTTTACTGCACGCTTCAATTGTTTTTCACAATCTTCAATATCGTTGTGCTTGTATTTATAGCTATACCCCAGGTGCAATCTTACGCCATCCACTATGCAGGCATGTGCTTCCCCGTCGTATACTATTACATCGTGCCTGTTTACCAAAGCATCTATGCAGCTCATAATTCCCTGGTATCCGTAATTCAGCAGCATGGCATCTTCCCGACTTACAAATTCTGCCAATATCTTTTCAAGATCTTCATGCATGGTGGTATTGCCACTCATCATGCGGGCCCCCATCGGGTTTCCCATTCCCCATTTTGCTGCAGCCACAGCATCAATTTTTCTCACTTCCGGATGGTTTACCAATCCGAGATAATTATTAAGACTCCAGACAATTTTTTCTTTCCCCCTGAAGCGCATCCGGCTGCCCAATTCACCTTCCAGCTTGGGAAAAGTAAAATAACCATGTGCCTTATCACCATGGCGGCCTATCGGGCCCCCATCTTTTAGCATTTTTTCAAACAGATCTGCCATGAAATTTTAATTTGATTTAAACGTGCGCAAAAATACAGTAATAACAATTAGCAGCTTTCAGCCATCGCTTTTTGATGAGTGAAGATATGATTTGTAAATAATTTAATAATTATATTAAAGCCGTTCTTGCTTTATCTTTATCAGAAAACTCATGATTAAAAGAATTCTAATTGCATCCGCTTTACTTTTTTCATTGAATGTTTCATCCGGACAGGTAAATAAAGCTGCCCCTCATCCCAGGCTGGTCATTGGTGTTGTAATTGACCAGATGCGCTGGGATTATTTGTACCGCTATCAGGATTTATATTCTGCTGATGGCTTTAAGAGATTGCTCAGTAAAGGGTTTAGCTGCGAAAATACTTTTCTGCCGTATGTTCCTACCTATACAGCCGTTGGTCATTCATGCATCTATACCGGAAGTGTTCCGGCAATAAATGGTATCATTGCCAATGACTGGTTTGATGAAGCAACGGGAAAAAATATGTATTGCACCGATGATTCTACCGTGAATACAGTGGGAAGTAATTCGGCTGAAGGCAAAATGAGCCCCCGGAATCTATGGGTTACTACTATCGGAGATGAGTTGCGCCTCAGCAATAATTTCCAAAGCAAGGTGATTGGCATTTCGCTGAAGGATCGTGCCTCCATTTTGCCGGCAGGGCATTCAGCCAATGCAGCCTATTGGTACGATGGTTCGGCCGGAAAATGGATTACGAGCACCTACTATACCTCTCAATTGCCGGATTGGGTAAATAAAGAAAATGACAGAAAATTGCCCGATCAGTTCATGTCAAAAGACTGGAACACGTTACTCCCTGCTTCAAAGTATACGCAAAGCACAAAGGACGATGAACCGTATGAAGGCTCTATTCCGGGTGAAATGTCGCCGACATTCCCGCATAGTTTTTCATCAATAAAGAACAAATACGAGGCCTTCCGGTTTACGCCTTTTGCGGTTACCTATACGTTCGATATGGCAAAAGCCGCTATAGACAATGAAAAGCTGGGTGGGGGAGATGTAACAGATATGCTGGCCATAAGCATTTCTTCCACTGATTACATCGGGCATACTTTTGGTCCTAATTCGGTAGAGGCAGAAGATGCGTATTTGAGATTAGATAGAGATATTGCAGATTTTTTGAACTACCTGGATAAAAAATTAGGTGCGGGCAATTATATCTTTTTCCTTACGGCGGACCACGGCGTGCTGCAGGTGCCGGGGTTTTTGAAAGAGCATGATATTCCCTCGGGTACTTACAATGCATCTGCTTTGAAGGCGGCGCTTAATAAAATGATCACGTCAAAATATAATTTTGAAAACGCCGTGGCTGCGGTGGAAAATAACGAGGTCTACATGAATCACCAGGTCATATCAGATGATAAAGCGCTGGTGAATGTTGAAAATGATATTGTGGATTATTTGAAAAAAGAACCTTATGTGGCCAATGCTTTTATTACGGAAAAAATAGCAACTTCCACAGTTCCTGAACCCATTAAGCAGCGGCTGATTAATGGCTATAATCCCAGGCGGAGCGGAGAGATCGGATTTTATGAATTGCCTGCCTATATTTCCGGTGGCGGTAAAGGAACTACGCATGGAAGCTGGAACCCCTATGATGCACATATTCCCCTGCTGTGGTATGGCTATCATATCAAGCCGGGTAAAACCAACCGGGAAACTTATATGACGGATATCTCTGCCACACTCGCCGCAATGCTGAAAATTCAGATGCCCGATGGCTGCGTGGGTAAGGTAATTGAAGAATTGATGAACTAACGTTGAAGGTTATACGAAGTTTCAGCTTCCGGCAAAATATTTATGAAAATACGGAATGGTTTCAATTCCTTTATAGAAGTTTTCTATTCCGTATTTTTCATTCGGGGAATGAAGATTGTCGCTGTCGAGCCCAAAGCCCATGAAAATAATCTTCACACCCAGCTCATGTTCGAGAATAGAACAAATGGGAATACTGCCACCTCCCCGAACCGGGACCGGGGCTTTGCCAAATGTTTTTTCTATCGCTTTGGAAGCCGCTTTATAGCCGGGGCTGTCTATCGGCGTCATATAAGGCTCACCGCCATGATGCTCAAAAGCTTTAACCGTAACAGCAGGAGGTGCAATTTTGGTAAAATACGCTAATAACAACTTTGTGATTTTCTCCGAAGATTGATCAGGTACCAGCCTTGCAGAAATCTTTGCAGTCGCCTTTGAGGGTAATACTGTTTTTGAGCCTTCGCCCATATAACCGCCCCAGATACCATTTATTTCCAGCGTAGGCCGGATGCCGGTTCTTTCATTTGTGGTATAACCTTTTTCTCCCCATAATTCCTTTACGCCAATTTCTTTTTTATATTCTTCTTCATTGTAAGGGGCTTTGCTCATCAGGGCTCTTTCTTCATCAGTTACCGCTGCCACGTCATCATAAAAGCCGGGAATAGTTATATGGTTGTTCTCATCATGGCAGGAAGCGATCATTTCGCATAGAATTGTTATCGGGTTTGCTACTGCGCCGCCGTACACGCCGCTGTGTAAATCCCTGTCGGCGCCGGTAACCTCTACCTCAATATATGAAAGGCCCCTTACGCCCACATCCAGCGACGGATGCTCCATACTTAGCATCGCGCTGTCGCTTATTAATATGACATCGGCTTTCAAAAGCTCCCTGTGGTCATGCACAAACTTCCCAAGATGGGGAGAGCCAATCTCTTCTTCGCCTTCTATGATAAATTTTACATTAGTGCACAGGGTATTCGTTTTTACCATGGTTTCCAATGCTTTCAGGTGCATATAAAATTGCCCCTTATCATCAGCAGCGCCGCGTGCATATACCTTACCATCTTTTATCACCGGGTCAAAGGGGCCGCTGTGCCATAGCTCAAGAGGCTCAGGCGGCTGCACATCATAATGCCCATAAACCAATACAGTCGGAAAGTTTTTATCAGCAATTTTTTCTGCATATACCACAGGATGTCCCTCAGTAGCCATTACCTCAGCCTTATCTGCTCCCGAGTCAAGAAAACTTTTTTTTACAGCTTCTGCACAGGCAAGCATATCTTTTTTATGTTCTTTCTTGGCACTTATTGAAGGAATGCGCAACAGGGCCATCATTTCGTCGAGAAATCTTTCTTTGTTCTTTTGCTGATAATCTTTCCAGGTATCCATTATTGTGCATGTTAGTTGTAAATGAACGAATATATAACTTTTGAATAAGGAATAAGGTTTTTATTCAAAAAATGTTCGGGTAAGAAATTAACAGATGTGTTTAAAAAATAAGACAATTTTTTTTGAAAATAAAACCGTAATGTTTATACATTTGCGGCAGATTGCTTTTCAATTTATCAGCCTTTGTTTTAGTTGCGTGTCACTCATCTTGCACGTTTCTATGCAAAGGCTGAGTCCATTATAATACCGGCAATACATTAATTAATATCCTTCCTGTGCAAGAGGGGAATTTTCCCTGCCAGCAATCTGATATTTTTGGCAACGCGATAATAAAATTCCTTATTAAATAATTGTGAATCGTGCATGGCTTTGTAAGTAAGAAAAAATCCGACCGGCGCCAGTACGATTACGCAAAGCCACATCCCGATGATGGGATCTGTAACATGATCTTTTGTGAATTTTTCACCGAAGATGGTCAGCAAATAAAATATTAAAAAGAAAATGAGCGCTACCACCAGCGGCATACCCAGTCCGCCTTTCCGGATAATAGAACCCAGCGGAGCGCCGATAAAAAATAAAACAATGCAGGCAATAGAAAGTGATAATTTTTTGTGCCATTCAATTTTATGCTGGGTGATGTCGTCAAAATTGGTATCGAATTGTCCGGAGTTGATTTCCAAAACACTTCGCATACCGGAAATGGCGCTGGCCGCCTGGTCTCTCACCACCCTTTTCAGGCTGTCCGGTATTACATCATCAAATGTCTTTATTTTTTTCCCCGCCAAAATTTTTTCAGCAGCGGCCATTTGCCCCTTTTTAGAAATGCTATCCTTAAATTTCATGTATTGCAGGTAAGCCTTCAGGTCGTTGCGGTTTCGTTTGATAAGTGAATCCGGTACATTTTTTAATGAATCCAGGTCTTTGTCGAGTTGCCGCAAGGTTTTCATCCGCATGTTATTCATGAAAAGGCTGTCGGATGTTTTTTGCAGGTTAAGCTGCGTCATGTCGAACAACTTTGTATATTCCTTAAACCCCAATTGTATAAATTCATTATTAAGAGTATTGAATTGCCCTTTTTCAGAATAGCGATCCCCGTTTTGTAAATGAAATTCCAGAAACTTTTTATCGGCGCTGATATTCATCTTGCCATTTTCTGCTATGATGGTATTATCCTGTAATCCGTTTGTTTGTTCGTAGATCAGCACATGATGCAGGGTGCTGCGGTCTTTTTCCTTGTGCCCCACTTTAATTGAAAATCCTTTGAAGCCATTATAAAAAACGCCATCTTTCAGATCGAACGCGGGGCTTTTGCGATAAATGTCATTATAAATTACGGCAAACTTGAGATTTGCCACGGGAGTGATATAATTGGCAAATAAAAAAGCAAGTCCTGTTAAAAAAACGGCTACCACCAGCAAGGGCCGCATGAACCGTAACAATGAAATGCCCGATGATTTGATAGCCACCAATTCGAAATTTTCACCCAGCTTACCGAAGGTCATTATGGTAGAAACAAGAATGGCGATGGGTAATGCAAAGCTCACCAGTGTGGCGCTTGCATAAACAAGAAATTTGGTAAGGGTTCCTATATCCAGCCCTTTACCCACCAGATCATCAATATATTTCCACAATATTTGCATCATCAATACAAACAGCGTGATGAAAAAAGTGGCGATGAAAGGCCCCAAAAATGCCTTGAGAATAAGTTTGTCGAGTTTTTTAAACATGCTGCAGCGGGCAAGTTTGCCCACTAATTTCTTTTATTGTAAATTTTGCAAATAAGCATGGAAACAAAAATACATCTTTCGCCATTCGAAAACGAGCTTGTGCAAAACAGCGAATGGATTTTAGCAAAACGTTCTGTAATAGAAAAGGTTTACCATCTCTTCGCCGGACTGATGGAAGAATATAACAAGACGCTGATAGAAAATTTTCCGGGTTTTGATTTTCTGCTAAAAAGAAACGGCAAAATATCAAGAGGAGAAAATTATCACGGGTTGCCTTACGTGATAATGGACTATCCGGCTGCATTTGAAAAGCATGATGTATTTGCCATAAGAACCTTTTTCTGGTGGGGCAATTTTTTTAGCATTACGCTGCACCTGTCGGGTAAGCATTTTTATGCCCTGAATTTTGATAAAGCATTTTCTTTTTTGAAAGAAAAGGAGTTTTTTATTTGTGTCAATAAGGACGAATGGAATCATACTTTCGAAGAAGCTAATTATATTCCCGCAACACAGGCCCGGGAGATTCAAAAAAATACAATACTGGAGGGCCGCTTTTTAAAGATTTCAAAAAGGGTCGGGTTAAAGGAGTGGGACGAAGCAGCTGAATTTCTCGGAAAAACTTTCGGTGAAATAATGAACCTTATAAGGGTCAGTTTCCGATACGATGGAGCAGGTCCTTTACCTGGGCTTCCCAGAGAAGGCTCTGATCTTTGATCTCTTTTTTATCGGCAAAATCGCTTATCACCAATATGGTCTGGTTGGTGATCTCTGATTTTTCTATCGAAAATTCGAAGTATTCATCTTTGGGGGCATGAAGCCAATGAAAGCGTATGGCTTTATTTTCTTCACTGCTTACTACTTCCGCTTCATCAGAAGATCCGTTCCATCCAAAGGTAAACTTTCCTGCCCTGTCTTCTACCTTATCTGCAAACCATTCCTGAAGCCCATTGGAGGTGGACAGAAACTCGTATAAAATCGTCGGCGAACATCTAACCGGGTATTCCAGCGTATATCTTACTTTCTTGGTCATTTTAAAAATTAGTCAATCTGTAGAGGTGCAATAATAGAAAATAAATTAACTACCTAAACTAATTTATTTACTTTTTTTATTAATATTTTTCAGTGGTTCTGCATAAGATTTACCGGATATTATGTGATTTCAAAATTTTAACAATCTTTTGGGGCACATACTTAAAAGCATTAAATTTACGTTAGTACTCTGATTTATTAATTGAACGACCACCAAGAAGATTCAATTAACAATAAATCTTATGAGTATGCGACAATTAAAGATCTCTAAATCCATTACTAACCGTGAAAGTGAAAGCCTCGAAAAATACCTGCAGGAAATTGGCAAAGTAGAGCTTATTTCCCCTGAGGAAGAAGTAAGGCTTGCTATGAGAATCAGGCAAGGTGACCAGGAAGCGCTGAATAAACTCACCAAGGCCAACCTGCGTTTTGTGGTATCGGTAGCAAAACAGTATCAAAACCAGGGACTCACACTTCCCGACCTCATCAACGAAGGTAATCTCGGGCTCATCAAGGCCGCACAGCGTTTTGATGAAACGAGAGGTTTTAAATTTATTTCTTATGGTGTTTGGTGGATCCGCCAAAGTATCATGCAGGCATTGGCCGAACAGTCAAGAATCGTAAGATTGCCCCTCAATAAAGTTGGCCTTACCAACCGCATCAGCAAAGCCTATACGCAGCTGGAACAGGAATATGAGCGCACGCCGACAGTGGAAGAACTGGCAAATCATCTTGACATTGATATTGATGAAGTTGCCGCTACGCTGAATGTGGCTTCACGGCATGTAAGTATGGACTCGCCGCTGAGCGATGGTGAAGAAAATACCCTGATAGATGTGCTTGAAAACGGAAATGCCGAAAGCGCAGATAAGCAGGTAGCTTTTAAAGATTCGTTGAAAAAGGAAATTGCCCGCTCACTGAGCGTATTGACTGAAAGGCAAAAAGAAGTGATTTGCCTTTTTTACGGAATTGATGCAGAGCAGCCAATGAGCCTTGAAGATATTGGTGCGAGGTTTTCTCTCACCCGTGAAAGAGTAAGGCAAATAAAGGATAAAGCCCTTGCGAAGCTGCGTACAGCCTCCCGCTCTAATTTGCTCAAGGAATATATGGGCGTTTAAAAAATTGCCGGTAAATTAATTGAAGTGAACATTTAAATGTTCACTTTTTTTGTGTCTGTACATTACTTGTGCAATACTTTTGCCTTTCAATGCATCCATATTTTAAAATAGGTACACTGGCAGCAACTTTCGGCTTGAACGGGCAACTCATCCTCGTGCATAACCTTGGTAAAAAAACTTCGCTGAAGGGCCTGGAAAATATTTTTATAGAAGAGACTCCTGATTCCTTTATACCCTACTTCCTCACCTCGTCCAAAATGAAAAATGATCGTGAAGTTTGCCTGCAATTGGAAGGAATAAATTCTAAAGAGACGGCGGCAAAGTTTATAAAGAAGGAAGTCTGGCTTACAGAGCAGGATTTCAAAAAATTTTCATCCGCCACGGCACCGGTTTCCTTATTAGGGTTTACTATTGTAAATAAAAAGCGTGAATTGGGCGAAGTGATTGAAGTGATAGAGCAGCCTCATCAGGTTTTATGCAGGATCTACGTTAACGGAAAAGAAGCTTTCATACCCGTGCACGAAAATACGCTTGAAAAAATCGATAAGAAAAACGGTAAGCTGTATGTCAACTTACCGGATGGATTGCTCGAAATTTATGAATAGGAAATATGTTTCCTTCCATATCAGATATAATTGCTCATTTTGATATCGATTCATTTTTTGTATCGGTAGAGCTGGTGCGTGATCCTTCATTGAAAGGTAAGCCCGTAATTGTCGGAGGCAGCAGGGAAAGAGGCATCGTAACAACCTGCAGCTATGAAGCGAGAAAGTTTGGGGTACATTCTGCAATGCCAATGAAAACCGCTATCAGACTCTGCCCGCAGGCTATCGTATTGCGTGGAAATTATACCGAGTACAGTAAATATTCAAGATGGGTAACCCAGATCATCGCGGCTAAGGCGCCTTTGTTTGAAAAGGCATCTATAGATGAGTTTTATATTGATCTTACCGGCATGGAGAAATTTTTTAACCCGTTGCAATGGACCCTGGATCTCAGAAATCTGATAGTCGGAACAACCGGTCTTCCTGTTTCATTCGGCATGGGCCGTAATAAAATGATAGCAAAAATGGCAACCAATGAAGCAAAGCCGAATGGATTCCTGGAGGTGTTGCCGGGCAAGGAAAAAGAATTTCTTGCCAATCTTGAAGTAAATAAAATTCCGGGCGTTGGCGGGCAGACCTCTCAAATCCTGGCCTATCACGGGTTCCAATTCATCAGGGACATTTATAAAACAACGCCCGAAAACCTGGAAAGGCTTTTGGGTAAATGGGGTATTGATTTGTGGAACCACCTGCAGGGCACTCATCGTTCCGCTCTTGCCGCTTATCATGAATCAAAATCGATCTCTACAGAAAATACTTTTGAAGAAAACATCATTGATGTCAGCAGGCTGATGAGCGAAATTGTTCGCATGACGGAAAAAATTGCATTTGAGTTGAGAAAAGAGGAAAAGGTGGCGGGATGTGTTACTGTGAAGCTCCGGTATCCCGATTTTGAAACAACGTCGAGGCAAACGACAATTCCTTACACCTGCGCCGATGATGAAATCATCCCCGTTGCAAAAAGTCTCTTTAATAAATTGTATAAAAAAGGGAAACCGGTGCGTTTGCTGGGCGTCCGGCTCAGCGATCTTACCAATGAGGCCATTCAAACCAATATGTTTAATAATCTTGAAAAGAAAAATACACTTTATAAAGCGATTGATAATGTAAAAAACAGGTTTGGTACCCACAGCGTGGTCAGGGCAGCGGGCAAATCAGGCCGAGGCAAAAATGACATCCGCTAATGTTTTCTTTTCGAGGATTTTTAAAGTAGCGTCTCTCGTAATGGTCATCATCTGGCGGATGCCGCAATGCTTTTCATCGCAGTCTTCACACTTTTCATAAAAGTTTAAGCTCACACAGGGCACCAACGCAATGGGCCCGTTAACAATCCGGATTACCTTTGCCAGGCTGATCTTTTTAGGAGAGGCCTTTAAAAAATAACCGCCTCCCTTGCCCTTCTTGCTTTCGAGGACGTCTGCCTTCTTTAGTTCGTTCAGGATATTTTCGAGGAATTTCAGCGGTATTTTTTTTTCTCTGGAAATATCGGAAATCAAAACCGGTCCTTTCCCGTAATTCTCTCCGAGATAAGTAAGTGCCCTTAACGCATACCTGGTCTTTTTTGAAAGCATTTTATGAGAAAAATTAATGTGCCTGAAAGATAAAATTTTCCTGCTGCAAAATTATAAAATTTTCCCTACTAAATTAGTAGGATATTAATATCTTTGCCACTTTCTAAATATAAAATCTTACAGTTATGAGTTTACAATTAGGCGACAAAGCACCCGACTTTACAGCGGAAACTACTGAGGGTACCATAAACCTTTATGAATATCTTGGTAATGGCTGGGGAGTGTTATTTTCTCATCCTGCAGACTATACACCGGTTTGTACCACAGAACTGGGTAAAACCGCTGCTTTGAAAAAGGAGTTCGAAAAAAGAAACGTAAAAGTTCTTGCAGTAAGCGTTGATCCGCTGGACAGCCATAAGGGCTGGAAAAATGATATCAATGAAACCCAGCATGTAAATGTGGAATTCCCGATCATTGCAGATCCGGATCGTAAGGTAGCTACTTTATATGGTATGATCCATCCGAATGCATCCGCCACTGCTACGGTACGTTCATTGTTCGTTATTGGCCCGGACAAGGCTATCAAACTGATGATCACCTACCCTGCATCGACAGGGAGAAATTTTGTTGAGGTATTGCGCGTAATAGATTCCCTGCAGCTAACGGCTAATTACAGTGTAGCAACTCCTGCCGACTGGAAGGAAGGTGAGGATGTAATTGTAGTGCCTGCAGTTTCAACAGAAGATGCCATCAAGAAATTTCCGAAGGGAGTCAAGGTCGTAAAGCCTTATTTGCGTTATACGCCCCAACCCGACATCTGAAATGTTTTAATCAGCTCCTGTTCTTTTTAAGCTGCTGAAGCACTGCCTTCATGTCTTTGGGAACAGGAGCTTCCAATGAATGCATGATCCCGTTCCTATCTGTGAATTTTAGCTGCCACGAATGTAATCCGAGCCTGCTCATCAACGGGGACTCTTCTTCGTCGCCTTTGCCTAATTTATATTTCTTTTTGAAAGAAGAAAGAAGAACGGGCTGATTATCTCCATACGTTGCATCGCAAATGATCGGATGTCCGGCAAATTTTGTGTGAACCCTTATCTGGTGCGTTCTGCCCGTCTGCAGGTTGAATTCAACCAGCGAAAAAAAGCCATAATCTTCAAGAACTTTGTACACCGTAACGGAAGGCTTGCCTTTTTTGTTTATGGTCATCTCTCCTTTTTTGTAGGGATGTTCCGCAATTGGTCCGCTAATGACTCCTTCTTTGTCTTTAAAGCTTCCCCGCACTATGCCCAGGTAAATTTTTTCAACTGCACGTTTTTCAAACAGATGGGAAAGATATTTGTGTGATAGCTCATTTTTAGCAAATACTACCAGGCCGCTTGTCTCCCGGTCGAGCCGGTGCACCACAAAGATTTTTTCGTATTTTTTTTCCAATAGCTTTTTTAAGGATAGCTGCCCGGCATCATACCTGTCAGGGATAGTGAGTAAGCCCGAAGGTTTATTTACTGCTATGAAATCATCGTTTTCAAAAATGACAGGAATATCTTTCAATGTATTTGATGGGGTATTAAATGTCTGAATTGCTTATGGCGGAAGATTTTTTTGCCGCTCCTTTTTTATTCATGTATTTCAAAATCCGGATCTCTTTTTCATTCAGGTACCGCCATTTACCGCGCTCCACATTTTTCTTCGTAAGATTTGCATACATCACGCGGTCCAGTCCTTTTACCTCATAGCCCAGGTGTTCAAACATTCTCCTTACTATCCGGTTACGGCCACTGTGCAGCTCTATGCCAACGATGCTTTTATCCTTATCATTTGCATAAGCTAAAGCATCTGCATGAATTTCGCCGTCCTCCAGCCTGATCCCCTTTAATATCTTATCGAAATCGTGTTTGGTCAGCGGCTTGTCAAGTTTTACCTCATACACTTTTTTTACATTAAAGCTTGGATGCGTGAGTTCCTGGGTGAGCTGGCCATCATTGGTAAGGAGCAATACGCCTGAAGTATTCCGATCCAGCCGCCCGACAGGATATATTCTTTGGCTGGTTGCATTCTTCACCAGTTGCAATACGGTTTTTCTCTGCTGCGGATCGTCGGTAGTGGTAAGGTAATCTTTAGGCTTGTTCAATAAAATATATACCAGGTCTCTGGTGATAAACACTTTTTTGCCATTAAACCATACTTCATCTTTTGCGCTTACCTTGCATCCGGGCTCGGTAATGACCTTCTTATTTACGGAAACCTTTCCGTTCTTTATTAATTCAACGGCTTCTCTCCTGGAAGCGATTCCGCAATGAGCCAGAAATTTGTTTAACGGCATTGCTTCAGTGAAAGCATTTGCCTTGTTTGATTTGGCCGCAGAAATATCCGGTTTCTTTTCGGGGTGAATATTTCCGTCATTTGAAAATGCAGTCCTCCGCATCGCTCTTTTTTCTTCGAAACGTCTTTCGATTGCTGCAGCTCTTTCTTTTTTGGCGAGTTTTTTTTCCTGCTTGAATTTTTCCTTTACCGCAGCATTGCTTTTTTTATTGATAAACTTTTTAAACGGCTGTTGGCTCATGTGCGGGAAATTTAGCTGTTTTACAACAGGATGAACCGCGAAGGTAAAATAAAAACAGGCGAACTTTCGTGGTTCGCCTGTAGTTTTCAAAGGGAAATTTTCTTAGGATGCTTTGTTATCTCTTCTGCTTCTCCATTCATTCATACGGTCGTTTCTGAGCTCTTCTCTTTTCTTTATTTGTTCCGGGGTAAGAATGGAATTCATATTGTCCTTAAATGTTTTCCTGAGCGCCATAAATTGTTCTTTCTTTTCTTCCTGGCTTAAGGTTGAATTATCTTTAATTGCCTTTGCCTGCTGCATCATGCTTTCTCTCTGTGCTTTTATTTTAGCAACCTGTTCTTCGCTTAAATTCAGGTCGGTCTTCATTTTCTGCATCCGCCTGTCGGCCATCATCCTCGCTCTTTCCTGCATCTTTTTTTTGCCTTGCTCTATCTTGTTTTTCTGTTCGGGGGTAAGCAAGGCATTGAACCTGTCTTTTCTTTCTTTTTCCAGTGCAGCCTTTTGTGCGCGGTAATCTTTTAAGGTAATGTTATCATCTTTCTCGAGATCTGCCACTTTTTTATGATAATCTTCATTGATAGCTTTTGCCTGTTGTTTCTGGGCGTCGGTAAGATTCAGATGGGCCATGGCCAGCCGGCCATGATGAAATCTTTGCATTCCCCGTTTCATCATCGGGCCCATATGCATACGGGGTTGGGGAATAGCAGCCGTACTGTCTGTTGATTGCGCTGAAGCACCCATAGAGATTATTGCAAAGGTGCTCAATGCTAAAAAATATTTTTTCATGTGTACTATTTTTAAAACAGATAGACACAAACATCCCTATTTAGTTTAAAAATCAGTAAAAAGAAATTGTTAAAAGAGATCAGCCGGAAGACGATTCCAGCACTTTGTTGGCCAATTGTCCGCAAGCGGCATCTATATCTTTGCCCCGGCTTAGGCGGAGCCTGACATTTACACGGTGCGCTGCGAGGTAGTCCATGAATTTTTGGGTGGCGTCCCGGTCAGGCTTTATAAAGGCGGCTTTGTCGATGGGATTGTATTCAATAATATTTATGAGCCGAACCGGCACCTGCCTGTAAATTTTAATCAGGTCATCCGCGTCTTTTGCAGCATCATTGATTCCCTTAAAAAGGATATACTCGAAGGTGATATCGTTTTTTGTTTTATTATAAAAATAATTCAGCGCTTCAATAAGCGCCTTGATATTATTGGTTTCATTTATGGGCATTATCCCGTTTCTCTTCCCATCATTGGCCGCATGCAGTGACAATGCAAGATTGAAACGTACGCCGTCATCCCCTAATTGCCTGATCATTTTGGCAACGCCGGCGGTAGAAACCGTTACTCTTCTCGGGCTCATGCCGAGTCCGTCGTTTGCGGTAATGCGTTCAATTGCCTTTACCACATTTTTATAATTCAATAACGGCTCGCCCATTCCCATGAATACAATGTTGCTCAGCTTTTTCCCGTAGGTGTTTTCCGCCATTTGATTCAGCAATACCACTTCATCGTATATCTCGTCAAAGTGCAGGTTGCGCTTGCGCTCCATAAATCCGGTTGCACAAAACTTACAGCTCAGGCTGCAACCCACCTGGGAAGAAACACAGGCAGTTTGCCGGTCCTCGGCAGGGATCAATACTCCTTCTACCAGGTTGCCATCGGCTGTTTTGAACCGGGTTTTCACCGTACCATCGCTGCTATATTGGGTAGTGTCTATTGAAATGGCCGGTAAGGAAAAATGCGCTGCCAAATGCTGGCGTATGTCTTTGCTCAGGTTCGTCATATCATCGAAGCTTGCTGCGTGCTTTTTCCAAATCCATTCCCACACCTGTTTTGCATGGAATTTTTTCTGGTTAAGGGCTTCAAAATAGGCGATGAGCTCTTCCTGCGACAACGACCTTATATTTTTATGCGCATTCATAGCGCAAAGATAATTCCTGCAATAAATAATATCTTGCAAAAACTTTAATCGCATCGAAAATGGAAACTGTCTATGTAATAGATGCAGTGCGAACTGCAATCGGCCGGTATGGCGGGGCTTTAAGCTCCGTCCGCCCGGATGATTTACTGGCGCACGTTATAACGGCATTGGTTAGACGAAATGGCAAGATCGAGGCAACGGATATTGAAGATGTAATTGCAGGAGATGCCAACCAGGCGGGCGAAGACAACCGCAATGTTGCCCGTATGTCGGTGTTGCTTGCGGGATTGCCCGTTACAGTACCGGGCAGTACAGTAAACCGTTTATGTGCAAGCGGCATGCAGGCAATTATGGATGCGACGCGTGCGGTGATGTGTGGAGACGGGGGACTCTTTTTGGCCGGAGGTGTTGAAAGCATGACCCGTGCGCCTTTTGTGATGAATAAAGCCGATGCACCCTTTAGCCGCAGGGCAGAAATTTATGACTCCACCATCGGATGGCGCTTTCCGAACAAAAAGCTTACCGGTACCTATTATCCTTATTCAATGGGCGAAACGGCGGAGAACGTGGCCCGGCAATGGAAAATATCGAGAACTGCACAGGATGAATTTGCCCTCAGAAGCCAGGTGAAATATTTTGAAGCGTTGGAGGCCGGTAAATGGAAAGATGAGATAGTGCCGATAGAAATTACTCCCAATAAAACCGAGCAGGTAATTTTTGACAGAGATGAACATCCCCGGAAAACATCGATGGAAAAATTACTGCAACTGAAACCTGCATTCATACAGGATGGTACCGTTACGGCCGGTAATTCTTCCGGCATAAATGACGGGGCAGCCCTGCTGTTGCTTGCCAATGAGGCAATGGTGAAGAAATATAACCTGAGTCCGGTGGCTACTGTTAAAAGTATGGCCGTTGCCGGCGTAGACCCTGCCATAATGGGCATTGGCCCGGTACCCGCCACCCGTAAAGCACTGCTTCGGGCAGGCATTACCGTTAGTGATCTTGATCTGATAGAGTTAAATGAAGCCTTTGCCTCGCAGTCCATTGCCTGTATTCATGAGCTGGGCCTTGATCTTGAGAAAGTAAATGTAAACGGCGGCGCTATCGCTATCGGGCATCCTCTGGGTTGCAGCGGGGCCCGTATTTCCACTACATTATTGTATGAAATGAAAAGAACCGGCGCTCGCTACGGGCTGGCTACCATGTGCGTTGGCGTAGGGCAGGGGGCGGCTATCGTTTTTGAGAATTTTCACAGATAAATTTCAGGCGCATCTTTTTGGAAAAATTTGGTCTTATCCAAAGGTTACCGCTACATCAGCTTATTCAACTCTTTTTTTACCAAAGCAGAATTAATGAATATTGTGATCAGTAATAGTGCAATTGCAATGGCAAACACGCTCCAATGAAGCGCATAAGAAATATCCTCCTTATTTACAAAAGGAAGTTCCCGGAAGAGCAAATGCAATAGCTGGGTAATGATTAAAGCGAGGGCAATTATTATCAGATAAACCGGAAGCCACGTCTTTGCAACGCTTGTTGCCAGCCAGCCCGGCGAATATCCCAGCATTAGCAACAGCCGAAGATTATCCCTGCTCCGGGCAATCATCAGCTGCACATAAAATGAAAATAGCATCAGGGCAAGCGCTATTACCAGGATTCCAAAGATGCCCAGCGCTGCCACAATATTTTGTAAAATGCTTTTTATCCTGCTGAATTTTACCTTGTCTTTGTTGAGATGATAGTTCTGCTGATCCAGGTAAGAAATCAGCCGGGGATTGTTGGCATCTTTTGTTTTTATATATACCCTTTCTATACGCGTAGCGGTGTCGCCGGTAAGATGAAGATTGTTCCAGTTGAGAAAACTCTGCGGTACGAGGATAGAATTGATCCGATCGCTGAATGCAACAATACCTGCCCGGTAATTTTGCGTACCGAGGGGACCGGAACAAACCAGTATGATATTTACCGAGGAAATCGTTTTTTCAGATAGCTGCGGCAAGCCCTGCGCCGGGGCAAACACATTATATATTTCTAAAAAATCGGAAGAAAAAATGAGCGGAACATCTGACTGGCCGGGTTGCCATGTAAATGCAGGAGGTACGGAATCAATAAAGCTGCTGTTGATACTTTCCAGGAACAGATCGGTGCTGAAAGGCATTACACTGCCTGCCGATGCTTCCGCCCTGAATTTATTGGACAACAATGGCGATATTTCATCTACGCCCGGCGCAGTTTTAAGTTTGGCCAGATCGCCGGTCGTAAAACTGTTGTCCTTTCCCATATTATCGTTAGTAATGGTTTTGGAGACAGAGAGATAGTCAAAACCATTTTTTCGGGGATTGTTTTCATGCAGGAGCCTTTGGATGTTGATAAACATCTGCAGCGACACCAGCAAAATCAAAATGCCGATGCATAAGCCAACATAGCCCAGCCATTTGGAAAAATAATTTTTTCCCGGAATGATAAGCGGCTGTATTTTTTTATAGTTCAAATCCATGGCTTAACACGAATGACACGAATTAGGCGAATTGCACTAATTGACTAATAAACCAATTAACTAATAAACCAATTAACTAATAAACCAGCTTACAACATCAGCACCTTTTCTCCTTTTAATAAATCAAGCGGTTTAAGATCTGCGAAGATCATTGCCGCTTTCCTTCTTTCACATTCTTCGTACAAAAGCTTCATTGCTTTTGTACGGTTGGCTTCATCCAGATGGCTGTAGGGCTCATCGAGCAATAGAAAATCGAACGGCTGCATCAGCGAACGGATAATGGCAATACGCTGTTGCTCGCCGTAGCTGCACGTTTTTACCTGCTGATCCAGTTTTTCGGCCATGCCGAGCTGCGCTGCCATTTCATCAATCTTTTCGGGTGGATGATACGGATTCAGCATTCTTTTGATCTCAATGTTTTGCCTTGCTGTTTCATTTTCAAACAGCCGCAGATCCTGGAAGATGATACTGATATTTTTTTGCCGGAATAGAGACAGGCTTTCCGCAGGAAGCCCTCTTATATTTTGATCATCATAATAAATAGAACCGTAATAATCATTTCTCAGTCCGTAAATAAAGGCGATCAAAGAAGTTTTACCTGTTCCGGAGGGTGCCACAATGTGAACGTACTCCCCCTGCGTGATCATAATATCTCTATGCCATACATCAGAATTGCCAATATTTTTCTTATCAATATAAAGCGGAACGATCTCGCGCAGTTTTATCTGCATACGCGTTTTCTTTAAATCAGGTTTTATTTGTCATTTAGTGGTTGAATCAACCGGTGGCGGAGGTGGTATCATTGTAGAATCAGCCGATGACGCGGCTTTTCTTTCCTTTTCCCATTGCTCTTCTTTTTCTGCAAGCACCGGCACTATTGCATTGAAATAATTATTGAGTTGTTTAAGACTATTGGTATTTTGATCTACCAGATTTATCTCGGTGTGCCCCATCATTGCATCGCCGTTAAAATCGCCGCCTGCAGAGATAACATTGTTCCACATGCCGAGGCTTGCCGCCATGATGGTGCTGTCGTCACCGCTGTGATACTTTTCTGAAGCGCTGGCGGCTGTAAGAATTTTATGAAGATCGATAAAAAGGCCAACGGAATGACCTTTTATCTTATCCATAAAATCAAATTTATTATCTGCCTTGCCCGCGAGATAATCATTTAAGAAATGCTGGTGATTGGTAATTGCAAATACTTTATCATTTTGTCCGTAAGCGATGGACGTATCCATTGAATGCATGGCTCCTCCCATTTTTTTGGCCGCATCCATCACTTTCTGAAAACTTTGTTTATCTCCCACCGATACGGAAAATAAAACATTTACATCAGGCTTGCTGACGGGCATCAAAGTATCTGTCGCTTTTTTTACACTGAAATCAGTAAACGAAAGCATAACATCTCCTTTCATAGCTTTTACAAAATCATCGAGGGTAATGCCCGTTTCCGAAAGGCCGGAATTAATCAGTCCATCCACACCAATGAGTGTTACGAGCGCCTTCAATCCTTCAGGCTTAAAGTTTAATGCAAGCAATCCTGTCACATCCTGAGACGGAATAGTCTTAATCATATCCGCGCTGATACCAGAACCACTGTATTTTCTCAGCAGGTCTCCCAATTCCTTGCTTGTATATCCTTTGTGGGTAATATCAATTTTACCATTATCAAAATTTACCGTGTAAGTGCTTACATTGTCTTTAATGAGATCATCCATCTTCAGCATGCCGAGCATTCCCAGCCGGCCGGAGCTTTTCATAATAGATTCGCTGTTGATCCAGGCATGAATATCCCCGGGCTCTTTTATTAAATCCGAAAATTTACTGTTTTCACTCAGGCTGCTGTCTGATTTTAAAGAGAAAAGGCTTTTGCAGTAAGAAGTGAGCGCCACAGACGGATCGATCAATGGCGCAGGCGTATTGGCGGTATCGTGGGTATCACCAAAATAATGCCCGCTCATTTTATCCCTGGGTAAATTAAACGCCGATACAAAGTTGCTGCTGTTCCATACCATTACCAGCTTATCTTTTATGGTAAGCACATTCAGCTCACCGTCTTTTTGAATGGTGGCTGACGTGTCTAATTTTTTATAAAATTTTCCAAATGCATCCGCATCTTTTATGGAACCTTCTGAAACCAGCTGGGCATCGGACGAAGAATTTTTTGCAATAAAATAAAACAAGCCTTTATCGAGATCTACCCCGGAGTTTTCCGGATGATCGAACAGGTCATTGGCCGCCGAATCGCTCAGGTGATGCATTTCGGCAATGTGCTTTTTCAGCTCACCGTACCAGGCCGCATTTTTTATTTCGCTGAAAGGCAGTTTTGAGCTGAGGGACTTTGTATCGATATGCAATACAAACATGGCATCTTTGGGAATCATTTTGCCCGCTTCACCGGCATGTTTACAGGATGAAAACAGGAACGCCGCTATTACAATAAATATGCTAAGCCTGAAAAAAGATTTCATAATTATGATTTTAAATTTTTCGTGTCGGTAAAAAGTAATCGTCAGTTAATTTGAAAAAGTAGTGATTTTATTAATTAATCACAAATTTTGAATAAAGTAACCTCTTTTATTTATTAAAAAATGACAAAAGGTTTTTTATGCCGATGGTTTGCTGTTCTTCTTTGGCCAGGTCTTTCACAATACAGCTTTGCTGTTCCAGCTCACGCGAGCCTATGATCACAGCATAGGCAATATTTTTTTTG
>CAZVKO010000024.1:0-78186 GCA_964627765.1 uncultured Ginsengibacter sp. | reverse complement strand
ATCTTCAACGCATTACCCGAGTTGAACAGGTAATAGTTGGAACCGACTTGCTGATAGAACTCGATACCGATACACTGCAACACACTTGCATCAGCAGTAAGGGTTGGAGAACCCGGCAGGGTAGCAGTTACGACAGTTGACGTTGCAACTGGTGAGAACAAATCAATGTAGCCGGAATACTGAACGTCTGAAAGTTCATTATTGGCTGCGTCAATCGGTTCGTAAACTCCGGTAGTGTCATTGTACGCAAAATCCGATACACAAGCCAAAGCATGGATTAAGCGAAAATGTGTTGCACCAGCAGGTGCATTCACCAAGTTTGCAGGGTTAAAAGCCGGAACGGTCAACGTACCACTGTCACGACCTGGAGTGTGGGACAGTGTGAACGGAGCAACAAACACACCTTCCAAGCTCACGTTCTTGTCAAACGCAAATCCGTTCAGGTACTGGCTTTGCTGCGAAATCAGAATTGCACGGTAACCCCTTGCTTCAGTCTGATCTTCCAGATTGATTTTTTTCATTATCGCAGTGAGGCGACCTGTCATTTGAGGGTCACTCATTTGCTTAATGATTTGAGAGAGGGCAACCCGAACAGATTTACCGGCTGTTGCACAGCCTCCGAACTCGTTCATGTTTTCACGAGTACGTTCAAATTCGGGAGCAGTTAAGATTTGGTCACCATTGGGACCGCCTACAAGTCCTGCGAAGTCGCCTTGCAGTCCTTTGATTTTGAAATGTCGTACACCGCCCATTGTGCCGGAGTAACGAACGAGACCAGTTTGTCTTGCCATTTTGCTATTTTTTTAAGAGTTTGAAAATTCAAATATCTTTAGCAAATTTACATTCTATTACATTGATTTACAGCAGTTTACGCAGTGCAAAATGGTGCAATTCAAAGCATACGGACAAGCAATAATCAAAACACACCTCAAAATCACTAAAGTGGTTGATGGGGATGGTCTGTTTGTGGTGAATCCTTTCAATAAACAGGAAGAAGAAATTCGTTTCCTGGGCATAGATGCACCCGAAATAAGACGGTCTAAAAAGCTGCAACAGGATGAAAGAGAAACACACTTACCCGGCCAGCTTCTTTTATTATTGGGTAAGAAGTCAAAGGATTTTCTGAACTCAGTTGCACCAGTTGGAACTTCTGTAACGATTCAACTGGAAAAGCCTCATAGCATTGATTCTTTTGGCCGTACGCTGGCTTATGTGTTTCTTCCTGATGGCACTTGCTTAAATGAATTGATGATTAAGGAGGGCTTTGCAAAGCCTTATAGCAGGTATTATTGTGAAGCGTTAGCAGAGTTTCAGCAAATCAATATATTTGCAAAGTCGAATCAAAAAGGACTGTACCAAACAGTCAACGACTTTTAGCCCAAAAGCAGTATTTTGTTACCTGTTTTCCCTTGTTTCACTCAACTTTGTTGCCTATTTGTTGCCCAATCGGCTGAAAGCCTTGATACACAAGGGTACTATACTTTTTGTAT
The DNA here is from genome assembly GCA_964627765.1 of uncultured Ginsengibacter sp. GTDB lineage: Bacteria > Bacteroidota > Bacteroidia > Chitinophagales > Chitinophagaceae > Ginsengibacter. The sequence goes on along the minus strand of CAZVKO010000024.1, from coordinate 76,696 downwards.
CGGAAAGTAAGTTCTTTTCTTTGCTCACTATTTGTTTTTCTTTTATTTACAATTTTTTATCTTTCTAATTTTTGCTGCCCAAGCCGGTGGCCCACAAAATTGGTCAACAAATTGGCGAGATTATGCTGCACAGAGCTGCATGTAGCTACAACCAGCAACATTGAAGCAGCAACATCCGACTTCAAAAAACCTGTCAGTTCCCGGGTTTCGTTTTTTTTGTTCGGGCTGATACTAATTTTCCTTAGGATTTGTCAGCACTTTTCTGATCGGGTTTCTATGGCCCTTTTGTTGGTTCCAAAACTTTAATGATAAAAACTTATTTTTTATAAAGACAAATGAAATAACCGGAATGGTCTTTAAAGAGGCTATGTTGGAAGAGCAAGGGTGTTTGGATGATGAAGATGAGATCAGCTTAAGGAATTGCTATTTCATATAAGTCTGTTCATTTTTTATTCAATGATTTACAAATATTAACCAAGTTACTGTAATGGCTTTTTTTAACAGTATAAATTAATAATATTGTACAAATTAGCTGCTTGAAGATAAGCGACACCATCATCCGTTATTACCGGAGCGGGTAGTTGATAACAGCAGTTTATCCCATTTGATCGGAACCAGGTCGGGTAGAATGGCTGCTGTTATGAAGCAGAGCGTGTACCATACGCCCGCCTGGAACGCGATTACTGGTTATGCTATGGTTCATTATACTGTGAATAAAATTCAATATAAATGTATGCATAATAAGCGCTCCGTTTGCAGATATGCGTAGTTGCCATGCTATCGAAAATTAGTGTTTGAATGAATATGAATCCTGCTATCCAATGATTTGATCTGGTAAATGTTTTATTTTCCAAACTTGGGATAATTCCCGGGCCGGATGCATTATCAAACCTGTTTAAGAATAAATACCGCCTCATAAAATTTATGACTCAAGTGGTTTCCTTTAATGTTCCGGCGCGTCAGCCAAGGCAACTATATATCTTATTCTTCGCAGAGATGTGGGAACGGTTTTCCTTTTATGGAATGAAAGCGCTGTTGCTTGCTTATATGGTGACTCAGTTAAATTTTGACGAGCCGAAAGGATATGCGATACTTGGCTCATATTCTGCTTTGGTGTATACGATGCCCATGTTTGGCGGATTGATTGCAGATAGATTTCTGGGCTATCGCAAAGCGATCATTTTCGGAGGAATATTAATGGCTTTGGGTCATTTGGTACTGGCACTGCCAAGCGGATGGAGTTTTTATTATGGAATGGCTTTTATAATATGCGGTAATGGGTTTTTTAAGCCAAATATTTCAAGTATGGTCGGCACTTTGTATGCCAAAAATGATCCCAGAAGAGACAGTGGCTTTTCTTTGTTTTACCTTGGGATCAATGCAGGCGCAGCACTGGGCGGATTACTATGCGGCTATGCAGGCCAGGAGATCAATTGGCATTACGGATTTGGTTTAGCCGGTATCTTTATGATTCTTGGCCTGACAGTTTTTTGCCTGGGAAAAAGAATTCTCAATGATAAAGGGTTACCTCCTGATCCGGCACTGCTCAATAAGAATTATCTTGGATTTATGCATGTTGAGTCTGTAATTTACGGTGGCACGATAGTCGCGATTCCGTTGATTGTTTTGATCTTTGATATGTATGCGATTTTGGAATACATCATGTTGGGCCTTGGGGTCGTGTGCATAGCCTACATATTTTTAGTTGCGAAAAGAATGGAAAGAGAGGCAATGTTTAAGTTATTCGCGGCAATAATCATGACCAGCTTTTCAATTTTGTTTTGGGGGTTTTATGAGCAGAACTCAGGTTCATTGAATTTATTTGCACTCAGAAACGTGAACATGAATGTGATGGGTGTTAACCTGCCTGCTTTATCCGTAAATAATTTCTTACCACCCGCATGGGTAATCATTTTGAGTTTTCTTTTTGCCCGGTTATGGCCGTGGCTGAATAAGATTCGAAGGGAGCCTTCTACTCCGCTAAAGTTTGCCATCTCATTTTTATTTATGGCTGTGGGGTTTTATATTTTCTGGATGGCATGCAGGTTAAACGCTGTTACGGGATTAATTCCTTTATGGACGTTCGCTGCGGGGTATTTCTTTATTATTTCAGGAGAGCTTTGTATCTCGCCAATTGGTTTGTCAATGATTACTAAACTTGCGCCCGGCAGAATTGTCGGGATTATGATGGGTATTTGGTTTTTCGCGACTGCGGTAGGAGAGCTTTTGGCAAGCAAGATCGGCGCTATGATGAGCGTACCGAAATTTGTACAAAATAATCCGATTGCGTCGATGCCTTATTACCAGACTATACTTTTCAAAATATTTGTGGCTTCGGCAGCAACCGGAATTTTTCTTTGGCTGCTGGTTCCTTTACTTAAGAAGTGGATGAAGGATATTAAATGAAATTTTCCGTTTTGGTATGTCATAATTAATTACCTGTTTTAGAAGCCGGATAATGCTATCAGCAAGATTACATCAAGTGCCAGAACTCTCTGTCTTCTTGAAATCAGCATTATACATTTTCTATGATAAAATTTGTAAAAAAACAGACACTTTAAATGAATCCTATATTTTGATAATAGGATATTTTTGTTTTCTCACCATAAATAAAATTTATTCATGAATGTAAACTGGCAAGGTGTATATTCTGCATTGCTTACACCATTTACCACTGATAATACCATCGATTCCCTGATGTTTACAATAAACCTGAATGCCCAGATCGAGGCAGGTATCGATGGAATAATTATAGGCGGCTCATTGGGCGAAGCGAGCACTCTTTTGAGCAACGAAAAGATTGAGCTCCTGAAGTTGAGCAAGGATGTGATGAAAAGAGCTGTTCCTGTAATAATGAACATAGCCGAGCAGTCCACTAAAAGCGCAATAGAATCAGCTACTGATGCAGAGAAAAACGGCGCCGATGGACTGATGTTGCTTCCCCCGATGCGGTATAAGGCCGACGAAACAGAAACAGTAACCTATTTTAAAGAAGTGGCAAAGGCGAGTTCTCTTCCCATCATGATTTATAATAATCCTTATGATTATAAAATTGAAGTGACATTGCCCATGTTTGAACAATTAGCTGACATTCCTTCAATACAGGCGGTGAAAGAGTCCACAAGATTGCTTTCGAACCTGACGAAGATGAAAAATCTTTTTGGCGACCGGTTCAAAATTCTCTGTGGCGTTGATACCCTGGCGTTGGAAGAGCTGGCTTTGGGTGCGGATGGATGGGTTGGCGGGCTGGTGGATGCTTTTCCCGCTGAGACAGTGGCCATCTACAAACTTATAAAAGCAGGAGATTATCTGTCGGCCCGTGAGATTTACCGGTGGTTTTTTCCGCTGCTTGAACTCGACATTCATCCGAAATTTGTGCAATACATAAAGCTTGCCGCACGACAAAATGGAATAGGCTCTGAATTTGTACGGCCTCCAAGGTTACCACTGACCGGCGAAGAGCGCCTGGCTGTATTGACTACGATAGAAAATGCTATTGCAACAAGGCCGAACCTGGCCAATTATCAAATCTCATAAACAGTTACTATGCTATCCGGCAATAACTTTATCGGGCAAACGCCGTCCCGAACGGGAGATCAATATATACAGGCTTTTAGCCCGGTGCTGAAAAATGTCCTTCCTGAAAGATTTTGTATTGCTACGTCCTCAGAAATTAATGATGCGGTTGATCTGGCAAACAGCGCTTTTAAAAAATTCAGAGAGGAACCTGCTGAAAAAAGAGCGGCATTTCTGGAAAAGATAGGAGAAGAAATCATGGCAGCAGGCGATATCCTGATTGAGCGCGCCATGCTTGAAACAGGCTTAAGTGAAGCGCGTTTGAAAGGAGAGCGTAAAAGAACAATAAACCAGCTTCAATTATTTGCAGATTTGATCAGGGAAGGTTCATGGGTGGAAGCAGTGATCGATATTGCATTGCCCGGACGCCAGCCTGTACCGCGACCCGATTTGCGAAAAATGCTGATACCTATTGGCCCGGTGGTGGTTTTCGGTGCGAGCAACTTTCCTTTTGCTTTTTCCACTGCAGGTGGCGATACGGCGTCGGCACTGGCCGCGGGCAACCCGGTAATCTTAAAGGCACATCCGTCTCATCCCGGAATTAATGAGATTGTTACAGGTGCAATAGAGAAAGCCGCCACGGAATGCGAAATGCCCGATGGAATTTTTTCATTGCTCAATATTAACAAGCCGGAAGATGCTTTAGCGCTGGTAAAACATCCGGGAGTAAAGGCAGTTGGCTTTACAGGATCATATAGCGCCGGAATGGCTATTTACAAAGCAGCAGGTTTTGAAAGAGAAATCCCTGTGCCGGTATATGCAGAAATGAGCAGTATTAATCCTGTGATGATTTTGCCGGATAAGTTACAAATGGATGGAGACCAGGTGGCACACAGGATGGCAGCTTCGGTTGCTTTAGATGCCGGACAGTTTTGCACAAATCCCGGCCTTATCTTCGTGATCAGGAGTACTGCTTCTGCAGTGTTTTTAAAGAAGATCACAGAGATTTTTACTGCGATTCCTCCGGCAAAAATGCTAAACGGGAATATTTGTATAAACTTTTATAAAAACCGTCAGTTTATTGCAGACAAAATCTATGCTACTACTTTATTTGAAGGAGATGATGTTAGTGTAGATTATATGGCTTCTGCTATGATCCTTCGTGTAAGCGGAGCGGATTTTATTCGCCATCAGGAATTGCAACATGAGATTTTTGGCCCGGCAACAATTGTAGTTGAGTGTGACGATGAAAAAGTTTTATCAGCAGCCATTGGTACGCTGAATGGTCAATTGACCGGCACTGTAATGGCAACTCCTGACGATATGCATAATTATGCAACTTGTATTGCTTTGCTGAAAGATAAAGTGGGCCGCATCATCTATAACGGAGTGCCCACCGGTGTTGAAGTGTGTCATGCAATGGTGCATGGCGGCCCTTTCCCGGCAACTACAAATCAATTTACTACCTCTGTGGGTGCCGATGCCATCAGGAGGTTTGCACGTCCGTTGTGTTTTCAGGATTGTCCATTGGCTTATTTACCTGAAGAATTGCAGAATGAAAATCCAATGAATATAATGCGCAAGGTGAACGGAGTATATACAAGAGACAGATGGATGCCTTGATTGATTATAATCATCTTGCAGGCAAAATGGTATGTATACCGTTCAAAAATGGGAACGGGGTAACTGATGATAATAATTTATCACTGTATATTTTTCCCGGATCTGCTCCGGCTTAACCAATTTTATCCACCTGCATTGAATCTGAAAATTTGTTAAATCGGTAACCAATCATTGCAGGTATTCATATTGTTTGAACTACGTGGCATTTAAAATCATGCCGGCAATATTCAGTTCTTCGCTATTTATATACAAAAATTAACCTACTGAAATTTGGGCTAAAAAAAAGATGTATTATTGTTATCATGAAGGTTGTACAGTTCACTCTTCCTGTTAAAATCGATAATTCCATCCATCTGCAAGAGGATCGGCTGCCTTATTTCTATCCTCATTTGCATCGCCATAAAGAAATCCAGATTACCTGGGTTATCAATGGTGACGGGAATTTAATAATTGGAAATACCATGCATTATTTCCAATCCGGTGATTTGTTTGTTATCGGTGCCAATCAACCTCATTTATTTAAAAGCGAATCTACTTTTTTCGAACCGAGTAACAGGAAAAAAATTCATTCGCTTAATATTTTTTTCAATCCTGTCGGCTTCATTTCGTACCTGCTTTCTTTTCCGGAAATGATCAGTATCAAAAAATTTGTAGAATCAAGTAGTTTCGGAATGCAGGCATCAGGGAAAAATGCCGTCAGGCTGGCCGAGCATTTTCTAAAGATCAGCAATGCTTCCACAGGATTCCGGCTTGCTTATTTTGTCGAATTATTACAGGTGATGGCTGATTTTAAAAGCTGGCGATATATGTCTGCCCAATCATTTGCCAGCAACATTACTGATTCGGAAGGATTACGAATGAATGAGATCTACCGGTATACAATGGATCACTTTACCGAAAATATTACACTGGAGCAAATTGCATCTATTGCCTGTTTAACGCCTCAATCATTTTGCAGGTACTTTAAAAAACATACAGCCAAAACATACGTTCATTTTTTAAATGAGGTTCGGATAAATGAGGCGTGCAAAAAATTTATGGATATGAATTTTGACAGCATTGGGAATGTGGCTTATCAATGCGGATTCAATAGTGTGGTTTCTTTCAACAGGGTGTTTAAAAATATTGTTTCCAAAACACCCAAGGAATTCATCAGAACCTACAATCGAAATGATTAGCAGGTGTCATAATAAATATAAATTATCTTAAAAATTCCTCCCTTATAGTTGACCGGGTTAAAATATGGTTTAACCGGCAGAAATATGTTTGCAGGTAACGATTGCTTATAAGGGAATGAAACTGAATGTTATCATGAAAAATCTCAGGATTGATACTACGGATATCGTGATCATACTGATCTATATCGTAGGTATACTCGCTATTGGTTTATATTCTGTTCGTAAGAGCAAAATGACGAGTAATAATTATTTCCTGGCAGGGCGAAGTTTAAAATGGATGGTAGTGGGCGCAGCCCTGTTTGCATCCAATATTTCTACGATACACATGGTGGGCCTCGCGGCATCGGGTTACAACGAAGGTTTTGTGTGGGGAAATTTTGAGTGGATGGCTGTTTTTACATTAATATTACTCGCACTCATATTCGCGCCTTTTTATTTTAAAACAAAAATTTCCACGCTTCCGGAATTCCTGGAGAAACGATATGGAAAATCATCCAGGATGTTTGTTGCTTTTATGGGCATTATTGCTGCACTGTTTATTCATCTCGGAATGAGTTTATACGCCGGCGCTGTAGTTTTCGAATCCTTTTTCGGAATCAATGTGTATATATCAATTTTTCTTATTTCTTTAATTACTGCTGTTTATACGGTAATTGGAGGTTTAAAAGCGGTAATGGTGACGGAAACGGTGCAAACCGTGATACTGATATCGGGAGCAATTCTATTAACCGTTTTTGGAATTCTTGAATTGCCAAAGCATGGGATTACTTCTTTTAGCATGTTTAAAGCATCACTGAAGTACGGGCAGCTGAGAATGTTGCACTCAGCTGAATCCGTTAAAGCGCTCAGTCCAAAAGGCGCAAATACCGGCCTTACCTGGTACGCTGTATTATTAGGCTACCCGGTGTTAGGCATCTGGTACTGGTGTACTGATCAAACTCATGTACAAAGAGTTTTAAGTGCACGTTCTCTAAGCGATTCTCAAAAAGGTTCTTTGTTTGCAGGTCTTTTAAAATTACTTCCTGTCTTTATTTTAATTCTTCCCGGGGTAATTGGGTATGTATTATACAGGGATATTATTGGTACAAATGCAAATCTGACATTTCCTACACTCATTACCCATTTATTGCCGGTAGGGATAAAAGGAATCGTTGCAGCAGCAATGCTGTCAGCGTTGATGAGCGTTGTTGCCGCAGCGCTCAATAGCTCAGCCACTCTTGTTTCAGTGGACATAGTGAAGCATTTCCGGCCAAAGAGCTCTGATAAGGAACAGGTTTTAGTAGGACGTATTGCAGCGGTGGCCATTATGCTTATAGCCATGCTTTGGTCTACACAAGGAGGTAATTTTTCAAGCATTTTTGAAGCGATCAACAAAATAGCCGCTGCAATGGCGCCCCCCATTACAACCGTATTTTTGCTGGGAGTATTCAGCAAGCGAGGTACCAAAGAAGCGTCGATTATTACATTAAGCGTCGGATTCTTTCTTGGAATAATTTCTTTTTGTCTTGACTATGTTCCCATCAGCGGAAAGATGTACATTACTGACGGACTGGGAATTCCTTTTATGATGCAGGCCTGGTGGTTGTTCTGTATTAACTGCATCATATTTTATATTGTAAGCTATCTTACACCAAAGCCTGATCCGCGTGCCATTGCTGAATGCACCTGGCCTGGTCCTTTATCATTTATTACACAGGGAAAATTCGAAGGATTAAAAGATGTCAGGCTTTTAGCAGGATTGCTTTTGCTGTTACTTATTATTATGTATGCGATTTTCCGGTAATCATAATTTGCAGCGGTTGTAAAATGTAATTTTATTTAGCGTTGAAAAAACATTGAGATAAGGACTTCAAATCTATATAATTCTGCACTACCGGTTTTTATTCCGGCAGATATTGAAGCGGTCAATACAAGATAAAATTCTACTTATAAATTATCCTGATAAATGCTGTGATCAAATATCCATCATTTGATCCGGTGGCGTTTTGTTTTGATCAGATAAAAGCTGTAAGCCATCGGAATTTAAAAGTAGAGAAATTTAGTTGAGGACTGGTTAATATACGTAAAATCTGCGCCTGTTCTTACTCATACCTTTACTAAGATATCAAAACGGGAGGTAAATTTTCCTTCGAACAATCTACACGAATTCACCTAATACATATTTTTTAACGCCAAAATTCTTTACTAATGAAGAAGATTCTGACTTTTTTTGGAATGCTATTGTTCCTGATAGGAGTAAGCATTAGAACGATGGCACAGCAAAGAGAAATTACAGGTACCGTTTTAAACAGCGACGGAGTTCCGATCAAATTTGCAACGGTACAGGTAGTAGGTACAAACGTAGGAGTAAGCGCCGATGAACAAGGTAAATTTAAAATTGAAGCCTCGCCGGGTCAGCGACTGCAGGTAACGGCTGTCGGCTATGAGTCCGGCACTATAAAGATTGGAAAAAGTACTTTGTTGGCAATTACTCTTTCCTCCTCAGGAAATAATCTTGGAGAAGTAGTTGTAACCGCTCTCGGTATTACACGTGCAAAAAAGACACTGGGTTATGCCGTACAGGATCTAAGTGGCGATGAGCTTTCAGGTGCACGGGACAATAATATCATTAATAATATATCGGGTAAGATTGCGGGTGCGCAGGTAACCAGTGGCGGAAGTGCAGTTGGCGCTTCCTCGCGGATCGTGATCAGGGGCAATGCTTCATTCAGCGGGAATCAACCGCTCTTTGTCGTGGATGGTATTCCTATTGATAATTCTACCACTAATCTTGCAGGCAGTGGCGGTATTGACTGGGGTAATGCGGTCTCTGACCTGGACGAAAATAATATCGAATCCGTAACGGTATTAAAAGGAGCCAATGCTGCAGCGCTTTATGGAAGCAGGGCCACGAATGGCGTAATCCTGATTACAACAAAAAAAGGAAAGAAGAACAAAAAACTCGGCGTTGATGTTAACTCTTCAGTCTTACTTAATGTGCCGGGTTACTGGCCTAACTGGCAGAATGAATATGGCGGCGGTAATGATGGCTCGGAATATTTATATCATAAGTTTCTTGACAATAATCCCGGTTCTTCTTTAACCTATAATGATTATGCAAAACAATATTCTTACAATTATGTTGATGGCAAAGGAGGAGGTGTTAACGATAACAACCCCGTAAGCTGGGGCCCGCGTCTGGATGCAGGCCTCAAGCTGGACCAATATTCTACAGGGCCCAACAGCCCCTGGATTTCAAGACCGGATAATTATAAGGAATTCTTTCAGACAGGATTCACCACCAATAACAATATATCATTTTCAACAGGGAGTGACAAAGCGTCTGCCCGGTTTTCTTATACAAACAATAATACAAAAGGCATAATTTATAATACCGACCAGGAAGAGAATACCATAAACACCAGTTTTACAATGAATCCCACCGATAAGCTTTCTGTTACCGGAAACCTTAATTATATGGTAAAGAAAAGTGATAACATTCCGGTTGAGGGTTATTCAGGTTTTGGCGTAGACTTTCAATGGACGCAGCGTGATTTTGATATGAAGCGAAACTGGGAAGATTTTAAAGAACATGGTAACCTTTCCATGTTTCCCAATCTTAATAATTTTTACTATGAATATGAGCAGACGAACAGCCTGGACAGGGAACGGGGATTTGGCACTGTGAATGCTACTTATAAAATTACAAGCTGGCTATCGGCCATGGCCAGGGGAGGCGTGGACTTTTACACGGAAAGACGCAAATCAATAACGCTCTCAGGCACCGTATCCAACAGGAATAAAGGAATGGGAGGGCAGTTCAGCCAGACGGATATTTTTACTAAGGAAGAAAATCTTGATTTCATCTTAAATTTCGACAAAACTTTTGGCGCTATTCGTATTGATGGTTTGGCAGGTGCCAATTATCGTGACAACATATATAATAGTTCAAGTTTAGGCGCCAGTAATCTTACTGTTCCCGATCTGTTTACGATTTCAAACGTTAAGGGAACACCTTCTGCTTCCATGTTCGACAGTGAAAAGAGAACCAACAGCATCTTCGCATCAGCTAATGCGTCTTACAAGGATTTTCTGTTTGCGGGTGTTACCGGGCGTAATGACTGGAGTTCAACCTTACCGCCTGATAACCGGTCTTATTTTTATCCTTCTGTGAGCCTGGGTCTGGATGTTACTCAAGCTTTCAAGATCAGATCAGAAGTTTTGACGTATGCCAAATTAAGAGGAAGCTGGGCAAAAGTGGGTGGGGATACTGATCCATATCAATTGGACAAAACCTACACAGCCAGCTCATTTAACGGAATTTCGCTATTCGCCCCTTCTCTTACTTTTCCTCCTGTGAACCTGAAACCCCAATTGACAACGTCATATGAAATAGGCACTAACCTGAGATTCCTTCAAAACAGGTTTTCCCTGGATGTTACTTACTATGACCAGACCACCGTTAACCAGATACTTACTGTAACGAGTTCAGCAACTACCGGGTATACCGGATTAAAATTAAATGCCGGTGAGATTGAAAATTCAGGGATTGAAGTTATGTTCGACGGTAAAATTATACGAAACCCTTCCGGTATCAACTGGGGCCTTTCAATCAATTGGGCCAAGGATAAAAATATGGTTAATACTTTGTACGGAGGCCTTACTTCCTACCAGATATCCGGAGGCCAGGGAGGATTTACAACAGTAGGTATTCCCGGACAGCCCTGGGGAATACTCTGGGGATTGCCCTATGTGCGGGATAGTAAGGGCCGGATTGTAGTAGGAGATGATGGTATACCTCTTTCGACAAATGTTCCTAAATCACTGGGAGTTGTTACTCCTGACTGGATCGGTGGCGTTACCAATTATTTAAAATATAAAAGATTTAACCTCCGGGTACTGGTGGATGTAAGAAAGGGCGGTAAGTACTGGAGTGTTGGCGTAAAACAGTCATGGGCCACAGGTGTTGCTATGAAAACCGTAGAGAATCATGTGAGGGAAAACGGATTAATCGTGGACGGTGTTAAGCAGGATGGTACTCCCAACGATGTGCGGGTGTCGGCGCAGGAATATTTTAACGGGGCCTGGATCTGGAACAATATGGAATACCAGATTGTTGATGGTTCGTATGCCAAGTTACGCGAGGTGGCGCTCAGCTATGACATCAATGTCAAAAAAATTAAATGGCTGTCCAGCCTGAATGTGTCGGTATATGGCCGTAACCTGGCTATCCTTTACCGTAGCGCTATGGCAAAAGAATATGGCCTCGATCCTGAAATAGCAATGGGCGGTGGCGAAGGATCACTTGGGTTTGAAAATCATCAGTTGCCCCCTACAAGGGATTTTGGTTGCAGACTGTCTGTAGGGTTCTGAGCTTCATGAAAAAGAAGAGTGATCTCAGAACAAAGCATCTAAAAATTTAAAGATAAAAAGATGAAAAAAATAATTAGTATAAAATTTCTTGTTGCAACCGTTATGGTCATACTGCTAAATAGCTGTACCAAGGATTTTACGTCGATAAATGTAAATCCGAATGCTCCCACTGTGGTGCCGGCCACCAATGTGCTGGCCCGGGGTATTTTATCTTCCGCCAGCACCCTCTTTGGAGAAAGGCTGGATATTTATTATACAGGTTCCTATGCAGGACAGACCGCTGCTATTGGTCTCGGAGATTATGAATACCGCGTAGATATTAATAACAGTATGTGGCGCGGTATGTATACCGCAATGAGCTATCTCGTCAATGCAGCCGGACTGGCAAAAGAGACTGATAATTCCAATCTGTATGCTGCAGCAATGACGTTGAAAGCGTATGACGGCCAGAAGACAACAGATATGTGGGGCAGCGTGCCTTACACCGAAGCCTTCCAACTTCAGGATTCCGGTATTTTGTATCCGGAATATGACGATCAGGAAACAGTTTATAAATCCATCCTGGCTGAATTAAAGGAAGCCGCGGATATTTTCAAATCAGGGACGGGTTCAATCGGTGGAGGAGACCTGATCTTCAATGGCGATGCATCGAAATGGAGAAAATTTTGCAATTCACTACGATTGAGAGTGGCCATGCGCATATCTACAGTTGATCCGGACATGGCCACTCCGGTGATTTCAGAGATATTGGATGATCCAGGTTCTTATCCGGTTATGACCGACAATGGTGACAATGCGTATTTGTGGTTTCCCGGCGTTTCTCCGGACATGGAATATTGGTATAACCGGTTAGGCACTACCGGTGCATATACGGATCAATACCGTATGAATGATGTATTGATAAGCGCTCTTAAGGATAATGATGATCCCCGTTTGCCGGTGTATGCCCGGCTGGATAATAATGGAGGATATAACGGCTATAAGTTTGGTCCCAACCAGTTGAGCGATCCTGCCAATAACGGGAATAATGTGTCCGGGATAGGAGAGCGTTTTGCCAATAATCCGGCAGGGTTCTCACCATTTATGAATAGTGCAGAGGTGAGTTTTTTAAAAGCGGAAGCATATGAAAGGGGGTTGGCTGCAGGAGATGCACAGACAGCGTATGAAAATGGTATTATGCTGTCGTGTACGGAAAATGGTATAGACGGGGCAGCGATCTCAGCATTCATAGCGCAGCCGGAAGTAGCATGGAATAGTGGCAGTACCAGCAACCTTGAAAAGATATACCTGCAGAAATGGATCAGTTTGTTCAAACAGGATGAAGAGGCGTGGTCCGAAGCGAGGAGAACGGATGTGCCGCTGATAACTGACATAGCGAAAGATTATGCCTCCAGTCACAACCGGCCGCCTTTCAGGTTGCCCTATGCAGATGAAGAAAAGACATTAAATGCCAATTTCCCCACCGATGTGGTAGAAACAGATATCTTTTGGGGCACACAGGTATGGTGGGATACCAGGTCAGGCGTTCACTAATAATCAATAAGCAAATGAAAAAGCAACTTATTTTTTTATCCGCTGCATTTTATTTAACGACAGTTTGGAGTTCGTGTAAATCTGCCGGCACCAGGCCCCCGCAGCCACAAAAACCCAATGTCATCATAATATTAACGGATGACCAGGGAGACGGAGATATGGAGTGCCATGGAAGCCCTTACGTAAAAACTCCCGCTCTAGATTCATTGTATGCTCAAAGTGTACGGTTTACCGATTTTCATGTTGATCCTTGTTGTGCACCTACAAGATCCGCCCTGATGACAGGCTGTTACTCTTCCCGTGCAGGCGTGTGGCATACCATAGGCGGCAGGTCCTTATTAAAAGAAGGGATGCCAACTATTGCCAATCTGTTTAAAGAAAATGGTTATACAACCGGAATTTTTGGTAAGTGGCATCTTGGTGAAAACTATCCATTCCGTCCCATGGACCGGGGTTTCGATGAGTCTGTGGTATTGGGTGGCGGCAGCATTGATGCGAATCCTAATTACTGGGGAGACGATTATTTTGACGACACTTATAAACATAACGGCAAATGGCAAAAGTATAATGGGTATTGCAATACAGTTTGGTTTATACAGGCGCTTAATTTTATCAGGAACAGCAACGGCAAGGGCAGCCCTTTTTTCTGCTACATACCTACCAACGTTCCCCATGCCCCGCTCAATGTGGAAGAAAAATATGTATTGCCTTATAAAAATATGGTTTCCGACAGGCTTGCGCATTATTACGGTATGATCAGTAAATTCGATGAAGACCTGGGAAACTTTATGCATGCATTAAAGGACATGGGAGTGGATAAAAATACCATCGTAATGTTCATGTCGGATAATGGCCCCTGCCCATGGTTTGGTGGCATTATCATTGACTGGAAGACGGGTTTTGTTAAGGAAGGGTATAGCGAAGGAATGAGAGGCGGCAAGATATGGGGATATGAAAATGCCCACCGGGTACCGCTTTTCATCCGCTGGCCGGAAGGGAATATTGGTGATGGAAAGGATATTGATGCAATTGCTGCCCAAATAGATATTATGCCGACACTGATTGACTTGTGTAAACTAAAAAAGCCTGACAGTCTTCAGTATGATGGCCGTAGTCTGGCGCCGCTGCTGCAAGGCAAAATAAAGAACTGGGCTGACGACCGGACCCTTATTGTACATAATCAAAGGGTGGAATATCCTGTCAAGGATAAGGAATACCAGGTGATGACCGGGAAATGGAGATTGGTAAAACGGGATAAAAATGAATTGTATGAAATAAAAAAAGATCCGGGTGAGCGAACAGATGTTGCGGCTGAGCACCCGGATGTTGTAAAAGAATTATATCAGCGTTACCTGGATTGGTGGAAATATGTTTCTGTGGATTTTGACAAATATGCCGACATATACATTGGTACCACACATGAAAATCCGGTAATACTATATGCGCATGATGCGCATCAGCGTCGCGGAAAAACTATTTGGACTATTAAGGTAGCGCGTGACGGAAAGTATGATATCAGGCTGAACAGGTGGCCGGATGAATCAGGTAAAAGAATTGTAGAGGATAGGAGTGGTAATAAGATACAGCCGGTAAAGTCTGCCAGTCTTACAATAGGGAATATTGATTCAACAAAGGCTGTAACAGGCGACATGCATTCAGTAGATTTTATTGTTGACCTGAAAGCCGGCGTAACCTGTTTTGAAACCGGTCTCAATTTTGACAATGGTAAAACGATCGGCACAGGATACGTATATGTAACATACCTTGGAAGTGGTGATCAGGCCAAAATTGATAAGTATGTACCTTCTGATCCTGATAAAATACTGAGAGATCATTATGTGGAAAATGTGGAACCTTATAATTAGCCCTTGATCTCCGCGTGTGAAATTGCATTCTTTCAAAAGTGTTTTAACTTAATAAAGCTAATATTCTTTTTGGTGTAAGATCTCTGTGTAGATCCGTTATTTAAAATAGATAGAATGCTTTCAGTGCGGTTAGTAGCATTGGGTATTTTAGGATGTTGCAGATGATAGCATCTTGGGGAGTCACCTGTTTTAAAGATTGATAAGAAACCGGTAAAGATTGCGGGCGTATCTATATTTATCGATCCCCGAATTAAATATTCTTTCATTGATATGCGTCTTATTTAATATACACGCGGTAAGTTTCTTTTGTTCGGAATAATTTTTGTTAGCTGTTTTTATTTTCAAAATATAAACGAGTCTTTGTATGTGTACAACATCACTCATCGTTTAATTTCGGCGCATATTTTCTGATGGCTTTAATTGGATGTTCATTTTTTTACTGACAAGCCGCGTTCATTAACCTCATGATAGGATAAGCTAAAGAGATGATTCCGGGTTTTCTACCCTTAACAATTTTATTCAGACAATCTGCTGAAAGCCTTTTTGAATCCTTCAGCAAAGGCTGGTTATATCGTAATTAACTAAAAAAGAGAAATTTAGTTGAGGACTGGTTAATATACGTAAAATTCTTCGATATTCTTACTCATACCTTTACTAATTCATGGACATGATGGGTTAATTTTTGGGGAATAATCCACACATGTGTTTACCTAACAAATAATTAAAATTCTTTACAAATGATGAAGATTCTAACTGTTTTGGGAATGTTACTGTTTCTTATTGGAGTAAGCACCGGAACGGTGGCGCAGCAAAGACAGATTACCGGCACGGTTTTGGGCAGCGACGGGGCCCCGGTTAAATTTGCAACGGTTCAGGTAGTAGGTACCAGCGCCGGAGTAAGTGCAGATGAACAGGGCAGGTTTAAAATAGAGGCTGTTCCCGGTCAGCGACTGCAGGTATCTGCAGTCGGTTATGAATCCAAAACAATTAAGGTTGGAAAAAGTAATTTGCTGTCAATCACTCTTACTTCGTCAGGAAACAAACTGGGAGAGGTAGTAGTAACGGCCCTTGGCATAACGCGTGCTAAAAAAACGCTTGGTTATGCAATACAGGAGCTTAATAATTCCCAGCTTACCGATGCTGCCGACAATAATATCGTAAATACGATATCGGGCAAAATTGCCGGTGCACAGGTTACCAGCGGGGGCAGCACTATCGGTTCTTCTGCGAGAATTGTAATTCGTGGTAATGCTTCTTTTAGTGGTAACCAGCCTTTGTTTGTGGTAGACGGCACACCAATTGATAATTCAACTACTAACCTTAATGGCGGTGGCGGTGTCGATTGGGGAAACGCTGCTTCTGATCTTGATCCGAATGATATAGAATCAATGACTGTGCTAAAAGGGGCCAATGCTGCTGCTCTTTACGGCAGCCGCGCTACAAATGGAGTTATACTTATTACAACGAAGAAAGGTTCCGGAGGCAAAAAGATGGGAGTGGATGTTAACTCATCTGTAGTGGCTAACGTACCCGGATACTGGCCCAAATATCAAAACGAATATGGCGGCGGTTGGGATGGCGAGGAGTACATATATAAGCAATTTCTTGCTGCCAACCCGGGGTCTTCCATGACTTATAATGATTATGCAAAACAATATTCTTACAATTATGTTGACGGAGCAGGAGGCGGTGTGAACGATGCATGGCCTACTAACTGGGGGCCGCGCCTTGATGATGGCCTGAAACTTGACCAGTGGTCTACAGGTCCTAACAGCCCCTGGGTATCAAGACCGGATAATTACAAGTATTTCTATAGTACGCAGCTTACAACTACTAATAATGTTTCGGTTAGCGCGGGTAGCGACAAAGCAACCGGGAGATTTTCCTACACTAACGAAAATACACCCCAGGGAATATTGCCCAATACAGATCAAAAGCAGAATACGATAAATGCAAGCTTTACCCTGACGCCGAATGACAGGTTAAAGCTCACCGGAAATCTTACTTACCTCGTCAAAAACAGTAAGAATATTCCGATAGAAGGATATACAGGTGTTGGAGTTGATTTTGCCTGGACGGAGCGTGATTTTGATACGAAGTATCTTTACCAGCAATATAAGCAACATGGTGATGCTTCCATGTGGCCAGGTGTAGATAATTATTATTATTACTATAATAATTTGAATAGCCTCGACAGAGAGAGGGGGTATGGAAATATAAGCGCAAGCTATAAGATAACAGACTGGCTTTCCGCAATGGTTCGTGGTGGTGTTGATTTCTACCGGCAGAGAGAGAAATCAATAACGCAATCGGGCACTGCAAGTAATGTCAGAAAGAACATGGGCGGTCAATTTAGTCAGACAGATGCTTTCACAAAAGAAGAAAATCTTGATTTCATCCTGAATTTCGATAAGACATTTGGCAAATTCAGAATCGACGGACTTGTGGGGGCCAACTACAGAGACAACGTTTACAACAGTACTTATGTGGCTGCAAGTAATCTTACCGTACCGGATTTGTATACTATCTCAAATGTAAAAGGTACACCCACGGCTTCGATGTATGACCTTGAAAAAAGAAGTAACAGTGTTTTCGGAGAAGCTAATGCTTCATACAAAGATTTTCTCTTTCTGGGGATAACGGGCCGTAATGACTGGAGCTCAACTTTACCATCCACAAACTGGTCTTATTTTTACCCCTCTGCGAGCCTGGGCCTCGACGTTACGAAGGCTTTCAGGATCAGTTCGGATGTGCTGAACTATGCCAAGCTAAGAGCGAGCATCGCAAAAGTAGGAGGTGATACAGATCCTTATCAGCTGAGCAGAACATACAGTGCCAGCTCGTTCAATGGCGTTTCCGTATTTGCTCCGAGCCTTACGCTGCCGCCAACAAATCTGAAGCCACAGCAAACAAAATCTTATGAAATAGGTGCAAACGTTCGTTTGCTGAAAAACAGGCTATCGCTGGATCTCACTTATTATGATCAAACGACGGTTAACCAAATCATCAGCGTTGCTACGTCCAGTGCGACCGGCTTTACAGGGATGCTTATAAACGCCGGCGAAATTGAAAATAAAGGCGTGGAACTAATGCTCAACGCAAAAATTCTTGACACCAAATCAGGACTTAACTGGAATCTGGCAGTTAACTGGGCCAAGAATAATGATGTCGTTAATAAGCTGTATGGTGGCCTGCAATCCTACCAGATTTCTCCCGGATTCGGAGGTTGTGTAACTATGGCAATACCAGGTCAGAAGTGGGGTAGTCTTTGGGGATTGCCATTTGTAAGAGACACTAAAACCGGTAAGATTGTGGTGGATGATAATGGTCTCCCCCTGACAACCAATGTGGCCAAAAATTTTGGTACTGTAACTCCCGACTGGATTGGTGGTATCAATAATTCATTCCAATATAAAAACATCAACTTAAGTTTTCTGGTTGACATGCGCGAAGGAGGTAAATTCTTCAGTTGTACCGCATGGCACGCTTATCCGACAGGCAGCTATACTGTAACGACGGCTAATCATGTAAGGGAAAACGGATTAATACTGGATGCTGTGAAACAGGATGGAACGCCGAATGATATCAGGGTTTCAGCGCAGGATTATTATGCCGGAGCCTGGGTTTGGAACAATCATGAATATTCCATACTCGATGGAACCTATATTAAACTTCGTGAAGTTATCCTGGGATATAACGTTAATGTTAAGAACATCCATTGGTTAACAAAACTGAATCTTTCAGTATACGGAAGAAACCTGGCTATACTCTATCAGGATCAATCCACGCGTAAGTTAGGTCTGGATCCTGAAGTAGGATTGGGGGGCGGCGATTATGGTGTAGGATTCGAAAATTTCCAGATACCAACCACCAGAAATTTTGGATTTAGACTTTCTGCAGGGTTCTAAAAATTTAAAGTAAAACTTCAGAAATAGTAAATCTAACACTATAAACTTTTGGACATGAAAAATCTATCAGGTATAAAAACATTCTCATTTTTAGTTGTAACGCTCCTCGTAGCAGGTGGCTGTACAAAAAAATTTAGTTCAATAAATGTAAACCCTAATGCTCCTACAGTGGTGCCTGCCACCAACGTATTGGCAAAGGGTATATTATCATCCGCCAGCACCTTATTTGGGGAAAGGCTTGATATTTATTATACAGGTTCCTATGCAGGACAGACGGCTGCTATTGGTCTTGGGGATTATGAATACCGTGTTGATATTAATAACAGCATGTGGGTGGGAATGTATAATGCCATGAGCTATCTCGTGAATGCTGCTGACCTTGCCAAGCAGGAAGGGAATGCCAATCTTTATGCTGCAGCAATGACCCTTAAAGCCTATGACGGACAAAAAGTAACGGATATGTGGGGCGATGTTCCTTATACTGAGGCATTCCATTTACAGGATTCAGGAATATTATATCCGCATTATGATCCGCAGAAAACTGTATATACAACGATACTTGCTGAATTGAAAGAGGCTGCGGACATTTTCAAATCAGGAACCGGAGACATCGGCGCAGGAGACCTTATATTCGGCGGAGACGTCACAAAATGGAGAAAATTCTGTAATTCACTGCGCTTGAGTGTAGCAATTCGTATGTCGTTAGTTGATCCCACTACTGCAACATCTGTTATTTCTGAAATACTTGGTGATCCGAGCTCATATCCCGTAATGACAGATAACTCTGACAATGCCTATTTATGGTTTCCGGGTGTTTCGCCCGACCTGGAGTATTGGTATCAGCGACTTGGTACCAGCGGTGCATATACAGATCAGTACAGAATGAATTATGAGTTGGTAAATACATTAAAAAGTTATAATGACCCCAGGCTGACGGTATATGCAAGGATAGACAATAATGGAGGGTACAACGGTTACCAGTTTGGGCCAAATCAGCTAAGTGATGTTGATAATAATGCCAATAATGTTTCCGGTATCGGGGACAGGTTCTGCCAAAATCCGGCAGGATTTTCTCCGTTCATGAATGCTTCGGAAGTTAGCTTTATTGAAGCGGAAGCGTATGAAAGAAACCTGGTTTCCGGAGATGCAGAAGCCGCTTATGAAAACGGGATTGAATTGTCCTGTGCGGAAAATGGAATTGACGATGGATCAATTGCAACCTATCTCACTCAGCCGGAGGTTGCGTGGGGATCGGGCAGTACTACCAATCTTCAAAAGATATATATGCAAAAGTGGATCAGCCTGTTTAAACAGGAAGAAGAAGCCTGGTCTGAGTCAAGGAGAACCGATGTGCCGCTTATGACTGATGTTTCAAAAGATTATGCAGCTAATCATAACCGGCCACCATTCAGGCTCCCCTATGCAGATCAGGAAAAAACATTGAATTCGAATTTCCCTACAAATGTGGTGGAAACTGATATTTTCTGGGGTACACAGGTGTGGTGGGATACGCGTACAGGTGTACACTAAGTGTATATAAGAATAGCAACCTGATGTAATCATGCTGTTATTTTTTTACAGAGTCAATATGGTTTTTCAGGAAATTCAAATATTAAAAGAGGAGATGAGTGTGGCTTTGCAGCAGGAAATTTTTCTCAAATTATGTGGGTAACTTTAAAACGGGCATCGGAATTTTAGTAGCAAACTCTTTAATATAATTTTATTTGAATGGTGAAATTTTTGAATCTTGTTCTGGTCGTATTATTGAGTTCTTTTGGTTCTTTATATAGCCAGATATCTGATATACCCGCTTTAATAGCCAATAAGAAATTTGACCCTTCCACGCTGTTATGGTATCAGTCGCCTGCTTCTGTATGGGAAGATGCTTTGCCTGTTGGTAATGGGCGACTGGGCGCCATGGTATTTGGAAAATATGACGAGGAAACTATTCAGTTAAATGATGATACTTATTGGACCGGCGGTCCTTATTCAACAGTAGTTAAGGGTGGTTATGAAAAATTGCCCGAGATACAGAAGGATGTCTTTGAAGGTCGCCCGATTGAAGCTCATAAATTGTTTGGACGATATCTTATGGGGTATCCTGTAGAACAACAAAAATACCAGGCGCTTGCAAATCTTGTTTTGACATTTGACACCGGCAGGAAAATTACAGATTACAAACGATGGCTGGATTTAAAAACCGGCATTACAGGTGTACAATATAAAGCAGGCGGTGTAACCTATCAACGTGAAATATTTTCTTCTGCTCCCGATCAAACTATTGCAGTGAGAATTACAGCCGACAAACCGGGTAGCATTTCCTTTACTGCTGAACTCAGGGGTATCAGGAATGGCTCAATGTCAAACTATGCTACTGATTATTTCAGAATGGATGGTGTCGGAAATGATGGTTTGAAGCTTACGGGAAAATCTGCTGATTACATGGGAATCAAAGGGCAGCTCCGGTATGAAGCGAGGTTAAAGGCTGTAGCTGAAGGTGGACGAATTAGTGTGAACGATGCCGACCTGATCGTAGAAAACGCGGATGCAGTAACGCTGTATTTTGTTGATGCAACAAATTTTGTAAACTATAAAGATGTAAGCGGCGACTATCAGGGCAAGGTTCAGAATTATCTGAAAAATATTGAAAGCAAAACTTATAACGGTATCAAAGATGCTGCTGTTAAGGATTATCAATCTTTGTTCGATAGGGTGAGTTTGACACTTCCTGCTACCGGCAATTCATTTCTTCCAACAGATGAGCGCATAAAACTTTTTTCAAAAGAATCAGATCCTCAGTTAGCTTCCCTCAGCTACCAGTTTGGAAGGTATGTGCTCATATCGTCTTCAAGACCTGGCACCCAGCCGGCGAATCTCCAGGGAATATGGAACAATAATATGAACCCGCCCTGGGATTCGAAGTACACTACTAATATTAATACGGAGATGAATTACTGGCCGGTTGAGTCAGGTAACCTGTCAGAATTGGCAAAGCCACTGATTCAGATGGTGAAAGATCTCACTGACCAGGGAAGTGAGGTTGCAAAAGAACATTATGGTGCAAGAGGTTGGGTTTGTCATCAGAACACTGATATATGGCGGGTAGCTGCGCCAATGGATGGCCCGACCTGGGGAACTTTTACTGTTGGCGGAGCATGGCTTACCACTCAGCTTTGGGAACATTACAGCTTCACTTTGGATACCGCCTATCTTCGTGACGTTTATCCGGTGATGAAGGGCGCGGTTCAGTTTTTTATGGACTTTCTTGTAGAATATCCAAAAAACAAAAAATGGTTAATCACCTGTCCTTCTACTTCTCCTGAAAATCCTCCCAAAGGTCCCGGGTATCATTACTTTTTTGATGAAGTAACTGCTATGTATTATTTCACTACCATTTGTGCAGGCTCATCAATCGACATGCAAATAATTTCTGATCTTTTTGAAGAATATATCAAGGCGAGTAAGATTCTTAACGTAGATCAGGATTTTGCAGACAGCGTTGCAATAGCACGATCAAGATTGGTACCGCCGCAGATCGGCTCAGATGGCATGCTGCAGGAATGGGCCGAAGATTATGAACAACTGGAACCAAAGCACAGGCATATTTCTCTGCTGTATGGGTTATATCCGGGAAATGTGATCTCTGTAAAAAAGACTCCGTTATTAATTGGTCCGGTTAAGAAGGTTCTTGAGGAACGTGGTGATGGAGGCGCCGGATTTTCCAGGGCATGGAAGATAAGTATTTGGGCAAGGCTCTATGATGGCAACAGGGCGTATAAGATTTTTAAGGGTTATATAAACGATCAATGTTTTCCGCAGTTATTTGCAAAATGTTTTACTCCGATGCAGGTAGATGGTACTTTAGGCGTTACAGCAGGAATAACCGAAATGCTGATTCAGTCTCATGAAGGAGTCATTGATTTATTGCCGGCGCTTCCGAAAGAGTGGAGTGATGGGGAATTTGACGGAGTATGTGCCCGTGGCGCTTTTGAAGTAAATCTTCAATGGAAGAATTATAAAATCACAAAGGCTGTGATACTGTCGAAGAAGGGTGGAACCTGTGTAATGGATCCGAAATTACCGGTTGTGGTTAAGTGCAATGGCCGGAAAGTAAAGATTAAGAACGTTGGCAATGGGGTGATAGAATTTCAAACAAAAGCGGGAGCATATTATACGATTACTCCAAAGTAATGCCGGATTGATATTGAGATGTTCCTGATAGCTTGGAGGTGGTGATGCCGGATAAGGTTTATTCCTTTTTTGTAGTGATTTTATTCTATAAAACTTAAAACAAACAGAAGGAAAAATTGAAATAATGAATAGAATTTTGAAATCAACCGGTTTATTATTGATCACTGTTGTTTTTCTTGGCAACCTAAGTGTACTTGCACAGACAGAAAGGACATCGCTTACTTTAGAAGATATTTATAAGAACGGTACCTATTCCCAGAAATCGTTCGGGCCTGTACGCTGGATGAAAGACAATGAAGGATATTCTACCCTTGAAGATAATAAAGAATATGGCGGAAAAGACATTGTACGTTATGATGCTGCCTCAGGCAAAAGAGGCGTTTTAGTCTCAGCAAAAGAACTGATACCCGCCGGCGAAGAAAAGCCACTTGGTATTGCCAATTACATCTGGAGCGATGATGATAGTAAATTATTGATCTTTACGAATACCCGGCGGGTTTGGAGATATAATACCCGCGGAGATTATTGGGTTCTCAATCTGAAAACACACAAACTGCAGCAACTCGGTAAATCGGTAGAAAGAACAACGATGATGTTTGCAAAATTTTCTCCCGACGGGTCGCGGGTTGCTTATGAAAGCAAGTACAACATTTATGTAGAAGATATAGCCACCGGTAAAGTAGATCAGATAACGCACGATGGCGGTGGCAATATTATCAACGGTACATTCGATTGGGTGTATGAAGAAGAACTGGACTGCAGGGATGGTTTTCGCTGGAGCCCCGACGGAAAGTATATTGCTTACTGGCAATCTGATACAAAAGGTACGGGAATATTTTACCTGATAGATAATATCGATTCAATTTATTCGAGGCCTATTCCATTTCCCTATCCAAAAGTGGGTACTACATTGTCTGCCGTAAAAGTTGGTGTGGTAGCTGCTGCCGGCGGTAAAACAAAATGGTTCAATATTCCGGGCGATCCGCGTAATCATTATCTCGCCCGGATGGATTTTATTCCGGGGTCTGACGAAGTTATGATCCAGCAATTGAACCGGCCACAGGACTCAAACTTTGTTTGGGTTGGGAATATAAAGACAATGCAACTAAAAAATATTTTTACAGAAACAGATAAAGCGTTTCTTGATATTCATGATGATATACTCTGGCTCGATCATGCAAAATATTTTACATGGTCAAGTGAGAGAGACGGTTGGTTGCATCTGTATAAAGTTTCAAGAGACGGAAAATCTTTTAGTTTAATTACAAAAGGGAATTTTGATGTAGTTCAGATAAATTGTATTGACCCTCAAACAGGATATGTTTATTACATTGCTTCTCCGGACAATTTTACACAACGTTTTCTTTACAGAAGCAAAATAGATGGAAGCGGCGAGGCTGAACGGGTTACTCCCGCAAGTTATGGGGGGCAGAGCAGTTATCAGATTTCCGGAAATTCGGAATGGGCTATCCGGACTTTTCAAAATGTTACTACACCACCGGTAATATCATTGATCCATCTTCCGGATCACAGGGAAATAAGAACACTTGAGGATAATCATGAACTGAAGGCAAAATATGATGCCCTGCATTTAAACCCAAAAGAATTTTTCAGGGTTGACATTGGCGACGTTACGTTGGATGCATGGATGATAAAACCTAAGAATTTTGATCCCTCAAAAAAATATCCTTTACTTTTTTATGTTTACGGAGAACCCGCCGGTTCTACAGTTCAGGATAATTGGGAAGGTGGCGCTCTTTGGGATCAATACATGGCGCAACAGGGATACCTTGTAATGAGCATAGATAATCGTGGTACAAAAACGCCGCGGGGTAAGGCATGGCGCAATTCTATTTATAGACAGATAGGTATTCTTGCTTCACAGGATCAGGCTAAAGCAGCAAAAAAAATTTTCACCATGTATCCGTTTATTGATACTTCCAGGGTTGGTATTTGGGGATGGAGTGGTGGTGGCCAAATGACGCTTAATTGTATGTTCAGGTATCCTGAAATATACAAAACAGGGTTGGCTGTTTCTTTTGTTTCTGATCAAAGACTTTACGATGCTACCTACCAGGAAAGGTACATGGGATTGCTTAGTGATAATGCAAAAGGCTATCATGATGGCTCTCCAATAAATTTTGCAAAAAACCTCGAGGGTACGCTGATGATTATCGCGGGTACGGGTGACGATAATGTGCATTACCAGAGTTTTGAAATGCTGACTAATGAATTGATAAAAGACAATAAGCTTTTTTATATGATGTCCTATCCTATGCGATCTCACGGCATCTATGAAAGGGAAAATACTTCACTGCACTTACGTGAAACGATGGCAAAATATTGGAGGGAACATCTTTGATATTATTATTAATAAAGAGCTATGGAAAACCTTCCAAGCATATTTAATGATGTGATAGGTCCGGTCATGCGGGGCCCGTCAAGCTCTCATTGTGCTGCCTCCCTGCGCATCGGCAGGCTGTGCAGGGATCTCATGAACAATAATATCACGGATATTTTAGTAGAATTCGATCCTAACGGCTCTTTGGCAAACACACATAAGGGGCAGGGATCGGATATGGGACTATTTGGAGGCTTCCTGGGATGGGAAGCAGATGATGAACGGTTGCCTGCATCTGAGCATCATATTTCAGAAGCCGGCATTAAAGTGCAATTTGGCATCAGAGATATTAATGCGAAACATTTAAATACGTATCATATTACATTAAGTAACCCGGAAGAAACGAGGACGGTAACGGCTATTTCAACAGGTGGTGGAATGATTGAAGTTGTAGCCATTGACGGAATTGAAGTTTCTATAATGGGTGACTTTTATGAAACGCTGATTTATTGCAGGAAGCCAGACAGGGTTTTGGAATTATTTAATAGTGAAATGTCTTATGACTATTTGATGGTGCATGACGGGAATCCGCTTTTTATCGAAATAAAGGCGCAAAGTTTTCCGGATGAATTGGCACAACTGGATGCTGTGGAAGATGTCATATCCATAAAAAAACTATGGCCCGTGCTTCCTGTACTATCAAGAAAAAATATTTCGGTACCCTTCGCAACATGCAGCGAAATGCTGGATTATAATAAAGATAAAAATCTTTCTCTGTCAGAACTGGCTATTCTTTACGAAAGCGAAAGAGGAAATATTTCTGAAGAAGAAATTTTTGAAAAGATGAGAAAGATAGTACGTATCCTGAAAGATTCCATTAAATCCGGTCTACGGGGTACGCATTATGATGACCGGTTGTTGGGGAGCCAGTCTGTAAATTTCAGAAATCAATTACAAAATAACCGGCTAATAGCTGCAGGTGCGCTCAATAATGTGGTTATGTATGTTTCTGCTTTAATGGAGGTAAAAAGTTCAATGGGGGTTATTGTAGCGGCTCCTACTGCCGGTTCATGCGGTGCGCTCCCCGGTGCTGTGATAGGAACTGCTGATTCCCTTGGCGTTTCGGAAGACGAAATTATTAAAGCTCTTCTGGTAGCAGGTATAATCGGAATTTTCATTGCAACGCAGTCAACATTTGCCGGTGAGATAGCAGGTTGTGGAGTTGAGTATGGGTCCGGAGGTGGTATGGCATCGGCAGCTATTGTTTATCTCGCAAAGGGCTCGCTTGCCCAATCAATTGCTGCTGCTTCTTTGGTATTACAAAGTATGATTGGTACAACCTGCACACCTATTGCAAACAGAGTGGAAGCTCCGTGTCTGGGCAATAATGTAATGGCGGCAACGAACGCAATATCTTTTGCGAACATGGCGCTTTCCGGCTATGAAGAATTGATACCGCTCGATGAAGTGATAGAAACAATGTATACGGTAGGTAAAGGAATACCGCATGAATTTAAATGCACTAATATCGGTGGCTTGTGTGCTACAAAAACAGCTAAAATTCTGGAAGCGAAATTGAATTCCATGCAGTGAGTTCTTCTGAAGGATAAACTTAATTTCCATACAACAATGGAAGTATAAGGAAACAAACTTGTTGAAAATAAAAATGAGAACACATCATGTTTGATAAGGAAGTTTATATAGCACGGAGGAAGAGATTAAAGGAGCAGGTTGGCAACGGCATGATCCTTTTCCTGGGAAATGAAGAGAGCAGTATGAATTACCGCGATAATCTTTATCCCTTCAGGCAGGATAGTACCTTTTTATATTTTTTCGGAATAGACAGGCCGGGTTTAGTTGCATTGATAGATGTTGACAACGATAAGGATATCCTGTTCGGAGATGATTTTACAACAGAAGAAATGGTTTGGACAGGTTATAAGGAACCATTGCATTTGATTGCCGGGCGTGTTGGTATTACGGAAATAAAGAAGAAAAATCAACTGGAGTCAGAAATCTCTGAAGCGATCCTGAAAAAAAGAAAAATTCATTTTCTGCCACCATACCGGCCTGAACATTTTACAACAATACATCATCTGCTTGCAATTGACCCTATGATAATGCCGCAACTGGCTTCCGTAGATCTGATCAGGGCCATTGTTGACCAGAGGTCTTTTAAATCACCGGAAGAGCTTGAGGAAATTACCAAAGCGGTTAATACCACTATCGACATGCAATTGTATGCAATGAAAACAGCGAAGGAAGGAATGACCGAAGCCCAGATTGCGGGAGCTTTACAAGGTATCGCTATTGCAGCAGGAGGTAATCTTTCTTTCCCCACTATTCTTACAATGCAGGGGCAAATACTGCACAACGGATACAGCTACGCAATACTTAAGGAAGGTAATATGGTTTTGTGCGATTGTGGTGCTGAGACTGAAATGCATTATGCCGGGGATTTAACAAGAACCTTCCCGGTTGCAAAGAAGCTTACCAGTATTCAGCAGGACATTTACAGCATTGTTTTAAATGCCCACCAGTCTGCCGTTTCATTGTTGAAACCAGGTATTCTGTTCAGGGATGTTCACCTGTTTGCATGTGAAAAATTGACCGAAGGCCTGCAGCAATTGGGACTGATGAGAGGAGATATAAAAGAGTCAGTTGAAATGGGTGCGCATGCACTTTTCTTTCCGTGCGGACTGGGTCACATGATGGGGCTTGATACGCATGATATGGAAAATCTTGGTGAGCAATACGTGGGTTATAACGATTCCATTAAGAAGAGTACACAATTTGGTTTAAAGTCGTTGCGTTTGGGAAAGCCTTTGGAACAAGGTTTTGTAATAACCGTAGAGCCCGGACTTTATTTTAATCCCGACCTGATGGATGAATGGGCTGCTGATAAACACCTGGCTGAATTTATCAATTACGAAAAATTAGCGGGCTTCCGGAATGTGAATGGATTCAGAGTTGAGGAAGACTTCCTGATCACGTCAGGAGGAAGTTTGTTATTGGGAAAGCCTCTTGCAAAAACTGCAGAAGCAATTGAAGAATTAAGAGCATGAGTTTTACCTGTATAATATTTTGAAATGAGAACAACCATTAAAGACATTAAAATATCATTCATTGCATTTTTGATAATTACATCCATCCTGTTTCCATGTATGTTGAGGGCACAGCAGAGCATTGTGGATTATGTTCCCGGCCAATGGCTGCCGAAAGTGTGGGTTCCTGAAATACCCAAAGAATGTCCTTTTGAAAAGTCATCAGAATTCTCTGCGCTTGCATTCATGGGGAAACATGCGAGCTATACAGATGCTGATACCTGGTATCCTTCATGGGCTTCCAATGGAAATATGTATAGTGGATTTGCCGATGGAGAGATAGGATTGGAAAGCACTCATTCCAGCGGAGGAGCGAAAGCTAATACAGGGAATGCCATGATTGAAGGAGATGATCCCATGAATCTTAAAGTTACTTCGTTAGGGTTACAGTATGCTTCTGCATTGCCTTATCAGGGAAGATATCCTTGTGCTAATCTTGTCTATAACGGAATATGGTATTATGGCACTTATGGAATAGACTTTGATCCCAACCCTGAAAACCAAAAATACAGTTGGGCTATCTGTGGCCCGCTGCCTGGTTTTAGGATTTCCAAAGATTACGGAAAAACATGGATACCCTGTCCATACACACTGGACAATCCATTATTTCCTGAATCCGGTAAAAATGGAAGTTTTGTAAAAATGGGCACTCCTCATTTTGTAGATTTTGGACAAAACATGGAAAACTCGCCGGATGGTTATGCATATCTCGTAGGCGATGGCGGCGCTGATGATGATCCTCATCCGCGTGCGGCTAATAACAGTTGGATTGCCGGTGATGCGGTATATATGGCAAGAGTAAAACCTTCGCCTGAAACAATCAATAACCTGTCGGACTATGAATTTTTTGCCGGATACGATTCAAAAGGAGAGCCTGTTTGGTCACATAATTTTTCAGATATTAAACCGGTAATGGAATGGATGCATCACATGGGATGCACCACGATTACCTATAATAAACCGCTGCAAAAATATTTCATGTGTGTTACCGATGGCTGGCCCGGAATTGAGAATATGAACTCTTATATCCTCGAATCTGATTATATCACCGGCCCTTACAAAATAATTACCTATATGAAGGATTTTGGATCACAAGGTTATTTCATGACTATTCCTTCAAAATTTATTGCACCTGATGGTAAAACATTCTGGCTTAGTTATTCCGCAAATTTCAGCCGCCATTATTTCGGTGATATTTCAAAGGCTAACCCGGTGGGCAGCCGGTATGCATGGAATCTGCAGCTTGTTCAGTTTGTAAACAAAAGCGAGGAAGCAGCCGATTTATCGAAAATGAAAGAGGAAGAACCAGACCCGATAAAAAGTAAAAAAAATATTGCTCTGCGGGCAAATATTGTGGTTTCATCTGCTCTTCGGTCTGCGAAACCGATGACCGAGCTGCATCAATATTTTGGCGAAGGCGCAATTGATGGAGTTGTAGATACTGCCTCTGCTTATAAAATAAATGAGTGGGTGAGTGATGGAGAAACCAATACCGCTTTTATCAGGTTGAACTGGAAAGAACCGCAGAAAATATCAAAGGTTTGGCTTTTTGACCGGCCCGATTTGAAAAATCAAATTACTTCAGGCATGTTAGTATTTAGTGATGGTTCTACTATCAGGGTATCAGCATTACCCAATGATGCACATGCTGCCAGGCAAATAAAATTTCCTGAAAAAGAAGTTACGTGGTTAGCATTTGTAGTTGACAAAGTTTCTGCAACAACCACTGATGCCGGCCTGGCAGAAATTGCAGTATTCAAATAAATTATAATTGCCGGATCTGAAAACAGAAAACCGGTTTGTGATGGCCTGATGCGATTGGAATTTATAATCGCATGATTATAAAAAATGCAAATATTATGAGAGCAGTTGTATTAAACGAACCCGGATCACTCACGCATGCAGATGTGCCTGCGCCTGCCGACCCCGGAGATAACCAGGTTCTGCTTAAAGTAAAATGTATTGGCATTTGCGGAACAGATTTGCATGCTTATAAAGGAAGGCAACCTTTTTTTACTTATCCGAGAATACTTGGTCATGAAATTGCAGCGGAAGTAGTTTCTTTCGGAAAGAATGTTACCAATTTGCATCCGGGAGATTTGTGTACCGTATTACCCTATCGCAACAGAAATATCGATCAGGCGGTTTTAAACGGGAAGATCAATTGCGGAAGCGGGTTGGCATATATGGGCGTTCATGAAGATGGCGCTATGCAGGAATTTTTTATCCGGGATGCAAAGGATGTTTTTGTTACCAACGGCCTGAGCCCGGAACAGACAGCCATGATCGAACCATTGGCAATCGGCAGTCATGCCATAGAAAGAGCTGATATAAAGCCGGATGATATTGTGTTGGTAATTGGCGCCGGCCCTATAGGTATCACTGTTGTTACAATGGGAATTTTAAAAGGTGCAAGGTTTGTTGTTGCAGATACCAATGAGTTGCGTCTTGATTTTGTGAAAAAAAATTATCCGGGAGTTATAACTATCCTTGCTGATGAAAACATGGCTGATGCAATAAAAGATTTGTTACAAGGAAACTTGCCCACAATAGTTATTGATGCTACCGGCAACAGGGAGTCCATGCTGCAATGTTTTAATTATGTTGCTCACGGCGGTTCCATTATTTATGTGGGTTTGTTTATTGGTAACATTGAATTTTATGATCCGTTATTTCATGCAAAGGAAATTACCCTGAAATCTTCAAGAAATGCTTTGCCGGAAGATTTTAAAAAAATTATTCGATTGATACGATCCGGGCATGTGCGTGTTGATCACCTGATAACACACCGGGTACCATTTGAAAGCCTGCCTGAAAAATTCCCCGATTTATATAACCCCGGCGAGCAGGTCATCAAGGCCGTCGTTGAATTTTAATTTTTCACCAGTCATTCATGGAACGAACCGATAGTCATCAGCATTTTTGGAATTATGATCCTGTACGCCAGGACTGGATGACTGAAGAAATGGGGATATTAAAAAAAGATTACCTGCCTGAAGATCTGATGCCGTTGTTAGATGAGTGTGAACTGCAAGGTTCCGTAGCAGTACAGGCAAGCCAGACGGAAGAAGAAAATGAATTCCTTTTAAATCTTGCTGAAAATAATTCTTTCATAAAAGGCATTGTAGGCTGGGTTGATCTCCGGTCTGAATTGGTTACGGAAAGGCTGTCTTATTACAGCACGAAAAGTAAAATAAAAGGTTTCCGGCATGTTATTCATGATGAACCGGATGTTGATTTTATGCTTCAACCGGCATTTTTAAATGGCATAAAAGCATTGCGACATTTCGATTTTACCTACGATCTGCTGATCCATCCTGTTCATTTACCCAATACATTACAACTGGTGAGTTGGTTTCCGGGTCAGTCTTTTGTTATTGATCACATCGCCAAACCTAAGATCAAAGAACATGAAATTTCCTGGTGGAAAAAGCAGTTGACGCCACTTGCTGCGCTGCCAAATATTTATTGTAAAATTTCAGGAATGGTTACGGAAGCAGTATGGCAAAAGTGGAAGAAAGATGAGTTTGTTCCTTACATGGATGCCATTGTAGAATTGTTTGGAACAGACAGGATTTTGTACGGATCGGATTGGCCGGTTTGTACACTGTCTGCTTCTTATGCAGAAATGTATGGCATCGTAAAAGATTACTTTGATGGTTTTTCAAAAGAAGAACAGGATAATTTTTTCGGTTTGAATGCAAAGAGATTTTATCATTTGTAAGAGATAGCAAGTGTAATGAAATTAATCCCGACATATAAAGAAGATATTTATCAAAGTGAGTTTCCGGGCCATGGAAGCCGCCTGGTTTATGGAACATCAGGACTTGGAGGTGTATGGGGTAAAGTGGACGAACAGGAGAGTATTGATTGCATCCTGTATGCTTTGGAAAATGATATTTCCAGTTTTGATACTTCGCCTTCATACAGCAATGCAGAGCTTTTTCTTGGTAAGGCTCTTGCAAAATGGAAAGGTGAAAAACCATTTGTAAGTACAAAAGTAGGGCGCTTAAAAGCCGATACGGCATTTGATGCAAAACTTGATTATTCTCCCGAAGGGATGCGTGAAAGTGTCATGCGTAGTCTTGGCTTGCTTGGCCTTGCTCATGTAGACCTTTTATTTCTGCACGAACCTCAATGGGTGCCAATAGAAAAGATCAATGAAATCCTGGATACCCTGGTTTCATTCAGGGAAGAAGGATATGTAAAAATGCTCGGCATCGGCGGAAACCCATCTGAATCATTCGGGCCTTATATTGATAATAAGTATTTCCGGGTTATTTCCAGCTTTACGAAAATGGATGCATGCAATCTTTCTGCCTTTGAAGAAATATTGCCTAAAACTTTACCGCAGCATATTAATTTCTATGCAGCTTCATCATTGCATTTTGGTCTATTGGGAGCCCGCTTTGAGCAGTTTGTAAACCAGGGAAACAAAGGATATGAAGACAATGTATCAATGAGAGATATTGCAACTGCATCGCAGGTAAATGACCTGGCTATAGAGTACGGAATGCCATTGGCGTCATTGGCGCAGCGCTATCTTTTTTCCATCAAAGAAGCAACAAGAGTGGTGATGGGCGCCAGAAAATTCAGCCAGATAACCGATACATTATCCTGTTGGAAAGAGGGTTGCCTGCCAAAAGATTTGTTCGACCGGATAACCAAAATAATACTCAGGGACTCATAACCGGGATAGCAGTAAGCGAATTTTAAGTGTGATGAAATGAGATAAGCCGATAGAGGCGTCTTGTATTATTTATTAAAAATTAAATTTCAATGAACCGCAACTCCAGATGGTATTTCGTTTATGCATTATTGTTTATTTCCGGAATTACCTGTGCTTTACCAGTTGCGGGGCAGCAGCCGGTGAAAGTGTTTATACTCGCAGGGCAATCCAATATGGAGGGACATGGAGAAGTATATGCTAATGCAAACAAAAGGGCCATCGGTTCATTGCAATATGAAGTGAAATACGATACAACCGGTTTATATAAAAACATTCTCGATAAAAAAGGTCATTGGGAGGTGCTTAAAAATGTGTGGATCAGGTATGACAGGGAAGAAGACGGTTTAAAAAAAGGTAATCTCACAATAGGTTATGGAGCCAGCGATCGGGAAGTAGGACCTGAATTTCAATTTGGAAAAGTAATGGGCAAATATTATCCGGGGCGGGTGTTAATTATTAAAACAGCATGGGGAGGTAAGAGTCTCGGCGTAGATTTTCGTCCGCCGGGTTCAGGAGGAACCACCGGTGTTTTTTATAAAAAAATGATTGAAGAAATTCATACTGCATTGGATCATCTTGCAACTGATTTTAAAGGATACAAAGGACAGGGATATGAACTTGCGGGCTTTGTCTGGAACCAGGGATGGAATGATGCAAGGGATTCAACTTTGTATAATGAATATAAAACGAACATGATTCATTTTATCAAGGATATTCGCAGCGATCTTCATTCTCCCAATCTGCCTTTTGTTTTGATTAATTGCGGTCATGGAGGTTTTAAGCCTTCGCCTGACAGATGGATGAGTCGTGTGCAGAGATTTATTGCAAAAGCGCAGGCAGATGCTACGGCCAGTCCGGAATTTTTGGGCAATGTTGCACTGGTTGACAGCCGCCCGTTTTGGAGAGACAGCCTGGAATCTCCTGCCGTTCAGATATATCACTATAACCGTAATGCCGGTACTTATTTTTTAATGGGAAATGCAGCAGGCCTTGCCATGATAAAACTGTTGAAACACCAGAAAGAGATACATCTTTCGGCGGATGCTAACAATGGGGAAATTAATGGTGATGGCCTGATGGGATATATTTCATTCAGGAGTTCACCACAGCCTGCGGGTTATGCTTCTGGTATAGGGTTTTATTCAGCAGTATATTCGATGCTGCCGGCGCCGATTAATAGTTTCCAGATTGGCCTTGCTTCTACCTGGATCACGCCCGATAATTCAGACAATCTGACCCAGCCATTGTGCCCGCCGGGATCGTATGCAAGAGATAATTGGGAGAAAGACCGCGGGCCTACTTTCAAAGATGTTTTTCAGACAATCGAAGGCGGACTTGGTATTTGGGGAAGCACACAGTTCCGTGCCGGCTATTCGTCGCCTAAATTTCAGATAGTGGGCGTTCCCGATTGCTATACCGGAAATTACCTGATATCACCGGGATGGGGCAACAGTACAACAGCCACAGCGGATACGTTAATGGGCGTGGCACAACTCAGCAATCATTTGCTGGTGCCTCCGGACGGGATAACTTTTAAGGGCCATCCGCACGGGCAGTTATTTGGTTATTCATGGATGTCGTTACCTTTCTCAGAGATCAAAAAAGAAAATCCTCCTACAGGAAACCAATACTGGACGCTTTTCTTTGCATCATCAAATTTTAAAGGGCCGGTTGCTTTTATTATCCCGGAATCATGGAGCAAAATTTCAGCTAATTATTCTTTTGATTATAATCGCGAGCTCGACAGTCGTGGTGGCCATTCACGCGGTGGAGCGCAGGAGATAAATACAGTTCCTTATTTTGAAATGAAAGATGCGGCAGGAACCCAATATTCCAGGATACCCCAATTTTTATATCCGGTAAATAATAAAGATGAGACCATTCTCATACAGGATATGAGGTACTATTCCGGCAAAGCATTATCTGACGCGGTGGGAGAATGGCGCAAAGGCGGGCCTGCCTGCTCAGGAAAATTTCTTATTTCGGATTCCGCAAGTGTGTTAGCCAAACTCAAAGCTCTTCCGCTGAATTTTCATCAGACTGATGAAAGGGTTCCGCTCACAGGTTTTGACCAGGTTGTTCAAACGTCTGTGTTTAATGATTCGACAGCATTCGGACTTACATGGTCTCATTCTGCCGTGAGCAAGGTAGGCGTTCTGCCGCAGTATTTTAAAGAGGTTAATAAAAATCGTGTAGCCGTTACCGTTAGTGACGTTCCCGAAAAACTTACCCGCAAAGAATTTGTACCTGCCACCAATGGCGATACTTATTCATCGCCCGGTACAGGAGTGTGGGCAAATCCGGGGCCTGTAAAGGGGCCTTATTATGCTTATCTTGCCGATGGTTCACGTGTTACTTATTACTGGTATCGTTTTATTGACCAGCCTTCGTTGCAGCAATACCGGAATAAATGGAGCGATTCAGTGAAAAATGCAATGCAATCACTCGTTGAAAAAATCCAGAAAAACTGGAAGATCAATGGAGAATACATGCCGGCGCCATCTGACGGTAAACCGCTGGTACCCGTTGATCCTGCACTTATCGTGCAGCCACCCCCGGGACTTGAAGTTGGTTATGTACCTGTTGTAACCAGACAGGAAGAAGCAGGGAGCATAAAATGATAAAAGAAATACAGGAGCTTTATAAGAAAGCTTGGAAACTGTTTAAATTTTTTTGAAGCTTAACCATACGAGGCATTTAAGACATACAAGAAAATATTTCATCTTAAATGTCTTGTATTTCTTGTATGGTTCCGCAATTCAAATAGAAAAAGTTTTAAACAGCTTTTTATAATTTTTAAAAATTGATCTTGATCACAACAGTCTGGATATTGCTTATTGCCCTTGCCGTATGGTTTGCCTTTGTACTCATACGCGACTTTATAAGGCATAAAAAAAATCTCGAAAAATCCAGTTGGTTGAAAACAGCGATGATCGGTTTTGTAGTTGATTTTTTTGACGTGCTTGGCATCGGTTCTTTTGCACCACAGATTGCATTATTAAAATTCACAAAACAAACTGAAGACCAGATTATGCCCGGAACACTCAATGTGTCAAACACGATACCTGCCTTAGTGGAAGCTATTATTTTTATCAAAGTAATTAAGGTAGATCCGGTAACTCTTGTGTTAATGCTGGCATCTGCGACTATCGGTGGTATTTATGGCGCAGGTATCGTCTCAAAATTTTCAGAGAAGAAAGTCAGATTTACCATCGGAATTGCTTTACTGATAGCCGGATTTTTTTTATTGGCAAATAAACTTGGGTGGATACAGGGAAGCGGAGACAGCACCGGGTTAACCGGGTGGAAACTGGTAGTAGCTGTTTTGGTAAATTTTGTACTCGGTGCATTCAATACGGCAGGCATTGGCCTGTATGCTCCGTGTATGGCTTTGGTTTTTGCGTTAGGCATGTCGCCGATAACCGCCTTCCCGATTATGATGGGATCCTGTGCATTCCTTATGCCATTGGCATCGGCGAGGTTTATTGCCAAAGGCGCTTATAACCGCAAGGCTTCGTTTAGTATGGCAATTGCCGGTACGGTTGCTGTGCTGATTGCCGCATTTATTGTTAAGTCCCTGCCGCTTGAAATTTTGAAATGGCTGGTGTTAGGCGTAATTATCATTACCGCTATCGTTATGCTCAGGGTTGCACTCAGACCTGCTGAAAAAATTCAACCTGGTATTGCAGTGAAAAGTGTGTAGCATTTTTGTTGAAAATAAAATATGTTGAAACACATTTTGCGCCGGGTTAAGATCAGTATATAAATAGTTACTTACAGTTTATTTATTTGTATGAGGGGAAATTAATTTTGATACCATCTGAACAGCAAGATTCTTTAGAGAGCTAATTTCCTGAATAAAGCAATTGAAGCCTGAATGTTTATTTTCAGGTAATATCTGAAGTTGTTGCTTATACTTTTCAAAGTAACAAATTGCTCCCTCTCCTTTGGAGAGGGGTTGGGGTGAGGTTAAAATAGGAAACAGCCTTAATGTCTGACTGATATAATATAAAAGGCTACGTGTATAATTTTTTAATGTTAAACGCATTTTGAAAACAGTATTGTCAATTCTTACAATGTTCGTGGTAATCGGATGTCATAGATTACCTGCGGGTTCTTCACTAAATAAATCAGATGCATTGGCTTTAACTCCGCCTATGGGATGGAATAGCTGGAATATATTTCATACAGATATCAATGAAAAGAAGATAAAGCAAATTGCCGATGCTATGGTAAGTTCGGGTATGCGGGATGCCGGCTACAAGTATCTCGTAATAGATGACGGGTGGATGGCAAATGAACGGAATCAAAAAGGGGAACTCTGCGCTGATACAACAAAGTTTCCCGGAGGTATGAAAGTGATTGGCGATTATATTCACAGTAAAGGATTGAAATTTGGTTTGTATGAATGCAGGGGAAATCTTACCTGCCAGCGCTTGCCGGGAAGTTTCGGGCATGAAGAACAGGATATGAAAAGCTTTGCTTCCTGGGGTGTTGATTATGTAAAGCTCGATGCCTGCTATGCAGAAAGAAATCACCGGCCCAGCGATTCTGATTTGCATATTTACAGATCGGCAATTCAGAAGTCAGGCCGCCAAATGGTGCTCAGCATATCAGATTTCGGTAACGGATCCTGGGCGTGGGGCGCAAAAAAGTATGCACAGTTGTGGCGCACTTCCTACGATATAACGCCAAAAATGGAATCCGTTTTTTATTGCGCCAATAGTTCCGGTGGCAACGAAGCAATTGATCCGGCATTTAACGGATTATGGCAATTTGCAGGGCCGGGTCATTGGAATGATCCGGATATGCTTGAGGTGGGCAACCTGGATAATATCGTTCAGGATAAATTACATTTTAGTTTGTGGTGTATTCTTGCAGCGCCCCTTATGACAGGAAATAATCTTATAGAAATGCCTGATTCGGTGAGAAACATTCTTACAGCAAAGGAAGTAATTGCTGTAGATCAGGACCCGAGAGGATTTCAGGGATACAAGGTGTATAACAACGGTGTTCAGGAAGTTTATAATAAACCCTTATCAGACGGAACAACAGCCGTGCTTTTACTCAATAAAGGAGAAGCCGTTTGCAATATTACAGTTCGTTGGGATCAGATCGGTTTAAAGGGTATTCAAAAAGTAAGAGATCTGTGGAAGAAAAGTAATCTTGGATATTTTAAAGATGGTTTTATCGCTACGAATCTTCCACAATACGGATTTATGCTGATTAAAGTGGGTACTCCCGGACAAAAACCGGTACGCGGCCCGCTTCCTGTGCCGGAAGAAAAATATACTGTTACTAAAAAAGGCATTACTTCCTTAAGTGATATTTATTACCTGATGAAGCAGGGCGATGCACCTAAGCTCAATGAAAATTTTGCAGGGAACTCTATATCTGTTGCAGGCAAAAAATATGAAAAAGGATTGGGATGTACCACTGCTTCGAGAATCATGTATAAACTGGATGGCCGTGCAGATCGATTTCGGGCTATTGCCGGTATTGATGATGATGATAGCGGAAATGAAACGGCCCGTTTCAAAGTTTTCAAAGGAGATTATTTTGGCGGAACAGTTCTTTACGACAGTGGTAATATCAGTAAAGGTTCATCGCTCAATATTGATATTGATGTAAAAGGTGTTAATTATATTCTTCTTATTATTGATGGTAAAGATGTTCATGCAGATTGGGCCGATGCCAGGGTTATTGTTAATTAAAATCAAACCATGATCTCATTAAAGAATTCTATTGTACTGTTTGTGTGTTTATTTATTTGTTGCCAAACCTATGCAGGCGGTAACCCCGGCCACCAGGGAAATAAACAAGGAACGGAGATTAGATATGTTTACGATCTTGCCAAAAGAGTATTAGGAAAACGTTCGGATGGTTTTGTTTTTCAATTGCAGCAAAATGAACAATCAAAAGATTTCTTTGAGATTTCCTCTGTTGGTTCAAAGATATTGATCAAAGGCAATAATGGTGTTTCCATGGCTTCAGGGCTTAACTGGTATTTAAAAAAATATTGCAACTCGCAATTTACCACCATTGATTCGCACATTAATTTACCGGCTACATTGCCTTTGCCGGATTCAACGGAATTGATTCAGACACAATTTAACTACCGGTATTTTTTTAATGTATGTACATTCAGCTATACAATGGCGTGGTGGGATTGGAAACAATGGGAACGCCAGATCGATTGGATGGCTATGAACGGAATTAATTTTCCACTTGCAATTACAGGTCAGGAAGCAGTATGGACAGAGGTTTACAAAGAACTCGGATTAAGCCGGCAGCAGATTGACAGTTTTCTTGTCGGGCCCGCTTACCTGCCCTGGTCATGGATGGGTAATATAGACGGGCTTGGAGGACCATTGCCTCAATCATGGATAGAGAAACACAAAGTGCTCGAACAAAAAATACTTCAAAGAGAACGCGCTTTGGGTATGACGCCGATCTTACAGGCATTTACCGGGCACGTTCCTGAATCAATAACAAAAATTTTCCCTGAAGCCAAACTTCATAAAACAGGTAATTGGTCTGCCGGTTTTGGCGGTACTTATTTTTTAGACCCTTCAGATCCGTTGTTTCAAAAGATTGGAAAATTGTTTATTGAAAAACAAACTGAGTTGTATGGAACAGATCATTATTATTCTGCTGATTGTTTCAACGAAGTAAATCCTGATAGTAACGACACTACCTTTTTATCAGACATGGCTAAGTCTGTGTACCGGTCTATGGCCACTGCAGATCCTAAAGCTGTTTGGGTAATGCAGGCCTGGTTTTTATATTATAGTATTGATAATTTTTGGAAGGAGCCGCAGGTCAGGGCTTTATTGGGCGCAGTGCCGAATAATAAAATGATGATCCTTGATTTGTATGGTGAAGTGCACCCCGTTTGGAATCATCAATCTGCATTTTATGGTAAACTCTGGATATGGAATGTGCTTCACAATTTTGGAGGCAAAACGAGTATGTTCGGGAAAATGCAGGCGATGGAAAATAATCTGAATGATGTTGAGCAGAGCAGTGAGAAAGGTAATTTTTCCGGCATCGGTATGGCAATGGAATACTTCGGTAATAATCCCGTTATCCAGGAATTTATGATGAGCATGGTATGGGGAAAGAAGCTGCCTCAATTGGAAACATGGATAAGTGATTATGTAAAAGACCGCTATGGAAGTGCAAATGAAGATGCCCTGAAAGCATGGGATGACCTTTTGAAAACGGTTTATAATACCAATAAGCAAACAGGAACATTTTTATGTGAAAGGCCTGATTTTTATAATCCAAAGCTGGCGTATCGAACCAGTCCCATACCGGATTACGATATGAATGTTTTGAGCGATGCACTGCAAAGCTTGTTGAATTGTTCTGCAGCATTTAAGGATTTGGATACCTACCAGTTTGATGTGGTGAATCTCACCCGGCAGTTTATAAGTCCTTTGGGTTATTACTGGATTCTTGAATTGCAGGATGCTTATGAAAAGAAAGATCTTACAAAATTTCTGCAGGTGAAGGAACAATTCATTGGCCTGATAAAAGATTTTGATGTGCTGTTATCAACAAAAAGAGAATATCTCTTAGGCAACTGGATAGATGATGCGAAAAAGTGGGGCGATACCAAACAGGAAAAGGAGCTATACGAATGGAATGCACGGAATATAATCACACTTTGGGGCGGGCAGTGTACCGAAGGACAGTATGACGATCTTAATAATTATGCTTATAAACAATGGGCCGGAATGTTTACCGATTATCACCTGGTAAGGTGGAATAAATTTTTTGATGAAGTAGAAACTGCCATGCGTAAAAATGAAAAGTGGAACAGGGCTCCTTTCCTCGAATCTTCCTGTGCCTGGGAAAAGAACTGGTCAAAAAGCCATAACATTTTTCCGGCAAAACCTCATGGCGATCCGGTAGAAGTATCGAGGAGAATTTATATGAAATACCGGGACTTTGTGCTTAATAAAGGGAAATGATTATTTTAAAAGAAGTTTTTATCAGGGTAATAAGAACCCAATGCTGTGATGTAAGTGTAATAGCTACTATTTAATTGAGCATGTGAATTGAATGCCCAACTCATGTACAAATTCAAAGTCATTAATCCAGCGAACTCCCATGTTGTCACAAACATTTGGTATTTTAATTCTTGTTGAACTTAAGGCAGTCACCTTTTCTTCTTTTGTAACAACTGTTGCACTTTCATTGATTGCATGTGCAATTACCCATGGATCAGCCAAAGAGCGGGCCTTTGTGTTATCGACCAAATTTTTATGAACCGGGTTGTGCAAGTATATTTTTTGGAGACAGACAGTAACCGCCTCTGTAATTTTTTGTATAGGTATTTTGCTTGTCTTTAGCCATTTTGATAAATCATCTTCAGTTCTTATTATTTCTTCGTAAACCAATTCCGGAATAATTATTTTGCCTTGCTTACCTAATCCTATAAGAATATCCCAATAACCAGGACAAAATTTTGGGTTATAATATTTTTGCCATGCTTGAATTAACACATTGGCATCTAAGCAATACTTATTTGCCATTGTGTTCATTTAAAAAGTTGGGCTTCGAGTTTTTGAAATTTATTTATTTGAACATTCAACAGATTGCTTGCCAAAGTTGGTTCAATAGCTCCGCCACGAAATGCATCTAAAACTGTTTGTGTAAAAAGCCTGCTGTTCCTGTTTAGCTGCAATAGAAAGTAGTTTGGTCCGCCGGGGTTTTCTTTTTCTTTCTGCTTTGCTTTCTTTTCTGCCTCACGTTTTAAATACTCAGCGAAATTGATGTCAGCTTGTTTTTTTAATTTTTGGTACACCGGAACAGAAATTACACCAAGATTTAATGCTCTCACAATAAGTGCAAAAGAACTTACGCCAAGAAGTTTGGCAGCCTTGACAATCTCTTTGGAGCTTTGATAAATTTGAGTACCAAAATTCAATACAATTTCTTTTGGCATTAAAGCATTTGCGGCCACTTCATTACAGAACAATTCTACTGGATGAAATTTATCTTTGTTTTTAATTTCTGGTTCTATATCATTTGAAATACCTGTTTCTGCAATCCAAATATGAGCTATTTCATGAAGAAGTGTAAAAAGTTGTGGTGCATTCCAATCGTCAGAGTTTACAAATACAAAAGGGGCATAGGAATCGGCAATTGCAAAGCCCTGTAATTCTTCTGAATCCAGTTTTAACCGGGAATGTATAAAGCTTGTTCTTGACACAAAAATCCCTTTAGTCTCTGCTGCATCTATCCATTCTTTTATGGGATTTTCTGATTTGTAGTGAGCCGGGTGAATACCCAGGGTTTTTAAAATGTCCTGGGCAACAGTTTGCGGGTTATCATTAATGGTAAACCGTCCAACGAATGGTAATTTGATTTCATCATTGTCGGCATAGGTATCACTTATCCATGCTTGCTTTTGTTGTATTTCACGAATGATGAAAATTGAAGAAGTAGTTAATGCTTTTGAGCCGCTTTTTCTAAAATCCTGAAGTGGTTGAAAATCTCTTGGTATTTCCGGAAGAAAGAATAAAGCAAATGGTCGCTTGCAAGCTTTTGCTAAAGTTTGCGCTTGTTTAATAGTTGGCTGACTTGTTCCGCTTTCCCATTCCCGAAGTTTGTCAACTGTAACAGAAGCTTTGGCAGCAGCAGTTTCTTCGGACATTTTTGCCGATTCTCTTGCCCACCTGAGTACATTAGGAGTTATGAAAGCTTTGTCTGCCATTGGATATCGAAAATACGATTTTAAACTTTCAGTTACCGTATTAGCCTTTACCTCCAATTTTATTGCTGTTGCCCTTTAGCATGACTGCCAACATTTAGAATTGGCTATTAATACAATTCTGCAAAATTATTTCTGCCCGATTACAATAGGAACATAACCAACCTCAAAACCCGGTGGAGTTTGTACAATAAGCGCCGGGTCTAATGATACAAGTGCTCCTTCTTTCGGAGGCGCCATGTATTCCCTGTTAATCAGCCATTGCTTTTGTAACTTTTCCACGAACGCCTGAAGCTTTTCCTTTTCTTCTTTACTCCAGTGAAATTGCTGCAGTGAAGGTTGATCGATAAACCGGTACCAGCAATAAGTAACAGTAGAACCATCTGCTAACACCACGTTAATCGGTTTTGATGCAGGCCCCGGATTTTCCCATGATCCTGAACGCGGCGAAAAATATGGCGTTCCCCAACCGGCCATTTTAAATTCTTTTTTTCTGAGCTCGGAGGGAACCATCGATGCTGCGACGGGCACCCGTTTCCCATTACCTATCTGCATAAAATATTGTGGAAATTCTCCCTGCTTTGTCACCGGGTTATTTTTCCATTGAATTCCAAAGACGTTGTTGGAA
The DNA here is from genome assembly GCA_964627765.1 of uncultured Ginsengibacter sp. Taxonomy (GTDB): domain Bacteria; phylum Bacteroidota; class Bacteroidia; order Chitinophagales; family Chitinophagaceae; genus Ginsengibacter. The sequence continues at coordinate 33,004 of CAZVKO010000024.1, read as the reverse complement.
AAAATTCTTGTTGTAAAAATGCTATCCATGCCAGACAATTTAATTCCTTTCTGATCCAGTGGCGGCATGCGGGTAGTGAGAGAAGGCTCCCATGTGCCATCTGCATTGAATGATCCGTCACATTTATTTTTGCCTTCCTTCCATCCCTTGAATGAATCATACAAAGCCTTTTTTGAATAATACTTCACATCTCTTACAAGAATGCTCCTGCCCTGATCGTCAACCGGGAAAAATAACTTTGGTATTTTAAAAAATACCGTGTCGCCCGATCGCTTTTCATCCATGCGCGGAACGGTATTAATTTCCATAGCGCCTCCACCCATAATACCGGGCCTTGCATCAAGGCCATGTCCGTAATCTTCATGGTAATCTTTTGAAATCTTGCTCCAGGTTTCAGGAATATAATAGGCAACAGGGCCTTTAAAATTATCTGAATTCAAAAAGAGCGTCCAGCTTTGATCGCCTGTAGGTGGCGGTCCGGACCTGGCGTCCATAAAGCTTAAAGCCATCCAGGCATATCCTAAAAGCTTGCCATCTGGATTATTGATGAATGTAAATCCATCCGGTGGAACGAGAATCCTGTTGCTTATCTGTGCAATGCCCATCTGGTTATCGGCAAGAGCAGTATCATGATAAAAGAAAGACCAGCCCGGCGTTGCTATTTCAAGATTATAGCAGCTTGGCGTACCGTTCATGCTGAATTTGGGCGGCCCATATCTGAAATGGTTGCCGGCCCAATACCCCAATCCGCCTTCAATAGTTTGAAATACGTCACCCCATGTAGGCCCTCTTGATGGCCAGCTATCTCTTGCAAGAGTACCAACCGGGCAAAGCGGAAAGTCCACGCCTTTATTGTCAGGCACTACCCATGTGCCCGGTAACCCGATCTGGAAATCAGCATAAGGTTGGTGTACAAGCGGCCACACGGCTGAATAAAAACTGATCCCGGCGCCGTATCCTTCCGGAGGTTTGGTAGAACTGTAACTTATATATCCATGGAGCCCATCGGACCCAACAGTTATTTCATTTTCTTTTTGACCTGAAACCTGCAGGATAATCAGGCTATACATTAATATACATACCAGCTTCTTCATAAATGACTTTTTTTAATTCGCCGCACTAAATTTCTTCAACGACGTTTTGATGTTTTAGGAAAAATAAATTTAATTCACTTATATCAATGAGAATTAAAGAGGGTAATAATTGTAAACACATTGGTATTTTGCGATTATTTCAAAAATGAAATTAATCTTGAATAATGACCATTGTCAATCAATAATTGTTTTCAACTTTTGTTATTGTAAATTTTTGTAAGGTTGTTGCTTTCAGGCCTACCCATATAATAAGAGTATAAGTTCCGTCGGTATCGATAATTGTTCCCTGTCTTAAATCAGGCCCGGGATTTATAGAGACACCATTTATTTTCAGGCTGGCTTTAGCTGTCCTGCTGTTCCAGTTTTTCAATTCAAAACACAAATTATCGATCGGACTTTCCGGTGCAGCGGCAATCTCGAATGACAAAGGATTCTCTTTAAAGGTAAATGTGTATGCACGATGGGCCGGATTATATTCTCCATTCGCTCCTCCTGAAGTGATCGTCAGTGACGGAGCATGCAGCCATGATTTTGCCAGGCCGGTGAGCGCAGTTGCAGGTTTGTCTGTCATCCCTTCCATAAGCAGATCTTCCTGGTAGGCCGCTTTCCCACTTTGCTCTTTGTACAGCGGCCAGTACAAATGGGAAATAGAACTATGAGATGCCCTGTCCGGGAAGCTTGCGTTTCTGCCGGAAGAATTAATTTGAGCAGTGGGCCAGTGATTCCAACTGGGAAAAACCGAATACCAGGTTCTTTCACCATTGTAAATATCTCCGTCTGTAAAATTTTGAATAGAGTAAGGACTGTATTTTCCTGTATAATGAATCTTCTGAATTATTGTGCCTTTAAAATCCGGTGTTGGAGGATCAGGATTCCAGTCGTAATCAACAGCCTTTCCTGAACTATCAACGAGTGTCATTACAGGTGTCTTTTTTATTACACTTTCAGGTCGCTGGCCTTCGCTCAAAACGGCGATTTGCTCGTCCCATTCGTGCCATTCTTCAGGTTCAGAAGAATACCATCGCATCACTTTGCACGCAACGCCATCGGGATAGATATAGTAATCCCAGTCTGATATATCGCCCAAGCCTGAAGTTGAATCATAATTAGCCCAATGATGGCTTGGGTCTGCCTGCCTGTATCTCCAGTTTACGACCACCCTGGCCGGTGTATTTTCAATAACTCTGACATGGGAATCCCAACATCCTTTATCCGACATGGGTTCGCAGTCGCCCGGCGCGGTTTTGGTAAATCCGGTTTCATCGAATTCATTGGTAAACCATTGCCCTGATTCATTTACGATCATCGGTATATAACTCACTCCTCTCCAAAAAACATATTTTATTGGCAAGCTATCAAAGCCTACCACTACATCAGCATATTTGCCAAAGCGGAACATATTCTCCCATGTTTCATAATAAGGTAAATGAGTATAGATTGCTTTGAACTGCCCATTGGTAGTTGGGGCCGGAAACTGGCGCTTTTCCATATCAGGTGAATTGATAACGGCTTTGCCCGGAAAAAAATTCCTGTAAGTTTTATCAACCTGCTCATTGTTTAAAGCAATATTATATATCTGAACTTCATCAATAAGTCCGTCGATTCCGAAATTGCTCGGATAGGTATCATGAGTGCCTTCTGTTGGCGTTCTCATTATACCGGCCTTACCGATGCGTATATTCGCATTAACCGTTTGGATACCGCTTTTACCAACCAGTTTATTAGCAACTTCTTTCCCATTTATAAAAAGACGCATTATCCCCTGCGCTTTATCATAAGTGCCTGCAAGATTGTACCACCTGAACAAAGCAAGATGATTAGTATCGTTATACGGAGGTTTATTTGGCACTGTCAACTCTTCCCATGCTGTATCAATTTTTATCATAAACCCGGGATAGCCATGACTATCTACTCCGAGGAAATATCCGTTGTTATTGCCCTGCTGTACCAACGGCGCCCAATTCCACGGATAGGCGCCCAGTGCAATCCATCCTTCAAGCGTTAGACTGCCTCCTGTATTAATTGCTCCTTTAACCGGCGGAATTGAAACTGCTGTATTATATCCATCGAACTCAAGTGCTGTTCCTGATATTCCTTTTTTCCAAAGGGTTTTATTTCCAGGGATAACTGTTTTTATATTATGTGTTTTTTCAGAAGCGCTGTTGCCAATGCCTTCATCAAAGCTGAACCATAGTGCAGGTTTAACCACGAAAGGCCCTTTTTTGGGGTTGCCTTTGACCATCATTGTTTTTAATGAATGTGTTGGTTTGGTCAGGCTGATTTCTTTTATGCCGTTTGCACTTAGCCGGAGTATTTGAGTTGTCTTATAAGCAGTATCATTCCAATCATCAATTTTTGCGGTACCGGTTTTTATATCGCGCTTTACAATACCATCCGGCGTGATGGTAAAGGTTTCTTCAACAAAATTATCCGGGTTCACATCTTTATGCGGATTGCCTTCTGCAAAGGTTGAAAGATACCTCCACTGAATTATTATTTTTTGAGGAGAATTTTGAATGATCTCTGCATGTGAATATACATTGGCTTTGTCGGGCATTTTCCTAGTGCCATTCCCGGTGCGTGGTATAATTTGTGTAAAATCCCAATTTCCCTGGTTTGTCTTCCAATACGGCAAATAGCTGTTCCCTCTCCAGAAAACAATTTCTCCTGCAGGAGAGGATAACTTTACAACAATGTCAGCATGATTGCCGGTACGCGAATAGGCTTCCCAATTCTGGCCCTGGTTTATTTTGGTATAATAAGCTCCGAATGTAACCTGGCTGTTTGCAGTTGCATATGATAAAAGAGCCATTAGAAATATAAAAGCTCTGTTGCGAATAATTTGCCATGATCTTATATTGCCGGTTCCTCTCTTCATAATGTATGTTTAGTTAAATGAACTGATTCGTTTTGCTATAGAATTATTTTTTATCGGGATTTAAATAACTTGTTCAAAGTCCAAGCTGCCGGATGACATTATTATAATCTGTATTGTCCGGATAATATTGTTTTAATGTAAGAGCATATTTTTTCGCCTCATCAATATCATTCAACTGAACATACAATACACATAAAGCATAATTCAGATCCCCATCTGCGGGTGACAGCGCCAGTCCTTTGTTAAACATTGAGATGGCTTTTTTTAGTTCGTTATTTTTTTCCAGCATCAGTCCATAATTGTAATATACCCTTGGATTTTGTGTTTTTAATTCCACAGCCTTTGCAAGACATTCTTCTGCCTTTGCCCGATTATTCATTTCGTTGTAAAGCAAAGCCAGGTTAAAATAAATCCGGTCATTTTCAGGATCAGTTACCAATGCCTCCTGCAGTACTTTCAGCGCCTTATCATTTTCTCCTTTCAGATTATATACTACGGATAAGTTTAGCCGGGCATAATTCATAGCAGTATCTTTTTGTAATCCCATCCGGTAAAATTTTTCTGCATGATAGTAGTCCCCGAGTTTCAAATAATAATCTCCGGCTAATGCATCTCCGGTGGCATAATCAGTTTGAAACAAAGTAAATTTTTCCAGTTCTTTTTTTGCATTGGCAAATGCTGCATAATAAGCAGAGGGCACCTGCTGAGACGGAACCGTGATTAATAAATCTGCCGCTGCAATCCTCACGGCTCTCACCTTATCGGATAAAGCGGGACCAATTGCATTGAGCCATACTGCTGAAGGAAAATCACTGAGACTTCGTAAAGCCTGGTAACGAATTTGGGCATTCTTATCCTGTAAAAACTTCACTAATGTTTGTGCACTGCTATTATTAATTGCAGATTTTAAATAATACAAGGCCGTTGCCTTTATGATAGCAGGCGTAGCCGTGTCGTTCAGCAAACGCCGGATGTGACCTTCACTTTCGTTATCATCTTTACTTGCCGGAATAAGATCTTCTGCAAAATGGTAAGCCCGGTTTGGCCCAAACCATTTAACAACTGCATTGGCTGCCCATGTTGCTGATTTATCCTGGTGACAATTATTGCAGGCATTAGGAGTGCCATACTTTACAGACAGGTCGGGCCGGGGAACGCGAAAAGTATGATCATACCTCACATCTATGCCCATATAAATCTTTGAAGGCATGTGACAGCTTATGCATTCAGCACCTGTGCTGCCGGCACTATGAAAAGTATGCGATATGTCGTCATATTTTTTAGCATGACATTGCAGGCAAAGCTGGTTGCCGGTAAAAAGTATTTTACCGGAATGCGGATTATGACAGTTACTGCACATTACTCCGCGGCTGTACATTTTACTTTCCAAAAATGAAGTATATACATAATCTTCATCTTTTGCCTGGCCATCGGCATAGTAAAATTCGTTAGTAGGTATCTGTGGTATGTAGTTATCAAGGAGCTCTGATGATGTTATTTTATCAGCGTCAATTTCTGTTCTGCGGGAATGACAGGGAGCGCAAGTATTGATCTGTGTTGACTGATCACTGTTTTTTGTCATCAGTAAAAATGAATTGGCTACTTTTTCGCCTTTTTTATAAGCATTGCTTTCTATGTAGTTTATATGCAACTGACCGGGGCCATGACAGCTTTCGCAACTAACCGTCATTACACTATATGTGGTATGATAAATGTTGTGTTCAAAATCATAATTCTTTTGCAGGTTGGTACTGTGACAGTACGCGCAGGTGGTATTCCAGGTTTGCGCATTGCCGGTCCAGTGCAACCAGTCATGCGGCGGAATTTTCTGCCCCGGATATTGGTGAAACCATCTTTTCTTTTTTGCATCCCAGCATTGCCTGGTTACCTGTAGCCTGCCTCCCGGAAACGCAATCAGGTATTGTTGTAAAGGATAGTAGCCAAATGTGTATTTTATTTCATAATCATGATATGCGCCGTCAGTTCCCTGTGTGTTGATAAAATATTTATTGCTCTTTTTAAAAAACCTGGTGGTGATGCCATCTGCCGTGTACGATGTATTATTGAAGTCGCCTTCTACGGTTGAATCATTTGCCGATTGCATCGCTTTAAAATGATCAGAAGATAGCCAGTCCTTGTACTGGCTTACATGGCAGCTTTTGCAGGCCTGGTCGCCCACGTAATTATTTGAACTGGTATGAGTATCATTGTTTCGCTTATCGCTGGTGCAATTCTGTATCAACAATGTTGTGCCGCCAACGAAACCTGCCATCATTAAAAGTGTAAGACTTCTTTTTTTCACATGCCAATATTGAATAAGTTGTTATTTGGATAGAGACTAAAAACCGGTTTTCCATAACGGTATTTGCTATTCATCTATAGCTGTTGTAATAAAAAATCAACTTTCATTCAGTATCATATATATCGTAAGGTAATACGGAACACAGTTGCAAATGTTTCATTTTTTAATCAATAATTTACATAATTTATCCAAAGCCCGATTGCAACAATTATATAAGTTGATATTGCCAATATGAGGGAGCCAGGAATCAGTATAGACTTATATTTTCCAACAAGTAGATAAAATCAGTTTATTATATATCAATTTATGTAACCACGGCTTCGATTTAGCATTATAGCTTTGAGCAGATATTTTCTCATAGCAATCGATTAAAAGTGCGTGGTCTGACACCGGCCTGTTTAAACAGGCCGGCCAGGCCAACACCAGTTGAACAATTTTGACAGATAGTGGCGGCCCCTGATTTAATATCATCTCTTATTGCATAGCAATGGGAGAAGATTTGCAGATGAATTGATAAAATCTGTTTGCATGGCAAAGTGCATTTCTGCTACCTTTAATTCTATACCTGAAAATAGCTTTGGACTCATAGCAAATAAATCAAATCAATTTCATATTACCGCCCGATGAAAGCAAAAATAACAGGTAACGGAGTTTTATAAAATAATACCGGCGGCCATTCTGCATAAACTATATAAATATCAAATTGTATGAGGAAATTTTTTTGTAATAGCCTTGCGACGTCTTTAATTAGTTTTTTAGTAATTACCCCCGGTGTCGCTCAGAAAAAGAAAGTTGTACATGCGTCTCCCAATATTGTTCTCATCTATATGGATGACATGGGCTATGGTGACGTGGATGCTTATGGAGGTATTAATTATTCTACGCCCAATATAGATAAGCTTGCGGCAAAGGGTATGAGATTTACAAATTTTTATGCTGCCCAGCCAATTTGCAGTGCTTCAAGGGCTGCCATATTAACGGGGTGTTATCCCAATCGAATCGGTTTGTACGGAGCGCTGGATCCTGATTCCAAAATCGGCCTTAGCGATAAGGAAGTTACCATTGCTCAAATGCTAAAAAAGAAAGGATACACCACAGGCATCATAGGTAAGTGGCATTTGGGTGAAGCGAAAAAATTTTTGCCCCTGCAGCACGGATTTGATGAATACCTGGGGCTTCCCTATTCCAACGATATGTGGCCGGTAAAATTTGACGGAAGCCCCGCCGGTCCCAGGGACTATCGATACCAATACCCTCCGCTTCCGTTAATTGACGGTAATAAAGTGGTTCGTTATATTAAAACATTGGATGATCAAAGTATGCTTACGACGCTGTATACCGAAAGAGCGGTCAGCTTCATTAAGAAACATAAAGACCATCATTTCTTTCTGTACTTCGCTCATACCATGGTGCATGTTCCCCTTGCTGTTTCTGATAAGTTTAAGGGAAAAAGCAAGCAGGGACTGTTTGGAGATGTGATGATGGAGATAGATTGGTCGGTAGGGCAGGTTATGAAGGCGATTCACGACAATGGGCTTGACAGAAATACGCTGATTATTTTTACCAGCGACAATGGCCCCTGGCTTACCTACGGCGACCATGCAGGTTCTGCCGGAGGACTCAGGGAAGGGAAGATGACTACCTTTGAAGGAGGCCAGAGAGAGCCGGCTATCGTTTGCTGGCCCGGTGTTGTTTCACCCGGAACGGTCTGCAACAAACTTGCAGCCAACATAGATATACTCCCCACGCTTGCAGCCATTACAGGAGCTCCTTTGCCTCCTGATAAAATAGATGGCGTGAATATTTTATCATTGTTCAAGGGAGATGTTGCTGCAAATCCCAGGGATCATTTGTTTTATTATTATGGTGTCAACAGCCTGGAAGCTGTCAGAGAGGGATCGTGGAAACTGATATTGCCTCATACATTTAATTCCAATGAGCATGAGTTGCCAGGGAAGAACGGCTGGCCAGGCAGGATTCACAAAGATTCAACAGGACTGGCATTGTATGATTTGCGAAGGGATCCGGGAGAGCGTTTTGATGTAAAGGAACAAAATCCTGAGATGGTTGCAAAGTTGATGCAACTGGTAGAGCAGGCCCGTGAAGACTTGGGTGATGATCTTACCGGCAGGAAGGGTGAAAACAGAAGACCGCCGGGAAGATTATAAGTTTAGCGTCTCATCACATTTATGAGAATCCATATTTTTGGTTATTTGCAGATATTCATTTTTCTATAAACAAAATTTCTATGTTCAAAAGAATTAAGTATCTCCTTGCCGTAGCAATATTTTTGCAATTATCCGGGTCAGCTTTCGCCGATCACTATCCGCGTAATTACAATATTGATGTTCTTCATTATTCTTTCAAGCTGGTTTTGTCTGATACTACAAATGAAATTAAAGGCACTGCCACAATTTCAATCTTATTTAAGAAAAATGATATCCGGCAGGTACGTCTTGATTTCATAAATAAAACAACAGAAAGGAAAGGCATGGGGATGGTGGTTGATTCAATATCACTCAGCGGGGAACCACTTCAATATACTCATGCCAACGATGTATTAATTATACAAATACCCAATGGAACAAGGGAAGGTACAACCCTGAATTTTGTAATAAAGTATCATGGTATTCCTGCAGACGGCCTGAGGATTGGTCCTGACAAATATGGTAACCGGGTTTTTTTTAGCGAAAACTGGCCTGACAAAGCACGCCACTGGCTTCCCTGTATAGATCATCCGTATGATAAAGCTACCAGTGAGTTTACGGTGATTGCTCCCTCTCACTACAAAGTAATTTCTAACGGACTGTTGGTAGAAGAAAGCAGCCTTGACTCGGCAACGCGGCTTACGCACTGGAAGCAATCGGTTCCCATTGCATGCTGGTTGTACGTTTTGGGTGTTGCGGATTTTGCGGTACAATATGATGGTAACGTTTTGGGGAAATCAGTTCAAACATGGGTTTATTCAAAAGACCGTGAGGCAGGCTTCCCGGCCTTTGCTGCTACCACCAAATCTGTGATTGAATTTTTTTCTGATTACATTGGTCCGTACGTGTATGAGAAAATTGCCAACGTCCAGTCTACCTGCCATGGAGGAATGGAAACCGCATCGTCTGTTTTTTATAATGAAAACCTGGTTACAGATACACGGAAAAACGTATTGAGGAATGTCGTGATTCATGAACTTGCCCACCAGTGGTTTGGTAATGCGGTAACGGAGTCTACATGGGATGATGTATGGCTCAGCGAAGGGTTTGCTACTTATTTTACACTGTTGTATATCGAACACGCATACGGGCATGATGAGTATGTGCAGGGGTTGTTGGATGCGAAGAAAATTATCCATAACTATTATGCAAAAGATACCGGTTATAGTGTTATTGCAGATCGTTCTCCGGAGAATGGCCCTGTTACGAGTGCCATCACGTATCAGAAGGGGGCCTGGTTTTTACACATGCTGAGAGATTCAATAGGAGATGAAAATTTTCATAAGGGTATCAGGGCTTATTACAAAGATTTCATGAATTCCAATGCAAGCACCGCAGATTTTCTCAGTGAAATGGAAAAAGCATCCGGCAAAGATATGAAGGCTTTTTTTGAACAATGGCTTTATCACGGCGGGGAGCTGATGATAAAGGGTAACTGGAAATATGATCCGTTGAAAAAAGAGATGATTATAGACCTTAATCAAACACAGAAAAACAGTTACGTATTTGATGTTCCGGTTGAAATCGGAGTGTATGAAAATGGCAATCCGGTTCCGAAAATATCCAGGTTCAGAGTTAATACGAAAACAGCACGATTTACGATACCGGTGGAAGATAAACCGGAAAAGGTTGTCTTTGATCCGAGAACGATATTGCTTGCGACGATTGATTTTAACGAAAAGAAATAGAAAGCTGAATTTTTTTAAAATTCTATCGTTGAAACATTCCCTAAAAGATATGTCATAAAATTTTGATTCTTTTTGTGAATACTACTGTAATTATGTGATACTGATATCAAAAAAATTTTATAGAAATTGTTGGTAAATCCGGCGGGATCAATGAGAATCATTTTGACAAAAGAAGAATAACAGATAACAATTTCGGGATACTGAACTTACGTACAATATCCCCTCATGCATAATTTTTGAAGACGGCATGGCTGACAAAAGAGAAACCCTGATCTGATTAATCAGTGCCCGGTGAAGACAGCAGGAAAGTAGTTAATAATTGTAAAGATCATGGTATTTAAAGACTACTTTATTTAAAGGTGAAGATTATTTTTGAACACAAAAGGACTTCGTCATGAATGCCATAAAATGGGAAGGGATATATTCAGCATTGCTAACTCCGTTTGATGAAAAAGATAACATAGATTTTAAATTTTTCGAAATAAATATTAATGCACAGGTTGAGTCCGGAATTGATGGAATTGTGTTGGGAGGCTCATTAGGCGAAGCCAGCACTTTGACGCACGACGAAAAGCGCAGCTTGCTGATGTCTGCCAAATCAATAGTGAAAAATAAGATACCCGTAATATTAAATATTGCAGAGCAATCAACACAGGAAGCTATAAGGGTGGCGCAAAACGCTGAAAAGAATGGCGCTGATGGTTTGATGGTCTTACCGCCCATGCGCTATTTTGCCGACAAAAATGAGACGCTTGAATACTTTAAGAATATTGCAGCCCGTACCAGCCTGCCAATAATGATTTACAATAATCCGCATGATTATAAAATTGAAGTTACATTGGATATGTTCGAGCAGCTTGCGGAGATTCCTTCTGTGCAGGCTATAAAAGAATCGACGAGAGATGTTTCGAATGTGACAAGGATAAAGAACAAATTCAGGAACCGTTTCAAAATTCTCTGCGGTGTGGACACACTTGCTTTCGAAGAACTGACGATGGGGGCCGATGGTTGGGTAGGAGGTTTGGTTGACGCATTCCCATACGAAACAGTTGCCGTTTACAGATTAATAAAAGCGGGAGAGCATCAACAGGCATTAAAAATATTTCGGTGGTTTTTACCACTTTTGGAGTTGGACATACATCCGAAATTTGCACAGTACATCAAACTTGCCGCTACGCGAACCGGGCTGGGAACAGAATATGTAAGAGCTCCCCGCTTGGCGCTGGCCGGAACAGAACGGGAAAAGATTCTTCTGACGATCAATAATGCTATTGAGAAAAGACATGAAATTCTGAATTACCTGGAATACGCTTCGGCAAAGGAAAAAGCCTCCTGATTTGGAGAGGCGGCTTGTTATCTTATCTATTTCATATATTGCCCATACGAAGCTTTGCGAAGCTATCATTTACATTTGAAATGCAGGTATCCTTCTTTAAATTCAATTCCTGTGCTATATCGGTCACTATTATTTCTGTAGCATTACCGCTTTCAGCAAATACATTTTTTCGATAGAAGAGGTTAAGAACAATTCTGACTGACTGTGTTTCAATTGTAATTTTTTCCATTTGGCAGCAGGATACAATTTAAGCCGGCTAAACTCATTCTGCAATATAAGCGGAAGGTTGAAGCCTGCTACGCAATTTGTATAATGATACAATAGTTCAGAACTGTCCTTATTAAAATAATATTCAAATACGGGGATATTGGTAGTTCGTAAATACTGGTCAAATATTTTTTTATAATTATAATTTGCTTTGTGTGATATATAATTTTCTATTTGAGCAGCCGTAACTGTCTGATGGTAGAATTGTTTGTTTAAGCCCCGGAGAATACTCCTGAAAAGAGAATCATTACCTATGCTGTGCCTTATAGTTTGCAGCATATTTCCCCCTTTCGCATACATGTCGCCACTCCCTTCTGCGTTTACTCCGTAAGGCGGTATAATAGCCCTGTCGTTTTTGATTCCTTTTCGTGAGCCATAATTATATTCATTACCTGCATCTTTGCCGAAGTTATAGTCTGTATATAAAGTCTCACTATAGTTGGCGAAGCTTTCATGTATCCACATGTCAGCGAGGTCTTTTGAAGTAATATTATTTCCAAACCATTCGTGTGCGCTTTCATGCACGATTATGAAGTCGAACTTTAGCCCCCATCCTGAATAAGAAACGTCTCTGTCTCTGTAGCCAAACTGGTAATAATTGCCATAAGCTACAGCGCTTTGATGCTCCATTCCGGTATGGGGAGCATCTACCAGCTTATATCCATCCTCATAAAACGGGTAAGGCCCAAGCCAGTATTCAAAAGCATTAAGCATTTTATGAACCTGGTCCGGCATATAGGCTTTTGCCCTGTTTAAATTATAATCAAGAACCCAGTAATTAACATCAAGTAATCCTTTTTCTCCTTTATATTTTTCAGAAAAGTTGACATACTTGCCGATATATGGAATAATGCAATAATTATTTATCGGATTTACCACCGCCCATTTGTAAGTTGCCGTTCCATTGCCGTTCTCTTTCCCGGATATCATACGTCCGTTTGCAACCGCTACCAATGTATCAGGAACGGTCATGGTTATGGATGCTCCGTTATCCGGCTCGTCGCTTTGATGGTCTTTGCACGGATACCAGATAGAGGCGCCTGCATCGCCCTGGCAGGCAACCGTCATCCATGGACGCCCCAGTGAATCTTTGGTAAATATGAAACCGCCATCCCATGGCGGCCGTATAGCCTGATGCACTTGTCCATGATAGAAAATAGTGATTTGATGAATATTGGAAACTTTATCCGGCTTTACCTTCACATACCATACGCTTTTCCATTTATAATACTTCAGTTTCCTGCCAAGTTGTATTACACTGTCAATTACGAGCGGGTCTTTAAGATCAATTTGCATTTTGGTTGCTGCATTCTGCTTTACTACTTTATAAGTAATGCTATTGCTGCCTGCAATAGATTTCTGCACATAATCCGGAGTAACAGAAATGTCGTAACGGAGCACATCCCACCAGGCCCTTTCCGGTGTAATACTTCCACGAAGAGTGTCGGCCAGCGTAAATTCTGTTTTTTGCTGCGCAAATCCATTTCTGCAATTTATCAGGCAGAAAAGAAGTATAATTGTTTTGATGTTGTTCATTTTAAGCATAAAATAATTTAAGTCCCGGAAATTTAATTCTCCTGTCTTCGGGATACCGACTGTCTCAGGCAGATTCAGTATTTGTAATTGCTATCCGAAATTAGCAGCAAGATGTTTTTTCTCCAAAGTCTTTTATATAATCACGTTTCTCAATCGGCAGTATGATTCCTAAAACGGTATAAAATTACCGGCTTTACGGTCAAATTTTTTTTACGCGTATTAACAAATGATCTTTATAAATTATCCAAATATTGCACCTGGTATTCAGGGAATATTCCGATCTGCCGGAAGAGCTATTCTCGCTGCAATGTTACTCGCTGTCGGAAGTGCTGATTGAGAAAATGGCCGCTTTAATAGGCAGAGCCGGGCGAGGGGTCTGTATGATTTCTGGTATCCGACAGAAAATGAACGAATGAGCACTAAAGAACATAAACCCGGAACCGGGAGGAAAGCCAAAAATAAAAAACTTAACCCCGAGCAGTTTCAGGAGAAAGTCTTGTCCAAAGAAAGAAACTTAAAACGAGCCTGGCAGAGAAGTTTGGAGAGCCAGATACATGATTTACCAAAATTTGATGATGTATTCAGGGGCCAAATGATATTTTAAATCTTAGTTTGATGGGGCGCATTTTCATTTACAGAAGCAAACTAAATATTTAATCATGACGTGTAGCGTTTTATCGGCAAATTAATTTCGCTATAGGAAAATTTTATTAAGTAGTTTCCGGTTTTTTATTTGAAAACATTTATCCTTGTTTTCTTTTATTTGATTTTTTGTGTTGCCCGATTCTCCAAAGCCTTTACCAGTAGAGAGCTGGCAAATTCTGCATCGGAAAGTAATATGGGATATTTTATTGATCCTCCCATTTTGAGGCCGGGGTACTCACACTACCGGGTGTTCATATTTATTCATTTATTAATTTTATGGAAACTAAGAATAAACATTCATGATTGCTTTGCTGAATATTTTCAATACTTTATTTAATGAGCTGATCGGTTTCTTAGGCATTCAGCCATTGTTAGACATGTATAAGTCGGGCGACTACAGCTCTCTCCGAACACTCGGCGGAATTGAAAATGCGATTGGTCCGGTCATTCCTTTTTTACTGATCCTCGAAATTATTCGCGCCCTGATGTACCGCAGGTTCAGGGTGATTGATTATAAAGTACAGTTTTTTACGTATGTATTCAACCGTTTTGCGGGACAATTTATTTCAATTGCCATGGTGGGATTTTGTATAGGCCTGTTTGAAAAATACCGGATCATCACCACTACCTTTACATGGTATTGGCTGATATACGGATATGTTATCTGGGAGTTTTCTCATTTTATCTATCACTACCTGGCGCATAAGGTGAGATTGCTTTGGTGCTTGCATTCTTCTCATCATGCGCCACAAACAATGAACCTTTCTGTAACCTATGCACATTTTATTTTAGAAGCGCCCTATGCAGATTTCATCCGGACTACTATTTGCATTCTGCTTGGAGTAAATCCGGCGTTGTTGTTTTTCATAATGTTCATTGATGGCACCTGGGGTGCATTTATACATGCTGGCGAAAATATTATTAAAGACGGCCGGTTGGGATTTCTGAATAAAGTCATTTTAACGCCGTCGCATCATCGCGTGCATCATGCGCGCAATCCTCTTTATATGGATACCAATTTCTGTAACCTGTTGAATATTTGGGATAAGGTTTTTGGCACTTTTCAAAATGAAAAAAACGGAGTGCAGGTAGAATATGGCATTACCCGCAAAATGAATCCCAACAGCTTTCTGGATATGTATTTCGGGGAGATCGTTGCACTGGCGAAAGATGTATACAAAGCGCCGGGGATCAAAAATAAATTCCTGTATCTCGTAATGCCGCCGGGATGGAGCCATACCGGAGCGCATAAGACCGCACGGGTAGTGCGGAAGGCATATTTGGAAATGCAGGAGGAATCAACATCTGTTGTCTCCTGATTTTTGCATTTGGGAGCGAAGACGGTTTTACTTCGAAATAATTTCAACTGACGCCTTCTGTAAACCATCCGATGTAGCCGTGATGATTATTTTGCCTGCTTTTTCCTTTGATTGAATTACTGCCAGGGCCAGACCATTGAATGCATGACGGTCTTCTGACTGGAAGGAGGTAAGATCGGTTTCACATCCATTATCGGTTCCCGCAATAAATCCCTCGCCCGTTACTTTAAAATGAAGCAAGCTGTTGGCATCCGGAACCATATTGCCATCTTTATCTGTAACCGTAGCAGTAATAAAACTTAAATCTGTACCATCGGCATTTATATTTTTTCTGTCGGCAGTTAAAATAATTTTTGCAGGCTTGCCTGCTGTTTTTATTTCCTTTTCCAAAACAACTTTCCCGTCTTTCCTTGAAACCACCTTTAAAGTTCCGGGCTCAAATTGTACGCGCCACCATACATGCAAATCATCCCCTTCTTTCTTTTTTATACCAAGAGATTTACCGTTCAAAAACAACTCTGCTTCATCAGCATGATTATAATAGGCCCAAACATCAATTGAATCGCCGGGTGTCCAATTCCAATGTGGAAAGACATGCAATACATCTTTATCCGTAAATAAACTTTGATACAAATAATACGAATCCTTTGGAAAGCCTGCCAGGTCTATAATGCCGAAGTAGGAGCTTCTTGCCGGAAAAGGATACGGGGTAGGTTCGCCGATATAGTCAAAGCCGGTCCACACGAACATTCCGCTTGCGAACGGGTATTTAAGTAATTGCTTTAACGTTTCCTCATGTGTAGAGCCCCAGGGCGCTGAACAATTTTCGTAAGCGGAGCAGGTAAGTCCGGGATCGCCTTTGTCAAATGTTTTATCCCATTGTTCGGGCCAGCGGCGGATGCTATCGGATGGCATATCATAATGCCCCCTTGTTTGCAAAGCAGAAACGGATTCTGTTGCTATAAATTTTTTGCCGGGAAAGCGTTCATGAAAAGTGCCATAATCCTTATGATCGTAATTATAACCGATCAAATCAAATGCGCCGGATTTTATTAAAGGATTATCAGGATAAGGATTGTTGAAAGCAGAGGTAATGGGTCTTGTTTTATCAAGCGACCGGACAATTCCGGCAAGTTCTTTTGCAATGACAGTGCCCGAGCTATCGTCTTTATTCCATTGTTCATTTATTTCATTGCCGATGCTCCAGATGAAAACGCAGGGATGATTCCTGTCTCTTCGTACCTGGTCTTCCAAATCTGTTTTATGCCATTGATCCCAATACAAATGATAGTCATATTTTGTTTTCTCAATCTTCCACATGTCAAATGCTTCATCCATCACAATAAATCCCATTTTATCGCAAAGGTCAAGCAACTCAGGCGCAGGAGGATTATGAGAAGTACGGATACCATTTATGCCCATACCTTTCAGAATTTCCAGTTGTCTTTGCAGGGCGCGATAGTTAACTGCTGTACCGAGACATCCCAAATCATGATGATCGCAAACGCCGATTATTTTTAATGACTTTCCGTTCAGTGAAAAGCCTTTATCCGCGTCAAAATTGAAATAACGAATACCGAATGGGGTCGTATATTCGTCAATCACCTTCCCGTTCGAAATTACCTGTGTTACCGCTTTATATAAATAAGGGTCTTCGATTGACCACAAATGCGGATTAATTACAGAAAACTCCTGGCGTACTTCATTTTTATTTTTTATAATAGCAGAAGACATCTGCGTTTGCTGCAACCCCGAAGATGCATCATAAATCGCAGTTTTTACCGTCACGGAGGTATAGATGCTTTTTAAGCTGGCGATTTGTATAGCAAGGTTTACTTCTGCCTGCTGCTCATTTACTTCAGGCGTGGTAATATACGTACCCCAATGATCAATATATACATCATTTGTTGTTACCAGCCAGACATTCCGGTAAATGCCCGAACCGCTGTACCAGCGCGAGTTGGGTTGTTTTGAATTATCCACTTTCACGGCTATCACATTTTTTTCATTACCGTATTTCAGATAAGGAGTAAGGTTATACCGGAATGAAATGTAGCCGTTTGGGCGAATGCCCAGTGAGTGCCCGTTAATAAAGACTTCGCTGTTCATATATACGCCATCGAAATCTATGAACACATTTTTGCCTTTTGAAGAAAGAGGAACTGTAAAAGTTTTCCTGTACCATCCGAGGCCCCCACGCAGAGCGCCTCCACCATTCCCGGTCGGGCTTGCTGAGTCAAAAGGCAATTCAATGCTCCAGTCATGAGGAAGATGCAGCGTTCTCCATGATGCATCATGGAAAGAAGGTGAGGATGCATCCGGCGCATCTCCTAAAAAGAATTTCCAGTCTTTGGTGAATTTAACAACAGAACGGGTTTGGGCATTTAGTTGCAGGTAAGATGTGGTCAGTAATAGTGCAAGCAGAGCAACAATCCTTTTTGTCATTTTCTTTATGTAGTTAGAATTTTTATTTAATCACTTGTTCAAACTTAATATTATCTGATGAAGAACCGATCATTATTTTTACCCGGTCGTGTTCAAGTATCCATCGGGGTTCATCCGCATTCCAATAGGCTAGCATAGCGGGGCCAAGCTTTATATGCACCGTCTGGGTTTCCCCGGGTTGTAATGCTATCCGTTGAAATCCCTTCAATTCCTTTTCCGGGCGAATAACTGAAGAGTTGACATGCTGAATATACAGTTCAAATCCGGGCTGATATCTACCGGTTCATTTACCAGGTAACTGCTTTCAGTTTGAGCTTTGGTTTTGTTTAAAATGAAAAGTGATAAAAAGATAAGAGCCAGTCTCAATTTTTTTGCAACCATAATTTTCAAATTAGCGCAGTAATAAGTTATTCAAAAGTAATTTTTTGTGTTGAAGCGCCTGCCCCTTTGTCAAATTATCATTATAAAAAAATGGTATTTTATCATTCCCTGTTAAATGAGCGGCAGATTTCAAGTTTTCAGCTGACGGTTGTCATACTTTTAAGGCAGTGATTTAATAGTTTAGCGAAAAGTTTTATAAATGAAGGCTGAAGTAAAATATGTGACGCCGAAAGAGGCTCTTTCGATTATACAGTCTGATTACCGGATTTTTGTGCATGGGAGCGCCCAAACCCCTACGTTTCTTCTGAAACACCTGGCTGAAGAAGCTTACAGGCTTAAGAATGTAGAGGCGGTTTCTATTACTTTATACGGAGATATTTATATTGATAAAGAAGAATACAAAGACAATTTTAAAATCAATTCTCTTTTTGTTTCCGCCCCCATTCGTCAGGCAGTAAATAGTGGTCATGCGGATTATGTCCCGGTTTTTTTAAGCGAGATACCGGAGCTGTTTAAACACAATGTATTGCCGATTGATGTTGCTTTGGTGCAGGTATCCACACCCGATAGCCATGGTTATTGTTCATTGGGCGTTTCAGTGGATATAGCGCGCAGCGCGGTAAATACTGCGAAGTATATTATTGCACAGGTAAATCCCAATGCGCCGAGAACTCATGGCGATGGTATGATACACGTAAGCCGTTTTGCGGCGATGGTATATTGCGAAGATGAATTGCATACTGCGAATTTTGAGGAGAAATCAGGCCCTGAGGCACAAAGGATCGGAGCCTATGTTGCAGAGCTGATTGAAGACCGTTCCACCATGCAAATGGGCATTGGCGCCATACCGGATGCAGTATTGAAATGTTTGGGTAATCACAAAGACCTCGGCGTGCATACGGAAATGTTTTCGGACGGCATCATCCCGTTGTATGAAAAGGGAATTATCAATAATAAGTATAAAAAGATTCATCCTAATAAAACGGTCTCTTCGTTCGCTTTGGGTTCAAAGAGCCTGTACAGTTTTGTAAATGATAACCCGGCATTTGCTTTCCTCGATGTTGATTATGTAAACGATCCCCATATTATCCGCCGGAATGATAAAGTAGTTGCCATTAACAGCGGTATTGAAATTGATATCACAGGCCAGGTCTGCAGCGATTCTATCGGAACATATCAGTTTTCGGGTGTGGGCGGGCAGATGGATTTTATGCGTGGAGCTGCTGTAAGCGAAGGCGGTAAGCCCATTATTGCGCTGCCCTCGCGCACTGCAAAGAACATTCCCCGTATTGTTCCTTATCTGAAACCCGGAGCCGGAGTGGTTACCACGAGAGCGCATATACACTATGTGGTAACAGAATATGGTGTGGCATATATGTGGGGTAGAAACCTGCGCCAGCGTGCAAAGGCATTGATAGAGATTGCACATCCCGATGACAGGGAAGCATTGGAAAGAGCCGCCTTTGAACGGTTCAAATCCTTTTAGCACGAATGTTGCTGCCGGCAGGATTAAATTTTTAACGTAGCTTACCAGCAGATATTCAACATCTCAACCAAATTAAATGGAACTCGAAAAGCATTATGTAAACCGGAGCGGCTGGCTGCGCGCTGCAGTATTAGGTGCCAACGATGGGATTCTTTCCACAACCAGCCTGGCTATTGGCGTAGCGGCTGCCACTACCGAACGAAACGCTATTATACTCGCCGCCCTCGCAGGCCTCGTTGCAGGTGCTTTATCGATGGCTGCGGGGGAATATGTTTCTGTGAGCTCGCAATCTGACATCGAGACTTCCGATCTCGAAAGAGAAAAAAAAGAGCTGGAGAACATGCCGGAAATTGAATTAAGAGAGCTGGCCAAAATTTATGAAAAGCGGGGGCTTACCAAAGAGCTCGCTATGGAAGTGGCTGTTGCGCTAACGAATCATGATGCGCTGGGCACCCACGCCCGTGATGAATTGGGGATTAATGAAATTACCCAGGCCAAACCCTTACAGGCGGCTTTTGCTTCGGCTCTGTCTTTCATAAGTGGCGGCTTGCTGCCGCTATTGGTTTCCATTCTGGCGCCGGTAAGCAAAATGATTTATTTCGAATATGTATGCGCCATTATCTTTCTGGCATTGTCGGGAGCCATGGCCGCCAGGACCGGCGGCTCTTCAATAGGGAAAGCCATAATAAGAATCTGCTTTTGGGGAACCTTTGCTATGTGTATGTCTGCCCTTGCAGGATATTTATTTGGAGTAAGAACAGCCGTTTAATATATGAATATTCCCTTAAAAAAAATCGCTTAAAAAATAATTAATGACACAATTTTTGAACAATTCTTTGGATAGTGTCTAATTAAAATTTTGAAAGGGTGAATTCTGGTTTTTAAGTTCAAATTTTCAATACATTTAGCCTCCAAAAGTTTTTTTATGGAACTAAAGTTCATTGCTTATCATCCCCATCCGGAGTTTGCGCTTTACGAGAATAATAAGATGGTTGCAGAAAGTAAGCTGGATACAGAAGCTAATGCTTTCAGAATAAAATGCTTTAATACCAGGAGAGTTTTTTTGATTTATGAGGAAGTTATAAAAAACAGGCCGGTTACTACTTTGGTGAATGAATACAATGTACCGCTTGCCAGCATTACCGATACAAGCTTCGGTAATAATTCAGGCACCATTGAAATGGAAGGATTATTTTACAAGTACCGCGTGAATGGTATGAACGAAATACATATATATAATGCAGGTTCTTCCTCCTCGCTGCTTGCCTGCACCCTGCAGGTTGATGAAAAATTACTTTCGATGGATAATTATATGAACTTTATTTTATTCTCGCTGGTTTGGTTCATGTATTCTTCAAAAGAAGCAAAAGTTTCCATGCAATTGGTATAAAATACAATTGCTGCTCCTCCGGTTAATCTTTATGGTTTGGCGGGTATATTATCATTTCGCATTACATTTGAAAGGCGATGATATTTTCATTTCACTGACAGGATAATTTATAACTACAGCTAATAAGATACATGTATGAAAAAATTTTCTTTGATCGTATGGTACCTGCTGGGTATCTCTGCAGCCTTTGCCCAAAATGCCGACTGGCACATGGTTGCCGATAAAATAAAAACCACGTGGGCCGATAGTGTTGATCCAAATAATGTATTGCCGGAATATCCGCGTCCCCAAATGGTGAGAGACAACTGGCAAAACTTAAATGGCCTCTGGAAGTATGCCATTTTGCCCAACAGCAACGATGAAAAAATCCCTGCTGCTTACGATGGAAATATTTTGGTTCCTTTTGCCGTTGAGTCAGCTTTATCCGGTGTGGGAAAATCTGTTGGCAAAGACAGCGTACTTTGGTACGAAAGGACTTTTAGCATTTCAGGCAGCCGGAAAAATAAAAGAATGCTGTTGCATTTTGGTGCAATAGACTGGCGGAGCGATGTGTATGTAAATGGAGTGAAGATCGGAAGGCATGAAGGGGGCTATGATCCCTTTACATTTGATATTACCGGCGTATTGAAGAAAGGCAGTGAGCAAACCATAGCCGTCAGGGTATGGGATCCAACGGATGACGGTCCGCAGCCCCGTGGCAAGCAGGTAACGCACCCTGAGCACATTTGGTACACATCGGTAACAGGCATCTGGCAAACAGTGTGGTTAGAAACTGTTGCCGATAGCTATGTTGACCATTTTACGGAGGTGCCCGATATTGATCATAATATTCTTCATATCAAAGTATCCCTGAAGAATTTTCAGCCGGGAGATATGCTCAATATTGCTGCATGGAAAAGCGATGTGAAGGTGGCAGAAAAAAATACAAGCGATACCGCTGCAGACCTTGCCATTCCATATCCTGAATTGTGGAGTCCCGATCATCCGTTTTTGTACAGCCTGGTAATAACGGTAATGCACAACCGGAAAAAGGCAGACGAAGTAAAAAGCTATTTTGCCATGAGAAAGATTTCTGTGGCACCGGATGCAAATGGAATTAAAAGAATCATGCTCAACAATAAGTTCCTGTTTGAGTTTGGCCCCTTGGACCAGGGATGGTGGCCCGATGGATTGTATACCGCTCCTTCAGAGGCCGCGATTATGTTCGATATTGCAACGCTGAAACAAATGGGCTTTAACATGATCCGCAAGCATGTGAAAGTGGAGCCTGAAAGGTGGTATTACGATTGTGATAAGCTCGGTATGCTGGTGTGGCAGGATATGCCCAGCGGCGATCTTGGAAACGGATGGAACCCCGATCCCGGAATAATTGAAGATGAAAGCGATAAAGACCGTACTGCAGCAAGCGAAGGATATTACAGGAAGGAATGGAATGCCATTATTGATGCGTTGTATAATCATCCTTCCATTGTTGTCTGGATACCTTTCAATGA
Organism: uncultured Ginsengibacter sp.; assembly: GCA_964627765.1. GTDB lineage: Bacteria > Bacteroidota > Bacteroidia > Chitinophagales > Chitinophagaceae > Ginsengibacter. The sequence continues at coordinate 10,537 of CAZVKO010000024.1, read as the reverse complement.
AGGATGGGGACAATTTAAAACAGCAGATATTACCCAATGGACCAGGGAAAAAGATCCGTCAAGGCTGGTGAACAGCGCCAGCGGCGGAAACTTTTATGGCGTCGGGGACATTATTGATATCCATAATTATCCTGACCCTGCAATGCCTAGGCCGGAATTATTTGGGACGAAACAGGCATTGGTGCTCGGAGAGTTTGGAGGCCTTGGCTATCCGGTGAATGGCCATACATGGGAGCAGAAGAATTGGGGTTACCGCAATCTGGAAAGTACGGAGGACCTTTTCAAAAGATATTCCTCCATGGTGGACAGGCTGGCAGAATTTGTGAGTAAAGGCTTATCAGCCGCGGTATATACACAAACAACCGATGTGGAAACCGAGGTGAACGGTTTTATGACCTACGACAGGAAGGTAATTAAAATACCGGTCGGTAAATTAAAAGAGGTGAACGGGAAGCTTTATTCGATCTCCTCATCCGGCAGTAAATAAACAAACGGGATCAGAGAAATATGGATGATGGATGAATCTTCGTACAGTCGTTGACGTTATATTCAACAATACAGAATGGATAGTAAGAAAAATATCCCGGAATATCTTTCAAAAAAATTCGAGGCTGTTTTTAATGAAAGGCCGCTCGTAGTGCGGTCGCCGGGCCGGATCAATATTATCGGGGAGCATACAGATTACAACGAAGGTTTTGTATTACCTGCGGCTGTTGACAAAGCAGCTTATATTGCCGTGTCTTTGAGAGCAGATGATGAAATTCATCTGATAGCTGATGATTTAGCTGAAAAATTTTCTATTTCAATAGAAGACTTAAAGCCGGTAAAGGACATTAGCTGGCCAAATTATATTTTAGGTCCTGTTGCCCAATTAATAAAAGCCGGCATTCCGGTAAAAGGGTTTAATGCTATGCTTGGCAGCAATGTGCCGGTGGGTGCGGGCCTTTCTTCCTCGGCTGCGGTTGAATGTGCAACCATATTTGCGCTCAACGAATTGCTGCATTCGGGCCTTGATAAGATTACTATGGTAAAGATGGCTCAGGCTGCAGAACATGAATACCCGGGCCTGATGTGCGGCATTATGGACATGTTTGCATCCATGATGGGTAAAAAGGATAACGTAATAAAGTTAGATTGCCGCTCGCTGGAATATGAATATGTGCCATTTAAGCTGGACGGAATAAAAGTGGTATTGTTTGATACGAATGTGAAACATTCGCTCGCATCTTCTGAATATAATACGCGGAGAAAAGAATGTACGCAGGCAGTCGCGTGGGTGAAGGAGCATCGTCCGGAGGTTCATTCATTGAGAGATGTAACAGAAGAAATGCTGGATAAATATGTTTTGCCTGTGAACCGGCTGGTTGATAAAAGAGCCAGGTTTGTAGTGCAGGAAATTCAGCGGTTGCAGGATGGATGTGAAGATTTGCAGAAAGGCGATATGACTGCTTTAGGCAAAAAAATGTTTGCCACTCACGACGGGCTCAGCCAAATGTATGGAGTAAGCTGTGCAGAGCTGGATTTTCTTGTGGATGCTGTAAGAAATTACGATGGCGTAATCGGCGCCAGGATGATGGGGGGCGGCTTTGGCGGCTGCACGATCAATCTTGTAAAGGAACCGGCAATTGAAAAGTTAGTGGAAGAAATCAAACCTTTATATGAACAGAAAATGAAGCTGCCGTTTACGGTATATATTGATTCAATAGAAGATGGTACGGGGATTGTTAATCTTTAACTCATCTTCGTTTAGCCGTTTCTGTTAGCTTATTTTTCAATTAATGCATCATATAAAATTTCAACCGGGTGAAACGCTCTTTTGCCGGTACCGTCTTTAATCTGATGCCGGCAACTGGTGCCCGGCGCTGCAATAATCACCTCTGCTGCGGAATTGCGGACTGCAGGTAATAATACCAGTTCGCCGATCTTCATGGAGAGATCATAATGCTCTTTTTCATAGCCGAATGACCCCGCCATGCCGCAACACCCGGAGGGAATTACTTCCACTGTATAATTTTCGGGAAGCGATAAGGATTTTACTGAAGGTGCAACAGATGACAACGCTTTCTGCTGGCAGTGTCCGTGCAGTTTTATATGTCTTTTTTCTTTTGTAAACAGCGCCGGATGAATGTTTCCCTTCCCTGTTTCTTTTGCAATAAATTCATCTATGATGAAAACATTCCTGGAGAGCGTTTTAGCTGCTTCAAAATTCTGGTCATAAGCGAGATCGATATACTCATCCCTGAAAGTCAGGATAGCGCTGGGCTCTATGCCAATCAAAGGCGTGGCATCATTAACCAGGCGGCTCAACGTCTCCACATTTTTATTGGCAATCTTTTTTGCCTCTCTGAGCAGGCCTTTGGAAAGCCATGCCCGGCCGCTTTCTTCATGATCCGGTATAATTACTTCATATCCCAGTTTTTCCAGCAGTAAAATTGCTTTGATGCCAGTCTCTGTATCGTTGTAGTTAGTGAATTCATCGCAGAAGAGATACACCTTTTTGTTCGCCTGATGCGTTGCGCCCGGCGACTTATGCTTTTCATACCATTTCCTCAACGTTGTCTTATATAATGAAGGCATGGAACGTTTTGCCGCAAATCCGGAAATTTTTTTAATAAGGCTGCCGGTAAAATTATTCCCCACCAAAAAATTGTAAACACCGGGTAGTATCGAACCGAGCTTTGCGGAAGCATTAAAATTTGCGATGAGCTTTGTGCGAAATGGTACGCCATTGGCATCGTAATAGTGTTGTAAAAATTCTGCTTTTAGCTTGGCCATGTCCACATTGGAAGGGCATTCGGATTTACAACCCTTGCAGCTCAGGCAGAGATCCATCACTTCATAAATTTCTTTATGATCGAAGCGGTTGACCTTGTTGGAATTCGTAAGAAATTCCCGGAGAATGTTGGCCCTGGCGCGTGTGGTGTCTCTTTCATTTTTTGTAGCCATATAAGAGGGACACATGGTGCCACCTGATAAATGTGTTTTGCGGCAATCGCCCGACCCGTTGCACTGCTCCGCATGCTGCAGCACATTTTGCTTATAAAAGCGAAACTCTGTTTTGAATTCCGGTGTTTCCTGTCCCGGGGTATACCGGAGCATCGTGTTCATCGGCGGGGTATCAACTATCTTATTGGGATTAAAAATATTTTTTGGATCCCACGTATACTTGATGGTTTTAAATAGCTCATAATTTTTTTCACCTACCATTTGTTTGATAAATTCTCCCCGCAGTCTTCCATCGCCATGTTCGCCACTCAGCGAGCCATTATATTTTTTTACCAGCGTTGCAATCTGCTGTGCAATGGTTCTGAAAAGCCGGTTGCCTTCCTCCGTTTTTAAATTAATAATGGGCCGCAAATGAATTTCCCCGGAGCCGGCATGCGCATAGTGCACTGCATGAAGATTGTATTTTTTTAAAATTTCATTGAATTCGCCGATGTAAGCCGGCAAATCCATTGGGTCTACCGCGGTGTCTTCAATTACCGGCACTGCTTTATCATCGCCCGGAATATTTCCCAGCAAGCCAAGACCTGCTTTCCGGAGCGTCCATATTTTCTTTGTATCATCGCCAAACAATAACGGAAAGTGATATCCCAGCCCTGCATTGCGCATTTCTCTTTCGCATGCATGCGCCAGTTGCACTATACCATCATGCGTAGACGAAGTAAGTTCAACTACCAGAATCGCCGCCGGATCTCCTTTTACAAAAAAGCGGTTTTTACTTTGTTCAATATTATCCTTTGTACATTCCAATATATAATGATCAATTAATTCACTCGCACGCGGCTTATATTTCAAGGCTATAACATTTCCCCTCAATGCATCATCTATCGAATTGAAATGAATGCACAACAAGCCGGTTTCCCTGGGCGGCAGGGGAACAACGTTTAATTTTATTTCGGTAATAAAGGCAAGCGTGCCTTCCGATCCTGCTATCAGCTTGCAGAAATTAAAATCTTCTGCACCGGCGATAAACGGTGCGGATTCCAGCAAAACATCCACCGCATATCCTGTATTTCTGCGTTCCACACTTTTTTGAGGAAATTGTTTTCGTATCTCTTCCTGGTTATTATAGTCGCTTAATAAACTTCTTGTTGTTTTGTAAATGTTTGCTTCCAGCGAATCGCCTTCACATTTTTGATGAAATTCTTCGGTGTTCAGTGATTTAAATGTTGCTTCGGTTCCATCGCTTAACAATGCCTTTACCTCCAGCAGGTGCTCGCGTGTACTGCGATAAATAATGGAATTGGAACCGCATGAATTGTTACCTACCATGCCGCCGATCATGGCGCGATTGGCAGTAGAGGTTTCAGGCCCGAAAAATAAGCCATAAGGCTGTAAGAACATGTTCAGCTCATCGCGGATAACGCCGGGTTGCACCCGCACCCAATGTTCCTGCTCATTCAGCTCGAGTATTTTTGTAAAATTTTTGGAAACATCTGTTACAATGCCATTACCCACTACCTGCCCGGCAAGAGAGGTGCCGGCGGTTCTGGGTATTAATGATGTGTGGTTCGCCGCGGCGAATGCAATGAGCTTTTTTATATCGGCTTCTGAAGCGGGAATGGCTACCGCCAATGGCTTTTCGCGGTAGGCAGAGGCGTCGGTTGCATACAATATCCGCATGGTGTCATCAAAATAAAATTCTCCTTCTAACTGGTGTGCCAGTTCTTTCAGCTTCATGTAGTGTAATGCTTTTTTAAAAAATGCAAAACTATGGTGTTTTGATACGCAGGATGCAGGCTCCTGTAAAGTTACTCCATCTGTGTTAATTCATATCATTTACGATGACGCGTATAATCTCGTCTGTATCGCCATCAAAATGATGGCCGCCGGGCAATACTTCCGGTTTATATTTTATAGTGACTTTAGTAAGATCAAGGTCCTTATCATCGCTGGCGCTGATGATGATAATCTTTTGATTGGTTACTTTATTCAATTCCGTGGCTACATCCATATTTCTTTTACTGTGTCCCCCGAGAATATCCGACCAATGAATTTCAAAATCAGTACTGCCTGAAGAAGCCATCAGGCAGGCTGCTATAATTTTACCTTTAAGATCAGCCGGAAGCCGGTTTAAAATAAACGGCAATACATCCGCACCAAAAGAATAGCCGATGATGACAACCTGCTGGTTGGAGCGCCCATTTAATTTTTGCACTAAAAAATTTTTGATATCAGCGGCTGCCTGTTCAGGAGTCTTTTTATCCCAGAAATAGGAACGGCAGCTCAGCGCTTCCACATCATATCCCTTTGCGTTCAGTCCTTCGCAGAGCGAGGTAGAAAATTTATTAAAGCCTCCGTCACCGGACAGATAAAAAATCAATGGCTTGTTATGGGCAGGCGCCGCCCATTCCCTGGTATTGAAGTCCTGGGCCTTTGCATGTATGGTTACCGTTAGTAAAGTAATGGAGAGAATATAATTTTTCATTGAAAGCATCAGGGTTGCATGATCTTGTTTAATGCGGCAGGCAATTGCAGCAGATCATAATCAGATTCATAAATGAGAAATTTATTTTCCCAGATGGTGGCGTACTTTTCTTTAAAGTCTCTGAGACCATGATAATGCCTGAAACGCCTGAACTTTTCACCCGCAAATTTTATCAGTTGCTCTGCAGGCGTGTCGGGCTCAGATATTCCGGTCATCGGTACCAGTCCAAGGTTGATATATTGTAAATTTTTTTCTTTCGCATATTCAATCAGTTTTATTATCAGCGCATCCATGCAGCCGCCGGGTGCCTCCAACGTTTTCCTGATAAGATCGTAGGTGCATTCGCCCGGCGTATAATCAGGAATAATATTAAGAAAAGCGACTATCTTACCCTCAGCATCCGATACCGTTATTACATCCTGGTGCTTTATTTCTTTGGCATCGAACATTCCCTGGGAAAAGACCTGCTCGTCTTTATCATAGGAATGCAGCCATTCATCAGAGATCTTTTTCAGCTCCGGTATTAATTCATCCGTGAGCGGAGCTGTATGAACAGCCGTGGTAAATCCCTTTTTCTGCAGGCTGTTCAAGGCATTTCGCAAGGATTTTTTATCCTTGCCTTCAGTTTTAAAATTCATTACATCGAGGATCGCTTCCTGACCTATCAGCATTTTTTGCTTTCTCAATTGATTGAACCAAACGATGCTGTTCTCATCTACACGGTAGAAAGCAGTTTTCAATCCCATCTTATTGCATTGCCGGTAAAATTCTTCCAGCACCTCCAGCTTATTTTCTTCCGCACATACCGGCTCTTCGAGCACTATGGCAAAGCCATTGGCAATGCGGTAGGAAACAAATGCATCATGAATTTCGGAGAAGAAGAAAAGCTTGTCTTTATAAATTTTAAAATAATCTACCGAGGAATTTCCATACTCGGTCAGTAAAAATTTTGCCCGTTCGCGCGCTGATTCGTTGGAGCCCTCTACTTTTAAAAATGGCTTGATGAGGGTAAACAGCAAAAATCCCCAGCTTAGAAAAGCCAGTATATGAATGATCCGCAAAAACTCATGGGCGAAAGGAGTAAGCGGATGCAGCATATCATCACCGCCTAATATAAATCCCTGCATGGTATAAATCAGGGACTGCTTCCATGTAAAATCTATGCCGAAATGCTTTACATCAATATAATAAAACCCGATATACCCGAATATCATTACCGCAAGAAAGATGGCGACTACAGAGAGCACGCCCAGCCTGATCCATTTGACGCTGCTCCTGATGCGATACTGTTTTCTGCTTAATAGTAATAGTATTATAATAAAGGCTGCAAATGAAGCTTCTTCATAATCCAAAGCCTTTGTAAGATTACCTATGAGCGAAAGTATGGCCAGCGTGAGCGCCAGTATCCACGCATTTCGAAGGCCTTTAAACATAAATGCGGAAGTGATCAATAATGCAACGCCTATAAACAAAACCAGGATGTTGGAAGCATTAATGGCACCAAGGGGTAAAAATTCCCTGATCAATTTCAAACGTATATGCAATGGCGGCGTTACCACAGAAACGATGTTAATGATGCCCAGTAAAAAAATCAGCAGCGCCGGAGCGATTCTGATAAATAAATGCCTTCCCCTCCATGCAAATGCGAGTATTCCGAAAATCATGGGCAACCAAAATTCAAAAACACGATATAATACTGTTATAGATAAAGCCTGCAGCGGGGAATATCCATACATTTCAAGAATGTATACTATTGAAATTTCCACTGCGCCGAGCCCGCGTAAAAAAGGCGAGCTTACCATCAGGATTACAGAAACCATATAGGCAACGGCGGCAACAAAAAAGGATGCTGGCGCACCCAAAGCCAGCATGGCAATTAACAGGTGAAACATGCCGCTCAGCTCCACGCAGGTAGAATAGCCGATGGCCACCGAATATTTTCTGAAATTCACATTGGCCGCAAACAACTCGTCGATAAACGGAGTGACTCTTGGAAATTTTTTTTCAATATAGCCGTATAGTTTCCCCTTCTCCTTTAATGACCTTGCCGTCCATACAATACCGGCAATCATCAGCACTACGAGGAACAGGCCCATCCATGCGCCGGCCACGTGTTTATTGGCGGATAATGCAAATAATATGATAACGGGTAAACCCACCAGGAACACGGTAAATAAACCTGCAAACGCATAGAGGCCGCTCGCCTGGTGAATTTGTGTTTTATTAAACCCTCTTTTTCTCAGCTGCATGGGTGAATAGGCCAGTGCGCTTACACCACCTGCGGGAAGAAAAATGCTCAGAAAATTTCTTTTCAGAAAAAGCTCAATGGCGTCTATCCATTTCAATTTAAGGCCGATAGCATCAAAACTACCCACATACATGCCACTTTGAAGCAAGACGTACATAACAGTAATTCCCAGCCCGGCAAGGAGCCAGTTGCCATTGGCATTGCTGATATTGGGAATTATCTGTACCAATTCCTTGCGTTCGCCCCTGAAAAAAATGAATGCGAGCAGTACCATTAAAACTGCAATAATTTCGCGCCAGTACAGCTTGGCCGAGAGGATTCTTTTGTATATTACTGAAGATTTCAGGTTCTTTTTGTGCAAAGGTAAATAAACGAAAAAAGCCACACTAAAAACGTATAGGAAAAGGTATAATTGCGGCTAAATATGTATTAATTTTATGGAACAATCTTATAAAACTTTCTATTATGAACGACGAAAAAGTCCCAGTTACTGAGCTCCATTCCGAAATCGGGGAATGGAGAAGCACTGTTGATCTGGTAAGAAGTGAAATTTCCACTTTTCAGAAGCAATTGGCCGAAATCGCATCTAAAAACACCCACGAAGAAGTAATGAAAGGGGTAGAGCATTTTCAAAATCAGTTTATCAGGCAACTCGAAGTTTCTGATGAGCTAAGGCGTGCATTGCGAAAAGCTGACCACAGGCTTGCTGCAACGGAAATGAACGGAAATGGAAGCGACAACTTATGGGTAGAAGATAATACCGCGTTGAGGGATAAAGCTATTACCTACATGAAACTGTTTACTGAGTTGAAAAATGAATACCATTCCTTTTTGGAGAAATGGATGTAACTATAGCATAGACAAAAAATTACAATTATCTGCTTTTAATGCCGGCATTACTGCTAATGCACTGCGGTGACGTTTACCTTTTGTATTCCTTTCAGATTGACCTTGATATCCCTGTCCAGCGCCTTATTCCCATATTCACTTATGATTTCCAGAATATCATAGTCGATAAAATTGCATTCGCTTCCGTCGATGGTAAGTTCGCTGTATTCAGGAATTTTATCCAGCGCTTTGCGAAGGTTTACCTTATTCAGGAAGGTAACGTTGGTATTTAATTTTATGTAAAACACTTCGGTGTCGCCATGTAATATTTTAGTGATCTTATATTCTGCTTTAAAGTTATTTCTTATAATAAAGTAAGTTGAAATCAGTAACCCGATACTGACTCCTTTCAGCAGATCTGTGGCAAGTATTACTATAATTGTAATGATAAAGGGAATAAACTGTTTCCATCCGAGGCTCCACATATTTCTGTACAGCTTTGGCTTGGTGAGATTAAACCCTGTAACCAGCAATATAGCGGCGAGCGATGCATAGGGAATCATATTAAGTATAAAAGGGATCAGCAGCACGGCCAGCAATAAAAACAATCCATGCGTGAAAGAAGATAATTTTGTACGTGCACCTGCATCCACATTTGCCGAACCCCGCACCACCACCGCAGTGATGGGAATAGCGCCCAATAGCCCGCACGCCATGTTCCCGATTCCCTGCGCTATCAATTCGCGGTTTACCGGTGTGATCCGGTTGTGCATATCCATCTTGTCAATTGCCTCGATGCAAAGCAAAGTCTCCAGAGTGGCTAATAAACCAATTATAATTCCGTCCTTCCATATCTCAGCAGAGGAAAACAAATGCGAAAATTCAGGTAATGAAAGTTGAGAAAAAACATTGGGCGGAATATTTACCAATTGCGTTTGTTTCAGGCTATACACTGACCCGAACCGCACCAGTGCTATATTGGTAACAATGCCTATCACCACTACTACCAGCGGGGCCGGCAGCACCTTAAGCCTTTTTGCAAACGGTTGTTGCAACAAAAACATTGCGGTAAACGATACGATGGTAATGATAACCGCGCTGAATGCAGTTTCGTTGCCAATGCCGTGAAATTTTTCGGAGAAATTATCATGAGAAAAAATTCTGGTGAAGCTCGCCCGCCAGAAATCCGGCTTATCATAGCCGAGCGAAAGGGGAATCTGTTTTGAAATTAAAATGATACCGATAGCCGCCAGCATTCCTTTTATCACAGAAGAAGGAAAGTAATTGGCAATCACGCCGAGCTTTAATAAGCCAAGCAGTAACTGAAAGAAGCCCGCAACCACTACGGTAAGTAAAAATATTTTATAGTCGCCAAATGAAATGATAGCAGCGGCCACCACGGTTGACAATCCTGCCGCAGGCCCTGAAACGGCCAATGGCGATCCGCTGATCAGCGATACTATTATGCCTCCGATAATACCTGAGAGGAGCCCGGCATACAAAGGCGCTCCCGAAGCCAATGCAATGCCAAGACAAAGGGGTAAGGCTACCAGGAAAACGGAGATCCCTGCGGGCAAATCATATTTGAGCCATAGCAGGCGGTAATAGCGAATTTTTCTGCGCACCGGTTAAAAATTTTGCAAATGTAGTTTTTTAAAAAGGCCGGCAAATGATTTTGGTCAGCTGTGTCCCGGCTTAGATAAATTGAAAGCCTTTCGCAGAACTATCTGTGACCGTAAAATCCGTGGTGGAAGAGACCACTTCACCGCTTGCCGATATTTGAATCGGGTATGCCTGCTTTGTCAATTACAAAATGATGCCATTGACAGGTAAACTCTGAAACTGCAAGGTAAAAAACCGGAAATTTTTTTGAAAGGCGGCGGTGCATGTTTTGACGAGAGATTTAAAAATCAGCTACCCGGCCAAGCATAGCGCTTACGCCTAAACGCAGTTAGCTTTTTTTGTGACCCCGCAGAGACTCGAACTCTGGGCCCGCTGATTAAGAGTCAGCTGCTCTACCGACTGAGCTA
>CAZVKO010000023.1:0-55508 GCA_964627765.1 uncultured Ginsengibacter sp. | reverse complement strand
TGCTCTATTCAGTTGAGCTACGGGGCCAGTTATTTCAATAAAAAAATTTTATTCAATATAATTATTTGAGCCTTGACTGCCAGCAGGCAGATGCAGGGCTAACGGGCCGCAAAAATAATAAATAATTTTTTCAGGCAAATTATTCAGCATATTGCACTAAATAAGTTTATGAAAATACTTCTTTGGGCTATTGGCAAAACGCATGAAACATATATAAAACAGGGAGTTGACCTGTTCACGAAAAGGATTTCTCATTACTACCCGGTTGAATGGAAAATTTTTCCTTCCCCGAAAAACAATGACGAAAATCAAATTAAAAAAGATGAATCAGTGCAAATCCTCCATGCCATTCAAAAAGATGATGTTCTTGTAGCACTGGATGAAAATGGCAAGCAGTGGAATTCCGTAGAGCTGGCAAAGTTTATTGAAACCAGCGCTAACAGCAGCATAAAAAATTTAATTTTTCTCATCGGCGGCGCTTATGGCCTGCCTGAGAGCCTGCTAAAAAGATGTAACTACAGATGGAGCCTGTCTAAATTGGTCTTTCCCCATCAATTGGTGAGACTGATCCTTAGCGAGCAGATATACCGGGCATGCACCATTATCCGCAATGAAAAATATCATCATTTGTAGTTTCTGTGTATGTTTATGCATTAATTCAATTGCCAATGAGTATTACTGTTATTATAATTGCCATCACCGTATTAATTTCCCTGGCTGCTTTTCGCAGCCCGAAGCTGCTCAATGACCTGATCTTCGACTCGTACGCTGTTACCAACCGCGGGCAGTATTATCGTTTTATTACCTCCGGGTTTATTCATGCGGATGTGGGTCATTTGTTTTTTAATATGTATGCATTTTATCTTTTTGGCAAAATCACCGAGCAGGAATTCGATGCAATATTCGGCAGCTACGGCAAACTGTTGTATATAGCAATGTACCTGCTTGCCTTGATCGTTTGTCTTATTCCGAGCTATTCAAAAAATAAAGACAATCCAAATTACAGAAGTCTCGGCGCTTCGGGCGCTGTTTCTGCAGTGGTGTTTGCATTTATTCTTTTTAATCCTTTGCAGGGCATCGGCCTTGTGTTTATCCCTGTTTACCTGGCCGGGTTTCTGTTTGGATTCATCTACCTGTTTGTGTCGTACTTATTGGATAAAAAAGGCGGCGGCCGGATCAATCACTCCGCCCATATTTGGGGCGCCCTCTTTGGTATCGCATTTCTTATTGTGGCGGCGCAGCTATTTTCGGGATATCCTGTATTGGGGCATTTTCTCGACCAGGTTCGAAATATGGACCCGAGACAAATCATCACTACCGGGCACGCATTTTAAATTGAAGAATATTTTTCGTTCCAGGGGTTATCTTAAAACGATCGTCTATCCGGTAATTGATGATCCACAAAATTTTCTTATTGCTTTCAATTACCCAAATATTTTCTTTTTCCGCAAGAGATAATTTCTGATCAATGAAAAAACGGCTGAGCTTTTTTTTCTTTTGCATTCCCAGCGGGTAAAAATAATCTCCCCGTTTCCATTTTCGCAAAAACAAAGGGAAAGTAATATTTGCGGAATCCAGCATAGCTACCGCACCGGATGAATCAACAGGTGCGCCATTATTTGAAAAATGCTTTAACTCCAGTATCCCGGCTTCAAAGTCTATGCTCTTATCACTTTCTTCTATAAGTATAGTATTGGCTTCTGTCGTTTGGGTGGGCGATATAATAAGCCAGTTCCGGCTCCTGATAATTTTATGCGTAGATGAAGCCACATATTTTCCGCTTTCGCCGTGCAATAACTGAATTATTCCGCCTGTTTGGGCCGGCGAAAATCCGTAGTCTTTTATAATTTCAAAAACAACAGTTGCAAGAGGTTCGGTTTTTAATAATTTCAGAACCGGAATATGCACTTCATTTTCATGAAACGCAAGCAATTTCTTTTTGTGTAAATCAATGGCCTGTTTGTACAGCAATTCTATATCGGCAAAGCGGCTGATGTTGTCAAGAAGATTGCTTTCCGCCCGCGGAAAAACTTTCTGTATCCCGGGAATGATCCGGTGCCGGAAATAATTTCGCGTATACTTATCCGTCAGGTTCGAGGAATCTTCAACAAAACTCAATTTATTTTCTTTTACAAATGCCTCAATTGCCTGCCGCCTGGCAAAGAGCAGCGGCCTCACAATATAATTTTGCCTGGGCAACATTCCCCGAAGGCCCTTTATGCCGGTACCTTTAAAAAAATTGATCAATATCGTTTCCACATTATCATCTGCGTGGTGGGCTGTAAGCAGATAGACTAAGTGATTATCTCCTTTTTTCTGTTGCCGCTCTTTCGCCGAATTTACCAGTTCATCAAACCATTGATACCGTAATTCTCTTGCAGCTACCTGCACGGAAACGCTCTTCTCTTTTGCATAATGTTCCGTATCGATTTTTTTTACATGGGCCGGAACGTTATACCTGACAGCTATTTGCCTCACAAAATCTTCGTCACGGTCACTTTCCTCTCCTCTCAGTTGAAAATTGCAATGCGCTATTTCGAAGTCAAAGCCGGCCTGCTTACAAAGTTCGCACAGGCATACGGAATCCACCCCGCCACTAACGGCAATGATTAAACGATCTTTTTTCCGGAAAAGATTTTTATCAGCTATATAGGCCGTGAACCGGGCAAGGAGTGACATAGTGAAGATTATTCTGTTTCATCCTTTAATTCTTCATAGGCAGCAAACAGTTCATTATAGGAATGCCGGTCATTTTTTAACGAAGCTATTTCCATTCCTTTTTCATAAATTCTTAAAGCTTCGGTGATATCCTTCTTTCGTTCCAGCAATTTCCCCAAATGATAATAGGAACCGAGATACCCGGGTTCCTTTTCCAATATTTTATAAAACAGCTTTCCGGCTTCCTTGTCATTGCCAAGTTTTATGTATTCCAGTGCAAGGGCGTGCTGCAGAAAACTATCGTCCGGCGATTCTTTTAAAAATTCATTAAGCCTGTCTATTCTCTCCATAGATCATCGTTTTTTCAGGGTTTACTTAGTATCTTCGCCACTTCAAAAAAATTGATATGAAGATTCTTGTGTGCATCAGTAAAACGCCTGACACTACGGCAAAAATAGCCTTCACCGATAACAATACGAAATTTGCAGAAACGGGAGTTCAATTCATTTTGAATCCCTATGATGAATGGTATGCCCTGGTAAGGGCGATAGAATTGAAAGAAGCGGATCCTTCAACCGTCCTGCATCTTATAAATGTTGGCGGTCCTGACGCTGATCCGGTTATCAGGAAGGCGCTTGCTCTCGGTGGTGATGAAGCGTTTCGTATCAACAGCAATGCTGCTGATCCTTATTATATCGCCAGCCAGATTGCCGCAATTGCCGGACAAAATAATTACGATTTGATTTTTACCGGAAAGGAAACCATAGATTATAATGGTTCGTCTGTCGGAGGTATGGTCGCAGAAATGCTGAATATGCCTTACATTTCTCTCGCCACAAAGTTTATCCTGAACGGAACTGTTGCATCCGTAACCCGCGAAATTGAAGGAGGTGAGGAAACTGATGAAGCCGCGTTGCCTTTGGTGGTAAGCTGCCAGAAAGGTATGGCGGAACAACGGATTCCCAATATGCGCGGCATTATGAGCGCGAGAACAAAACCTTTGAAGGTAACAGAACCTGTGGAAGCCGAAACCCTGACCACCATCGATTCGTTTGAATTACCGCCGCCAAAAGCAGGAGTAAAACTGGTGAGCGCCGATAACCCGGAGGAACTCGTTCGACTGCTGCATGAGGAAGCAAAGGTTTTTTAAAAATCGTATATGCGTGTACGTTAGTACATCAGGGCCAAAAACACTAAAAATAAATTTGAAATTCTCACCATGAGCATATTAATTTTCCTGGATCAGTCAGAAGGGCACATAAAAAAGAATTCACTGGAAGCCGCATGTTACGGGGCAAAAGTAGCAGAACAGCTTAATACCACTGCAGAGGGAATTGTACTGGGAACCATAAAAGAAGATCTGCCTGCATTGGGCAATTATGGATTAAAAAGGATTCATCATTTTAAAAATGAATCCCTGGACAATTTCGATTCTCAGGTATTTACGTCCATAATTGCCGAAGCTGCGCAAAGAACCCAGGCCACCGTCATCATCTTTTCGAACAATTTTAATGGCAAGGCAATCGCACCGGGGCTGTCAGTGAAACTTAAGGCCGGTTTGGTTTCCGGAGCCGTGGCCCTCCCGGTTGCTGGTAACGGATTTGTTGTAAAAAAGAGTGTATTCAGCGGAAAGGCATTTGCCCATGTTTCGATAAAAACTGATATAAAAATCATTTCGCTTAACGCAAATGCCTACCAGGTTCTGAAAGGCGAAGGCGTTGCCGAAGTGATAGAACCTTCAATAACCATACCTGAGTCCAAAGTAAAAGTAATATCCACAGATAGGGTGGCCGGAGAAGTTCCGTTGTCGGAAGCCGAAATTGTTGTAAGCGGTGGCCGTGGTCTGAAAGGACCTGAGAACTGGGGAATTGTAACCGATCTTGCAAAGGCCCTTGGTGCCGCTACTGCATGCAGCCGGCCCGTTAGCGACAGCGATTGGAGACCGCATCATGAGCACGTAGGACAAACCGGTCTTACAATCGCCCCCAACTTATATATCGCTATTGGCATTTCGGGCGCCATTCAGCACCTTGCCGGAGTCAACAGAAGTAAAACAATTGTTGTAATAAACAAGGATCCGGAAGCTCCCTTTTTTAAAGCCGCAGATTACGGTATTGTGGGCGATGCATTTGAAGTAGTACCCAAAATTACTGAGGCGGTAAAGAAGCTGAAAGGGATTTCCTGAACCATTTCAAATTTTCAGCATAGATTCACACCGGGTGATTCTTACTCTGTTAACGGCCTTAATTTTTTATATTTGCCAAAATCAAAAACCTTTTAAACCAGGTGAACCGGTATGAAGAAAATAGAATTGGAAATAGTTGCGCTTTCACATAGCATTACACAAACCCATTCGTATGCGGTAGTGCTCGGTGAAGTAAATGGATTACGCCGTTTGCCGATTGTAATTGGTGGATTTGAGGCACAGGCTATAGCTGTGGCGCTGGAGCGCATGCAGCCCAGCCGCCCGCTTACGCACGACCTTATGAAAAATTTTATGCTGGCATTCAATATTGAATTGCACGAAATAATTATAAACGATCTGCAGGAAGGAATTTTTTATTCAAAACTTGTTTGCTCTACTGAACATGACACTGTAGAAATCGATTCGCGAACTTCCGATGCAGTAGCTCTTGCCGTAAGATTCGGATGCCCTATTTACACGTACGATAACATTCTCGAAAGCGCCGGCATATTGATGGAGGAAGATGATAAGAAGAAAAAAGTAGTCGTTTCTCATTCCGATACTACCAATGACGATTTGAAAAAGCTTTCCATATCTGAGCTGGAAAACTTGCTGAATGAAGTTTTGGAACAGGAAGACTATATTAAAGCTGCTTCCATCCGCGACGAGATCAACTCAAGAAAAGGCAAATAGCTGTTGCCGGCCTTATATTACCTGCTATAATTACATTTCACTTCAACTGCTTATCTTCATGAGTGAAATATGATAGCGTTTCCCAATTGCAAGATCAACCTCGGACTCCACGTTCTCAGAAAAAGAGAAGATGGCTATCATGACCTGGAGACTTGTTTTCTTCCGGTAAAATTGCAGGATGCGGCAGAGATAGTTCCTTCACAAGACGTCACTCACTTTACAGCTACCGGTACTTTTTCAGGAAATGACGCCGACAATCTGTGTTTAAAGGCATACCATCTTCTCAAAGCAGATTTTCCACAAATTACTGCAATATCAATGCATCTGCACAAAGTAATACCTGCGGGAGCAGGCCTTGGTGGCGGATCAGCAGATGCTGCCTGTACGCTTCAACTGCTGAATAAAATATTTGAACTGAAAATTTCCCTTGAACAACTCAGCGTATATGCATTGCAGTTAGGAAGCGACTGCCCTTTCTTCTTAATTAATAAAACAAGCGTCGCAACAGGCCGCGGGGAAATTTTGAAAGAAATAAATGTACCTTTAAAAGACTACCGGATTGCGCTGGTAAACCCGGGAATTCATATCAGCACGGGCATCGCATTTAAAAATATCCGGCCCGCCATTCCGGGAAAAGCAATCCGTCAAATCATTAATCAGCCCATAGAAACCTGGCGGGATGAATTAAAAAATGATTTTGAGAAATTCGTTTTTGAACGTTATCCTTTGGTAAAAAAAATTAAAGAAGACTTATACCATGACGGCGCTTTGTATGCATCAATGAGCGGCAGCGGCAGCACGGTATATGGAATTTTTGAAAAAAACAAAGACATTAATTATAAACCGCAATCAAATTTTTATTATAAAATTGTCCAGCCCATTCTATAATTAAAATTTCCGGAGAATAATTTTTACCTTTACAGCAAATTCAGCAATTGAACGACCATTTATACATATTGCATTTCCTGGATAAGAATCTTGATTTCTTAGATCACAACGTTTGACGATATAGCCCCTTCTTACCCGCTATTACTTTTGTTTATTTTTTACTGTTTAATTTTTTACAATGCAATCAATTGCTTCACAAACCGAATATTATATAGACCTGGAAAATCAATACGGCGCCCACAACTATCATCCATTACCAGTAGTGCTTTCCAAAGGAAGCGGTGTGTTTGTGTGGGATGTTGATGGAAAAAAATATTATGATTTCTTAAGCTCCTATTCTGCCGTGAACCAGGGACACTGCCATCCTAAAATAATTCATGCACTAACAGAGCAGGCGCAAAAGCTGACGCTTACCAGCAGGGCGTTTCATAGTGAGGAGCTCAGCAAATTCACAGAATACATTACTAAATATTTCGGTTATGACAAGGTGCTGCCGATGAACACCGGCACTGAAGCGGTAGAAACAGCGCTTAAGCTTTGCCGGCATTGGGGGTATGAAATCAAAAAAATCCCGGCTGACAAAGCAAAGATCATCGTATGTGCGGGAAATTTTCACGGCCGCACGATCGGAATAATTTCATTTAGTTCGGACCCCGTTGCCAAAAAGGATTTTGGACCCTACCTTGACGGATTTGAGATAATTCCCTATAACGATCTTCCCGCATTGTCAAAAGCCCTGCAGGATGAAAATATTGCCGGCTTTTTGGTAGAGCCCATCCAGGGCGAAGCAGGCGTGATCGTTCCGGACGAAGGGTATTTGGCTAAAGCAAAACAATATTGTGCAGATGCCAATGTGCTTTTCATTGCAGATGAAGTGCAGACCGGGCTGGCAAGAACAGGCAAAATGCTCTGCTGCCATCATGAAAATGTGCGGCCTGATATTTTGATCCTCGGGAAAGCCTTGAGCGGCGGTACTTTGCCGGTAAGTGCGGTACTTGCTGATGATGAGATCATGCTTACGATAAAGCCCGGCGAACATGGAAGCACTTATGGAGGAAACCCGCTCGCCAGTAAAGTTGCGATGGCAGCACTTGAAGTTTTAAAAGAAGAACATCTTGCCGAAAAAGCAGAAGAATCGGGAAATATTTTCAGGAACGGGCTGAGTAAAACAGAATCACCTCATATAAAGGAAATCAGAGGCAAGGGGCTTTTGAATGCGATTGAAATTGACCATGCGGAGGACGATGCCGCATGGAAAGTATGCCTGGAATTAAAAGAAAACGGATTACTGGCAAAACCAACGCATGGCAACAGGATCCGCTTTGCTCCGCCATTAATTATTACAAAAGAGGAAATAACAGACTGTGTTGATATTATCCGCAAAAGCCTGAAGGTGCTGGATTAGGATTTTTTCATATCACCTGACGAAAAAACCAATGGCAGCAGATCCTGCGCATTGCTGATAATATAAACGGGGCCGGTCATACCACTTAAAATAATTCTTATCGGGTGGCCGGTTCTCTGCTGAAATTCAAACAACGACTGACGACAAATACCACATGGACTTACCGGTCTATCACTATCGCCATTCAGATTATGATAGCTGATAGCCATCGTATCGATACCAATATTGGGAAAAAGCGAAGCCGCCGCTGATAATAATGTTCTTTCCGCACAGATACCGGCAGGAAATGCCGCATTCTCCTGGTTGGTTCCACTAACGTTTTTTCCGTTTACCAGCCGGGCAAAAGCACCTACCCGGAAATTAGAATAAGGCGCGTAAGCATTCTTTGTACTATTCCGGGCCTCTTTCAACAGTTCAGCGTCTTCCTGTTTCAGCTCTTGTATTGAATCATATGAAGTAATATTGAATTTAATTTCCTGCTGGTTCATCTTATCTTTTATTCAACGAATTTAGCCCTATTCGTAAAAAAATTATTTATAAACTTTAAAGCAATGGAAAATGTTAATGAGAAGCCGTTTATAAAAATTAAAATTCTTTTTACGAACAAAATCGTATATTGCTACGAATAAAGTCGTAAAAATGACCATCAACAAACAAGTCAATCCTACAGAGAGCGAATTAGAGATTCTGCAGGTGCTGTGGCAACGTGAATCTGCTACCGTTCGCGAGGTACATGAAGAACTTTCGAAAACCAAATCATCCGGTTACACCACTACTTTAAAACTAATGCAAATCATGTTTGAAAAAGGATTGGTAACCCGCGATGAGAGTGCAAAAACGCATGTATATACACCCGCCGTCAGCCGGCAGAAAACACAAAAGCAATTTTTAGATAAAATGATCAATGGCCTGTTTCACGGCTCCTCCACGCAGCTTGTATTGCAGGCTTTAGGCAACCAAAAAACATCTAAAAGCGAACTGGACGAAATTCAACGGTATCTCGACAATTTAAAAAAGGAAAAATGAATTTGACCGATCTGCAGCATTCAGTATTCCTGCAGGCGCTGGGAAGCGCTATACTGAACAGCTTATGGCAAGGTTTATTGCTTTGGCTTGTTTATGAAACGACCTGCGTTTCTTACAAAAATGCATCTTCAAGATTTAAGAATAACCTAAGCACGATTCTTTTATTTGCCTCGTTTATCTGGTTTATTATAAGTCTTTCGTTGCGGATGGCAAGTCAAAGCAGCCTGGATTCAGACCTTGCCGGAAGTATGGTAGCTTATAATGGAATCCATCATGTGTCCGCGTTCGAAAATTTCTTTTCAAAAATTGCTGCCTCGCTCCCTTACCTGTCGGCCGCATATATTTTACTGCTGCTTTTCCTGACTATAAAGCTGCTGAAAGCTTACCGGTATGTTTATCTGATATCAAACCAACACCTGATTGCTCCCCCCGAAGCTCTGCAGGAATTTGCATCCAAGGTCTCAGCGCAACTGGCCCTTACAAAAAAAATCAGTATATGGATTTCAAAGCATATAGATGTACCGGCAACAGTTGGTTTTATAAAACCGGTTATTCTTATTCCTGTTGCCTCTTTGAATAACCTCTCAGGCGAGCAACTGGAAGCAATTATCTTGCATGAACTATCTCACATCAGGAGAAATGATTTTATGACTAATATCCTGATCTCCGTTGTTGAAACAATTTTATTTTTCAATCCATTCATAGCCTTACTTTCCAAAGCCGTAAAACGGGAGAGAGAGAATTGCTGTGATGATTTTGTATTAAAATATCAATACGATCCGCACTCGTATGCTACGGCGTTGCTGCGCCTGGAACAATCCCGGATAAATTCTATGAAATTGGCTCTGGGAGCGGTTTCCGGCAAGAAACAATTGCTTTCCCGCATTAAAAGGATAACCAATGACCAGGTAACATCGCAACAATTGAATTACGGGCAAAAGTTAATTGCATTGCTCCTGGTAACCGGTATCATTTGCTCCATTGCGTGGCTGTCACCGGCCGATAATACATCTGCAGCCCGGAATACTACTACAAATAAGGAATTACACATTCAACCGCAAAAGGTACCGCTTCCCTCTTCTTATGAAAACTTACAGGAAGCCATGCGTGAAGCTTCTTCTGCTAAAAATCAGAAAATTTCAATAGCAAAGAAAAATCTTACCAGCGCTACAGCAAATGACCTGGTAAATAAGGTTACTGATTCTTTAACCGAAGTCTTCCGGAATAGCGGCATTTCAAATGAATGGAAAGACGGTTTCCTTGCTGCAAATTCCAAATTACCAAAGTTTGTTTTTGATGGAAAGAAGTTTGAACTCCCCAGGTCAATAAACCTCAAAAATATATTACCGGGAAATCTGAATTTCACAATAGATCTGAGTAATATAGATGTAAATAAGTTAAATAAAGAATTAAGAGAGGCTTATAAGCAAATAAATTCCGTGGACTGGGAAAAGGTACAGGGGGATATCAGGGAAGCCTTCAGGCAGGCTAAGGTTAACAATTTTT
Organism: uncultured Ginsengibacter sp.; assembly: GCA_964627765.1. GTDB lineage: Bacteria > Bacteroidota > Bacteroidia > Chitinophagales > Chitinophagaceae > Ginsengibacter. The sequence goes on along the minus strand of CAZVKO010000023.1, from coordinate 45,147 downwards.
CTTCGCGCGGGCAGGTGGATCAGTTAATGAAGAATGCGCAGGGATATTATAAACTGATAGAAGACAAAGCAAACCAGCTGCAGCTGAAAAAAATACTGGAAGATCAGTTAAAAATTCAAAAGCAGGTTCAGCAGCATGACTCTATGCTCACCACTGAGCGACTGGCACTTCTGCCGGCAAATACTGACAACTCATATAATACATTCAGTAATTTTTACCAGGTGCCTTCGGCCGGTGAGCCCCACATGGTTTATGTGAATACATCCCGGGAAGAGCCGCAAGACAACGTAATTTTTATCTCAACCCCGGAAAGAAATATTGCCAGCCCTTATGATAAGGCTGGAGTTACCGTTCGCAGAGCGGCCAAATCTGCACGAAATATCAAAAGAGCAAATTCTTCTTTTCAATTAACGCTTAGCTCTTTACCCTCATTCTATAAAGAGGAAACAATAGTTGACCTTTAATTTAGCGGGAACCCCTTAATTGCAGCCTGAATAATTCAGCGTTCTTTTCAATGCCCGGCAAAACTGCACGAATCGTGCATGGCATGCTTACTATACGGCACTCTTCAGGCGTATTTATATAAAAAAAACCGCCGCATAGACATGCGGCGCTTGTTAAGAACCAATTAGGTTCTGTAACCCCCAAAGAAAACGAGTTCTAAAGAGTTTTGTATTTATTTACAGAGCAAGCTCTTTCGTCTGGCTTAGTTCAGCATCACCATTCACACTTACATGCTTCAGGCGATAAAAGTATTTTTTATTCTTTTTAGCTGCCTTATCAATACACTCATACTGATCCCCGGACGGCTGTCTCGGGTCTGGCCCCAGTACCATGGCCACTGTTCTAAAATCCTTTCCATCCGTGCTTCTTTGTATCTCAAAATAATTAGCCTTATCCGGGTCAGCCACTGACCAGTCTATCATAATCCCCTTCACTCCGGAATTAATTGTAAAACTTGTATAAGAGATGGTGGAAGCGCCGGCTGTATTAGTTGTCACCTGGCAGATACCTGCCTTTTGTGCCAGTAACAGAATTATAGACAAACTCAAAATTTTATATATTCTTTTTGCATTCATTGCTAAAACTTTAATTTGAATCTTGCAATGAATATTGGACGTCGATTAATTACACTTGTATTGGATGAAAATGAACAAAGCGTGCGGCATATTCTGAACCTTTAGCAGTTCACTGATTATTTTTATACACCCCGTTTCACAACCTGGTTAGCATTATTGCTCTTTACACGTACAAAAGCAGGCTGGATAAACTTATGCTTGAACGAAAGATCCGCTTGCGGAAAATAACTGGGGAACTGGCTGGTTCCGGTAAGCTTCATCAGGTTTCTCGCTATAAGTGTAACAATCTTGTTCATTTCTTGGGTTTATTATTAAAGTATTTCTTTAAAATTCTTGTGGAGATTTCAATAAGGATAGGGACGCAGTCAGATAAATCAGAAGGAAAGTTGGTGGCTAAGTGAATGTGTTTCGGAGGACATCATCGCTTATGAATGCAAACATATAGTGCTAATTTGATTTTTGCAAGACCGTAATTTTACTGTTTTTAAAATATTGATAATTGTTCAAAAAAACAATCATATTCTTAAATATATGCTGAAATAGAAAATATTTTGTTAGACAGCATTCTTCATAACAATATTAAAATTGGAAAAAATTAATTACAATCATTTTTCAGTGCCGCATAATCACATTTGTACAGCAACTAAGGCTGGCCCGCCAGCATATTAGTTATTCCGGTAAAGAAATAATTATTAATTATATTTTAGCAAGCCACATATTATTATTCTGAATAAGGTATAAATATAATTGAAATTAAATTATCAATAATATTTATAATTAACTACTTTTCAGTTAATAATAATATCATAATTGACATATTGTCCGATTTATAAAAATAGAGGAGAAAAATGCTTTAAATTCTAATTTTACTGCTATAATATTCTTAATTTAAATATACAATACTATTCATAATTAATTTATAAACAATAATTTATTAATTAAATAATTGTACTAATTAAATTATCATATAACTTTTATCAGCGATTTTTTAAAATACTAATGATTTTAGTGGCTCAAAAAAGTTAGATTTGGCCTAAAAATTTTTTAAAATAAAATGAGTGCTTTCCGGGCCCCTACTCTCCTGCTTTTTTTAATGATCATTTCATGCTCCTCCCCCAAGGAACTGGAGTATAGAGATTTTAGAAATTTTACTATTCAAAAATTAGGATTCAATTCGTCCACGGTGAGCATGGACATCGTGTATTACAATCCAAATAATTTCGGATTGCAGTTGCGCAACAGCGACCTGGATATTTTTATCAACGGGAATCTTTTAGGACACAGCACACAGGATACCCTGCTGCGTATTCCCCGGCGGGACACATTCAGCTTCCCAGTGAAGTTCGATGTTCAAATGGACAATATTCTTAAAAATGCATGGGCTACTTTAACCGGTAAAGAAGTAACCGTAAAGCTAACCGGCAAGGTAAAAGTGGGTAAGGCGAATATCTTTATGATATTTCCGGTTAACTATGAGGCAAAGGAGACATTTTCCCTTTTTTAAGGCAATTATTTTGATTTAGCCTGTGGGTGGGTCAGATGCTGGCAAGTTACCGGAAGCCTGTTGTACGCTTCGGGATCGGCTTTCACATCATCTGCATCATATCCCAGGTTGGCCAGCGCGGTTTTGATATTTTCAATATTGGTTCTGTCCGTGTACCATGAAACCGTCACTGTGTGATGCCTGAAATCGGCTCTTACAGAGGAGACGCCGTCTTCATGCGCCAAATGATTTTCTATTCTTTCCTTACACGCTTCGCATTGAAGATTGGGGGTTTGAATTACTGCTTTCTGAACCGCCTTCTGTTGCCCAGATACGGCAACGCTGCCCGCAAGAATAAGAGCAGATATTATCACAATACTTTTCATGAGAGGATAACGTTTGTTTCGCGAATTTATGCTTTTACGCCCCAATTTGCCGGATCAGTACGCCAGTTTAACAAGGTGTTTTGATCGGACCCGGAGATATAGTTCCTTTCTGCTGCCAGTGAAATGAGCGATTCGTAATCAGTAAGGGATTGGGCAGCAACTCCGGCTTTAGCCAAAGCATTTTTTGCCTCATCGAATCCATAATTAAATATGGACACCATGCCCTCAATATGCAGGCCGGCCGACTTTAATACCTCGATAACCTGTAAGCTGCTTTTAGCGGTGGAAACCAGGTCTTCTATGATTACCACCTTTTGTCCCTGTTCATAAAATCCCTCGATCTGGTTTCCCAGACCGTGATCTTTGGGCTTGGGACGAACATATATAAAAGGCAGCTTTAGCTGGTCGGCAGCAAGCGCGCCCCATGCAATACCTGCCGTGGCTACCCCGGCGAGCAGCTGTGTGTCAGGAAACGACTGGAAAATCACATTGCACATTTCAGACTTAATAAAATCGCGTATGTAGGGAAAAGACAGAATCTTACGGTTATCGCAATATATCGGGCTCTTCCAGCCGCTTGCCCATGTAAATGGCTGATCGATACTTAATTTAATTGCATTAATTTGTAAAAGTTTTTCCGCAACTGCTTTTTTATTATTCATATTGCGAAGATAATATTCTCGTATGAGCCATATAATAATTTACTTTGGAGATAAGCCCGTATATCTCTGCAATGAAATAAACAAAGAAACAGAGCAGCTACGGCATCATCCTGATGCTGTATTTATTGATGAGCTTTCCACGGCGGCCATAAATTCATTATTGCATGAAATAAACAAAAGGGAATTTCATGCAGGAATTATTTTCAATGAAGACTTCGATAAGCTCAAAAAAAGCTTTTTTAAGCATTTTACATTGGTGAAAACAGGCGGCGGCCTTGTCGAAAATGAATCGGGAGATGTATTGCTTATTTTCAGGCGCGGTAAATGGGATCTTCCCAAAGGAAAGCAGGATGAGGGCGAAACGCTGGCTGAATGCGCTATTCGCGAAGTCAGGGAAGAAACAGGACTACGCCAGCTGCAACTGGGAAAAGAGATCAATACCACCTATCATACTTACACGGAATCCGGCAAGCAAATCCTGAAAGAGTCACATTGGTTTTTGATGAAGGCGGAGGGGAATGAGCAGTTTGTGCCTCAAACGGAAGAAGACATCACTGAAATTATCTGGGTTAATAAAAGCAACCTGAAAAATTATTTTGCCAATATGTACCCTACCATTATTTCGGTATTAAAAAATGCCTGAGACGGCAGGGGCTACTTTTCCGTAATATTAAATCGTACTTTATCATTCGAAACGATAGCCGTCGTAAGCCTGCTTATGCAAATCAGGTTGTTACTTTCGTCGTGAATCTTTATATCCCACACGTGGGTTGTTTTTCCCAAATGAAGGGGGGTGGCCGTAGCGGTTACAACGCCTGCCCGCGCTCCTCTCACGTGATTTGCATTGATCTCAAGACCCACGCAAAAATTTTTGCTCATATCCAGCACCAGCGCAGAGGCTACGCTGCCTACTGTTTCAGCAAGGGCACATGAGGCGCCTCCGTGCAATAATCCAAAAGGCTGTTGTGTTTTTGCCATTACCGGCATTGACAATTTCAGAAAATCATCGCCAATCTCCACCCATTCCATACCGAGATAGCCGGGCATAAAATCTTTTCCGAAATGCTTGATTTTTTCAAGTGTGAGCGTTTTATCAAACCAGATAGACATTTATCGAAAGCTTTTTTTTACAGGTTCGGGAAGAAATTTAGAAGCATCGCCGCCATTGCGGATCACATCGCGAACAAGGGTGCTGGCAACAGAAGTAAACTCGGGCAGGCAGGTGAGAAAAACTGTTTCCACATTATGCGCCAGGCTGCGATTCATATCTGCAATGGCTTTTTCATATTCAAAATCGTTTACATAGCGGATGCCTCTTAAAATAAAATTTGCGCCTACCTCTTTGCAGCAATTAACGGTTAATCCGTCATACACCAGCACCTCTATCCTTGGCTCATGGGCATAAATTTCCTGTAGCCATTGTAAGCGCTGGTGCTCAGTGAACATGGCTGTTTTATTGCTGTTTCGGCCAATGCCGATAAACATTCTGTCAAAAAGGGGAAGCGCTCTGCTGATGATATCTGTGTGCCCTAAAGTAACAGGATCAAAGGTGCCCGGAAATAAACAGATGCGTTCCATGTTACTTTTTTTCATTTGAAAATAAATTTATAAAGGAGAGCCCGGGAGCCAATAGTATTAATTCAGGTTTGATTTATTGCTCAAGAGATAAAGGACGGCCATTCGCACCGCTACGCCGTTTTCTACCTGCTGCAAAATAATGGATTGTTGCGAATCCGCCACGTCACTGTCAATTTCCACCCCTCTGTTTACCGGGCCCGGGTGCATAATAACAATGTCTTTATTGACCTTAGCCAATACTTTCCTGGTAATGCCGTAAGCAAGGTTATATTCTCTCAGCGAAGAAAACAACACCTGGTTTTGGCGTTCGAGCTGAATGCGAAGCACATTCGCTACATCGCACCATTGCAATGCTTTTGCAATATTATACTCCACCCGTATATCGAAGGCTTTGCTGATATGCTTTGGTATCAAGGTAGGCGGACCGGCGACCATCACTTCCGCTCCTGCTTTTTTTAACAGATAAATATTGCTGAGTGCTACCCGTGAATGCATAATGTCTCCTATCAGGACAATTTTTTTACCTTCCAGCTTTCCGCATTTTTCTTTGATGGAAAAAGCATCCAGCAAAGCCTGTGTAGGATGTTCATTGATGCCATCGCCTGCATTTATGATGGCTGCAGGAATATGTTTGGCCAAAAAGTGCGGCGCCCCGCTGGCACTGTGCCGCATCACCACCATGTCCACTTTCATGGATAAAATATTATTAACGGTATCCAGCAATGTCTCGCCTTTTGAAACGGAAGAGCCCGAGGCCGTAAAGTTTAAAGTATCGGCGCTTAATCTTTTTTCAGCAAGCTCAAATGAAATTCTGGTCCGTGTCGAATTTTCATAGAAAAGATTCACAATGGTCGTATCGCGCAGGGAAGGTACTTTTTTAATGGGCCGCTGCAATACTTCTTTAAAATGGGTAGCTGTGGAAAGAATTAAATCAATGTCGCTGAACTGAAGATCTTTAATGCCGAGAAGATGTCTGGTAGTAAGTTGCATTAAAAGGCAAAGCTAAGGGAAAAGGAGCAACAAAAAACAAGAAGCAAGGTACAGGGAACAGGAAAGGTGCAAGAAATGGACGTGCGCTATTCTTGTGCCTTAATACAGCACCACCTGCTCCCTATCCCACTCCACCTTCACTTTTTGAGATTTGAGAGAATCAACGGCTTTACCGCAATAGTCTGGCTGGATCGGCAACTGACGGCTGTACCGGCGGTTGACCAGCACGCACAGCTCCACTTTTTTGGGTCTTCCAAAATCAAGTAAGGCGTCTAACCCGGCGCGGATGGTTCGCCCGGTGAAGAGTACGTCGTCAACGAGGATGACGTTTTTATCTTCTACAGAAAAAGTTATGTCTGTCTGCTTTGGCTTATGCAGTTCCTGGCGGATATCATCGCGGTAAAAAGTAATATCCATTTTACCATACCTGATTTGATTGCCCGGGCTGATTTTTTTTAATTGCTCCACAATTTTGTCTGATAAATAAACACCTCTGGGTTGTATACCGATAATGACCACGGTAGAGAGATCCGTATAGTTTTCTATCAACTGGTAGGCCAATCGTTCTATGATAATATGCAGCTGATATTTATCCAGTATCACTTTCATTGAATTCTATTCTTCATTCATAAAGGGATAGCGGTAATCGACGGGTGGATTGAAAGTTTCCTTAATTGACCTGGCACTGAGCCAGCGATATAAATTCAGCATGCTGCCGGCCTTATCATTAGTACCGCTGCCCCTTGCGCCGCCAAATGGCTGCTGTCCTACTACTGCGCCGGTGGGTTTATCATTTATATAAAAATTGCCTGCGCTATTGGAAAGTTTTTGAGTGGCAAGCTCTACGGCATATCGGTCCTGTGCAATGACAGACCCTGTCAGTGCGTAAGGGGAAGTAGTGTCCACCAGCTTCAATGTTTGTTCAAATTTATTCTCATCATAAACATACAAGGTAAGAACAGGGCCAAATAATTCTTCGCACATGGTTACATAACCCGGATCGGTAACTTCAATTACAGTAGGTTCTATAAAATACCCAACGCTTTTATCACACTTTCCGCCTGTTAAAATTTTTGCAGACTTGTCTTTTTTTACCTGCCTGATATATCCTTCGAGCTTATCAAAACTTTTTTCATCAATGACTGCATTAATAAAACAAGTGAAATCTTCCACGCTGCCCATCTTCATTGTCTTTATTGTGGCCACCAGTTTCTTTTTTACTTCTGCAGCGATGTTGGAAGGAATGTAGGCACGCGAAGCAGCGGAGCATTTTTGTCCCTGGTATTCAAAAGCGCCACGGCACAAGGCTGTAACCAACACATCTACATCAGCGCTTTTATGAGCTAATACAAAATCTTTACCGCCTGTCTCTCCTACTATCCTCGGATACGATCTGTAAATACCCATATGCTGCCCGATTGTTTGCCACATGCTGTTGAATACACCCGTACTTCCTGTAAAATGAATGCCCGCAAAATCAGGATGGCTGAAACAAACGCTTCCCAATGTTGGCCCATCCACATAGATCAGATTAATTACACCATCCGGTAAACCGGCCTCCTTTAAAATGCGCATGAACAATTGCGCGCTATACACCTGTGTATTCGCACATTTCCAGACAACTGTATTGCCACACATCGCAGGCGATGTCGGAAGGTTGCCGCCGATAGCCGTAAAATTAAACGGCGTTATTGCCAAAACAAATCCTTCCAGCGGACGATATTCCATCCTGTTGTAAATGCCGGGACTGCTTATGGGTTGCTGTTTATAGATTTCACTTAAGAAATGAACATTGAACCTCAAAAAATCTATCAGCTCACATGCACCATCTATTTCTGCCTGGAACACATTCTTACTTTGCCCCAGCATAGTAGCTGCCAGCATTTGCCAGCGGTATTTTGCTGCGAGCAATTCCGCCGCTTTCAAAAAAATATTAGCGCGATTTTCCCATGAAGTATTCGCCCATTTTTCTTTTGCTCTTGCTGCAGCATTAATGGCCTTTCTCACATGCGTTGCATCACCCGAATGGAAATATCCCAACACATGTTCCCTCTCATGAGGGGGATGGATGGCTATTTTATTACCCGTACGTACTTCATCCGAACCGATATACATCGGCACATCTGACTTTTTACCTTTTAATTCCTTCAAAGCATTTTTTACCTGCTCTCTTTCCCTGCTGCCGGGTGCAAATGACAGCACGGGTTCGTTGGAAGGAAGCGGATAATAAAAATTACCGGTATTCATATAAGATCAATTCAAAGAATAATTTCGTGTATGCTTCACTGTTAGAAAGCCCGGGTATCCTGATAATTATTTTTTCAGGTACATCACCTCTTTTACCAGCTTTACCGTTCGCTGTATATCCGGCAGATAAAGTGCAACCAGATTGGGCGCATAGTGCATCGGCGCATCTGCAGAGGTGATTCTTCTGACGGGGGCGTCAAGGTAGTCGAAGCCTTCTTTTTGGATGCGATATGCAATTTCTGACGACACGGAAGCAAAGGGCCATTGCTCTTCTACAATAACCAGCCTGTTGGTCTTTTTTACCGAGGCAAGAATGGTTTCCCAGTCCATCGGGCGAATGGTTCTTAAATCAATCACTTCTGCACTAACATCTTCTTTCGCCAATTCTTCAGCGGCGCCCAGCGCCACTTTCATCATTTTATTAAAAGAAACGATGGTAACATCCGTACCCTCGCGAACCACTTTTGCCTTTCCAATCGGAATTAAATATTCTTCTTCCGGAATTTGTCCCTTATCGCCATACATTACTTCACTTTCCATAAAAATTACCGGGTCATTATCGCGTATAGCGCTTTTCAACAGACCTTTGGCATCGTAAGGATTGCTTACTGAAATCACCTTAAGGCCGGGAATGTTTGCGTATAATGATTCGAAGGCAGTGGAATGCTGTGCGCCCAGTTGTCCTGCACTTCCATTAGGGCCACGAAAAACAATAGGGCAACCAATCTGTCCGCCGCTCATGGCAAGCATTTTTGAAGCGGTATTCAAGATCTGATCCAGGGCGAGCACTGCAAAATTCCAGGTCATAAACTCCACAATCGGGCGCAATCCGTTTTGAGCAGCACCCACCGCAATTGAGGCAAATCCCAATTCCGAAATCGGGGTGTCAATTATTCTTTTCGGGCCAAACTCTTCCAGCATTCCCTGGCTTACTTTGTAGGCGCCGTTATATTCTGCCACCTCTTCGCCTATTAAAAAAACATTTTCATCCCGCCTCATCTCTTCTGTCATTGCTTCGCGCAAAGCTTCCCTGAATGCTACTTCTTTCATTAGTTTCTAAAATTGAAACGCAAATATAATATAAATGAGAATTATGGGAAGTGAGTAGTAAGCGGCGAGTAGTGAATGGTAAATGATAAAAAACCAACAGGTATAACCTGTCAGCCTGATAGCAGGTTTGTGCAAATAATTTATTATAACCTGCAAGCCGGGTTTAGATAAAGCCGGTAACAGAAATTTGCGCCATTTGCTTACCTGAATAATCAATCCATCAATTGCGAGAGCTTTTCCGTCAGTTTTTTCCCGAAAAGATTTTTTGCGATAATAACCCCGTTTTTATCTACCAACAGGTTAGAGGGAATGGCTTTAATACCATATTCATCCGAAGTGGCATTTTGCCATCCTTTTAAATCTGAGACATGATGCCATGCAAGATTATCGTCTGCAATTGCCTTTTCCCACCGGTCTTTTTTTGTATCGTAAGAGACGCTGTAAATAGTAAATCCTTTGTTTTTGAATTTGGAATAAGCCGCTACCACATTGGGGTTCTCCCTTCTGCAAGGCCCGCACCAGCTTGCCCAAAAATCCACCAGCACATATTTACCGTGTAAAGAAGATAATTTGAGCGTTTTGCCATCGGGCGTTTCTTCTGAAATTTCAGGAGCCTCTTTGCCAATGGCAACCGTACTGTATGTATCAATCATCTTTTTTATCTGGATGCCCTTCGCAGAATTTTTTATGGAGGGGGAAAGTATGTCGTACAATGGCTCTACGTCGCTCGCCTCGGCATAATAGCTGTAGTTCTCAAGGATAGCCATTGCACTGGCCATAGAATTGGGATAATCTTTTACAAAACTGCTTACGACCTTTCTTCTCGCGGCGAGTACGTCAAAGTCTACCTCATCCAGACTGTCCATCACCTTTGTATTATTTTCTTTATGGGCTTTTTCGCGGATGGCGTTGTTGATATCATCCCATTTGTTTACGTCTTTCATCCTGTCGGCCAGAATTTTTGCATCATCATTAAGCGGAGAACCGCTGATGGTAAGCTGGTGCAATGAATCTGCGTCTCCGGAAATGGTCATGTTTGCAGGCTCTATATAAAAGCTGAGGTAATCACCCCCGCGTGAAGGCATAAAGAGGGTGCCAAATGCAGCAGAAGATACAAAGCCTTTAAAGGTAAACTGACCATCATTAATGGCAGCAGAGTCTCTTTTTGCATTTTCGCCATCATAAACGCTCAAATAAATCTCGCCGGATTTGATCTTTGTCATTTTACCATTGATGGTAAAAGATGAATCCTGTGCAAAGGATGAAATACTGAAAAGCAGGCAGGTCAGAAAAGTCAGGGTCTTATTCGTCATCATTATAATTTTAGGTTCAAAAGTAAATTTATATTCAAAAAATGATTTACCGCCGGTAAAATTTGAAACACAAAGGAAAAGATAATATTGCTTACGCCAATTCTATTACCATGGAGCTTGCTCCGCCGCCGCCATTGCAAATGCCGGCAGCACCGCGCTTTCCTTTATTTTGTTTCAGCACATTTATCAGCGTAACAATGATTCTGGCTCCGCTGCAGCCCAGGGGATGGCCGAGTGAAACAGCACCGCCGTTTACATTCACCCTTGAAGGATCCAGGTTCATTTTCTGCGTATTTACAATACCTACAACACTGAATGCCTCATTCACTTCAAAATAATCGATGTCATTAATGGTAAGCCCGGCCCTGGTTATAGCCTTTGGCACTGCGATGGAGGGTGTGGTGGTAAACCATTCAGGCTCCTGTTCTGCGTCTGCATAGCTCAGGATCCTGGCAAGAGGTTTTAATTTCAATTCATTCATTTTTTCCTTACTCATCAATATTACGGCAGCGGCGCCATCATTCATAGTGCTTGCATTGGCGGCGGTTACACTTCCTCCCTTTTCAAATGCAGGTTTTAAAGAGGGAATTTTTTCGAATTTCACATTGAACGGCTCTTCATCTCTTGCGAACATAACCGGATCGCCGGAACGCTGCGGAACGGGTACGGGAACAATTTCATCATTGAATTTTCCTTCATTCACTGCGGCCTGGCTTCGTTTATAGCTTTGTATGGCAAATTCATCCTGCTGTTCACGCGTAATGCTGCATTCCCTGGCACAGAGCTCAGCGGCATTGCCCATTGCATAATCTTTGTACACATCCGTAAGGCCGTCTTTTGCAAGGCCATCTATCAATGAAGTGTTACCGTACTTATTTCCCCATCTTACGCCAGGCGCATAAAAAGGAACGGAACTCATATTTTCCATGCCGCCGGCCATTACAATATCCGCATCGCCCAATAAAATACTTTGTGCTCCGTTCATGATCGCTTTCATTCCACTTGCGCAAACTTTATTTACTGTAGTACAGCAAACCTGTTCGGGTAAGCCGGCAAAGATAGCTGCCTGCCTGGCCGGCGCCTGCCCGAGATTGGCCTGCAACACGCATCCCATGTACACCTCCTCCACATCATTCGGCCTGATGCCGGCTTTTACCACGGCACCTTTTATAGCAATAGCGCCTAATTCAGGCGCCGGTATATCTTTAAGCGTGCCGCCAAAGCTTCCGATCGGAGTGCGAACGGCAGAAACAATATAAACTTCTCTGTCAATCATAAAAATTATTTACTGCAAAGATACACTGTGAAAATTTGCGTATTGCAGGCAGGCTTTTCGGAATACTTAATGGCATCCATCACCTATAATTACATTTGATTGTTTAATTTTACCGCATACTTTTACAGATTCAAAAAAAATTTAACCATGAGCTTATTTTCGGAGAGCAGGTTTACCAACATTCTGATCCTGACAGCAGGGCTGCTTTTTATGATCGCAATGATATTCCTTGCCGCCGGTCGCTGAAAGATAATTTTTCGGCTTAACTGATAAACCCGTACGCCCTCTGTTTTGCGAAAGCATTTCGCAGGATTTTTTTAGCTTTATTTTTTTGAGCAGTATGATCTCGCAGGACACTATACAACAAATTGCAAACAGGATTGATATTGTTGAAATCATCAGTTCTTTTGTAAAGCTGAAAAAGAGAGGCGTCAACTATCTCGGCCTCTGCCCGTTTCACAATGAGAAGACACCTTCTTTCACCGTATCTCCCTCAAAAGAAATTTATAAGTGCTTCGGTTGCGGGCGCAGCGGCAATGCCATCAGCTTTTTGATGGAACATGAAAAGTACAGCTATGTTGAAGCATTAAGATGGCTGGCCAATAAATACAATGTTGAAATTGAAGAGACTGAAACATCTCCTGAGTTTAAAGAACAGCAGCAGGTATCCGACAGCTTGTATATCATCAACAAATTTGCAAAAGAATTTTTTTCGGCTGCATTGCTGGATTCTGATGAAGGGATTAATGCCGGGCTGAGCTATTTAAAAGAGAGAGGCTTTCGTGAAGAAATTATTAAAAAATTTGAATTGGGTTATAACCCGGAAGGTAAGGATGGACTTGCGAAAGCCGCTACAGCAGCGCAGTTTAGCGAAAATTTATTATTAAAATCGGGATTGGTTGTATCGAGAGAAGGCCATTTGCAGGACAACTATCGTGGAAGAATTATTTTTCCCGTTCATAACCAAACGGGAAAGATTGCGGGTTTCGGGGCAAGGCTAATCCGCAAAAATGACAAAGCGCCGAAGTACATCAATACGCCCGAGAATGAGATTTACGTAAAAAGCAAAATACTTTACGGCTCTTATTTTGCACGGCAGGCAATAGATAAGGCGGACGAATGTTTGCTGGTGGAAGGATATACCGATGTAGTTTCGTTACACCAGGCCGGCATTGAAAATGTAGTGGCAAGCGGCGGCACCTCGCTGACTCCGGATCAGCTCCGTTTAATAAAAAAATACACCCACCACCTCACCATCCTGTATGATGGTGATAGCGCAGGCATCAAGGCTGCATTGCGCGGGCTGGATCTCGCATTGGAAGAAGGTTTAAATGTTCAGCTGGTTTTATTGCCCGATGAAGAAGACCCCGACAGCTATATTCATAAATATGGAGCGGCAGCGCTAAGCAATTTTATAAAGGAGAATAAAAAAGATTTTGTTCTTTTTCAACTGGAATATTCTTTGAAAGATGCGGGCGATGATACCAGTAAGCGTTCACAGGCAGTAAACCAGATTGCGGAGACCATTTCGAGAATCAATAAAGCCGAAGACTTCACCAAACAGCAGGACTATATTCGTAAAACGGCGCAGCTCCTGCAAATTGACGAAAGCGGTTTGCACACTTTGGTAAATAAGCATATCCGCGAGAAATTAAATAAAGATGAAAGAAGGCAGTTTAATGATGAAAAATTATTTCAACAACCTGCCGGTGAAGTACCGGCGTTAACCGGTGAGGACACGGATGCATTAGAGCTCATCAGCCGGGACGAAGCGAATGAAGAATCTCTGGTGAGATGCCTGATTGAGTTTGGTTTAAAAGATTGGGAGCAGGGCAAAACAGTGGCTGATTATTTGTTGTATGAATTTATCGATGAAGAAACCTTTACCAATCCCCGCTTCATCAGGATTACCAACATCTATAAAACATGGTACGAGGAGAAGCTCGATCCTACGGCAAAAAATTTCCTGTATCACGATGATCACGAAATAAGCAAGGCCGTGGTATCGCTGATTGAGTTTCCTTATGAAATAAGTCCTAACTGGCAAAACGTATATGAAGTACCGGTACCTACCAAAGAAGACACCTACAAAGCCGATATTGTTTCTACCATCAGCTACCTCGATTTGAGAAAAATAAAAAAGCTTATCGGGGAAAATCAAAGGGAACTGGAAACAGCCTCTTCGCCCGAAAGGCAATTGCTGCTGATGCAAACTCATGTAAGGCTCAAAGAGCTGGAAACGAGAATTACGAAAAGCATGGGAACAGTTATTTTAAAATAAAGATACTTCAAAAATTTCGTATATGCGTTTACGTTAGCACTTACAAAAAATATTTTATGTCGAAGCAAGATACCAAAGACCTGCTCAGATTCCTGGCACCTTTTGAGAAGGAAACAAAGGAGATAGTGCTGTGGTTACGCAATTTTATCTGGGACAGATATCCAAAAACCAACGAACTTATCTATGATAACTATAATGCTGTTGCCTTTGGCTGGTCGCCCACGGACAAGTTAGGGCATGTGTTCTGTTCGATTGCAGTATACCGTACCAACGGCAATGTCCATTTTGGATTTTACTGGGGGTCGCAATTAAAAGATCCGGAGAAAAAACTTCTGGGAAGCGGTAATCAATACCGCTATATCCTGGTAAAAAATAAGAAAGATTTCCCTAAAGCATATATAGAAAAATTAGTGCAGGAAGCATTTGTAAACTCACTTGCAAAAATAAAAGACCCGAAGCAGGTAATGGAAGGCAAAACGATTATAAAATCAGTGTCACCCAATAAAAGAAAACGGCCTGGTAAGCCCAAAGCCGCAGCCGGCAAAGCTAACGGCAAGGCATAAACGCAAATATAATTTTATGAAAATGTCGCAAATTACCCGCTGAAAAGTCGTTGTGATACCCCGTATCTTCCACTGTTGCGATATAGCTTTGCTTTAATTAATCACCTGAAAAATTTAAACCATGACAAAAGATTTATGGATCAATTTGCCTGTGAAAGATGTGGCAATGTCTTCAAAATTTTATACCGGCATTGGTTTCGAAATGAATCCAAAATTTGGCAACGGCAAGGACTCGGCCTGTTTTATTGTAAGTGTGAAAAAAATAGCATTGATGCTTTTCAGTCATCAGCAATTTAACCACTTTACAGGAGCGGCTGTAGCGGACGCTGACAAGAGTGCTGAAATGATGATTTCAATAGACGCCGAAAGCACGGCCGAAGTGGATGAATTGGCAAAGAAGGCGGAAACGGCAGGCGGTGTCGTTTTCGGCAAGCCGTCGGAAGTACAGGGATGGATGTACGGGTGTGGCTTCAGTGACCCGGATGGGCACCGGTGGAATGTGCTGTACATGGACATGAGCAAAATGCCAAAGCGCTAATTTTATAGCAATCGCTTCTTATGAATGAACAAAATAATGTTCCGCTGAAGATAAAGTCAGTTCTTCAATTGTATGAATGCCTTCCCGAAAAGGAGCGAATCATTACGGATGTATTAAGGCAGATCATCAAAGAAAGCCTGCCTTCTTATTGCAAAGAAAAAATTTCCTACAACGTGCCTTTCTTTTACGGGAAGAAGGGCATTTGCATTATCTGGCCTTCTTCTATCCCGCGGGGCGGGATAAAGAAAGGCGTGCTGTTAGGATTTTGGCATGGCAACAGGCTGAGTGATGAAGATCATTATTTAACACGTGGTACCAATAAACAGATTTTTTATAAAATATTTTATGACGCTGCAGAAATTGACCAAAGGTCAATTCAGAAATTATTAAAAGAAGCGGTACAACTTGACGGGCGGTTTCCTGATGACGCAAATCGAAAAAGCCAATATCAATAATGCTTATTTGTTTTACTCTAAGTGACCTGTCGAAAGGACCATTTACAGTAACTGTCTCGAGCTGCGGCTATGCTACAAGAGTAACCATCGGCACGTTCAGCGGCATGGCATTCAAACCTAACGGCGATACGGTGTATGTCAGTGGCAGACAATATAAAGTGCCGGCAAGGAGGTAACAGGAATATATCAGGGATACTTTCGTTTATCCGTTGCTGTTAGTTGATACTTTTCCCGGCTGTTCTTTCTCTTTTACAACCACCAGCCCGGCAGTATCTACGGTAATGGGTACTGATCCAATTTGCACAACGGCTTTCCTGCCTTTTATTTTTGTAACGACACCAACCTGCCGGTTCGCCTTCATCCGCACTTTGTCGCCTTCTTTTACCGCTTCCGCAGTTTCAACATATTTCTGATCAAAAATTTTTTGTTGCTTTTCCGTAACCTGTTTTTCCCTTTGCTTAAACAACAGTGATCGCATTGTTTTAACCAGTGCGTCTTTATCTTCGGTCTTTCTCCATTCAGCTACTATCGCTTTTAGCTTGCGCTCCATGTCTTTCAGGTAAGCAAATTTTTCCTGTGCTATCTTATTCTGATGCTTTAGCAATTCAACCTGCTGCTTGTTCTTTTCCCGGCTGATGGTTTGCTCCAGTTCTTTTTTTAATCGTTCATTTTCTTTTAAGAGCTTATCCAGGCTCCTTTTTTCATTTTGCACCTGTTGCAAATCCTGTTCGGTCCTGTTTAATAATTTATCCAAACGAAAATGATCTTCATCCACCATCTTTCGGGCTTTTTGAATCAGCCCCGGATTCAATCCAATTCTTTCTGCAATGGAAAATGTGTAGGAACTGCCCGGCTTGCCTGCAATAAGCTGGTACAACGGCTGCAATCGCTTTTCATCGAATGCCATGGCACCGTTGATAATTCCCGGAACTTTATTAGCCATCACTTTCAGGTTCAGGTAATGTGTGGTTACAATACCAATAGCATGTTTTTTTGCCAGTTCATCCAAAATTACTTCTGCAAAGGCCCCGCCAAGATCAGGATCGCTGCCACTTCCCAGCTCATCTATAAAGAATAAAGTTTTACCATTTGCATTTTCCATGAAATACTTCATGTTCGTCAAATGGGATGAATAGGTACTTAGCTCAAACTCCAGGCTTTGTGTATCACCGATATGGATCATTAATTGCTTAAAAATGCCAAACTCAGTGTCAGGGCTGCACGGAACGAGTAACCCGCTCTGTACCATCATCTGCAGCAAACCTGCCGTTTTTAACGTAACTGTTTTGCCGCCGGCGTTTGGTCCGCTGATCACCAATATCCTGTTGTTATCATCGAGGTGTATCGAAACGGGAATAACAGGCTTATTTTGTTTATGATTATAGATAAACAATAAAGGATGGTAAGCATGTACCAGGCTAATGCAGGCTGCATCACGTATGGCTGGCATATTACCATTATATTGTAGAGCAAAGCGCGCCTTTGCTCTTATAAAATCATATTCACCAAGGATGTTGTGATAATGGCTCAGCAAAGAATGGTACAGGCGGATGTTAGCGGTTAACTGCAGCAATATTCTGTGCACTTCTTTCCACTCTTCATTTTCCAAAGAAAAAATCTCATTGTTCAACCCGGTCGTTTCTTCGGGTTCAATAAAAGCCGTTCGCCTGCTATCGCTTTCTCCGTGCAGGATGCCGTTTACCATACGTTTATTTTCTGCAAACACCGCCAGCACGCGCCGGTTGTTCATAAAGCTTTCTTCTATCTCTGCGAGATATCCCTGCTTGTTGAGCCTGCTGACGATTTTATCGAACAACCTTCGTAATTCATTTCTCTTTTTATATAATCGCAGCCTTATATCTGCCAGCGCTTCCGAAGCATTGTCCTTTACTTTTCCATCTTCATCAATGATTGCATCGATCATTTCGCCGATAGCTTTTTCAAAGTAAGTGTCATTAATGAGCAATGCAAGATTCGGATAAGAAATACGCCTTTCATTATCGAACCAGCGAAATATCTGCTGCATAGCCGTTACCAGTTTTTTTATCAGCAAAAACTGGTCGCCGGTAAGCGCCGCACCTTCAATACTCAGCAGCCTCAGCTCCTTACCCGGGTTAAGCACGGCATCATCGGGAAAATGCAAATGATTTTGAAAAAGCAGCTTGTATTCATGCGCCTGTTGCAATTCAGGCTCTATAAATTCCTTTTTTGTATGAATGCGGAGGGTATCTGTTTTGTTCTTTGCGTATTCAGTACGGCAATGACCGGCAAGTAATACCTTAATTTTATCAAACTCTAATTGTTGAATTGCTGAAGACGGAAATAATTTCATTAAAATACACCAGGTGTTTTATCGGAGAATAAATTTATCAAAAAGTAAATTTGCATAACTTAAACAAGATTTTCTTATCCCATTCTGTTTAACTAAAAAAATTTTTATGCAAGATAAAAAAACTGAACTGGCCACCTTTGGCAACGGATGTTTTTGGTGTACGGAAGCCGTGTTTCAAAAACTAAAAGGGGTTATCAGCGTAAGGAGCGGCTATAGCGGCGGCCATGTGGAAAATCCAACATACGAGCAGGTTTGCGGCAAACAAACCGGTCATGCTGAAGTGCTCAGGATCGAATATGATCCTTCCGTGATAAGTTACGACGAACTACTTGAAGTTTTTTGGGCTACCCACGATCCTACTACTTTAAACCGCCAGGGAAATGATATTGGCCCTCAATACCGCAGCGTTATTTTTTATCATACTGATGAGCAAAAGCAAAAGGCCGAAAAATACAAGGCGGGGCTCGATAAAAGCGGCGCATTTGATAACCCGGTTGTAACAGCTATCGAACCCTTAAAAAATTATTATCCGGCGGAAAATTATCATCAGAATTATTACGTCAATCATACCTCCCAGCCTTATTGTTATTTTGTAATAAAACCAAAGGTGGATAAGATAAAAAAAGTGTTTGCTGATAAATTGAAGGATTAGAAGGTGGTTGACTGGTTTACCCGTTAATTGGTAAATGGTTACATGGTTCAATGGTTACATGGTTCAATGGTTAAGTGATGGAATTATCAATTCGTGTAATTCGTGTGCATAATTTGTGCTGCTCAAAAATTTGTGTAATTACTTTTCTATTCTGGTTTTGCGCAGTTCCAGCAAATTCAATCCATTGGCTTTGAAATTTTTTACCCAGGGCTGCACAAAATGAACAGCCATATCATACCAAAGCGGCACAACAGGTGCATCATGTATCATTAGCTGGTCGGCTTCCCGGTTTAAATGCATCCGCATGGAATCATTAGTTTCCCGTAATGATTCCTCATATAATTTATCAAATGCAGGATTCCTGTATCGTGTGTAATTAGGCGGCGCAGGATTTTTACTGTAAAAAACGCTTAAATAATTTTCTGCATCGGGATAATCGGCAATCCAGCTGCCGCGGAAGAACAAAGCGTCTGACTTTGCCGTTTCCTCAAGCAATAAACTTTTTTGTACTGTTTCTACCTGCACATTGATCCCAATCTGTTTCAGCTCACCGGCAATATAGGTTGCGTACCCGGCATAGTTGGGAATGGTCAGCAAGGTAAAGGTGGGTAAGCCCGCGCCATTCGGGTAACCGGCTTCTCTCAACAGCTCCAGCGCCTTTGCAGGATCATAACGGTAACCCGTAACCGAAGATGAATCAAAAGATGGCAAACCTTCAGGAATAAAGCCATTGACTGCCGGTATACCCATCGAGTTACGGATGTAGGTGATCATCTTTTTACGGTTAAAACCGTAATTGATCGCCTGCCTTACTTTCAGATATTTCAAAGGAGACTTTTTTACAATCGGCAAAGACGTATCATTCAGTATGCCGAGATATTCAATATTCAGGTACGGATGCGTATCTAAAATAATTTTTCCCTGCCATTCCTTTCTCAGCTTCCCTTCTTTGGTCAGTACTTCATCCTTGAAGGATGCATCAATATCATTCATAAAATCGAGCCGGCCCTGCTGAAATTCGAGGAATTCCGTGGCCTTATCTTCAAAGAAAGTAACCTTAATGCCATCGAGATAAGGCAGCCGGTTACCCGCGTTGTCTTTTTCAAAGTAGTTGGGATTCTTTTTCAGAATCAACGCCTGGCCTTCTTCCCATGCAACCAACTCAAAAGGCCCTGTACCGCAGGGGTGACTACGAAAATCTTGTCCATATTCTTCTACCGCCTCGTGCGGAATTACCGAACAATACTGCATGCTCAGAATACCAAGTATCGGATGGAAAGGCGCAACCAGTTTTAATTGAAAAGTAGTGTCATCTATCGCAGTGAACGGATGCAGCGAATCAACTCGATCGTTAAATATCCACGCACCGCTGCTGGCGACATTCTTATCCATGATGCGGTTAAAGCTGTATACCACATCTGCGGCATTCATCTTTCTTCCTTTACCTCCGGGAAAGGCATCGTTATCCTGGAAATACACATCATCGCGCAAATGAAAAGTGTAAGTCAGCTTATCCGGAGATATATCCCAGCTTTTTGCAAGCGAAGGAATCAAATTCAAATTATCGTCTGTCTGAACCAGCGTATTATAAATCTGGTGCACGGCCCAGATGATAGATTGATTTTTTGCAAAAGCGGGATCCAGCGTGGCAATGCCCGATTGTTCGTTGTAATGAAAAATATTTTTGTCGTGATGATGGGGCTTGCATGATGATGCAAAAAACAAGCCTGCTGCGAATGTAATAAAGGAGAATCGCTCAAAATTTTTTATAAGTGGTGAAACGATCTGGTTTTTTAACTCCATCTTTGTTTTGCAAAAATTAAATTTAGTAAATGAAAAAGACAGTCCTGTTATTTTGTTTATCGCCTATTTTATTTAACGTTTTAAGCGCACAAAAATATACGCATGCCGACACACTCCGCGGCAGCAATGGTCCCGGAAGAGCCTGGTGGGATGCAACAAAATATGATCTGCATGTAAAATTTGATTTGCGGGACAGCACGATCAGCGGCTATAATGTTATTTCATTTAAAGCAATAAAGCAGGGCTCATTGATGCAAATTGATTTGCAGGAGCCGATGGTTATTGACAGTATACAATCCCTGGTCAAAGGAGAAGGCAAAGAAATTGAAAGAACATTTTTACCCAAAAATATCAGGCAGGATGGAAATGCCTGGTTTATTGATGTAAATGTTCCCATCAACAATTCAGCAACCTACAATTTAACAATTTACTACCATGGCAAGCCCCGCATGGCAAAGCGCCCTCCATGGGATGGCGGACTGATCTGGGCAAGAGACAAACAAGGCAATCCCTGGATTACGGTTGCCTGCCAGGGACTCGGCGCCAGCGTTTGGTATCCGTGCAAAGATTACCAGGGTGATGAGCCGGACAGCGCTGAAATGCACATCACTGCTCCGTCTGACCTGGTTGCAGTAAGCAACGGAAGAATGCGCAGCAAAGCGGATAATGGAGACGGAACCACTACCACCACATGGGCCGTGATAAATCCTATCAACAATTATGATTTCATTCCGTATCTCGGGAAATATGTTCACTTTGGAGAGATATATAAAGGATTAAAAGGCGACCTCACGATGGATTATTGGGTGCTCGATTCAGATTTGGTAAAGGCACAGAAACAATTCAAGGAGGCTCCGCGGATGATGCAGGCATTTGAATATTGGTTCGGCCCCTATCCTTTTTATGAGGACGGATATAAATTGGTAGAAGCGCCTCATTTGGGTATGGAGCACCAAAGCGCGGTGGCTTATGGCAATCATTTTCTGGAAGGTTATCTCGGCCATGATCTTTCCGGCACCGGTGTAGGATTAAAATGGGATTTTATCATCGTGCATGAAAGCGGGCATGAATGGTTTGGCAATAATATAACTACAAAAGACCTCGCGGATATGTGGGTGCACGAGGGTTTTACCAATTACAGCGAAGATCTTTTTACAGAGTACTGGTTTGGCCAGGAAGATGCGGAGAAGTATGAAACTGGCATCAGGAAAAATATTGAAAATAAAGAACCCATTATTCCCGCCTATGGCGTAAATGCAGAAGGCCCGATTGATATGTATTACAAGGCAAGTAATATGCTTTATACTATCCGCCAGGTAATCAACAATGATTCTTTGTTCAGAAAAATTTTACAGGGACTTAATAAAACTTTCTATCACCAGACCGTTACCGGCAAACAAATAGAAAATTATATCAGTAAAACATCCGGCATTGATTTCTCAAAAGTGTTTGATGAATATTTGCGTACCATAAAAATTCCAACATTGGAATATAAGATCAGCAATGGCACTCTGTCTTACCAATGGACAAATGTAGTGGCCGGTTTTAGCATGCCGGTAAAAGTTTACAATTCAAAAAACCAGCTCCAGTTCATTTACCCGGCAGAAAAGAGGAAGCAAATGAAGTGGACCCGGCCCGATTTGAAAGTGGATGAACGTTTCTATGTTCTGACAAAGAAGATAGGATAAGCAGAATGGGGGGATGGGTTTATTAGTTAATTCGTGTAATTACTGTAATTCGTGCAATTAACTATAATTTAGCGCCACAAACCAAAGTATGTCAGAGGTACGAAGGCAAAGCATCATTTCCACCATTTTTGTATATGCCGGGTTTCTTGCCGGTTTTATCAATACCTATCTTTTTACCCGTCAGGGCTCTCCTTTTTCTACTGACGAATACGGATTAACGAACGCATTTATTACCGTAGGCAACCTGATGTTTGCCTTTGCCAATATGGGAATGCTGCCGGTGATATATAAATTTTATCCTTACTACCAGGAGAATCTTCCCAAACGAAAAAATGATCTGCTGACATGGGCTTTGGTGATTAGTACGCTGGGCTTTTGCCTGGTAACGCTGGCCGGAATAATTTTTAAAGGGTTGGTGATAAGAAAATTCCAGGCTAACTCAGAGTTGTTTGTACAATACTACAAATGGGTTTTCCCCTTTGGCTTTTCCCTTACCGTGTACTCGATATTCGAAGTATTTGCATGGAACCTCAGAAAGTCAATATTTACCACATTTTTGCGGGAGCTTTTTTTCAGGCTAATTACAACAGCGCTTATTTTCCTGCTCAGCTTTAAATTAATTTCTTCCTTCGATACATTCGTAAAGCTATATGCTTTTTCCTACGGGTTTATTGCTCTTGTATTGCTGTTGTATCTGATATGGAAAAAAGAATTCTTTCTCTCCTTTTCGATAAGCCGGGTCACAAAAAAGTTTTATAAAAAAATTGCCGCCATGGCTTCATTTGTATATGTTGCCGGCTTTGTGTTGATGATAGCCCAGTATATCGATATGCTCATTATTATGTCGGTAGTGGGAATGGGAGCAATGGGCGTATTTGCATTGGGCAGCGTGGTAGGTGGCCTGGTGCAGGCGCCGCAAAGAGGCGCCATAGCTGCTTCCATACCGGTACTGTCCAAGGCGTGGAAAGATAAAGACTATAACAAGATCAATCTGATTTATCAACGGTCGGGCATAAATCTTTTAATTGTGTCGCTTGGCATCTTTTTAGTAATATGGCTCAATTATGCGGATGCGGTAAATACCTTTGGGCTCAAAAAAGATTATCTGAATTCGGAATGGATATTCTTCTGCATCGGCATTGCACGTATTGTTGATCTGGGTACGGGTGTAAACGCCCAGATAATCGGTACCTCTACCTTCTGGAGATTTGACCTGATCAGCGGCGTAATCCTTTTTTTCCTGATCACTCCATTGAGCTATATTCTGGTAAAGCAATTCGGCATTATAGGAGGCGGCATTTCTTTCATTGCGTCCTTCAGCGTGTATAACCTGATCAGGATAATTTTTCTGCAACGGAAGTTTAACATGCATCCTTTTAGCTACAAAACTATTTATGCAATCATCATTGCCGTGCTATCTTATTTTATATGCTATTACAGCTTTCATGCTTTACATGGATTTTGGGCAATGGTGCTCAAAAGCAGTGTCTTTATTGCGTTATATGCCGGTGCTGTTATCTATTTCGACCTCTCGCCGGATGTGCTGCCGGTGATTGATACTATCAAAAAAAGATCAAAAAAAATTTTATAGATTTTCCCGTTTATACTTATGAGCACTGAAGAAATCATTCAGCAAACCATCAGATTTGTAAAAAAGGAACTACAAAATGCAGAAGGGGGCCACGACTGGCGGCACATTGAAAGAGTGTACAAAAATGCAATGCATATTGCCCGGTCGGAAAAGGTAAATCATTTGGTGATACGGCTTGCCGCTTTATTACATGATATTGCTGATGCAAAATTTAATGAGGGTAATGAAAATGCCGGGCCGGAAAAAGCCAGGCGTTTTCTGGAAAGTTTGCAGTTGGAAAAAGAAACGATAGATCATGTCGAAAATATTATCCGCCATATTTCTTTTAAAGGCGGAAATTTCAAAGGGCAGTTTTATTCCGATGAATTCGCAGTGGTTCAGGACGCTGACCGGCTCGATGCATTAGGTGCGATAGGCATTGCCCGGGCTTTCAATTATGGCGGATTTACCAACAGAAAAATTTACGATCCTGCAGTAAAGCCGGATTTACAAATGACGAAAGACGCCTATAAAAAAAGCACCGCCCCCACCATCAATCATTTCTACGAAAAACTTTTGCTGCTGAAAGACCGGATGAATACTGAATCGGGAAAAAAGATAGCAGAAGCAAGGCATGTTTTTATGGAAAAGTTCCTGGAAGAATTTTACGCAGAGTGGAATGGTGAGAAATAGTTTAAAAAAATTCCGGCCTCACAGCCGGAATTTTATAATACTTTTATCCTGCTTTGCCTTACGAAGCATAGCAGTACGCACATCCGTGTTCCTGTCCGCGGCCCACTGCCCATACACCTGACGGCACTATCTGGATACCCGGCAAAACCCCCGATTTCCAGTCATTATAAACAGTAGTGGCATCCATATTCATGCTTTGTGCCGCTGCAGCGCTGAGCACCGTCATCGCCATATTGCAAACACAAAACATAATACCGTGATCCTGCAACTGGTTAATGCCAATTTCCACTTCGCCTACGCCAGGCACTTTAAAATCTCCTGGGGCAGGCTGCCAAAACATATTCCGCGTGGAAGGCTTCTGCGTTTTGGGATCATCTATTTTGAAAAATTCGCCAAACTTATATTTTTCCCAAAGTGAGCTCTGCATGGCATAAGGAATGGTCTCATGGCGTAGCACCACCACCACTCCTGTTTCCTTTTCATCAGTGCCGGTGGCGCCATTTGTTAGCTGGTAAATCTTTGGCCATGCAAAGGGGAACATACCATTGGGTGTTACCGCATCAAAAATAATCCGGTGTTTGCCTTTCTTATCTAATTGATTAAACCATTCATCTGCATCGCTGACATTACCGTTTGTAGCAGCGGCAGATAATTTAAGCGGAGG
Organism: uncultured Ginsengibacter sp.; assembly: GCA_964627765.1. Taxonomy (GTDB): domain Bacteria; phylum Bacteroidota; class Bacteroidia; order Chitinophagales; family Chitinophagaceae; genus Ginsengibacter. The sequence goes on along the minus strand of CAZVKO010000023.1, from coordinate 19,844 downwards.
AGTCAGCATGGTTAAGCCCAATGCTGCTGCGCCGGTTGCGACATGTTTTATAAAATCACGGCGCTCTGTAGCCAGATGGTCGGTCTTGTTTGACATTTTTTTGAGTTTAAGATGAATAATCGTGGCTTCAGGTATGAAAAGGTAAAAACTTTTTTGTCAATTTGTATTATCCAAAAAAGGATTTTTTTTAGAGATATGATTTTTGACACTATTGTGATCGGGAAAGGATTGATTGGCGCCGCCGCAGCAAAATATCTGAGCAGCCCGAAAAATAAAGTAGCGTTGATCGGCCCTGACGAGCCCCGGAACCCCGATAAGGCAATGGTTTTTGCAAGCCATTACGACCAGGGGAGAATTCAGAGAATAATCGGAACAGACGAAGTATGGACAAAACTTAACCTTACGTCTGCCAGGCAGTATCAGTCAATAGAAAAACAATCCGGGATTACTTTTCATAACCAGGATGGTTGCCTGTATGTAAATCCCCGGGGCGTTGATGAATACCTTAGCAATGCCGCCCAACAGGCACAACAGGCCGGCATTTCTTATACGCCATTTAAAACCGCTAAGGAAATAACCTCCTTTTTCCCCGGCTTTATATTTCCTGCATCTTCGGAGGGGTTATTTGAAACAGCGCCCTCCGGTTCCATTAACCCCAGGCTGCTGATAAAAGCGCAATTGAAGCTGCTTCAACAAAACAAGGGAGTTGTTATCAATGATATGGCTATTAAAATAGAATATGAAAAAAATATGTTCACGGTTACTACCGGCGAAAACAAAACTTATTTTTCCGGCAAAATATTACTTTGCCCCGGGGCTTTTATCAACTTCTTCCCTCTTACTGAAAAAAAATTAGATCTTGACTTAAAAAGCGAAACCGTACTATTAGCGGAAGTTACAGAAGACGAAGCAAAACGGTTATCAAATCTTCCGTCATTACTGTACGAAATAGAAACCGCTAATTATAGAAACATCTACCTGATAAAACCATTACAATACCCTGACGGCAAATTTTATTTAAAAATGGGCTGCAATTTACCCGGTGATATACATTTTGATACACTGGCGGAGGTTCAGGACTGGTTTAGAAAAGGTAACAGCGATGCACATTTGCCTGTATTGAAGGAAGCGCTTATATCAATAATGCCTTCGTTGCAGGCGAAAAATTTTATTACGGGCAGGTGCATGGTAAGCTATACCCGCCATAGAAAAGAATATATAGGTGAAATAGAAAATGACGGGCTGTTCGTTGCCTGCGGAGGCAATGGATATTCCGCCATGTGTGCTGACGCCATTGGAAAAATTGCTGCTCGCGTTGTTTTGCAGGGCTCGTTTCCTCCGGAATTTTCAGAAGCCTCTTTTGCTCCCGTATTTACAAAATAAAAGAGATGCCCCTGAAGGCCCTCTCTTTTTCGGGTACGCTTATCCGTTAGTATATTAATTTCCCCCGGCCTTTACCCTGCTTTCTTCATCCGATGCGCCGCCGCTGTGCCTGCGTTGATTCTGCATTGGCTTTCCGAAATTATAAGTAAACGTGAGCGAGCCGGTTCTGGAATCATGCCTGGATCTGACAATTACATCTATATCCTGGTAATTCACATAGCCGTTAAAGTTTTGCGAAGCAAAAATATCGCGGATACCAAGTTTGATAGTGCCTTTGTCTCTCAAAACTTTCTTTTGTATTCCTGCATCCACGCGCCATAACGGATCAATTACAATTTCGCTTTCCAATCCCTTCGAACGATAAAATCCGCTCACTTCCGCGCTCCATCCTTTCTTCAACTTAAACTGGTTGCTGATATTTCCCAAAAACGTATACGTATCCACACTGAGGTAACCACCATCCAGCGCACCCTTGTAAGTGTCGTGAAAAACATTTGTATAAATGTTGGTGGTAAACCATTTGGTTACAGGAAAATAAGCGCTTACCGACAGCCCAAAGTTGGTTTTAGAAGCAATATTTTCCTTTGTTTGAAATGTTTTCCTTTCGCTCGTCACCTGTTTCAATACGTCCGTAAAAACATTTTTTGTTCTGCTGTAGTTGAGTGTGGTGGTCAAAAAATTATTGTAGGTGTGTGAAAGCTCTGCATTATCGGTATATTGTGGCTGCAGCAAGGTATTCCCGACCTGGTAAGTATATTCATCAAGAAAATAATAAAAGGGATTCAGGTCCTGGTAGTCGGGCCGGTCGATCCTTCTTCCGAAATTTATAGAAAATGTATTTTTCTTATTGGCATCATAGCTCACAAATGCGGTTGGGAAAAGATCAATATAATTTTTTGTAAACGATGAGTCGGGAGTGGTTGAGTTGCCAAGCTGGTGGCCTTTTGCATTTGTATTTTCCGCACGCAAGCCGACCTGCATTCCCCATTTATTTATTTGTTTGCTGAAATTTATATACGCAGCGTTGATATTTTCTTTATAAACAAAATGATTGGTTTTGCCATCATCTGTTACATAACCTGAAGATGTGCTATCCTGGTACAAGGCATCATTGTCCGTGGTTACATAGCTGCTCTTCCACCCCGTTTCAAACTTTGCATTATGCTTCATCGGGAAAGTGAAATCCGTTTTAGCAGAATAAATATTTATGGCAGAAGGCAAGGTGCCCTTCAGTTCATCAGGAGGCCTGTTTACCGTATAATCCGGATTTAAATGATTATCCCGGAAAAACTGGTTGTGCTTTTGGTAATATGTGAGATAATCCAAATCTACGGTAAACTCTTTCCCCGTTGAATCAAAGGCATGGCGAAAATTAAAATTTGCACCAAAATTGTCGGATCTGCTTTTATCTGCATTCTCTGCATATAAAATTGAATCCACCTTACCTGTAGCATCTTCGAGTAAAGTAGTATTGGTACCGGGGTCAGATGACGGATTGAGGAATCCTGTTAATACAACACCCAGGGAAGTATTTTTAGAAACATTAAAATCGATTCCGGCTTTCAGATTCTGATACCAGGAAAGATGGTGCATGAAAGAGTTCTGGTCAAAAATTGTTTCGAGCTTTTGTGTAATGGTATCTTTAAAGTTACGGTGGATGTAAAGTTTTTCGAATCCTTTCCAATAGGAATAATTGTAGTTTGCAAAAAGGTTCACTTTGCCTTTTCTATAATTAATATTAAATCCTTCATTGGTTTTTGTATACCTGCCTTGCGTTACGGTTGCAGCCACATTTCCATTCAGTCCCTTTAATTTATTTTTCCTGGTTTTGATATTTATGATTCCTGAATTACCTGCTGCATCATATTTGGCAGAGGGGTTGGTCATAATTTCAATCTGGTCAATTTCCGAAGAAGGCATGCTTTTTAACAGGTTGGCCAGCTGGTCGCCACTCAGGTAAGAAGGTTTACCATCCATCATGATCATTACACCCGCTTTACCTTTCAGGCTCACGTTTCCATCTTTATCCACGGTCACTCCGGGCGCTTTCTCCAAAACTTCCAGCGCCGTGGATCCCGCACTGGTAATAGATGCATCTACATTAATAACAGTTTTATCTATTTTTCTTTCGATAAAAGCCTTTTTGGGTGCCACGGTTACTGTTACGTCTGCAAGTGTTTTGGTTTTTTCTTCAAGCTTTAGAATGCCGGCATTGGTATTCGAATTACCGTTTACGTGTATGGCAGCGCTGTTAGTTTGTGTGTGACCGGTGGATGTCGCGATTAAAAAATAATCACCGGCAGGAATATTTTCGAAGAGGAAATTTCCCTTTTTATCGGCAAGACTGATCTTTACAAGGGATGAATCTTTTGCCTTATATAATGAAACACTGGCGGCATCGATTACTTTTTGATTACCACCATCCACTACTTTACCGCTGAGATCGCCGTTGTGTGTCTGAGCTTTTAAAAAATTGGTTATCAATATAAAAGGAACAACCAGGCTGATTACTTTGTGCATGTCTTTTTAGTTACTATGTTTAAAATATTACATCGCAAAACTAAGTACTTTGTTTTGCATAGTACATAATAATACACGGAAGGTGAAATTTCATTATGACCGGGAACTGGCAGTTAGACGTTTTGGTAAATAGCAAGGTTACAATTTTCAGAAAAAAAGCAAATTTCGTATAGGCGTATACGTTAGCTTGCAAGAAATTTTTTTGGGGAAACGGTTAAGCAGTTGCTGCAGCATGCCTGTTTTTAAAATAAAGAATGCCTGCTATACCGGTTATCACCAGCAGCAGAGAAATAATTTCTGCCTGTGTGGGGTGAATACCAAAAATTGAATAGGTATTATTAACCCTGATCGTCTCTATTAAAAAACGTTCAATTCCATTAAGAAGAAGATAAATGGAGAATATAACACCCGGGGCCTTTATCCTTTTACGTATTGACCAAAGGAAAAGAAATAACAGCGTGCATGCTACAGTTTCATAAAAGGGAGTTGGAAAAACAGGCTGAGGCAGGGCACGGCAATATTTACCTTCGCAATTATCCAGCAAGATGCCGTCTTCATTTACATTGTGCGGATAGGTATAAGCAAACAACCACGTGGGTAAAAAAGCGGGGCCGCTGAAACTCTTGTGCGGAACAGTTTCCAGCGACGATGCGTGCCGGTCCGTAACATTTATTCGTTCGCCGGTAGACGGGTCTATAACATCGCCTGATAAAAAATACGCGGAGTATTTTTTTAACTGCCCGTTGAATTGATCCGGCGTAGCAGCTACAACGTGTCCCGGCCTGTCGCTGATATAGGCGCTGTTGAAGACACCCCAATCCCCGTCACCTGCTACCTGGCAGCCTATTCTGCCAATTGCATAAGCAATCATTAAAGCCGGGGCCGCTGCATCTATGAGATGAAGCAGGCTAATCCCTTTTTTCCTTGCTAAAATCAATATCGCTGATGCGGCAAAAATAAGTCCCCCATAAAAGGTAAGTCCGCTCGGAGATAAAAGATTCGCTACCGGATCTTTTATAAACCTGTCCCAGTTTTCAAGATTGTCAAAAAGCTTTGCACCTATAATTCCAAATATCAGGGCATAAATTACCATATCGCCCACCCTGTCATGCGGCCAGACCCGGATGGTTCGTTTCTCAGGCGTTGCCAGCTTTTGCTTATTCTTTTCACGATATTTCAGGTAAATGAGCAAAGCGGCCAATAAAATTCCCCCGGTCCAGTTGCCTGCCGAAGAGAATATATACTCCTGGATATCTACATTATGGGAACGGCTGGCAACAATTACGCCGATAAGCTTGTAGCCGAAAATAAAGCCTGCAAGACCATTAATGATAAAATCAAATGCTGTGGCCGGTTTGCCCGCAACAATAGTTTCTTCACGCGGCTGCAGCAGGCCATCCTTTTCCTTTCGCTTCAGTTCGCGGGTAAGAAAATAAGCAGCGGCAATAAAAGCCAGCGCCACAAAAATTCCAAACGAATAAAATATTTTCAGCGCATCTATTTTCCAACCAAACCAGTCGTTAATTGCGTAGTATAAATTTGGATACATTGGCCGGGCTTATTTTCGATATTTAATTTTAGCGATTAAGAAAATATTAAGATGGCTGAAAACCGATCAGGCTAAAGTCAATAATTTTTTGATAGTAAAACAGGTTGCAAATTTAATAATGCAAATCATCATAAAAACAAAGTTTTCGAAAACATTTGTGAAACTTTGGCGCATTATTTTTAAGAGTATGACACAGTGTCGTACAAATAATCCACAGTTGACCTAAAATTGCTGATGGTATCTTATTTGATCTTACCGAGAAAATAAAAATAAAATATTATGACATACGTAAAATTTAACCAGCCATCATTGAAATCTGTTGACAGCTTCCTGGACAGCCTGTTGAACGAATTTCCCGCATTTCCCGGAAATAGCTTTCACTTTCCGCCTGCAAACATCTATGAGCGTAAAGACGCTTATGAACTGGAATTGAATGTACCCGGGAGAAACAAGGATGATTTCAAAATTACAGTTGACAAAAATGTCCTTACCATCTCTTTCGACAAGAAAGATGAACCTTCAAATGAAGATACCAAACAGATCAAGAGAGAATTTTCTCTCCAATCATTTAAGCGCTCATTTACTTTCGACGAAAAGGTAAATGCGGACAACATTGCTGCCAGATATGAAAACGGTTTGCTTTTGGTAAGCCTTCCCAAAAAGGAAGAAGTAAAACCCGAAGTAAAACAAATAGCAGTGAGCTAAGGTAAGCGTGTAAGCGGAATATCGTATAAGCCTTCCCGTCAGGAGAAGGCTTTTTTATTTATAGCCTAATATCTTCAGCATGCTTTGTGCATTTTGCTCTTTCGCATATACCCAGTCTACAATCTTTCCGTTTTTATCTTTATCGAGCACTATATACTGGGGCGAGGGAATAAGGCAATGTTTAAGCCCTCCGTAGCCGCTGATCTGGTCCTGGTAGGCACCCGTATGAAAAAATCCAACATAGAGCGGTTCGCCATTTTCAATCTTGGGCAAAAACACTTCATTGATATGCTCTTCTGAATCGTAATAGTCGTGGCTGTCGCACGTGATGCCGCCCAGGGTCACCCGCTGGTATTCGGCATCCCATTTATTAATCGGCAGCATCAGAAATTTTTCCCCGATACCCCAGGTATCCGGCAAGGTGGTGATAAATGATGAGTCTATCATATACCATGTTTCCCGGTCATTCTGTTTCTTCTCGGCCACTACACTATAAATATGCGCCATGCTTTCGCCAACGGTAAAGCTGCCAAACTCTGTAAAAATATTCGGCATCGGCACCTTACTCTTTTTGCAGGCAGCCTTAATATTACGCACAATTTCATTGATCATAAACTGGTAGTCGTACTCAAATCCCAATGAATGCTTAATCGGGAAGCCACCTCCGATGTTGATAGAGTCCAGCTCCGGGCAAATTTTCTTTAGCTGGCAATACAGGTTAATAATTTTATTGAGCTCGCTCCAGTAATAAATATCGTCTTTGATTCCTTTGTTCAGAAATATATGCAGCATCTTCAATTCAAATTTCTGTTCGTATCCTTCAATTTCATCTACGTAAAATTCCAGGATGTCCTTGCTGCGGATTCCCAGCCTCGATGTATAAAAAGGAAACGTGGGCTCTTCCTCGGCCGCCACCCGTATCCCTATTTTAAACGGCGCCTTTACTGATTTGCGATATGCCTTCAATTCATTCTTATTATCGAGAATGGGAATTACATTTTTAAAGCCGGAGTTGATAAGTCTTGCAATGCGGCTGGTATAAGATTTTTGTTTGAAACCATTGCAGATAATAAAAGTATCCTTTGTAATCTTTTTTGCTTCATAGAGCTTGTTCACAATTTCAATATCATAAGCATAGGATGTTTCCAGGTGAATATTGTGCTTCAACGCCTCCTCCACCACAAAGGAAAAGTGCGAACTCTTGGTGCAGTAGCAATAGAAATATTTTCCTTCGTACCTGTATTTCTTAAATGCGTCGGCAAACATTTTCTTTGCCTTGTTTATTTGCATGCCGATTTTTGGAAGGTAGGTAAACTTCAGGGGCGTACCATATTTATCAATCAGGGCTTTTACATCCACATCATTATACCGGAGATAACCATCTTCCAGGTTGAAATCGTATTGAGGGAAATTAAAGGTTTGATTGACGAGATCCAGGTATGAATTGTTCATTGGAATTGCGACAGGTTAATAAAAAAATTTTACAAATGTAAAAGATTGACGTATTAAAAATAAAAAACCGCACTGAATTTTCAGTGCGGCCTTACATATTTGGAGTTATTTTTTATTTTACCGATTGAATAAGCTGTTTAAAGCTTTCCGGCTCATTCATCGCCATATCGGCAAGTATCTTCCTGTTGAGGTCAATATTTTTTGCAGCAAGCTTATGGATAAACTGGCTGTAAGTAAGCCCCTCAGCCCTTACGGCTGCATTGATACGTGCGATCCACAGCTGCCGGTATTCGCGTTTCTTCTGCTTACGACCCACATAGCTGTAGGTCATGCCTTTTTCCATCACATTCTTTGCGACGGTATAAACGTTTTTCCTTTTACCATAATAACCCTTGGCGGCCTTAAGTATTCTTTTTCTTCTGGCTCTTGATGCTACTGCATTTACTGAACGTGGCATAAAAATATTTTTAGATGATTTCCGCCCATGACGGATAAAATTTGTGGTAGTATATGATTATTTCAAACGAAGCAGGTGCATCACAAAATGCCTGTTTGCGTCGCTGATCAATCCTTTCTTACGCAGGTTGCGTTTGCGCTTGGTACTCTTTTTTGTAAGGATGTGCCGTTTGAAAGATTTCTGATAAATAATTTCACCGGAGCCGGTTACTTTAAAGCGCTTCTTGGCGCTGGAGTTGGTCTTAACCTTTGGCATTTTATTGTCATTTTACTTTTACGCCCTCGCCGGCGCCCCGAAATGACGGGGACTTATGGAGCCATGTGGGCAATATGCTTTTAATAACTTCCATTCAGCCAAAGCATAAAATGCCAAATGGGGTGCAAAGGTAAGAGAAATTTTCAAAAAAAGAATACCGGAACCAAGTATTTCAACGACTGGCTTATAATACCGGTCCTTCTATGCCGCTTCCTGTCTCTTCTTCAGAAGCATTGGCCTCTAATGGCGCTGTAGCCGCTTCCTCTTCAAAAAGATCGTGAAGATTCTGATCTTTCAGCCGGTCATACAGCGACTCCCTGTCTACGAATAAAGAAACAAGGCTTGCAACGAGGCCGGCAACCATAAGGTGGAAAATTACATTGTGCCTGTCTGTCATTTCGAGAACAAGGATTGCCGATGTAAAAGGAGTGCGTGTAACGCCGGTAAGGTATCCAACCATTCCGCATAATATAAGCAGGTTGGCATCCGTGGAAGCAGCGTGAAGCCAGCCCGCAATAAGAGAACCCACTGCGGCGCCGGCTCCGAGCGATGGAGCGAATATGCCTCCTGCCCCGCCTATTGTAAAACTCATAGTAGTTCCCACCACACGGTCAACAGCAGTATACCATTTTACTTCTTTGGCCGAGCTAAACAAGGTGGTAGTCATAATTTCCTTACCCGACCCCAATATTCTCGGATCGTACAGGAAAGCCACCGCAACTATAAACAGGCCACACAATACAATATAGATCACATACTGGTAATTGAATTTAAATTTTCGCTTCCATTGAAATGTTGCCAGGATGACTTTGGACATCAGGCTACCCAACAGGCCGGTAACAACAGCAACCAAAATCAAAGGGAAAAATATAAACGTGGAAACATGGGTCACATCAGGATAACCAAGATACAGATAGGGCCCCAGCAGGCCCTGTGCTGTAAGACCCGCAATAATCACCGCGGTAAACAGAGCTGTTTTAAAATAGCTGATATGCGTTTTGGTAAGCTCTTCCACTGCAAACACAATCCCTCCCAGCGGCGTATTAAATGCCGCTGCCAGGCCCGCAGCCGCGCCAGCCATGATCATATTGCGTTTGGATATTTTAGGCCACCAGGCCGGGAGCCAATCATTTATCTTTCTGAAAATTGCCCCGGATATCTGTATCGTAGGACCTTCTTTTCCTATGAGGCCCCCTCCCAATATCATCAAAAAACTTGAAAGAGCCTTGACGACAATTATGCGAAGACTTAAAAGCTTGGATACCTTTTTATCATCGCGTGGGCTGGCCAGTTCTACCGCAGCCATCACTTCCGGAACGCCGCTGCCTCTTGCACGAAGCGCAAAGCGTTTTACTACGTACCATGCAATTAAAAAACAAACCGGGGTTAAAATAAACAGGCTCCATCGGTGATTAATCAGCAAACTGAAATTCAGGGCTTCCAAATAGGCAAATATCCTGGAGTAAAATACAGCGGCCAAACCGCTTAAAATGGAAGCTATCCAAAAAGGCAATGTCTGTAAAATATTGTTCTTTAACTTCTCATTACTAATTCTGTCGAATGTTTTCTTAAAAAATTTCCTGATCTCCTGGATTGTCATTAATAATGGGCCTGGCCCGGCTTTTATCAGATGAAAAATTAAATTTCCCCAAGTTACTTAAAAATAAATTTTGGTATATGTATTATTCCTGACTTGCGAAGCAACGTTGCCGTATAAACAAATTCATAATTGCATCAGCAAAGGAGGGTCAGCTGTACGGTGAATGTTATATTTTCTAATCAACCCTCATTATTTACCTTCGCGGAAAATTTCGAAAAACAATCATCGGGCGTGGGAACAATTTATGAAAAGGCTTTAAGGTACATTGAAAAAATAAATCAATGGCGTAAGCTAAGAATTTCCAATTCAAATTTTTTAATAATCGCAGCTGCGGTAGTGGGCATTTTTGGGGGCATAGCTTCCTCCTTATTAAAGGAGCTTACGCATTCTGTTGCCAGTTTTTTACAAAATGACTTTCACTGGAAATACAAATACTATCTCTACCTGGTTTTTCCATTAATCGGCATTTTACTTACCGTGCTGTATGTGCGAACCTTTATCAGGCGCAGCAAGTTTCAGCATGGCATCGTTCCGATCCTTTATAATATTTCTCATAATTCCAGCAAATTGGATTTTCATAACATATACAGCCAGGTAATCAGCAGTGCGCTGACAGTGGGCCTTGGCGGCTCTGCAGGGTTGGAGGCTCCGGCTGTTGCAAGCGGTGCTGCTATCGGTTCTAATATTGGCCGTTTCTTTGGTTTGAATTACCGCGAAACATCCCTGCTTTTGGCATGCGGGGCTGCTGCGGGCATTGCCGGTGCATTCAATAGCCCGGTTGCAGGAATGATATTTGCGATGGAGGTCATTATGCCTGAATTTTCTATTCCGGCATTTATTCCATTATTAATTGCTTCGGCATTTTCTTCTGTTATTTCCCAGCTGATATATCATGAACCCCTGTTCATCTTTGTAACAAAAGGAGCCTGGGTAATAAAAGCTTTTTGGTACTATCTCATCTTCGGGATTATCGTCGGCGTTTATTCTATATACTTCAGCAAGCTCAACACCTACCTGTCAGGTGTATTTTCCAAAATCAAAAACAGGTATCACCGGGTGTTAACCGGCGGCGTGGCTCTCGGCGTCATGATAGCATTGCTGCCAGCTTTATATGGTGAGGGATATATTACCATCCAGCAATTACTGGACGGACATTACCAAACCCTGCTTGGCAACAGTTTCTTTTCCAAATACCAGGATATTGCATGGGTATTGCTGAGCTTTGCGGCGCTCACGGTTATCGGAAAGTCGCTGGCATGCGTAATTACAATGGGTAGCGGGGGAAATGGCGGTATGTTCGGCCCGAGCATGGTGGTGGGAGGTTTGCTGGGTTTCGTATTCGCTTACGGACTCAATCTTACCGGGATGACGAACATCAATGTAACTAACTTTATTATTGCAGGAATGGCTGCATCGTTAAGCGGGGTAATGCATGCCCCACTGACTGGCATTTTTCTCGCTGCGGAAATTACCGGGGGATATGCATTGATGGTGCCCTTAATGATCGTATCCGCAATATCATATTTTATTAATAAAGGATCGCTCAAGTATTCTATCTATACCATGGCGCTGGCTGAACAAGGCAATCTGATTTCAGCCGAAAATAAAGAGCACACGGTGCTGAGAAGGATAAAACTGAAATATCTTATAGAAAAAGACTTTATTATCCTGCGACCGGATGATACACCACGCAGCCGCAGCTACGATATCATTCATACAACGAAAAACGTTTTTCCTGTAGTAGCCGCCGATGGTGAATTAAAAGGGCTTATCTTCAGCGATCAGCTACTCGAACTCCTGTTAAGCGCCAATGCCGAAGACCAACTGCGGCCTATAAAAGATATTGCGCAGCCACCCGATAAGATTATTGCCGTTAATACCCCCATGTACGAGGTAATGCAAACTATGGATAGTCTTGATTTCAGGGTTTTGCCGGTGGTGGATGAGGCACATAAATATCTGGGGTTTGTAACTAAAAATGGAATCTTTAACAAATACCGCCATATCCTGAAAAGACAGGAGCAGGACTTTTAATTATCCTGTTTTCAGACCTGACTGATCTTAATAATTTATTAATTCCGTTAAAAAATTTTTAAGTTTAGAAAGTTTGAGACAAATTCACAGTTGCCATTAAAAATCTTATCAATCCCGATGACAGGTAAAAGATCCATCTTCCGGAACATTTTGCTGGCAATAAATTTTGTCACGATAGCTCTTTATCTCATCACCTGCCTGTACCCTTTCGTTAACACAAGCGAATATTGGCTATTGGCATTCCCCGGGCTTATTTTTCCCTTATTATTTTTTGCACTGATATTTTTTATATTGCTTTGGTTTATCTTAAAATCAAAGTGGTGGCTCCTGTCACTTATTGTTTTGTTAACCGGTTTTCAACAGGTAAAATCATCTTTTGCTTTCCATCTCCCTCAAAAATTTAAGTACGCAAAAAAAGGCAATACACTCCGGGTATTGCAATGGAATGTAGAAAGCTGGGGCGGTTATGACAAAGACCAGGATAGCCTTACTTTTCCTTTTATGGCAAATATCTTGTCCAGACAAAATGCAGATATTATGTGCTTTGAAGAATATTTTGATTATATCCATTATTACAATTATGAGCCGGTAACAAAAAAATTAACTGCATTGGGGTACCCCTATCACTTTTTTGTAGCATCAGAAGTCTATGAAAACAATAATGAATCGGGTATTGCGATCTTCTCCAAATACCCGATTATCGATTCAGGCAGGTACAGGTTTGATCAAAGCAGCCATGGTGAGCATTTAATTTATGCCGATATAAAAGTAAATGACAAAATATTCCGTGTATTCGCCACCCATCTTCAATCCGTGCATTTTCATTCCAAAGAATATCAAAGTCTGAGCGATATAAAGCATGGGCGTGGCGGGGGATTGATTGATTCGCGTACTATCGTGGGAAAATTAAAAAGAGGTTACATCTCAAGATACAAGCAGGCAGAGAGGGTAAATGAAGAAATCAGGGCGAGCCCCTATCCTTCCTTCATCTGCGGCGATTTTAACGACGTACCGAATTCCAGCACTTATTTTAAAATAAAAGGAAATTTCCAGGATGCTTTTCTGCAAAAAGGCACTTTTATCGGCCGTACTTTCAGATACATCTCGCCCACACTGCGTATCGACTATATATTAGCCGATAAAAGATTTATCGTGTCACAATTCCAGAGAATAAAAGTTACCTATTCTGATCATTACCCGATAGAGGCGGATCTGTCTTATTGATTGTAAGCTCTTAAAAAATCTCCTTTAAAAGGGAAACTTACCACTCATCATAATTCAATAAAAGTCCATTTTCTTTTTTGTTACTTTCAAACCGTGGTTCCGGGGATAATAAAGATTCCATGCGGGACATCACAGGAATAAATTGATCAGTTGTGTTTCTATAAATATAAAGGTTGCCGGAGTGCAGCCTTTTATTTTATAACGGCGTCGGGTAAACGAAAAATGTTATTCAGGAAGCCATCCCATACTTTCCAGCCAATACTTACAGCGCTCCATCCAGTCATCTTTTGCAGAGGGATTGTTCATACCAAAACCATGGCCCCCTGATTTATACAAATGCATCTCAGCCGGTATTTTATATTTTAAAAGCGCTTCATAAAACACAATACTGTTCCTCACGGGCACCACATCATCGTCAGTAGCCTGCACCAGGAATGCAGGCGGTGTATCTTCTCTTACCTGCAATTCATTTGAAAATGAATCTACCATTTCCGGTGAAGGATCCTTACCAATCAGTTGCTCACGCGAACCCATGTGGGCTATTTCTTTTTGAAAACTGATTACAGGATAAATCAACAAGGCAAAATCCGGTCGCAGATTAATGCTATCATCGTTGCTGATGTAACTGCGATGGAAATGAGTTGCGGCGGTTGCTGCCAGATGACCTCCTGCCGAAAAGCCCATAATGCCCACCCGATGGGGATCAACATTCCACTCCTTTGCATGCATTCTCACCAATTGAATAGCGCGCTGTGCATCCTGCAGAGGGCCAATCGACTTATCTATCATGGATGAATCATTGGGAATTCTGTATTTCACTACAAATGCAGCAACGCCCCAACTGGCAAATCTTCTTGCAACAGCAAATCCTTCCTTCACAATTGAATTGATCCAATAGCCGCCGCCGGGACAAATGATCACTGCCGTACCCACAGCCTTGCTTTTATCCGGCAAAAAAACAGAAAGCGTGGGCGCTGAAATGTAATGTACGATGGTATCGCCGTCGGATACCGGCTCCCACCATTCCCTGGTGGGATAAGGTTTGCTGTTCGGCACAGCTTCTTCATACAATGGTATCGTTTGCTGCGCATCAGTCTGCTGCATAAAAAATATTGTGATAATAACAAGAATTATTCTTTTCATACCCTTTCTATTTAATCACAGGCAATCGTTGCAAGGCCATTTCTGCCGCCAGGGCAAAGACAGCCGCTGAAAGAAAGATGACCCAATGCAATCTCTGAATTTTAAAAATAACAATAAAAAGCTGAGACAATAATAAAACAATAAATACAATGAGAATTTGTCCCAGCTCAAGCCCGGTGGTGAAGCTGAACATAGATAGCGCAAAATTTTGATCCGGCCCGAGTATCATACGCAGCGTATTGGCAAAAGCCAATCCATGAATGAGCCCGAAAAAAAGCGCCAGAAAATAATTAATGCGGATACTTTTATGCGTAAATGATCTCTGAAAAAGATTGCTGATGGCTGTGGCCATAATAGTGCATGGAATTAAAAACTCCACCCAATGGTCATTTACCACTACCCAACGTTTTGTGCTGAGAATAAGTGTGATGGTATGTCCTACAGTAAAAGCGGTAACTAAAATCAATACCTGTCTCCAGTCTTTGAGCATGTAAATAGCAGCCAGCGCGGTAATAAAAAAAATATGATCCAATGCTTCTGCATTGATGATGTGCTGCCAGCCGAGAGTAAAATAAAAAGTGAAGTAGGACATTTAAACAGAAAGCAATTTACTGCATTCCCGCTTTTATTTTAATCTGCGATATTTTCTTTTTGGGTTTCGTTTACTGTGATATATGGCTGCTATATGAATGATGCCTTTGCGTTTAAAAAACTCATATACTATCAGGTATGGAAAATCATCAATCTTTGCTTGCCTGAAGTTAGTGCCATATTTTTTGCTGTAATAGCCGGGATTATTACTTATTTGCTTCAGTTTGTTTTCCACGGAATTCATAAACCGGTCGCCAAGACCTGATTGTCTTTCTTCATACCAGGCATAAGCTTCAATAAATTCTTTGTAGGCTTCTTCGTGTAACCTGTATGGGAAAGGCATTATTTCGTTTTAGATTTAACCTTACTCAAGGCTGCTTTTTTTGTTTGGCTCCATGAGTATGTTTTGGCTGATCCGTTACTAAAGCTTTTGCTTCTTCTTTTCAGTTCAGCTAATAAATCTTTATCAAAATCATTTTCTGCTGTATTGATCTCATCTTCCACCATTGCGTAGATAGCTTTTATCTTTTTTTCGTCAGCACCTTGTACATATTTCACTAATTTTTTTCTGATAGCTGTTGTGGTCATTTCAATACAATTTTCTCAAAGTTAGTTTTTTAATATATGCTGCAAAAATATCAGTGACCAATAAAGATGCTCAGATAGGCCATTTGTTAAGGAGAACTATTCGAAATTTTTGTAGCGATCCATTTTCATTAGAATATTTCCTATATAGATTATAATTCTCCACTGAGGTATCTGAATTCATAATTTCAAAATTTTGATGACAACACGGCTGCCATTTACAATCTCCAAATTGTACTAAAGCTTTGCTTTTTCTATAATGACAAGGATGGCTTATATTATCATGATGAATGAAGTAGTAAAAGTCTCCTTTTCTGACAGGCTCGTAAATGTTGTCACCAATATATTTAACGGCACCATGTTCTTTTTCCAGGTTTATTAACTCGGGAGGTTTCTTGCATTGAAATCGGCTGTCCCCCCCATATTTCTCATAAGGAAGAATTTCCGTTACCCTCATTATAAAAACCAGCTCTGGATTCGTAATTTTTTTGCCAATTCTATCATATAATTCTTTTGATGTAAATCCAGCAACAAATACCCCTTCATTAATTGCATTTATCAATTGTTGATTGTTTCTAATTTGAGGTTTACAATTTGCAAGCGTCATTATTCCATGAAACGGATTCGGAGCAAACCCACTGTCGTTAGTCATTTTATAAGAATATAGAACACTCATCTTTAAATCCATTTTGCTAACATAAATTTACACTATCTGTTTAATTTGGGTATTAACGTAGACGCCTAAACGAAAAATCCCTCTGCATCACTGCAAAGGGATTTTCTATCTGACTTTTCTTCTCAATATTAGTAACCCATGTCACCCATTCCGCCGCCGCCCATAGGAGGCATTGCGGGTTTTTCTTTTTCAGGCTTGTCGGCTACTACACATTCTGTAGTGAGCAACATACCTGCAATAGAAGCTGCATTTTCCAATGCAATGCGGGTAACCTTGGTAGGATCGATAACACCGGCCGTCATCAGCTTTTCATACACTTCTGTGCGTGCATTGAAACCATAGTCACCTTTACCTTCCTTAATTTTCTGAACTACAATGCTGCCTTCAATACCGCAGTTGGCCACTATCTGGCGAACCGGCTCTTCCACAGCGCGCTTTACAATCTGGATGCCGGTAGTTTCATCGTCATTAGCGCCTTTTAATTTATCGAGACTTTCGATAGCGCGGATGTAAGCAACACCCCCGCCCGGAACGATACCTTCTTCCACGGCAGCACGGGTAGCATGCAATGCATCATCTACGCGATCTTTCTTTTCCTTCATTTCTACTTCAGTAGCTGCTCCCACATACAATACTGCCACACCGCCGCTCAGCTTGGCCAGGCGTTCCTGCAGCTTTTCCTTGTCATAGTCAGAAGTAGTGGTTTCTATCTGCGCCTTGATCTGGTTGATCCTTGCAGTGATATCTTTCTTGCTTCCTTTGCCGCCTACGATAGTTGTATTGTCTTTGTCAATGGTTACGGAAGTTGCTTCACCAAGATAAGTGAGGTCAGCATTTTCCAGCTTGTAACCTTGTTCTTCGCTGATCACGATTCCCTTGGTAAGCACGGCTATATCCTGCAGCATTTCTTTTCTGCGGTCGCCAAAGCCGGGAGCCTTTACAGCTGCTACTTTCAGCGTACCACGCAGTTTGTTTACAATCAATGTTGCCAGCGCTTCCCCTTCAAGGTCTTCGGAAATGATCAACAGCGGACGGCCGCCCTGTGCCACTTTTTCAAGAATGTGAAGAATATCTTTCATGGTAGATACCTTCTTGTCGTAGATCAGGATGTAAGGATTATCCAATTCCACTTCCATCTTTTCACTGTTGGTAACAAAGTAAGCAGAGAGATAACCGCGGTCAAACTGCATACCTTCCACCACGTCTACCGTAGTGTCGGTGCTCTTTGATTCTTCCACAGTGATCACGCCTTCTTTACCGACTTTAGTCATTGCTTCAGCTATCAGCTTACCGATAGACTCATCGTTGTTGGCAGAGATAGCAGCCACCTGTTCAATTTTATTGTTGTTATTGCCAACGGGCTCGGATTGCTTTTTCAGGTGTTCTACCACAGCGGCAGAAGCCTTTTCAATACCGCGTTTCAGATCCATCGGATTGGCGCCTGCGGCTACGTTGCGTAAGCCTTCAGCAATAATTGCCTGGGCAAGCACGGTAGCGGTAGTAGTTCCGTCACCGGCGATGTCAGCAGTTTTGGAAGCTACTTCCTTTACCATCTGGGCGCCCATATTTTCAATCGGATCTTCGAGTTCGATTTCTTTAGCAACGGTAACACCGTCTTTGGTTACAGTGGGTGCTCCGAATTTCTTTTCGATCACTACATTGCGGCCTTTGGGGCCAAGGGTTACTTTTACAGCATTTGCCAAAGTATCCACGCCCTTCTTCATTTTATTACGGGCGTCAAGATCAAAAAATAGTTGTTTAGCCATAATATTCTTTAATTAAAGTTTTAAAAAAGTGGGAAATTATTTTACTCTCAGCAGCACATCAGAAGCTCTCATGATGAGGTAGTCTTCACCGTCGATGTTGATTTCTGTGCCGCCATATTTACCGTACATTACGGTGTCGCCTTCCTTCCATTGGATGGGGATCAGCGTACCTGTTTGCTCTGCATATTTACCTTTACCTACAGCAACTATTTTACCTCTCTGAGGCTTTTCTTTTGCCGTATCAGGAATGATAATGCCGCCTGCAGTTTTTGCTTCGGCCGGCGCGGGTTTTACAAGAACTCTGTCGTCTCCGAGTTCAAAATTGCTTTTTGCCATAAACTATATTTTTTTGATTTTTTACTAAATGTCTCCAGCATTCGTATGGAGGGTAGCAAAAGTACAGTAATAATTGTACCAAAGTTTGTAAACTGTTTTGTTTGTCAGATTTGCTCCTACGTTGTCAGGAACTGTGCTTTTTTTTCAGTCAAAATTTCACAAACCGGGGCAGGGTTATATACCGGGAGGCAGGGGCCCGTTTTCAGGCAGCTCCCATGCTTTCATTAGCTCCTGCATATGTTCCGTAGCCAGCCTCTGATGATCGTAATGCCCGCTGAGCTTCTTTTGGCGGAAGGCTTCATACAAGGCAATAGCGCAGGCTACTGAAATGTTGAGCGATTTGATAATGCCTACCTGGGGAATAATAAAATTACCGTCACAAAGTTTGCGGATGTCTTCACTCACGCCAAAGGTTTCGTTGCCAAAAACAAGGGCAACGGATTCTGTAAAATCGAGCCCGTATAAATTCCGGGAAGGTTCACCGAGAAACGAACAATAAATTTTCTGATATTTTTTCCGGAGGTCAGCAAAACATTTTCCGACATCATTATACTGGTGAATGGTGAGCCAGTCTGCGGCGGTAGAGGAGCTCCGGTAACCCCATTTTTTATGCGGAGGTATCCGGTTGTTTAATATATATACATCCTGTATGCCAACGGCATCACAGGTTCGCATTACCGCGGATATATTATGCGGATCAAAGACATTCTCCATTACCACTGTCAGATCAGGCTGGCGATGTTGCAATACGGTTGTAAGTCTTTTATATCGCTCCGGCGTCATGTTAGATAAAAGTAGGAGTTATTGTGAAAAATAAACCGAAAGGATCATAAGAACCGCGCCATTTAGACTATCCAAATTAAGTAAAAGCAAACGCAGAAAGCGGGCGCTATCGCTGATGTCTTTCTCTTAAAATGTCAATCACCTCGTCCAACTCCACATTTTTCTCTCTCAGGAGTACCATATAGTGAAATAATAAGTCGGCAGCTTCATTCAGAAAAAGTTTTTTATGATTATCCTTTGCTTCAATAACCAATTCCACAGCCTCTTCCCCTACTTTTTGCGCAATCGCATTGAGCCCCTTTTTAAATAGTGTAGATGTATACGAACCGGAAACAGGATGTTTCTTTCTGCCATAGATAATCTTTTCCAGGGTGCGCAGAAATTCATTCGATGCATTGTCTTCATTGAAGCATGTATCAGCGCCCGTGTGACAAACCGGGCCATCGGGCCTGGCTTTTATTAATAAGGTATCAAAATCACAGTCGCTTTTTATTTCCACCAGGTGCAGGTAATTCTTACTGGTTTCTCCCTTTATCCATAATCGCTGTTTGCTCCTGCTGTAAAACGTCACCAGCCCGGACTCTATCGTTTCCAGTAAAGCCTCTTTATTCATATACCCCAGCATCAATATTACGCCGGTGGAGGCATCCTGTACTACCACCGGCATCAATTCACCGGGGTGTTTCGAAAAGTCGAGACGCTTTACCATCTCTGTATAATTTGTTGTCATAACCGAACATTAATATTCTTTCCCGATAAAAATTTTTTCAAAACCGGTATCTCTA
>CAZVKO010000022.1:0-16222 GCA_964627765.1 uncultured Ginsengibacter sp. | reverse complement strand
ATGGATTCCGGCAACCCAAAACGGGCATGTGGTAGCGGCCTATGTAATGCAACCGGTTACAATGGCTGAGCCGAAAAATAATTAAACCCTGTGTGGCAACAAGGCGCCAGGCCACTAAAGTGGCCTGGCGCCAAAAAACCTTATTTAAAAATTATCTCTTCTCCTTTTGTTTTGATAATTAATTTTTTTTCCGCGTTTACTTCTACCCTGCCGATTATTTGCGCATCTATATTAAAAGACCGGGCCATATCAATTACAGAAGAGGCAAAGCTTTCATCTGTATACACTTCCATACGGCAGCCCATGTTGAATACCTGGTACATTTCGCGGTAATCCGCACCGCTCGCTTCCTGTATCATACCGAATATGGGCGGCGGAGGAAATAAATTGTCTTTGATGATCATTACATTTTCCGGAATATATTTCAAACACTTCGTTTGGCCTCCGCCGCTGCAATGAATCAGGCCATATATTTTTTCAAAATTTTCTTCGAGCAATTTTTTAATTACCGGCGCGTAGGTACGGGTAGGCGATAAAATTTCTTTTACCTGGTCAATTTTGTATCTACCAATATATACCACATCCTGTGGCAGCGAGGTGTCATAGGTTTCCTTAAAATTTTCTGCATAAAACTTATCCAGAAGATCGTGTCGTGCAGATGTCAGGCCGTTGCTGCCAATTCCACTGTTATCATTCTTTTCATAACGGGCACGCCCATACGAAGCAAGCCCTACAATCACATTGCCGGCTTTTATATTCTCATTGGAAATAATTCTTGCTTTTGGCCATCTTGCCGTCATGGTACCATTTACGGCAATAGTTCGTACTACGTCACCCACATCCGCTGTTTCCCCGCCCAGATAATGAATATGAATGCCAAAAGTTTTCATCAGTTCAAAAAATTCCCGGGTGCCGTTAATAATCTGCTGAAGCACTTCGCCTGTAATCAGGTTTTTATTTCTGTCGATGGTTGAATTAAAAATGATATTATCGTACACTCCCGCGCACAGCAGGTCATCTAAGTTCATTACAATGGCATCCTGCGCAATACCCTTCCATACCGATATATCCGAAGTTTGTTTCCAGTAGAGATAGGCCAGTATGGTCTTGGTGCCGGCGCCGTCTGCATGCATCACGTTCACATAATTTTCATCATGCCCTAAAATGTCGGGATAAATTTTGCAAAAAGCCTTTGGAAAGATCCCCGGGTCAAGATCTTTTACCGCTGCATGAACTTCTTCTTTCTGTGCTGATACTCCTCTTTTGGAATAGAGTGACATGTAAAACTAAAAATTATGAATGATGAATTTGTTCTCCGCCTCTTTATTTTGCCGCAGGTAAAAATAAGATGCAGCAGTGAATAAACCATCTCCAATATATTTAATTATAAATTATCTTGCAACGCTCATATGCTTGTTCACCGCGATATAAACAACTTGCCTCCTTTCAAAAATGCAGTGGTCACTATTGGCACATTTGACGGAGTGCATACGGGGCATCTCAAGGTAATTCATCAGCTAAAAAAAGAAGCGGCCGCGGTGAAAGGCGAAACGGTGATCATCACATTCGATCCTCATCCGCGCATGGTAATAAATCGCACCTTCCAAAATGCGAATCCCATCCGGCTCCTGACAACACCCGGTGAAAAAACAGAGTTGCTGGGAAAACAAAATATTGATCACCTGGTAATCGTCCCGTTTACCAAACAATTTTCAGAGCAAACGGCTGATGAATACATTCAAAATTTCCTGGTAAACAGGTTTCACCCGCACACTGTTATTATCGGCTATGATCACCGCTTTGGGAAAGACAGAACGGGCAACTATAAACTGCTGGAACAATACGGGCCTGAATTTGGCTTTAAAGTGCAGGAAATTCCCGGGCAGGTGCTGCATCATATTATTATCAGCTCTACAAATATCAGGAAGGCCCTGAAGGAGCATGATATTCAGACAGCGAATGCATGCCTGGGGTATTCCTATTTTTTTGAAGGAACCGTTGTTGATGGTAATAAGCTGGGCAGGGAATTAGGATACCCTACGGCCAACCTTAAGATTAATGATGAAAACAAATTAGTTCCTGCTGACGGCATCTATGCGGTACGGGTGTCAATGCCGGGCGATTCACGGGTCCATAAGTCACCGGGAGGCATTCAAATCGCACATCCTACATCTAACATCGTACATTACAAAGGTATGATGAGCATTGGCATGCGGCCTACTGTGGGGGGCACAACGCGGGTAATCGAGGTAAATATTTTTGATTTTAATGAAAAAATTTATGGCGAGAAACTGCGCGTGTATGTAGAATATTTTCTGCGTGAAGAAGTAAAATTTGAAAGCATAGATGATTTAAAGCATCAGATCGATCTCGACAAGATACATTCGCTAAAACTTCTCGGCGATTAGCCCGCCGGCTTCCCTTTAATTATCTTAAACACCATTTCCTTCATAAGCGAGCCGCCGGATGTGTTCGCATTTTTAATGCCAATGCTTTTCAGGTTATAATGATGCAACAACAGTATGGCCTGCTCGGCCTCTGCGTAGGAGTAATTCATCATCATATCCATTGCCTGCTGAATTAAAAACGGGTTATTATAGAAAACGGGGCGAAGTGCTTTTTCACTTTTGTCGCTCATCTGGTAAACAACCAGAATTTTTGTGAAGTAATTGTACAACGATGGCAATACCAACTGAATGGGCGCGGCTTTGGGATTGGCATCAAAATATTGTACAATGCGTACTGCTTTGGCCAGGTCTTTTTTGCTTAGTGCGTGCTGCAATTCAAAAATGTTGTACTCTTTACTGACTCCAATATATTTTTCTATATCATCTTCGGTGATATTTTTTTCATCACCCAGATTGATGGATAGCTTATCTACTTCATTGGCAATACGGCTGAGGTCATTTCCAATATGGTCTACCAGCAACGACAATGCCCGGGGGCTGATCTGGAAGCCTCTTGATTGTATGTAGCCGTTGGCCCATGAAGGAAGCTGGCTGTCATAAATTTTTTTTGAAACAAATACCTCTCCGTGCTTTTTGAGAAGCTTCGAAATACGGCTTCGTCCGTCCATCGTCTTCCCTTTGTAAGAAACGACCAAAATGGTGGAAGCAGAAGGCTTTTCTATATAGCTTTCGAGCTTATCAATATCCTTCATTTGCTGTGCTTCCTTTAAAAGCACCACCTGCCTTTCCGCAAACATGGGATAGCGGCGGCAGGTATTCAGCACTTCCGGCCACACCGCATCCCTTCCATAAAAAATAGTGAGATTAAAAGCTGCATCGGTCTCACTCAAAATTTTTTTTTCGGCATAATCCATCACCTCGTCAATATAAAATTCCTCCTCTCCCTCCAGCCAGTATAAAGGTTTGAAGACTTTCATTTTCCATTCGGAAAGAATCTCTGCTGCGCTCATGTATTCAAAGATAAAATTTTACCCATATCAGCCTTGCTTAAAAAAATTCCGTCTCCTTTGGCATAGGTTTTGAAAAATATTATCTTTAAAAAAACTTTCTAAAATTATGAGCTACGAAAATTTTCCCGAAACCAATACAGGCGCAAGCCCGGCCCCCAAAAACAGTAACCGGAACATCCTTACGGGCATTCTGATTGCTGCTTTACTTGGCACCTGGGGCTACATAATTTATGATAAAAACAAAAATAAACAGGAAAAGCAGGACCTTACCACGCAGGTGATCAACAGCGACTCTGCCAAAAATGAATTGCAACGTGAACTGAATGATGCTGCTTCCCGGCTTGACATGCTGAAAACCCAAAATGTGAAAGCAGACAGCCTTATTAGTTCAAAGGATAAGGACATACAGGATCTGAAAAGCCAGATTCAGAAAATCATAAACGACAAAAATGCCTCCCAGGCTGACCTTGACAGGGCCAATCGTCTGATAGCAGAGCTCAAAGGCAATATTGAAGTTTATACGGCGCAAATCGATTCTTTGAAAATTGCCAACACACAACTGACACAGGAAAAAGAGCAGGTGACTCAGGAACGCGATGTGGCTACCCATAATTATGACTCCGCGAACCAGGTTATCAAGCAAAAAGAAGATGTGATTGATGTCGGTTCCACGTTACACGCTTCCAATTTCAACATCGTAGGCTTAAAAGAAAGAAGCAGCGGCAAAGAGATAGAAACTACCAAGGCAAAAAAAGTGGACAAGCTCAGAATCACTTTTGATATAGACGAAAACCGGATTACCAAAACAGGAACCCAGGATGTGTATGTGTGCATCACCGCTCCTGACGGAAAACCAGTGGTGGTGGATGCTTTAGGATCCGGCACCTTTAATTTAAGAGACGGTACGCAAAAGCCATACACCAAAAAAGTTCAGATCAACTATGTGCAGGGTGAAAAGCAAACAGTAACGGTAGAATGGTCGCAGAATAGTGAATTCCAGACAGGAGATTACAAAATTGAAATATACAACAACGGGTTCAAGATCGGAGAAGGCGTACGTTCATTCAGGAAAGGCGGCCTTTTCTGATAATCTAACGGATTAGCATATACGAAAATGTCAGAGGACTTTGTTGCTCTGACATTTTTATTTTCGGGAAAGTTTATTTTGACGATATGGGAGGCTGGCCGCCGGCAGGCACAAAAATCAACGCATCAGAATTCATGCAATATCTTTTTCCCGTTGGCGGAGGACCGTCATCAAAAACATGCCCCAGGTGCGAGCCTGATTTTGAATCTACCACTTCCCATCTTACCATTCCAAGACTTTCATCTTTTACCAGCTTCACCGCCTCAGGGCTTATAGGAGCATAAAAGCTCGGCCAGCCGGTGCCTGAATCAAATTTCGTATCCGAGCTAAAAACAGGCTGCAGGGATGCCGCCGAATAATACGTTCCCTTCTCATAAAAATGATTCAGCTTGCCGCTGAAAGGCCGCTCCGTTCCTTTTTGGCGCAAGATGTAATATTGTTCGGGGGTTAGCTTATTCTTCCACTCTGCATCTGTTAAATGCAGAGGAAAAGTTGCATTTGCCGAAACTATTTGCGGATCGGGATATTTTTTTGTTTTATCAGATGCAGATTTCGAGCCGCCATTGGTGGATTGGGATTGGGTGCAATTGGCAAACAACAGGGAAGACAACGCCAACGATAGAAATATAATTTTTTTCATAACTAATTTTTACCGATATACGATACAAAATTAGCTGATGGTTGCTTAAAAAAAGTTAAGATTTACCAGGGAACGCTACTGCGAAGCAGAGCTACCTTTTATCAGCTTGAAAACCTTTGGCGTATTGAGCCCCTCTAATTTCAGTATATAAATTCCGGCAGGCAAATCAGATGTATGTATGGTCATATCTGAAGAAGAAATGGTTTGTTGCAACAACAACCTTCCTGCAATATTGTACAAATTAGCTTTCACTCCGGTAAGACCCTTGCCATCATTACTATGAATAGTAAAATGATCCGTGAAAGGATTCGGGAAAACTGATATTGTAATTCCGGTAACGGTATTGCCCGAATCGCTTACAGCAGTATCTTTAAGAGCGAGCGTGCTGTCGCAAACCGTTGAAGCAAGAATTGAGTTTCTCACATTTCCCAAAGCAAAAAGACTTCTCATTTCTGCAGCCTGGTCTTTTGTAAACATATTCATACAGGCATCGTCCGTAAAATCCATGTAATCCATAAACATATTCCCATAAGAGTTAACGGAGCAGCTCGATAATTGCGGAAATGAAGGACAACCGCTGGTGGATCCTTCCTGCGGGGGCGTATCGGCAATGCCATCGTCACCGCAAACTGCATCGCCCCACAAATGCCGCAAGCCAAGCCAATGCCCGATTTCGTGGGTAGTTGTGCGGCCTTTATTATAGGGCGCAGCGGCGCTGCCCGTTGTACCAAAAGCAGTATACAGAATAACCACTCCATCTCTTTCAACAGGACCACCGGGCATGGCAGCATATCCAAGCGTACGGCCAAAAAGATTGCATACCCATATGTTCAAATATTTATGGCAATCCCAGGCATCATCGCCGCCGCTGGAAGAAAACTTCATCTCATCATCCGAAAGAAAAAAGCCCTGGCTTGTATATTTATGTATGATACCGGTGGTATAATACCCGTTTGGATCTACCTTTGCCAACCGGAAAATAATCTTTGAATCAGCAGCAACTCCTTTAAAAGGCGCCGGTGTATTTACAGAATCAGCATTTAGTCTCCGGTAATCATCATTCAAAACTTTTAATTGAGATAACACCTGCCCATCAGTGATATTCTGTTGGTTATTATTATATAAAATATGTACTACAACAGGCACTACTATTACTTCGCCGGGTAAAGTATCTCTTGATGAGGAAGCGGAATCCGCCATCCCATCGGTTCCTCTTGAAGGATGCATGGTAGCCACGTCGGTCATATACTCAGGCGTGCTGCACCTTTGTGCCGAAGCAAAGACAGTAAAGCTTAAAAAAGATAGTAAAAGTGGTAAGCGCATTATCCCGTTATTTCACATGTTTTCCAAATTGTTCATGGAATTACATAGGAAATCATTTCGGGATTTACATAGAATATAAAACTTGGGATAAATGGAAAGGTCAGTTGTTGAAGTATTACGGCCAAATAACTGTTTCAAAGGTAGTTATAAGCGGTAAGCCAATTGTAGATACAAATAACGTAAAAAAAAGTGATAACGCAAAATATTGTGACAAGCCATTTTATAAAGTAATTAACAGCAATAAAACAGCACTTTATTATTTTTACAAATCAGAAAAGATTATAATGCCTAAAACGCTACTCCGGCTATTCCCGCTGCTTCCCCTTTTTGCCTTATATATTTTACTGGATTCATGCGGCAATGGCTCTACCAAAACAAATGATGTCGATACTTCGCTCGCCGGCATTGGTACGCCGAATGTACCTCCTCCCCAACCTATCATTTATACCGTAGAAAAGGTATTTCCCCACGATTCAAATGCATTTACGCAGGGATTGCAATTTTATGACGGAAAGCTTTATGAAGGTACGGGCAACCCGGAACAGTCTACCGAATCCTCACTACGTATTGTAGATATTCAATCCGGAAAACCTGAGAAGGAATATGATATTGCCGACAAAAATATATTCGGTGAAGGCATTACTATTTTTAAAAACAAAATTTATCAGCTCACCTGGCAGAATCACAAGGTATTTGTATACAACCTGACCGATATTACCCGCCCGGTGGAAACCTATCCGTGGAGCCTTGAAGGATGGGGGCTCACCAATGATGGAAATAACCTGATCATCAGCGACGGATCGTCAAAATTATATTATGTTCAGCCGGACGAAAAATCAAAGCAACTACGAACCATGAAAATTTTGACTGTAGAAGACAATAATGGTGAGGTAGACAGCCTGAATGAGCTGGAATATATCAATGGGTATGTTTTTGCCAACAGGTGGTATAATAATCATATTGTGAAAATTGATACGTCAAACGGTCATGTGGTTGGCATTATGGATATGAGCGGGCTGATGCATGAGTACGATCCATCGGCACAGTTGTCGGATGGTGCCGTACTCAACGGAATCGCCTATGACAGCGCCGCCAAAAAAATATATATCACCGGTAAGGATTGGCCCAAAATGTTCCAGATAAAATTGAATAACTAATTTTCCGGTTTCACAATATAAATTACCGAACTGCACTTTTTTATATCAAACAAAGCTCGCAGATCCGAAACAGCGCCGGTTATTAATGCAGCCAAAATATGTGATTTACCAGTTTTATATTTTTCACTCAGCAGGCTCACATAAAAGCTGTCGTACCACATCGGTTTCATTTTAATCCCTTTCATTCCATGAAGAGAAAGAAGCCTGCTCATGGAATCAGGAGAAAAATGATACAGATGCCTTGGAACGTCATACGCAGCCCAATATTCCCGGTATACTTTTTCATCATAACACATATAATTCGGCACTGCGATAATCAATCTGCCTTCCGGTTTCAATAATTTTTTCAACCGGTCAAGGTAATCATGGAGCTGGTGAATATGTTCCAGCACATGCCACATCGTAATGGCATCAAAACTTTGTTCCGGTAGTGAGAATAGCTTTTCCGGTATATCCAAATGTAATTGGTAAAGCTCGCCCGCTTTGCTTCTTGCAGCAGCATCAGGCTCCAGGCCGGTAATTTGCCAGCCTGCCCGTTGCATGGTATGCAAAAAGGCGCCTGTTCCGGCCCCCATATCCAACAGGCTCCCCGTTTGCCTGCCGGTTGCAGAAATGATCAGCTTTTTCTTTTGCAAAAGCGTGCGCTTTCGTACCCGGTGATATAGCTTGTTGACCAGCCCTTGCGACGTATCGCTGTGTGAAATATAATTTTCTGACCGGTAGTACGCGCCGATTTCCTCTTCACCGGGAACATGCTGTGTAAATCGCAACGAACAATCTTTACATTCCCAGATTTCAAATAATTTTTGACTAACGGTATAATCGGCAGCCGAAAATACCGGAACTATATTATTTTGTGCGCAACAGGGGCAATCTTTGTACGAGATCATTGTATGCTATTGACACAAAGAAAATATAAAATCTTCAATACTGCATTTTAGGTACGCGCGCTCAGGCAGATTTTGTTTTTCTTTATGTGGATTTTGATTGAATTTTACCGTGATGAACATGGCAGCTATCAGACAACAATTAAGAAAGATCGGGTTTTACATGCCCGTGCGCATTCATTTTGTATTTCTTATAATTGCGCTGGGTCTTGCTTACAGATGGCTCAAAAAAAACAACCTGCTCCCGGAGACCGCGGAAACCGCCATCATTAATTTATTTGTAACCATCACCTGCTGGTTTGCTGCCTCCCTATTGCTTATTTCTTTTATAAGCGCCTTTATTCCGTGGATAATTTTTTTAAACCACAAAAGAAACAACAGGAGTTATATAAAAATTAATACTACAGGTTCCCGCGATATTTCATCAAAGCAAATTGTAGAAATAACCATATCCAAAATAATAAGGCCATTGTTTGGATACATCCGCCTGCGGTTATTGTATGATGAAGGTTACATTTCAACGAAATTTTCATTAATCGCACCCAGGCTCAATGAGCCGTTCTTTTCTGCCCGCATTCACGGCACCTATAACTGGCCCGTAAAGAACATAAAGGAATATGAGGTAAAAAGCGCCATCATTTATTTCGAAGATTTCTTCCAGTTTTTTTCTTTTACCGCTCCGCTGGATGCCAAAAATAATTTTTATACCTACCCGCTGAAAACCGCTGTTGAAAAGATGGCTGCGCAACCGAAAAAGACACAGGACGCCTCCGTCCGCATAGATGAAATAAGAAAAGTGGAAGGAGAATTATTGAGCTATAAAAATTTTGAAGATAATGATGATGTAAGAAGAATTGTGTGGAAGATATATGCAAAGAACAAAGACCTTGTTGTCCGCATTCCCGAAGTAAATGACCCTTATGCGTCACACATTTATTTTTATGCATCCTTTTACGATGCGATCAGCAATGACCTGTACGCGGAATTCAATACCGTTTTCCTGGATAATTATAAAACAATAGTGTGGAACCTATATGAACAACTGTACCGGCAAAACGAATTGACACAGTACATGCCCGATCAGCAAACAAAAGCTTTTTATGCGGATGATATAATCCAGAAAGTAAGGTATATCATCAGTACCTCGTCGTGGCAAAAAGAAAATGATCTCGCAGGCTATTTTAATAACCAGGTGGGGTCTGTGCTTTGTATTTCTTCCTTATCTGATGCAAGGCAGGTGGAAGATATTATTTCCAAATCAGGCAAAAACCTTACGGTGATTATGGTGGAGCTCAGCAAAAGTTTTTCAAACAATACAGTAACGGACTGGCTTGAGTGGATTTTCGTAAATCCCTCTAAAAAAAGTTCGGATACATTGCAAATGGCGTTTAACTTTTCACCGTTAAGAAAAAAAATATCCGGCAATGAAAAGATCATCCGAAAGCTGCTTACCGGCAGCGGGTGTGAGTACATGATATTTTCCCCGGAGAAATTATAAAGAAGAATAGTGGATGAGTATTGAAAAGAGATATGGCACCAAAAAGATAATTGCAAAAATTATTTTATTAATCATCCCTTCCATTGCAGCGGGTGCTTATATGCTTTGGCATCTCAATAATTATTACGCGGTGCTCCAAAATGAATGGACTGCTGAAAGTATTTTTTTAGGGATCGGTTTGGCAGCAGGATGTGTGTTTTACAGTTTTCGCTTCAGGTTTGTCTCTACCACGCTGCCGCTTTTTTTATTTCTCGTAATTTCCGGCAAAATCGTAAATAACATTTATACGGGCGAGTTTACAACCTTTTATGTGATCACCAAATTCTACATTTTCTCTTTCCTGTTTTTTGTTGGATGGCTTGCGGGGTGGGCATTTGCAAGATTGAGATGGTTCCCGGTAGTGCTTTCGGCTTTGCTGCTCCTGCTGCAAATAGTGGTAGTAAGCACCACTACAGACATTACTGCAGGAAAATTGATGATCGCGTTTGCACCGGTATTGCTTTTTGCCTTTTATATTATTTATACTGCAGAGCTTATAAGAAACATGAATGATGACGAACCGGTTTTTACCTGGTTTATTATCAAAAAGCTGATCGGATTTGGCATGGTAACCGGAATTATTTTATGGATATTATTTTCATTTTATAAAAAAGATTTTAATGCCATTGAAAAGCAGTTCGGCGGTGCAAAAGGGCAGCAGCAGGCGCCCAGCAAGGAAAGCCTGACCAAAGAAAATAAAGACGGAACCATCAGCAACCGCAGGGAAATGGGACTGAGTGGCGGACGGAGCACCTCGAAGCAGCTGGTATTTGTTGCAAAGCTGGATAATTATTTTCCCAATTCGGATTTGCCCAACCCATTATACTTCACGTACGATTATTATACCAGATTTGACACCCTTACACAAACATTGGAGACAGACAGCCTGAGGCCTTCTAATGATTTGTTTCAACCGGACCCGTCAAAGATTCCATTGTACTTTACCGATGTTGATTCCGGCGCAATAAAAAACGGTAAAAGCGATTTGTTGAGAAGTGTAGTAAGTACCGATGTATATAAGGTTGCTCTTTCGCCCAAAGAATTTTTAGCGCCTTCCACCGCCTTCTTTTGCCAGCCTATAGCAGTAGATAAGGAGTACCAGCAGCAATTTAAAAGCGCTTACCGGGCCAAAATGTATGTGAGTGAATTGAACAGCGCGTACTTCGTTTATAATCCTGCAGGAAACCAGGTACTCGAAAAATTCCAGGAGGAGAGATTTGATGCGCTGAGAAAAATTACCGGATGGGAGAACGAGGATACTGCCTTCATACACTATTATACTTTTATTCCAAAGGGTGAAGATTTTGATTCCATAAGAGCGCTGGCGCAACAAATCACGAAAAATGCCCCAACGCCCATTGATAAAATTATTGCCATCCGGGATTATTTTCTCAGTACGGACGAAACCGGTCAGCCTCTTTTTAAATATACGGACAATCCCGGTATCCCCGGGCTGCCAAGTGCCAGCAAGCTGAATTATTTTTTATTTCAAAACCGGAAAGGTTATTGTGCCTATTTTGCCGGGGCCACGCTTTTTTTACTCCGTTCGCTGGGCATTCCCAGCCGTGTTGCCACGGGATTTCTGACCATTGACAGAAGCACTAAAAATAAAGGCTGGTACTGGTTTTACGAAGACCAGGCCCATGCGTGGACACAGGTATATTTCCCCGGGTACGGATGGCTGGACTTTGATACAACGATTCCCAGCACGGATCAGCAGCAGGCGCCTGCGCCGGACGGCACGCCCCCGATTATGGGGCAAACGGCATTATTCGTTGCATTTGGAAAAGTAAATGAGACGGACACTGTAAAAAAGCGTGTAACCATGTCTGTTAGTAAAATGATCTATCATGATAAAACATTTGAGCTGAAAGATCTGTTGCCGCTTACCATGGATGTTTCCATTGCTACGATCATGAAAGATACAGGCCAGGTGCCGCTTTCTGATTTGAAGAAAGGAATGAATATTACCGCTCTTTCATTTTCTGAGCAATTCAAAAATTTAAATTTGAAAGACAGCAATGATTACAAGGAAATTTTTGAAAAGATTCCCCTCCCCGCACCCATTGATGAAATAAAGATTCTTGACTCTGCAAAAGAGAAACAGCCGGTAACCAAAGCCGGGAAAAAAGAAACTACCGGTTTCAAAAAATTGCCCTGGGTCATTGCCGGAAGCTTCTTATTGCTCTTATTGATCATTTTCGGAATGCCATGGCTGATATTCCAATGGTTTAATCATAAAGCCGGCAGCGCGAAAGCTTCGCGGGAAAAAGCCTATTGGTCGTACACTGCCGCTGCTTATTACCTGAACCAGTTAGGATATCCGAGAGGAGAATTATCGCCACAACAATTTGCCAGGGAAAAAATTGATGAAAATTTTAAAACCAATTTTGCATCATTTATGCAGGTATATTTAAAAACAAAATACTCAAAGGATCCATTATCAGTCGCTGAACAAAACACTATTGACAATTTTTATAAACCTTTTTATAAAAAAATAAGAAATGATATTCCGTTTAAACAACGTTTTTCCAGATTTTTAAACATTTACCGGACCCTTAACTTTTTTTCAAAACCCAAAATATAAATGAATGGAAACAGTGAATTTAGAAACCGCCCTGCAGAATATTCAGCGCCTGATCACCAATATTGAAACTGTTATCAGGGGCAAACACAACCAAATAAAATTTGTGCTGACGGCATTATTGGCCAAGGGGCACCTCCTGATGGAAGACAACCCTGGAACGGGCAAGACAGTGATGGCAAAAACGCTTGCACACAGCATTTCAGGCAATTTGGGCAATGAAAGCGTGGTCTTTAAGCGTATTCAGTTTACCCCTGACCTACTGCCGATGGACTTGTTAGGCTCTCATATTTTTGATGATATAAAAAAAGAATTCATTTTTAAAAAAGGACCGCTTTTTTGCAACGTCCTGCTGGCGGATGAAATAAACCGCGCTTCTCCCAAAGTTCAGTCGGCATTACTGGAATCAATGGCGGAAAATCAAATCACCATGGGTGAGATTACCTATAAGCTGAGTGATCTGTTTTTCACTATCGCTACACAAAATCCTGTTGAAATGGAAGGAACCTATCCCCTGCCTGCAGCCCAGCTCGACAGGTTCTTTATAAAAATCATTTTTGGTTATGTAGATGAAGAGACAGAATTGGACATTTATAAAGACTATCTCGGTATCAGCCACAATCTCGATAATCTGCAACAGGTATTAAGCATGAATGAAGTATTGTTTTTACAAAAGCAATGCGAAAATGTATACGTGCATGATGAAATAATAAAAGCCGTAAGAAATATTGTATGGGCTACCCGCAAAAACAGCGATATCCTTCTGGCAGCATCTACCCGGAGCGGGATCACCTTTCTAAAATGCCTGAAGGCCTACGCCCTGGTAAATGGCAGAAGCTATGTAACCGAGGATGATGTAAAGGATTTGGCTCATCCTGTATTACACCACCGGCTTATTTACCGGAATAAGGAGGCAAAATCAAATGCCCTCAACAATATTGTTACAATGGAAATGGACAGGCTTTCCAAACTAAAAATCAGGTAGGCGCATGCACAGGATCAGCCGATATTTATTTTCGTGTATACTTACTGTTAGTTGCCTGGCTGTGAGCGCTCAGTATAACGCTGCGCGGTACGAGATCGATGCAAAGCGGCTCGGCGTGAGCTTCGCTGATAAGGATGCACTTCCCCGCAGCCGGGAATTTATAAGGCTCGACAGCACTTACTATGTCGGCTGGTTGTATGAAGGTATGTTTAAATACGACAGGGCAGCCGATTATCTTGGCTATAAAAATTGCATTGCCCCTCTCCGGAAAGCTTTTTTTCTTTTTGAAAAGGATTATCGCAATAATCTCAAAAATGTTATTTCCTCTTACGGGTTCCCGCAAAGCGATATACTTCAGCTCGGCTATGCTTTGTATGACAGTTACTCAAACATTGAAGAGCCCGATAGCGCAATGTGGCTGCTGAACCGGATTCAAGGCTGGAACACCGGAATTGATTTTATGCAATATCACATCAAAGCTGCATGGACTATTCACCGCAACCGGTACATTCTTCACAAATATTCATTTTTGAAAAATACCGTGCAGGAAAACGAGCAGCTGGCGCTCCGTCATTTGTACACTGCATTGGCCGGGGGTGATGGCAGCGCTGTTTTTTATCTCGCCATCATCCATAATTATTTGTTGAATATGGACTCCACCGCTTATTATTATGATTGGCTGCGGCAAACAGGAGGCTTTTCCTATAATAACTATGCACACTTTCAAAATACACTCGGAAATTTTGCGGAAGCAATAAATAATTTTGAAAAAGAAATGTATGCTTATGATAAAAGACTGATCGAGGCCTATTATTTTTTACCTACCTTATTTATCAATAGCGGGCAAAGTAAACATGCTATTGATGAAACGAATGCCATTATCAGCGCAAATGGCTCTACGCCGGGCTTTGGCTGGTATAATATAGCATTGGCAAGAAGCTATTTGTACAACGGTCAGCTGGATAGTTGTGAAAAAGCGATTGACAAGGCCGCACAATTTAAAGAAGTGCACATCGGCACTACACTCGGCCAGGCGCAATATGAATTCGCCATCAACGCCATTAAACTTTTATTGACAAAAAATAAAATTGCAAGAATAAAATTCCTGAACAGCGGCTGGTGGTACTCTTTAAAAGACCTCTCTGCCGTCAGCGCCTTGACAGGCCAGGAATTCCTGCTAAAGTTTGCCCTGGTGAGTGAGCTGGCCGATAATCCTGAACGCGAGCTGGTAATCTATAACATCTTTGCCAGCGAAAATGTGATTGGCTTTGATGAAATACTTACCGTGCTTGAAAACATAAGCCCCTCTTACTTTGAAAAAATATATCAGGAAAAGCAAAATAGTGAAACGAGAAAAAATATAATCCGCTACATGCAGCTGTTCTATGGAGAATTTGCCTATGAAAACGGGGATTATCGTCAAAGCCGGGAAGCTTTTGAAAATATCATGAACACAGCCTTGCTGGATACGGCGCATGAAAAATTATTCATCGCCCGGCTGTATCAAAGCCTGGCAAGAGGCTATAGTCACGAAGGTGAAAGCGAGAAGGCGGACGACATGAAGTACAATTTTTTCAAAGAGTATCCGCAATTGCTTCCTTTCAGCGGGCTCACTATAAAAATGAATCTTACCACAAACGCCAATAGCGCTTTTGAGAAAAATATCATCAAAGATTTAAAGCACTGCGATATTGATTTTACAGATGAAAACGTGATGAACCTTCCCAAGGCTGTTGTAAACTTTTCCCCGCTAAAAAGCAAATACGAGGCAGACTTCAGCGTGACGGACGGATCGGGAAAAATGATAGTTCCCTTAAAAAAAATGTATTTTAAAAAAGCGGAGGGTGTCGGAAAAGAGCTTGCATTAAGATTGTGCGGGGTAGACGGTCCTCTTGAATTTGAAAGCGAATAAGCCTATCTGATCTCGCATCTTGTTTTTGAGCAGACCTTCCCCACCACGCAATTGCTGCATACTACAAAAATATTTTCTGCAAACTTCTGGCTTACGTTCGACTTTTTACCGTTTACTTCTATCTCCATTGTGGAATCGAAATCATGCTTGTTTACTACCTTAATCTTACTGCTTATACCCAGTCCCACCTTTACCACATATTGCAGAAACGATGCGGTATTATCTTTTACTGCAATCATCTTACATGATATTCCTTCCGGCACCTGTGATAATGTTTTCCGGATCTGAACTTTTAATTCACCTTTCGCATTGGGAATTGCATCTCCGTGCGGATCAAATTCGGGATAATCAAGAAATTTGTCCAGTTTATTTACCAGCTTTTCCGACTGAATGTGCTCCAGTTGCTCTGCCACCTCGTGAACTTCATCCCAGGTAAAATCGAGCTTTTCATATAAAAAGGTTTCCCACAGCCGGTGTTTACGAATTACGTTTATGGCAAGTCGTCTTCCTTCTTCAGTAAGCGCAATCTTGCCATATTTTTCATAGTGCAGCAATTTTTTTTCTTTCAGCTTTTTCAGCATGTCATTTACTGTAGCCGGCTTCAGAGAAAGGTGTGCGGCGACTTCATTGGTGCCCGCTTCCTGCTTACCGGCCTTTTCTGAGGCAAGCAGGAACAAGGCCTTCAGATAATT
>CAZVKO010000021.1:0-18547 GCA_964627765.1 uncultured Ginsengibacter sp. | reverse complement strand
TTTAAAATAACACCTTTTGCCTATATTGTATCAACACAGCAATACGCACCTGGGGTTTTAATACCTAATGAAAAAAAGCGACCGCCTGAAGAAACGCCTGGAAAACATGGGAGAAATAAATCCCACGGCTATTGAGGCGTTTACTGAAATGAAGAAGCGCTATGATTTCATTGTGGAACAAAAAAATGACCTGGTAAGCGCAAAGGATTCGCTGGTACAAACCATCCAGGAAGTGGAGCTGACAGCCAATCGCCTCTTTCTCGAAACCTTTAATAAAGTGCGGGAAAACTTTCAAAATGTTTTCAAGGCCCTGTTTACAGAAGATGATACAGCCGATCTCATTCTGGAAAACCCGGATAACCTTGCTGAAACGGCAATTGATATTGTGGCAAAGCCAAAGGGCAAACGTCCGACAAACATTACGCAGCTTAGCGGGGGCGAAAAGACCCTGACGGCAACGGCGCTCTTATTTGCGATTTATTTAATTAAGCCGGCGCCATTCTGTATTTTAGATGAGGTGGATGCTCCGCTGGATGACGCGAATGTTGGCAAATTCACCCAGATGATCCGCAAATTCAGCAAGGACTCGCAGTTCATTATTGTTACCCATAATAAGATGACCATGGCTTCGGTGGATGTAATTTACGGTGTTACTATGCAGGAAGCGGGCGTAAGCAAGCTGGTTCCCGTTGACTTCCGAGGATTGGAGCATCAGATGGCGGGGTGAGAGGCCGAATGCGTCTCGGCTTCTATTTGATTAAATTAATAATTAGCTTAATCATTAATTCTTTCTCCGAAGGATTGCTTTGAGCAACTAATAAAGTAAGGGCTGTTAATGCATTGTCGTTTATTTTTAGCTCGCCTGTTTTTTTGAATCGATGTTTATTTTTTTCGAGAAACCAGATGAAAAGAAATGCCCCTATTCTTTTATTGCCATCAGCAAATGAATGATTTTTTACAACAAAATAGAGTATAAGTGAGCAGCCTGCTCTCAATACTTTTGTATAAATATTCGCCGCCAAAAGTTTGTGTAATGCTTTGCAGAGAACTTCTGAAACCGCTATCCTTCTCTCTTCCAAAAAGTTCTGAAGCCTCTTTCTTTTTCTGTAATTTCTTTTTTAATTCTGAGGTTGCAGCTTTGGCAGAAGAATGAAGCTTTGGGTGTAATTATCTATAATTTCTAATAAACCTTTCGCTTCTTCTAATTGCAAAAACTCAGATTTTCCCTTTTTGCTTATTAGTTGAATAGTTTGTTGCAATTGTTCCAATCGTTTTTCATTAACAGCATGTCCTTTTATTAAATAATCTTTAAGTCTTTGAGTAGCCCATTGCCTGAATTGTGTACCACGTTTGGAATTCACTCTGTAGCCAACAGATATAATTGCATCGAGGTTATAATGTACTATGTGTCTTTGAACTGTTTTATTCCCTTCCTTGCGAACTTGTGCAAAATTTGCACAAGTTTCCTTTTTACTCAGTTCCTTTATTTTATAAATGTTACCGAGATGTTTGGCAATGGAACTTCTGTCTGTTTTGAATAACCCTGCCAATTGATGCTGATTTAACCATACAGTATCTTGCTCAAAACGGACCTCCACTTCGGTTGTTCCATCAGAAGTTTTATATATCTCTATTATTTCCATTTCGCAGCTTTTTGACAGCAAAATTTAGATTATATTTCAATTTGCGGCAATATCCTTTTGTTATTGTGTAAGCAACTTCCCGATCATTCCTTTTCCACCCGCAAAGAAAACTGCCTTACCATCCTTTGCTTTCCGGCAAACATTAAAGCTTTCTGTCGAAATAGATTTCCACGTATAGCCGTCATCGTTAGTTATGTCAACGCCGTTCAACCCGCAGGTGATCCAATTGTTGCTGCCTAAGTATTCTACGCAACTTCTATAGCCGCCCGGGGCGATATGCGGAGATGTCCATGTTTTTCCCGCGTCTTTGCTAATAACACAATTACTGTCTTTCAGATCCGGTTTCGTAAAATCGCCGCCCACTGCAATCATTATTTTTTTATTTTTTACCGCGATTGAATTCGCTCCCGTTGTTTCTTTCCCGTGGAGAATGGGAAGATCCATTATCCGGTCTTTTAAAAATAATCTTGAATGTAAGCCCCCCGTAACAAAGCACGCTGCATCGTGGCCGAACGCTCTGATATTGGTGCCGCTGGCAGCAAAGCAAGCTTCGCCGCTGTCTGCAACAGGGTACTTGTTTTCCGGCAATGTTCGCCAAGTATTCCCTCCGTCAAACGTTCTTGCAATAAAAAATTTATTATTGATGGGGTCGCCAATTACAATGCCGCTTTGAATATTCCAGAATTCCATTGCATCCAAAAACATTCCTTTGGCATCATTTTCATAAACCGCCTTCCAGGTTTCGCCGCCATCTATGGTTCGTAAAATATAAGCAGGCGTGTCTACCGCGATGACCACAGCTATGTTTTCATCAAATGCTTCGATATCGCGAAAATCCCTTTTTTCGAAATCATGCACCTGCATCCATTTCCAGGTTTCGCCGCCATCTGTAGATTTGCCTACCATTCCGTTGCTGCCGCTCACCCAAACAATTCTGTCGTTTACCACACTTAGTCCCCGTAAAGAAGTTTTCGTGCCCGGGTTAATAATTTTTACCTGCTGTGAATAAGCTTGCGAGCCAATTAAAAGAAGAAGGATGAAAATAGTTTTCATTTAAAATAAAAGTTGATAATCAAAATTAAAAGTTAATGGTAAAATATGATTTTGAATTTTAATTTTTACTTTGCGTTATGAGCTACAACTATCTTCCGCTTGATAAGACGGTTCTTACATTTCAGCAGGTCCAAAACTTTTTAAAATACAAACAGCAAGTATCAGTCACCTTCGCAGCGCATGAAGCTATATTGAATTGCCGGGAATATCTGGATAAAAAGCTGGCCAATTCTGATGAGCTTTTTTATGGTATTAATACAGGCTTTGGCTTTTTGCAAAATGTACAGATAGACAAGCAACAATTGCGCACCTTGCAGAGCAACCTGCTATTGTCTCACGCCTGTGGCATGGGAGAAGAAGTGCCCGAAGAAATCGTAAGACTGATGATGATGCTAAAAATAAAATCATTGAGCTATGGATATTCCGGCGTTGGTATTGAAGTGGTAAAGCGACTGATGGATATGCATAACCATGATATGCTGCCGGTGATTTATACGCAGGGCTCTTTAGGAGCTTCCGGAGATTTAGCGCCGTTAAGTCATTTGTGCGTTCCGTTGATAGGGAAAGGAGAAGTATATTATCAGGGCAAAAGAATGTCGTCTGAGTCCGCGCTGGCAAAAGCCGGCTGGAAGCCGCTGGAGCTGCAGAGCAAAGAAGGCCTTGCCCTGATCAACGGCACCCAGTTTATGAGCGCTTATGGATTATGTATCCTGGTAAAATCAGAAAAATTATTGCAGTGGGCAAATGCTATAGCGGCCGTCTCTTTTGATGCTTTTGACGGAAATATAGATTCATTGCATGAGAAGCTGCATTTAATACGTGATCATGAGGGGCAGGTATGGGCTGCAAAAGAATTGAGAGATTTATTAAATGAAAGCGGGATCGCCCATGCCAAAAAATCAAAAGCGCAGGATCCCTATTCATTCCGTTGCATCCCGCAGGTGCATGGCGCCTCGAAAGATGCGTTTGATTTCGTTTTAAAAACCTTTTTAAAAGAAATCAATTCTGTTACAGACAATCCGAATATTTTCCCTGCGGATGACCTGATATTAAGCGGCGGAAATTTTCATGGGCAACCATTGGCTTTAAGTTTGGATTTTCTTGCTATTGCCATGAGCGAGATCAGCAATATTTCGGAGAGAAGAATTTATCAGTTGCTGAGCGGTCAAAGAAATTTGCCGTTGTTTTTGGTAAAAAACCCGGGATTGAATTCAGGCCTCATGATTCCGCAATATACTGCTGCGGGGCTTGTGAGTGAGAATAAGCAATTGTGCACGCCTGCATCCGTTGATTCAATTTCATCGTCTAACAACCAGGAAGATCACGTAAGCATGGGAGCAAATGCTGCAACCAAGTGTCTGCGGGTGGTTGATAATGTTGAAAAGGTTTTGGCACTCGAATTATTGTCTGCAATACAGGCATTGGAATACAGAAGACCCGCACGGTCATCTCCGGTTTTGGAAAAAATTGTTGCCGCATTTCGCGAAAAAATTTCTTTTAATGAAGCCGACAGGTTTTTGCATGATGATATGATGAAGGCGACCGGGTTTATGAGGAGCTATGAATTATGAGTAGTGAATAATTGATAATGAAAAATGGATAAATAAACTTTAATTTTTAGAATTATTTATTATAAGAATAGACAAAATGTATAGGTGTCAGTTTTAAATTTTGATTTTTAACTTTTAACTTATTAAAATGGTCCAGGCGAAATACGATGCAGTAAAATATAAAACTCCCACCGGTACAAAGCTAAGCTGCAAAGGCTGGATACAGGAAGCTGCATTAAGAATGTTATTGAATAACCTGAATCCGGAAGTGGCAGAGAAGCCGGATGAATTAATTGTTTACGGAGGCCGTGGCAAAGCCGCAAGAAATTTTGAAAGCCTCGATTTAATTATAAAAGCATTAAAAGAGGTTGAGAATGATGAGTCATTGCTGATTCAGAGCGGCAAGCCGGTAGGCATTATGAAAACGCATCCCAATGCGCCCCGCATTTTGATTTCAAATTCGCAGCTTGTTCCCAATTGGGCCAACTGGAAGCATTTTGATGAGCTGGAAAAGAAAGGGCTGATGATGTTTGGCCAAATGACTGCAGGTTCATGGATCTACATCGGCAGCCAGGGCATAGTGCAGGGAACGTATGAAACGTTCGGTGCAGTAGCGAAAAAACATTTCAACGGATCATTGAAGAATACGCTGAGTGTGTCTGCGGGGCTTGGCGGGATGGGAGGGGCTCAGCCACTGGCAATAACAATGAACGAAGGAGTTGCATTAATTGCAGAAGTAGAGAAATGGAGGATTGAGAAAAGGCTTGGAACAAAATATCTCGATGAATCGGCAGAAGATATTGACGAGGCAATTGACAAAGCATTGCAGGCAAAAAAAGAAGGCAAGGCATGGAGCATTGGTGTTCATTGTAACGCCGTTCATTTGCTGGAAAAATTAATGGAACGAAATATAGCGGTGGATGTACTCACTGACCAGACTTCGGCTCACGATCCTTTAATTGGTTATTGGCCCCACGAATTATCCTGGCAGCAGGCAAAAGTTTTACGCGAAGAAAATCCGGAACAATATATTGAGTATGCTTACAGGAGTATGTTTCGTCATGTTGACCTGATGTTGCAGTTAATGGATAAAGGTGCTGTTGTATTTGACTATGGTAACAATATCCGCGCAAGGGCTGACGAATTTGAAAAACTTCACCACTCACCACTTACCACTCACCACTCACCATTCGATTTTCCCGGTTTTGTGCCTGCCTATATACGTCCTTTGTTTTGCGAAGGAAAAGGTCCTTTTCGCTGGGCCGCATTAAGTGGCGATCCCGAAGATATTCGTGTAACCGACACCGTTATGATGGAATTGTTCCCGCAAAATGAAGGGATGATCCGGTGGATAAAAATGGCGCAGGAGAAAATTGCATTCCAGGGTTTGCCTGCGCGTATCTGCTGGATCGGGCAGGGGGAAAGAGAAAGGGCCGGGCTTGCATTTAATGAGCTGGTGAGAACCGGTAAGGTAAGAGCACCCATTGTAATCGGGCGCGATCACTTGGATACGGGTTCAGTAGCAAGTCCCAACAGGGAAACAGAAGCCATGTTGGATGGAAGTGATGCAGTTGCAGACTGGCCGGTTCTCAATGCACTGATGAATACGGCCGGAGGAGCAAGCTGGGTAAGCCTGCACCATGGCGGCGGAGTAGGGATGGGGTACAGCATTCATGCCGGAATGGTGATAGTAGCTGACGGTACCGATGAATCCGCAGCTAAGCTGGCGCGCGTGCTGCGCAATGATCCGGGATTGGGTGTGATACGGCATGCAGATGCGGGATATGATATCGCAAAAGATTATGCAAGAAAGTATAATCTTGATATTAATTTGCGGCTGAGATAATAAATAACTCAATCTGTTGGTTTAAAAGTTTTAGAAAGAATTTAAAATAATATAATTTTAAATAAACTTCGGATCATGAGACTTAAAACATTTTCTTTTGTTTTATTTCTTCTTTTTACTACGGTTTTCTCCCATGCACAACAAAATATTATTTCACGAATTCTTGCCAAAGATAGCAGCCTTGCCGTGTTTCGACGTCCGCATTTGGGAGATGGCAAATACGTTATTGCTGCCGTTATTAATAAACATACAAAAGTTTTATACTATATTACCCGATATGCAGAAGTAACTGATTCCTTTTATTTAACGGACAATGATTTTACAAAACTATTAGGGTTAACCGCTTCTCCCTTCGATTATGTGAAGACAGCGGAAGATAAGATTATACCAGGCGCTTACAGAGTAGAAATGCTTTTGAGAAGGGGGGAAAAGATCAATGCTAACGTGTTAAGCAAAAGTTCTGTTAGTTTTTGCGCTGCACCATTATTGTCTAAAATAAGCACTCTCGAAAAAATAAACCTGCTTGACATGGTGGTGAGCAAGCTGCTCTTTGATGAATGGCTCATTGATACCAAAGACCCGAAAGAACTGAGGGAAGATAACAATCTCTATTTGCATTATGACAATGGCACGCCTGGCACCATGATAAAGAAGCCCGATACCACTATTTATTATAACGAAAATCCTGTGGCATGGCAATACAAAGCAATACTGTTGAACAAAACTGCAAAAATTCTTTATTACAACAGGAACAACAATATTATCGACAGCATTGCTATCCGGTCAAAACAGGTGCCGGAGCTTTTGAAGGAGAAAACCGATGTATTCCTTCTTTACAAAGGCTGGCTGGAAATACAGTTGCGGTGGGCAGAAGAGCAGTATACAAAGTTAGATTTGATCAATAAAACCCACCAGGCAATATTAGCAGCCGCTAACTTGCCGCCCGATGATGAACCAATGGTTAATGAATCTCTGTATAGTGCAGCACGACAGCTGGCAGATATTATTGATCGTTTACAAAAAGCATCCATACCCGATGCCAAGGCCATAGCTACCCTCATGCACTATGCTTATAAGGATGCACGGGTAAGCACAGCATTGGCCAATGTTATTAATTTTTATATAACAAGTTATTTCACCAGGGGTAATAAACGGTATGAATTAACTGATCATCGTGGCAATGTAATGGTAACCATTGCTGATACCAAAACGGGGCATGATGCCGGTAATGGTACGGTGAGCTATTATACACCGGATGTGGTAAGTGCAAATGATTATTACCCGGGCGGTATGCTAATGCCCGGAAGAACTTATACAAGTGGAAATAACAGCTACCGGTATGGATTTAACGGAAAAGAGCTTGACAAAGAAGTTATGCAATACGATTATGGATTTAGAATTTATGATCCGAGGTTGGTAAGATTTAAATCGGTGGATCCTATTGCAAAAGAATATCCAGGGCTAACTACCTACCAGTTTGCAAGTAACAGGCCAATACAAGGCATAGATAAAGAGGGGAAAGAATTTGCGGTTAATAACTGGTTGTGGGATATTTGGATGGATTGGGAATTTGGTGACCCAACAGGGATTAAATCATTAAAAAGTGGTTATGAAGAAAAGACTGCTATTGCAACCCACCGAATGTCTTACAATAATAAGAACGTACCTGAAGATGTTCAAAATACACTTGATAAATCCGGCACTCTTGATGCGAATATAAAAATAGGTAAAGGCATATCCAGGCTTACAACCTTTAATATAAAAACAAGTTTTGATTTACTTTCTTCAGTTGCTCCACTTGGTGAAGCGTTAGAAGTAAGCCTCAAAGGCGCTGAAATAGTCTATGGCGGCATTAGAGCGGAAAGAGTATTAGTAGGATCTTCTGAAAAGATAGCAGTGATAGGTAGAGATTTTGATGCAAGGGTATTAAAATTTGCGGCTGGATTTGAAAAGCAGACTGGAACTAAAGTTGAAACTTTTGTGGCAACTGAAGAAGAACAGGTGGCTTGGAAAGGGCTTTTAAAAGAATATAACGGACATGTTCCCAAAGACATAGTAAAGCAATCAGCCATTTATAAACACAATGAAAGATGGGCTCAAAAAATAAAAAAAGAAGGCTACAAAGTTTTAGATACAGGCTTGGGAACACAAGATGGAAAAGGGACATTTTATAGTATGGAAACTAAAACAATTTTTGGAGATAAATAATAGCAGAATGAATACATCTATTTTATTAGCCGCAAG
Organism: uncultured Ginsengibacter sp.; assembly: GCA_964627765.1. Classification (GTDB taxonomy): domain Bacteria; phylum Bacteroidota; class Bacteroidia; order Chitinophagales; family Chitinophagaceae; genus Ginsengibacter. Next base: position 10,211 of record CAZVKO010000021.1, on the reverse strand, counting down.
CGATAAAATAACAGAATGGTTTAGATTTTTACAAGAGTATGGCTATGTGTTATCAAAATCTGAGATGATAAATGAGAGCAAATTTGAAATTATATTAATAAATGATGAAAAAAAGAAAAAAATAAACATTGGAATATGGAACTCTGGTAACACAACGCGATTCTTTCTTACCATTTCTATTGTTAGAATACCTTATGTAGTGGTTAATGATTTTGTTGATTTTGATACTTTTTTGCAAAAAAATAATATTAGTGTGCCGGCTTCATTAGACGGAGATGCTATTAATCAAGCGAATATCGGGAAGTACATTGAGGCCTACGCTGATTTGTTCCAAAGCTATGGAATAGAACTTATTACAACAGATAAACAGTTCCCTCATTACTTTCCTGAATGGACTTAAACGTATAAAGCCACACAACCGCTGTGCGATAAAAGCATAGCGGTTTTTTATTTATATTATTGTTATATCAACTTCTCAATAAGATTATTTTTTCTTTGAGCATCCGTTCGTAGAGTCAATTCTTTCATCGTAAAGCTGCAATATTTTTCCGAGAGGATTAAACTCGTATTTAACCAAAGAAGCGTGATTATAATAAGTATTGTCGATAATACGAAAGCAGCGTCTTCATTAAAGTTCTTAATGAAATCGGTAGTAACATTGAGCGCTTTAGCTATGGCATATGTTATGCAAATGTGGGTAAGCCTCGTAGCGCAGATGTGCACGAGCTGTGTATTGGTTGCAATATTTTTTAAACAGTTTATCATCAATATAGAAAAAAAATTATCTTGTAGCAGGATAAAGAAAAGCTCTTTGAATATTTTTTGCAGTTACAGCAGCATAAAAGCATAAGCGGATTTTTTAAGGAAGTCCTTAGGTAAAAACGACAAGTGCAGGAAAAAAAGGATGTGAAAATAACTGATCCTATAATTCAACCGCTTAAGGAAAATATTAAGGATAAAATATGTAAAACCTCCGCCACCAAAGAAATTGTGAATATTATATTAAAATAAAAAATGAGAATAATTCTTTTTTATCTATATGTACTTATCATACCCTATTAATTATTTTAATTGGATATGTTTTCAATGTTCCCAAACCTAAATCTTTTATTCCGTGTTTAAAGTTTTTTTTCGAATGATTCCATTTCTTCTGGCTTCTGGCCTTATCGTTTATTTGCTGAAGGAAGAAAAAGTAGCAGGATCAGGTTGGGCATTTTATAGTTATATATTTTTTCTTACAATATCTTTTATAATATTGCTACTATTATATATTTTGTCGGTTAAAAAAGAGTAAAGGGAAATAGTTCCCATTAATTAACAGTAATTTATTCATAAAAACTTCTCTTGATGAAAAACTTTATCACACTTGGCATTTTGATTTTATTGATTTCTTCCAAACCGCTTTTAGCACAGGATACTGCATCCGTTTATAATAAGAATGCGGTTTTCGATCCTTATTTTATGCCGGAAACCGCAACTGAATTCAGAAGCTCCAACGGGGGCCCGGGCCCCAAGTACTGGCAGAACAGCGCAGATTATGTAATTCATGCATCGTTAGATGAAGCGGATACAACGTTGCACGGCGACGTCACAATCAATTACACCAATAACAGCCCGGATAACTTAAAATATATATGGCTTCAGCTGGATCAGAATTTATTTAATCCTGATTCACGTGGCGCCGCCGCAACACCTGTTTCCGGGGACCGGTTTGATGTAAAAGGCTTCACCAAAGGCGGCTATCACATCGAAACAGTATCGGTTTCTTACAAAGGGAAAAATTATAAAATTACCCCGGTTATCACCGATACCCGGATGCAGCTTCGTTTACCCTTTGCCGTTAGGCCCGGGGGCGACAGGATCAGCATCAGCGTAAAATATTTCTTTTACATTCCTTTATATGGCGCCGATCGTATGGGAAGATTGTATACTAAAAATGGCGTGGTTTATGAACTGGCTCAGTGGTACCCGCGCGTATGCGTGTATGACGATGTGCAGGGATGGAATACATTGCCTTATATGGGTCTTGGAGAATTTTATTGCGATTACGGCAACTATGATTATTATGTAACGGTTCCGTCTGATCTGATTGTTGCCGGATCAGGCGATTTGCAAAATCCCCAGCAGGTATTAACGGCAACTGAAATCAACAGGCTGAATGAAGCCCGAAAGAGCGACAGTACCGTATTTATTGTAAAAGAAAGTGAAATAGGAGATGCCGCTACAAGGCCGGCAAAAAACGGAACACTGACCTGGCATTTTAAAATGCAAAATTCACGCGATGTTTCATGGACAGCATCCAAGGCATTTATATGGGATGCCGCCCGGATTAATTTTCCTTCCGGCCGTAAAGGAATTTCAATGGCTGTTTATCCCGTTGAAAGCAAAGGGTACGATAAATACGGAAGAGCAACCCAGTATTTAAAACAAAGCATCGAGTTTTATTCCAAAGCTTATTTTGAATATCCATGGAATTCAGCAGTGGCGGTGGCAGGCGTTGCATTGGGAATGGAATATCCCGGGATAGTCTTTTGCAGTTACAGAATAGGTAAAGGAAATCTATGGCATGATGTAACCCATGAAATAGGACACAACTGGTTCCCGATGATCGTTGGCAGCAATGAAAGAAGATATATGTGGATGGATGAAGGAATGAATACTTTTATCAATGGTTATTCCTCTAACTGGTTCAATCATGGTGAATATGGTGACACTACGCACCGGTATATTTTGCAGATGGCGCGCGCATTAAAAACAGCGAAAGATCCGCTGATGACGCCCCCTGAGTCAATGGACCTGAGTGACTATGGCCAGTATTATTTTAAAACGGCTGCAGGGCTAAATATTCTCCGCAACTCAATAATTGGGCCCGACAGATTCGATTACGCATTCAGGACTTACGTTAGCCGCTGGGCATTCAGGCATCCGCAGCCCGATGATTTCTTCCGTTGTATGAATGACGCGGCCGGAGATAATCTTAACTGGTTCTGGAAAGAATGGTTTTGCGAAATATGGAAATTGGACCAGGCGGTAAAAGACGTGAAATATGTTGACGGCGATGCAACAAAAGGGTCGCTCATCACCATTGAAAATCTGCAACAAATGGCAATGCCGGTAGTAGCAGAAGTGAAAGAAGAAAATGGCAATTCACAGGAAATAAAGCTACCTGTTGAAATATGGCAGCGCGGTGGCGAGTGGACTTTTAAATGTAATACTACTTCTGCAATTAAATCAGTGGTGATAGATCCCCACGATGAATTTCCCGATGTAGATCGTAAAAACAATACATGGCCCGGTAAATAAAAATTTTAATAAAGTTAAAAAATCCGGTTCGGAATACTATTGAAGTAATGTTATTCACATTTTTCCGGTTTGGCATCATTTTCGGTAATGTTATAGAAACTTATTTCTAACCTAAAACATTACACTATGAAATCTACCGGATTAAAAGGAGTTTTCCTTGGATTAACATGCTTTGCGGCAACCGCAATTTTTGCGCAGGATACCACTAACAAGCCCAAGCCGGACACCAGTAAATGGCCTAAACGTGATACTACCAGCATGAATAGGATCCAAACAAATATCAGAGCAAACGATATAAAACTTAATGTGGCGTTGCTGAATGAAGCTGGAAGTTTCGTTGTTGCAAAAAATGAAATGGAAAACGAAGTATCAGCAAAAAAATCTGTTAATTTGGTTTCGTGAAGGTTTTATTAAGCTTTCATTGAAGATCCGCAATTTGAATTGCGGATCTTTTTTTGTTGTATAGATTGAAGTATCTTTAAAAAGCCTTAACGCATATGAGAATTTATCCTGTCATAGCTTTTTTTTGCTGTTTACCGGTGTTAGCCCAATCACAATCTTCTTATGGTGATTCGTTATTGCTCTATCAAAAGCAATACGTGGATACGCATGAAGTGGTGAAGGATGGTGACAGAAGATATATTTCCTTTTACCCGGTAAATAAAGAATATTGTGTCATTGCATCATTTGAGAAATTAAATAGTACGAATGTATTCACAATGACAACCTCGTCAGGCAAAGAAAAAAAATATCTGAAATATGGATTGGTAAAATTTAGAATCCATGATACTTTACAACAATTATATATCTATCAGTCAATAGACCTGATGAAGCAGAAAAAGTATAAAGATTATTTATTTATTCCTTTCGGCGATGCCACTTCAGGCTTTACGAGCTATGGCGGCGGCCGGTATATGGATTTTGTGATTGACGATATAAAAGAAGGATATCTGACTGTGGATTTTAATAAGGCATATAATCCTTACTGCGCTTATACTGCAGGATATAATTGCCCTATACCACCATCAGAAAATATTTTGAAGGTGGCAATAACTGCCGGAGAAAAGAATTATAGTAAACCGGTGCATCAGAACTTTCATTAAACTTGAGAAATACTATTAAATGCTGACTGCGCGTAAATTGTCTTATTGTTTATTGTTTGCCTTAGGTTTCCTGCTTTACGCTCATGTTCTTTTTGCGCAGGCTGATAGCAGTTATGCGGACGAAAAAGATACATCGGCCCATCCCTGCACCGGAGACCCTTATTTAAAGCCTCCTGTTTTTATTATTCCCGGAATCTTTTTTGTATATAGCGGATTAAAATCATTTTCCGGAGAAATTCAAAAATTTGACGATTCCCTTTATACGGGCGTTGTAAAAAATCATGCCAGCTTTCACACAAATGCGGAAGATTACCTCATGTGGTCTCCCTCGGCTGCCGTTTATATAATGGATGCCTTGCATCTGAAAACACAGCACAATTTTAAGGAGCATCTTATTTTGGATGCATCATCAATTCTTATCACGGGTGGCGTAGGATATGCAATGCGGCTTATCAGTAAACAAATACCGGCTTATACAGCCTATCCTACCAAATTTCCATCGGGACACACCGCCAATGCATTCAGAAGCGCAGAATTTCTTCACCAGGAATTAAAACATCTGAGCCCTGTTGTAAGCTATAGTGGTTACGTGATTGCCACCACTGTTGGCATTCTTCGTATCTATAACAAAGATCATTTGCTCAGCGAAGTAGTAACAGGTGCCGGACTGGGAATTTTATCAACGAAATTTACTTATTGGCTGTTCGATAAAATAAGATGTAAAAGGAAGCGAATGGCAATTAACCGGGAATAGAGTTTTCATCGTACGCGAATCCAGTAACAGCGTAGGATTAAATTATGGTCAACAGATTTTTCGTTTTTGCGTAGTCGTTAGCAGGCTCAGTTAGCGGATGCTTTTTCAGATGGATATAATATTACGTCGTTTATGTACATAGGAATATCATTCCTGGTTACTTCAACGGCACTTACTTCCTGCTGGTTAAATATCTTAAGATCATCGCAGGCAGTACAACTCAGGCTTACAGCAGTTTTTTTAAAATCGATTTTTCCGCTTTCACCCGGCTTTACCATATAAGCCAGCCCGGAATTTTTTCCGTAAATGTCAAAATCAACCTCGTTAAGCCGTAAAAGCTCCTTTACATCCATACCCGGGTAAATGCCATTTCTGAATTGCCATTCGCTGTTCCCGGTAACAGGATTTTCTTTTGCTGCACTTACCGTAGGCAACACATGCGGTACAATAATATATTGAAGCTTATTCAGATTATCTGCATCGCCCCATACAAACACTACCTGGTAAGGAGTGCCGCCAAATAAGACCGAACATTTCTGCAACTCCTGTTGAGAAAAATAATACAGGTCTTTTTTTACATTCTGCTCTCCGAAAAAGCTTGCTAAAAATTCATGTGAGTCAAACCGCAAAAGATCTTCTGCATACTTTATTCCTTCCGGCAGCCTTTTCACGGTTAAAGTGAAAGCATATTCCGGAAGACTGTCAATAATTACTGAGGAGGTCTGTATTGCCACATTCCCTTTTTGAAAGAGTACCGGGAAATCTTTCAGCACATTCTTTTTGTCATCATAAAAAAATTGCTGCGAGCTTAGCAATTGCTGCCCCTGCAAAAGTTCATTCAAGGAAGAAGTATGAAGAATAAAGGTTCTTTCATTATTACCAAAGCTGACATCTATAATGTGCTTTGGCCCGGCATAATTTTTTTTGATATCAGGCTTTAAAGTGAATTCGGTTTCCATTATATCATTTTCCAGTTTACCACCCGTAAGTGAGAACCCTTTTTTGCTCATGAAACGATCAATATTTTTTGACGGGATTGCAGATAGTTTTAAAAGATCGGAAACAGTAAATGATTGTCCGGAAACAGTGTAAACGATCAGGTGCAATAAGATCAGTATAGGTATAATTTTCCTCATCCTTGTGATGGATTTATTATCAGAGGGGATAAGGCTTATCAGGGATGATGAAGTAAGCGATACAGCAGGTCAGCTGTTCAGAGAATGCTAAAATAATAGCTTTTTTCCGAATCCGCAAGCGAAGCTCAATTTTTTTCTGGTCTGAAGATGGTTGCTGTTCTTTTTTCGGGTAACCATTACCGTTATAATACTAACACACGTTCGCCGGCAGGATGAAAATGTAGCGGAAAGGGGGGCTATCATTTTGTCATAAAAAATTACAAAGGTTACTATTTCAGCATTTTAGGAATAAATATAAAAGGAAGAAGGAGATAGGAATTCTATTTTACCTTTATCCTTATTTGGTTGCCGGATATGGGTTAATTAAATGAAAAGGAATGACAGCAGAACATCAGCGACTTGCAGACAATCTATTAAAACCAACCCCTATCGAAAAATGGGGACCTTACCTGAGTGAACGGCAATGGGGAACTGTACGGGAAGACTATAGCGAATACGGTGACGCATGGAATTATTTTCCTTTTGACGATGCCCATTTTCGTTCCTATATATGGGGAGAGGATGGTATTGCGGGTATTTCTGACTATTTTCAAAACCTTTGCTTTGCAGTTACTCTGTGGAACCGGAAAGATCCTATTCTTAAGGAACGATTATTTGGGTTAGGCAACAGGCAGGGCAATCATGGCGAAGACGTCAAAGAATTGTATTACTATATTGATAATACTCCTTCACATTATTACATGGAGTATTTATATAAATATCCCCAGCAGGAATTTCCTTACGAAGAGCTGCGAAAGCAAAACAGGGAGCGTTCAAAGGAAGATTCCGAATTTGAAATTCTTGATACGGAAATTTTTGATAACGATGAATATTTTGATGTAAACATCACCTACGCAAAACAAGAGGCGACGGACATTCTTATAAGGATAAATATTCATAACCGGTATTCGAAAAGCGCCGGTATAACAGTATTGCCTACACTTTGGTTTTACAACAGGGCAAGCAATAAAAACCTGCCGGAGCAACCGGTTATAGAAGATTATAATAAAACAACCGTTAAGGCAACGCATCCACGCTTGGGAACTTATTACCTGCACTTCCAGCAAACACGCGCCACCTTTTACACGGAGAATGAAACCAACAGGCAAAAAGTTTTTGGTGAGCCGAACGAAACGCCTTTTGTAAAGGATGCTTTTCATACCGCTATTATCCAGAAGAAATATGTAAAAGCATTGCGTACCCAAACCTCGGGAACAAAGTTTGCACCCGTCTATGACCTTACTATTGGCCCCAATGAATCAAAAACAATTTATCTGCGTCTCAGTGAGCGCGTATACGAACGCCCTTTTGATACGGGATTTGAAAGCATATTTGCTCAGCGGAAAGCAGAGGCGGATGAATTTTATAATAGCATACTTCCCGCAAATATTTCCCCGGAATTAAAAAACATACAGCGGCAGGCTTTTGCCGGTCTGCTGTGGAGCAAGCAATATTATCATTATGATGTGGAAAGATGGCTTATCACCAGCGACGGCATTACGCCCGTAAACGAGGGAAAGCTTAACGGCCGTAATCACGAATGGAAGCATCTGAAAAACCAGCACATTATTTTAATGCCTGATAAATGGGAGTATCCCTGGTATGCGGCATGGGATCTTGCTTTTCAATGCATACCTATGGCCATACTTGACCCGGGATTTGCAAAGCACCAGCTCACACTGATAATGCGCGAGTGGTATATGAAACCCGATGGGCAGCTGCCCGCCTATGAATGGCATTTCAGCGATGTGAATCCGCCCGTGCAGGCGTGGGCTGCCTTGCAGGTATACCGGATCGAAAGAGCCATGACGGGTAAAACAGATGTAGGCTTTTTGAAGAAAATATTTCACAAGCTTATTATCAATTTTACCTGGTGGATCAACCGGAAGGACGCCAGCGGAAACAACATCTTCCAGGGAGGATTTCTTGGACTGGATAATATCGGCGTATTCAACCGGAGCATCGAAATGCCCGGCAGTCATCGTTTGGAACAAGCTGATGGTACTAGTTGGATGGGCATGTATGCTTTGAACATGATGGACATGGCACTGGAGATTGCCATGGTGGACGATTCTTTTGAAGATGCTGCAACAAAATTTTTCGAACACTTTATCTTAATCGCCGAAGCGCTCAATCAGCAGGGATTATGGAACGACGATGATAAATTTTTCTACGATGTTCTCGCCTTATCCGGTGGCAATACAATTCAATTGCGCATACAATCTATTGTAGGCATCACGTCACTGTTTGCTGTATCAACTGTTCAGCAAAATGTCCGCGACAAGCTGGAAGATTTTAAGAAAAGAATTACATGGTTTGAGAAGTACAGAAGAAAGAACAGCCGCTTTTGGCCGAATGAGGAGCGAAACGGGGGAGAGCGAATTCTATTATCACTGGTACAAAAGGAAAGATTGAAAGAAATTTTAGTACATCTGCTCAATGAGGAGGAATTCCTTTCCCCGGGCGGTATCCGTGCTTTGTCAAAGTACCACGAAAAGAATCCCTATGCCGTTACCATTGATAATATCAAATACACTATTCAATACGACCCCGGTGATTCTACCTCAAATCTTTTCGGCGGAAATTCAAACTGGCGCGGCCCGGTGTGGATTCCTATCAACTATCTATTGATCCAGTCTATTCGAACTTACGGAGAATTTTATGGAGACGACCTGAAAGTGGAATGTCCGACGGGATCCGGCAATTATAGGAACCTCGTGGAAGTGGCGGATGAGCTGGCAAGGCGTGTAGTGAGCCTGTTTACGAAAGACCCTGAAGGGAACCGGCGGATTTATGGCAAATACAACTGGTTTTACCGGAAACCCGAAAATGAAAACCTGATTTTATTTTATGAATATTTTCATGGCGATGACGGGCATGGGCTCGGCGCCAGTCACCAGACCGGCTGGACTTCGCTGGTGGCGTGCCTTATAGATCAGCTGAGCCGATAAGTATATCTTTTACCTTTTATATAACGGCAATGGCTGTTCGAAATGTAAGCCATAGGAATCAGGCTTATAATTTACATACTCTCATCCGCAGAAGGGCCATACATGCCCGGAACCGGGATACCGAGTAAACGCAGGTACACACTTAATTGTCCGCGGTGGTGATATACATGATTATAAGAAAAATTTCTCAGCATAACTTTCTTAGGCAATGTAAAATAAATTTTATCGGCATTTCTCAAAGTAAATGCCTGGTCCAGCTTTTCATCAGATGTATCTCCGAGCAACTGCAACGATTTATTTATTTTATCATCAAACTGCTCTAAAATTTCCGAGACACTTCCTGCCGGAACCGTCTTATAAGCAGATTTTGAAAAATCAAATTCATCAGCAGTAAGAATTCTTTCAAACCACATGGGTATTTGAGCGATGTGCGAAGCAAGCCTTCCCAGCGACATTGATTTTTCATGTGGCTTCCAGGATAATTTATCATTAGGAACTTTTTCAAGCATTTTCCTGGTATTGGCAGACTCATGTTGTAGTTCGGCTATGAAATTAGTGATCATCGGCATAAGAATTACTCGTTTTTTCCAAAAGTACAATAGAGAGTTTTTAAAATAATCTAATGTTGTATAATAATTTTTTCTGCAGTAGTAATGCCGTCGTTTAATATGTTTAAAATATAAATTCCTGCCGGCAAAGGCCAAGTATTAATGCGATTGGTTCCGGTTTGCGGTATTAAGGATATTATTTGCCTTCCCGTTGCATCGTATAAAATTATTGACGATTTTCCTTTGTTTTTAACAGGAGCAATTACTTCAATCGCAGCATTGGCGGGGTTTGGATAAACGAGCAAATGATTTTCATTGGTATTTACCAGCACAGTGACGGGGCTATATGTAAAATTGCCATCCATATCTGTTTCCTT
>CAZVKO010000020.1:0-9368 GCA_964627765.1 uncultured Ginsengibacter sp. | reverse complement strand
GGTTAATCCCGGAACTCCGGCTACACCTGGCACTATCACAGGAACTACCGCCCAGTGCCCTGCTCTTACAGGCCAAACATATTCTATCGCTGCGGTTCCCAATGCAACCACTTATACCTGGACTGTTCCTGCAGGATGGACTATCACTGCTGGCAACGGAACTACCACCATTACAGTTACTACAGGCGCTGCAGGGCAAAATGGTAATATTACTGTTACTGCAGGCAATTCCTGTGGCACCAGTGCTGCTAAGTCTCTCGCTGTTACAGTGGGTTCAAATGCAGCCATTACTACGCAGCCGTCCAACAGCACTATCTGTCAAAATAATAATACTTCATTTACTGTTGCAGCAACCGGTACAGGTCTGGCTTATCAATGGCAGGTAAGTACAGATGGAGGAACTACGTGGAATAACCTTTCCAACGGTGGTGTATACAGCAATGTAACGAATGCCACAATGAATCTGACCGCGGTTCCTGTAAGCTACAGCGGATACAAATATCGTGTTATAATCACGGGTTATTGTAGCTCCGTAACCAGCAATGGCAATGCCACTCTGACCGTAAATCCATTACCCACAGTAGCTAATGTAACCGGCGGCGGAAGCTATTGCAGTGGCGGATCCGGTGTTGCCATAGGTCTTGATGGTTCACAATCTGGTGTTAATTACCAGCTCTATCGCGGCGGTACCCCTGTGGGCACGCCCATAGCTGGTAACGGATCAGCCATTAGCTTCGGAAATCAAATTACGGCCGGAACATATACAGTAACAGCCACGAATGCGTCGTCAGGTTGCCAGTCAAATATGAATGGAAGTGCAACAGTTATTATTAACGCACTTCCGGCTGCACCTACTATTACGCCATTAACAGATACTATTTGCCAGGCAACCATACTTACTCTGTTTTCCGGAACTACCAATAATTTCAGCCCTTCATTTAATTTTACCGGCAGCACTACCATCCCTGATAATAGTACTACCGGTGTTGCCAATACAACTACGGTTTCCGGTATACCGGCCAATGCTACTATAACCAGCATTTCAGTTCAGTTTAATATAACCGAACAATATGATCGGGATTTGATTATTAATTTAAAAGCTCCCAATGGCAATATCTTAAACCTGGTGAATCAGGAAGGAGGCACAGGAGATAATTTTACAAATACCATTGTCGCCAGTAACGGAACAACTACATTTGGCAGCGCTTCGGCACCTTTCACAGATACCTATGCAGCAGACGCCGCAATAGGGGTTAGTGCCGGAACAGCTGGAACCGGCAGTACATCCAATGTTCCGTCATTCAGCAACCTGTATTCTGCCGCTACTGACCTGAATGGTAATTGGCAATTCAGCGTTCGCGACAATAACGTTGAAGGCACCAACGGCACCCTCAGCAACGTAACTATAATAATTAACTATTCAACACCTGCTACGCCACAGGCTGTAACATGGTCGCCCATTACTGATCTCTATACGAATGCTGCAGCTACAACCGTGTATACAAGCGGGCTGAGCATCGCAACGGTATATCTCAAGCCTTCTTCTTCCGGAGTAAAGACCTACACAGCTACTGCAACCAACGCAAATGGTTGTACGGCCTCTACTAATACGGTAATTACTGTTAACCCCATCCCGGCCGGAACCCTCGCAGCTACAGAAAATTCAGGTATTGCCGCAAATGACAACATTATTTGCGCAGGTGACCCGGTAACGTTTACCGCTACTGCCGGGTATGGCTCTTACATATTTAAAGTAAACGGCACCATTGTTCAAACAGGAACTCCCAATACTTATAGTACTACTTCGCTCAATAATGGGGACCAGGTTACCGTAGACGTTGCAAATGCCTACAATTGCGGAACTACATTTGGGCCTGTAACGATTACCGTAAACCCACAACCAACCCCAACTTTATCTGCGAATAAAACCACGATTTGTGCAGGTGATAACGTCACATTTACGGCAGGCGGTGGCACTTCCTATAACTTCAAGGTTAACGGGGTGTCTGTTCAGAGCGGAGCCACCAATACATACAGTACCACTTCTCTTGCAACAGGAAGCAATACCATTACAGTGGATGTTACCAATGCCAATGGCTGTACTGCCACTTCAGCTCCTGTTACAGTAACAGTAAACAGCTTACCTGCAGGAACCCTTACTGCTGCTGAAAACTCCGGTACACCAAACGATAACAAGATCTGTGCAGGGAGCAATGTAACATTCACAGCTACCGCAGGCTTTGCTACCTATAATTTCAAAATTAATGGTGTATCAGCTCAAAGCGGAGCATCAAATACATTCAGCACTACCACGCTTACCAACGGGAACGTGGTAACAGTAGATGTTACCAATGCAAGCGGATGCGGTGCATCCTTTGGTCCACCCCAGCTAATAACAGTGTACAACGTTCCGACAGGTTCATTGACAGCCGCTGAAAATTCAGGAACTCCGAATGATAATATTATATGTGCAGGTACTAATGTCACCTTCACTGCAAGTGCTGGTTACACCAGTTATGCTTTCTACCTTAACGGCACAGGTACTCCTTTGCAGTCAGGTGCTTCAAATATCTATAGCACAACCAATCTCGCAAACGGTGACTATATCACAGTAATTGTCACAAACAATAATGGTTGTATTTCAACCTTTACCTCACCTGCTATAACGGTAGTTGCCTTGCCATCCGGAACACTCAGCGCATCAGCCACTACCATATGTTCCGGTGATAATGTTGATTTCACGGCTTCTGCAGGATTTGCGAATTATAATTTCAAGATAAATGGCGTATCCTTCCAGAACGGGCCATCCAACACTGCCAGCTATGCCTCATTTAATAATGGTGATGTAGTAACAGTAGATGTTTCCAATGCCCAGACATGTACATCTACCTTCAATTCAGTTACCATTACGGTAAACCCGTTGCCCTCCGGAACATTATCTCTTAGCGAAAATTCAGGCAATAGTCCGAATGACGGAATTATCTGTACCGGTGCAACAGTTGTATTTACAGCTACTCCGGGATATACCAATTACAATTTTAAAATAAACGGAACAACTGTTCAATATAATTCTTCCAATACTTACACCACGAATACGCTCTCAAATGGTGACGTGGTATCTGTAGAAGTAACAAACGCAACCAATTGCGTTGCATCATTTAATAGTATTTCTATTACGGTAAATACACTTCCGGTGGTGCAGCCCATTGGAGGACCCGGAGCAGTGTGTGAAGCGGGCGCTACCATTACCTTAACCGACGGTACCCCAGGAGGTACGTGGAGCAGCAGCAACACATCTGCCGCTACCATAGATGCTTCAGGCATAGTTACAGGGGTAGCTGCAGGTACAACCACTATTTCCTATACGGTGGTGAATGCCAACGGATGCAGCAGCACCGTTACAAAAGATATCACGGTAAATGCTGTACCCGCAGTATCTCCGATCGTCGGCAACTTCAACGTATGTGTGGGAAGTACAACACAATTGTCTGACGGTACCTCAGGCGGTACATGGACCAGTTCAGATAATTCTACTGCAACAGTAGACGGTACCGGCCTCGTAAGCGGCATATCCGGCGGGTCAGTCACAATCAGCTATTCTATAACAAATGCCAATGGATGCACTACTGTACAAACAGCCACGATAACAGTAAATGATGTACCGGTTGTAAACCCGATCACAGGGTTAACATCGGTTTGTGTAAACAGTACGATTACATTGTCCGACGCCACCGGCGGAGGCACCTGGAGCACCAGTGATGCCACTGTTGCTACCGTGAATGCATCTGGTGTGGTAACCGGGATTTCCGGTGGCACCGCCACAATTAGTTACTCTGTTACTAATGCCAGCGGATGTAACACTACAGTAACAACAAACGTGACCGTAAATTCATTACCAATCCCGACCTTGGACGGTCCTAACCCGATATGCCCCAACTCAACAGATACCTATCTTACAGAGGCAGGCCAGTCGAACTATACCTGGACTGTAACAGGGGGTACCATCCAGAGTGGCGGTGGCACATCCGACAATTCGGTTACTATAAACTGGAACGCAACAGGTCCGTATTCGGTATATGTAAACTATACTGATGCCAATGGCTGTTCGGGGGATACTTCTGTAACTGTAACAGGCAATACCACCATTACACCAACATTAAGTGGTGACCAGGTAGTATGTGCTGCTTCCAATGGAACCTACACTACCAATGCGGGCGAGTCCAATTACATTTGGACGATCTCCGGTACCGCAGGAACCGATTACCAGATTATCAGTGGCGGAAATGCTACTTCAAATACGGCAACTATTCAATGGCTTACTGCAGGAACGCGTACGGTCAAGATAACATTTACCGATGTAAACGGATGCAATGCAGCAGCACCGGCATCGCTAAGTGTAACGGTTCATAGCCAGCCTACAGCAACTATTTCGGGCAACGCTACCGTTTGCCAGAACAGCGCAGCACAACAGGTGACCTTCACAGGCGCTTCCGGTGCAAAACCTTATACCTTCACCTATTATATTACTCAAAACGGAGTAGATGGAAGTAACCAAACAGTGAGCACTTCCGGTGCTGCAACTTCTGTCGCCATTACACAATCAACGGCAACACCCGGCACCTATGTTTATCATCTCGTAAGTGTGGTGGACGCCAACAGTTGCTCTCAAAACCAAAGTGGTTCCGTAACAATTATTGTGAACCCATTACCGGCCATATTCAGTGTGACAGGCGGAGGGGCTTACTGTAATGGCGGCTCAGGAGTAGTAGTAGGTTTATCGGGGTCAGAATCCGGTGTAAATTACCAGTTGTATAGAGGTGCCACCCCTGTTGGAGCCCCAGTGAGCGGTACTAATGGGGCTATCAGCTTCGGTAACCAAACCGTAGCAGGTACATACACTGTAGTAGCTTCTAATGCCACTACTGGTTGTACCAGCAACATGACCGCGAATGCAACAGTTACTATCAATCCGCTACCTACTGTTTATAATGTAACAGGGGGCGGTATCTATTGTAACGGCGGTTCCGGGGTAGCTGTCAGCCTTTCCGGGTCTCAATCAGGAATCAGTTATCAACTTTATAATGGCGGCAGCCCTATTGGAGCTCCTGTAAATGGTACCGGTTCCGCAATCAGCTTTGGCAATCAAACTGCCGGTGGCATCTATACAGCAGTAGCAACGAACACTACTACCGGTTGTACCAATAATATGAACGGAAGCGTTACCATTACCGTTAATCCCTTACCAACAGTATTCAATGTAACCGGTGGCGGATCCTATTGCAGCGGTGGTAGCGGTGTAGCTGTTGGATTATCAGGGTCAGAATCCGGTGTAAAATATCAATTATATAACGGGGGCAGCCCTGTGGGCGCAGCTGTAAATGGTACAGGCGCCGCCATTAGCTTCGGCAATCAAACTGCCGGAGGCACCTATACGGTGGTGGCTTCCAACGCAACTACAGGTTGTACAAACAATATGAGTGGAAACACTACTATTACAGTGAACCCGTTGCCTACCGTGTTTAGTGTAACTGGTGGCGGATCGTATTGTAACGGCTCCGGTGGCTTGCCTGTTAGCTTATCGGGGTCACAGTCAGGTGTAAATTATCAATTATACAACGGCGCAAGCACAGTTGGTACGCCTGTAAGCGGCACCGGCGCTGCTATTAATTTTGGTAGCCAAACTGCAGCCGGAACCTATACCGTTGTTGCAAACAATGCAACCACCAGTTGTACGAGCAATATGAGCGGAAGCGCTACCATCAGCATTAATGCCCGCCCAACGGGAGTAATCAGTGGTACACAGCAAATATGCGCAGGTAACACCGCAACACTCACTTTGACCGTAACAGGATCAGGAACTATCAGCGGTACCTTGTCGGGAGGAACAGCCTTCAGCGGAACAGCACCAACCATTACGGTAAACGTAACTCCTGCTGCTACTACTGTTTACACCATCGCCACTTTAAGCGATGCAAACTGTACAGCCATAGCTGCCGATAAAACAGGAAGTGCAACGGTGACAGTAAATTCGCCAACACCCATTACCTCCGTAACAGCGTCGCCGACTACTATCTGCCTGGGCAACACCAGCAACCTGGTAGCTACAACTACGATTCCACCGGTAACAATGTTGTCAGAAAACTTCTCCGGAACCAGTTCCTTTACACTGGTAAACGGAACTCCTTTTACTAACCCGGCAAGGTCACAGTGGACATCGAGAACCAGTACTTATAATTATAATAATGGCAGTGGAACCAATGTTAACTTCAGCAGTGGTGCCACTGGTAACAAATTTATGCTCACTATTTCCGATGACCCGAACAACTACAATAATTATGTGAACACCTCAATGGTTTCGCCTTCGGTGAATACAACGGGGCTCTCTTCTCTTACATTTACGTACAGGACCTACTACAGAAAGGCAAATGCTTCTGACCAGACAGTAGCGGTACAGGTATCTACCAATAATGGAACTACATGGACAACCGTCCAGGATCTTTACGCTCTGGCTGGTGGTGCGGGCAATTCTGTTGGTGCGTCTACAAATTTTGCTACTGAAAATGTTGACCTTAGCAGTTATATAAATCAGGCAAACCTTTTGATTCGGTTCGAGTATGTATCCAATAACGGCTGGTACTGGGCTATAGATGATATCAGCTTAACTGGTACCAGTGCACCGGGCTCTTATTCATGGACCGCATCACCTGCCGCAACGGCCGGATTACCTTCCGGAGCAGGAACACCTTCTGCTTCTAACTCAAGCATTGTTGTTACTCCCACTGCAAGTGGTACCTATACCTATACTGCAATGCTTACGAATGCATCAGGGTGTATGTCCACTAAAAATGTAACCCTTGTGGTAAATCCCGCTCCTACAGTAACCATCTCAGCCAACTACTGTGCCACACCAGGTAAAGTGCAGCTTACTGCAAACGCAAGCCCGGCAGGAGTCACCTATCTGTGGAGTACAGGTGAAACAACACAGGTAATCAATGTGGATATTGCCGGTGAATACCAGGTAACGGTTACAAATGGTAGCGGCTGCACCACATCTGCAACCATACAGGTAGCAACAGAACTCGTAACAAATGGTGATTTTGAATCCGGAGATGTTGGATTTACCTCTGGTTATGGAAAAGCAAATATGCCCTGGAACGGCAGCTGTGCATATCCAAATCCGACAGGTCTTCTCGATGAGGGGTTATATACCGTAAGTACCAACGGACAACTCACCCATTGTAATTTCTGGGGCCATGACCATACAACCGGTTCAGGGAATTTCATGCTTGTGAATGGGGCGGGTGTCTCTTACCAGGTTTGGCAGCAAACTGTAAATGTACTTCCAAATACAACTTATTATTTCTCGGCATGGGGAATGAGTTTAAATAATGCAGGTCCATTTGCAAGTCTCCAGTTTAATATAAACGGAACACAAGTAGGAACCATTGACAACCTTGCTGCAGGTCAGAGTAACAATTCCAACAACGGCTGGAGCAGATTCTATGGAACCTGGACCTCAGGACCAACTACAACAACGGCATTAATATCGATTACCGACTTGCAGACAGCACTGGGAGGTAACGATTTTGGCCTGGATGATATCTCATTCGGAACCTTATCAACATTCATCGATCTTATCTCTGCAACAGGAACAGATGCACAAACCGTATGCGTTAATACCCCGATCACCGATATCGTTTATAGTGTGGGCAATGGTAGTACGGGCGGTCCGAATGTTACCGGTCTGCCGGCAGGTATTACCAGCACATTTGATGGCCAAAAACTCACATTCAGCGGTACCCCGACAGTAGCGGGCAACTATACTTACACCATTACTACAGTAGGTTGTGCACCTTATTCTGTAACCGGGACAATAAAAGTACTGGCCCAAAAATTAACACTCAAATCAGGCAATGCATCGCCAACAGTTTGTATTAATACTGCCATTACTCCAATTGTTTATCAGGTAAGTGGGTCAGGTAGTTCAACCGCTATTGTTAAAGGATTGCCTGCAGGAATAACAGGAACTTATAATTCAACAGACAGCACCTTTACGATCTCAGGCACCCCGACCGTTGCAGGAGTATTTAAAGATACCGTTATATCAACGGGAATCTGTAAGTCGGATACAACCTATGGAACTATTACAGTACAGAATCAGACCATCGTTCAGACTACAGGTCCTGCATCGCAATCCGTATGCCGGAACGATGCCATCACATCGCTGATTTATACGGTCGGTGGCACTGCTACCGGCGCCTCTATTACAGCCGGATCATTGCCTAATGGCGTTACGGGCTTCTATAGCGGGGGTACATTTATTATCAGCGGAACACCTGTAGCACCTGCAGCAGGTACCTATAACTTTACCATTACTACGTCCGGAACCTGTTCACCGGGGGCATCTGTTACCGGGACGATTATCATTAACCCGGATGCTACTATCTCGCTGTCATCAGCAGCCGGCACTAATACGCAAACCGTTTGTTTGAACTCGCCAATTACCAATATTACATATGCTATTGGCGGAGGTGGCACTGGTGCAACAGTTACAGGTCTGCCGGCGGGAGTTACCGGTACTTACAATGCGGGGGTATTCACTATAAGTGGTTCACCCAACGTAACCGGTACCTTTAACTATACCGTGACTACTACCGGCACCTGCGCGCAGGCTACTGCCACCGGAACCATTACAGTACAGGCGCAGACTATCACACTCACATCAGGAACTGCTTCCCCGACAATTTGTATGGGAGGTACCCTGACCAATATTATATATACCATTGGAGGGTCTGCAACCGGTGCAACACTCACAGGCTCGCTTCCGACAGGTGTTACCGGAGTATTGAGCGGAAATACATTTACCGTCAGCGGCTCACCATCACAATTGGGAACGTTTAATTATACTATTACTACTACTGGTGGCTGTTCGCCTGCAGCATCGCTTGGCGGTACAATTACCGTGAATAACGGATCTGTCGGCGGAAACGTAACACCCGTTACAACCGCTGTTTGCTACAATGGAACGGGCATCCTGAATCTTAATGGTAATACCGGAAATGTACAGCATTGGGAAGTTTCTACGGATGGTGGTGCTACATGGACAACTATAGCCAATACAACTACAACATTGGCGTATAGTAATGTGACGGCTCCTTCTCTGTATAGGGCTTGGGTTAAGAACGGAGCTTGCTCCGGTTCTTATTCTTCAACTGCAACTATCGAGCTTCACAACTACTGGGTAGGCTCCGTAAGCAGTGACTGGAACACGGCAGCCAACTGGTCAGATGGCAATGTTCCTTCCCTGGCCTGTCCTGATGTATATATTCCAGGCCAACCCAACCAGCCCGTTCTCAGCTCTGCTCCCC
>CAZVKO010000019.1:5000-25429 GCA_964627765.1 uncultured Ginsengibacter sp. | reverse complement strand
TATTTCTGGAACGGCATGGCCCGGTTATCGCGTCCCGATGGGTAATCGGGAAGGCCGTGAGTCCGAATCTTGCCGCCCCGACAGAAAAGCTTCACAGCAATGTGATGCTTTTTTTATTTATAAAATATTTTGGAATGGCATGGCCCGGTTATCACGTCCCGATGGGTAATCGGGAAGGCCGTGAGTCCGAATCCTGCCGTCAACTATAAAACGGGTTTTTGTTTTTGCAAAAATGATTAAAATTCGCGTATCCTACACCGTTAGTCCTGTGCAGGTCCTAATTAATCGAATTTCTTTCCCTTGGTATACCAGAAATCCTTATAAGAAAAGGTAAGAGTAAACCCTGCATAAGTTTCTTTTATCGGCGTGTACCTCGAGCCTCTAACGCCGAATTGTGCAGAAAGATGATAACTTAAAGTGCTGCGCCTGCTGTTGAATCCGGCACCAAATGTAATGCCCATATCTGTCACCTGCTGGTTGCCGATTTCAAGATAAGATTCGTCGTAATAGGCGCCGGCCTGCAGATTATATACTTCGTAGGGTACTCCCAGATATTGTTTCAGCTTTGAAAATTCGACCCCTGCAGAATAACGATTACTGTTTACCAGATTGTAATTTAATCCGGATATATGAAGTGACGACCAATCCTGGTGCCGGTAATCGGCCAGAAAGCTAAGGCTTTGATTTTTGGTAATGGCAATCCCCACCCCGGAGGAATTGGGTAAGGTGAAATAATTGTCAGAAAGCGTTTGATTGGATAAAGTGTCGCCATTTTGATCTTTTACCAGGGCTGTAGTGGTGGCCCGCAGGTCAGTTTGAATGGCATACGTTGCTCCCAGCGTAACATCCCATTTTTTTGACACCGGAATGTGGTATTGCAATCCGTAATCAAAATACAGGTTGCGGAGGTAGATATCCCTTGTTGTAAAAATGCCGTTTGCCTGGTCGGATGAAAAAATGGTATCTGTTTGGGTTAATGATCCCGAAAGAAAAGAAGTATTTACTCCAACTGATAAATTTTTAGTAATCTTAAAACCATTGGCAAAATAAAAGCGATTAATGCCCCCGTTGCCATCATAAGAAACAGGTATAGTAGTGTTGGTTCCCTGCAAATTGGTATTACTGTTAAATGAGTAATTGCTGGTGCTGAATGGCAGCACACCTACAGAGCTTCCCCACCATTTAGTTGCCCTGATACCCAATGAAAACCTGTCAATAGCAAAGTCTTTGCTGGTAGTTCCGGGCGTTACATCCTGTCCCGAATAACTTACTACTTTTCCCCGGCCCGACAATTCAACAATGAATAACTGATTTTGTAAATCGCTCAATGAAGCGGGGTTGTTTAAAAGTACCGATGTATTATTACGATAGGCGATTCCTGTATTGGCCATACCGCCGGTCCGGTTAAAATAGGAAGTTTCTATATCTCCTATCCCGATGATTGAATAGGGCGAAGTTACATTCTGGCAAAAGGTGGCAGAGCTCAGAAATAAAACCATAACTGTTAACAGGCTATATCTCATATAAAATTTACGGGTTAACAGATACATAATATAATTTTAACTGTATGGAACCTTGTGCATTGGTTTTATCTCCAAAAACAGCCCTGTTTAACGCATTGATTCTTGCAGGCGAAGGTGGTATTAATAAAAGGCCGTTTTGTGCAGTATACCCAATATCAATCTGCTGCTGCAAATAACTTGTTACGTCGTAGGTATACTGGGTGTTTTGATTATATAAATTATCAAGTTCGAGGCTCCCGGTTTGAAAGTTACTGGTTGCATCGGTTAAATTAGTGCCCGGCAAATTGTTCTGATCGGTTTCAGATGCGTAAAGAACCGGGGGTAAAGGCATATTGACCGGATAAGTGCCGGTTACAGGTTTTATAATCAAATCCGCCTTTAATATTTTTACGAAATCAGATCTTAAGTAAAGATTTCTGAGAGTGGGAAATTTTATTTTGGGTACAAAACCCGTAAGATATTGAAGATAGGAGCTGTTACCCGTTGAAGATGCGGCAAGCTCTTTATTGGTGCTGTTAAAGGCTTCTACCGGCGTTCCTGTTTTATCTGACAATACCTGATTGAACTGCATATTATCACCATTATAAAAGGTGAAATCTATTTGCTTGTTTTCGATGAACGCGTCAGTTTCATGATAGTATAGCCGCATAAGCGCCGAATCTTTGAATCCGTAAATTGCCTGCATATTTCCCGAAGAGGATCCAAGCCGTAAACCTTTAAAATAGGGTAGAAAATTAGCGGTAGACTGAATAGTCAGGTCATTTTCCTGGTATTGCTTAAACAAATCCTGGCCGGTTGTATTGGAAAGCGTAATAAAAACACTATCGGTAATGTTTGGATAAATTCTGCCGCTAAAAGTTCCCAGTGGCGGAGAGCCGGCAGCGAAATCAGTATTGTTGTAAAAAACAGTCTGAAACTGGGGAAAGCTCATCTGGTTAGAAAGCTGGTACACAGAAAAATTGCAATTCACGGCAGTATCGCCATAAAACGTTTTATTTGGAATCAGGATCAGTTTCAGCGAATCAAATGTCGCATTATTTGAAAGAGTTACCGATCCGGATGGAGCCAGTTCAAAAAAAGACTTGGCCGAAACTTTTCCAAAAAAAGGATCTGAATAATCGCCTGAGAGCAGTACACCAGAACCGGATGTTACAACTGAGTCCATGAAAACGGTGGATAGCTCCGGGGTAATGGTGTCCACCAAAACAATGTTTGAAAAAGTATTATTTACATAAGCCTGGCCAAATTGGACGGGAGTTTTCTGGCAGGCAGCCATTACTAATGCGGATAGGATTAAAAGCAAAACCTGCCTCCTGCAAAAAATAGTCATCCCTTTTCTCATGCTATAAAATTGGTGGCTGCAATATTATACCTTGGCTGTGTTAGCATTTTGTTACTATGGCTAAACGATAGCTTGTTGTCTGCAAATTAACTTAATTTGTCTGTTAACTCGTTTGCAAATCTTTTCTTGTAAAGATAAATTTAAACATATAGATAAAAGGTTTGGCGGATAAAACAACTCGTTTGTCGATAAAACTATCTTGCAAAGCCATTTTAACGATTTATGAAAATAAGCGGAGATTATTTTCGTGCGAAATAAATTTTCAAAATGAAAGCAAAACATATACTGCTATATCTGACTGTCGCTTCTTCCGGATTAATTTCGTGCCACAAGGGATCCTCCACCACCACTACCGGTAATTGGGTTTACCAGGGAGAAATGACAGGTGTTGTAAGAAGCGAGGCTGTTACGTTCGTAATCAATGATACCGGTTACATCGCCACTGGTTATGACGGAACCTATCGTTTGAATGATTTATGGCAGTATGATGCCGTGAACAATAACTGGACGCAAAAAGATACCTTTCCCGGCACTCCGCGTAGTTCGGCCGTTGCCTTCACCGCAGCAGGAAAAGGGTATGTTGCTACCGGGTTCGACGGGGTAAATATGTTAAAAGATGTATGGGCGTATGATCCGGCCACTGACTCGTGGTCGCAGAAAACTGATTTTGGAGGTAGTGCCCGCTATGATGCAGTCGCTTTTGGCATACAGGATAAAGGGTATCTTTCAACAGGGTTCGATGGCAATTATTTAAAAGATACCTGGCAGTATGATCCTACAACGGATACCTGGACGACTATACCCACATTCGGAGGTTCAAAAAGACTTGGCGCCGTTGCATTTGTTTATAACAATAAAGGATATATCGTTACAGGGGTCAACAATGGTTCTACAGTGAATGATTTTTGGTCATTTGATCCCTCAACAACGAAGTGGACCCAATTAAGGCCCATCACCAATGTAAGCACTGATTCTTATGACGACAACTATACTGATATCATTCGTTCAAATGCTGCCGCATTTATAATTGGGGATAAAGCTTATATATCTACCGGGCAAACCGCAACCGGCTCATTACTCAGTTCTACCTGGGAATATGATTTCTCCACTGACCTGTGGACATCAAAAACTGCTTTTGAAAAAGCAGCAAGAACCGGGGCTGTAAGCTTTAGCCTGCCGCAGGGCGGCTTTATTCTTACGGGCAGAAGCAGCACCTATGCCTTTGATGATATAAATCAGTTCTTCCCTGACCAGGCTTATAATGCCAATGATTAACAGGAAAACTTATCATCGGACGCTGATCTTTATTGCGTTATTTGGTTTAAGCTATTCGTGTAATCAATCTGAACAGAAGGATGCCGTTTCAGGAACTCATAAACTGGAAATAGCACCCATACGGGTTGATAGCGGATGGGGCTATAACATTTTAGTTGATGATAAAGTTTACATTCACCAATATTGTATACCGGCCATCGGGGGAAACAAAGTATTTTTTACAAAAGAAGATGCGGTGAAAACCGGTAAAGTGGTTGTCCAAAAGATGATGAAAGGAATGATACCCTCCATAACAAGGCACGATCTCGATTCACTGAAAGTTGCATATTAATAAGCAGATCGTCAGGAATGTAAGTCCACCATTTTAAAAAAGTCAGACTTGAAGATACTTCCAATAGGTACAATGTGCTTTCCTATGGAAATTTCATTTTTTGAAATTGAATCGACATGCAATAGCGAAACAATGTACGAACGGTGCACCCTGATAAATTTTTCAGGCGGTAACTTGGTTTCAAAGGCATTCAGGCTTTTTAATGTTACAACAGGATTACTTTTCCCTGCCACATAAATCTGGATATAATCCTTCATGCCCTTGCAAAAGAGTATGTCATCAAATTTTATCTTCACTATTTTATATTCCGATTTGATAAAAACGAAATCATGTTTGTACACCGTAGGGGGCTTCAGCATAAAGTATCAATAAATTTTAATGGGTAATTTTTTTGGTTTTATATAAGATGATACTTACCGGAATGGGTAAAATTATCGATTAAATAGCTGTTTTAGCAGACGAAGGTAATAAAAAAGTGAACAGATTTTTTTGGCTGGAATATCCTGGAAAATCTGTTTTGCACCCGGTTCCCGGTTCTTTGAATATAAGCCGCTTGGTTCAAAATAATGGTGCAACAAATGCGTTATAATTTACGGCTAACCATGTAATCCTGAACCGATGAAAATCCGAGGCTTTATTATATCCTCTCTCTTAATTTTTGTATGCACTTTACCCGCATACGCTCAGGATTGTTCCCTTTTGAATGCAACTTTTTCTACTTTCGAGTCCCGTTGTGCTGCTACCGGCGCCATACAGATATTTGCCACAGGAGGATCGGGTTCGTACCGGTACAAGGTGGCCGGCCCGGTCAATACAAATTTTACTACTGTGGATTCTATTACAGGGTTATCTGCGGGAACTTATACGGTTACCGTCAATGATCTTGTCACCAATTGTACTTATACCCAAACGGGAGTGGTGGTGCCCGGCTCCTACCAGGCGCCGAATTTTACTTTGAAAAGCATAGATGTAAGTTGCGATAACGGCAACAATGGAAGCATCCGGTTAGATAGTCTCCAGGACGGCAGATATCCTTTTTCTTTTGAGATAGTGGCCCCTTCACCGATGGGCGTTGGCCAGACTAATACGACCGGAAATTTCAATAATCTGATTGCCGGAACTTATAGTATTCAGCTGAGTGATTCATGTGGCGGATTACAAACACGGCAGGTAGTAATCAATAACTACACCTGGACATTAAATTCATGCACCTTTAATAAAATTTCATGTGATTCGGCAAAAGGATATATTACGGCTACGGATAGCAGGGGCAACATTAGTACGGTTGGAGGCCTGCCCGGTTTTACTTATGGAGTGGTAGAGGCGCCGGGCGATACCCTTTGGTCCACATCTCCTTACTTCACTTTTCAGATTGCCGGGAACGGCTCATTCAATGTAATTGCCCGTGACGGATGCGGAAATATAAAATCACTTACGACATCTGTTTTTTTGATTCCTTCCATTGGCGCATCAGTAAATATTTATAACACAACCTGCTCTTCCTTTTCTGTTGCAGTAGATAGCATCACCAATTTTTACAACGGGCTGTATTGTTTGTTCGACAGTTCCGGAAACCAAATTAGCTGCGATAGTACGGGTGTGTTTGATAATGTGCCTTACGGAGCTTATTGCATACATGCGCACGATGCTTGTACGGACACGACCATCATACGATGTTTTGTTGCAAACCGGCCCGTGCCTTCGGTAGCAGCTGCTGTTTCAATCACCGGTAAAACCTGTCAAACTTTTACTGCTTCTGTTACAGGGCAAAATAATTTAACTAATCCCCAATATTGTTTATACGATTCCGTAGGTTCATTGATAACGTGTAATAATACCGGCTCCTTTGATAGTCTTTCTTATGGAAGCTATTGTATCAAAACACATGACGGCTGTATTGACACCACGATCACCCGGTGTTTTGTTGCTTCGCCGCCGGTGCCGGTAATTGATTCTATTGTGCCTGATTATGGCGATTGCAGCAATTTGGGGATTCGTGTTGTAGGCGATAGCTTAACCAATCCGGATTACTGCCTGTATGATAGCCTGGGCAATCTTATCAGCTGCGATTCTGCCGGTGTTTTCGATAGCTTGCTGGTGGGCAGTTATTGTATTCATGTTCATGATGTGTGCAGGGATACTACCATCATAGAATGTTTTCATCTGGGGCCGCCCGTGGTGACCGACGACTTGTCGGTATCATTCTCCAATGAAGCCTGCTCTGCCTTTACTGCTACAATTCACAGCGATAATCTTACCAATGCATCCTATTGTTTGTATGGTACAGCTAATGTTTTAATAACCTGTGATTCCACAGGAATATTTGATAACCTGGGGTATGGCAGTTATTGCGTGCAAGTGCATAGCAATTGCCCGGATACAACATTTACTTATTGTTTTAACGAAAGCCGGCAGGTACCATCAGTAAGCGCTTCAGTAAGCATCAGTAACAGAACCTGCAATGATTTTACTGCTAAAATTACCGGGCAAAACAATCTGAACAACCCTCAGTATTGTATTTATGATAGTAACGGAGTGCAGTTGAGTTGCAATTCCAATGGAATATTTAATCATCTTGCTTATGGTTCTTACTGCATTCACATTGCAGACAGTTGTTACGATACTACTATTGTAAGATGTTTTACTGCATCACCTGCAGCGATGGGTATTGCAGTATCGTCATCCAAATCATGTTCAATTGGACTTACAAAACTGAATATTTCCATAACCGGGGGAGGGTCGCCCTACCATGTTACCGTTTATAACCCGGATAATTCCACTTACTTCGATGGTGATTATACATCTACCAATTTTAGCATCGATAATGTACCGGCGCTTCTGGCAGGTCAGAAGTATATGGTTGTTGTTTCGGATAATTGCGGCGATATTGATTCTTCAATCGTTTCTTCTGACGTAAGCTATTTTACCCACGTACCCCTTGTTACTCAAAAATGCCCCAGCGGCACATGGGCCGATGGTTCAGGTGATATACAAACCAGCGTATCTACAAACCTTGGATATTTTACTGTAAAAATTATTTCAAAGGATTATACGGCCCTGGCTCCTGAATTAGATCCTGATGTTGTTTCCGGGAATGATTATATATTCCAGGACCTTGGACCCGGAACGTACGTTATCAGCTATGAAATCAACAGTTCATGCCATGAAACAATTTACGATACTGTTAGTGTGGCCTCTTACCAATTTCCTGATTTAAGCAGGTCATCGGCTTATCAGTGCGATGCAAACGGGTTTAGCATTGGGGCTGTTGTCTCAAATGGTGCAGGGCCATTCAGCTATGAAATAATAGGCAGTACTCCATCCTCTCCTTCCATTTTAGCCGGCCCGCAACCGAGCCCGCTGTTTAATATTAATAATGGAACCACTTACTCCCTGATCCGGCTCCGGGCAATAGATGCCTGCGGCAATGCTGCCTTAAGCGATGTAAGCATTTTACCATTATCGATAGCAGGTATCTCAGCGTCCGAGAATTGCCTGCTCCAGCCAGTTTTATTGAATGTTGATAGTATAACGAATGCAACTTATTCGTGGTACAGGAAAACCCACATTACTGATACCGACAGCACCCTGATCGGAAATTCTTCGGAATATTATATCTCTTCGGTGTTGCCGGCTGACACCGGCATTTACATATGTCATATAGAGGTGAATGGTGGTTGCGTTCAAAGAACTTTTGTATACGACCTTACCGGCAGTTGTTATACAGTACTTCCTGTTTCACTCTTCGGATTTTCAGGGAAACCTGTCGGCGATAAGGTATCGCTCAACTGGCAGGTTGCCAATGAAAATGCTGTTGCAAAATATATAATTGAACGGCAGGATGTGTCAGGTCATTTTGTTGAAATCGGGGAAATGTCGGCACAGGCAAAAGGGGCGCCTTTATTGAATTATAATTTTTGGGATATACAGCCTTACCAGGGAAATAATTTATACAGAATCCGGATCGTTAACAATGACAACACGTATAAATACAGTGCTGTCGTAACGGTGGCCGTGGGTAATATCAATTATGAAATTGCTGTTTATCCGAACCCTGCAACGAGTGTCTTACGCATTGATTTTTCTAAAGCTGCAAATCATGAATATAAAATTTCACTGTTCAATTCACTCAACCAGCTCATGACCGAATCAATATTCGTAAGCGGAGTCAATAGCCAGGTGCAAATAGCAAGAACCAAAACAATGAGCACCGGTATCTATATATTGCAAATTGTGGACGAAAACACCGGGGAGCAGTTTACTCATAAGGTAATTTTCAGGTAAATAGCGGGATAGGGGAAACGAAAATAATCAGCTAATCCCTGCGAGCTCCAGGCTTTTTTTCTTTAGCCTCTTCAGCTCCACATCTTCTATGATGGGTTCCGGCGTCAGCACAATGGAGGTATTATTCTGCTTCCACCAATCGCTTTCGGCGAGGTGTTTGAAATGCATTACCGCTATAAGATACTTTCTTCCTTCCTGGGCATGCCATTCCTCTATCCATTCAAATTTTTCCTTCGGAATATATTCCCACTCTTCGAAGCTTACATAGAGTTTTACATAGAAATCATGGGTCAGCTCATTGGGAGTGTGATGATATAACTTCTTGTATTCATACTTATAGTCATACCGCAAGGCAGAGATATCACTTAATACGGCCGATGCAGTCGGGAAGCTTCCCGCACCTTTTCCATAAAAGAATTGTTTATCGGCAAAAGAGCTTTCTATCACCACGCCATTGTATTCATTTTTCACAAAAGAAAGATGATCGTCATGCTTTACAAATTGCGGCATTACGAAGGCGGCAATTTTTCCATTTAATAATTTCTTTGCCTGGGCCACCAGCCGTATCTCATAATTTTTTTCCGTTCCCACCTTTGCATCATGTTCACTTATATTCTGGATACCGG
Source organism: uncultured Ginsengibacter sp. (assembly GCA_964627765.1). Lineage (GTDB taxonomy): Bacteria > Bacteroidota > Bacteroidia > Chitinophagales > Chitinophagaceae > Ginsengibacter. The sequence goes on along the minus strand of CAZVKO010000019.1, from coordinate 16,048 downwards.
TAAATAAAATATTATCCGTCGTGGTAACAATTCCGTATGCATGGCACAGAAGAATAACCCATTTATTAACGGCATCCCATCCCTCTATATCGAGCGTTGGATCAGCTTCTGCAAAACCCAACTGTTGAGCATTTAGCAGGGCTGTTTTGAAATCCAGCTTTTCTGCGAACATTTTCGTGAGAATGTAATTGGTAGAGCCATTGATAATGGCACGCAGTGAATGCAACAAATCATTATCGTAATATTCTTCCAGATTTCTGATTACAGGTATGGATGCGCAGGCAGATGCTTCACAAAGAAAAGGCAAGCCTGTTTCTTCCTGCAACTTCAATATTTCCGGCAAATGTTCAGCAATCATTTTTTTGCTGGCGCTTACCACCGCCTTTCCGTTTTTTAAAGCAGTGCTTACTATTTCAAAAGCCGCATCGGCCTCGTTGATTACTTCTACAATTACATTGATCGCAGGATCATTCAGCAGCTCATTCCGGTCTGTGGTAAATAATTCTGCGGGTGCATTTCTTTTTTTGTCAGGGTCTTTTATGCAAACTTTTTTAATTGCGGCATTTAAAGAATCCGTTTGGTGCAACACTTTATATAAACCTTCTCCTACCACACCAAAACCAAAAAGTCCAATTGTTAATTTGCGGTGCGCTGTCATTTATTTTAAATTTTCATTCAGAATTTTTTTTTGCAAAGAAGCCTTTAAAAAGCTACTGATTAAATTTTGGAGTTGTTCAGCTTCCAGTAAAAAACCATCATGGCCGTACAAGGAACTAATAGCGACAAACCTGGCTCCCGGTATATGCTCAGCAATAAGCTTCTGCTCATTTATGGGAAAAAGTATATCAGTTTTTATTCCGATGGCCAGGGTTTTTGCCTTTATTTGTTGCAAAGCATTTTCCATGCTTAGCCTGTTTCTGCCAACATTGTGAGCATCCATGCCTTTGCTCAGGAAGTAATAGCTGAATGCGTTGAATCTTTTTGCCAGTTTCTCGCCCTGGTATCTTTGGTACGACTCGCTTTTAAAATGTTCTATCTTTTCATTTTCTGATTCGCTTTGGCTTGCATGATAAGTGTCATAGCTCCGGTAAGAAATCAATGCAACGCTTCTTGCGGCCTTCATTCCTTCACTTCCTGCCTGCTCATTTTTTTCTTTCCATGTGCTGTCTGCCTGTATGCACATCCGTTGTGAGGCATTGAAAGCCACGCCCCATGCAGAGTGTGTCGCATTGGTAGCGATAGGAAATATGGCTTCGAAAAGCTCCGGCTCTTCGATGGCCCATTCAAGCAGCTGCTGGCCACCCATGGAACCGCCAATGCCAATTTTTATTTTTTTTATGCCTAAAAGATCTTTCAGCGGCTGATAGGATCTGATCATGTCCCGGGTAGTGAAAAAAGGGAAATCATGATAAAAAGGCGCTCCTGTTTTACTATTTATATCGAGCGGGCCTATACTTCCATAGCAGCTTCCCGGCATGTTTACGCAAACAATGAAATATTTTTCAGGATCAAAAAATTTTCCATAGCCTACGAGGCCGGGCCACCACTCTTCCGGGTTACTGTTGGCAGTAAGCGCATGAAATATCCATACAACATTGTCCTTTGCCCTGTTTAATGCACCCAGCGTGGTATAAGCAAGATGGTAACCGGGCAGGGTATGACCGGACTCGAGTGTGAAAGATTTATCGGACTTGTAAATACTGTACGACAAAGTGGTTTTATTAAAGGAGTGCGAAGGTACAACAAAGCTGCCGGTAAAACCACCGGCAGCCAAATGTTCAGAAATAATTATAAAATTCCTGTTTATCCAAAAAGCTCTCTCGAAAAAACCTTGTTGAAGGCCTGTTCAAGGTCAGCTTTTATGTCATCAATGTGTTCAATGCCCACGCTGATGCGCACCTGGTTAGGAGCTACGCCGGCGGCTTTTTGTTCTTCTTCACTGAGCTGTTCATGGGTAGTGGATGCAGGATGAATGGCGAGTGTTTTGGCATCCCCAACATTTGCCAGGTGGCTTACCAGCTTGAGCGAATCAATAAACCTGGCAGCGTTTTCTTTACCTCCTTTCACGCCGAAATTTACGATGCCGCCAAAACCATTGGAAAGATATTCTTTGGCCAGGGCATTATAGGGACTGCTTTCCAGTCCGGGATATTCCACGAAATCCACCAGGTCATGTTTTCCGAGCCATTGTGCAAGCTCTAATGCATTGTCTACATGGCGTTGTACCCGCAGGGACAATGTTTCCAGACCCTGCAACAACAGGAATGAGTTAAACGGACTCAGCGACGGTCCGAAATCACGCAGGCCTTCTACCCTTGCGCGAATGGCAAAGGCAATATTGGGCAGGCCTAAAGGATTCCCTTCGCCAAATACCTCCCAGAATTTTAATCCATGATATCCTTCAGAGGGCTCAGTAAACTGCGGAAACTTTCCGTTACCCCAGTTATAATTGCCTCCATCCACAATCACGCCGCCAATCGAGGTGCCATGGCCTCCGATCCATTTCGTTGCAGACTCCACCACGATATTTGCACCGTGTTCCAATGGCCTGAACAAATAACCGCCGGCGGCGAAGGTATTATCAACAACTAACGGCAAATCATATTCCTTTGCGAGTTCGGCAAACTTTTTAAAATCCGGAATATTCAATCTTGGGTTGCCGATGGTTTCAAGGTAAAGGGCTTTGGTATTTTTATCTATGAGCTTTACAAAGCTTTCCACATTATCGCCGTCGGCAAACCGGGCTTCAATGCCCAGCCGTTTAAAGGAAACTTTAAACTGGTTATAGGTGCCGCCATATAAATAGCTTGTGGTAACAAAATTTTCCCCGGCCTGCAAAATATTGGTCAGTGCCAGAAATTGTGCTGCCTGTCCGGAAGCAGTTGCCAGCGCTGCCACGCCACCTTCCAATGCTGCCATACGTTGTTCAAATACATCGGTGGTCGGGTTCATGATGCGCGTATAAATATTACCAAATTCTTTCAATCCGAAAAGATTGGCTGCATGTTCAGAATTATTAAAAACATAGGAAGTGGTTTGATAAACAGGAACTGCTCTTGAATGGGTGTTGGAATCGGGTTGCTGACCTGCATGAAGCTGCAGCGTTTCAAAATGTAAATGGCTCATAAATTTTTATTGATTATAAGTGATAAATGTGAATGCTCTCCATGGGAAGTAAGTACAGCCGGGTAAAAATAGATTAGCGATGCCTTACGGCATACAAAAACTTTTCATCAGACGAAGAAAAGATATTTGCAGGTCATTACTCATATTACCCGACAAATATAGTAGACTTTTGATTAAATTATCAAATCTTTTTATAAAAATTAGGTTTCTTTATAACAAGGGGGATTGACGTAAGCCTTTACAATTATTTAATGATTTCGTTTCATAAAGGTTATACCGGTGCGGTTTCTTTGCAAAACCTCTTCACATGAAACCAGGCCTGTTCGTAATTTTTCTGTTTTGTTTTCTTACAGGCAAAGCCCAACTGCCCGTGGCAAAGAATGTTTTTATTGTGACCATAGACGGCATCCGGTGGCAGGAAGTCTTTGAAGGGCCTGATTCTTCTATTATCAATAATGCGCGTTATACTAATGATATTGACCTGGCAAAACTGCTGTATTATGATTCGAGCGCAAAAGAAAGCAGAAAAAAATTGCTTCCTTTTTTCTGGAATGTTATTGCCAGGAAAGGCAGGTTGTACGGCAACAGGCTGCTGAAGAACAGGGTAAATGTTTCAAATGCCTACAAGTTTTCGTATCCCGGTTACAATGAGATCCTCACGGGTTATCCTGATTTGTATGTGAACTCCAATCGCCCGGTGGAGAATGAAAACATCAATGTGTTGGAATACCTGAATTCTCTCGATGAGTTCAGAAACAATGTAGTTGCGTTTACGTCCTGGAACATTTTTCCCTACATATTGAATAAAGACCGCAATGCCCTGCCGGTTTACAGCGGGTATGATTCCGTTCCTGTAAACGGGAATATCTATCTGAAAGAATTCAATGACCTGCAGCAAAATTTTATTAACGATAAAAAAGATACCCGGCAGGATGCGCTTACTTTTATTGCGGCATCTGAATATATCAGGGCAAATAAACCAAGGGTGATGCTGATTGGTTTCGGCGAATGTGATGAAGATGCACATCGCGGACAATATGATAAATACCTGCAACATATAAGCGAAGCAGACAAGATGATTGCACAGCTCTGGTATTACATTCAGTCGACGCCGGAGTATAAAGACAAAACCACGCTCATCATCACGACCGATCACGGCAGAGGCAAAAAGAAAAACAGCTGGATAAATCATGACGCTCTTATCAAAGGCTCGGGAGATGCGTGGCTGGCGGTGATTGGCCCGGGTATCAGTCCGCTGGGAGAAATGAATGTTCCCGGACAGATCTACCAAAAGCAAATCGCCGCTACCGTTACAGGCATTCTCGGGTACAACTTTGTTGCAAATCATCCTGTTGCCCAACCTATCAATCTGACAGATAACTGATTTGCCATAAACATCTCAGCCCATACTCACGCTTTTTCTATACATTTGAAATCCTTACAATTTAAATGCACGAAAAATGTCCCTATTTTCTGATCATAATTTTAAAAATGAAAAAGCCTTAATAAGAGTTGATTTTAATGTACCGCTCGATAAAGAATATAATATTACTGATGATACACGCATGCGTGCTGCCGTGCCTACAATAAAAAAGATTTTAAATGATGGTGGCAGCGTGATCCTGATGTCTCATCTGGGAAGACCCAAAGATGGTCCTACCGAAAAATATTCATTAAAACACCTGGTAAATCATTTGCAGGAATTGTTAGGAACAAAAGTGTTATTTGCCAATGATTGTATTGGTGCGGAAGCCATAGAAAAATCGGGGAATTTAAAGCCCGGTGAAGTTTTGCTATTGGAAAATCTTCGTTTTTATAAAGAAGAAGAAAAAGGGGATGAAGCCTTTGCGGAGAAGCTAAGCAAACTGGGGGACGTATATGTGAATGATGCATTTGGTACGGCTCACAGGGCGCATGCTTCAACAGCGGTGATCGCAAAATTTTTCCCTCCAGGTAAAAAAATGTTTGGACTGCTGATGGAGGCAGAGGTGAGCAGCGCTGAAAAAGTATTGAATAGTTCGCAGAAGCCGTTTCTTGCAATCATTGGCGGCGCCAAGGTTTCAGACAAAATCCTGATATTGGAAAACTTGCTGGATAAAGCTACGGATATTATCATTGGCGGGGGAATGGCATATACCTTTATGAAGGCTATGGGTGGTAAAATAGGCAGCTCCCTTTGTGAAGAGGACCGGCTCGGTAAGGCGAATGAATTGCTCCGCAAGGCCGAAGATAAAGGGGTGTGTATTCATCTTCCCGCAGATTCAATTATTGCCGACAAGTTTGATGAATCGGCAAATGTTTCCGGGGCATTAAGTAACGATATTCCGGATGGCTGGATGGGACTTGATATTGGCGAAATGGCATGTGAGACTTTCAAAAAAGTAATCAGCCATTCAAAAACTATTTTATGGAACGGTCCCATGGGCGTATTTGAAATGAAAAAATTTCAGAAGGGAACCAAAACGATTGCGGAAGCAGTTGCCGACGCTACTTCCAAAGGCGCATTCAGCCTGATCGGCGGAGGCGATAGTGTGGCGGCGGTAAATGAGTTTCACCTGGCAGATAAAGTAAGCTATGTTTCCACGGGCGGCGGGGCGTTGCTTGAATATTTTGAAGGAAAGACATTACCCGGAATTGCCGCAATTAAATCGTGATAATAATTAACGGCCAAAGACATTTTAGCAGTTGCAGGTCTTTGGTATTTCTTTTGGGATACGATACATTTGAAAAAATCAAAACTTTAAAAAATGAAATCAACAGGTTTATGGGTTATCCTTGGGATAATTATCATTCTTTTCTTCTGGGGTTGTAATCAGCAAAGAGGCCTGGTAGCCGCTGACCAAAGTGTGCAAACCGCCTGGAGCAATGTTGAAACAAATTATCAGCGCCGGATGGATTTATACAATAGTGTGGTGCAAACCATCCAGGGGTCTGCCAACTTTGAGAAATCTACGTTGACTGAAGTGATCAACGCCAGGGCAAAAGCAACTTCAGTGCATGTAGATGTGAACGACTCGGCGAGCTTGGCACAGTACCAGCAGGCACAGGCACAGCTGCAGGGCTCTTTCAGCCGGTTAATGGCTGTGGCAGAAGCTTATCCCGACCTGAAAACCACACAGGCTTTCCAGGATTTTCAGACCCAGATTGAAGGAACGGAAAACAGGATTAATGTAGCAAGGCGCGATTATAATACTGCAGTGAATGCCTATAATCTTAAGGTAAAACAATTCCCCAATAACATCTTTGCAGGTATTCTTGGATTCCATGCGAAACCGTATTACAAGGCAGATGAAGGTGCCGATAAAGCTCCCAACATCCATTTTGATATAAAATAACTGCGTTTACATGTGGCCGTTAGCTCGCAAAACAAGGAAGTTTTTCTCCGAAGAGGAAAATGAGCAGATTGTGCAATCTATCCGCGATGCTGAGAAAAGTACCAGCGGGGAGATAAGGGTATTTGTAGAAAGTAAATGCCGGTTTGTGGATGCGTTAGACAGGGCTGCTGAAATTTTTATGAAACTTGACATGCAGAAAACACAGCACCGGAATGCGGTGCTGGTGTATGTGGCATTAAAAGACAGGCAACTCGCATTGTTTGGCGACGAAGGCATACATCAAAAACTGGGAAACAAATACTGGCATGATGCTGTCAAGAAAATGATTGCTCATTTTAATAAAGAGAATTATGCAGCCGGCATCAGTCAATGTGTGAAAGAGGTGGGTGAGGCTTTGCACTTTCATTTTCCCTACGATAAAAGCACTGATAAAAATGAATTGCCTGACGAAATTGTTTTTGGTAAATAATCAATGAAAAAATTTCTCCTTTTACTGGTTTTGTTATTTGCGGGCACTGCTGCTTTTGCTCAAAAAATTTATAATAAACCCAATCCGCCGCGGGCTGTAAATGATTTTGCGAATATGCTGGCGCCTTTCCAGGCAGATGCATTAGAACAAAAGCTGGATGCCTATAATGATTCCACTTCTTCTGCAATTGTCATCATTACAGTGCCTGATCTTAACGGTGACGATATAAGTGATGTAGCCTTGGCGTATCTGCGCGGATGGGGTGTGGGAACCAAAGAAAAAAATAATGGGGTAGTGATCCTTGTTTCTCTGGCCGACAGAAAGGTAAATATACAGACAGGTTATGGAATGGAAGGGGTGCTGCCGGATGTTACGGCCAAAGATATTATTGATAACAGGATAGTGCCTGCCTTCAAAGACAGCGATTATTATCGCGGCCTCGATAATGGGGTTGATGCCATAGAGCAGGCGGCAGCCGGGGAGTATCATGCTACTGCCGCTGACCACAGCCGGGGAATACCTGTAGGAGCCATTATTTTTATTGTGGTGGTAATTCTTATTCTTGTGTCGGTATTCCGTGGAGGAGGTGGTGGAGGAGGCGGATCTTATATGAGTCGCCGGGGATCCAGCGGATTACCTTGGTTTATTTTGGGTAATTTACTCGGCAGTGGCGGCGGTGGCGGCGGCTTCAGTGGAGGAGGATTTGGTGGCGGTGGATTTGGGGGAGGCGGCTTTGGAGGTTTCGGGGGTGGCTCCGGTGGCGGTGGTGGTGCAAGTGGGGGATGGTAGGTTCGGGCTTTATTGCAGTTATAAAAATATCTTCGTATAGCCGTTATCGTTAGATATACCATCTTATGAATAAGAAAAGCCCGGCACTTCTGCCGGGCTTTTTTAACCATTTGATATGAGAAAACACTACTGAATAAACGGTTTTACCCGGAATTTATTATTTCAGCATTATCCTTCCGGTTATTTCAACAGCCCATCAATGTAATTGGCGAGTTGTATATTACCCTGGGCTTTTTGTGCCTCGCTGATTTTATTAAAAGTGGGCTGTATTCCGGGGTCTACATACTTCCTGAATCTTTCGGGTACCTGGTTTCTTACGTCCATAATGGCATCCACACCTTTTCTTACATTATCGCTGTTCCTGAGTTTGGCAAGATAATTTCCAAACATAATAGCTTCCCTTATTTTCGCCTGCGAAAGAGGTGCATCTTTGAAGCTTTTATAAACTATATCAAAATCTTCTTCGGTAGCATTCGCCATAATCGCTTTGGAAACCACCTCGCTTAACTTGCCTCTTGCATCACTGCTGTATTTTTTTGCAAGCGTATAACCTTCGGAAGGATTTAATTTTATTAATCCGTCCAGCGCCTGTCCTGAAACCGAATAAGATGAATCATTCACATATTTTTGGAATAACGGCTCATACTTTTTATCATTCAGCTTTACCAGTATTTCCAGGGCTTTTGCCTGCACGAGCTTATCGGGGTCTTTATCGGCCATCTGCTCTATTGTAGCAAGTACCGAAGGCACGGTATATCCCTTTGATTCTTCAATCTTCCCGAGCGTAAGCAATCTCAGGCCATGATATTTATCCGTTAAGCCCATGGCAAGATTGCTGAGCTTATTATCTGCAAAATATTCAAGGGCTTCCTTACGATCCATATAGGTTCCGGCATACTTGTATTGTTGCTCAAACTCATCGGCAGATTTGTTATCCTTTTTTCTGCAAAGCAACACCTTGTCTGCATCTACGTTTACCAGCGAAGGTTTGTTGGGACTGGGAAAATAAAAAGTATCCGATTTGTCCTGCACCCACACATGATACCTTGTTTTACTGGCGCCACTGCTATAAACGTCTATCGCCAGCGGAAATTTAAAGATACCGGCATCGGTTTGCGTTTGATCGATAATTACCTTTTCTGTGCCGTTGCTGTAATCATAGTTAATGTTGATGTCAGGCTGGCCATTACCATAATACCATTCATTCCAAAACCAGTTCAGGTCCTCGCCCGTTACCGCTTCAAATGCAAGCCGCAGTTGCTGCGCTTCCGTACTCTGAAACCTGTAAGTATTCAGATAAAGATTTAATGATTTGAAGAATGCGCTATCTCCGACCCAGGTATGCAGCATATGAAGTATGGCACCTCCTTTCGGATAGCTGATTTGATCAAATACGTCTTCCTTGTCTGCATAATAAAATCTTACCAAATCCAGTTTTTCATTAGCAGGATTGGCCAAATAGCCTTCCCGGTCATCTTCTATTTTTTCATCACCTGCATCCCTGCCATGGCGATAAGCATCCCAGAGCGTTTCGCTGTAGTCGGCAAAAGATTCATTCAATGTGATATTGCTCCAGCTTTCGGTGGTTACCAGGTCTCCAAACCACTGGTGAAATAGTTCGTGGGCAATCACTTCTTCCCATCGGTTGCCGTCAACCAGCTGCCGTGCATTTTGATAAGCGCTTTCCTGGTGCAGCGTTGCAGTAGTGTTTTCCATAGCGCCACTCACATAATCCCTTCCTACTATCTGGTCATATTTTGGCCATGCAAAGGGAACGCCTAATATTTTTTCATAGAAACCAATCATTGCAGGAGTTTCCCCGAATATTCCTTTGGCATAAGGAGCATATTCTTTTTCTACGTAATAATCCACCGGTAATTTTTTATAATGATCTTTCACAATTACATAATCACCTACGCCCATAAAGAAAAGGTAAGGCGCATGAGGCAGATCCATTTTCCAGTAATCCGTTCTGGTACCATCGGCATTTTTTTTCTGGCTAACCAGTACACCATTGCTGAGCGTAACATATTTTGCCGGCACGGTCATATAAATTTCTTCCGTGGTTTTTTGATTGGGTTTATCAATCGTAGGAAACCAAACGCTGTTAGCCTCTGTTTCTCCCTGTGTCCATATCTGGGTCGGCTTGTCTTTGTCTTCTCCCTTTGGATTAATGAAGTATAAACCTTTTGCATCGGTAATAGCGTTACTGCCATGTTCTTTTACTTCATTCGGCCTGGAGATGTAATTAATATATATAGTATAGTTTTCACCTTCTTTATAAGTCTTGTCGAGCGTAATGCGCAATTGCATGCTGTCGTATGTATATTTTAAAGGAGCGTTTGTTTTACCTTTTATGATGGCCACCTCCTTTATGTCCATTCCTTTAGCATCGAGAGTCAATGAATCTGTCGGATAAAAATGCGGGTGAAGAGTGATCCATGCTTTACCATACATCCATGCTTTATCAAAATCAAAGCTCACCTGGAGCCTGGTGTGTACCAAGTCGTTTATTTTTGTTGCAGTAGCTCTGTAGAGGTGTTTCCATGAAGTATCCTGGGATGGCTCTTCATCTTGGGCAAATGAAAACCCTGCGTAGCCGATGAATAAAATTGCCAGAAAAATCTTTTTCATATTTAAAATTTAGTGTCGGCAAAAATAGTCGGGTATCGCTAAAAAAAATCAAAATTTGTACGGGTGGCAAAAATTGTAGTTTTATTGAATAGTTTTGCCAAATTATGAGCAAGGCTTCTCTCAGACGTTTGGTGGGGTTTTTTCTGATTTTTTTTAGTATCCAGGCATCCGCGCAGCAATATCATTTTATTTACCTGCAAACAGATAATGAGCAACCTTTTTATGTGAAGCTGAATAATAAAATATTGAGCTCTTCTTCCGCAGGTTACCTGATTCTCCCAAGGATGACGGAGGGTAATTATAATCTTACTGTGGGTTTTCCAAAAAATGAATATCCTGAACAGAATTTCAATGTGAATGTAAGTGATGCCGACGAAGGATACCTGGTGAAAAATTTTGGGGAAAAGGGATGGGGGCTTTTCAACTTGCAGTCGTTTGCCATCACTATGTCAGCTAATTCGGCCGGCATACAATCTGTTGATACAACTGCAAAAGTTTATACCAGCGACCCTTTTTCAAAAATGCTTGCAAATGTGGTAAAAGATTCTACAATATTGCAAAAGCAGGAGCCTCCCAAAACTATTGCAGAAACAAATGTCGGCAAACAACCTGATTCGTCTGTTGCAACTGTAACTTCTGATACGGTGACTTTGCCGGCAGCCCATAACCCGGCAACCACTATTGAAGAACGCCGG
>CAZVKO010000018.1:0-83353 GCA_964627765.1 uncultured Ginsengibacter sp. | reverse complement strand
AAATCGCCACATTCAGCGCAATCCTGTAGATCCAGGTGGAATATTTGAATTCAGCATTGTATTTATCAAATGATTTCCATAGCTGAAAAACTATTTCCTGTGCCAGGTCCTTTTTGTCTTCTGCATTAGTGCAATAGACGCTGGCCACCTTATAGATAATGCCCTTATGTGCCTCGATTACCAGAAGAAACTTAGCTGACTTATCTGTAAGATTCATTGGCTCAAAGTATTTAATTTCCATTCTTTACTTATTATTCGCACAGGAGGTAAAAATATCACAGTGGAGAAGAAAATTTTTCTGCCATACTCTATGGAGATAAAATAATAGCCGCTACTTGTTAATGTTATAGTTCATTAAAATATTTCAATGATGCCAGATCAGGTATGCAATTTAACTTCGCATAAATAAAATCTTATAATAATGAAAGCATTTTTAGGAACAGGACTTTTAGGGGCGGCATTTACCAGAGCGCTCATCAGCAAAGGAGACAAAGTACAGGTATGGAACCGGACTTATGAAAAAGCAAAAGAGCTGGAGCAATATGGAGCAACGGCCTTTGAGCATCCCGCAGACGCTGTACGCAACGCGGATATGGTGCATATTGCACTAAAAGATGATACCACCGTAGAGGATGCTTTAAGTAAAGCAGAAGAAGGGTTAAAAAAAGGCGCCATTATCGTAGATCATACAACTACCTCAGTTGATGGCGCCAGAAAGAGAACAAAAGAATGGAGGGAGAAGGGGTTCTCCTATCAGCATGCACCGGTGTTTATGGGGCCCGCCAATGCGCTGCAAAGCACCGGCTATATGCTGGTTTCCGGCGACCAGGACCTGGTAAAAAAGCTCGAACCGCATCTCACGAAGATGACGGGCAAACTGATCAACTTTGGTGATGAAGCCGGAAAAGCGGCTGCTATGAAGCTTACGGGCAATTGCTTCCTGATAGCATTTACTGCAGGTCTTGCTGATACTTTGTCGTTTGCCGGTTCTATTGGTGTTTCTGTAAATGACATAAACAATTTATTTGGCGAATGGAATCCTGCAGGTTCATTAGGAGGCCGCCTGAAACGGCTTACTTCGGATGATTTTAGTGAAGCTTCATGGAGATTGGATATGGCAAGAAAAGATACCGGTCTTTTTATATCAGAAGCGGCAAAGAAGGGAACCAGGCTTCGGGTGATTCCTGAAGTAGCCGCCTGGATGGATGAATGGATTGCCAAAGGCCATGGACAGGATGACTGGATGATAATCGGGAAGACGGGGAAATGACGGATTTGGCTAACGGTGAGGGATAGACGAAGATGCATTTTGAAAGCTTCTCCCCAAATTACCGGAAGGAATCAGTGGTAACCGGCAGAAATATATTCCACGGCGGCGCATACATTAAAGATGCTGACTTATGCGGGTATATAAAAGAGCCATTTCTTAAAATACCCACGCCATCAGCAATCCCAGCGCTATCAAGATACTGAAACCGGCTATCAAATGCCACCGGATAGATTTATCGGATAAGGTAATACCATACATCATTTTTAAAAGGTTGTTGCTCGTTACGGCATTCAGCACTGCCATCACTACTACGGTGTCTGCCATATTCCATTTGCTTTGAAAAAGATTCAGGATAAACGGGTCAATGTCGGTAACCCCTACGATAAAGGAAAGCACATTGATGCCGCCGGTTCCGTAATTTTTGGTAACGAACCCGGTTATAAAAGCAAAGAAAATAAACAACCCGGCAAAGAGCAGTGCGGTTTTAAATTCGAGCGGATTATTGTGCGGCTGAAAGCTTTTGCCGGAAGATGTTCCGTCATTATTGCGAATTGTTTTATAAAAATAAAAGGCAATCAGCACCGAAGCAGCGGCAAATATGGAAAAAGACGGAATAAGCTTTAGTGCAATCGTTTCATTAAAAAATAGGGCCAGCAGAAACAATCGCACATACATCATGGTGGTGGCAAGAATGATGGCGGCAACTACTTTATTTTTCTCCGGCAGCTCCTCACTCTTTCTGGCTAATATAATAGTAGTGGCAGTGCTGCTGTACATACCTCCTAAAATCCCTGTCAGGATAATACCGGAATCAGGGAATACAAATTTTTTCAGCAGGTAACTGAAATAGGAAATTCCGGATACGGCCACAATAGCGAGCCAGAATTTGTAAGGAGAAAAGTTGAGCTCGGGCGAGATAGGCGTACCTGGAAGCAAAGGAAGTATAACGCCTGCCAGGACCAGGAATTTTGCGAGTGTAATGAATTCATTACTGTCAAACTTTGCAGAAAATTCCAGCAGCGTTTCTTTTATTTCTGTCAACACCAGTACAGATACTACAATAGATAGCACCAGCCAGGTGGGTTGCGTGTACAGCAATGGCGCGAGACAGTACGTAATCAATGCAATTACCACGGAGGTGAACCCAAACTGCTTTTGCCAGCTGATCTTTTGATAATAATAAATGGCTAATAAAGCCGCCACCACCAGGCCACCGCCCAGGAAGGGAACAAGCGTTTGCCGGTTGATGACATATAATATAAAACCCAAAATTCCCAGTAAGGTAAATGTACGATCGGTGCCAAACCGGCTTTCAGGCGGATCTTTAATATATTGACGTCTTTGTTCAAGGCCGATGAGCAATGAAAACAATAATACTACAATAAACTTAATAATATCAGCAGGAATGGCCTGCAGTAAATCTTTTCCCATAGTCAGTTGAAATCGTTCTTAAAGATAAATACTAAATGTCATTCGCCTGTATACCCCGGAATTCTTCTTACATGCCGGCTTGCAATAAAGAAGTTTGTAACTTCATTGTGTAACAAAATAATTTTTTATAAAGCCATGAGAAGCAGCAAAACCTGTATTATCTTTCTTCTTGCCCAATTATTTTTATCAGGTAAGGTATTGGCGCAGGAAAAGCAGTTCAAAGCGCTTATTGTAACTACTACGCGCGGATGGCATCACGAATCATTGCATTACGGTGTAGTGGCTCTGGAAGAAATGGCCAGGAAAAATTTTTTCGATGCGGTATTATTTGAAAATCCCAATGGCTTTACAGATGAGTATTTAAAGCAGTTTCAAGTCATCATTTTCTTGAATACTACCGGCGATATTTTTGACTCTGCCCAGCAAAAAGTAATGGAACGGTTTATTGAATCAGGAAAAGGATTTGTCGGTATTCACAGCGCATCAGATACGGAATATGGCTGGGACTGGTACACAAAGCTGGTGGGGAGAATGTTTTACATTCATCCCCCGGTGCAGACAGCAAGGCTAACCGTTGTTGATTCAACATTTCCCGGCCTGCACGGCTTTACAGGCAATACATTATGGACCGACGAGTGGTACCAGTTTGGCCCGGAAAAGGTTTCGGGGCTGCATTACATCATGACAGTAGATGAATCCTCTTATAATCCCAACGCAGACTGGGGCACAAAGAAAGGAGAGGGCATGGGTAAATTTCATCCTGTTTCATGGTATCATGAGTATGATGGCGGCCGGTCTTTTTATACCGCCCTGGGGCATATGCCCGCTGACTTCAGCAATCCTGATTTCCTGAATTTTTTATACGCAGGAATTTTCTGGGCGGCCACGGGAAGAAAATAAATTGAATTATCATTATTAAAAGAAAAATAAAAAACAATGATACAGGTAAAAGGCTATGCTGCCATGAGCGCCGCTACTCCGCTGCAGCCATTTCAATTTGAAAGAAGAGAATTAAGAGAACACGATGTATTGGTGCACATTTTATTTTCCGGCGTATGCCACTCTGATCTGCACCAGGCAAAGGACGAATGGGGAGGCTCAATATATCCAATGGTTCCCGGCCATGAAATAGTGGGGAAGGTAACTAAGGTTGGGTCGCACGTAAAAAAATTCAAGGCGGGCGATCTTGCCGGTGTCGGTGTAATGGTGGATAGTTGCCGTGAATGCAAACCTTGCAAAAACTTTATGGAACAGTATTGCGTGGAAGGCATGACCGGCACTTACAACAATTATGAGCGCGATAAAGTAACGATGGCGCAAGGCGGCTACAGCACGCAAATTGTTTGTGATGAGAGATGGGTGTATCATATATCGGATAAGCTCGATCTTGCAGGAGTGGCTCCGCTGCTTTGTGCAGGCATTACTACCTATTCTCCGTTACGATATGTGGGGGTAAAACCCGGAGACAAAGTAGCGGTGGCGGGCCTCGGCGGATTAGGCCACATGGCTGTAAAGTTTGCCGTAGCCATGGGCGCTGAAGTAACCATGTTAAGTACCTCATTGTCTAAAGAAGCCGATGCGAGAAAGCTGGGGGCGCATCATTTTGTATTAAGCACTGATAAAGCCGCCATGAAAAAAAATGAAAGCCATTTTGATGTGGTAGTGGACTCCGTTAGCGGTAACCATGATTATGAAAAATATTTACGGCTGCTTGCCCTGCAGGGAAAATTGTTAGTAGTAGGCCTGCCGAAAGAGGAACCCAAAGTAGATCCCTTTGAGCTGATAAAAAATCGCAGAAGCATTATTGGTTCTATGATTGGCGGTACGGTGGAAACGCAGGAGATGCTCGATTTTTGTGCAGAGAAAAATATTACGGCAGATGTGGAAGTGATACCGATGCAATATATCAATGAAGCTTATGAGCGCATGTTGAAGAATGATGTGAAGTACCGGTTTGTAATTGATATGGCGAGTTTGAAATAAACAACGGTCACATTCCTGTGAAGAAAATTTATTTCTTTCCGGTATTTTTCAAAACAATAAATGCAGGTTCTTTTTTGAAGTTAATATGATTGCTCAGCGTAGCCATCGCAAATGAAAAATTTCCGAGGATGATATCAGGCCTGCCATCTCCGTCAATATCGCCTGCATCCATGGTGAGCCACCGGCCCAGCTTTCCCGCAGGAAGCGTGTAGGGACGAAAATCAAAATTGCCTTCGTTTTCAAGATACACAAATCCTTCTTCCGGCTGGTTTTTATAATCTGCAAAAAAAGAAATGGTGGCAATATCCAGGTCTCCATCCCCGTCAAAATCTTTTGCGATCGCTTTATAACATCCATGGATCGGGAAAAAATATTTTTGGGTAAAATGATTTTTGCCGTCGTTTAAAAAAA
Organism: uncultured Ginsengibacter sp.; assembly: GCA_964627765.1. Taxonomy (GTDB): domain Bacteria; phylum Bacteroidota; class Bacteroidia; order Chitinophagales; family Chitinophagaceae; genus Ginsengibacter. Next base: position 78,258 of record CAZVKO010000018.1, on the reverse strand, counting down.
TATACACCCCATGATAAGGCTTTAAGATTTGGGAGAAATCTGCATTGTCGCCACAGGTATATAAAATATCGGGATAGCCATCATTATTAAAATCGTCGAGCTCAAAAGAGGAAGAACCATAAACAGAAGGAAAGCGCAGCACCTGCCGTTGATCAAATTGCCCGTTGCCCTTATTGGTAAACAATACAATGCTCTCATCTGCCTGCGCCATCAATGCCCATATATCCGGCAGGCCATCATGATTATAGTCATCTGTATAAACGCTGATAGCGCCAGGTTCTCCGCGCAATACGTGCCGTTCAAATTTGCCGTTGCCCCTGTTTTCCATCCAGGATAAAGCACCTGCTGTATTGCCAAATTCACAAATAATATAATCCGTTTTACCATCATTGTTTAAATCCGCTTCCGTTATCTGAACAGGCCGTTTCAGGCTATCGAATACGGACTGCTTTTCGGCCACCATTTTCCCTTTTGCATTAAAATCAATATAGTTTCCGGATCCATGTTTGCCATCATTGGGATTCAGTATTCCAATATTGCAGGCGAGCATATTGTTTTTTTCAAAATCGAGCCCGACCAGAGGTCCGCGTGTTTTCACCGAGTCGGTCGCTTTCAGGCGCTCATTAAACCGGTAGAGCTTATCCTGAATTACATCGCCTATATAAAAAGTGTGAGTGGAACTGTCTATTTTAATTAACCCGGTTGCGGGAGGATTATCGGAGAGCGCAGGAAATTCGGGCATAAATAAAGGCAGCCCTGTATGGATGGGATATTCACGGTGCTGCGGCGGTAATGAATCCGGAGCAGCGCCAACATAATAATCAATGATGTTTTGCCATTGCTGAAGACTGATAACAGGTTTCGGCGGATAGTAATTACTGTCCACATCACGGTCAGCCCGCCTTGAAGGATATGACTCAAAACCGTATTGAAAAATTCCCAAATGCGGCCCCATTGCCGGGAGCGCCCCATGCTCCCAAGTGTTTTTATCAAGCAAAGAAGGATCGGGGAGTAAATGGCACGACTGGCAATATTGTGTCGCAAGGGCCTTCCCTTTGTCAACGGCAGATGCTGTATGATCGCCCTTTTGCTTTTTTTCACCCGCGTGCGTACATGAAATAAATACAACAGGTATATATAAGAGAATGAAAAATAATATCGTAAACGGGGCAGAAAAATGTTTCAACAGATACATTATTGTTCATAAAGTTAAGTTCAATTATTTTAAGAAGTATAATATTTTGATGGATGAAATTAAAAGGTGTCAGATGATTAATACTTCCTATCCATGTGGTTGAGCAATGCTCCTGAAAAAAGGACTAAGGCGGAATATCAAAATTCATTTTTATGAAGGCAATTTTCAAAATTATCTTTGCACAAAAATTCCCTCTTATCTTTATTCAGTTGCTATCTGCAAATGCAAAATCATAATATAAATGATATATAAACGAATCATTATTGCCTTTATCGTTGCTGTGACTGCGCTGAATGTTGCAGCGCAGGACAGTAAAAGTCCGGAACGGCTGAAAACTATCGTTGACAGCGTTTTGCAAAGCCAAGTCGACAGCAACCTTATACCCGGTGCGGTGATTGAAATAAAAAAAGATGGAAAGGTGCTTTTGAAAAAAGCATTTGGCTTTGCCCAAAAATATGATTATAACCATCGCGTGCCGGCTCATCCGGAAAAAACAGGTATTGATTATATGTATGACCTGGCTTCGTTGACAAAAGTAGTCGGTACTACTACATCCATCATGTTGCTTGTTGACAGGGGAAAGCTAAAAGTGGATGATCGTGCAGGTAAATATATTCCTGCATTTAACAGCGGCGATAAAAAAACAATAACCATCCGCAACCTGCTAACGCACACTGCCGGAATTGACGATTGGTACCCGTTGTTTTACCGGGCGCATAACAAGCAGGAGGCTTTTCAGCTGATCGGTGAATTGCCATTGAAATATCCCGTTGGTGCAGGGAGGCATTACAGTGATTTGGGTTTTACAATATTGGGAGAAATTATTGAAAAAATTTCAGGCCAGTCGATGGATGTGTTTATGCAGCAAAATATTTTTAAGCCATTGGGTATGCTGCATACTGCATTCAACCCGTTACAATCGGGAAAATTTACCAAAATCGCAGCTACCTCTCACGGCAATCCTTATGAATACCGGATGGTACGAGATTCCTCACTGGGTTTTACATTTAAAGAAATTGACCCCAATAGCTGGAACGGCTGGCGCAAATACACATTAAGAGGCGAGGTGAATGACGGTAATGCCTGGTATGCCGAACAGGGTGTGTGCGGAGCCGCAGGCTTGTTTTCAACGATAGATGATCTGCAAAAGCTGGTGGATATGTTGTTGCATAAAGGAAGAGCGGGAAACAAACAATTTATTTCTGAAAAGACGCTGCAGCTGTTTTTAACGAAAGATAATTTTAAAAACGGGCTTGGCTGGATGATGGATCCGGATAATCCTGTTATTAAGAACGGACCCCCGGGAACCTTTGGCCATACCGGTTTTACGGGTACCAGTATTGCTGTAATCCCGGAATATAATGCATCCGTCATTATGCTGATCAACCGCCAGAATATGGGATTGCTGCCATCAGGAGAATATTATAATTTAAGCCCTGTACGGCGTGAAATATTTACGGCATTGTTGAAGTATTGTGAAAATAAATGATTACGGGGTAATAAAGATTACTGAAAACCCGGAAGATATCCTATACCTTTTCCTCTTCATCAAGCCATGCAACCTTTTGTTCGGATTGATGCGGCTGCCCAATGATGTCTTTGTAAAGTTCGGGGCGGCGGGCATTGAGGTAACGATGTGCGCCAGCCTGTATTAATTTTTCCGGCGTAACGGTGGCGGCAGCAAAACTATCGTCGAACGAGCGGCACTCCGCAAGAATATCGCCAAACGGGTCTATGACCATAGAGCAACCGTTTTTCAACTGGTCATCATCCATGCCGATGGGGTTGGAAAAGACAACATAAATGCCATTGTCGTAGGCACGTGCAGGCAACCATTTCATCAACCAGTCGCGACCTTTCATTCCGTCAAATTCCAATCGCAACGAAGTGGGATCGGCTTCACGGTTGTGCCACAGCTTCGGGTCAACGAAACCCGCGCCGGGCCTGGGCGACGGGGTACACATAGTAACGTGCGGCATAAAAATTATTTGTGCACCGAGCAATGTGGTGGCACGAACATTTTCAATGATGTTGTTGTCGTAGCAAATAAGAATGCCGCATTTCCATCCATTGATTTCAAAAATGCAATATTCATTTCCCGGAGTTAAATACGGATTAATGAACGGATGCAATTTCCGGTATTTGGCTATGAGGCCATTCCTGTCAACACATACATAGCCTTTGTAAATTTTATTATCCAGGTCTTTTTCAAACAACCCGGCTAATACAATAATGTTGTGCTTCGCAGCCATTTCAGTAAGCTTTGCAATACTTTTTCCGCCGGGAATAAATTCTGCGAGGTCGAGCATTTGTTGCCTGGAAAGTTTTCGTGCAAAAGTGTACCCGGTAATGGAGCATTCATGAAAAGCAATTACAGCAGCGCCTTCACCGGCAGCTTTTCCGGCCAGCTTTTCAATTACTGAAAGATTATATTCTTTGTCGCCGCTTTTGTGCTCAAACTGTGCGGTGGCTATTTTCAGGTTGTTCATGTTGCATTTATGGGTGTACATTATCTTGGTATATAAATATACACCGCGACCGCTAATTACGATCTCTTTTATCTATGTTTACTTTGAATAAAAATTTTTTATCTCTTTATCCTGCCTTCTTTTCAATAGATTTAAAATAAGTATAAGAAAATATAACGGGCCATAAGGCGATGGTGAAGATGATGCTCATCATCACAAAGACTTCTGCATTTACAGGAACAAGAAAACCTGTGATGGCAATGATAATGCCTCCTGTGAACCAAAGCTTGCCGCCTAGCTGGTGTGTTTTTCGCCATGTTTCTTCGCTTTCCAATGTCCACGGAGTGCGAATGCCTACAAAATAGTTGGGCTTGATGCTGTGCATCATATTTCCCATGAATGCAAAAAAGATTCCCAATACTACGGGAAGAAAGCCGCCTGACTTAAAGGTACCTGCTTTTGCTGCGTAAATGGCATAACAACTGATAAGCGACATCAGCAGAACGATGGCTACGGCGATCTTGTTAAACACGGTTGCGGAATATTTTGCTTTTTTCTTAGGATCAATATTGGGTAAAAAGCGGATCAGCAGGTAAACTAAAATGCTGACACCCGCCAGGAGAGAAATGATCAGCCATAAGGATGATTTGTTGCTGAAATCGTTTGGCCGGCCATTGGCGCCAAAGTGAGTAGGCACTCTTGCCGGGAGGCTATTATATATTTTCACCAGATACAGGTAAGGTAAAAGGATCGCCAGTAATACCAGCGCTTCTGCAATATGTAGCTTCGGTTTCATTTTCTTTTCTTTTTTTTATTAAACTGCATCAGCCAACTGATCATTTCATCCATTACAGTTGTGTTGATGGAATAGTAAATATATTGTCCTTCTTTTACGGCAATCACCAGGCCTGCATGCTTCAGCAGCTCCAGGTGATGGGACACGCTGGGCCAGGAGATATGAAATTGCTCGGCAATTTCACCGGCCGTGAGGTCTTTATTTTTCAACAGCTCCAGTATGGCCCGGCGGGTAGGATCGTTCAGCGCTTTAAAAACAAGGTTCACCTGAATTAGATATTTAGACAAATATCTAAATAATTTCCGGAATAAAAAAGATTCTGCAAAAGAGTTTTTGAGAATAAGTTTAGGAGGTATTTCTGAGCGTCGATTAAGCAATTTCAAGAGCTAATTGCTTTGTTTGGATCTTTTCTTTTTGTCCGTGGTTGTGTTCTTCGATGTTGTCAAGGTTGAAGTTGCAAACAAGTGCCTCAACAATGGTTCTACGGTTTTCAATGTTGCCACCAGAATGATAAAAATGATCTTTGGTTACAATGTTGAATTTGTGCCAAAACCTTGAAATCATTTCGTTTTCTCTCCAGTCGCTATGGTGCCATGTTGAAAGAATGAATTTTGCCTTAGTTTCCAGGAGTAGTTTGAATAAAAGTTCTTCATCTTGTACTGTCCAGCCATTGTAGTAGTCAACATAGCGACCAAAGTAGGGTGGGTCGCAGTAAATGATGTCATCTTTCGTTGCTAAAGGAATAACTTCTGCAAATGATTTATTATAAAAAATCCAATCTGGTTCTGGCTTGATAATTTTTGATACATTGCAAACCTGATTACAAATTTTAGTTATGTATGATTGTACAAAGCGATCAGGCTTTTTACAAAATGGAATATTCCAGTTTCCCTTTTTTCCAAACCTCATCATACCATTAAATCCAGCACGGGAAAGGAATACGAAATCAAATGGGGAAAAATCTGAATTGAAGCGGTCTCTGATTCTTCTATAATGCTCATAGCCATTGTCATCGGCCTTACTTAGAAGTGGCCCTTCTTTTTCTAAGTATTGTCGCATTAAAGGTGCTGTAATCGTATTTTGTTGAATTCCTTTGTAAAAATTTATGATATGCGGATTTGCATCATTAAGTATTGCTTTTTCGTATCCTGAGTTGAAGGCAACAACACCTGTTCCTAAAAATGGCTCAATCCAGTTACCTTTTACTTTAGGAGTCACTTCTTTTATCCATGGAACAAGTTTGGTTTTTATCCCTTGGCTTTTTATCGGTGGAACTATTACCTTCATTTACCTTTTTTCTTTGTGTTTTTTGTTACAAGCTGTTCCAGCAGATCATTTCGTCCTTTAAAGTCCAAAAAATCTTTCAGCTTTGTAATTTTAACGGGTTTACCATCTTTAACCATTGTTGCAAAGCCGTAATTTATCCAATATTCGTCAAACCATTGCTCTCCCAATTTAGCAAATATTCCATTGCCCTTTTTTAAGTCTTCAATATTTGTTATAGAACCAATGTTGGCAGTGTTCTTAGAGCCCTGAGTTTCACTGGCAATTTCCCATTTCTCTGCCACGAAGAAATCAAAATCTTTAATAACCGATGTAATAGATTTAAGATGTTTAACTGTAGTGACTTTTCTTTCACCGACCTTTTTAATTGGTTTCTCATACTCCTCTTGTAATTCCTGAACCTGAAATATTTCTGTTTCACTGACATTTTCAAAGTCTACTCTTGTATAAATGATGCCTAAACAAAAATGTCCTGAATATTCGGCATAAGGAAATTGAATATTTTTACTATTTGTCCTGTCTTTAAAATATGTTCCATGACTCCCCAGTGTGAAACCATTTACATGCCCGGGGAAGCTTGGGTCGCGATAAGTAGTTTTTAGGTCAACTGCGAATTTTATTTTGTCGTTGTCTTTATTTACGAAACTTAGGTCTGGATACCAGTTTTGCTTTTCTGCTAAAACGATGTGATATCCTAAACTATCTGCAAATTGAAGTATATGAGGGAAAATGTGGATTTCAAGAATCTTAGAAATAATTTTTGTATCGGATGAAATTGTATAAATATTTTTGAAAACATCGATAAAGCCTTTTACAGTCCAGTTACCATCGTCAGTAGAAACATAAACATTCAACTTTCCAATGAATTTCTGTAAATCCGTTTTAAACTGTTGTTTAATTTTTTCGTTTTCGATCATTTTCATAGGTTAAAGATACTGTTTGGAGTTTTCTAGTGAACCAAATATCGCTGTATCAAAGGAAAAATCTACATCACCTGTACAACTATGCAAAATTTATATGAGGTAACTGATTTTGCTTTCTAGTATTCACATTTTTATATATCGTTGCCAATACGACTTCATATAAACTTAGTTCAAGTTTTTATTGCAGGTATTTCGTCATATAAGCCTGGAATTTTTAATTACACACGTACTTTCTCACCACATTCCTCAAACCTCTATTTTTGCGCCATGCAAAAGCCGGTATTGGTAATTAAATTGGGTACGGCCGTTATTTCCGACGAAAAAGGTGTCAGTCAGCATGTGATAAAAAAAGTGGCATCGGAAGTAGCGACACTTGCTTCAAAATACAAGGTGGTATTGGTTTCCAGCGGCGCCGTGGGCAGCGGAAAAAAGCTGCTGAAACAATATAAGGGTACGCTTACGGAACGCAAGGCCGCCGCCGCTGTGGGCAACCCGATACTCATTATGCTGTATCAAAAATATTTTGAAGCATACGGCATTCCTGTTGCACAGGCATTGTGCGAACGGCATCATTTCTCTGACCGGGCGCAGTTTCTACAATTGAAAGATACCTTCGGTACATTTTGGCAAAATGGCATTGTACCTGTTGTAAATGAAAATGATCTGGTCAGCAATGTGGAGCTGAAATTTTCTGATAATGACGAGCTGGCTGCATTAATTGCAATTGGCTTCAATGCTGCAGCCATGATCATCTGCACTTCTGTTGGTGGCTTTATGAATGATGAAAAAAAAATTATTCCTTTTGTCGGGAAGATTGATAGTAAAATTTCAGCTTTTGTAAAATCGGATAAAACAAATGCCGGGCTGGGTGGAATGGTTTCGAAACTTACATTTACCAGGCTGGCCAGTTCACTTGGCATTAAAGTAATCATTTGCGGGCTATCAGCCGAAGCCCCTTTCAGAGAAGCATTGCAGGGAACTAACGGCACTACATTCAAAGCACAATCTTCCAATTTAAGGGCAAGACAGAAATGGCTGGCCAGCGGAAGCATTACGTTGGGCAGCATTATGATGGATAAAGGCGCGGTAAAGGCATTGCATCAGCGAAGAAGCTTGCTTACCGTGGGTGTAAAAAATGTACAGGGTAAATTTGCGGCAGGCGAAGTGGTGCAGCTGATAGATGAGGATGAGCAAATAATCGGTGTGGCAAAAGTAAAGCTCGCAGCAAGAGCTATTGAGGATAACATCTCAGTCAGGAATATGCTGGCTGCCCATGCAGATGATATTGTTTTATTTTAAAATGAAAAGATGAGCTCTGTTTTATCATTGATAAAGAAAACATATAAAGCGTCGGTACAGCTACGCAGCATGAATGACAGGCAGATTCAAAAGATGCTGCTCTCGCTCGCAGATGCATTGGAAAAAAATATACCCTGCCTCCTTGAAGCGAATGCAAAAGACCTTGCGAAGCAGGATCCTGGCAATCCGCGCAATGACCGGCTGATGCTGAATGAGCAACGAATAAAAAATATTGCCAATGCCATCAGGAATGTAAGTGCACTGCCTGACCCCTGCGGAAAAGTGCTGGAGAAAAGAACATTGCACAATGGGCTACGACTGGAAAAAATTTCGGTGCCTTTGGGTGTGGTCGGCGCCATTTATGAATCGCGGCCTAATGTAACATTTGATATTGCTGCCCTGTGCCTGCGCAGTCACAATGCCTGCGTACTGAAAGGAAGTAGTGATGCGGATGAAACAAATAAAGCGGCAGTGGATATTATTAAACGGGCATTGAAAGAAAATGCAATGAATGAAGATTGTGTAACACTGCTGCCGCCGGAAAGAGAAACGGTGCAGGAGTTATTCACTGCAACAAAATATGTGGATGTATTGATTCCGCGCGGTTCAGACAGCCTGATACAATATGTGAGAAAAAACAGCCTGGTTCCGGTAATTGAAACCGGCGCCGGTGTGTGTCATGTGTACGTGGAAAAGGACGCAGACTTAAAAAAGGCGGTGGATATTGTGGTGAATGCAAAAGTGTCGCGGCCATCGGTATGTAATGCAGCGGATGCCATTCTTGTTGACAGATCCATTGCAAAAGATTTTTTGAAACGCCTCCGGCCTGAATTTAATAAATACAGTGTTGAAATTTTCGCAGATGCATCTGCATACGATTTACTGAAAGGCTATCCTCATTTGCAAAAGGCCTCGCCGGAAGATTTTGGCCGCGAATTTTTAAGCCTGAAATGTGCGGTTAAAGTAGTGGATAACATTGACCAGGCTTTGGAGCATATTGCAGCATATTCCACTAAACATTCCGAAGCTATTGTATCTGAAAACAGAAAGCAATGTGAACGATTCCTGCAGGAAGTAGATGCGGCAGCGGTTTACTCCAATGCTTCCACGAGATTTACTGATGGCGAAGAATTTGGTCTCGGCGCGGAGATCGGTATTTCTACGCAGAAGCTGCATGCAAGAGGACCGTTTGCTTTGGAAAAGCTGGTAACCGAAAAATGGATAATAAGGGGACAGGGACAAGTGAGATAAAACTGCTGCCAACAGGTTCCGGCAATATTGATAGGTTTAAATCAGTGATCAATAAAAAAAATGCTATCGGCGGGTGCGGGTAAACAGGTGTAGCGGCAATCATTGATTAACCGGCATGGTTATCCCGGGGGCATTCTCATAAGTTTGACCGGCGTTCATTATCTTTATATTCTCAATTCTGCCACTGCTATGCGATTGCTCTCTTTTTTTATTTTCTTCCTGTTGCTGTGCCGGTATGGCTTTTCACAGGTTACCAATGCTGAACTTTCTGCTATTGCCAACCGGCTGGTTCAAAATATTGATAAAGCAGATAAAGAAGAGATTCTTTTAAATACAGACCGGAAAATTTATGTTGCCGGAGAGAATGTTTATTTCAAGGCATACCTTATCGATTCCATACATCATTATCTTCAAACGAGCCCGCAGAAATTGTATGCAGACATAGTGGATGATAAAGACAACGTCATTCAGCAGTGCACTTTGAATAGCCTGGATCTGAAAACAAGCGGTAATTTTTTATTGCCTGATTCATTATGGGAGGGCTATTACTGGCTGCGTTGCTATACATGGCAGATGGCGATGCATAATAGAGGTGATATCGCTGTTGTTCCTTTTTTTGTGATTCATCCTTCTCTTAAGAAAAAGGTTCACTCCAAAAATAATATGCCTTTGGCCGGCACTCAACCTGTTATAGAATTATTTCCCGAAGGCGGATCAGTAATATCCGGGTTGAATTCAACAGTGGCTGTTAAGGTAACGAATCAGCAGGGATTGCCATTATCCATTGCGGGCATCGTAAAAGACAGCCGGGACGCTATAGTTGCCAGGTTTACCACTAATCAATATGGCTTTGCAAGATTTTCATATGAACCTGCTTGGTTTCTCAAATACAAGGTATTGTTGCAGGAAGGAAATAATTATGATTCTGTCGCCGCATTGCCACGGGTCAATTTTTTTTCGGGACAACTGGCAATTACAAAACAGGACCAGGATAATGCCACGGCAAGAGTGGCGCTGGAAGATTCCATTTACTCAGGCAGCTTTGCTACTTATCTGATTGCGGTAAGCGGCGACAGTGTTTGCTTTGCAAGTGTGGGAAAGGGAATGTACAACGTTAATATACCGCTGGCCAAATTTCCTCCCGGGGTAGCAATATTATACCTGTTCGACAGTAAGGACAAATTATTGAGCAGCCGTTTTATTTATGTAAAAAAAGAAAATTATCATTTCCGGGTTTCGGCCGATAAAGAAAATTACGCTGCAAGGGAAAAAATAAAGCTGGACGTTGCTGTAACTGACGCAAACAATCGACCCGAAATGGCAACCTTCAATTTGTCTGTGATCGATAAAAATATAGCTGATACCGATTTGAATTTTTCAGGAGCAGATGCGTTGCAATATTTGCCGCAGGGCGATGCGGATTTAATAATGCTGGCACAAAAGCCAAAGCATAACCCCCTTGACTATACGCCTGCAGAGCCATGGAATAATGATCAGGACGCCGGGTTTTTAATAAAAGGCCAGATTGTGAATGCTAAAAATATTTCAGTACCGGAATGTGTGATAACCATTCTTGCCAATAAGCCTGCGCAGATAATAGAGCTGGACACTTCCGATGAAAACGGAAAATTCAAATTTCACCTCCCGCCATTTAACGGTAAAATTCTTTTTACGTATCAATTGAGCAACCTGCAAGGCAGGCGTATGGATAATTATCATGCAGTTTTTGACACGGCATCAGACATCAGGTTTGCAACCCCCGCTTACTTGAAGACCACATTTCCGTTGAGCGACTTCTTTCAACCTGCAAAATTTCAATTGACGGGGGCTGATTCGGCGAATTTATTTTCAGCCAGGCATTTGCTAAAACCGGTTACTGTGAAAAGGTCCTACGAGGATACTTTTGATCTGAAAAAAAGGGTAAGCCGTTTTTCGCACATTATTACCAGGGATATGATTGGAGAAGGTCCGGGCAGGGCCGGCTATGCGTTGCTGAATGTTCCGGGTATCCGGTTAATGAATGGATACGTGATCGTAGGTACCCCTAACGATCCGCAAAGTGTTTCTGAGAAAGATGAGCCCATGCTGGTAATAGATGGCGTGGAGGTAAGCGATCCGCCAAGAATGGATAACCTTCAACCCAGCCCGGTCCTGGGTTATGTGAATTCGATACCCTATAATTCAATTGATTCTATGGAAGTATTGACCGGCCCCGAAGCCGCTGCCTATGGTATGGATGGAGCAAGGGGCGTTATCCTCATCGGTACGGGAGGCCAGGGAGGCAATAGCTTACAGTCAATACCTGCCTTGAAAAGTTTTATTGCCAAAGGTTTTTACAGCGAACCGGCATTTGCAACACCGGATTACTCTACCTGGGCGATTAGGCATTCGAAAACACCCGATGAGCGGAGAACCATTTACTGGAGCAGTAATGTTGTGACAGATAAGAATGGAAAGGCTTCTGTTGAATTTTATTCAGCCGATCCTGCAACAACTTATATGGGTATTATTAACGGTATAACCACCAGAGGAGATAAGATTTATCAAATAGTTACCTTAAAAAGGAATTAATTCATAAAAGAGCGGTTAATCCTTTCTGCGCTGTTTACTGCTGCAGTACTTTTTTATACTTCGAAAGATTCACCAATAATACTCCCGATAAGATAATAAACAGAGACATGATCTGTATGCCATTGATCTTTTCATTTAAAATGATCCAACCGAGAAATAGGGCAACGGCCGGATTCACATAAGCATATGTGCCTACAATGGCGGGAGGCCTTACCTGCAGCAGCCATACATAAGCGATAAAGCCAATCAGCGAGCCAAACGTGATAAGGTATAGTATGGCCTCAGCAGAATGCGCCGTAACCTACCCCCATGAAAAGTGTCCGTATTCACCCGAAAACAAAGAGATTATGAATGAAAACAATCCTGCAGCCATCATTTGAATGCTGGCCTTGATACCGGTGCTGCCGCTGCCGGCTGCATATTTCGAATAGAGCGATCCTGCAGACCAAAGTATAGTGCCAACAGCAAGCACAACAAAACTTATAAATTGAATATGACTCCCCTCCAGGTTGATAGAACCTTTACCAAGCGACAACAATACAATGCCTGCCAGCCCGACAATTAACCCGGTAATAATAAACTTGTCGGAGAAATTATTTTTCCAGTTTTTTTTGTCAAGTATTACAAACCAGAATGGAGTGGCTGCAACAACAATAGAACAAAGGCCGGCAGGAAGGTACTGTTCCGCCCAGATGAGTGAAGTAGTGCCGCAAAACAACAGGAGCACGCCGGCAAAAGCGTTCCTGCCAACCGATGCGGCGTCGGGAGCTTTTTGCCCTTTTGCAATGCACCATACATATAAGATGAGTCCTGCTGCAAAAAAGCGGATGGCAGCCATCAAAAAAGGAGGGGTGCTCTCAATAGCAATGGCAATGCCGATATACGTGGATCCCCAGAAAATATAAACGGCCGCAAAAGCAGCCGCCACCATCATCCTGGAGGGTTCCTTAACCGTAGCTTGTTGCATTCAAAAGTTTTGATAATGGAAGATAGGAAAATAATTGCTTTTGGCAGGGTTACTTTGCAAAATTGGATATTACCATTACACGTAACGGTTATGGGTATACGAAGTTATATTTTCACCTGCGCAATTTTGATACATAAAATACTTTGTTCCCGTAATCGAATATTACAAAATCAAATTGCTCAAAAAAGGGAAGCCCTATCAGCCTTTCTGTCGCCAGCTTATTGGTGGAGATACCTGTGATAAAATATTTTTTTTGAATTTGAATACTGTCTGATGCTTGTATCGCTTCAACGGCATTATGGCTGGCAGGAGTGGTGAACACAAGGCTGTCTGTATAAATTTTATCATTACCCTTAACTATCTTGTCAAAATCCGCGCTGGGTAATAGAATGTCGCGGTTGAACCCAAAATCCAATGACATTTCTTCTGTAATATTATTGCGAAAGCATACCGGAATTTTGATCCCGTCATCTCCGAAGCGGGAAGAAAGTACTTCTGCCTGTTGAAGGTCTGCCAGTGAATCCAAAATGCTGACGGGAATCGCCCCCGCGGGCTACTGGGTATCGTTTGTAGATGTATCCATGAGATATGGATAAGCGATACTTATCTTCAACCTAAAACTGCTTCAGATAACTCACCTTGAAAATTTCATGATCTTCGGTTTGCTTTAATTGCTGAATGTTATAAGAGCCTGCATGATTAAAGATTAAATAAATGTAGGAGAGGGGCTGGTATTCCCATGAAAAACGGATGTAATAACTGTCAGAATTGTCCGCTGAGTTTTTTTGATAAAACCCCGTTAGCTGTATTCTTGGATTCAATGCAAGCCGGCCTTGTACAATGTATAAGTCTACTTTTTCGCTGCTCTTGTTTTCGCCCACTTTTATAAAGTGGTTGCGGTCGAGCTCTGCCAATATTGATATGTGTGGTATGGGCGCAAACTGCAATTTCCAGTTTGCATTCACGAGTTTACCGTTGAAATAACCGCCCCACCTGTATTCGCCGGCCAGGCTTATCACCTGAGATGGATCGGTTGAGTAGAAAATATCATTGATCCAGAAATTATAATTGCCCGGCGAAATGGTAATGTTCAGCGGGGTAAAAGGCTGCGTAAGATTTTGGTAAGAAGGATAGATGCCATATCCAAAGTAAGCGCCGCTTTGAAAGTTGAGCCAAACGGGCCAGAAGTATAAAGTTCTTTCTGTAGATTTTCCTGTGGACGCCTGCCAGTAAAACTCAGGAATGAAGCCTGGCTCAAAAGAACGCAATATTTTTTTGAAAGGCAGCGCCTTTCCCCGATAGTACCAGTTGAAGCCCGGCGTGGCGCCAACGACATCCGTGCGGGAAATGAATCCCATTTGCGGATCGAAATTTTTTGTAACCACAGATTGTGTTAGCCAGAATTTGTAATGATCCGTTGTATTATAATATTGTACCATTCCGGCAAAGCCCTGTGTATTCGTATTGGTGGTAACCGTGTGCGTGAATATTGCATTGACCGATTGTGACTCGCTCATACGGAGAAAACCATCAATAGTGCTTTCAATATTAGAGCCGGCGGGTGTATTCTTCACGGTAAACAATCCCCCCACGCGATTCTCTTCGCCAAAATTCTGCGAATACCTGCCGACAAAAAAGTTGGTTGCCGGACTGTTGTCTGTTCCTCTTTGACGCATTATCAAAGCGCCGTAATTTCTTTTGTCAGACCGGTTTACAAATCTTGCACCTGCCACTATTGGTATGGGGTTGCCGGCGGTATCCAATCCAATCGTTCTGCTAAAGAAGGGCTGCAAATGCATGGAGCCCCCGGATTGATCTGCGGCCATTTGAATTGCGGGACTAAACAATGATGCATTCTCCAAAAAGAATTGTCTTTTTTCCGGAAAGAAAACGGAGAACCGGGTAATATTATTTACCTGCAGGTCCGCATCTGCCTGTGCAAAATCAGTGTTGACAGTAGCATCCAGCACTGCATTTGTATTAATCGCCCATTTCAGGTCGCCGCCAAACTTGGTATTTGATTGATGTGGCGGTGCGGATGAATCAAAATTTTTATACTGGTCAAAAGAGCTGAGCAGGTAAGGTTCAAAACGCACATTCGCTTTTGGCGGCGGCGGTTGCAGATTGGTGAGCACTCCGGCGTATGACATGCGTGAAGCGCTGAATACACGCGGAAAAGGAGAGAGCGCGGTGATCTCATTTGTAAGCCTTCTGTTGCGGTATATATTCAATCCCCAGCTTTGCACACTATCCGTCTTTTTCGGATAGCGCAGCGTTTGCCAGGGAATGGCGAGCTCCGCATACCAGCCCGAATCGGTTCTTGAGGTACGTACCCGCCAAAGTCCATCCCAGTCTATATCATAATACAGATCATCAAATGCTAAATAATCGCGCTGCACACCATACGCATTTGTGGCAAAGCACATGGCATTTCTTTTATCATTGAACCCGTCGATAGAAATATTGACAAGGTCGTGCTGTGTAAAGTCAAAATCTCTTTTGAAGTCAGTGGCACGGATGGCCTTTTTACCAAGAGAATCTTTTGAGAAAATACCGAAATACAAATATTGCTTATTGTATAAAACTTTTACATAGGTTTCAAACTGAGCCGCATCTCCCTGTACGGGCTCAATTTCAGTAAAGCGCGGGGAAGGCCTGCATAATTTCCATTCAGGTTCATTTAATACACCATCGATGCGCAATGATGAATGAATTTGTATGGCATCTATTTCCTTTCTTATGGAATCGGGTTTAAAAATTTCATTGTTTTGTGCGGCCAGTTGCAATGGAAGTATACTCAATAGCAGCAATCGCAGTTTTTGGAACATGCCGCAATATACGAAGCCGAGCGGCAAACTTTGAAATACGCCCGCTTTCATCCGGAATAATAATGCAAATAAAAACTCCCCGCTGCCGGGGAGTTTGAGTATTACTTATTTCATAGTTTTCGGCGGGGCAGCTGCGTGCCTGAATTGATACAACATATCAGCTTTGCCATCATTATTAAATCTCCATGTTTCCTGCAGGAAAAAAGAATCCACTTTGCCTTTTGATGAATCTTTTTCCATTCCCCAGATGAGCGCCCAATGTTCATTTCTGTCCGTACTCTTTACTGCCATGATCGCATCTACCCTGCTAACCGAACTGACCAGTGAAGACCTGAATTTTTGTGATGACGCTATAATGCTGTCTTTTGGCCCGGTCAGGACGGTCCCGTCTGCAAGATAAAGTGTATCATTGTCTCCAAATATATCTTTACTCTTCGACAGGTCCCCATCATCCCATATCTTCCATAATTTTAAAACGCTTTCAGCATTTTTAGGATCATCCATAACAAAGCTGGATGAGTAGCCAATTTTGTAATCGGGAGATTGAATGGGAACCGGCATAGCGCTCATAGTGCTCATGGTACTGTCCTTGGAGGGGCTCATGCCGTCATCTTTTGAAGACTCATTGGAATTGCATGCTGCCAGCAGACTAACTGCTATAAAAGCGAAAATCTTTTTCATAATTGTTTGTTTTGTTAATGATTAAAAAAGGGATTGTTGATGGCGATTGAAAAATTTATTATTAGTATCATTTTCAGCTTAGCATCTTTCACATTCAGCATAGTGGTAGCAGGCATTCAGCACATCGTGTCAAATGAGTTTTAATCAGGGCCAACCGGCAGCCCGGGCCGGCATCGTTTATTTCACTCTCCGGGAGTTGCAGACAAGTTAATTTTTAAACATGATTTCCCGCAGAAAAAGAAGAAGATTTCAAAAAGGCAGGCGGATAAAATTACGCTTCGCAATACAAAAGTGTTAATAAAGCTATCGTTTTTCCCGCATACAAAAAAATTAATCAATAGAGGAACCCACATTATTAAGACCCGCTCTTTAGATGCGCTTATACATTTATGGAGCATCTTTTTTTATTGCCATTTGCCGGTAAAATACCGGTCAACATTTTCTGAAAGTTTTATCGTTTTAAAAAATATCTTTAAAGGTCGTAAAACAAGGCCATTATTTATAAATGCACCATCGTATCCGTAACCATTATGATGCATTTGCAACCTGCATCCGCACCGCAGCAATTGCATGATAAAAAAATGCAGTAGGAATATTACCTCTGAGTAAAACAGCGTTGTATATTTATTCCCAATTTACCGGAGTAATGTAACAGTTCCTTTGTCTTTCCGGAGGGCTTTTCCGTCTAAACTGTAACTGCATATCCAGATATAAACTCCTGTGGGCTGGGCATATCCTTTCAATGTACCATCCCATCCTTCCTCTGGATTTTTGCTGTCGAACACGTTACCGCCCCAACGATTATAAATTGATAAATGATAACCTGAAACCGAACCTGCAAAAGTTGGTTTAAATATATCGTTAAGGCCATCGCCATTTGGGGTAAAGGCAGACGGTATATAGAAATATACAGGGCACAATGAATCGATCACCTTTATCGAATCCCTCCCCACACAACCATTCATATCTGTTGCCTCCAGCCAATACCATCCGCCGTTTACAACATTAATGCCGGGGGCCTTACTTCCGTTACTCCAGAGATAGCCGGGGAAATTAGCCAAAGGCATCAGCGTTACTTCTTTATACATACATTTTGTAACGCTTGCCTGTAAAAAATTTGCCGGTGGCGGCACGCTGACAACATTTACTGAATCGGTCGACTGGCAGCCATGTCCTATCGTAAGAACGACCCAATATTGTCCCGGTGTATTGACACTGCGTGTTTCATTAGTTGATCCATTATCCCATAAATAAGAAACAGCTCCTGCGCCTGCGTCTAATTTTACCGTTCCATTGCTGCATAAATTTACGCCGTGGCCAAAATTTGTTGTCGGAAACTGGTAGGCAGCCACCACGAACGTATCAATGGTGGTGCAGCCATACTGGTCTTTTGCTACTAAGCCATACACGCCTGCAACGGTTACAAGAATTGAGCTGGTAGTCTCCCCCGTATTCCACTGATAGCTGACAAATGGTTCGGGCGGAGAAATGCGTAACGATCCATGCTGGCAGAATCCCGTTTGAAAAGTACTGTCGCGTTGTTGAACATTCCCGCTGGGTGGCACAAATACCGTCAGGTGTACGCTTTCCACCACGCTGTCGCAGCCATTTGAATTTGGATAATGATGTACATACATCCCTTCATCAGATACAGCAGAATCCCATGGTAATACATACGTATCTCCGTCACAAATGGTCTTTGATATATTGATCTGCGTGGGCGGCGCAGATACATGCAGATTTAAATAGGTTGTAGAATCACAGCCTTCAGCGGAGTGTATGGTATACTTTGCCACGCTATCCCCGCCATTGGTTATTTTTATACCGTTCCAGGTATAAGGTAGCTGTTCAAAGCAGATGCGCTCATTATCCAATACTTCTTTCGCATTTATTTTTACAATGAACGGAAGCGAGCTGGCGGCAGGCGATAATTCGTTTCCGCAAAGGTCCAGCAGTGAATTATGATCTGTTCCTTTTTTTGCATTGAGCGTATAGCTACCTGCCGGAAGAGCGGTTGAAAATTTTATCGAGATGAGATTTGTATAACCACTATTACCCACGCTATTAATGCCCGTTGCGCCGGTGATTGCAGCCGGAGCGTTGGTAGTAAAATCACTTCCGTCTGCAGCAATGGAATTGCATAACACATCAGTTGATGTTTTTATAATGATGCTGTTTGCGTTATTACAAGGTACATTGATGTTGCTTAATTCGGGAGCCTGGCCGTTGTCAAAAACAGCAGTTGAGCCGTCAAAGTTGATAGTGAAACCTTTGCTTGGTCCGCCTGACACATAGTTACCGTAGTTGTTGATCAATATCAGATAGGTTTCATCGCTCTTTGCATAAACAGCCTGGGCGTATGAGTAGCCATAGGTTCCTGAAACAATATAAGATGTTCTTGAAGTATCACGTAATCCAATCGAACCATTCTTATTGCTTCCCGGGGTATTCAGGTTATAATTACATCGTACCACATCAGCTTTGGTAAACGGGCCACACGGTTTATTAGTGGCATTAACTACTGCAAAGTCATAATCGTCCTGCGGATCTACTGGCTGTATGGTAAATTCCATTGTGCCTGCCTGTACAATATGCACTTTCAGCCAGACAGAATTTTGTTCTCCGCCGCCAGGGCCTGCTTTACAGGGCGATTCATCCAAATCTAATTGATGGCCGGTTCCGGCATAGCTGTAAGGGGTATAAAAAGTATTTCCGCATAGCTGCAATGCATAACAGGCATCCTGCTCAGGCTGACCCGGAGGCAGCTGATAAGTAGTTTGCGCCGTTAATTTGCTGGTCACAAAAAAAAAGAACAGGGCTAAGCAAAATCCGGCAGCATATTTTATATTTCCTGAATAGACCCGCATCGTTCTGGCAATCGTATAATCCAAAAAATAAATATAGCAATTTTAATTTGAACAAATTTGTGTCCCCCCAACGTTGTATGGCTATCAAAATTTTCTATAAAGAGAGAGGAGATTCGCTTTCCTGTCCGGCTAATAATAATAAAACAGTATCGTCAGATAATAAATCCGGTTCTTTGCCCGTTCAAGGGTGTTATAAGGCTTCGGGAAGGATGTTTGATAAACCGGTGAAAGATGATAAAAATTATAAAAACTGCTGTTCTCAAAAAGAGAACTGCAAGTTTAATAACCATTTTGGCGGGCTGCGTAGCGCTGGCAGGATGGTTTCTTGATGACTCCCGTCTTAAAAGCCTGTTTACTGCCTTCGGCGGTATGAAATTTAATACCGCCCTGTGTTTTATATTTTCCGGTATTGTTCTCTATCTTCTCCAGGAGGCTCCTGCTATCAGCAGGTTACGAAAGAATATCGCATGGTTTTTTACTTTCCTGATTCTTTTGATAGCGATTTTATCAATGGCTTATTATCTTTTCGGGTGGGGAAGCGGCATTAATAATTTATGGTGGAAAGTGGGTACGGCTAATGGAAGAGCTCCCGGGAAAATGAGCCTGATTGTGTCCTTCAATTTTATCATGCTGGGTATTGTCTTTTTGTTGCTCGGTAATAAAAAATTCAGCTTTTTAATACAGGTTTTATTAATAGCCATCATCCCGAGTTCATTCGTGGTTATTTTAAATCACCTGTTCGGGGCCAGCTTTTTGACCTCCATACCCTTTCGTGCACCCACCTCAATGGTAACGGCTTTGGTTTTTATTGTGCTGGTGACCGGCGTATTTGTAAGTCCTGCGCTGGCTTACCTGCAATTTTCCTTTGTTAAAAAAGTAGCCGTGTTTTTTGTATTGATCCTGCTGGTAAGGAGTACCGTATTTTTTGCGATAAACAGAAATAACCAGCTGGCAACAGATAAAGACAAATGGCTCGGGCATAATCACGACGTAATACTGCTGGCGGAAAAGGTAAATGCGCTTGCAGGCCAGATAGAGAATAATACCCGTGCCTATATTATAACCGGCGACGACAGTTTCAGGATCAGCCTGGATAAAACTACTGATACCATAAAAAATATACTGGGCCGCCTCAGGTTATTGACGAATGAAAATGCGCTGCAGCAATCCAGACTTGCTTCGCTTGAAAGCAACCTGGATTCTTTTATTGCATCCCAGGAGAAGCTGGTTACAGTACGAAAGAATGAGGGGTTTGATGCAGCCAGGAAAGTGGTGACAGATGCCGGCGATGCATCGCTGCTCAACAGCGTATATACGCACATAACCATCATTGAGCAGGAAGAGAACCAGGTACTCACGGATCATAAAACCCGGAATGAATTGATCGTAAAAAATTCAGCAAGAATTTTCACCCTGTTCCAGGTTCTTGCAGGATTGCTCATGATCGGGGCTTTTAAAATGGTATACGATCATGTGCGTCTGCGAAATAATGCAGAAGAAGCGCTTAAGAAAAGCCTGAAGGAAACATCCGACTACCAGTATGCCCTGAATGAATCTTCCATTGTAGCCATTACAGACCAGAAGGGAATTATTAAGCAGGTGAATGATAACTTCTGCAAAATTTCAAAATATACACGGGAAGAGCTGATAGGACGGGATCATAACATGGTCAATTCGAAATTTCATTCCAAAAAGTTTATCCGCGATTTATGGGTAACCATAGCAAATGGAAAGGTGTGGAGGGGAGAATTAAGAAATAAAGCCAAAGATGAAAGTTACTACTGGGTAGATACCACCATTGTTCCGTTGCTCAACGAATCAGGGAAGCCTTATCAGTATCTGGCCATCCGTTCCGATATAACCCAGCGAAAAGAACTTGAAGCGGAGATAATGCAGATGAACCGTGACTTGCAGCAAAGGGTGGAAGAAAAAACTAAAGAAATAAGCAGGAAGGAACGGCAATATCGTTTTCTGTTGCAGAATATGCGGGAAGGAATACAGCTTATCAGCTACGACTGGAAATATCTTTTTGTAAATGATTCTGCAGTACAACACAGCAAACTAACAAGAGAAGAACTGATTGGCCATACGATGATGGAGAAATACCCGGGTATAGAAGAAACAAATTTATTCCAGGTTATGAAGCGGTGTATGAAACACCGTTGCCCGGAAGTTTTGGAAAATGAATTTATGTTTCCGGACGGCGCCCGTCAATGGCTCGAATTGAGCATTCAACCGGTGCCGGAGGGACTTTTCATCCTTTCTATGGATATTGGCGAAAGAAAGAAAGTTGAACAACAGTTACAGGAAAGCGAAAAATTCCTGAATGATTCGCAGCAAGTTTCAAAGATCGGGAGCTATGTGCTCGATTTTGAAAAAGGATGCTGGAAAGCATCGAGGGAACTGGATAATATTTTCGGATTAGAGCCCTGCCGGGAGCATACCGTGGAAGCATGGCTGTCGATCATCCATCCCGACGATCGGCGAATGATGCAAAGCTATTTTGAAAATGAGGTGGTCGGTAAAAAGCAGCGGTTTGATAAAGAATACAGGGTCATCAATGCCAGGACAAAGAAAGAGCGATGCGTACATGGTATTGGTGATCTGGAATTTGACGGCGATGGGATCATTATTAAAATGATGGGGACCATCCAGGATATCACAGAAAAAAAACAACTGGAAATGAAGCTGGCCGGGCAAAAACTGAAGGAGCAGAAGCTCATTAATGAAATTACCATACAAACACAGGAGAAGGAAAGAAAAGAAATGGGGAGGGAACTTCATGACAATGTAAACCAGATTCTTGCCTCCGTGAAAATGTATCTCGGTATGCTTACCACCGGCGATCATTCCGCCAGGCATGACCTGTTGGAAAAAAGTTATGATTACGTAGATGAAGCAATGAAGGAGATCAGGAAGCTTTCTCATTCACTGGTGGCGCCCTCATTGGGCGACCTGGGACTGAAGGAGGCGCTGGAGATGCTGGCCCGTGATACAAATTTGCTCAATGGGGTAAAGGTTGAACTCGATATTGATGAAAAATACAATGAAAGATCCATTGATAAAACCCGGGAACTGATGCTTTACCGGGTGGTGCAGGAACAATTGAACAACATTACAAAATATGCAAAGGCAAAGCAGGCATTTATTACCCTGAAAAAAGAAAATAAGGTATTGTTTTTAACGATTGCTGACAACGGAATAGGATTCGATACAGGCAAAAAATCCGGCGGCATCGGCTTAAGCAATATGAAAAGCCGTATTGAATTTTATTCAGGCACGCTGAATGTCATTTCGGCGCCAAGCATGGGTTGCAAACTGGAAATTTCCATACCATCAGAATCATAGAAAGCAACCCGGCAGAATTTCATTGGTCTTATACGCCGCATCAATTTATAAATTCTAAGATACTGCCTGCGCTGCAATCTGCCTGTAGTTATCAAAGCTAACGTTGCTCCCTGATTTTTGAACCGGTTGCGCCGGATCCGGGTAAATATATCAGTTGGAGCCATATCCCGCTGATTACGCGGATGTGTGCGGAGGCCTTGCCCGCATTTGCGCTGATTTGTGTCAGCTGCGGAAACTATTTTGAAATTGAGATACTACCCGTATCCGGAATTGTATGGCAACAACGGTGATTGCTCGAAAAAGGTTCAACCTGATTAACCTTTTTGTTATAGTTGTAAAATAGTTTCCCGGCAAATAGCTGTCAGATTGTTTATTTTTACCTGCTTATTATTGAACAGAAAATAAAATAATTGTACGATGAATTACACAACCCGGTATGTAGCCGATTTTGTTAACCTTCTTGATTACAGCAACAACATCATTTTTAATATGACGCCGGAAGAAGTTTCGGCAGCTATTGCATCCGGCGATGCTGAACGGGTGCGTAAGATTGACGGCCAGTTTGCCATTGTTGAAAAGGCAGGCCGGCAGGTTTTTATGGCGCGTTCTATCGGAAGGCCGATGCGTTATTTTCTTGCCAAGCAAACATCAGGGCCGTTGCTGATTGTGGCGGAACGAATAGATGAAATTTTCGATTACCTGAAAAGCCGGGGACTGGAAGCGCAGTTTCATCCTTCTTATACGAGAATGGTTCCGGCGCATTATGTTACGCGGGTAGATGTAATCGGCTGCCCTGATCCCAATCCCGTTTATACACGTTTTTTTGAGCCCAGGAGAAACAGCCTTGATGCAGATTTAGATGCGATAGGGAAAGCTTATATGGAAGCATTGGCAAACGAATGCCAGAAATGGTTGTGTTCCATTCCTGAAAATGAACCGATAGGTGTGCTGTTTTCAGGAGGTATTGACAGCGGTTCTGTTTTTCTCATCTTATATCATCTGATGCTGAAGATGGGAATGTCTCCGCAGCGGTTAAAGGCATTTACACTTTCTGTAAATAAAGGCTCCGATGCAGAGCAGGCTCACCGGTTTTTGGATACGATGGGATTGTCTTTATTTCTTGAAGTGTTGGATGTGCCGCCATCTGCTATTGATTACAAAGCCGCCATCAGGGTGGTGGAAGATTATAAATTGCTCGATATTGAATCGGCAACAATGGCGTTGGCATTGTGCAGGCAAATTCGTGCCTTGTATCCCGGATGGAAGTATCTGGCGGACGGCGATGGCGGTGATGAAAACTTGAAAGATTATCCTATTGAAGCAAATACCGAACTTACCATTCGCAGTGTGCTTAACAATATGATGCTGTACCAGGAAGGGTGGGGCGTTGATAAAATAAAACATTCGCTTACCTACACGGGCGGACAAAGCCGCGGTCATGTGCGTTCGTATGCCCCGGGCCGTATGCTCGGATTCAAAGGGTTTAGTCCCTATGCATTGCCCAACGTAATTGAAGTAGCAGAAGCCATTCCGTTTATTGACCTTACCAACTGGAACGAAGAAACATTATATGCACTGAAAGGCGAAGTGGTAAAAAGAGGAATAAAAGCAGTTACCGGTTTTGATATGCCAGTATTTGAAAAACGCAGGTTCCAGCAAGGCGCGGCGGGCAATAATACTTTTCCTCAATTGTTCGCCGGCAGCGAAATGGAATACCGCACTTATTTTAATTCGCTCTATGCCTGATCGTAGGGAGACCGAACAACTACGTCCTGCCAGAAATAAGGTTGTTGCTGAATTGCCTTATCATTTTATACATGAGCAGGAGCCTGATGCCAAAGGAAGCCTGCAGGAAGTAAATACCATTTTTCTTACCGGTAAGGAATGCGCTTTCCGTTGTGTGATGTGTGACCTGTGGAAGAATACGCTTGAATACGCAACTCCCCGCGGGGCCATCATAAAACAAATTGATTACGCACTGGACAGGTTGCCCGATGCAACAATTATAAAGCTCTACAACAGCAGTAACTTTTTTGATCCCCATGCAGTGCCTCCTTCCGATTATGCAGCCATTGCCGGCCGCTTGAAAAATTATGAAAGGATAATTGTAGAAAATCATCCCCGGCTTTGCAACGATGCCTGCATAGAATTCAGCAAGCTGCTTAATGGAAAGCTGGAAGTAGCGATGGGCCTGGAAAGTATTCATCCCGAAGTTTTACCCAAACTGAATAAGCAGTTAACAACAGAAGAATTTAAAAATGCAGTTCAGTTTTTAAGAATGAATGATATTGATGTTCGCGCTTTTATTTTGCTGAATCCGCCTTTCTTAACAGGAGAAGAGGAAAATATTGAATGGACATTGAAAGCGGTACAGTTTGCTTTTGACTGTGGCGCCGGTTGTTGTTCCGTTATTCCGACACGGGCAGGAAATGGCCTAATGGAATTGCTGCAGCAAAAAGGAGAATATGTTCCGCCGAAATTGAATGCGCTGGAAGATGTATTCGATCGCGCGCTTGCTTTGCAACAGGGGCGTGTATTTGTGGATACATGGGATATTGGCTTCATATCCGATTGCCCGGATTGTTTTGATGCAAGAAAGAAAAGGCTGGAAGAAATGAATTTAACGCAAAGAATTCAGGAAAGAATTCGCTGCTTACAGTAACCATTCTTTGACGGCTGAACCGGGCAGCAGGTCGCAAAACCAAAACCCGTTCTTTACTTTGTCATTCTGATATTCTTTGAAAACAGTTGCTCCCATTGAAAACTTAACAGGATATTTAAAAACAGGGCCATCGAAACAAAAGGTATGGAACTCTCCGTTTTCGCCGCAAGGGTCAATTCCTGCCGGTAAATCCCTGATAAAGCTTTTATCAATCGTTCTGCCTGCAAAGGATTTATCCAGTAACGCGGCATTTATGCAAACTACAACAGCTTTAAACCCTGAATCAATAAATTCATTGATTAGCTGCTTTGTGTCTTTCTTCCACAGCGGAAATATGGCTTTGATGCCGGCTGCCTGCAATTGCCGCTCACGATATTTTCTTAAATCCTCTAAAAAGATATCGCCGAAAGCGGCATAATTAAAACCATCTGCTTTCAACCGGTTTATTTTTTTGTTCAACCGGTTTTCATATTCATCATTGGTGGGTTGCTCAGGCAGCTCAATCGTTCCGGAAGGAATACCGATTGAGTCAATTTGTTGTTTCAGCAGGCTCCTTCTCAGCCCATGCATACTTACACGGTCATGATGTGCATTTACAGACGTAAGTAAATATTCCACACTGTAAGTATTGTCCTGCAGCAAATAATGCAATGCCAGTGCTGAATCTTTTCCACTGCTCCAGTTAAAATATGTTTTGTGATGTTTATGCATATTGTATTTTTAAAACAGGCCATTGTTTTTGCGCCAATGCAAATCCGCCGAAAAGAACGCCACAATAAAACAAATCGCCCAAAAATGTTCCTTTTAAAAAAGGAAGGCCTGCTGCATAGCATATCATCAGCCCGTTAACATCCTGTGAGTAAGCACTGCTGCCGGGCCAGCAGATAAAATTGGTTACCAAAAAAGAAAATAACGGTGGAACCCAGCGATACCACTATAATCCGCGATGCGGTTATTTTTTTCAAAATAATGGGGGAACCGTATATGTTGGTCAAAGTAATAACAGGAAATTAGGACAGGATGAAGTTGTTATTCACCTCATGTTGAAAACGCAGAAAAGTCTTTACAGCAGACAGGTTTTAAAAAGTTTCGACGGTCGATCAAGGGAAGCATCATTAGTATATTTTATTCAATGAACTGTCTTTTGTGCCGTAGCTTTATACGCTTTGTCTTAATACCAGCATATATCAAAAATAGAAAGAGGTTACCGGAAAATTACAGATGCCTGAATTGAGATGAACGGCTTTTTGTTTTGCACTTATCATTCACATCATGACGAAACATAAAAAAAATAATTACGATGTAATAATTGCCGGAGCCGGATTTGCGGGCTCGCTTACTGCATTGATACTGCATCATCGTGGCCTGAAAGTTTGTTTGATTGAAAAGGACAAACATCCGCGTTTTGCCATTGGCGAATCCTCCACTCCCGTTGCCGATATGATCCTGCGCAGCCTTTCCGGAAAATACGGCCTGCCCTGGTTGTATGAGTTTTCGCGATATGGAAGCTGGCAGCAGGCCCATCCTGAAATTATTTGCGGCATCAAAAGGGGGTTTAGCTTTTTTAAGCATTATCCCGGTAAAGAATTTTTTACAGACCAGGATCATTCCAATGAGTTGCTCGTTGCGGCCAGCTCAAATGATACGCTATCTGATACCAACTGGCTGCGTGCAGATGTGGATGCGTTTTTGGTAAATAAAGTAAAAGAAGCAGGTATTCATTATTTGGACGGTACGGCCATTGTTGCCGGCATTCAAAATGAGCATTGGGAATTTCAAATTTTGCGTGCAGGGGAAGATAGAATAATGCAAGCCTCTTTTTTTGTAGATGCAACGGGCAGCGGAAACCTGTTGCAACGTTTATTGGGAGTACCCTCTTCATCTGACGAATTTCAAACAAATTCATTTGCTGTATTTTCTCACTTCCATCATGTGCCGCGGTGGACGGCCCTGTTGCAAAAGGCAGGCCTTGCTGCAGTCGATTTTCCTTATGATCCTGATTTTTCTGCCTTGCACCAGATACTCGATGAAGGATGGATATGGATGCTGCGGTTCAATAATGAGCTTACCAGCATGGGTTTTGTACTGGATAATAAAAGCGGTTTTTACGATCAGGTGCCAACAGAAAAAATATGGAATGGCCTGTTGCAGCAATATCCTTCTGTGCAACAGATTTTTCAAGGTGCGGTGGTGGCAAATCCACCCGGAAAAATAATTCGCACGCAAAGATTGCAACGAAAAATTTCACAATGCTATGGACGTGGTTGGGTGGCGCTTCCGCATACTGCGGGTTTTGTTGACCCGATGTTTAGCTCGGGTATTGCGCTGACGCTTTCAGGTTTGGAAAAAATTGTTCATGCCATAAGCGAATATTGGGATGATGAATTGATATTGCAACAACAACTACAGCTATATGAAAGAGCATTTTTCCAGGAACTGCAATTGATGGATTATTTGATAGCGGGATGCTATCAGACAATGGCACACTTCCCGCTTTTCAATGCATGGTCAATGCTGTACTTTACTTTTACCATTATGTATGAGCAAAAACGTCTGAAAGGCCTGCCTGTTACACATTTTCTCGAAGCGGATAATCCTGAAGTGAAAAAAATGGTACAAGCAACTTACGAAGACCTGCTGCAAATAACGAAGCGGAAAATAATATCGCAAAAAAATATAGATAGGTTTACTGATACCATAAGGGAAAGAATAAAGCCTTACAATATTGCGGGCTTATTAAATCTGTCTTCCAAAAATATGTATAAGCATACTGTGGCAAAGTTGTGATTGTATAATGTGTGCAAGGCATTCATATATCATTAAGAAATCAAGACCCGTTAAGCGCAAATAACTTAACTTTCCCTAATTACTTAATAATTTCAAAAAATTTTTTATACAGACTCCGGGAATATTAAAATACTATAATGGATTTTCAATAATTTTCTTTGTACTCTTTGGGTATTCCCCCATTTACGCAGATAAGTTTATTTCGTTGCGTGAAATAAATAAGGCCTTTGAGACAGCTTCTTTGCTCATTTATTTTGTCATCTGAGTGATGCAAAATATTTAATTGAAAAAGGGAGAAGATTTTACTTATAGAATTGTGAAGTTTGGAAATCTTACAGAGCAGTTGAGGCACATCGCACTGCTGCGAAGCAACACAGCAGCTATTTGCTTATTCTTTATCTTCAATAACTTTTTTGACAATATTTTGTTAGCCGCCTTTTATTTATCTTTATAAAATGGCAGATGTACACGATAAGCAGACCAGAAGTTTCAACATGAGTCAAATCAGAAGTAAGAACACTAAGCCGGAACTTTTGATTCGGAAGTTTCTTTTTGCAAATGGTTTTCGTTACAAATTACACGACAAAAAACTTCCAGGTAAGCCCGACATTGTTTTGCCAAAGTATCACATAGTATTTTTCATTCATGGTTGCTTTTGGCACGGACACAAGAATTGCAAATACTTTGTAGTGCCGAAAACGAGGACTGACTGGTGGTTAGAGAAAATCCGGGCTAATTCACAGCGAGACAAGGAAAATTTTTTAAAAATTCGTAAGGAAGGTTGGAAAGTAATTACCATCTTTGAATGTGAATTAAGGAGTAAGAAACTTCAAAAAACTCAAACAAAAATTATCAATCACTTAGATAGAGTATTACAAATGCAATAATGAGTGAACTGAATTATATAGATCTTTTTGCAGGTGCAGGCGGACTATCAGAAGGCTTTATCCGCAAAGGGTTTCATCCGATTGCTCATGTTGAGATGAACAAAGAGGCGTGTGATACTCTGAGAACCAGACTGGCTTTTCATTATTTTAATCAAAAGAAAGACCTGTTACCTTACTACGAGTATCTCCAGGGAAAGACAAGTCAGGACAAGTTTTGGAGTTTGGTTCCTGACACACTTTTACAATCTGTAATTCATTCCGTGATTTCAGCTAAAACAATTGAAAATATCTTTGACAAGATTGACGAACAACTTGATTCTGGAAAAATTGATTTAATAATTGGAGGCCCGCCATGCCAGGCGTATTCGCTCGTAGGAAGAAGCAGAGACCCGAAGCAAATGAAGTGGGACAGAAGAAATTTTCTCTTCCGCTATTATGCCAGATTTCTCGATAGATATAAACCGGAATATTTTGTATTTGAAAATGTGCTTGGCTTAAAGTCTGCGGGAAACAAAAAATACCTGAATGAGATGCTGCAGCTTTTCTCAGACACAGGTTATTCTACCATGATGGAAGTTCTGAATTCAGAGGAGTATGGAGTACTGCAAAAAAGAAGAAGAATTATAATTATCGGACACAGGGGAAAATCAAAATTTGAATTTCCGAAACTCGAAAAGAAAGAGAATGGTTATCAGATTAAGAAAGATTTGTTTTATGATTTGCCTGAATTGAAACCAGGAGAAGAATTGAAGACTGCAAAATACACCAAGCCAATAAACGAGTACCTGAAAAAAACAGAGACAAGGAACGGAATTGATTTTGTAATACAGCACATAACCAGACAACACAACGACAGAGATTTGGAAATTTATTCTATCGCTATTGACAAATGGCTAAATGACAGACAGCGTTTGAAATACAACGAACTTCCAAAACGTTTGCAGACACATAACAATACCAAAAATTTTCTTGACCGTTTCAAAGTTGTTGACCCGAATGGTCACTCACACACAGTTGTTGCACATATTGCGAAAGACGGACATTACTATATTTATCCTGACAAGACACAGGTTCGTTCAATTTCAGTTCGTGAGGCAGCACGAATCCAATCGTTTCCCGATGATTACTTTTTTGAGGGTGGAAGAACAGCAGCGTTTAAACAAATCGGTAATGCCGTTCCACCACTTATGGCAGAAGCGATTGCAACAGAGATTAAGCGGCTGCTTCAATCGTAGCTTTCACATCATCCAAAATCTGCCTTAACTCAGTTATTTCAAGGAAAGGAAGATTGCGGACACCACCAACAAGATTCAAAGTTTTGTAAACCTCTCTTGTTTTATCTTCATTAGAAGCAATTGTGGGATTGTCTTTCAAAAATTCCAACAATGCAGTTCTGATATTCTTATTACTGCCCAATGCTCTTTCTGTAATCCCAACACTCAGGTCAGCCCGCTTCAAAAGCACTTCGGTCAATTCATAAGGATTGGTTTTAGCTGTATCGTAAGTCAAATGAGCATACCACCACAACCTTGCAATTCCATTCCGTGTGAGTGTTTCAATGTTCGGAGTTCGCAAAAAATACCTGTCTTTTAATCTTCCGATTTCTTTTCCTTCTGATGACTTTTCCATTGACCATCTTTTCCTCATGTATTTCCAGAATGTAACATGAGTGAGATAAACCCAAAGCCGTTCATCAGATGCCTGCGTTTCATTCAGTGTTTTCAATTCTTCATAAAGCGCTTTGCTGTTCTCAAAATCGCTTTTGTCGGCATCAAGAGTAAAATCTTCACTAATAAAAATTCCAGTGTTACCCCTTGGAAATTTTTCTTCGTAAGGAAAGTGGTCAGCTTTATAGTTATCAAAGTTGTTTGTTGAAACAACATCTCTGAAAAGTTTATCAACATAACTCTGCTGAAAAACTTTCAACTCAATTTTGTTTTTCATTGTCATGCTTCTTCAATTAATTGTTTAATTGTGTTGAACGACCTGTTGTTTGGCTGCTCCAAAATTCTCTGAGCCATTTCTATTTCAGTATTGTCTTTTGATTTTTCTTTCAGTTCGGAAAGAACTTTGTGCCAGCGTTTGTCAGCAAAGTCATTTGCTTCAGAAGTTGAAATGTAATGTAACGCTTCCGTGAGTGCAGGAAGAACAATGCAACTCAAAAGAATATTCACCCACAGAACGCTTCGCTTCACTATCTGATAATTCTCATAATCTTCCTGACACAACATGATTGTGATTTTGTCACTTGTATAATCATTATACATCGGATGACTACTTTTCCCCGTACTGGAAATATTCATCAGCGCAGAAATTGATTTCAGCTCTTCAGGCGATTTGTTGGCATAGAATTTCCCTTTACCTGCATACGCAAGAATATCTCCTTTGTCAATAGAGAAGGATTGCCTGTTGTAATCGGGGTGGAATTCTTTATTACTGTAACTGGAAATATTCTCATTGGCACAGATGAAAAAATCCATTTCAACTTCGCCATTCAGTTTATAAGAGTTGATTCTTATTGTATCGCTGATGTTTTTCTCTGACTTGAAAACCTCTCTGTACATCGTGCCTCTGCAATACAAATGAGAAACAAACATTGCCTGTTTCTTTTCGACCAAAGTTTGCAAAGTATCATTGGTGATTTTAAAAGCAGGAGAAATTTCTATCTGCTTTCCAGATGAAGCAACTCTTAATTCAACTTCAATTGAACCGTTTATATCATTTCCGATTCCCAGAACAGGATGAGGATACAATCTGTTATTGTAAAGCATAGGCGTCTATTTTGAGTGAGTATTTTATCGGTGACTCAATCGTAACATTCATTTTTGTTTCCTTTCCTCCTTCAAGATAAATCCCGTGAATTATGTTGCCGGAAAAGTGCAAAGCATATCCGCTTGCATCAATTACTTTTGTAATTTTAAGTTTCTCAGAGCCTTCTTCACCAATTGCAGTGAGTTTCAAATAGCATTTCTCTTTCACATTACTCTTAATCAGCACAATATATTCAAGTGAATTACCAGTCCGGCCTGAAAGAAAGGAACGAGTTTCAACTTCTTCTTTTTTGAAAGACTTTTTCTTTCCGCTTCCACTGCCTGAACTGTCAGTTCTGCTACTGCCGCCACCACGAGAACCACTGCCTGAACCATTGCCATCACCAATATCAGGATTATTGATTACGGAAACTTTGAACGGACTGATTACAGCGGGTACTTCAAACACTTCTTTCTTCTGAATTTTCTTTGAAGATTCTTCTTCGGATTCTTCGCCAGTGTATTGAGAAACTCCATTACCTTCACCTGCATCTTCTCCTTCATCATAAGGCAAATACTTGTAAAGTTCCGGAATGTCAAGAACCCCTGATGTCTTTGTAATTTTCATTTGGTCAAGACAATCACGAACGAAGGAGATAATTTCTTCCATCGCTTTTGGACCTTTCTCCTTGTTGCGTTCAGGAATCCATTTATCATGGGCAGGTGGCTCCATTTTCCGCAACTCTTTATTTCCTTTATCATCATCACAAATGAAGACGCCTGCATAATTTCCTGGAAAGTTGAATCTGCGGGAATAGATTACCATGTGCGACTTCCGAAGCATTGAAACATAGTTCAAGTGTTCCTCTGTTTGGTAGAAATAAAATTTCACATTTCCGAGAGTAGGAAGTTTTGCTTCAAAAGGCTTTCCATTTTTTACAGCGAGATAATACTGTAACGGATTTCCTGTTGGTTCAACATAATCTTTGAATGGTTCATTTATGAAATGATGTGAAAGATATTTTTCAAGATTTTCCTGATTGATTTCATCCTTCTCAACACGAACAATCAAATCATTTTTACTAATTGCATACCAAAAATTTCTAAGTACTGACTGAACAAGGTCTTTCTGCCAACCCTTTTCGTTTTTGTAACCTGCAATGAAAATATCTGTTCCGGTTTTTTCTTTTCTCCAAAACTTTTCAGGTATATCTTTCAGATTATTCAGTGAGCCTTGACCGAAACCAAATGAGCCAACTCCTCTTTTAACATCATTGTCAACTTCATGGCTTACAAGTTCGGCAATACCTTGAAATTTTGTAAAACTATCTTCTTTCAGTGTTGAATAAAAAACAACTCTAAGATTTGAAGCAGCAAACGGGGCACCTTTACCAATTCCAAATGAACCGCCCTGATGTTCACCTTTTGAACTTGCCCCGGTTGATTTTACAAGATTATACCAACCACCTTTCTTGTCATCATCATTACCAAACAAACCTTTTGTATTGAAGTCAGAAATTTTCAGAAACGGAATTGTGTCCGCTTTGATGCACTCCAAAGCATTATCAATAAATTCTTGTGTGTCTTTGTCTGATTTGTAATATTTCTTACAAGCGTTCAGCACTTCCAGTAATTCACTTTGCCCGGGAAATTCTTTTTTCGTGAATTCTTCAAGTTTGAAAACAACTGTGACAGGCTCTGTGCTTCCGTCTTGCTTTGCATCAATAGAATTTTGAATAATTTCTCTTGCAAGGTGGTAATTGTGATTTCCTGCAAAGTGTTCAATCATTGAATTGTGAATACCATCTTCACGACTACCCCCAGTAGAAACGAATTCCCATTTTGGTTCTTTTCTCATACCTTTAAAATTTGAATTTGTTTTTTTCTTCTTTACTGATTGCGTTTCCGAAAAGCGCTTTGATATTTTTGGTTTTGCTTTCTATTGCTGTAAACATTTTACGTATATCTTCATCAGTATATTCATAGTTGTTTCGGTTTGCGCAATTACCCAATGTATCAAGCATATCAAGTAATTTTTGGGTTCGCTTTGCAGCGACATTTTCAAACCTTTCCCGTCGCAATGATTTTTTGCTCATTCGTTTCTTTTAAATAGTAGAACCAAATATACGTAAATATATTTTCTGATATGCAAATATATGTAAATAATATTTTTTATTTTTTCATTACATTTATTAAAATATAATGAATTAAGAATTTATTACAATCATCAGCGATTTCGAAAAAATTGAAATAGAAGGAGAAAGACTTTAAACGAAGACAGAAAAAAATCTATAACAAGCAAGTTAAACAATGCATTTCAAAACCTCACTCATCCATTCCATCTTCCTCATTATACCTTTATATTAATGCAAAACCGGCTTTATTTTTTTATCATCAGCATCATACATACATGCAATAGCCAGTGCAATGCCGCTGAATGCCAGCGCTTCAAATACACTGGTTATTTCATTTCCCTTGTCAAGGTATAACCGGGCAACAACGAGGGGAATATGAAGAACTGTTACCCACAGAAAAAGCATTACTCTCAGCAACAGGGCAACACGCCTTATCCTGATAACAAGAATGATGGCTACGCCGGATGCAGATAAAAGCATTTTCTCTGCGTTAAATTCCCGTAGCCAGCCGGCAAGCCAAGTCTGCGGGAAAAAATCATAACTGTATTTGTACAATCTATTACTTACTTCCCTGCATTATTTTTTGTCGGTGATGCTTTGCAGTTTCAATGCATTTTTAAAATCATCATCGGTTACCTTGCGTGTGTTGTATTGCTGCATGTATGCTTTGTGCAGCGCATAAGGATAAAAAATATCCTTACCGTAAGGATAGGAGGGCATGTTATGAAATGGAAGCGGGGCCACGGTTTGCCCGTATGCTGTATTGAGGTCGCCATCTTTTACCCAGCCTTCGCTGTAAATGAGAAAATCGCGTTTCCATCCTTTGGGTAAAGCAGGCAAATGAGCAGCATCGAAATTAATGGTCACTTCATCACCACCATCGGCAATGATGTATTCATCATCTGCTTTCCGGAGCAACGGGGTAACATCCCCATAACGTGTATAGTATCCGGTAAGGTCTCTCCACTTTTGCCCTGTTGTTACCTGGTCATAATCGAACCATTGTGGCCCGTACGGTCCTCCTTTATGGTAAGAAGCAGAATAACCATGATAATCTAATTGTGCCCGGGTCATCTTTATATCATACATTTTTACCGGGGCATTCGCGTTGCCGGTGCTGAAAAATATATGATCCCAGTAAATCTGCATGTTGGTGCGAATCCTTACCCGGCGGTCATTGGGCGTAAGGAATTTTCCTGAAAGATCTATCACCATCATTTTATCTCTTCCCATCGGGAACCCGATATTGGGTATTACGGTTTGCCATTTTCCTTTGCTGTTAATTACCTGTAAGGAAGGGAACTGCTGACGGTATTTTGTGGTTTGCGTAAGTTCCGTATTAATGCTGGCATCTGTGGGGAATATCCATCCGCGCATAAACAGATGAATATTGTCGCTTTTTGCCTTGTCGCCTAAATCCAGAATCAAATCATGTTCTTTTGCCACTCCCTGGAATTTTCCAATGGAGAAATTTGATACATACTGAAAATCGTAATTGCTGATTTTGCTCATCAGGTCATTGCCATCGCCATCTGTTGCCGAAACAGGCAAATGCTCACCGGATACGGTATAAACTTTTCTTCCCGGATAGGGCGGTGCAACAAAACGCTCATCAGCAAACGTGTTTACTGAATCAGGATGATCTACCGCCACCAGCGCTACCTTGTCGAAATAAACCGCTTCCCACAATTCCTCGGTTATCTTGAGGCTATACATTCCATCCCGTGGCTGCAGCTTTTCACCGGGAATGAGCAAGTACTCTTTTGAAGGACCTGAAAAGGCATACGTAGTATCTTTTCCATGAATAGCCAAAGGCATTCCCATAGCGCTGCGCCAAAGCATATCTTTCAAAAATTCATATTTCTTGCCATTCCAGGTAAACAGGAACGGGCAGGAGCCTTTCAGTTGTTCTTCTTCCAGCGTTTTTTGTATGATAGTGGGATCCACAATAGTCTGAGGAGTTCCGTTTGGCCAAATGATGCGTAAAGCGTCCAGCTTCGTTCCCGCGCCTACTCCAAATTCGGTCAAGGGCGATTTTACTGTTTTCGCCTGGTATAAATTCCCGGCCTTCAGCTCAAGACGGGCGCCTATTCCCAGCCGGTTGTTTTTAGTATTGCCATAGGAAAGACCGGTTAGCTGCACCTGTACATAATTATTATTGTTGCCGCCGTCATTTCTTGCCAATTGCAGGCCATCCGGGCCGGAAAAATAAATATCCTCATCCCCGTCAAAATTAAAATCAGTAGTTCCCAGATGGTATGCCTGTGTTATATCAGCAGGCAGCAGCGCGCTTGCATCACTAAATCCTTTTGTGCTGTCGTTATGAAATAATTTTATTCCGCTTTTGGAAGCATCGGAATTTATGCCCGCTACCACGATGTCCTGGTAGCCATCGTTATCATAATCTATAAAAGCAATATCATTCACTTTAATTCCTTTAAGGCCATCCGTCAATTTTTTTGATGCGCTTTCATCAATTTCATAATGCCCGTTTTCATTTTCAAGCAATGAACAGCTTCCATCCGATGCACCGGCAATAAAAATATCGGGATTGCCATCATTGTTATAATCTCCGAATGCTACGGCAGTGCCGGTATATTTTGGATTCTGAAGTCCTGCTTCGCCGGTAACATCTGTAAAATGAGCATGCCGCTGATTGCCGAACAGCTGTATCTGGCCATTTGCATTTAAACCCAGAATGTCAATGTCTCCATCATTGTCATAGTCCCCGAAGTCTGCATCTGTGGTACCGGCGCCATTGGATGCGAGGCCCATGGTTGCCGCCTGTTCTGTGAAAGTTCCGTCTCCGTTATTACGGAAGAGCTTGTTGCCT
Source organism: uncultured Ginsengibacter sp. (assembly GCA_964627765.1). GTDB lineage: Bacteria > Bacteroidota > Bacteroidia > Chitinophagales > Chitinophagaceae > Ginsengibacter. The sequence goes on along the minus strand of CAZVKO010000018.1, from coordinate 41,726 downwards.
GTTTTCTGGCCTGCAAACAAATCAAGGTCACCATCCTGGTCAAAATCTGCAAACAGCATGCTGTTTACGCTATTCGCATTGTCAAGGCCCATGTTATCTTTTACTTTTGAAAAACTTCCGTCTCCCTGATTTTTGAAAACGATGATTCCTTTGGTAGTGGCAATAAAAAGATCGGCATACCCATCATTATCATAGTCTGCAAATGCCGCACTCAGATCTTCTCCGTCATGATCGATGGCCCCGTTTACTTTGCATTCTTTGTAGGAGCCCATTACATCCACTACCAAATGCGCTTTGGAGCTTGTGGCGCCGGCAATAAAGTAGCTTGAGTACAAATAAATATTTCCCTGAGCGTCATAATCTGTGTGGGCAAAAACAGTTGCCGCCGCTTTGGCGCCATTGTCAATGGCAAAGCCTATGTTTCCTGTAAAGCTTGTGAAATGTAAAGGCGTCTTTAACAAATTGCTTCTTCCGGTGCCCGATTGCTGCCCGCTGTCAAATACGGAAACGGGAACATTCGTTTGAAAATCAAAATAGCCTGCATGCATCGGGGGGATTTCGATAGAATCTTTACCGGTGGCATATTCGGGCGCTATTTTCATCAGGTCGTGAAACTGCCTGATGGCCGGCAAAGCAGCTGCGCCTTTATTGCCGGCGAGCAGCGCTATGGCCTTATCATAAGCAATTGCGGCGGCGGCAGAAAAATCAGGCGCTATCTTTTTTATGCTTTGCAGATAATAACGGCTTGAATCTGTTTTGTTCTGGCCGGCAAATATTTCAGTTAGTTGCATACGGGGTACAATGTTTGCCGGAGCAAGCTCCACTACTTTCAGCAGGTAGTATTTTTTCAGCGCGCTGTCATTGGCGCCGCTGCTGTTAAGTTCAGAAAGTTTATAATAAGCATTTACATTTTTTGGATTTTCGTCCAGTATTTTTTTTAATTGATCTTCTGCGGAAGATTCATTTCCTTGGCCGATATAAGCGTCTGCAAGCAGCAATTTTATATCCTGGTTATCCGGCTTTACTTTCAGGGCGCCTTGTGCAGTTTTTTCCGCCGCACCATAATCTTTTTTCAGCAGATATAACCTCATAAGGCTTTCGTAATTGGTTATATCATCCGGCGCTTCCTGTATAGCCTGCTGAAATGCCGCGGCTGCTTCGTCAATATGATTTTGGGAAAGATATAAAAGCGCCATATCTTTTGCGTCTTTGCCCGGGGCTTCCTCTTTTTTGCCCCCTGATTTTTGGTGGCATGCCGGTATTGAAAAAAAGAGGGCGGCAGCAAGAAAAATAAAGAGGATTTTTTTTAAATCGTTGGCTGATAAAAACATCCGGATATTCTTGGTGGTCATCGAAACAACTGTGTCTTTAAAATGTGAAATTAATGATTCTGGTTTTGTATCATGTTTGAGTGCCGATTTATTTTTTACCTTGCATTATTTAATTAATCATTTTATCAATTGCATCATTGATAAAAAAAAGAGAAGATTGCATACATGGAAAGGCAAAAAAGGTTGCCCCAAACGCTAACAGCCATTGTATTTGCCGGTTTACTGGTTGGCACTGCTCTTATATCGAGGCCGGATCTGTTTCGCAGAGAGCAGGACATTACCAGGCAAAGAGAAATGTCTCTTAAGAAAAATGGTTTTTACCTGGAGCCTGTTAACAAGCAGTGTGGAATAGATTTCCGGCATGAGGCCCCGGAAGTAGATCCGAAAGTAGGGAACATTGCGCCGCAGATTGCTTCCATGGGGGCATCCGTTGCGGTAGTGGATTTTGATAATGATGGCTGGGATGATATTTATTTTACCAACAGCAGCTTCGGAAGCCAGAATGCACTGTACAGGAATATGCATAATGGCAAATTCGAAAATGTAGCTGCGCAGATGGGGGTTGCCGACGTAAATAAAAAAGGTATGGGCGCTTCTATGGGCAGCGTATGGGCGGATTATGATAATGACGGCTATGAAGATTTTCTGTTGTATAAATGGGGCAAACCGCAATTATTTCACAACGAAGGAGGCAAGAGGTTTACAGATGTAACGGAAGGCAGCGGGTTACCTGCCTGGGTAAATGCCAATTCCGCTATCTGGTTTGATTTTAATAATGACGGCTTGCCGGATTTATTCATCGGCGGTTATTTCAATGAAAAATTTGACCTTGATAATCTTACCACGACGAAGATTATGCCCGAAAGTTTTCGCTATGCAAATAACGGCGGAAGAAAATACCTGCTGGAAAATATGGGCAATGGCAAGTTCAGGGATGTTACTGAAGAATATGGTTTGACGTCTACCAAGTGGACACTGGCTGCCGCCTCCGCAGATTTTAACGGCGACGGGTATCCTGATTTATTCATTGCCAACGATTATAATGTAAATGAACTGTACATCAACAAGAAAGGAAAAGAATTTGTTGAAGTGGGGCGGCAATCAGGCATTGGCAATATTCCCAAAAGCGGCATGAGTGTATCATTCGGCGATATGAACAATACCGGCATGCTCGGTGTGTACAATACTACTATTACAGAAAAAGGAATTCTGATACAGGATAACAATTACTGGCAGCCTGAAGCGCAGGATTCAGGTGCTCTTTATCCAAAATTTGTGAATATGGCCCAACTGGCCGGTATTGATAATGCAGGATGGAGCTATGGTGCACAGTTTGGAGATTTGAATAATGACGGCAATATGGATTTGTATGTGGCCAATGGATTTATTTCTGCAAAAAAGAACACCTCTTACTGGTATGATTATTCAAAAGTAACGGGCGGAAATGCAAGCATCATTGAAGATGCGGATAACTGGCCCGACATGCAGGGTAAGAGCCAGTCAGGGTATGAGCAGGATAAAATCTGGCTGAACAAAGGCAATGGCCTGTTTGAAGACATTTCCGATGAAGCGTGCCCGTATGCTGATTACGACGGAAGAGCAGTAGCCATGGCCGATCTCTGGAACAATGGCGCCATGGATGTTATTGTAGCCAATGAAAATAATATTCCGCTGATTTATAAAAATGATCCGGGTAACAACAATCACTGGATTGAATATGATCTGCATGGAACCGTTGGCAATGCTGATGCTATAGGAGCCAAAGTGGTAATAGAATGGGATGGTAAAAAGCAGGTGCAGATCGTTACGGCCGGCATGGGGTTCTCTTCGCAAAACCAGCACAGGCTTCACTTTGGATTAGGCACAAGCAGCAACGTAGACCGGGTTACCATCTATTGGCCGCTGGGCAACAAAACGGTCATTACTAATCCACAGGTTGATAAATTATATACCGTTAGAGAAGATAATAAAAAGCAATAGGCCAACTGTTGCAGTGATGAGAAAATTAAATGAGTTACTATGCCATGGATAGTTAAGGAACCGAAAGGTTATTTTCAATATGTACCTCCGGCGTTTATTACATTGCTCTTATTGATAGGACAGATAAGCTTTGGCATGCTGGACAGCTTAACGAATCTCGTTGCAGCTATACTTACCGCCCTTATAACTGAAATTGTATTAGCCAGGCTGTTGACGGGTAAATGGAAAAGTCTTGCCAGCGCTTATATTTCAGGAATCAGTGTCGGTATATTAATACGTTCTACCATGGTGTGGCCTTATATTATTACCGCTGCTTTATCCATCATGTCCAAATATGTTTTGCGTTATAAAGGAAAGCATTTATGGAATCCTTCCAACTTCGGAGTTTCCTGGATGCTCTTTATGGCGCCGCTCGATGTGGCAGGGTTGAGTATTCAGTGGGGGAGCAATTTTTTAGCAATGGCGGTAATATGGGTTTTGGGCCTCATCATTGTAAACCGCGCCAGGAGAATTCATGTTACCATCACCTATGTGATCAGCTTTGTTTTTTTTGCCTACCTGCGAAGCCTCATTGCAGGAGATGCCTTTCTTGCAGAAGTGGCGCCATTAACCGGCCCGATGTACCAGCTGTTTATATTTTTTATGATGACCGATCCGCCTACCTCCGTTTCTACAAAAAAGGGGCAGATAGCCGTTGCGTTTCTCGTGGCCTTTGCAGAATTTATTTTAAGGCTGAATAGCTTTATTTATGCACCTTTCTATGCGCTGTTTCTGGTGGGGCCCGTTGCCAAATTTATTGATCTTAAATTCAGCAAATCAAACAAGGATGCGCGTGTAAAAACCATTCCGGCAATGGCCGAACCCACTGCATGATGATATTCATTATGAATCATTTGATATAACTAACAGGTTTGCGCCGGTATGCTTGCTATTTAAAAAATCAGGCATTCAAAAGCAGCCGTCTATCAAAGATTTTTAAATCATATAGCATCAATTTATTTTTCAATAGCTCTGTTATAAAAAAATAACGTAAACTTGTAATTGATTCGAAAAAAAATTGTTCCCATTTCATTGTTCTTACCGTTGTTTTTTAACAGGCGGTTACAGGGGATGGCTTTATTATTAAACCTTTTGTTGCATACAAAGAGCTGACGGCTGAATGTATTTGCTGCAACAGATTACCGGCCGGATTTTATTATAGTTGCTTGGTATAGGAGGCGTACCATAATTTCTTCCCGGTAAAACCAGGTAAACTTTTTAACACTACATCACGGTTGGGATTATCATTCGTTGCATCATTTGCAAACGAATATTGATCAGCCATTAACTGTTTTATACATGAAGAGATCCGGCGTATATTCTTTATCATTAATTGATTTTACCTGCATTGCATATAATAATTATTACCTGATAAATCCTGATTATTGTCATGAAAATTTTTGAAAAAATGAACAGGCCCAACGGCAGAATTTCTTTCAGAAGCAAGGGCGCATTCTGGATTGGCTTTTTGGCTGTTGCCACCGGAGTTTCGCTTCAGCTTCCTATGTATACAAATGCGGCTGCCATGGGCTATCGGCTGGCCGGTATGCATATGAGTACCTCTATGTATTTTGGAATGGCGCTTGTGATAGTGGGTCTTGCCATTACCTTATATAGTCTTATGCCTCCTTCTGCTATGAAAGAGCATACAGACTATAATATCAAAATCCGCGCGCTGGACGATGCACCTATTAACAAAACCCATGTGGGATTATTATTTGTAATGGCTATTGCAGTTACCCTGGATGTGATGAAGCCGACAATTTTATCTTTTGTAGTTCCGGGTATGGCAAGAGAATACGGGCTTAAATCACCTGTAAACCCGGGAGGCACCATCCCGGTTGCTTTGCTTCCGTTATCAGGAATTACAGGAACCGTAATAGGCTCTTTTTTGTGGGGATGGCTGGGAGATAAAATCGGGCGCAGGTCTTCCATCCTTATGGCAGGCGTAACATTTATTGCTACCAGCCCTTGTGGTTCCATGCCCTCTTTTTGGATGAATTGCGTAATGTGCCTGATTATGGGATATGGCGTGGGTGGCATGCTGCCGGTTCTCTTTACCCTTATGGCAGAAAGCATACCGGCGAGACACAGGGGATGGCTCATGGTGCTTATCGGCGGCGATATTGCAGGCGCCTATATTATAACGAGCGCATTGGCATCCTGGCTGGTACCACATTATACCTGGAGGATCCTGTGGCTGATTGGCTTTCCGACAGGCTTTATGCTGATTTTCCTGAACCGCTGGATTCCCGAATCGCCAAGATATTTACTTAATCACGGCAGGTTTAAAGAAGCTCAGAAGGTAATGAAGCGGTATGGGGCAGTAGCAGTTAAAGAAAAAATTTCTTCAGACAATTTTGAAACAAAAATCAAAGACCAGTTCAAACAATTATTCCGCCCCCCGTTTTTAGGCCTTACCACTACCGTGGCGCTTCTTGCTTTGGGCGGCGGTTTTGTTGAATTTGGCTTCGAGCTCTGGATACCTTCCAATCTTCAGCACCTGGGCTTTACCTCGGCAGATTCTTTTGCCATACTTCGCAATGCAGCCCTTATCGGATTTCCTCTCAATTTTTTGGTGGCATGGTCCTATGGATCCTGGAGCAGCAAAAAGACAATTGTTTTGCTTACAATACTAACTTCTCTTTCCATGCTGGGGTTCTTATTTACCGGCGATTCCGTTGTGCATCACAGGATATGGTTGTATGTGTTACTGGTGGTGCCTATCTGGGGCATCAGTTCTGTTATATCTATTCTTTCTGCGTATGCAGCCGAAATTTATCCAACCAGGGTACGCTCACGGGGAAGCGGTCTGGTTGCGGGTTTCAGCAAGTTTGGCGGAGTATTGGTGATTGCTTTGGTGGTGTTTGCCGTGGCACCGCCATCCATTGCAGCCACTGCTATCATTGGCGCCATTCCTCTTATTCTTGCAGCGCTTGCAATTATCTTTTTTGGAGTGGAAACACGAAAACGGCAGCTGGAGGAAATTACGGCAGAGCAACTCTCACACATTCCGGTATATGATGATCAGATTATTAATACGAAAGAAAATTAATTGTATAAAGATTACTGCAGATTGAAAATTAAATTCAGCGTGCAATTATGCTCAGGCACTCCGGGAAAAGGATATTCTTTTATAATAATCGTGCCTGCAAATTCAAATCATCATGTTAGCATATAAAAAAATAATTGTGACCGCCGCTTTATTATTGCCCTTGAACCTGCTGGCGCAAAATGCTGCAACAGAAGATACCCTACAAGGTGGATTTCTGCAAACGGTTGTCATCAATTCTTATAACCCTGGTACTGATTTTTACGGGCATCGTTACGACGGGCAGGCAAGAACGGAACGCTTGCTGGATAATATTTCCGGCATTAATCTTATCAGCCGCGGCAATTTTGCGCAGGAGCCTGTGTTGCGTGGCATGAGCGGGGGACAAGTAAATATTACCCTCAACGGCATGCACATATTTGGCGCCTGTACCGATCGTATGGATCCTGTTACTTCTTATGTGGAGCCCAACAATATGAAAAGCGTACAGGTATGTTCCGGCCCTTGTTTCAGCAGTTGCGGCACTGCCATGGGCGGGGGAATGAATTTTGATTTGCGACGGGCGCGGCCTGATGCCATTGAAATCAATAAACACTATAAGGTATGCAGTCAGCAACTGGCGTTTTTTTGTTGAAGGAACCGGAGCAACCGCACGAAATAAAACCAGCGCATTTTACGGGGAAACCCGTACGCCTGGCTTTTTTATTGCTGATGCCGGAGCAGACAAAACAATAGATTTACATGGCGGCAGCCAGATAATTTTCAGCGTTGCCTGCAATAATATTTTTAATACCTGTTATTATGAGACGCCTGATGTGATAAAGCTTCCGCGTGAAGGTAGAAATTTTATTATGCACCTTAGTTACAATTTCTAACGAGATTTGAACTCAGGTAATACTTCTTCAAAATCATTTAATATTTTATTATGAAGGGAAAAAGCGATAGAACTTTATTTAACTCCGGGCAGGCGCCTGCCCTGGTACAAAACAAACCGGTGGCTTACAAAACAAGGCGCTGGCGCATACTTGTTTTACCCCTTATTGTATTTTTCATTCTTTTGCTTACCTGGTATTTGCTGGTTCGTTTTAATATTTTTCCTTCTTATGCCATGCCGTCTCCCGGCGCAGTGGCACGAAGCTTTTGGGAAGATGTAAAGTCGGGTACTTTGATAAACGATATAGTAGCTTCATTGTGGAGAGTAGCCGTTGGCTTTATTATTTCTGCCTTGCTGGGCATTCCTGCCGGCTTATGGCTGGGACAACACATTACTGCAAGACAGGCTTTTTTACCCATATTGAATTTTTTGCGTTTTCTTTCTCCGCTTGCATGGATACCTTTTGCCATACTCTGGTTTCATATAGGCGATAAGCCTGCGGTCTTTCTTATATTTATGGCCACATTTTTTCCACTGGCGCTGGCCACCATGTCTGCCGTTGCTACTATTCCTGCTATTTATTTCAGGGTAGCGAAAGATTACAACTATAAAGGCTTTGAGCTGCTTACCAAGGTAACTTTTCCGGCAGTGCTTCCGCAAATTATTACCGCATTGCGTGTGAGCTATGGCATTTCGTGGATAGTGATTGTGGCTGCAGAAATGGTCGGTTGCCAGGATGGTTTGGGCTATGGAATATGGGAAGCAAGAAATGGATTAAGGCTTGATTCGGCCGCAGGTTATATGATCGTTATTGGCCTGCTTGGAATGGCCATAGATCGCTTTTTATCACAATTTTCAAAACTGCCAAATGTTCGCTGGGGCTATGAAAGATAGACTAAATAACAGCAGGCTTGTACTGCAGGATGTTTCATTAAGCTTTGGAACAATGCCTGTGATTCAGAACCTTAGCCTTACTGTAAATTCAGGAGAATTTGTTGTAATGGTAGGGCCATCGGGTTGTGGTAAAACCACTATATTAAATTTGTTATCGGGCTATATGCGACCCGGTCTGGGATCTATAAAAACGGAAGGTGTTATAAGAACGGTTTACCAGCAGGACGGGCTTTTTCCCTGGCTTACTGTTTCAGAAAATATCAGCATGGGCCTGCGGTCTTTAAAAGATTCTGTTCACCGTGAAAAAGAGCTGCGATCGCTTTTTGAATTGATTCGCCTCGAAGATTTCAAAAATAATTATCCGCATGAATTATCAGGCGGTATGCGCCAGCGGGTGGAGCTTGCCAGGGCCCTCGCCGGCGATTCAGACATCCTGCTTATGGATGAGCCTTTTTCCGCATTAGATTATCAAACAAGATTACGCATGCGGTATGAGCTTATCCGGTTGCTTGAAAACAGGCCGCGTACGGTAGTTTTTGTTACACATGATATTGAAGAAGCGGCGCAGCTGGCAGACCGGGTGCTGGTATTATCAAAACGGCCGGCTACTATTTTGCAGGAATTACAAATTACCTCGTTAAAGCCAAGAGATTTGACCGACGGTGAAGTGATTAAAGCAACCAGGATTATTCTTGAGAAGCTCGGCGTATTGCAGGAAGCGATTATTTGATTAAGGTTTATATATAATTCTGAAAGAACAGAGCCAGTTGTTTAGCCATTTGTTTGTAACAGTTTAAAATTTGGTCAACACATAAAATATTATTTATGAAATCAAAAGCAACACGCCTTATTTTAATAGCAGCTTTGGCTATTATCGGCATTGCTCTTCTGCGTTTCAAACCCTGGAGCCATGCAACTGCAACAGGCCCTGCAGATGTTATTCATGAAGGAGGCAATAAGAAAGCAACGCGGGAGCTTACAATAGGCTTTCTGCCGGTAACCTGCCATCTCACCTGCCCGGTTACGGATTTTGCATCAAAGCATACGCAAACCAATACCAATTTTAATTCAAGATTGTTTACAGATTTTCCTACGGTTGTAAGCGCCATGGAAGCAAAACAGGTGCAAGCCACATTTATGATTGTGCCCCTGGCCATGAAACTACGCGAGCAAGGGGTGCCCGTACAAATTTGTTATCTCGGCCACCGCGATGGCTCTGAGATTGTGGTAGGCAAGAACAGTAATATAAGAAGCCTGCCTGATCTGAAAGGAAAGAAAGTGGCGCTGCCCAGCTTTTTCAGCAACCAGAATTTTGTGATACATAAATTGATGGAAGATTATGGCATGAAGCCGGATGACATAACTTTTATTATTCTTCCTCCGCCTGATATGCCAACATCGCTGGCTTCAGGCGCCATTGACGGTTATTTTGTAGGCGAGCCTTTTTGTGCAAAAGCAGAGCTTGACGGTACAGGCCGCATTCTTTATTATGCAAGAGATATATGGCCGAATTTTATTTCCTGCGCATTGGTAGTGCATGAAGATTTGATAAAGAGTAATCCTGATGTTGTAAAAGACCTCGTAAACGGCATAGCGGCATCAGGCCTGTGGGCAGAAACGCATCGCGCAGAAGCTGCAAAACTAGTAGCTCCCTATTATCACCAGAATGAAAAAGTGCTAAACTATGTGCTTACTTCTCTTCCTGAACGTGTAAAATATGTTGGCCTTACCCCTACAGATGAAGACCTGCAGCGTATTGAAGATATGGGATTGAAGCTTGGTTACCTGAAAAAAAAGGTACCCATGGATGAACTTATAAACCGCAGCTTTATTCCAAAGCAGATAACGCCGGCAGCAATCAATGTAGCTGCTGCCGATGTCCCATCAAAATAATAAGTTGCTTAAACAATTTATAGAGAGAAAAATCCTGTACGGAAGCATTAAATAATCATGAATTTTATCCTGCCGGCTGCTGAAACTGATTTTACTTAACTAAAATTGTTCACTAATTCTCAAACCCTTTTACGGATCCCGACGGGTTATTTGCCGGAGATACCGGGGCCGTAATTCAATAATAAAGTTTCGTAAAAGGGAAATGTATTTCTAATATAAAATGTCCGTGATGATTAAGATGGTAGTATTCGATATGGCCGGAACGGTAGTAGATGAACAAAATGTGGTGTATAAAACTTTGCAAGATGCCATCAATCATGCAGGCATGCCGGTATCGCTGAAAGAGGTACTTATATCAGGAGCCGGTAAAGAAAAAAAAGAAGCTATAAAAGATATGTTGGCTGCTCATGCACCAAAGCAAACAAGTGAAGCCATTGATAATATATACCAACATTTTTTGGAAAAACTGGATGTTGCTTACAGCAGCCTGCAGGTAGTTCCTGTTAAAGGCGCTGAAGAAGTTTTTGACATACTGAGATCGCATGGAATAAAAGTGACGCTAAATACAGGCTATAATCATGCAACAGCGGAAAACCTGTTGAAAAAGCTGGGATGGTTTAAAGGTATACATTATGATGAGCTGGTTACTGCGTCAGATGTAATGCATGCCCGTCCCAAACCCGATATGATACTGCGTGCCATGCAACTGGAAGGAATTAACAATCCCGCCGAAGTGTTGAAGATAGGAGATTCGGTCGTTGATATAGAAGAAGGAAAAAATGCCGGGTGTGGAATTACCGTTGGTATTACTACCGGCGCTCAAACGCGGGAACAGCTAACTGCTGCCAACCCGGACTATATTATTGACGGTCTGTTGGAGTTACCTAAGCTTGCCGGCTTGTAAAAACTGAAGATGTAATAAACAACACCGCTGCTTCCCCTTGCGTTTAAACTCTTGTTATAAAACTATTTCTTAGATTTACTTTAAATACCGGGCTATCAATATAGAGGCAACTATAGCTGCAAACGTGCATCATTTTCTTCATGACATTAAGATGGAATATGAAGGAACGAAAGAAGCGGGGCTTATTATCCAGAAATATATAAGGGAAGGTGCCATTACCAGCGACGAAGAAAGAATATTGAAAACCCAGCTCATGGATTCGCTCAAAATAGCAGGAATCGGGATTCCTTTTGTACTTATACCCGGCGCTTCTATTTTACTGCCTATAATTATCAGAGTGGCCGACAGGCATCATATTGACCTGATGCCTTCAGCATTTACTGCAACAAAGAATCTTGGTAAACCGGATTCGTAACTGAACCGGTGGGCGGTTTATGAAGACGCTGCATACAATTTATTTAATTCCATAGATAGCTGCTTCCAGGTTTTTCATTTTAAGATGGATCGGCAGTCCCTGCCTGAATAATGATACATCAAACTTCAGGCTATCATACTTTTTATAATCATTCAGTTCAAAAATGTCATTGGTAGAAACAAAGTTACATTGCCTGCGCCGATATCCATTTGTAGTCATTAAAACCCTATCCCGCTTTGTCCAGTACAAATAATCTTTACCGTTATTTTTTTCATTGATCAGCGCAAGCATAAATGAAGGCTGACCTGCCGAATCAGGCAGAGCTGGGTTAATATCTGCAGAAACCTCTGCATAGAGGTAATGGTATTGTTTTGGAACAGTGAATGGGGGCATTACAGTAGTATCTGCATTACCGGTGGAAATATTTTGCAATAAAGAATCGCTGAAATGCAGGAGCAGTTTTTTATCGCCCGGCGCAAGGTCTTTGCTTTTAGGATATATTTTGTTATTATCGCAAACGTATGAATTGATGATCTTAAAATTTTCGAGCTGCTGCCCAGTTGTTTATTGCTTAGCGTGGCGGCATTAAACTGATCTTTTGTGCTGAAATAATTATAGCTGTCATTGATCCAATAGCAACGGGCCCTGAAAGCAGCACAACGGATCGTATGATTTTTTGCGACTATTTTTCGTTTTATGATGCTGCTGAACCGCAGGCTTATGCTTCTGTAAGGTTTTTATAAAATAAAGGGAACAAGGCCAAATGTCTTTTTCTTATAGTCTGTATATTCTTCACCAAATTGTGTTGTCAATACTTTTTCTTCTGCTTTTATCCTTAAAGAAAAAGCGCCCGTCATTGCAATTGCGATAATTAAAACACACAGCCAGTTATTTAATGAAATGCCAAAACCTATGAATGAAAGGAGCGATGCCGTATAAGAAGGATGCCTCAGATAGGCGTACATTCCTGTTGTTTTCAGTTGGTGCCCCTGCCTGATCGTTACGTCTGCTGTAAAATATCTGCCAAGCGAAATAATGGAAACAAAACGAAATATGCAACCGGCGATAATTATTAACAGCCCGATATACTTAATCCAGTCATTTCGAAGAATTGGAAAATGAAAATAAATGCTGATAAAAACTGAAAGCGTCATTGTCAGCGCAATGGTAAGCCAGATAATCTGTAACGTATTATTGTCTGCATTTTGTTGGTCAGCATTACCCGAGCGAAAGAGCCTGTTAATTAAAATTTCAGAGACCAGCCAAATCGAATAAACAATTAAAAAAATTAAATTCATGTGTTTTGCAGCTTGTAAATTTTGTTGACCCTGTTATGGCCGGCACGTATGATATTTATGTTATTACCTGTAATGATACAAAAAAAATTTCTACTTAATAATCAGCTGTTGCGTGTTATACTTTTTGTACCGCCGCCGGCTGGAAAATAAACTCTTACAGGTAGCGGCAGGTAATATTAATTTTAAATTCTAACCGCTCTACCATGCAATGGATATTTAATAACAGGTTAATATCAAGGTGAAAAGATGCATGCGCTTTCAAAGCAATCCGCGATGTTCAAATGAAATTTCAATGCTGCCTGTTAATTTGTTCCTGTTACTGCAGCAAGCAGGTGAGATCACTGTTTACGGGAAGGGTCTTTTTAAGAAGCTGATTATTTCTGTTGGTAAACAGTATTGCATCGCCGGCGCCTGTGAGTTGCAAGGTGCCATTGTCGAGCAGCAAGGCTGTACCTTCCGGTAAGGCAATAACCGGTACTGCTGGATGTAGCGTTATAAACTCCTGCAGTCGCTGATCCCTCGTTTCTCCGTTGAAGCCCGGCAACTGTATATTATGATAATGCGGGTTGATCTGGAAAGGGAAAAAGCCAAGTGCCCTGAAAGTGCCCGGATCGATGATGGGCATATCGTTGGTAGTACCAATGGTGGCGCCGGTAATATTAGCGCCGGCGCTCCATCCTATATAAGGCGTACCGTTGTTTATCTTTTCTTTTATAAGATCCATTACGTTTGCTTTATACAGATCATGCAGTAGCTTGAATGTATTACCGCCACCGGTGATAATTGCCTCTGCGGATGCAATCACATCCCATGCATTCCCGGGCATTACTGTTATTATATTATATATAGCAGGCAATGCGCTGCTCACGGCATGGGTATAGTTTTCATAGGCGGTGTCAACCGATGCAAAAGGAATAAAAGCGGCCGTCAACGGATGGGTGCCTAATAATTTACCGATCATGGGTGCTGCTGCCTCAAGATAGCCGCCATTGCCTGTTCTTGAGCTGCTGAGAGCGAGTATGCGCTGATTCATTTGTCTTTTGTATGTGAAACCAACAAAGATAATGGTAAAGTGAAGTAAATTAACTCCGCAGGAAATACCTTTGAAATACTCCGTTCAAGAGTTAATAAGGTATGTTATATTAATTTTCGCCATTCTGATCCGCTTTGTAAACCGGTATTAGTTATAGGGATAAGCTTCGCCAGGTATGGTTTTTAAGAGAACGTCAACGGCTCTGAAAAGAATTTTATCAAATTAAATATCCCTCTTCATGATGGCTGCAGAAATATCGCACCTGTCGCCGATTTTTCTCTTAGCTTTTCAGGTAATGCAGCGCAACGCATCCTGATTCGAAAATCTTTGAGTCAACAAGTTTTAGCTGTAGCCTCTCCGGCAGGCTAACACCTTCTAACAGCCGTCTCCCTTCTCCCACAATGGTTGGCTGAATTACAAAATGATATTCATTCACCAGGCCCATCTGTATAAGTTGTGAAGGAAGATCCACTCCGCCAGTTAAAATATTTTTGCCTTGTTGCTGTTTCAATTGAAGTATTTCGTGGCGGAGGCTGGTACGAACAATTCTTGTATTTTTTCTTTCGGCTTTGTCTAATGATCGTGAGAAAACAATGATATTGCTGACGGCGTCAAATGCCCGGGCAAAGCCGTTCGCTGCTTTCGTAGCGCCGGAATGGTTTTTTGCAACATCGGGCCAAAAAGGAACCATCAATTGATAGGTTATGCGCCCGAATACGAGCACGTCCACCTCCTGCAGGATGCGTGCAGGATATTCATGTACTTCATCGCTACCGGTTAACCTGGTGTGGTCGCAGCAGCCATCTATGGTAAGGTTGATTGCGAAGATCATTTTTCTCGTTTGATTGCTTTTGGCTTCAATTTCACAATCACCAATGAAAAGCTTTATAAAGTTAAAGCATCCGCCATCTTTATTTTTAAAAGACCTTTGCCTTTTTAATAATCAATCGCAATGTTATATTTTCATTCTTTTGCTTTTATAACAAAGCCTGTTTTACGGGGTTGTTTGTTCATTTATAAATATAAGAAAAGGCATATTCAACTATAATCAGCATGCTAAGGCAGATATGCCGCGCCGCATTGCTTAGCCACTCACCGGCGCCCACAGGGAGGAAAGTTATACAGTTAATATGTGTATGTTCAATTGCAACGCAAAATAATTGTGCCTGGCAAAATAGCCTTTTCACCCCCTGAATCTGTCGCCTTTACCCCCCGTGGCAAATGATCTGCTGTGCTATATTTGGTCCAATCAAAACCGGCATCATGACCAAAAACTGTTTATTTATATTTGGACGCGGTACATTATGGGTACTCTTTATCTTTAATATGGCCCTGCGGAGCGTTGGACAAACCACGGGCGACTGGAAGCTGGAAAAAATGCCGGCAGACCTGGAAACGGATTTTGCGCTGAGCGCGCTTCCGCCGCAATTGCGTGATGGCGCAACAGTATATCTGCTCGACCCCGATAAAGGGTACTATATCAGCAGGCAGGGAACCAATGGCTTCGTTTGCTTTATCGCCAGAACAGAATGGGAGTGGGCGGAATTCCGGCAGGATGTTGCCACCCCTATCAGCTATGATGCAGAGGGCGCCAAAACCATTATGCCTGTCTATCTCGATGTGGCGGCAATGCGCGCTTCCGGCAAATGCCCGCCGGTGCAAATCAGAGATACCATAATAGCGAGAATAAAAAGAGGATACTACAAGGCTCCTTCGCGGCCGGGAATCTCTTACATGGAGGCTCCCATGATGCGGGTATATACCAGCAATGATCCCGGCAATGATCACGTAGCCTCTGTAAGCATGCCGCATTACATGTATTACGCTCCTTATCTTACGTATGCCGACCTCGGTCTCGACTCCAGTTCCACGCAGGAGCCTTTCCTGGTAAATCCCGATGCCAGGGTGTTGGGTGGTGGAGGCCCTTATGAATATCTTATTACCCCGCTCAACGAATCTGAAACGGCTAAGATACAGGAATCAGGACAGGCGCTCCTGAAGCGTCTTGCAGCCTACAAGCCTTACTTTAAAGTGGAAGGTATGATGAGCAGTCATCATCCTTAACACGAGGGATGAATCTCTGTTCAACTCCGGTGCGGGAATGCAGTAGGAATCTGATGGAGGGTCTTTTCTCCTGAATACTTTAAGTTCTTACGATCTTTGATTACAACCATTCTGGAGCCAGAGAGTATATCTGAAATGTTGTGATTTGCTTTCAATTTTAGTTCTTACGATCTTTGATTACAACAGTTTATGGGAAAAGCCTTGCCAGAAGCGGGTCTTAAAAGAAAATAAGAACAAAAAAATGTGCAAAAAAGTCTCCGGGAAGATAATCCCCGGAGACTTTTTGCTTTTCTACTCTTACTGCTTTTCACCGTACCGGCATCAAAATAATTCCAGTTGTTGTGGTATTTCTACCGGCTCAGCAGGTTTTTTGCCCTGGTATATTTCCATCATTCCAAATTGCTTATCGGTGATCGTCATTATTCCGACATGCCCTTTTTCCGGCAGGCTTTTCTTTACTCTTTTTATATGCACTTCGGCATTTTCCATGCTGGCACAATGGCGCAGGTAAATGGAAAACTGGAACATGGCAAAGCCATCCTGCAGCAATTTTTTACGGAAGTCTGTATAGATTTTCCGGTCTTTGGCTGTTTCGGTAGGAAGGTCAAAAAATACCAGTACCCACATGATACGATATGCATTTAAACGGTTGTTCATTATCCGACTGCAATTGTTATCCCGGCATGACGGAAACCTGCCAAACGATAATGCTGTTGCTCAACTTTGCATCAACCTGGGCAGATTCTTTACTGCGTCCGGAATGACATTTATATTATTCTCCGGAAGAATAATTATTCCGGTATTTCAGGCAATAATAGTTTTCGTTGTTCGCCTGTATAGCATCTTGCCAGCGAAGTTGCGGTACGCTGTGTAGCTACCATCAGCGGGCTTGTTTCGTCATCGAGTAATACATCAACGGAAGTTATTTTCAGCAGTTCTACTTTCAGATCTTTTGTTAAAACATCCACAGCCGATGTTTTATCTATAATCCTTCTGACAATTATATCAACAAATGGCCGGTAAGGTTCCATGATATCGTCTGCGAGGCAATAAGCATTATAACGGTTGCGGTGAAAAATGCCGAGGGTGGGTAAGAGGCCTGCGCCGGCAATGGCTCTTGCTACCGTTGCGCGCAATATTGCATATCCGTAATTCAGTAAATTATTCGGCGGCGGCCCTTCGCGTTTTCGGAAGAACTGCCAGGCAGCAGGAAACAGGTTGCTCCAGTAATATGCCGCTGCCTTTGCTTCATTATTATCCGCATCGCCGCTTTTTACGGATTGCGCTGCATTTTTTAAATAGGTATTATTAATATTCCATTTGTGCAATACTGCCGCCTGGTTGCTGATTTTTGCTTTTACCGCTTGCTGCCATAATTGTTTTTTCAGTGGTTCGGTGGCTTCTATCTGCGCTTTAAAACGTTCGCTTTGCAGGGTATGGCTTTCTAATGAAAACATTAATCCTGACGGATGCCGCGTTTCATTACAAATAATTACGGCTGCATTATTGGCAACTAATTTATCCAAGAGGTAATGCGATAGAGTAATTTGCTGATGTTCCAGCACCACCATGCCAATGTCTTCTATCGGCACGGTTTTCTCGGGAAGGCTTTCGTAACCTTTGATGTGCTCATAGCTTACTACCATCTGCTCATTGCGGCATTTGAGGTGACAGGGATTTTCGATGCAGATAGTGCGTTTGATCATGCGTATATATTTTACGGCATATAGTATCCTTCGTGCAATTCTCCTTTTCTAAAACGATTTACCAGTTCGTGCGCCAGCCTTGTTGGTTCGGGGATGCGGTATTTTCCGGTGCATTGCCGGATAATTTGCAGGCTGTTTTGCATGCCTAATAAATTTCCCGGCGAAATATATACCGGCGTTGTTTTTGTTTTGCTGCGAAATGCAAAACCAATCTGCTCCTGTTTATCATGAATAATGCTATAAGCGCCCTGCGCTAATGCTGGCTCTTCAAATTTACCGCATAAAATATTTTTGGCGCAGCCCATACTTGCCTGTCCTGTAACCAAACCGAAATGCGTGGCAACGCCCATCCTGCGGGGATGTGCAATGCCATGCCCATCCACTACTAATACACCCGGCTTTATTTTCATTTGTTCCCATGCCTGCACCAGCGCCGGCACTTCACGAAAAGCGAGGAAGCCGGGCACATACGGAAAATGTGTTTCGGATTGAATTAATGAATAGGCAACCGGCTTTAATTGCGGAAAGAATAATACAATAATGCCTGCATAAATGGTGGTGCTGTATAAATTCAATGAAATGTCTGCCCCGCCGATGGTTGTTATGTTCAGCTCACGTTCGGCAATATCCAGCCTTGCCCGCAATTCGTTTTGAATTTGCGTGGCTTGTGGGATGGATATGTTTTCGTAGGAAAGCATCATGCTGGTTTTATATTGCCAAGGCGGTCAACTTTTAATTTAATAAAATTCTCTTTTATCACTTGAGGATTATCTAAATCCTTTGTTTTTTCAGATTTATTCATGCTTTCAAATTCTCCTGTTTTTAATTTTGAATCATAAGGTTGAATCAGAGTACTAACATCAGCAGGTAAAAAATGGGCTTGATAATTTTGAGAACTCTTCATTATGTAAGTTCTTTCAGCAATAGCTTTTTTATCATTCCAATCAATTTGATTAATATTCTTTCCTTCTTCAGGAACATAAACTAAATCTCCAGGCGATAATACGATATATGAACTGTTTGAGTCTTCGTCATGAACAGGCAAGCCTTTGGCTAACCGTTCAATACAGTCCAGAAAATTTGGAGTATAATATTCTCTTTTTATTTTTTCTTCACCTGTTTTTTTGTCGAGTACTTTTTTAATTTCAACTACAAAATATTGATTGACTCCTTTATCACCATCCAAAAGTTTATTATTTTTTTCAATCTTTTCTCCTGTTTCTTTTCTCGTTACTTTATTAATTGCATGAGGCGCTTTTTTATATAGCATTTCAAGTGCTTCACCCTTAAATGCAAGTTTGGGTTCATTGTTATATTCTGCCAGGTGCGATTTTAAAAGATTGGTAAGCCAGTTTTTATTAAGGTTAGAATACGGCATTTTTTCAATCTTGTCTTTTGTAAAAGTTTCATCAATGCTTACTCTTTTTGAAGCATATTTTTTGAACTGTAGCAAATCAATCTTTTCAATTTTATTTCCTTCTTTATCTGTAGGAGGATTTTGAGAAATATATTTTAGAATTGCTTTATCATCATAATTATAATGCTTTATCAGCTTATCAATTTCTTTTCTTACATCAGACTTTGCTATTCGCCAGTCTTCAGTATTCCATTCTTTATTTTCTCTTTTTAAAAATTGTATTTGCGCTCTTACTGCAGCTTTAATATCCAATCCTTTTTTATATTCAGCCAGGTGGATTTTTCCATAAGGCTGACCAAATAGAGATTGCCTAACAGCAACCCAATACTTGTCTTCATCTTTTGGCACTTGCTGAAGATGAATTTTCTTTTCCCATTTTCCCGGCTCAACTTCAGTCCATTTATAATATTTATTAATTGCCTTTGAAATAAGTTTAGATGTCGGCTTATGTGATACAATAATGGATTCAACTGCATCTTTTGCATCTAAATAAAACCTATCCCAGGGCAAGCCAAATTCTGTCATTCCATTCTCTTTATTTTCTAATTGTTTTTTCTTATTCAATAAATACTTCCATTGTTGCCATTGATTATATTTAGCAATTTCTTTTTTATTATTACTTAAAGTTCTCAGGCTGTTTAAATATTTTATGTGCCAACGGCTTGTGCAGGCAATAACAAGTGCATCTAAAGCGTGATGGCGATGGTCAATTCTTTTATAATCCTTTGCGAAATAATAATCATCCTTTTTTGTTTCACTTGGAAAAATAAGCCGCTCGCCTAAAATTATTTCCAATCTTTCAAAACGTGGTTTTAAAATTTCTTTCCATAATTTATTTAAACCCCATTCATGTTTAAGGTCTGATGTAATATTTCCGGATGTATAAATAATGCCTTCGTCAATTTTTTTATCATCGCTTTTTTTATTTCCCACAGCGATTGGGCGAAGAAATTGCGCAACTGTTCTCGATATATATTTAGTGTCATTCATTTGCCTTTCCACAAAATCTTCAGGCACTTCATACAGCTTTAAAAAACGTTTTTTCTTTTTGCTTGTAAAAACTTCATCAACAAACTTTTTATAGTCATCTAATGTCAACACGGTTCTGGTTTCTCCATTGCTTAAATGAATTTCTCTTCCCTGGAACTCATCAATAAACTGCATCGCAAGCCTGTTATCTTTTCTATCGTTAAACTCTGCTTCAACAACAACTTTATTAGCGAAAGAATCATCATAAAATTTTGCCCTTGATATAATATGGTCAACCTGGTAACGCTCCGTAAATAGCTCACTTAACGGAATGGCTTTGCCTGAGTAAGGAGAACGATAATTCTGTTCTGCCCAATGCCTATATTTTTCAACGTCAGCATCTTTTACAAATTCTGCATTGTTCTTTTTAAATAATTCATCAAAATCTTCTTCTCCTTTTTTGCCGCCATTCTCTTTCCAAATGCGGAATTTTTCTACATCTGATAATGAATTTTCATTAAAGTCCGGATACTTTAATTCTTTAAGCAGATTGACAATTCTCTCTTTCTCAATCCTGTTTTTTGAGTTCGCTTCAGCAATCTTTTTCCTATCCTCATTATTATTTTTCATTTCTCTGCCTAACTCAACATGAATATAATCGGGTCTTCCTAAGTTTTCATTAGCCCATATATCTTTTACAAGGCTTAATGTTTCCCTGATAACTTTTTCTACCACAGGATTTCGCAAAGAATTATAAGGAATAAGTTCATTTACTTTTAAATCATCAACGCTGTTATATTTTTCTTCATTTGCTCTTTCACTATGCCTTCCATAAACTGTGTATGCTGCAAGATGTGTTTGAATGCCATTGAAATCCGTAGCACTGCTCAGGTTACGTTTTTTTATTTCATCTCTTGTTTTATCAGAAATACTTTCATCAAATTCTCCGTTTATTATTTTATCAATCCTGGTTAGCGTGTTTTTATCAATATCATTTTCATTCCAGTATTTTCCTACACGCATTAAGGGCAAAAGTTTATTGATTGCTTTGGATGAGAGCGATGCGTATTGACTTTTAAATTCAGGAAGTTTTGAAATATGCTTTATAACAGCTTCAGGAAAATCAAAATATTTTTTATTGTTTAAGGCGCTTACAATTTCTTTTTCATCTGGTAATGAGTAAACAATATGCCATAATTGGTTAAACAAATTCTTATCACTTAAATACTTTTCGCCTTGTTCGGCAAAATCATGTTTCTTAAAAACCTTTCTAAAGAGCGCTTTGGTTTCATTCCCTTTAAAAAGCTCATCTGTATAGTTAAGGCGATAGTTAAAAACTTTTTCTCCGTTTTCAATCCTGTCTTTTGTAAATCCGAAAAATTTTAAAATGCTGTCATTTGAAACTTCGGCAGCGCTATCGAATAATTCAAAAAGTTTTTCCTTGTTTTCTGTTGTAAGATATTGGCTGGTCTTATCAATGTCTACCTGCAGTTTGCCATTAATGATTTCCTCTTTCTGAATGATTTTTATATTATTGATGGTTTGCCATATCCTGAACTCCTGAAAGCAAGGCGAGCTTTTTGAAACGACTTTTACACCAACAGTTTCGGTTTCTCCATTCTTGGTTTTATACGATTTTGTTTCATATTGGCAATTTGCCAGTAACCCTTTTTGAGATTTCAATCCTCTTTGATAATAAATAATATCGTTGAAGAAAATATGAAATAAATCTTTCCCTTTTAATTCCTTATTTTTTTCATTGTTGTGTGTGTAGAATGTGTTGGCTATTTCAGCAATCTTGTTTTTATCCGTAAATTCTTTTTGATAAAATTTGCTTTGCTCATTCCATATTTGTTTAAATTCATCCTGATAAAATTTTCTGTCAACAATTCTTTGTTTAACGGGATAATTTCTATCATTTTTAATATTTTTTAAGTAATATTCTGATATAGATAAGTTCTCTCTTTCTATATCTTTTTCCAATGCACGTTTTCGGCTTTCCCATGCATTGGGGTCAACTTCTGAAATTCTATAATTAACGCTCAAATCCTTTGTAGTTTTTTGGGTTATTTCTACCTCAATATTTTTATTCAACCAATCCAGCGGATTCTTTCTTTTTTTAATAGCAGTGAATTCTAAAGTTGGCGTTTTACAAGTAAGTTCATAAAAAGTATATTCACTGTCTTTGCCTTCGCCTTTACCTTTTTCTATTATAGAAGTTATTGTAACAATCTCAACCCATTTTTCAAAAAGCGGGTATTTTATTTCTTTACTTTCATCTTCAATTTTTGCATCTTTCCTGCTGCTTTTAAATCCTCTTCTTTGATTATAATGATATAAAATTCTAGCAAGTTCAGGCAAGGTTATTCTTGTGTGTAATGCTTTTGTTTTTAAAAAATAAATTATCCAGTCTTCAGAAATTTCATATTCTTCTCCCTTTGTTGTTTTCTTTCCTGCAATACCGAAAAATTCAGAAGCTTCTTTTTTTAATTCATCAGAAAAAGGCAAATACTTATTGATGTTATGCTTCTTCAGCTTTTTAAATTCAGTTGGAAATTCATCAGGCAGCCATCCAAGGATTTTAAAAGCTTCTATTAATCTTGTTCTTCTTAATTTATAGCGCTGGTTTAATCTTCTTGCCCCTCTCGCCTGTCTTCTGCCAGTTGCTTTTGATTCAGGATTGCCTGTTTCAAATTTATTCATAGCATCTGCATCCATAGGAATAATCCGGCTTCCTAACTGAATGATTTTTCCATCTAAAGTTTCGGGATGCTCGTATGCATTTGTTTCTATAAATGCCCATCCGATTGAGTTGGTTCCAATGTCAAGACCAAGCACTTTTTTCATATAAGAATTTTAAAGTTTGGGTTTGCAGAAATAAAAATGCCCCGAAGTACGTCGAGGCGCGTGAAAATCATTACGGAATGATCCTTATTGTGATTTGCTGATGCTAATATAATTAACATTTCTAATTCCTTTGCAATAATTATTACTTGAGGTGACATGCGTCGCCATTTTCTCATATTCTTCAGTTAGCGCAAGCTATATAGGTAGGTAATTCAGTTAAACTGATTGAAGGTACTAAATTTTAATATTCGTTAAGCAGTCCGCCTCTCTGTTTTTAAAACCAATTTTTGCATCCTATTCTCATCCATAACATTGCCGCGGCGCAAAATCGTGAACGGTAAGTGAGCGCTGTCTTGTACTATATCAATCATCTCCGTAGATCAGCTTTCCTTTGAGTATAAAATGCCGGTGTATGATGCGGCTTACCTTGTCTGAAAGGAAATCAACATCCAGTAAGTTATCGGGAGAGGTTTTTCTTCCGCTATATACATTTACGGTTAAGTCGGCATCTTTGTCAACCAGTTCATCATACAGGGCCTTTGGAAATGTCAGGCTGTCGAACTTGGCAATTTGCCCGTATGAGATTTCTTTTTTGGCAGAGCCCACACTGAAGGAGCCATCTTCTTCCCGCAAAGAAGAGTCTCTGGGGGTTCCATCCAAAGAAACATCAACGATAATTGTTTCGTGCCTGCTCACAATTCTTTCCCTGGCTTTGGGGCTTAAGGCTATCTCTATTTCAAAAGGAGCAACAATAACCGTGTCGCCCGCAAAGGTGTAAAGGCCTGCCGTACCATTTGTAGTGCCGGTCTTTATTGCATATTCTTTTTTGGCAGAAGTGTTCTTCTTTACCGGATTTTTTACGGCAGGGAGTTGATGCGACTGGCAGGAAAGGGAAAATAAAAGTAATAACGGCAGAGCTTTAATCATAATCCTGTCTATTTTTTGTTTCAGTCAACGCTTTCGTATCCGGAACGTTGCGCTATGCTAAATTTAGGATTTTTATATCTGGTTCAGGCATCCTTATATGCAACCATCACTTTGTGCAAGGTTGCCCGGGAAAAAAGATATTTTCAACAGCATAAATTATTCTGAGTTGCACACATTGGTATAGCTGAACTTTTATATTTTGAACAGACTATAATTAGCTTTCCCCCGTGGTTCGTGTCTTCACGAACTTATTCATTGTTTTCATGTTTCTCATTTCCCATTTTCTTCCGTCTTTTGGTTCGCGCGGATACGAATCATGGCGGTAGGTATTCCGTGATGTTAACCGGCCTGTTTATAATTAAATTACTACTTCGATTTTGAGAAGATTTTGGTTATATCTAATGCCACACCAAGTTGAAATTGGAAGTAATCATTTGTATAATTTTTCCCGAATACCTTTGCCATATTTGAGGTTGAAGAATAATGGAGAAAGATGTTGGAAGTATTGCTGGTTGGATCGCTCGCCAGCCCATAGCTAATTAAAATATCTAAATTATAAAATGGAAAATTAGTTTTACGTTCTAACATTTTATTTTGATTTTGCGCGCCGCCAATGTCAGTTACATTAACAGCTTGTGGATTTAATTGGGGATTAAAGGCAGCAGACAAAGCATACACCCAAAACATTTTAAATCCCACTTCTACCTGGAAACTGGAATTGAAAATTCTTTGAAATTTTACAGCAGCATCCCAACCCATCGTCATACTATGCACAGGGCGTGCTATCGGATTGTTTGAGGAATCTTTCCTGGTTGAATCTGTGACCTCGGTAGATAAGAACCCCACTGTAGCATTTAAATAAAGATGGGCTAAGTCACCAAAGCCTTTTTTTTCAGGAAAAATGTACGTCAGAAGATTTAATGATCCCTTAGCATCCAGATAAGAATGAGCAAATAGATCCAGCCGGTTTACATATTTGCTGTTTAAAGTATCAAAGCTGTACAATTTAAATTTATCTGTATTTCCATATGTTAATTGAAAAAATAAATTTCTCAGCAATACAAACCGTTGATTGCTCTTTGAATATGAATCAATCCCATAGACTTTTCGCAATGGCTGGCTAAGCATAGCATAATATTGTGTAAAGTCGGTCGGGTCGTCATCTGCAACCCCTGTGAAATTATTATAGATCGCTCCAAAAAATCTTGTGGATTGTACAGCAACTTTGCCCAATGATATAATATCAGGAACCGATGTTATACCGTTCCCTTCTGTAAAATATATGTTGTTGTAAACACCAGGCTCCAGATTTTTTATTGTACCATCGGTACCCATGCCCGTTTTAATATTTTCTCTTCTTGTCTGTTCACCGTCTTTTTTAAAAAAAGCGATATAGGTTTTGTTTTTAGATAAACCGTGGATCGTTATTGAGCCGTCATTGCCACCCTCACTCGTTGGTTCTATATAAGAGACCGAGACCTGAGCTTTTCCGGATAAATAAAATGAGCATATTATAATTACCGTAATTACTGTAAGTTTTGCTTTCATGATGTTTTGGGTTTTAGCCTACTCTATTCCCTTTTTGGCTTAACGGGATGATTGATGAATTCAGTCACACGTAAAATTATGTTCCGGGTGAAGCGGAGAGCAAGAGCAAAACAGCGGAAAGTAAACACCGTTTTTTTACGGGGTTAAAATGAGTAAAAAGGCGGTTGTGAAAAGTTTGTTGGTAATGGAACTTGCGGAAGAATTTATGAGGCAGTAAATTCAAAAAATTATTTAAAATTTAAAACCAACTATCATGGCAGACAAAATTTATGGTCAGCCCATCTCTGTAAAAGAAGCAAATGAAATGGCTACCCAGATGATGAATATTAAAAATAAATATGATGGGCAGCTGAGGGAGATGACTTCTGCTGATCCCGGCGGCCGCAGATTTTATTGCGGCGGTGATGCCTTATTCGTGTTTTCCAAATCTCAATTGCAAAACCTTCTTGACAGGATATCTCAGTCTGAGAAAGATTGTATAATTGTATATCCCGCATGCAGACTTGATGAAAACGGAAGGCCAACGCTGATGGTATTTGCATACCAATATCAGCTCGACGGCAAACTGCATTTGATGAAGGATACGCTGCGCGGAGGAAGTAATGATGGTACTGAACATCCCGGAGGCAACGGTTCATTTACATTAAATGCCAAGCCGGCTTCCGGCGGGGTGGTTACTTATGAAATTCCGGATATCATAGATCCTGCAAAGTTATCATTTGGCCTGTTTTAGTGCATATACTTTCATACTATACACTACAACTGTCTATATGGAGTATAATGGCTCCATTGGTAGCGGGATTGCTGTTTTTCAAATATTTAAATAAAGAATCAAGAATCATTTTTTTGCTGGTAATAATTGCTACGGTTCCCCAGGTTCTTACGGCATTCATCGCGCAGGCTGTCTTTTTAAATACACTCTACAATATTTACACTCCTGTGGAATTTGTGATGATTTATTTGTTATTCGGCCGGCAAATTAGTTATCGCTTATTTAAAAGCATAAGGATGGTTTCAGTTGTAGTTTTCCTGGGGGTTTCTGTTCCGGTTGTTATTATTGCCGGAATCGGGAACCGGTTTTTAAATGAATGGGTGTGTGCGGCCAACCTGTGCTATGTATGCTGGATTTTTTTGTTTATACTGCAAGGCCTGCTTGACAATGTTGAAATTTTGGATTCCGGGTCGCCCATGTTCTGGTATTTGGCGGGATTAATTTTTTATGCTCCTGCCACAGCGCTGGTGTTTTCTTTTTATTATTCTATTGGTAAGAATAGCCTGATTAAGGACGACCTTTGGGTGATACATGATATATTTAATACATTCATGTATATTTTTTTTGCAGCAGGAATGTATAAAAATTATCGCAACGGGGTGCGGCTGAAGAGAAGGGCATAAATAAAATTCAATTATTATTCTTCTTATAACATTTTTGAAATCATCTGAATTCATAATCGCTATACTCACAGGCACACTTTTGTTCCTGATGTTTTCTGTTTTTACTATTTCGTATATTATTATTTACCGGCGTAAAAATGAACGGCATAAATTAGAAATGAAGAATGTGAAGCTTTTATATGAGCAGGCTCTTCTCCAATCGCAGCTTGAAATGCAGGAGCAAACGTTCAACACCATCAGCACAGAGATACATGATAATGTAGGGCAGGTGCTGAGCCTGGCAAAGGTGCAGCTGAATATAATAGACCAAAGCGATACGCTGGATAAAGAATTGCTGGCCGATGCAAAGGAAAGTGTAAGCAAGGCCATGACGGATTTAAGAGATATTGCCAGGAGCCTGAACTCAGACAGGATACAACAGTCGGGCCTGTACGAAATTACAGAACATGAATTGCAGCGCATCAGCCGCGCCGGACTGATGGCCACCTCCATAAAATCTACAGGTGATATACAGCTTATTGCAGAGCAAAAAAAGCTTATTATATTCCGTATGATACAGGAAACATTGCAGAACATCCTGAAACATTCCAAAGCAACCGGTATTGAAGTACATTTTAAGTATGAGCCGGATCACCTGAAGATTTCGATTGCCGATAATGGCGTAGGGTTTGATAAAGATATAATGAGTAACAGGGACGGCCTTGGATTGCAAAATATTTTTAACCGTGCTGAATTGATTGGCGGCCATGCCGGCATCGAAAGCGCTCCGGGCGCCGGTACGATAATCACCATAACTTCGTCCTATGCATAGCATAAAATATATCGCTGTCGTGGATGATCACACCATGTTTCGCAAAGGCCTCCTGGCGCTTATCAATCTTTTTCCCAACTATAAAGTATTGTTTGATGCAGCCAATGGAAAAGACTTTATTGAAAAGCTGGATACACAGCAACTGCCGGATATAGTGCTGCTCGATATTACCATGCCGGAGATGGATGGATATGCCACGGCGGAGTGGATCAAAAATAATTTCGCCGGCATAAAAATTCTTGCACTGAGTACCATGGATTCGGAAACGGCTATCATTAAAATGATTAAGGCGGGCGCAAAGGGATATGTGCTGAAAGATGCCGAGCCATCGGAACTGCAAACCGCTTTTGACGAAGTGCTCAGCCGCGGATATTTTTATAATGATTTTGTATCGCGCAAAGTATTGAATGCGGTAGGCCAGCTTACTGAAGCAAAAAATTCCACGGCCACATTTGCCAATCTTACGCCAAGAGAAATAGAATTTCTTAAATATGCCTGCACGGAACTTACCTACAAGGAAATTGCAGATAAAATGTTCCTGAGTGTTCGCACGGTAGAAGGCTACCGCGATACGTTATGTGAAAAGCTGGATCTGAAAACAAGGGTGGGGCTGGCCATGTATGCCGTGAAGAACGGTATTGCCTCATTGTAAATTTTTGAGTTGTCTCCTGAATCTGCTTTGCTAAAGCAACAGCCGTTCCTTGCTGTATCATATGAAACTTTCTTATTTTCCGGGCTTCAGCAAATGGCCCAAAGCATAAAAATTGGCCCTTACATCCAGGTAGCCATATACTGCGCCGCTGGCAGGATCGTATTTTATTTCCAGCGGTATCCATACATCCCCAATCACGCGGATGCGCAGCGTGGCATTTAATGTAAGGCTGTCGCGCAATTCATTTTTGTATAGTGAACCGAGATGGTGATAATAGCTGCCGCTCAGCTTGCATTCCAGGATGGACTGATCATTATTCCGGTTGCGCAATACATAGTTGAAGCCGGGATCGATACAAAAGAAGGCGCGTTGTAAATCTCTTCTTTTGGTAAGTGTGTCATCCCTAAGATTGAGATAAGAGCGCACGTCAAATTCAATGTTGGAGCCGGGCCCCGGTTTGCTGATGCCTTTTACCAGCTCTGTATTAAATACTATATTGGAAAAGAAAAACTGGCTGGTATAGGCAGTATCGCTGATACCGGCGGTCCACAGCAGGTCATTTTTGATACCCTCTTTCAGGCGGTTATACATTTTATTTTCCTGTTCGCGGATGCTGTAAGGTGAAAGGCCCGTGGACATTTCTGCAATCTGTTTATAATAGCCACTGTGTGCATTTATTATTTTCTTTACTGCTAACCGGAAGGTGGTGTCGAGCTTATTGAAGGGAATATCTGTTTCAAAGAAGGCGTGCATCATTTTATGAAACCTCTTCTTCTCATTTATATCCTGTATGGTGTTGGTGTAATTATTCAGCTCAATAGAGAGGCTGTCAACTTCTTTGGCCAATTCATTATTTCTTAAGCTGTCAAACAGCAATGCCGAAGTGGAGCTGTCTCTCTTATTGATAAGCGCATAGGTAATGCCCGATGAAAAGCCATTAAAGCGATACGCGCTGTCCAGCTTTAGACCAAAGACAAAATTGATTTTCCTGAGTACACGATATTTATAATAATTGCGGTCCATCGCCAGCGAAGGATCACTTTTGAGCATAATGGCAAATGGATTGGAAGCGAAGTTGAGTTGTTTGTCATCCCCAATTAAATGATCCAGCGACAGCCGGAAGAAGCTGGTCAATACATCTTTGGCATTGCCGCTTACCAGCGAGTCTGCAGTAAGGAGGGTATTGAGCTGGGATGTACCGGTGGTTTGGCCCCAACTTTTCATTGCCCAAAAGAGCGCTGTCGTAATGGTCAATGTTTTTAATATTCCCGCTTTCGCTATATGCATGCAGCAAATTAACTGATTAAGAACTGGTCTACATGATGACCGGGAGTAAAATTCATTTGCGTTGGGTCGGCACTGATATCTATATTAACGGCAGTATCGCCGAGGCTGTAGTCCTGCACTAATATAGTATCGCCATGCTTCACATTATGGAAGGTAAGCGTACCGCTTTGCGTAAGCGTTTGCGACTCCCCGTTATAAATAGCCGTCAGGCTGCTGTCGCCGGGAATGGTATTGGTAAAGGTGACCGATAATTGAGCGGTCATGCTTCCGGCAGCAGCCATACGCAGCTCGGTATAGGCTGCCTTGCGGTAAGTTTTTTTTGGCCTGGCGGCAGTAATGGTTTTTAGCCGTGCAGCCACCACCTTATGAATAGATTTGTTCAGGCTGTGCAGCTGCCTGTCGGTTAAATTGATCTTTTCCAGATCAAGGACCACCTTGTTTTTAGTCATTTATTTGGTTTTAAATATTCGCATAACAATGTATCCGTTCTGTGGCTGCTGAAGTGGTAAACCAATAAGTATTTGCGTGGTATCACTTTTCCAGTTTTTTCAGAGAATCAATGCATGCGGCATTATTGGTAGTAAGGCATTCAATTATTTTCTTTTTAAGGGTGTGCTGATACAGCATATCCAGACTGTCGTTTTGTATTTTCATGCTATCAACAAATGCCTGCGTGGCGGCGGGCTGTTTTGTTGCATTATCATTCAATGTCTTTTCTAACTTGGCTTTTTGTATGGCTGCTTTTAAATTTTTATTCGGATCCAGTGCATTATAGCCTACGAGGGCTATGCATAAGCTGATGATGGATATTAATGTGGCTGCCTTGGCTGTTTGCAGTCTTTTCTTTTTTTCATCTACTATTATCTGGAAGCTGTCAATGATTTCAGGCACTACGTTCGGGTCGGCCTTTGCTTCCTCCCTGCTCACGGGCATTACTACCAGCAGGCAAAAGTATCGCGAGATCATTATGATGAGTATGGGCTGCGCCACGATGGTCACCTGTGCAAGATCGCCGCTGAGATAATCCAGCAAGCTGGCCAGCACAAATACAGAAGTATAGATGGTCCATAGCCACGACAGGAAAGTATCAATCGATTTGGCTGCATCATCCCGCGCCTGGATGCTTTTAGAAACGGAATCTTTTGCAAAGTCGAGCCAATAATCTCTGTCAATGCCTGCCATATTATTGTTTTTCGAAATCGTCAGGAAATGTATAATCGAGCGTGTGTTTGGTATTTTTAGGATCTTTCTCTCCTGTGCAGGTGCAGCTCACGGTCTTTTTGGTGTGCTTGTTTTTTGTTTTCGCCTTTGCGGTTGTATAGGTTCGGGGTTCTATCAGCAGCTCCACAGGGTAGTAGTATGCAGGGCTGGAGCATTGCCTGCAGTCTGTTTTGTATGTGTCGGTGTGTGCCATAATACCGGAAAAATTTCTTTGGTAAGGTGTGCAGGAAGGTTAGGTAAAATCCTTGTATGAAGTTACACCAACCTGTGGTATTGTTCGCCACTTTTTTTCCCGGCTTATGGGGGTAAAAAAACGGGTAGGCGTTGCCGTTAGTTTCCTTTTTTGAAGGGTGAAAAAACGGAGGTCTTATATAATTTTTACAGGCACGTTCCCGCCGGCATCATTTCTGAGCGGGCGCTTCCGGTGTTGCATTCAGTGCATCGCCGGCATTAAAGGTAATGAGATAAACAGGCGATGACGCGGCAGCGGCCAGCTTGTCGTCGGTAGCGTTGGATATAGTAATGCGGGCGGGGGCAATATTTTTTTGTGCAAAAAAGGTGGCCAATGCAACGTTCCTCTCCTGCATCAGTTGATCTGTGGCAGCGCCAAGCTTATCTTTCCCGATCAATTGTACGCAACGGTTTTGAATGGAATTTAATGATGCATGAATGTGCAGCCGGGTATCTACCCATGCGTCAAAGAGGGAGTCGGTATTGCCGAGGCTGTCAATGCTTGCCAATGCAGATTCTGAAAGGCTGTCGCCGATGCCTATACCCAGGTATTGTTCCTTGGCGTGCAGCAATGCCATCTTTTCCATTTCATCCTGCTTATTATTTACCTGTACGAGTGTCAGCGACAGGTCCGGTTTATCGGTCATGGCTTTGGCGAGGTTGCTGGCGATACGCAACTGCTCAGCAGACAACGTTTTTTGCAAATAGCTGAATCGTATCTGATCGTAATCTTCCTGCTTGCCTCCGAAGGCTCTCGACAACAATCTTGCAGGAGCGGTAGCCGCTTTTACAATTATATTCTTCACTATGCCCCATATTACTTTTCCCAACCTGTACTTCGGATCGGAAAGATTACCTTCTACCGGGATGTCAAGATTGATATTTCCCTTTACATCTTTCAGCAGCGATACGGCAAGCCTTACAGGAAGCTTATAGGCGGTTTTGCTCTTTACCTTTTTACCCGCAACAATCTTGCGGATGGTTACTTTGTTCTTGCTGTTGAGCTGATTGTTCTTAACCGTTGTGTTACATTCATATACTACCGCGCCGTCATTAAAAGGAGTAGCTACATAATGAACAAAATAAGGATTCATATCCGGCATCAGGAAATTAGTAACCGTAAAGTTGAGGTCCATATCCCTGAAGCCATCGGGATTTACGCTCATGGCGCCTTTCAGCAAACCCGAATTATTGAGCCGCGAATCAAAAGCAAGGTTCACCCGTTCTTTCTTTGAATTAAGATCGCCGGAAGTAATATGAACCTCATCAAGATCATACCGGAACTTATCTTCCAGGGTATAATCGGTAAAAATGAATTCGCCATTGTTAACAGCAAACCTGTTTACTACATAGTTGCTGATGATATATTGCTGCACGATATCTTTCAGGTAGCCGGCCATCATTTGAAATACATTGGTATAAGCCGCGGATGAGGAATCTGAAGACACAGCAGATGGCGGTTCGGTCATGATCCTTTCAAAGTTGTAGCCGTCATTATACATGGCCAGCGCGAGGTATGGCTGCGTAAGAGAAATAGTGTCGAAGCGGTAAAGATTTTGTTGCGTGTTTAAGGTATCAATGCCTACTTTGATATCTTCTGCAGCGGTGAGCTTTTCGCCCGTATTATCCACCAGTGAAAATTGTTGTGTTTCAGCATAGCCGGAAAGCGCAATGGCTTCGGGCGTGTTGAAGTTGCCCGTAAAGTTTATACTGGCGGAGATGATTCCATCGAGTGAATTTATTTTCATGTAATCATGCACATAGGGATAGAGGAAGGCAATATTCAGCTTGCTTACCCCCAGCTTCAGCGAATAAGCAAGCGTACCGGAGTTGAGATGTAATGCAGCATTAATGGCGCCGCCGCTCTTTAGCCCAAAATCAGCGGTAACCAGCAGAGCGGGTTTGTTATAAGCGAGCTCCGGACACGATAAATTAAAATTGATCAATGATACAGAAGCTTTGGGGTTGCTGGTAGAATAGTTGATGGTGGCAGAATCTATCAGAACATTGTGTATCCAATATTTTGCAGGAGCAGATTTTTTCTCCTTATGGGCGCCGGGCGTACTGCCGAATCTTTTTACCAGGTCATCATAATTAAAATGAGTGCCGTTTTGTATAATGCTGATGCCGGGTTTTATCAATTTTATCTCCCTCACATCATATTCGGAGGATAATAATTTGCGGAGCGACACAGATACCCTCAGGTCTCCGCAGTTGAAAAATACCGTATTACTCTTATGCTCATATACCTTCAGCCCGGATGCGTGCACGGTGCCGGTAAACAGGTTGACCCAAAGATGCTCCATGGTAATTTTTCTGCCGGTCCATTGCTCGCTGTTTTTTTCTATTACATATTTGGCAATGGGAGAGATAAAAATAAATGCAAGGAAGAGGAGGCCCGCAATTACTATTAAAAGGATATAAATAATTCTGCGCAGTTTCATAATCAGGAAGGCAAAAGTAAGCAATAAGAAGATGCCGGATGCTGCCAGAGCCGCATTTCATTTAAAATTGACCTTTCATAGTAGCCGGTAATTTTAGTTTTGTATATGCATACCGGATATAGAGATGTATAATACCGAATATAACGGGCACGGGTAAACGAAAAAAATATATGAAATGCTATAAGATATGAGTTTAAGAACAATTACAAAAAAATATTTTTTAAAAAAAACCGGTAAGAAGCTTGCATTTGTGAATTTTGTTTATAATCTTTATCTCCTCATCACCTGATATGGCCGCTGACAGGCACTACCCTCTTATCAGTGATATCCCGCCCTCTGAATTTGTAGCTATTTCCAAAATATAACTGATGCACTCAGCTACCATACTTTTATTGCACCCACTTGACGGGGGGTATGAACCGCAATGTTTTTCTTCCCGAAGAAGAGACATTGGCAACTCAATTACCACACAAGTTAAGATAAGAGTGGCCATATCATTGTTGTGTATTACCCTCGCCTGCTTTGGTAAGGCACAGCAATCCGGTAATACGGGTATCGCTAATAACTTTTCCGACAGCGCCCTCGCTACCCTGCAAAGCCTTCCGTCCAGGTATTACTCCAAAGCAGACAAAAAGATCAATGCAATCAATCAGCAGCTTACTAAAAAAACTGTAAAATATCTTTCCAAATTTGAAAAGCAGGAAGCCAGGCTGCAAAAGAAGCTGCAGCAGGTAAATCCCCAACTGCAGATTGCCGGCGCTGCAACAAAGTACGACGAGCTGAAACAAAAAATAAAAACAAAAGGAGGCATTATTGGCAAGGTCCTGGGCGGTGCTTATAGTCCTTATATGGATAGCCTGGGCACCTCTTTTTCTTTCCTGAAACAGTTTAAAAATGTAAGCGATAAGGCTGAAGCATCCTGGGAAAATGTAAATGACCTGCAAAGCAAGCTGCAGCAATCCGATGAGATAACCCGGTATATTGAAGAAAGAAAAGATCAGATACAGCAACTGTTATCATCGTTTACAACATTGCCTGCCGGAATAGGAAACGACTTTAAAAAACTGCAAAAGACCGCTTATTACTATTCGGCGCAGGTGCAGCAGTATAAGGATATTTTAAATGACCCGGACAAGATTGCCAGGCAAGCCTTGCAGATATTGGATAATTTACCCGCCTTTCAAAAGTTCATGCGGCAAAATAGCCAGCTCGCATCATTGTTCAGGATACCGGACAACTCAACAGGCGGTTCATTGGCAAATTACACGGGGCTGCAAACCAGGAGTGCCGTGCAATCGCTGATACAACAACGGATAGCTTCCGGGGGGCCGAATGCATTAGCACAGGTACAGCAGAATATGCAGGAAGCCCAGGCTGCGCTTGGCAAGCTCAAAGACAAAATCAATCAATTAACAGGAAGCGGATCAGGGGATGTGAGCATGCCCGACTTTAAACCCAACACCCAAAAGACAAAACCTTTTCTTAAAAGACTGGAGTATGGGTGCAATGTCCAGTTTTCAAGAAATAATTCTCTGCTACCCACTACGGCAAATGTGGCTGCTTCCATAGGGTACAAGCTGAATGATGATGGGAGCCTGGGCATTGGCGCCAGCTATAACATTGGCCTTGGCACTTTGCAGCATATCTCTATCACCAGCCAGGGTGTGGGACTAAGAAGCTATCTCGACTGGAAAATCAAAAAGAATTTTTACGCAAGCGGCGGGTATGAGTTCAATTATAATTCATCCTTCAAATCAATCGAGCAGCTGAAAGACTACAGCGCATGGCAGCGGAGCGGCTTAATCGGCATCAGCAAAAAATATAAGCTAAGCCAGAAGCTTAAAGGTGATATACAGCTGTTATATGACTTCCTTGCCCGAAGTCATATACCCGTGTCGTCGCCATTTCTATTCCGGGCAGGGTATAATTTTTAAATAAGAAAAGTAAGCAAAAAATGATATGTTTATTTATAAACCAATAGTTCTGATAGGTGTATTGCTTAACCTGGCAATTGCTTGTATTGCCCAGAGCAACATCCCCACCACCGCCACGGGCCCGTCTTCCGCTACGCCTAAAGCATTGCCTTCTTATAATGTAAAGCCGGCATCCAATTATCTTCGTGTACTCGTACCAGTTATGCCCACTACGGATTCATCGAGAGTTACCATCAGTGCCGCCGCCGACAGCGTAAACATCTATACCAAATTTGTGGATTCTCTCGGCAGGCCCTTGCAGTCGGTTATCAAGCAGGCCTCCCCTGCAAAAAATGATTATGTGGCCCCCAATACTTATGATGAGTTCGGACGGCAGGTAACCTCCTACCTTCCCTTTGTACAGCAAACCTCCAACACCAATGATGGGAAATTTAAATTAAACCAGTTTGTAAATGATTCCTCGTTTTATAAAGCTAATTTTTCCAATGAATCCATCAACTATGGCCAGACCACTTTTGACGGTTCACCCCTGCAACGCGTAACCAAGCAGACCGCCCCCGGCAATAGCTGGACAGGCGCCGGAGTGGGCATCAGCGCTGCCTACAGGGCCAATGCCACCTCGGACAGTGTACGGCTGTGGACTATTGCCATTAGCAGCGAGAATGATATACCCACTACTTCTGCAACCTATTCTGCAGGCAGCCTTGCCGTGCAGGAAGTCACCGATGAACGGGGAGTAAAGACAGTAACCTACACAGATGAACTCGGAAGAACCATCCTGACCAAACAACAGGTAAGCGCATCACCCACTACCGGCCATTACGGGTGGATATGCACCTACTATGTGTATGATGAAATGAACCACCTGCGGGCAGTAATAACTCCCAAAGCAGTGGATGCCTTGAATACAAGCACTGTAAACTGGAACCTTTCCGGCAACCCGGCTATCAAGACAGGACTTTGCTTTAGCTATTATTACGATGCAAGGGGCAGGGTGATTATGAAATACATCCCCGGCAAAGGCAAAAATTATATCGCATACGATTTGTATGATCGCGTGGTAATGACGCAGGATTCCAACCTGCGCCATACCAACCAGTGGGCATTTGTGCTGTACGATGGCCAGAGCAGGCCCTGGAGAAGCGGGGTGATAACTACTTCCTTAATTAAAGATTCTATCCTTGCGCAGGCTGCAAGAAGCACGGCCTATCCTACTTTGAGCGGCACCTACACCATCATGAGCGAAACCTACTTTGACGACTATAGTTGGATTACCGGCGGCGCTCCCAACAGCACGTTGGTTACCACTTATATCAACGGCACCAACTTCAATACCAGCTACAATACGTATCCTGACTATGCCCAGCAGATAACCCAGAGCAGCCGGATACGGGGCATGGTCACCGGCACCAAGAGAATCATACTGAATACTTCGACTTATTTATATTCTGTGCCATTGTATGACGATCACGGACGGGTGATACAGCTCAAGCAAACCAACTATACCGGAGGTACCGACATTGTTACCAGCCAGTACAGGTTTAACGGTACGGTACTACGAACACATCTTTATCAGCAAAAGAGCGGCACCAATGCACAAACCCATACCCTGCTTACCAAATATTCTTATGACCAGGTGGGAAGAATAAAGACTATAATAAAAAATATTGACGGCGCAGGTGACAAAACAATCGCCACTGATACCTACAATGAACTGGGAGAATTAAAATCAAAAGTATTTGGGTCAGGGATTGATTCTGTTGGCTATACTTATAATATACGCGGATGGCTCTTGGGCATCAACAAAACTTTTGCAGACACCTACAACAGCTCCGCCAATTACTTTGGTGAAGATTTGTTTTACGATTACGGCTTTACCAACACCCAGCTCAACGGCGCCATTGCCGGGGTAAAATGGAAAGCAGGAGGCGATACCATTGCAAGGGCGTATGGGTTCAGCTATGATAATGCCAACCGCCTTACCAAAGCCGATTTCAGCCAGAACATAAGAAATACCAACACCTGGACAAATTCAACAGTGGACTTTACCACCAGTAATCTTACGTATGATAACGCAGGAAACATTTTGACCATGAAACAAAGAGGACTTCAGATTGGCAGCTCTGCAACTATAGATTCTCTCACCTACACTTATTACTCAAATAGCAACCAGTTGCAAAAAGTAGCTGATGCAGCATCGGCTACTACGGGGTTGGGCGATTTTCAGGATTCAAGTCTCACGACAGATTATGCCTATGATGCTAATGGCAATATTGTAAAAGATTACAACCGGCACATGCATACGCCGGCCAATGGAAACGGGGCTGTATATAATTTACTGGATAAGCCGGATTCACTGGTAATCTCAAATAAGGCAACGCTGTATTATACTTATGATGCTACGGGCGCTACTTTACTAAAGAAAGTAAATGACTACACTACGGGAAAAACGCTTAACTACTTATACATAGCAGGCTTTGTTTACCTGAATGATACGCTTCAATACGTGAATACAGAAGAAGGCAGAATACGGTGGGCGGATGATAATGGCAGATGGTCTTTTGTGTATGATTACTTTTTAAGAGATCATCTGAACAATGTACGTGCAGTGCTCACCGAAGAAAAGGATACGGCGCTTTATCCTCCTGCAAGCATGGAAACGGCGAGCATTGCCACGGAGCGGTTGTACTATAGTGGTGTTGACAGTGGCAGGGTAAACAAAAGCACCGTAAGCGGTTATCCTTCGGATGGCTATACCAGTCCTAATGATTACATACAGCAGCTAAGCGGCAGTGGTTATAAGATTGGTTCAGGCATAGTATTAAAAGTAATGCGGGGAGACAAGTTCAATATAAGGGTAAGCAGTTGGTACAGAAAAAATGGTGTAACACCCGGTACACCCATAAGTCCGCTGAATGCACTCATAAGCGCATTGATAAGTGGTGTGGGAGGCGTGACCAATGCAGCGCACGGAGCTACACCCACGCAGTTGCAAAGCAGTGGGGTGCTGATACCTGGCGCCACGAGCTTTTACGGCAGCCATAATACCGCAGATAGTACTACAAAGCCAAAAGCATTCCTCAACTGGATATTCCTGGATGACCAGTTTAAATATGTTGGTTCCGGCAGCGGCTTTCAGCAGGTAGGTGCAGACACGATATTTACTGTTTTAGCGCAAAGCGGAGTTACCGCTGCCAAGAATGGATTTTTATATGTGTATGTAAGCAATGAAACGCCTAACATTAATGTGTATTTTGACAATTTACAGATTACTCACATTAAAAGTCCTTTGCTGCAAGAGCAGAGCTATTATCCGTTTGGTCTACAGATGGCAGGAATAAGTGACAAAGCATTGGGCAAACTGGATAGCAAAAACAAGTTTGACGGCGGTGTGAATTTTGAGGAAGATTATGGAGTGAATCTGTACACAACATTCTATAGAACTTATGACCCACAGATTGGGAGGTTCAACGGTGTAGACATTCTTAGCGAGAGAACATTTGGAATAAATGTTTATGGTTTTTGTGCTAACAATCCAATTTATTTTACTGATCCAAGAGGAGCTACAAAAACACTTCCTACTTTGAATGAAATTATTAATGCGTTGGATGAAGCTTCTGATTATGGGGGATTTTGGAGCGCTTCCGATCCCTATAGAGTATATGGGTACGGCGATGACCCTACTGCCGAATTTTTATCAAGTGGTGGATCAACTGGCTTTATGGATAACCTTGCTTCGGCATATAATTTTATCCAAAGTCAGCAGAGTGCGGGTAATGAGGTCGTAGATTTTGATATTTCACAAGGTGGGAATGGTGATTATTACGCAACGGCTGGCTATTATTTGCCGAGTGTGGGACAGAATAGCAGTACGACAATGCTTAAAGATTTAGGACAGTTAAGCCCAGGGATGAATGGATTAACCTATAGTTGGTCAACCATTTCTGAAAGCTTTAGTTATAATAATTCTTATAATCCAGAGGAAAATGATGAAGGAAATAATTTAGTTCGAGGGCTGAAAACAGGAGTAGTGCTGGGAGCAGGATCTTATGATGTCACCACGAGCACAATAAAAGCCATGGCTTCAGATGCCTCTAAATCAATTGAAGTTTTATCCAAAACTGGCACTGTCGTCGGGGCGATTGTCGGCGGTGTTCCATCTGCAATAAATTTAGTTCAAAGTTGGAGTAACGGTGAAATAGGCAGTGTCAAAGATTATGTTGGTGTAGGGTTAGCTGCAGTTGGTGTCGTAGCTGAATTTACAGGAATTGGAGAGGCATGGGACGGAACTGTTGGAGTTGCAATAGCAGTTGGATCACTTGCTCATGACTTTTGGGATGCTGTTACAGGTGATTAGATTATGCTTTATCTTAGCTTTTAACCATGGATAAAAAATATAATTGCCAAGTCTACTATATTCTATGTGCGTTTCTTTATATCTTGACTGCGATGATTCTCACTTGGGGGGTGATATTTATCCTTGTTAGATACGTGCATATTTTACCGGCTCTTGGTGTATTATTGATTATAGCAACAATGGTTTTACCCTTCGTCTATCAAAAAAAGATCAAAAAATATTTTACAAGAGACTGTGTGATTGTTTTTGACGATAATGGATTTTTAATTCAAACTTCTTGTCTGCATAAAAAAACAAAGGAAACATCTTTGAATTATAATTGGAATGAAATTAAAGCCTTAAAATTTAATATTTCTCCATCAAATCTTATGACTTTAAGTATATTTTGCTTCCATAAAAAACATAGCAAATTTACTTTCCTTGATTATAATAATGAAACCAAATCATCCGAACAGAAGCTGCTTGATATCTTTTTAAAGTTAATAGCTCAATACAATAAAAAAGAAAATGCTAACAATAGGATAATGTTATTAGAAGGGTTCTTCGCTACCAAATTTGGTTTAACTGTATTATGGATAATTGGTATTCTAATTATCATCGATGTGTTCCTGCATTTTCTTAAATATGACAATAATATTGGAACTCTAATCATCGCTATAGTTTTTTATCTGCCACTTTTGGGGCTTAGGAAACAACAGAAAAACTTTTACGAAAAAATTATCAATACAGACAGGACATAAATACTTTTTCCATAGTCGTTTATTCCCGGCTTTGCATATGAAACAACATCTCAAACGGTTATTGGCGCGCAAAAGTTGGCAAACAATGTGGGTGGAACAACTTCAGAAATTTTGACGGGAAGTGAGGCGACGGAAGCCGGTACTACCGGATTTGCTGTTTTAAGTGCTGGTCTTACTATTGCCGATGGTGTTCAAAATGGCTTTAAACCACATCATGTTGCTGACTTGGTAGTAGATGCAACTATATATTCAATTTCTGCAAGCGTACCAGTTGCCGGCTGGATAGTTGGGGGATTATGGTTTGTGGGAAATTTAATCTCAGAAGAGACTACCGGTAAAAGTATAACAGAAAATGCTTTTGACGGTGATGACTAACAATTTTAACTTCATGGATTATGTACAATTACATCTTTTGGGTTTTATATAATCGAGATTTAAATAGAAGAAAAAAAAGTAAAACGTTTTCAAGATATGATGCAAGCCTCATTGTTTTTTTTACCTTATTAGTGCATATTGCCTTCATACTTGAAATTATCAAAAAATTTTTCTTTGGCTTTTTCGAATCATTGCATTTAGACTATTTAACTAATAATAAGGGATTTGAAGTTTTACTTTTTGCCCTCTTAATTTTTTTAGTTTATAAATTTTATACAGAGAATCGAATTAAGATGATCGTTAATAAATATTCGGGTTTGAAATGGAATCCAACGCTCAATGGCATCATAGTTTTGGTAATTATATTCTTACCCCTAATACTGCTTATTATCATGGGTTGGAAACATTAAACTTGGTCATACTACAGAAATGTCGTCAAAAAAACTGAATGGAGCCACCCCCACACAATTGCAAAGCAGCGGCGTATTGATACCAGGGGCTACTTCTTTTTACGGAAGCCACAATACAGCAGATAGTACCACTAAGCCTAAAGCATTTTTGAATTGGGTGTTATTGGACGACCAGTTCAAATATGTTGCAAGCAGCAGTGGCTTTGACCAGGTTGGAAGTGATCAGCAATTTAAAACACATTATGTAACGCCTACAATGGCTAAGAATGGCTTCCTCTATGTATATGTAAGCAATGAAACGCCTAACATTAATGTGTATTTTGATAATCTGACAGTGACGCATATAAAAAGTCCGCTATTGCAGGAACAGAGTTATTATCCGTTCGGTTTGCAGATGGCAGGAATCAGTGACAGAGCGTTGGGAAAATTGGATAGCAAGTATAAGTTCGACGGTGGAGTGAATTTTGAGGAAGATTATGGAGTGAATTTATATACTACCTTCTTTAGAAATTATGACCCGCAGATTGGAAGGTTTAGTGGAGTGGATATATTGAGTGAAAGACTTCATACATTAAATGCATACCAATTCGGTGCAAATAATCCCTTATACTTTAATGATCCGAGTGGGGCATTATCTGATGCGGATTGGAAAGATTTTCTTGAGAGATTAGAAGAAGG
>CAZVKO010000017.1:0-63868 GCA_964627765.1 uncultured Ginsengibacter sp. | reverse complement strand
ATAAATGATCAATCATAAGTGAGGGCACGTTTTATGCTTTATCAGGATGTAAAGAAGTTATATGGAAACATTTGGACAAATCATTAATGATGAAAAGCCCGTTCTGGTAGATTTTACCGCGGCCTGGTGCGGCCCGTGCAGGATGATGGCGCCCGAGCTGCAAAAATACGCCCAGAGCAATAAGGATAAAGTGCGGGTGTTAAAGGTAGACATAGATAAAAATCCGGGGACGGCCGCTCATTTTAATATACAGGGTGTACCTACACTTATTTTGTTTAAAAAAGGAAAGGTTTTATGGCGGCAATCCGGGGCCATGAGCGCCGGCCAGATTTCTGCAGCAATAAATTCCAACCTGTAAAACTTAACAAAAAAAAATGGCAACAGCTACTATCACTTCCTTCCACCAGGGCGGCATGAGTTTTAATACCGAAATCAGCGGCCACAACGTAATCATTGACACAGATAAAAACGGTGGTGGTCAAAACCTTGGCACGCGTCCAAAAGTGTTAATGCTGGTCTCTCTTGCCGGCTGCACCGGGCTTGATGTAGTAAGCATCCTCAATAAGCAGCGGGTTTCTTTTTCACAGCTTTCCATAGAAGTAAACGCACATCTTACAGAAGAAGATCCGAAAATCTATGATGAGGTGTCGGTTATTTATAAGATAAAGGTGGACAAAAAAGATGAACCCAAAGTAGCAAGGGCAGTACAGCTTTCGCAGGATAAATATTGCGGCGTCAGCGCCATGTTCCGGGCATTTGCAAAGCTGAGTCATCGTATTGAATTTATAAGTTAGGCAGGCTTGCTTTTACCGCTCTTTCTTTCATTCCACACTCTTTTCATCTGCAGCACGATGGCGATCAGTATCAGGGTAAATCCCGCATAAAAGCCGTGTCCCAGGAATTTATTTTCCTTAAAGATTATGAACGCAAGAAAAATGGAGTAAACCGGCTCAAGATTGTAAGTCAGATTGGCCGTAAACGGAGAAATATATTTTAGCGCTGACAGCGATAAAATAAAGCTCCATACCGTACATATCCAGGACAGGATCAGCAACCACAGCCAGTCAGAAGAAGTAGGAATAAAATAGGATGCCGGGAAAAACCTTAAATAAAAAGGCACCAAAGCGCAAAGTGACAGGAAGCCGCCCGCCATTTCATAAAAGGTAACATTTTCCGGAGAAAATTTTTTCAGCATTCTCTTATTGAAAACGGGGAAAAGACTTGCGAACATGGCTGAAAGAATGCCGAAGATAATTCCGGTCTTATACTGTGGATAAAAATCAAAAATGAGATAAATGCCCATAATGGCCAGCAGGCCGAGAATTACTTCCGCAATATCTATTTTTCTGTTTGTTATTGCAGGTTCAAA
The DNA here is from genome assembly GCA_964627765.1 of uncultured Ginsengibacter sp. Lineage (GTDB taxonomy): Bacteria > Bacteroidota > Bacteroidia > Chitinophagales > Chitinophagaceae > Ginsengibacter. The sequence goes on along the minus strand of CAZVKO010000017.1, from coordinate 62,499 downwards.
AAAAGCGGTAAAGAAACCAATAGCAGAAAGACAGGTCACAGATACAGATACATTGGAATATTTGATGCTTCCATAAAACGTAACCCAATGCAGCGAAATGATGGCTCCTATGCCAAATAAGCTCATCAGGCTTGCGAAAGAAATTTTTACAAATTGCTTTCTGAAAAATAAAATCACACCCAGCGTAATTGCACTCAACAACATACGGTAAGCGACCAGGATACCTTCATTTAAATTGATCAGCTTACCCAATATAGCAGTAAAGCCTGCAAAAAATACAGCAATGTGCAGTTGCAGAAAAGCTTTTTTCATAATTAAAGTATAAACACCTGGAAACTATTGAAAATTCTTTTTCTGATTAATCTGCAAATGGAACCATATAAGAGATACAAGGCGTACAGGAAGACGTGTATGTCTTAAGTACCCTGCAAATCATACATCGTAAATCGTACATCATAAATTGATTTCGGCGCCTCAAACATCGCACATTAAATTAACATTCTTTTACATAAAATCTGAAGCCGCACTATAAATGTCGCTGCCATAGTTTTATATTTGCCCCTGTTTAAAACCAGGCTATGAGCTTTAAAAAAATCAACAACATTACGGGATGGATCATTTTTGCGATTGCTTCAACCGTTTATTTAATGACCATGGAAGCCACCGGAAGTTTTTGGGACTGCGGTGAATTTGCTTCCAGTGCTTACAAGCTTCAAATACCCCACCCCCCGGGAGCGCCGCTGTTTATTATGCTGGGAAGATTGTTCATGGCTCCTTTTTCAGACCCCAATAAAGCCATCCTTGGCCTCAACAGCATGAGTGCGCTGATGAGTGGCTTCACTATATTATTTTTATTCTGGACCATTACTCACTTTGCAAGGAAGATTTACGAAAAGAATAATCCCCAGCCGCTTACTTCAGCACAAATCTTTTCTATAATGGCTGCCGGCGCAGTGGGGGCACTGGCCTTCACTTTCAGCGATTCATTCTGGTACAGCGCTGTTGAGTCCGAAGTGTATGCGAGCGCTTCATTTTTTACAGCAATAGTTTTCTGGGCCATATTAAAATGGGAACAAGCCGTTACCGAAGAAAAAGCAAGGGGTGTAAAAGGGCAGTTCACTCCCGCAGACAAATGGCTTATATTGATCTTCTACCTGATCGGGCTTTCTGTGGGTGTTCACCTGTTGCCATTACTTACGATTCCGGCAATCGTAATGGTTTACTTCTTCAAGCGGTATACAGTAACGCCGTGGAAGACATTTTGGGCATTTGTAATTGCCTGTATTGTTCTCGGCATTGTACAGGTACCCATGATTCAATGGTCTATCAAGCTGGCAGGCCAATTTGATATTTTCTTTGTAAATGATTTCGGCCTTCCCTTCTTTTCAGGTTTTGCATTCTTTTTCGTGTTGCTGGGTGTAATCATTTATTTACTTATTCGTACAGCCGAAAAGCGCAACTGGAATTTCCTGAAGCTCGCGATGTGGAGCTTTGCTTTTATCATTTTAGGGTTTTCCACTTACTTCACAACAATGATCCGCTCCCTCGCTGATCCCGCAGTGGATATGTTTAATGTAGACAACCCGGTGAGCCTTGTTGGCTACCTCAGCCGCCAGCAATACGGCGATTGGCCGATATTGTACGGGCAGGATTTTACCGCCCAGCCTTCCAATACCACTACCGAGATGTATTATGTAAAAGGCAAGGATAAATATGAAAAGAAAGGCCGGCAATATATAACCGAATATGCCCCGGAAGATAAGCATTTCTTTCCCCGGATGTGGGACAATACCAACGACCAGGGGCATGCAGATTATTATGACAGCTTTGCCGGTTTATGCAAAGATCAAATAACTGGTCAGTTCTTTGATAAGACAACCATGGGCGATAATATCAGCTTCTTTTTGCAATACCAGTTCAACTGGATGTTCATCCGCTATTTTATGTGGAATTTTGCAGGAAAGCAAAATGATATTGAGGGCATCGACATGAGTAATGTGAGAGACGGCAACTGGCTCACCGGCATATCTTTCTGGGACAATGCGCGATTAGGCGATCAAAGCAAAATGCCCGATAGCATAAAACATAATAAATCTCACAATACTCTTTTTGCATTGCCGCTGCTGTTGGGTATTCTGGGATTTATCTATCAATACAAAAAAGACAAAAAGGATACGCTGATCGTTGGCCTGCTTTTCTTTTTCACCGGACTTGCCATCATCGTTTACCTAAACCAGCCCGGCAATCAGCCACGTGAACGTGATTACGCGTACACCGGCGCTACCTATGCTTTTGCCATGTGGATTGGCCTGGGAGTAATGTGGGTGAAAGAACAATTTGAAAAATTTATAAAGCCGGTCAGCCTGGCGAATTATGCCGCAGCAGGGCTTTGTATACTTGCGGTACCGGTTATAATGGGACAGCAGGAATGGGATGACCACGACCGCAGTCATAAAACGCTGGCGCCTGATATCGCCATTGATTACCTGCAAAGCTGTGCGCCGAACGCTATCCTGATTACGTTTGGTGATAATGATACCTATCCGCTCTGGTTTGCCCAGGAAGTATTGGGCATCAGGCGAGATATCCGCGTGATCAACTCCAGCCTCATGGGTACGGACTGGTACCTGAATCAATTGCGGTATAAGGTAAATAAAAGCGACCCCATCGACGTATTGTGGACGCCCGACCAGATAATCGGAAGCAAACGCGATGCTATTTATTTTGATCCGGATGCGCCGGGCGCCAAAGTAGACCAGTCGAAGCCAATGGATCTTTATACCATGATGAAAGATTACGCCGGCAGTGATGATCAAAGCAGAATGGTTCATTATCAGGATGATGATTTGAATATTTATCCCACAAAGAATGTGGAGATTCCTGTCGACACCAGCCTGGTGAAAAAGAATGGCACCGTAAATCCTGATGACAGCGTAGTAAGCCAGGTACAGTTTACTATTCCAAAAAATGCATTAACCAAAAATGAGACTGCTATATTAAATATAATGGCAGCCAATAAATGGAAGCGCCCGATTTATTTTACGGCTCCGTACGATGACCTGGGCTTTCAGCAATACCTCCGCGTGGATGGATTAACTTACCGGTTTGTACCGGTAAAAAATGGCGATGTAAACCGTGACTGGGCCTATAATGTAATGATGAACAAATTTAAGTTTGGCGATGCGCAGCGGCCCGGCGTTTATTTTGATGAAGAAAACCGGAGACACCTGAATACCATAAGAATGCAGTTTGCCCAGGTGGCCAGCAATTTAGCCGATAACGGCCGGAAGGATGAAGCTAAAAAAATGCTTGAAAAATGCGACAACATGATGCTGCAGGAAAATTTCCCTTACGGACTGGTAGCACGCAGGCAATTTCAGGACCAGGTATCCGAGCAGTTCCTGCTGGCTTGCTATAAGGCGGGAGATTCCACGCTTGCCAAAAAGGTTGCTGAATCAGTGCGGAAAGATCTTGAACAGCAGGTAACTTATTTTAACAGCCTGGATGAAGATAAACAGGCAGGATTGGCGTACGAAAATCAGCTCGTGCAACAGCTTTTACAGCAATTGCAGGGCATGGAAGCGTATTTCAAAACCACCAATATGATAGATTCAAACGGTGAGCTCAGAAAGCCGGTCATCAATAATTTGCCCACTCCTAAAAAGCAAAAGCCCGTTACAGATAAAACACAATAATATTTTTACCGGCAAACAAAAAAGAAGGCCCCTTATCAGGGCCTTCTTTTTTTCTCTTATTCGCGCCTTTCGTCATTTATTTAACGGTCTGTTCGCGAAGACAACAGATTATTTTCATAAATTGTCTTAAATTTATTTTGCAGTTGTCTTAAGTGCACATCTCCTTGAACAGATAAATATTTTTAAACAATAATCTTAAGAACTGGCAGTACCTTATTTCTTTTTGAAATCAGTTTATAAAATCTGGTTGTAAATTTCAGGATTAATTTAATTACATGCGCGGACATCATTTTTCAAAATACGACCCCAATGAAAACAGCAAGTCCTCATTTGAGAAGATGCTGGATATATTTATGCAATTGCTCACCTATACGAGTGGCGATGTAGCAGAAGCGCTGAGCTGGATGACAGAGCTCGACAAAGAATATAAACTTTCCAATGACGAATACGGCATGGGAGATTTTATTGAGGATCTGAAAGACAAAGGATATATTGATGAGAACAGGCAAAATGGCGAAATACAGATTACTCCCAAAACAGAGCAGGGAATCCGGAAGAGAAGCCTGGAAGAAATTTTCGGGAAGCTTAAAAAAACAAAGACGGGAAATCATAGCACATTCAAGCCGGGCGCGGGCGACGAAATTAACCCGGAAACAAGGCCTTTCCAATTCGGCGATACACTCGAGCAAATAGATTTCACTTCCTCTATTCGCAATGCGCAGATCAACCACGGAATTGAAAGCTTTAAAATGTTTGAAGACGATCTTGAAATCCGCGAAACAGATTTCAAGGCCCAAACTTCTACTGTACTGATGATCGATATTTCGCACAGCATGATCCTGTATGGCGAAGACAGGATTACTCCCGCAAAGAAGGTGGCTATGGCATTGAGCGAGCTGATCACCACCAAATATCCCAAGGACACGCTTGATATTGTGGTATTCGGCAATGATGCATGGACCGTTGAGATAAAAGACCTTCCCTATCTGCAGGTAGGTCCGTATCATACCAATACAGTTGCCGGCCTTGAGCTTGCCATGGATATCCTGAGAAGGAGAAGAAATCCCAATAAGCAGATTTTTATGATAACAGACGGGAAGCCCACCTGCCTTAAAATAGGCAAGCGCTATTATAAAAACAGCTTTGGCGTTGACAGGAGAATTTTGAATCGTTGTATGAATCTTGCCGCTCAATGCAAAAAAATTAAAATACCTATTACAACATTTATGATAGCAAGCGATCCTTACCTGCAGCGCTTTGTTACTGAGTTTACCGAAACCAATAACGGCAAAGCATTTTTTGCATCGCTCGACAGGCTGGGCGCTTTTATTTTCAGGGACTTTGAAAGCGGAAGAAGAAAGACGGTGTATTAGCCGAATATTGAAATGTTCGTAATTTCGGAAAAATACAAATGATATGAAAGAATATAATATAAAAGTACCCGAGGATGCAGAGAAGGTGGTTACCGCTGTAATGGAAAAGTTTGGAGTAGTCGCAACGGCAGTCGGGCCCAAAAAGAAACCGGCTAAAAAGCAAAAGCCAAAGAATAAAAAGCGGGCTCCTAATACAAGGGTGGATCACACCTATCTCTTTGGCAAATGGAAAGATTTTGATATTGATCCTAAAAAATTAAGAGAGGACTCATGGTAATTCACGAAACAGTATTGGTTGACTCAGATATTTTAATCAAAGCGTACCGTGGAGACAAAATCAAACAAAAAAACCTAAGATTTCTTAAAAGCAAATATTGCATTTCTGTAATTACGGCATGTGAATTAATTAATGGTGCGAGGAGCATTAACCGCAGAGCCGGGATGAATAAACTTCTCCAGTTTTATCACATTGCTGCCATTGATGAAAAAATTTCCGAACTCGCGCTGACCTTATTTAAAAGATACTCTTTTAATAACAACATGAAGATATCTGATTCCTTTATTGCCGCCACTGCTATTTGCAATTATCTGTTGTTATACACTGACAACAAAAAGGATTTTGATTTTATTAAAGAAATTCAGTTCTATAAAGAAAAATAAACATGCAATTACAAACTATAAAAACATTAGGCGAATTAAAAGAAAGCGGCTACCAGCCAAAGTCAGTTAAAGACGAACTCCGTGAAAATCTGATAAAGAAAATCAGCAAGAAGGAAATGACCTTTCCCGGCATTATCGGATATGAAGACTCCGTTATCCCTGATACAGAAAGAGCCATTTTATCCAGACACAATATATTGTTTCTTGGTTTGCGCGGGCAGGCCAAAACACGCATGGCCCGGCAAATGACCGGTCTGCTGGATGAATATATTCCTGTCGTGAAAGACAGCGAGGTAAATGACGATCCTTTTCATCCCTTGAGCAAATACGCCAAAGATTTAATTGAAGAAAAAGGCGATGATACTCCGATAACGTGGCTGCACCGGCGAAACCGGTATGGCGAAAAGCTGGCTACGCCGGATGTAAGCGTGGCAGACCTGATAGGCGATATTGATCCCATAAAAGCCGCCAATCTCAAATTAAGTTATGCAGATGAAAGAGTGATCCATTATGGCATTATTCCCAGAAGTAACCGGGGCATTTTTGTAATCAATGAATTGCCCGACCTGCAGGCACGCATCCAGGTTTCCCTGTTTAATATTCTGGAAGAAGGCGATTTGCAAATAAGAGGCTTTAAATTAAGATTGCCTTTGGATATTATGTTTGTATTCACCGCCAATCCGGAAGACTATACCAACAGGGGGGCCATTGTAACGCCGCTTAAGGACAGGATCGAAAGCCAGATATTGACACACTATCCCACCAGCATTGAAAACTCCTTATTGATCACCGAACAGGAAGCGGCCATTCATACCGACCAGATAAAAAAAATACAGGTAAGCGATTTGGTGAAAAGGCTGATTGAGCAGGTTTCTTTTGAAGCACGCACCAGCGAATATGTAGATAAAAAAAGTGGCGTTTCTGCCAGGCTTACCATTGCAGCGTATGAAAATGCTGTCAGCGCCGCAGAAAGAAGAGCTATCATGAACAAAGAAAAGGAAACGCAAATCTGGATCAGCGATCTTGTGGGTATTATCCCGTCCATTACCGGTAAGATAGAATTGGTATATGAAGGTGAGCAGGAAGGGCCTTACCAGGTGGCCTATAACTTACTGGATAAAGCAATTCGCACCCTGTTTTCGATATACTTTCCCAATCCTGAAACTTTCAAGAAAAGGAAACCGAAAGATACCACAGATGAAAATCCTTACCGTGCCATAATCCGCTGGTTCGATGGCGGCAATCTTTTAAATATTTTTTTTGATGTAAAAGATGAAGAAAAAATTCAGATGCTGTACAAAGTGGATGGATTGTATGGGCTGGTAAAAAAATATTTCCCCGGCGCCAATGCAAAAGAAAATGCGTTACTGATGGAATTCGTTTTGCATGGTCTTGCCGCTTATTCGCTGATAAGTAAAAAAGTAGTCCAGGGCAAAGTGGAATTTAAAGACCTGATGGGCAGCATGCTGAATTTAAGTACCCAATCATTCAGGGAAGATGAGTTGGAAGATGACGACTTCAAATAAAAATTGCCGGATTTGTTCCGGCTTTTTATTGCAACGCCTGATCAAAAATTATGTCCGAAGCCGAGATAATAGGAGGTTACATATTCCCCCTGTCCGAATAACGGGCTGATACCTCCGCGGAAGAAAAAGCCTCCCTTCGTTGGCTGATAGCGATACCCCACATTTATGTGAAAAATGAAAGCGGCGCTGGACGAAGAATTATCGGAAAAAAGGTCACCCTGAGCGGATAAAAAAGTAGTTCCGCCGGCAATCTCCAGAAAATGGCTGTCCTTTCCGGCAAGATAATTTAATGATACCGGAACCGAAAAAATCGAAACACCGCTCACGCCCCAAAAACCGAGGCCGGCAGTAAAACCAAAGCCATTTACTTTTTTGAGAAATCGCCGGTCATAATTGAACGACAAGATGGGCCCCGAGCCGCCCAAACCCACATACAAGGCCTGGGGAGGTCTGTCTGTTACAATGGTTTTTTTCTCTTTTGAAATTGATCTCAGCCTTACGGTATCAGTCTGGCCAAATAAAAATGCAGAAGAAAAGACAAATAATGCAATCAAAAAAGTCTCTCTCATAGCCGGCAGTTTTAGTTTTCATAAAGATAAAAAGGTCTTTGAGAAAGTCAAATAACATTAACTTCTCTTTCTAATTTAATATCGAATTTTCTGAATACTGATTCAAAAATGTTATCACTAAGTCTTAAAATATCGTGTCCTGTGGCATTGCCATAATTCACCAATACCAATGCCTGCTTATCATAACAACCGGCATCGCCCCTGCGAAAACCTCTCCATCCGCATTGTTCAATAAGCCAGCCGGCCGGAATTTTCACCTGCGCATCATCTGCTTTAAAAGATGGTATATCAGGAAAGCCTGTACGGAGTGCTTCCAGCTTCGAATTACTTACCTGGGGGTTTTTAAAAAAGCTGCCTGCATTCCCGATTACATTTGGATCGGGCAACCTGGAAGTTCTTATGTTTATAACAGCATCTGAGATGGCTTTGATGCTCAATTGACGCACCTTCATTTTTTTCAGTTCTTCTTCAATGGCTCCATACGAAATATTATAATGCGGCACCTTATTCAGGGCAAATGTTACATTCAATATTACAAACTGATTTTTGTATTTTCTTTTAAAGACACTTTCCCGGTATCCGAATTCACAATCATTCGATGTAAAAGTACAGGTCTTTTTTTCATAGAGGTGATACGCCTCCAGTGAATGAAATACATCTTTTATCTCTGCGCCGTAAGCGCCGATATTTTGCATAGGCGAAGCACCTACGTTGCCCGGTATGAGCGACAGGTTTTCAATTCCGGCAAGGTTTCTATGAATACAATGCAACACAAACCGGTGCCAGTTTACACCGGCTCCTGCTTTTACATATACATGCCTTTCATCTTCATGCACTGTTCCCATGCCATCCATTTCATTTTTTAAAACAAGTCCATTGAAATTTTTAGTAAAAAGAAGGTTACTGCCCCCGCCTAAAATGAGTAACGGCTCATTTTTAATTTCCGGTAATTCCAAAATATGCTGCAATTCATGCAACGACTGGAATGCAGCAAAATATTTTGCCGATACATCAATATGAAACGTGTGATATTGTTTTAATGAAAAATCTTTCGAAAGCTGCATTATTTAAAATTGGAACAAAAAGATGAAATGAAAAAATCGGGTTTACAAGGGATCCGCATCAGGTATGACCACCACCCCCCGGAATCTTTTTTCAGCTTTCAATAAATTTATATTGTTAAGGATTACCCTCTTCCGGGCTTGTATATGTGCGGCATCCTTGGGGTGCTTTATAAGAATTTCCATGAGAAATAAACTGCGCAGGCGATTGATCACCGGTGATGCAGGACCCACCGTATGCTCGAAATCTTTTTTCAGCATATCTCCCAGCTTATACGATGCTTCCTGCACCATGTTTTTGTCCTTGTGCTTTAAGGTCAATCTTATGAGCCGGCTGAATGGCGGATAATAAAACTGGCGTCGCATGGCTATCTCATTCCCATAGAAATTTTTATAATCATGCTCCTGTACAAACAATAAGACCGGGTGGTTAATTTTGGATGCCTGTATCATCACCAATCCCCTGCCGGTTTTGCGGCCTGCTCTCCCGCTTACCTGCTCCATTAGCTGAAAGGCGCGTTCATTTACCCTGAAGTCAGCAAAGCTTAACAATCCATCTGCATCGAGAATTCCCACCAGATTTACCTTTTCAAAATCGAGGCCCTTCACCACCATTTGTGTTCCTACGAGAATATCTATCCGGTGCTGCTCAAATAATTTTATCAACGTATCATGTGCGTGTTTGCCTTTTACCGCATCCATATCCATTCTTGCAATATGGTTGTTGGGAAAATCTCCGGCGAGCTCTTCTTCAATTTTTTCTGTTCCAAAATTTTTCTCCATCCAGTTCACGCTGCCACAGGCAGGGCAAGCGGTTAACCGGGGATAAGACTTGCCGCAATAATGGCAATGAAGCCTGTTGGAATATTTATGAAGCGTCAGCGTCACATCGCAATCATGACATTTCGGAATAAAACCACAAGTTCCGCATATTAAAAAAGGCGTATAGCCCCTCCTGTTCTGAAATAAAATTACCTGGTGATCCTGCAACAGCGCGGTTTCAATAGCAGCCTTCAATTGGGGTGATATCATCACTTTGCCTTTTTTGTATGCAGCCACGGTTCTGGTATCAATAATTTTTATTTCCGGCAGTTGAATACCGCCATATCGTTCATCCAAAGTGACCAATGTATATTTATTCTTCTGCGCGTTATAATAGCTTTCAATGGAAGGAGTGGCGCTGCCCATCAGTACTTTCGCATTAAACAATCTTGCATAAAAAACGGCTGCATCCCTTGCATTATACCTGGGCGCCGGATCCTGCTGTTTGAAAGATGCATCATGCTCCTCATCAATAATAATAAGCCCCAGGTTTTTGAATGGAAGAAACAAAGCACTTCTGGCTCCGAGAATTATCTTTGATTCCCCGTTTCTTATTTTGTTCCACAATTCCACCCGTTCATTATTATTAAATTTAGAATGGTAAATAGCAATATTACCGCCAAAACTTATTTGCAATCTTCGTACAATCTGCGCCGTTAGTGTTATTTCGGGAAGCAGGTACAGCACTTGCTTACCCTCATTGATAAATTTCTCAATCTGCTTCATGTACAATTGTGTCTTGCCGCTGCTGGTAATTCCGTGAAGCAGGCACACCTCTTTTTCTTCAAATGCCTTATTAATTCCGGCCAGCGCTTTTTTTTGCGCCTCACTGAGCTCAAATTTTACTTCACTTGTTTTCGGAAGCATCTTGATGCGATCGACACTTTTCTTTTCTACCCATAAAATATTCTTGTCAATAAGTCCTTTGAGCTGTGAAACCGAAGCAGCTGATTTTTTTAAAAGCTCAGCCTGGGATACTTCGCCTTCGGTCTTTATCAAATGAAGAAAACTCAACAGCAGCTCCATTTGCTTTGGCGCCCTTGAATTGTTGAATAATTCATTGAGCTTTTCATCCTTGTTGTATTCAGGGTTCAGGAGAATAAAGTTTTCCGTTTTCTCCTTATACTTTTCGTTTAATGCTTCCCAGACAAAACAAACTTTTTTTTCAATCAATCGCTTTATCAGGGGATACACCTGCACCATATCCGTTACCTGCTGCACTTCCGTCAATTTTAATTCTTTCTTTAAAAGCAATGCTTCGGCCACCAGGTACTCTTCATTATCCAAGTCTGAAAAATCCTCGCCATATTCTTCATTAAAGATCAGAATGGTTTCGCTGCTCAATTTCAAATGTGCAGGCAATGCCGCTGCCATCACTTCGCCTTCGGAGCACATATAATATTCGCTTATCCATTTCCATAGCTGCAACTGGTGCGGATAAACTACGGGCTCATCATCAATAATATTTAGAATATCCTTTGTTTCATAGGCGGGCGGTTCCTGATGTATTGATTTTATAATGCCTGCATATTTTTTATTTTTTCCAAAAACCACTTCTGCCCGGCAGCCGGTTTTCAATTTGCCTTGCAGAACAGGCGGAACCGAATAGGTATAAGTCCTGGGAATGGCCAGTGGAAGAATTACCTCAATCCAGACCGTATCGATCTTTTTACCGTCAAATAAATTATGTAAAGGCAATTTTTCCTGCATCCCTGCAAAGTTAAATTCTATGCTCCTGATAAATCCATAACCGCTCCTGTTTTATCCAGCTTGCTTTATAGCGGATGAGCGCATCTTCCATTTGCCTGAAAATTTTGTCTTTCAAAAATGGAAGATCGTCTGTTGTGAGCCCTTCGGTAGATGTTTGCGGAAGAAAAACAGACCTGGATTTTCCGGGTGTGAGTGAAAAAACAGAATGATAGTTAAGCCGGTCGTAGGTGTCTAAAAATAAAATCGGGCAAACCGGGGTTTGCGTTTCAATTGCAATTTTAAATGCACCGTCATAAAAATTTTTTAATGGTTGTCCGGTTGTATTAAAAGTCCCTTCCGGGCAGATAAACACGGAAATCTTCTGGTGAAGGAAACAGATAAGTTCCCGGATGCTTTCTTTTCTTTTGCTATCGTCATCGCGATAGACCCTTACCGTTCCCTGTTTATATATGAACCCAAAAACAGGAATCTTTGCCATTTCAGCCTTTGCAAGAATGCGCACATTTCGCCGGCGGATTGCTTTCATCATCATGGGAACATCCAGGTAAGAAATATGATTGCTTATAAAGACATACGGGTTGTTGCCGGCTGGCTTCTCTTCGTAAATAGTTTTACTGGTTATGAAGGTTAAAAAGAAAAATGCGTCTGCCCAAAAGCGGCAAAGCCGGTAAAGGATATTCCCTCCTCTGATGCGGCCGAGAAAAAAACATGCGGCAAAGAGAGGCAATAGTATAAACATCAGCAGAAGAAAAATGATGAATCCATAAATACTGAAGCCCACCGTGTACACCTTTTTGATGAAAAGATTCATATTACTTTCTTTTATGCCGAAACTGCCTGGTTACTGAGGCAAACCAGGCGCCCGGGTTCTCCAAAACGGCGAAAATTAGCTTAAAATGGGCAAAAACACATTTTCAATTCTGTTTCATTTAAAATTTAGGTATAAATACCTTACATTTGCACTCCCAAAAAATTGGCTATATGTTCGCAATAGTAAAAATCGCCGGTCAGCAGTTTAAGGTACAGGCCGGTCAAAGTTTGTTTGTTCCGCACCTGCCCGGCAAATCCGGTGATAAAGTGGAGTTTTCTGATGTAGTATTGCACGACAATGACGGGAAACTGGGCATTGGTAAAGATGCAAATGTAACGGTAAAGGCTGAAATCGTCAGCGACCTGGTAAAGGGCGATAAGGTGATTGCTTTTAAAATGAAAAGAAGAAAAGGCTTTAGAAAAAAGACCGGTCACCGTACCCAGTATACCCAGATTAAAATAGAAAGCATTGCTTAATAAAATTTCAGATCGGAAATAACGATCCATTCTGATTTGGAATTTGATTATGGATTTTTAAATAAAAAGTTATGGCTCATAAAAAAGGTGAAGGATCAGTAAAGAATGGTCGCGATTCACAAAGCAAAAGATTAGGTGTAAAAATTTTTGGCGGGCAGGCTGCTGTTGCAGGCAATATTATTTTACGTCAACGCGGAACTGTTTATCATCCGGGTAAGAATGTTGGCATCGGCAAAGATTTTACCATCTATGCAACAACAGATGGAGTGGTTGAATTCAAAAAAGCAAAAGGCAATAAGACTTTTGTATCAGTAAATGCAGTTTCAGCAGAAGCATAATTTCTGTCAAATAATTTTGACAGTTAAAAAAATGTTTTTATTTTTAGCCTTTATTAACTAACAATTAAATTCTAAAAACATGGCAACTGCAAAAAAAGCTGCTAAAAAGAAAGCCGCTCCGAAAAAGAAAGCTGCTAAGAAAGTAGCAAAGAAAGCTGCTAAAAAGAAGTAAATTAAAACAAAAAGTAAATACTTCTAAAGTCCCGGACAAAAAATCCGGGACTTTTTTATTTTTTAAAATCTGTTGAAATCCGCTGCAGCAGGCACTTTCAGCGGTAACATCAGCATCTTAAGAATTATACAACCGCCCTCCAGGGTTTTTATATCTGAGTTATGGACAATTATGAAATAGCGAAATACTTTTCATTGCTTTCAAAATTGATGGATATACAGGGCGGGAATAGCTTTAAATCAAAAACCTGTTCCATCGTCTCATATAAAACAGAAACGCTGCCTCACGATAAAATTTTTGGAAGAAAACAGAATGAAAGAAAAATAATTTTATACTAATCAGAAAAAAAATCAGTCTGAATATTCTTTCATTAAGGTTGATTAGGGAGTTAAGAATAGCAAGAAGCAGAACGCTTACTGTTCTTAACTTCTTAATGGTTTAAAACCGGAATATTTTAATTTTCTAAACGATATTATTCATGCTCCTGTACCACGGGCAGTTCCACATAAAAGACCGTCCACGCTCCTTCTTTTGTTTCAAACCAGATACGTCCGTTTAATTTTTCTATAATGCCTTTACACATGGCAAGGCCCAGTCCGGTACCGGAAGTTTTGGTAGTAAAATTTGGAATAAAAATTTTCTGGCGCATCTGATCGGGAATCCCGGCGCCATTATCTCTGACGGACACCACCACACGGCTTCCGTTTAGTTTACTTTCTATTTCTATGAGCCCCTCTCGCTCTTCAGGAATGGCCTGCGCTGCATTCTGTAATAAATTAGTGAACAGCCGGTTGATCTGTGTTTTATCCGCATCTATTATTATCTCGCCGGGATATAAGTGGGTGTGTACCTGGAGGCGGTCTGTTGTGGAAAAAAGCGAGGCAACGCTTTGAAGTGTGCCATTGATATCGAACAGCATGTTTTTGGTATTGCCGATATTGGCAAAGTGGGCAAAGTCACTCGCAATCTTCGACAAGTGATCTATCTGCTCCAGTAAAATGTTGGCTACATAAGTGGATATTTTTTTTACACCGGGCGAATTGTTGTCTATTGCCATTTGCAGGTATTGCAGGTTCAGCTTCATCGGAGTTAATGGATTTTTTATTTCATGAGCCACCTGCCTGGCCATTTCGCGCCAAGCACCTTCCCTTTCGCTTTTTGCCAGCAGCTGTGCACTGACATCCAGCTTTTTCACCATCGTATTATATTCACTTACCAGCTCTCCTATTTCGTCTTTACGGTTCCATACAATTTCTTCATTCGTTTTTTCGAGATTCACTTCCTTCATCTTGCTGCTGATAATAGAAAATGAACGGGTGATCCTGTTGGTAATGAAGAGCGCGATAATACCGGCTATTAAAAAAATAAAGGCATTCAGATTAATAATGGTAACAAGGAAATTGGAAATCTCATCATGCAGGTTATTTTGTGATTCAAAATACGGAATATTAATAAAGGCGTATTCCGTTCCCGATTCGTCCCTGACCGGAACATAATTACTGAGATACTCAAGGCTGCCGATCATTTGTTCCTGCGAAAACTGAACATCCTTTAACGTGCCCAGGTGAAAAAATGCAACCGGATCCATCTTTTTACTTACAATACCTTTTGTATAGGGCAGCGGAAGCGAGGAAATTATGAGATTGCCGCTCGTATTATAAAGATTCACATCCACCGAATAAATATCGGAAAGACGGTTTATTGTTTCGGATAGCTTCTCATTCGATGCGGAGTCAAATTCATCCAGCGTTCTTCCGCCTGCAGACAAGGTATCAACCGATCTCCTGATCTCGCTTTCCATTACATGAATCGTACGGCTTAGCCTTTCCCGGTTATTATTATGATAACGGCTTATAAAAAATAAAATAGTAGTAATGCCAATTATAAAAAACGAAAAAGCGCTGATAAGGATAATCGTCCCGTGCACCTGGTTCCGGATAGTAAATTGCCAGAATGATTTCAGGTTGTCAGAACTGATACGATGGCGAAGAAGCCGGTTCAAAAAATTAAATAATATGATCACCACCAGGAAGGAGCAAAACAAATAGGCAAAGAGGGTAATAGATTCAATAAAATAATGATTCTGCCTTGCTATCACTACCACTTTGCCTTCGTCCGCCCGGTACCACAGCTCTTCATAGTTGTTATGGTTCACTATTTTGAATTCGTTATAAGTGAACATAGAAGGGTCTATGCTGGTTGGAAAAGGATAATCATTGTTACTGGTACTAAGCTGGTTATTATTGTATATGGCCGTTGCATAAATAGTAGAGTTATCAATGGAGTTATTATTCCCCTTTAAAAAAAGCTCCGGATATACTGCATCACTTTTATATCTTTTCGGGGCAGAGATTATAAATATGTAGCCCTCCCGGTGCTGCTGCGCATCCGTAATCTCTTTTTTGCCGATATAATTAAACCTGTCATAAGAAACGTCGTAATAATACAAATCGGGCGTACCGGTGGGCTTACCCTGGGTCTGTATAATTGCATTCAGCGAATTGAAAGTAGCAGAATCTTCATTGAAAAGAGGATTCTCGGATGAGTCAAAAGTATAAATCCTCGTATCGTATTTATTATAGTAGCCCGAAAAGTTTTCATTTATAAGACTGTCTTTTAAAAACCTGTTTTCAACAGGGTTCTTAAAACGGTCGAAAATTCCCTTGAGCACCTCATTGCTAAAGTCGGTCAAAATAAAATTGACAAGATTTTCTCCAAACGGATCCGACCTGTTGGCAAGGTTAATGGCCACATTTTTACGCTCATCAATTTCTTTTCTCCTGTTTTGTATAATAATAACCAGCGTGATGGAAACAGAAAAAAAGAACAGCCAAAAAATAAACCGCGAGGAAACGAGATTGTAGGCATCAATAACCAATGAAATTTTGCTGAGCAGGTAAATAAATGCCAATAGCCAAATCAATACGCAGAGGTAAAAAGTGATGTGCGGCGCATGAAACTCAAAGCTTAAAAAAACAAGACCGATGATGGCAACGCAAACATAAAATATGAACCAGTGATCGTCAATGGCTTCCCTCAGCGGCTGGAGCAGGATCTGTATAATAAAAAAATATCCGGTGGCGGTACAGCTTAAAATTATAAAGCCGGTTACGCTGTAAATATTGAGCGTAAAAAAATTAAGCACATCAAACGAAATTTCTGAGTCCGAAACAAGGCTGCTCACAATATGGCCGCACATCAGCGTAATGGCGATCATAAGCAATGATACCATGCCCACAATAGCATACCTTTTAAATTTTGTATTAGCGAATGACGGCCTTGGCTCAAACCGGTAGTTGAACCTGATAAAAAAAATAATCCATATAAACAGGATAGAATTAATCAGCAGGTCCCCAAGCGAACGAAAGATGGGATCAGAATAATATATTTCCGGCTTGAAAAGATTAAACTGTTTAAAATCCAATGGTATAGGCAAAAAGTAGCTTAAAATCCGGAGCACCACCACCGAAGCAACCAGCACGATAAAAGAAAACAGAAATCCCCTTTTCTCCAGGTAATAGCGCGCCAGCCGCTGAATGAAAAATAATATTAAAATAGCGCCCGTGATACGCAGCAAAATGGAATAGATATTATCATGACTGACGGATTTCTTTGCCTGCTTCAGATAAAATAATGTTTGGCCTTTATCGCCGCTGATCCGTACAGGCGTGGGCTCAAGGCTCACATCGTACTGATCCTGCACTTCCTCTGCACCCACAAAATAATTTTTCAGGTATTGATTCTGTACATAATACTGCCACTTTACGGGTATCATAGAAATCAATCCGTATAAGAGCCCCGAGGGGCTTTCGTAAGATTTTTTTGTAACAACATACCAGCCGTTCAGCAGCTTTACAAAATAGGTCCCGTCGGGTTTGTTTAAGGTTGCGCTGTCCGGTTCCGCTATTTGGGTGTTCCAGAATATCAGCTGCGGCTGGTTGAAGGCCGTGATCCTGTAAGCAAATACAAAATAATCCCTGCCCATAAGATCATTTAACTCCGCTTCGTCATAGGTATGGTTGATAATTTTATTAACTAAGGCGGTATTTTTAAAAAGAGCGGCGCTTTTATTTTCATCCCGGACGATCCTGTTCTGAATTTTTCTCTGCAGGGCGTGCGAGGTAGAGGTAAAATTCCAGTAGTTGTCAATAATAAACGATATGGTAAACAACCAGGCGGCAGCTACCAGCAGGTAGTTGTTTTTAGCTATGAAATTATTGGTGTTTTTGAGAAAAGAACGCTTCACTTTTGTTGTTTCTTTATTTCATTCCATAAATGATCCATTTGCTGCAGGCTCATATCAGCCAGGTTATTTCCATTGGCTTTGGCCGCCTCTTCCATTTTTGTAAAACGATCTATAAATTTTCTATTGGTAAGCTCCAGCGCATTTTCAGCATCCACGTTCAAAAACCGGGTATAATTAATTACGGAGAAAAAAAGATCCCCTGCTTCCGCTTCTACTTCGTCAATATTTCCACGTTTTACAGCCTCCAGCAATTCCTGCTTTTCTTCTTCAATTTTTTCCCAAACCTGTTCTTTTGTTTCCCATTCAAAGCCCACCTGCTTTGCTTTCTCCTGCAGCCGCATGGCTTTCACCATAGCCGGCAATGATTTGGGAACACCGCTCAGCACTGATCTTTTTCCCTCTTTCAGCTTCAATTGCTCCCAGTTCTTTTTTACGTCTTCCTCATTATCTACAGAAACATTTCCATATACATGAGGATGTCTTTTTATAAGCTTATCGCAAATATCATTAACTACATCGTCAAATGAAAATTGCCGTTGCTCCTGTGCAATTTTTGAATAAAAAACAATATGTAAAAGCAAATCGCCCAATTCTTCTTTTATTGCTGCCCAGCTTTTATCAGTTATGGCATCTGCAAGTTCGAAGGTTTCTTCGATAGTCTGCTGGCGAAGCGTATGAATGGTCTGCTTCCTGTCCCAGGGGCATTGCTCGCGAAGATCATTCATAATATGGAGCAGGCGCGATACGGGATTAATTTCCGGCATGAATGGATATTTTAAATTTCAAATAGCGAAATTAAGCTTAGCACGGCAAATGATGCTGACAGGTAGCAGAAAACAAAATTGAGGATGGCCGGTATTTCCCAATTATATCCCGGATCATATCCTCTCCCCGGCGCCGCAATTTTCCGACGGCAGGAATGGCAATATTTTCCAACCCGCCGTCGTTCCACAGTTAAGGTAATTTATTTCTTCCCGGCAGAAGAGTCGGGGTTTTTATTATCTAATAAATTATGGTTAAAAATACCCAACTAAATTTGCCTGCGAAATTATTCTGTTATTTTACGACAATGAAAGTTATACCAATAAACCATTCCAGATATCCTGTCAGACCGAAATACATCCTGATATTTTGTTCCGTTTTTTTTCTGATAGCTCTTTGCCTGAAGCCTCTTCATTCAAACGCCCAGTATTTTTATAAAGATCTTTGGAATAATCAGCGCCTGATAAGAGAATTTAATATCCTTAAAAAAGAGCGCCTGAGCACCATCAAACTCAAAAGCTTTGAAGGAGACGGCGGGCCCAGCGATGGTTTTTTTTGCGAAAAAAAAATCAATAAAACCTATACCCAATCGCAGATGCTCTCAAAATCAAATATCACCGGCCAGTCGCTCCTTACTGTAGATTATAACATCCACGGGCAACCGGTAAAATCTGTAGATGAAACGCCCTATTCAACCAACACTACACAGTACGAGTACGACGACAGCAACCGGCTGAAGACGATAAGCATAATTACCAGGGACGATGATGATTCCGCCGCAATCATTGAAACGCATGAATATTTTTATAACGAGGCAGGCGTTCCGCTTAAGATGATCAGGAAAAAAAATAATGTGCTGGTATCTGCCATTGCATTTGTAACTGATTCCGTTGGCAATGTCGCTGAGGAAGACCCGTCAGGCAATTCAGCCGACACGAAATTCTATTACTATTACGACGATAAGAACCGGCTGACAGACGTGGTACATTTCAGCGAACGTGCCCAAAGGCTGTTGCCCGAATATATGTATGAATACAATGACCAGGATTTACCCGTGCAGATGATCTCAACTGAAGAAGGCAGCAGTAATTATTTCATCTGGCAATATACTTACAACGATAAGAATCTGCTGGAAACCGAAAAATGTTTTTCCAAACAAAAAGAATTGCTCGGGACCATTCAATATGAATACAATTAATTTTTAAATGCCTGGTAAAATCAACTTTTACGAAACTCTGTATTCCGGGAATATTTACGATGGATTCAATACCTTTAGCCTGCCGGGTTAAGGCTAAGTTAAAGTCATGTTTTTTTGTCATTTTGCGCTACCCGGCAAGCTTTGTGCAAGTCTAATAATAAAACTATTTACAATGAAAAAGTTATACAAGATATTTTCACCGTTACTATTGCTGACCATAATCTCGTGCAATCATTATTATTATAGCGGTACGTCTGACGATACTTATCAGTCGCAGCCTTCAGAAGATATCACTTATCAGCAATTTTATGATGATCTCAGCCCTTATGGCCAGTGGGTAGATTATCCAAATTACGGGTATGCCTGGATACCTTCTTATTCCGGCTTCAGACCTTATTATACCAATGGGTATTGGGCCTACTCGGATTATGGATGGACATGGGTTTCGAATTATAGCTGGGGCTGGGCGCCATTCCATTATGGCCGCTGGACCTATGATCCTTTCTACGGATGGATTTGGATACCAGGCTATGAATGGTCGCCGGCATGGGTAGCCTGGAGATCCGGTGGCGATTATTACGGATGGGCACCGTTGGGGCCGGGCATGAATATGAGCGTAAATTTTGGCGCAGGCATTCCTGCAGATTCCTGGTCATTTATACCCCAGCGATATATTACCAGCAGGCAAATGGGCAATTATTATGTTGATTCGCGTCAAAATATAACGATCATTAACAATACAACTATTATTAATAATACCCGGGTCGTAAATACACATAATGTTTATAACTCCGGGCCTTCGGTAACGGATGTGGAGAGAAATACGCATCAGACAATACGCCCGGTAAGGATGCAGCAAAGAAATAAACCGGGTGGCACGGAAGTTTCCGGTTCGAGAATAACTATGTACCGGCCATCGGTAAAAGAAAGCGCTCCCCAACAAAATCAGCAGTTCAAACCGGGGAAGGTAACGGATTTGAATGAGATAAGAGGCCGTCAGCAGCAGAATCAAAATGGTAATGGCGAACGCCCTAACGATCACAATCAGCAAAACCCGGTCAACCCTGCTGACAAGGTACAGCAACCTTCTAACCCTGGCGTTAAAAAGGACAATAATCCTTTTAATGATCACAATCAACCGATTTATAATAATGACCAGGACAAAAACAAACAAAATGATAATAACAGAAAGGATAATCCTAACCCAGGCAGCAACGATAATCAGCAGAACAGGAACAACGACAATACAAGGAAATTTAATAACCCTTCATCAGATCAGCAGCCGGTAAATAACAACCCGCAAAATCAGAATAATAACAATATAAGAAAGTTTGATAATTCTCAGCCGGATCAGAATTTTTTAAATAATAACCGGCAAAATCAGGATCAAAACAAGAAGAACGATGAACAAAAAAATCAGCAGTTTAATAAACCGGCATATCCAAATCAGAATAATCCTAAACCTGAGCCGCCGGCGAAAGTAACTACTCCAAACAACGGCAATACCAACAAAACATCTTCTCCCGGAAATACACAGCAACAAAATAACCGTTATCAAAAAAATACCCAACGGAATTTCAATAACCCAACCCAGCAGCGCAATAATTTGCAACGCAGGCAATTCAACAAAACGCCGGATATGCCTTCCGGCAACGGTAAAAATCAAAATCCTGCCCAACAGGACGGCAGTGACCGCATTAAAAAAGGATAAACCATTCTTTTTAGATAAAAACTAATCCCGGGCTGTGATCCGGGATTTTTTTTAGAAACCGTTAAAATCTTTCTGAAAATAATTTATCACGATACCTGCTAACTTTGCTGCTTCATCCTTAAATGACCTTATGCCCGACATAATTAAACAACCATGGCCCTGGTATATATCAGGACCCTTAATCGGATTAATGGTGCCGTTATTATTAATTTTCGGAAATAAAACGTTTGGCGTTTCTTCCTCGCTGCGCCACATATGTGCGGCCTGCCTGCCGGTAAAATCCGATTATTTTAATTACAACTGGAAAAAGGAAGCATGGAATTTATTCTTCGCAGCCGGTATTATAGCAGGCGCATTTATAGCTACCCGTTTTTTAGTAAATGATCAGCCGCTTCAAATCAACCCAAAGCTCACTGCCGAACTCCGTGGTTATGGCATTACAGATTTTCATTCACTCCTGCCGGCACAGATTTTTAACTGGAGCCAATTGCTTACTGCACGCGGATTTATTATGATTGCTGTTGGCGGCTTTCTCGTTGGTTTCGGAACACGATATGCCGGGGGTTGCACTTCCGGTCATTCTATTATGGGCTTGTCCAATCTCCAGCTGCCTTCGCTAATTGCTACCCTGTGCTTTATGGCAGGAGGTTTTATAATGGCCAATCTTATTTTACCTTTTATTTTAAAGTTATAAACATGAACAGGACAGCCGATAATTTGGAAAAAATAAATACCAACATGGACTTTGAAGTTCGCTCTCTCGATGCCATGTGCATCAACGAATCGTCGTTGCAGCATCCCTGGTGGTATAACGTAAAATATTTTATTGCAGGAATTCTTTTTGGCATTATACTCGTTAAGTCAGAAGTAGTTTCCTGGTATCGCATCCAGGAAATGTTTCGCCTGCAGAGTTTTCACATGTACGGGGTAATTGGTTCTGCCGTGGCAACGGGAATAATTTCTGTTTTTCTTATCAAAAAATGTAAGATAAAAACAGTACACGGCGAACCCATAAAATTGTATCCGAAGAAGATCAACAAAGGACAGATCTTTGGAGGCTTGCTGTTCGGATTCGGATGGGCGCTTACCGGAGCATGCCCCGGTCCTTTATATGCCCTCGTGGGTTCGGGGGCATTAGTTATTAGCGTTGCATTACTGAGCGCCGTTGCCGGCACCTGGGTATATGGCTTATTGCAGAAAAAATTACCGCATTAATTATAAAAATGTTTTTACCGGGAAGAACAGTGCCTGCTTTGACGGGTATTTTATTTGCCATCATATTTACAGGTATTTCATCTCTGTCATGCAATACCCAGATAAGTGTTGTTTCACAAAAAGATTCAGCTTCACAGCAGCTTTGGTACGGATGGAATCATTATCAGTTGAAGCCTGAAGATACGCTTGCACGCCTGGGCTACGACATTATTGTCAATACCTATAAATATTTTGGCCCCGAAGGAAAAGTAGCGCCTGTTACCAACGGAATGAATTGCCAAAACTGCCATATAGATGGCGGTATAAGACCCTGGGGAAATAATTTTGGGGCGGTAATTATTTCTTATCCGAGGTTCAGCGGCCGCGACGGAGATACCCTCTCCCTCACGGGTCGGATTAACAGTTGCTTCGAAAGAAGCCTTAACGGAAAAGCTATTGATACCAACAGCTATGAAATGAAGGCTATGATCGCTTACATGCGCTGGCTCGCCGGCGATGTAAAGAAAAAGCCATCAGGCACCGGGGTGATGAAGCTTCCTTATTTGGACCGCGCCGCCGATACCTTAAAAGGAAAAATTGTTTTTGATAATAATTGTGAACGGTGTCATGGTAAAGATGGAGAGGGCCTGCCCAACGGGAAAGGAGGTTTTACTTATCCGCCTTTATGGGGTGATAAAAGTTATAATACGGGAGCCGGTATGTACCGCCTGTCCCTGCTGGCTGGTTTTGTAAAAAACAATATGCCTTTTGATGAAGCGTCGTACAACCATACAGTGCTTACTGAAGAAGAGGCATGGGATGTTGCTGCGTACATTAACAGCAAGCCGCGGCCCCTGATAAAAGGCAAGCATGATTATCCCGATATTTCCAAAAAGGAAGTAGATGCCCCTTTCGGACCTTACAGCGATACCTTTTCTGAAAAGCAGCATAAGTATGGCCCTTTTAAGGCAATTGCAGATGCACATTCATCGTTAAAATGACAGGCAAGTATCTCTTTTCAATTAATAAATTACCATTTGCCACATTGCATAAATATCAACATTCGCTCATTCACTAATTTTGCAAAAAATTTTTTATGAATATTATTCAAATGGAAAGAACCCGGGGCGATTTTGGTTTCGATATAAAAGATGAAGCTGGTCATGTAGTGCATACCGACAGCAGCCCGGAAACCGGCGGAGTAAATTATGGCTTTCGCCCTACCCAGCTTTTACTCGCAGGTCTTGGAAGCTGCAGCGCAATAGATATTATTGCCATTCTGAAAAAACAGAAACAGGTGATCAATGGCTTTAAAATAAAAATAGAAGGAGAAAGAGAAAAAAATGTTACTCCCTCATTATGGGAAAGCGCGCATATAACATTTGAATTGCATGGCCCGGTTGACACTGATAAGGCAACCAAAGCCGCGGCATTAGCCATGCGGAAATATTGCTCCGTTGCCGAAACACTGAGAAGAGGCGGTACCAAAATTACATGGACAATAAAAATATCAGATAATAAAACGGCATAAACGTAAGATCATAGTGAAATGGATACAGCTTTTTTAAATCAACTCTTAAACAAACAACAGCAAAGAGAGATAGTCCCCGGCAACGAAGCTATTGCTTCCTGGGCCTCGGATTTGATGAGCCTGCTGTACCCGGAGCTTTCTGTTTCTGCTTATTCTTCTGCAGGTGAAATAGAAAATGAGTTCAGGATACTGGAGGAGGATCTTGTAAAAATTCTGAAAGCCACCCGCGCCTGTGATAATTGTAATAATGAAGAAATAGCGCGATCTTTTTTTAAAAAAATACCTGAAATATACCGGGTATTAAATACCGACATATATGCGCTGCACACCGGTGATCCCGCCTCACGCGTGGAGTTTGAAGTAATCCGTGCGTACCCGGGCTTTTATGCGCTGTGCTTTTACAGGTTTGCCCACGAATTGTTGCGGCTGGGTATTCCCTTAATCCCCCGCATCCTTACGGAACATGCTCATTCAAAAACGGGAATTGATATTCATCCCGGGGCGCTCATCGGCGATCATTTTTTTATCGATCACGGAACCGGTATTGTAATCGGGGAAACGGCTGAGATCGGCAACCATGTAAAATTATACCAGGGCGTTACGCTGGGGGCGCTAAGCGTTGATAAGGGGATGGCTTTTAAAAAAAGGCATCCTACGGTACAGGATCATGTGATCATTTATTCAAACGCAACCATATTGGGCGGCGATACGGTAGTAGGACATCATAGCGTAATAGGGGGGAATGTATGGTTAACGAAAAGCATTCCTCCGGGCTCCCTTGTGTATCACAATCCTGAAATAACGGTTGTGGAAGGTAAAATTCCTAATAACTGATTATGGCAACTATTTTAGATACTGTCGGTAATACTCCGCTTGTTGAGCTGCAAAAAATAAATCCAAACAGAAACGTAAAAGTGTATGCAAAGCTGGAGGGTAATAATCCGGGGGGCAGTGTAAAAGACCGGCCTGCATTGAATATGATCCAAAGTGCCTGGGAACGCGGAGAAATTAATAAGAGCACAAAGCTTATAGAGGCCACGAGCGGCAATACAGGTATTGCACTGGCATTGATTGCAGGCCTGTATGGAATAGAAATAGAATTGGTAATGCCCTCTTCGTCTACGCGTGAACGTGTGATATCAATGGAAGCGTATGGAGCAAAAGTCACGTTGCTGGATAGCATTGAGCAATGCCGCGATTATGCAGAAGAAAAAGCTGCAAAGGGTGAATTTTTTATACTAAATCAATTTGCGAATCCCGATAACTATAAGGCGCATTATAAAACCACCGGGCCGGAAATATGGAGAGACACTGATCAACGCGTTACTCATTTTGTAAGCTCAATGGGTACTACCGGTACTATTATGGGATGCAGCATGTTTCTGAAGGAGCAAAATCAAAATATTCAGATTGTAGGCTGTCAGCCGACAGAGGCATCTTGTATACCAGGTATCAGGAGATGGCCGGAAGAATATTTGCCAAAAATTTTTGATCCTTCAAGAGTAGACAGGGTAATAGATATATCGCAACGCGACGCAACATTAATGGCGCGGAAGCTTGCCAAGGAAGAAGGCATATTTGCCGGAATGAGCAGCGGCGGTGCGGCCTTTGCAGCCATCCAGGTCGCCCGGGAACTTACGGAGGGAGTAATTGTTTTTATTGCCTGCGACAGAGGAGACAGGTATTTAAGCAGCGATCTGTTCGGATAATATGTTCGTATAGCCCTGTCCGTTAGCTCATTAATTATACAAAAATATACATGGGAAAGAAATTAGCACAAACTTCACATAACCCACTATGTAATTTGTGTGCCAGCAAATAATTTTACCGTTTAATACATTTTAATGCCGTTTACCTTTTCACATCCTGCCATAGTGCTGCCGGCCACCAAGCTTCCAAAGAAATATTATTCAATGAGCAGCCTCATCACCGGCAGTATGACACCTGACTTTGAATATTTTATCAGGATGAGAGATTATAGCAGATACAGCCATACCATTGCAGGCATGTTTTGGTTTGACCTGCCGCTGGGGCTGGCATTGCTTTTTATTTTCCACAACATAGTGCGGGATACACTTATCCGGTACATGCCCTTCATCTTTAATGTCCGGTTTTCATTTGCAGAAAAGTTTAACTGGAATAATTATTTCAGAAAAAATGTGTTCATTGTGCTGATTTCGCTTCTGGTGGGCATTGGGTCTCATTTATTGTGGGACAGTTTTACCCATCACGACGACTATTTTGCAGAGACAATTCCTTTCCTGAATGGAGAGTCTCTTGTATTGGGTCATTCAGTGTATGTTGCATCCATCCTGCAGTTTGCCAGTTCCATAGCCGGAGGCATTATTATAATTATATTTATCGTTACATTACCCGAAGGCAAGTATACAGGCAGGCCCAATATTTTAAACTTTTGGCTGATGGTAACATTTATTATGATCATGGTAATTAATGCCAGGCTCTACATTCACCCCATATTAAATCATCACTTTTACGGAGATGCAATTGTAACTATAATATCCGCAGCGCTCATAGGTATCCTGATAATGTCTGCGCTGCTGCATAACAGGCAAATCCCTTCTTATAAACATTTGCGGCGGGTAAGAAACAGGCAGGCAGCATCATTTAAGTAAAATGAATGAATCATCGAAGAGGTTGTAAGAATTTGAGGTGAAAATCTGCAATCGCGATTTGAAAAACTTAAAATTTGCAAAACAAGCTATACCTTTTGGAAAATTAAGATAGTCGAATTGTAAAATATTCAGGCTAAATTTTCTTTCTGATTACTATTAAAAGATTGTATAAAAAATCATTTGCGCCGAACCACTCAAAGCAATCAGAAAATAAATCCTCATTAATATCTGAACCTAACTTTTTAAATGCCAGGCTTTAGGCTTTGCGAATGCTCTCAGGCCCGCATGAGATAAGGTAACGCCAAATCCGGAATGCTTTCTTCCGCTCCAGGGCAATGCCGCACTTACGCGGTCGCAGCAGTTCCAATAGCCGGTTCCTGCATTTATCCGGCGCAATATATTTTCTGCTCTTTTCTGATCAGAAGAATACACAGAAGCGGTAAGACCGTATTCTGTATCATTCATCAACTGTACCGCTTCTTCATCACTGCTTACTTTCATTATGCCGATAACAGGACCAAATGACTCCTCTCTCATTACGCTCATATCGTTTGTAACATTTGTGAGAACGGTGGGTTCAAAATAATAGCCTTTTCTATTGGCACGCTTTCCGCCGGCTATAATTGTCGCTCCTTTTTTTATTGCATCATTGATCTGACCTTCCAATACGTTCAGTTGCTCTCTCCTGGCCAATGGACCCAAATATATCCCTTCTGTGGTCGGTTCTCCAAGCTGGTATGTATGTATTTCCTTCAAAAATGCATCCACATATTGATCGTAAATCTTTTCATGCACGTAAATTCTTTCAACAGAACAGCAACTCTGTCCATTGTTGTAGAAGGCGCCGTCGGCTGTGGCTGCAGCTACATTTGTGATGTCCGCAACATCATCAGCAACGTACAAAGGATCTTTACCTCCTGACTCACATTGGCACGGTACCATTTTTGCCGATACGGTTTCATAAATGTATTTACCGGTCTTATAGGAACCGGTAAAAAAATATCCGTCAAAAGGAAGCTGCAACAGTAATTCACCAACTTCTTTGCCGCCTGTAGCCGCCACAAAAACATTTTCGGGCAATCCTGACCGCTGCAGGAGCTTTTCAATTTCCAAACCGGTCAACGAGGCATATTCAGAGGGTTTGTACATCACAGCGTTGCCTGCAAGCAACGCGGGAACAAATACATTTACTCCTACCAGGTAAGGATAGTTCCAGGCTGAAATATTACAGACGACACCCAGGGGCTCATAAGAAATTTTTTCTTCAAGCCCGGTTTCTGCATACATGGTTTCATCAGATAAATATTTCTCTGCATTTCTGGCAAGCCAGCTGATTCGCTTAATGGCCCCGTTAATTTCGTTCCGTGATTGCTGCAAGGGCTTTCCTACTTCGCCGGTAAGGATTTTCGATAAAGACTCAATGTTATCTGCAAGAAGTGTGGTAAATCTTTCAATAACCGAAACACGTTCGGCAAGTGAAATCTGCTGCCATTTTATCTGTGCTGATTGCAATGCATCAAACTTTGCACCGACACTTTCTTTTGAATCTTCTTTTAATTCACCTATGATTTCTTCCGTGGCAGGATTAATAATTTTCATTGCAATAATTTAAACAGTTGCAACCACTGCGTCTAAAAAACATTTTTTAATATTCCCGGAAAAGCTGCTTTGCTGGTCCATCATTCGTTCGGGATGCCATTGTACCAGCAGCAGGAAAGATTTTCCGCCGGCATTTCTTCGCTCCAATCCTTCGATAATTCCGTCGGGAGACAGTGCGCTTGCCACCAGGCCGAAGCCGGGCATATCCACGCTTTGATGATGCGCACTGTTCACTTCGCCTTTCTCAGCTCCTGTTATTTTATACAAGGAGGAATTTTTATCCACTTCCACTGTATGCATCCGGTCCAGGCCGTCGTGCAATTTGCTATGATTAAATTTTCCGAACGCCGGTATATCCGGAACCAGCGTGCCGCCGAAATAAACATTCACCAATTGCAGGCCCCGGCATATTCCCAGCAATGGTTTTTGGCTTATTTCTGTGTGCTTAATAATATTCCACTCAAACTCATCCCGCCTTTCATCAATATCCTTCGGATCCACATACATTAAAAAATCCGGCTGGTTGTATAATCTCGGGTTAATATCATGGCCTCCGCTTAATACAATACCATCGCACTTTTCAATATCATTAAAATTATCAAGCTTATAGCTAAGCCTGATCAGATGAACATGGGGCTCATCCTTAAACCAGTTTTCATAATGAAAGTACCGCGTGCCCTCGCTGATGCCTATCGTAATCTGTTTCATAAATTAAAATGCATTTAGATAAAGCTGCCTGAAATCGTCCCGGGTTACCGGCTTTGGATTATTCGGGTGTGCAAAATCAGCAATGGCAAGGTCGGCCAGGGTTTCAATATGCTCTTCCTTTACGCCAATATCTTTCAGGTGATGCGGAATGTTTATTTTATCATTTAACTCATGCAGGTATTGTACCACCGCTTTTCCTGTTTCTTCCTTCAATTCAAGTGCACGCGCCATTCTCCTGAACTTATCTTCAAATCCTTCAATATTAAATTCCATTCCGTAGGGAATGTTTACCGCATTTGCCAGTCCATGATGCGTATCCAGCAGCGACGAGAGCGGATGGGCCAGGGAATGAACAACCCCCAGTCCTTTCTGGAAGGCAACGGCCCCCATCAATGACGCCATCAGCATCTTGCTTCTTGATTCAAGATCCGGTGCGTTCACCGCTTTTTCCAGTGAATCGCTTATCAGCGAAATTCCCTCCAATGCAATGCCTTCGCACATCGGGTGGGGCATTTTGGCAAGATACGCTTCCATATTGTGCGTCAGCGCATCCATGCCGGTTGCCGCTGTAATAAAAGCAGGGAGCTCCATAGTTACTAACGGGTCGGCATATACGATTTTCGCCAGAAGCTTCGGGGAAAACAAAATTTTCTTCCGGTGCGTTTCATCATCCGAAATGATGGCACTTCTCCCTACTTCGCTCCCGGTACCCGCAGTAGTGGGAATAGTAATAAAATGCGGAACATCATTGGTAACATAAATGTCACCGCCGGACAGGTCATCATATTTAAATAAATCTTCGCGATGATTTACACGAAGCACTATGGCACGCGCAACATCCAGGGCTGCGCCGCCGCCAATTCCTATAACGCCATCCCGTTTCGTATTATCAAATACATCCGTTCCGTTATACACGTCGCTTTTCACCGGGTTTTTATGAATATCGCTGAAAATTTCTGTTGAAATATTTTTCTTTTGAATGTCGCTGACAATCTCTTTGAAAAACCCTAATTGGGCAACATTCGGGTCGGTAACAATCAGAGGCTTTGATAAGTCATGCTTCAGCAAATAATCAGGAAGTTCCTTTACGGCGCCCGCCCCGAAACGAATGGTCGTTGGAAAATTGTATTGATAAATTTTATAGAAAGTCATTGAAAAGATTAAAATCCCTGCAAAATTAAATCAGCTGTATTTCTAAAATAACTTTTGAATTTATCAGCTTTGTCCGGTATAAGATCAGATAATTTCAAAATATCTTCTGTACTCCCAGTCGGTTACGGCCTTTAAATGCTGTCGCCATTCCCATTCGCGGGTTTGCACAAAATGCTCCACAAATTTTTCTCCAAACAATTCCCTGGCAACGCCGGACGCTTTCATTTTTTGGGTGGCTTCCTGTA
Source organism: uncultured Ginsengibacter sp. (assembly GCA_964627765.1). Lineage (GTDB taxonomy): Bacteria > Bacteroidota > Bacteroidia > Chitinophagales > Chitinophagaceae > Ginsengibacter. Next base: position 32,307 of record CAZVKO010000017.1, on the reverse strand, counting down.
ATGTTGAAGGCAGCACGCCATTTGAAAAATCCTTATAGCCGTTACCGGTGCACGCTGCCTGCTTCAGCTCAATTTCATTTTTTATCCCATACAAACCTGAGGCAAGAGAGGCCGCCATGGCGAGGTATGGATTCACATCTGCGCCGATCACTCTCGTCTCCAGCCTGCATGATTTTTCTCCGGCAGGCAAAGCTCTCAACGCAACGGTTCTGTTATCTATTCCCCATGTAAGCGTTGTCGGCGCCCATGCGCCTTCCACCAATCTTTTATAACTATTAATTACGGGTGCAAACATAGGGAGGATGTACGGTAAACAATAGAGCTGCCCTGCTATATAATGCCGCATCAGTTTGCTCATTTTCATTTTATCTTTTGCATCATGAAAAAGATTTTTTGTTTTCTTCCGGTTCCAAAGGCTTTGATGCACATGGCCTCCGCATCCCGGCAGGTTTTCATTAATCTTAGCCATGAAGGTGGCCATACAATTATGCCGGTAAGCAATTTCCTTCACTCCCGTTTTAAATAATACCGCCCTGTCTGCCGCTTCCATTATTCCCGAACAGGTGATTGCAGCTTCATAGGTGCCCGGCCCGGTTTCTGTATGAATCCCTTCCAATGGCACATCCAGCTTTTTCAACGACTCAAAAAGATCAGTGAAAAAATCATTTTTTAATGAACTTCTCAGGATGGAATATCCAAACATCCCGGGCGCCAGCGGCGTGAGATTCTTGAATTGCTTATCATACAGCGTCTGCGGGGTTTCGGCAAAATTGTACCATTCGAATTCCTGAGAGAAAACCGGCGTATAGCCATTGGCGTTAGCATCATTCAAAATTTTTTTCAGCAACTGGCGCGGGCACACATATAAGGGCGCTCCGTTTGTGTCAACTAATTCCCCGAGAAAAAAAGGCACTTCGTTTTCCCACGGAATTTTCCTGAACGTATCAATATCGATCCTTGCTTTTGCATCAGGATAACCGGTATGCCAGCCGGTGTAGGTGACATTATCATAAGCCATATCATTACTGTCCCATCCGAAAATAACATCGCAAAAGCCCAGGTGAGAGTTTATGACAGATAAAAATTTTTCTGCAGAAATATATTTACCGCGCAATATTCCGTCCATATCAGTAAAAGCCAGCTTTACTTTCTGAGACGGGTGATCTTGTACGTATTGCAGAATCTCTTTGGTAGTCATAAAACAGATTTCACGGCAAATTTCCTGATTATGTTATTTATTTTTTCGCCAATTTAAAAGTAATGTAGCAAACTGCTATTATGCCGGAATAAATTAATGCAAGCTTAAAATTAAATATCGTCATGGCAATAAAAGAAATGACGGATATAACAAGCGCTGCCATTGGAAAGATGGGATACAGCGGCACTTTAAAAGGTCGCTCCAGGTCGGGCTCTTTTTTTCGCAGGCGCAACTGGGAAATCATTGAGATAATATATAGCGTCAGTGCCCCAAATACAGAGATCGTTATGATTTCATCCGTCCTTCCCGTAAGCAGGGCCACTATACCGATGACCATATTAATCAGTAATGCGTTTGCCGGTGTCTGAAATTTCGGATGAATCTTTCCCAGGAAAGAAGGAGCAAATTTTACGCGCCCGAATTCCAATACTGACCGTCCTGCCGCCAGAATAATTCCATGAAACGATGCGATCAATCCGAATAAGCCAATGGTAATTAAAAGATGATACCAGACATTATTATTCCCCACTACATGAGAAAGCGCCAATGGCAAAGGGGAATCAGAAGTGCTGCCATCAGCCTTATAGACAATGGCTTCCCAGCCGGCAACGCCGATGGATGAAACGAAAACAAAAATGCACAGAATGACCAAAGTAAGAATTGCAGAGCCAAAGCCAAGTAAAATAGTCCTCCGGGGATTTACCGCTTCTTCAGCCACATTGGCAACTCCTTCAATAGCGAGAAAGAACCAGATGGCAAAAGGTATGGCAGCAAATATTCCTGGCCAGCCATGGGGCAGTGCATTGTGTTGTAAATTCTTTACATCAAAGTGAGGGATCGTAATGCCGGTAAACAATAACAGTTCGCCGACTGCCAAGACAGTTATCAGCAGCTCAAACGCTGCCGCGGCTTTTACGCCATAAATATTTAATGCGGTAAAAGCAATATATGCAAAAATGGCTATCGCCAAAACAGGGATCTGCGGAAAGAATAAATTAAAATAAGCGCCTATTGCAAATGCAATAGCAGGCGGTGCAAAAATAAATTCAATGTTCTGCGCCATGCCCGCAATAAACCCCAGGTCGTCACCGAATGCCCGGTTGGCATAATCAAAGGCGCCGCCTGCCCTGGGGATAGAGCAGGCAAGCTCCGCATAGCTGAACGTAAATGTAATATACATGAGGGTGATGAAAAGCGTGGCAATTGCCAGCCCTAAGGTGCCGCCTTGCTCAAGACCCAGGTTCCATCCGAAATACATTCCTGAAATAACATATCCCACGCCCAGTCCCCACAACAATACAGGGCCAAGTGTACGTTTGAGCTGGTTGTTGCTTTCCGAAGGCATTTTAGATAAAAATTAAATTAAACATAAAACAAAAAAGCCATATGGAACAATTATAAACAGCAAAGCCACCAGGTCTGATGGCTTTCACTTTTACGGAAGAGATAAACAGAAATGCTTCTGACGGAAATTAATTCTTTTGAAAATCTTCCAGCACATCCATCGCCCCGTCCTGAACGCGTACAAGTTTTAAATCCTTATCGCCTTCCAGGTGTATTACATAGGTGGGGGTCTCTTTAATATCCGTCGTTTCGATTTCCTGTATATAAGTAATCTTATCATCATAATATTTTTGCTTAACGATAGCCCTGACATCCTTGTCCAGCATGGGTTCGAAATAACATTTCATGCTGGCCTGCCAGTTGCCTTTTTTATCATAATAGATGGAATTTTTAATATTTCCATCGCTGAATTTTACCACAAAGCCGCTCGTGCATTTTTCCCAGGTTGCCCCGCTTGCATTTTTAAAGGACTTTTCAAAATTTTTCAAAGCTTTGGCGCTTACAAAATTGGTACTTGCAGCGCTGCTGCTCCCATCCGGCAATGCAGACTCGTTAATAACCAGTAAGTGTTCCTTATTGTCGTTTGAAAAGCGGGTTTGGCTTTGTGCCATAGTTACGTTGGTTGCCCCTGCCAGCGCTACGGCTGCAATAAGGCTGAAAAGAAAAGTTTTCATTTTTTTAAATTTTAAATGTTTTGAATTATTGGTTGGTTGCAGTATTTGTCGCAAAGGCAGGAATCACGTAAACAAAAAAAAATTTTATGATACCGGTATTGAGTCAGCGACAATTCCAGGATGCCTGTTGCCTGCGTCCATTGATTAAACGGCAGCCCGCTTTACCTAATTCAGTAAAAAGAAAATACCCGGTTGAAAATATTGGGAAATTTCATTATCTTACCTGTATACCTTCAAACTTATGGCTGCTTTCTCGCACGCAGTTTCTGATGATAGCATCGTGCGCAATCTTAAGGAAAGTGCAGTTGAAAAAAGAAGAGCTGAAGAAGTATTGTTCAGCAGGTATATGTATTTAATCAATGAGGGGATTCACAAATATTCTCTCACTGAAGAAGAATCTTTCAATGCCTACTCCGACTCCATATTGCAAACTATCTATAATGTCACTAACGATAATTTTGAAAACCGGTCATCATTAAAAACCTACCTCTATAGAATCTTCAGCAACAAATGTGTTGACCTGATCCGCAAGAAAACGACTAATAAGAGCAGCGTTCATCAAACCGCTCCTGTTTCTGATATGCTTTCGGTAATTTCTGATCCCGCAAAAACAATAATTCAGCAACTGGTTGAAAAGGCCGATTATGAAAAGCTGAAGAGCTGCCTCGCTAAAATTGGCGAAACGTGCAGGCAGCTGCTGACTATGTTTTCAGAAGGGTATCCTGATAAACATATTGCGGTAATCATGGAATATAAATCAGCAGACGTAGTAAAGGTAAGCCGGTTGCGCTGCCTGGATAAGCTGAGGCAACTCTATGTATAAAAGGCAAGCTGGTATGAACAATATGGAACTCATAGAGAATTATTTCAAAGGCATTCTCAGCGGAGAAGAAAAAAAATCTTTCGAGCAAAGAATACAGGAGGAAGCGTCATTTGCAGACGAGGTAGCCTTTTATATATCCGCAAACAATATGTTACGGCAACGCATACACGAAGAAAAGAAACAACAATTCCGGGATGTATACCAGCGGCAAAAAACCGTTTCAATAAAAAAGCCTGTAATAAAAATATGGAGATACGTGGCCGCAGCCAGTGTATTAATTGTATTGCTGCTGGCAACATGGTTTATCGCCGGCAACAAAACATCTCCGCAACAGCTGGCCGACAGGTATATAAAACAAAACCTGCAAATGCTGCCGGTTACCATGGGCATACAAGATAGCTTACAGCAGGGCGTGACCTTGTACAATTCCGGAAAATTGCGGGAAGCGCTGCCCCTGTTTGAAACGCTCAGCCTTGCCCATCCCGAAAACACGGATGCAAAAAAATATGCGGGAATTGTTTACCTCCGGCTTTATGATTACGACAAAGCAATGCAATATTTTTCGGGTCTTGAAGCCAATAAAAATTTATACAGCAATCCGGGTAAGTTTCTGAAAGCAATAACATTGCTCAAAAGAGACAGCAAAGGCGATGAAGATAAAGCAAAGCAATTATTAAATGAGGTAATTCAGCAAAGCCTGGAAGGGAGCAAGGATGCGGAAGAAATTATACGAAAAATCAAATGAGCATTTCTTAATCTTTTAAACATAAAACAATGAAAACGTTAAATCAGATTTCAAACTCGACAACAGGCCTTGAGTGGCAGGTTGAATTCAAAAAAAATAGCGAGGAAGACGAGAAGCGCAAAGTTGTGAATCATTTGCAAAACTTAATTCTCACTCATTTTGTGAAAGAACAGGAAAAATACGAATTAACAAACTTCTTTACAGTCAGCATTACCTCTAAAATCAGGGATAATTCTGCTGTTATAGTGGCAATTGTAGGAATAGGCGTTGCCAGCACAAATTCCACCACCAGCCCGATAACTCCCCCGCCTCCGCCAAGATTTGAGCTGCTTCCGAAAATTTCACCGGCTATTGCAGGCATTAAGGAGATGCAATTGATTTAGATTTTCAATACAGCTAAATTGGATTTGCCATCAATTCCGGATTATGATTCACTGCACCTGCAAATTAAAAATCAGCTACGGATTGCTGAACCGGCACATTCGTTTTATACCTGTGTATACCCCAAAAAAATTGCTCGCATCTATTGCGGGCATTTTATTTTTTTTCAGCAATGCTTTTTGCCAATGCGCTGCGGATAATTTCAAAAAAGCAATTGAGCGGGTTTACAATTCATCCGGGCAGAACATATCAAACCAGCTAAAACATTTACAGCAGATTGAGAAGCAAATGACCCTGTGTAACCTGGGGCAGGATTCAGCATTCATATTTCTCACTCAAAAGATCGGCATCCTTTATTTCAGATTGTCGGATTATGCTGCTGCCATAGTATATGCAACAAAAGCGATCCGCGCAGCTGATTTTTGTTATAGCCGACATGCCTGCTCCGATGTGACCCTTTTTGATTGCTATTACAATCTGTATTATTACTATGGCCGGTCAGATGAGCTTAAAAAAAAGCTGGACGTAGCAGACAGCTGCATCAGATATTCATTGGCCGGAAATACCGGATTTGACCTTTTAATCCCGGTGCTGGAAGAAAAAATTGAATATTTATTCAACAGCGGAGCATACAACTCCTGTACCCGGTATGCCAGATTAGGCGAAGATATTTTAGCAATGAAGCCGGTAAAAGCTAACCTCACTGACCAGGTTTATTTTATAAACATTCAGGCCAATGCATTATACTTTAATAAGAACCTATACGAGGCAAAAAAATTTCTTGAGGAAAAAATTGACACTTTCGAAAAAAATAAAAATACCGAGAAAATCGGCGCTCTTTACAATTTGATGGGATTAATTGATCTTGATAGCAGGAATTTCAAAAAGGCATTATTGAATTTTGAAAAGGGGTATAAATCCAATTCCATTATTAAGTTCAGAAAAGGATGCGCCGAAAGTCTCATTTTTACAGGCATTACCTATGCCAGGGGTTTCCGGAATGACGCTGCATCCCTTGCCTGTCTTGATCATGCTCTTCAGTATTCGGATGCATCGGATTCGCTGCTGGTGTTTGGACAAAAAGGATATATATATTCCCTGATGGATAAATCTGACACGGCTCAATATTTTTTCCGAAAAGCATTTGATATAATCAAATACGGAACGGATGAAAAAAAGCTCCTGGAAAAAACATTTGCATTTCAGGGCACCAATATTTTGCAAAAATTGTCTGACCTTATTACTGTCAAAGGAGATGACTTTGTACGTCAATACCGGCATAAAAGCGAAATGAATTTACTTAAGCAGGCTATTGAAGTTTATAAAGCAAATGATATTTTTCTGGATAAAATAAAGAGGGATCAACAATTGGATTTTGCATCAAACCTTGTATGGAGAACTACTGCACGAAATTTATATGAACATGCCATTGAGGCCTGTTATATGGGCGATAACAGTAGGGATGGATTTTATTTTTTTGAAAAGGGGCGTGCAGCATTACTTAATGATCAGGTAAACGAACAAAGATGGGAAAATGATTCCGACATTATTAAGCTGGCTGAACTTAAAAAAAATATTCTGAACGGGGAGCAGAAGGCTAATGGCATAACCCCCTCATCGAATGAATATCTGAACATCCAGAAAGAACTCTATGCCAATAATCAACGGCTGGCAATCCTTGAAAATACACTTAAAGCAAAAAATCCGGCATATTTTAAAAACTATGTAGATACAACATTTTTAAGTACCTCACAATTACGTCATGACGTGCTTGGTAATTCCAAATCTCTTATCGAAATATTTTACGGCGACAGCTCCATTTATGAATTAGTCATTACACCGGGCAAAGAATATTTCAGAAAAATTGATAAAAGCTTATACGATAGCCTTACCCAATCTTATATTTCGCTTATCAGTAACCGTTATGAGCTAAACAGCCATTTTCGCGACTTCATCAAGGTTTCTCATTCTTTATATAACCTGTTGTTTCAACAAATAACATTATCCGGCGGAAGCGTCATCATTTCGCCGGATGGTAAAAGCTTTCCTTTTGAGGCCCTGGCAGTGAACAACGATATACAAAATCCCGGTTATTTGCTGAATCACTACGCCATAAGTTATACCTATTCGGCCAACTACCTAACCAATGAATTCGTTGAAAATTCCGGCACTTCCGGCAATGTATTTGGGATAGCGCCGGTACAATATAACTATGCACATCTTGCCCCGCTAACCGGCAGCGATCATTCTTTACAAAACATCGATAGCTATTTCGGAAACACCACCAGCTTTACTCTCGATAAAGCCACTAAAAATAATTTTCTCCGGAATTTCCCCTCTTATAGTATTGTTCAGCTATACACCCATGCATCTGATACGAGCGCTGCAAATGACCCGGTAATATATTTTTCAGATTCTGCATTATATCTGTCGGCGCTGCTCCCCGACCGAAAGCCTGTAACGCAGCTCGTGGTTCTGTCCGCCTGCGAAACAGCCAATGGAAAATTTTATGAGGGAGAGGGCATCTTTAGCTTCAACCGCGGATTTGCAGCAATGGGTATTCCTGCAGCAATAAGTACCCTCTGGCCGGTAGATAACGAATCTACTTACGCCATTACCGAGCTTTTTTATAAATATTTATCACAAGGATTGCCCACTGACGCTGCGCTGCAAAAAGCAAAGCTTGAATTTATCAGCAGCCACACTTCCACCGAAAAGACATTGCCTTATTTCTGGGCCGCACCTATATTGACTGGAAAAGTAGATGTAATCAGGATGCAACAAGGCTTTCCATGGGTAAAATGGTCATTGATCACATTGTCTGCCGCCCTATTCTTATATATTGCAATTCTGTTTGCCAAAAGAAAAATAAGAATTACACGGCAATAAAGTATACAAGGAAAATCTGTTTATCTTCCGAAATCATCCTGCAGCCTTACGATATCATCTTCATCAGAAGGATGGGATGCATCGGTATGCTGCCAGATTTCAGCAACAACGCCCCACCCTTCTAAACCAATCAGGCGATGACGCTCGCCTTGTTTTAATTTTATTTTATCTCCGGGCTTCAGAATGTGCTTGGTGGTCTCTTCGTCGGTATGGCTGGTAGCTACTGCTACTTCGCCATCAATACACCGCCATATCTCTGCACGCCTGTGATGGTATTGCCAGCTTAATCGTTTGCCCGGAGCCACCATCAGCAACTTGGGGCTTAGCTTCTCCGAAATTTTCAGGCTTTCAAAATCTTCTTCCGGAAAAAACTGTCTGGCAAACTGCTGAGCCTGCGATTCATCAATTACATAAAAACCACCCCACGGCCGTGACCGGTCTTCTTTGATGATAGTAAAATTCAATTCTCTTAATAATGCCGCTGACTTTTCAAAAACCAAATCTTTGGAATCCATAATATTTAAAACAATTGATATTATGGGGCAATAATAACATTGTTTTGGCAAAATAGGATAACCAACAGAATAAAGGTGCATTAAAAGTATCAGCCTTTTTGTAGCGTTCCTGTTCTTTTAATTTTTACCAACTGAAAAATGATATAGAAAATAGTACCCCATACTCCAATTACAATTGAATATGCTATCACGAGCAGCCATACCGGGGTTCTGAACCGGGTGGACCAGAGTGCTCTCTGATCAAAAAAGTTGGTTGGAGGCGCAAATGCCCGTCCCCAATTGACCGTCTTTTCTGCTATAAGATTACCGTAAGTATCATTATCATCCACTTCAGCCGCCAGGATGATAGCGCCCTTTGCATCACCCGGAATAGAATCTCTCTTAAACTCCGCCGATGACAAACCGGTGGAATCGGAAGTGTAGGTATCTTTATCGCCTACTGATAAATTCCCGTCCATTCTTTTCACAGAAAGCTTCATATCTATGCTGCCTATTGCTTTCCAGTCATTTCCATCTTTTTCTTTCAGCTCGCCGGTCACCATTCTCGTTCCATCCTGTGAAGTGGTGTCTACTACAAGTATGGCTTTTTTTATGGTGATGTCTGCATTAAGGTCTCCGTGCCCGGATGAGGAATCGCCGGCAGCAATAAACTTAAATTGATTCAGCGAATCCCACGTATTTTTAAAAGAGGAGGGAAACCCAAGCCTCGCAATACCATTTTCTGCAGTGGTAACGGTGCCTAATAAATCAGCAGCGCTTTGATCATTGCAATAAACATTTATTTTAATATTCTCTACCGGCTCAAATTTTCTCCCCACTTTTTTCCGGGTGCTTACCTGGAGATAAGGCACGTGGTTAGCCGGAAGAAAATAACTTATGCCTAAAATTACCGGCGCTTGCGTGGAATCCTGCGCATATACAGGTATGCAAAAAAATACAGGTAAGAATGCGAGGGATATGTTCAGCTTAAGATACCTGCAGATTCCCGAATTGTTCAGCTGTTTCATGGCTTTCGGTTGTTTTATTTTTATCTTCTAAAGTTTTATAAATTGATATTATCGGAAATACTCTTACTAAAAACGTAATGATGAGCAACGCGCCTGCCATGGAGCCCAGGGTGATAGCCCATTCTTCCCAGCTGGGAAAATAATGACTGAATCGTGCAGGCGCATCATACTTGGGAAGAAACGGATGCAATAAAGTGGGCGTTACAATCAAATATCTTTTGAACCACGCTCCTACCACTACCATTATTCCCACTATAAACATTGGGAATGGCTTTCTTCCCTTACGAAATACAAGCACAATAATCGGGATGATCATGCCAATCATAATAGCAAACCAGAACAAAGGAGCAAAGTCGCCGGTAAACAATCCTGACAAATGCGCCTGCTCATCTTTTCTCATTTTAAAGGCAGGAACCAGGTACTCATTCACATTAAAGTACAGGTACAGCAATGCCAGTAGTACAACCAGCTTGCCTACCTTGTCAAAATGTGCATCAGTAATGTACCTCTCCAGCTTATATTCTTTCCGGAATACATACATGGCCACTGCAACGGCACCTGCCCCCACCAAAAAGGCCCCTGAAACAAAATAAGCGCCGAAGTTGGTGCTGTCCCATCCGGGCCTGTAAGTGGTGGCAAAAAGCCATGATGTTACGGTGTGAATACAGAATGCCACGGGTATAATCAGGATACAAAGAATGGTAATAGAGCGGTCCCTTATTTTTTCCTGCTGCGGCGTTCCCTTCCAGTATCCGCCGAGCCAGCGATATAATTTCGAAAAGCGCTTACCCAATTTTTCTTTTGATTCAATTAATATTTTAAGATCGGGCAACAGGGTGATGTATAACAATAAAAGGCTCATGCAGAAATAAGTGGTGATCACAATAACATCCCACAATATGGGCGACTGAATACGTCCATGGGTAAAAAGAAAATACAATCGCTCCGGGCGCCCCATATCCACAATGATGATAAGCGCCGCAAAGGTGATATTGGATACGGCAATCACTTCCGCTACACGCGTCAAGGGGGTTCGCCAGGATATGCCGGTGAGCCTGAAAATGGCTGTGATCAGGGATCCTACGAGACTTACTGCAACAAAAAACACAAAGTTGGAAATATAAATTCCCCAGGATACATAGTCGCCCATATTAGTGACGATCAATCCCTTTCTTAATTGCTTGATGTAGGCAAAAGCGCCCACTGCGCATACGATTAATAAAATTCCAATCCACAACTTTCCTCTCCTGCCAAATTTCTGCGGCAGCAGGTCGCTGATGACTTGTTCATCCGATAAATTCTTTAGAGTTTCCACGTTGCTATTTTAAGATTTGTTATCAGTAGAATCTTTTTCAATCCCTTCTTCAAATTTGAATAACCTGTTCACAGGCGGCAGGTAATAAACACTGGGTTTTGTTCCCAGGTCTTCCATTAAGCGATATCCTGCCTTATCTCTTATCAGGTCACTAAAGCGGTAGGTCTCTGCACCGTTAGTAACGGAATCTTCATACATATCTCCAAAAAAGTAAACACCGTTAGGACAGGCTGTTACGCAGTGAGGCAGCATACCCATCCGGGTCATATCAGGACAGAAATCACATTTACCCACGGTTCCCCTTTTTTGCGGTACGCTTGTTTCAGGATTGTATGGCTCCTCAGCAATGGCTGCCGGCAAATCCGGTTCTCCCCAATTGAATACCCGTGTTGAATAAGGACATGCCGCCATGCAAAAGCGGCAGCCGATGCAGCGGTTATTATCTATCAGCACAATTCCGTCCTGTCTTTTGAAAGTTGCATCTACGGGGCAGACTTTTACACAAGGCGGCTCATCGCAGTGCATGCAGGTAGTAGGCTGCCAGTAAGGTGCCGTATGCGTGGCATCCTTCATTGGATATACTTTAATCCAGTTTTGCCCTTCCTGCAAATGATGCGCATGATTACAGGTAGCCTGGCATGCTTTCACATTTTTGCACCGGGAGAGATCGATCACCATTACAAATTTTTTACCGGGTATTCCTTTGCGTGCTTCAGCATTACTTACCGCAGGCATATGAGGCACCGGTTTTAAAAATGCTTTATCTACCTCTACCACTTCCCCGTCTACTGAAAGCAGCTTTACTTTTTCGCCCGATGGGGCTACGTCATCTTCCCTGTTAAAAGGTGATTTGTTGGAATTACATGCAACAGCTAAAGTTGTCAGCAGGCCTGCCGCAATAAATTCACGCCGGGATGTTTCCTTATCCATTTTAAATCAGGTTTAATTATCGGATTTATTTTTAGTGATCCAGTTTTGCAATTCCCTGTTAGTAATTTTCTTCTTCCTGGAAGGAAGGGCCGCCACGTCCACCTCCACCAGCTGACCATCCTGCGTCAGCATGGTAACTGTTTTATTACTTTTCTTTTTCCTTTTTGGCAGCGACCAGAATTTTAGTGCGGCAAGAATTGCAGCGGCTGAAATGCCCAGGCCAATAAATTGCTTACGGCTGTGCAGTTTATTCTCCGGATTCATTGTTAAAATTTCAGGATGAAAAATTTAATACTCAGCTTCTTTTATTTTTTTAAAGTCCTTATGTAGTTAATAAGACTCCACCTGTCGCTTTCATCAGGAATTTTTTTCTTGAAGCTGGGCATATCTTCTCTTCCTTCTGAAATTTTATAGAAGAAAGATCCATCCGGCTGGCTTTGTACATCCGCTTTGGTCAAATCTCCCGGGTCTGTTTTCAGGTTAGCGGCTTTGGGTCCGTCTCCCAGTCCCTTATTCCCATGACAGGATTTGCAATGAGTATTCCACAGGGATTTTCCATTGGAAATGGATTCACTGTTGGAGGCAACAGGGTTTTTCATTTTTAAATAGTTGTCAGGAACTACCCATGGTTTTTTGGTTTGATAATCCTGACCTTTGAAGCTAATAGCCGAAATGCCCGCGAGTATAACAAGGGCTAAAAGAAACTGTTTCATGTTGGTTGAATTTATTAATTAAACATTTTGCTTTGATTCACCAGGAACACGTGAATAAAAATAGGCAAACTCATAACCAAACTTATTGATAGCGGATGCCTAATAAAATGATATTAGTCAGGTTTTACTATATAATGAATGTAAAAATGAGAGCAGGAAAAAAAATGCCGGCAGCCTACCGGTCAAAATAATAATTAAGTATGGTAGCAATATTGGGCATGTCGGCAAGTACGGGGTCTTTCTTCGTGTCGAAAAGAAACAAGCCGCATATATCATTGCTGTTATTTAAATCCATGCACTTTTTGCTTCCATCCTGTTTTTTAAACAGGAGGTATCGCGCCCCGGATACATCAATAATTTTTATCTGTGGCCATTCACGCTTCAATACATTTCTTGCATTTTCCATCTGGTAATAACAGTCGTGAACCAGCATATCATAAATATTCTTCTCATTCACTGCCTTTATTTTTTGCATTTGCAGTGAATCAGGACTATAGAATACCGCAGCTTTGGTTTGGATAATAAGGGTATCGTTGAAGCTGGAGCCGGGTTTTTTTATAATCGAATTTGCAGGAGGCTCTTTTTTTTGCGGAAGCCGGCTTTGATCTTTATTATTTCCATCGCACGACGAAATGCAAAATAATATTGCAGCGTGCAGAATGAAATAAAAAACATTTTTTACAATATGCTCTTTCATTATTTATTTGAAGAGTTATCAACTCTTGTGAAAAAATAAATTTACAGGAATCCGTTTTATTGTTGTCTGCAAATCACTGGTAAAAATAAAGGACCCCGATTTAGTCAGAGTCCTGGTGCTTTTCAATATGGTTTATCATGGAAAGTTTTTATTATACCATTTAGAAAATTAAAATAGTCCGATTTTAAACCATTGGGCTAATTTTTTCTGATTAATATTACTACCTTAAAAATTCCATAGCCTGGTGATATTAAACCCAATTAAAAACTCGCCGCCTTTTACTTTTGTTCCTCCCGTCTGTTTAAATCCGAAAGGATTATTGGTGTTATAGAGGCTGTTTTGCTGAGGATTCAACAACGAATAATTACCGGCAAATAACTGGAAAGTATGACCACTTGTGTTGAACTCAAATCCAAATGCAAGATTAGGATTAGGGTTATTAGTGGCAAATCTTGTCAGTGGCTGATCGTATTCAATCAACAAGCAGGTAACATCTGTCAGCTTATACCGGGCACACACGGATGCTGCAAACAGGTCAAACTTTTCCTGCTTGTACACATAGCTGGTCGTATCTTTTTGCGCATAATATCCGGGAACTGAATTTTGATGAGAAACACTGATAGCGCCCTGAACGGAAAATTTATCCGTCACTTTTCTTGCAATTATCAGTTCATTAAAAAAAGACCAGCGTTGTGTTTGGTATTTATACAGAATGTGATCGGGATCGGCTTTTGTGGCATAAGCCATATTTCCGTAATAGGTAACGCTTACGGGATATACTCCTTTTGTTTGCTTCAGCAATGCATACTTGGCGCTTCCGTCCAGAAGCATATTTCCGCCGTTTCGTGTTGCTCCAAAACCAAGGTATAAATTATTAACGGGCGCATAATCAAAGCCGATTCTCATATTTGCAGAAGCATAAATTCCATATAAGTCCTTTATCCCGTTGGTTACGGTTCCGAACCGGTGCTGAATATCTGCTTCAAAAGTGCCTTTGATGGGAACCATCACTGACTGATCATCTATCAGCCAGTTGCTCTGAAAAGTATTCTTTACGGGCTTTGGTTTCACTTTTGGCTCCGGAGTTGCCGTTGAAGCAGTGTCATCCTGGCCAAAACAAGCGCTCCCGGTCAATAATGCCAATCCGATCATGCAAATACCAAACAGGATGGATCGTTTGGCTGTATATATATTAGTATTCATTTAATTAGTTTTTTCTTCAGTTAATTATTGGGTGCGCCGTTTCTGATCCAGTCATAGATCTTTTGCCTGTCAGCCGCATCGGGAATATGCACTTCCATTTCTCCGTTTATTTCTATGTAAATGACGCTCTGATTGGGAATAACGGTGTTGACAAAACCTCCCAACAGCTGCTGATAAGCAAGATCAGGAGTGAGATAAGGAGTTTGCGAACCCGGCACATGGCATCCCGACAAAGCGCAGTTGCTTGCAAATATGGGTTGAAGATCGTGGCTGAAGCTAACGTACTGGGGCGGCGCCGTAGTGGTAGTAGCAGGGAGAATCACGTCTTTATAACAGCTAATCATCCCCATTCCCAGCATATATATCAGGCTGCCAAATATTATTACGCGTTTCATGATTTTAATTTTTTATTTATTATTAAAATTCATGTTACACTGAACATTGATTACGTCCGATATTTCGGTGGTAGTAATGCCAAAAGACCTGCAGTTAAAGCTGAAGTTCAGCTGTAACCCGAATACGTCGTAAGCTGAGGCTGTTCCCGCACCCACTGTGGCCCTTTTCACATAAGATAACGTACCGTTAATAGTAGTATCATGCGGAGCAGATAAGCCGCCCTGCCAGGTCATGACCATGGTAACAATATATCCCGAACTGTTAGGATCAAAATCTACTTTCGTGGTCCTGATTCGGGCAAGATTGGAGTCAATTAAATTTTGCACACCGCTTACAGGCTTGGGTGCAAATACATATCCCAAATAGCATCCGCCATCTCTTGCAGGTTCTCCGGTATTGGAGGTATTCATTTGTACATAGCCGTTAAAATATGTTTTTGCCGGATCGCCTTCATAGAAGGCCCAGGAAGTATCAGGCAGCGGCTGACCGCTCTTTGTAATTTGTCCTTCTGCCGAAGCCGGAATATTGTTGATTCCAAAACTATTGAAACGACCGGTTAATAATCCCGCTTCTCCAAGATAGTTGCCCGACCATAAAACGCTTGAGTGCACCTGGTCCAGCTTCCACTGGCTGGTATCACCTGCCGTTTCGGTTCCCGGGAGAAATATGGCATCGCCTCTGTCAATAACCGGCGTAGTAGTGGCAGGAGGTGGTGTAACCAAATCTTTATGCGTACAACTTGCTATATAACCATATCCGCTGACGAGGATAATCGCAATCAGCATTAGTCTGTTACTAATATTTTTCATGATTAAAATTTTTAAAGCAGTAATAAATTGAATAAATAAATAGGCAGAGCAAATCTATAATGCAGCCGGAATGCTGTATATGACCAACATCAACAGATAAAGTGAGACTTGTCAAACCAAAACCTGTTCAGCGATTTATTTCGTGATTCCAAAATTCAGGAGCCAGGTATCAGGGAAATACATTTCAGCAAAGAATTTTCAACTGCAGGTCATAAGATTATTTACCTGCAGAAAGGTCTTTTTTGTATGGAAAGAAAATAAAAAACAGTATCGTCATAATAATAAATGCCCCGATATTCATCAACAAGCTAACCGTAAAGATTCGCACATCATTATTGAGCATTTCCCTGTCTGCCGATGAGCCGAACGACTGATAAAAAATATCCTTCAGTAAAAGGAAGAAAAAAATCAAGCTATGCAACAGGCTTATTACCTTTTTTTTGCTGAGGGCCGGTATCCAAAAAAGTAATGAGAGCAGGCCCCATATTGTCAGGAAGGGATGAAACATCAGCTGCCGCATATAGCCAGCTGTATGAAGGAGATAGAGATTTTTTATTTGCAAACCAACATATAAAGTACCGACGAGTGCATAGGCGAATGGTAAAGGTGAATCCAGCTTTTCTATGAAAGTATTTTTAAGTTTTTTTAAGCTGTCAATTAATAAAACAACCACGGCATACAATAAAGGGTAAGCGGAAAAGAAAGCCAGTAGCTCCAATCGCTGAATATATGCAAGAAAGCTGTTTCCCATTTTACAGGTAAATGTGTCAGCAAAATTACTGGCTTCGTCATTTAAAATAAAAAATGTAAATACTTCTGAAAAACAGGCAATGTAAAGTTCACTTCCTGTTGATTCATTTACCATCAAAGCCATTGCATTGATGACTCAAATTCATATATTCATCATCCTCATAAAAAAAATTATATGAAAAGCTTGCATTTGTGAATTTTGTTTATAATCTTTATCTCCTCATCACCTGATATGGCCGCTGACAGGCATTACCCTTTTATCAGTGATCTCCCGCCCTCTGAATTTATAGCTATTTCCAAAATATAACTGATGCACTCAGCTACCATACTTTTATTGCACCCACTTGACGGGGGGTATGAACCGCAATGTTTTTCTTCCCGAAGAAGAGGCATTAGAAACTCAATTATCAAACAAATTAAGATAAGAGTTGCTACATTATTAGTCTGTATAGCCATCGCTTGTTTTGGTAAAGCGCAGCAATCTGGTGTCACTAATAATAACTTTTCCGACAGCACCCTCACCGCCCTGCAGGGTCTCCCCTCTAAGTATTATGCCAGTGTAGATAAAAAGATCAATTATGTAAATGACCGGCTCACCAGAAAGACTTTGAAGTACCTGAGAAAGTTTCAGCGCCAGGAAGCAAAGCTCCAAAAGAGAATGCAGCAGCTTAACCCGGCTGCAGCCATCAATAAAGCCGATGCCACCTACAACAACTTTACTCAAAAGATCAAAAGCAAAACCGGCATCTTCGGCAAAGCCTTTTCCGGTCTCTATAATCCCTATCTCGATACCCTCGGCAGCTCTCTTTCCTTTTTAAAGCAGGTAAAAGATATCGGCGCCCAAGCCGATGCCCCTTTGCAAAGCTTCAATGACCTTGAGAGCAAAATGCAGCAGGCCGATGATATAAACGCTTTCATTGCGGAAAGAAAAAATCAATTGCAGCAGTCGCTGTCGCAGATCAGCAACCTCACCCCGGGGCTGAAACGTGAATACGATAAGCTCAACAAAACCGCTTATTATTATTCCGCTGAGTTGAACCAATATAAAGATATGCTTCATGATCCTGATAAGCTTGAGCAAAAAGCATTGAGCATCCTGAGCCGGTTGCCCGCCTTCCAGAAATTCATGAAAGACAATTCACAGATAGCCGGGCTGTTCAGCATCCCCGCCAATTATTCCACCCCGCAGGCCTTGCAGGGGCTGCAAACCATTGACCAGGTACAGCAGATGATCGCCAGCCGCATTGGCTCTGGCCCCAATGCCACACAGATGCTGCAATCACAAATGCAAGATGCCATAGGCCAGCTGAATAAGTTCAAAGACAAATTAAACCAGTTAGGAAGCAGCAGCGGCGATATTGAAATGCCTGACTTTACCCCCAACAATGAAAAGACAAAGCCCTTCCTGAAAAGACTTGAATACGGTTCCGATCTCCAAACCACCAGAGGCAGCTATGGTTTTCCCACCACTACGGACCTTGGCCTGTCTGTTGGCTACAAGCTGAATAACAAAGGCACTGTAGGCATCGGGGCCAGCTATAAAGCCGGATGGGGAACCGACATCAGCCATATTCACTTTACCTCCGAGGGAATGGGGCTTCGCTCCTATTTTGAATATAACCTCAAAAAGACCTTTTATGCCACGGGCGGATGGGAGTACAACTACCAGCCCTCACTGGTATCGCAATCCCTTGCTCCCGGCACGAGTGCCTGGCAGCAAAGCGGGCTCATTGGCATCAGCAAAACAGTGGATATAAAAAGCAAGCTGTTCAGGAAGACAAAGGTGCAGGTGCTGTGGGATTTTATGAGCTATTACCAAATCCCAAAATCACAAGCGATAAAGTTTCGCGTCGGGTATGATTTTTAAAAAGCCAAATAACTAACGGTAACGAATAAACGAAATAAATAAGCTTATGAGCATGATAAAAAAGGTAACGGTTCTTGTAAATTTATCTATCGGTTTTTCAATGGCTGCATTTTCTCAGCAACCAACCAACCTCGATCCGGCAAAGACCTATATAAATGTTGATATACCTAAAACGCCGGAATCCGCAGCATTTCAAAAATACGGTAAAACCGAAGTGAATGAATTTACCGGGGCTGCAAGTGTATCGATACCCATTTACACACTTAAAAGTCAATCCCTGTCGGTTCCGATTACCTTAAACTATCAGATGACAGGAATTAAAGTAAACCAGGAGGCTTCATGGGTAGGCCTGGGATGGGATCTTATGGCAGGAGGGAGAATAACCGTCGAGACCAGGGGCTGCGCTGACTTTTGCAGCTCAACATGGGGGTTACAGTCTACGAATACTGATAGCGCCATGACCCAGATATTCAACAGGCTCGGAGGCTATAATGAGAATGCCGTCCTGACTCCGGCAACTTTTTGGGACCCTCCCAGGCCACCTCAAAACCTGATTGACACCAATACCTATAATGGTTATGGTATCTCGGAAATGACCGAGTATGGTACAGGGGAACCGGATATTTTCAGGGCCAACTTCCTTGGCCATTCGATGACATTTTATGTAGACAAGATCACTAATGCAATAAATTATATCGGTGAACAAACCAACTTTATCATCAATTATACACTGGATGGTAATCATAACATCACGGGCTGGACTATAACAGATGATGATGGCATCATTTATCACTTTAACCAGACAGAAACGACCACCAATACGTTGCCCGGAAACGCAATCGTCCCGGCTACTACAACATCTGCATGGCTTTTAACCCAAATTGTTCATCCCAATGGCGACTATATAAACTTCACATATAGTACCTACGGTTATTCTGTACCTGCATTTAATATGTCCGGTTCAATAGATGATACTCTTGGCACCTCGACCGTGTCTGTAGATCAATATCAGAATATTGCCTTGCAATCCCCGTATTATCTGACCAAAATTGAAACCCCGTCTGCTGCTGTGAATTTTATTTTAAATACCAGGACTGACCTGTATGGGCCGGGTAGCAGGGAACTAAGCCAGATCACTATATCCGATAAACTAAACAACATTGTAAAAAGAACCATAACATTCAAATACAGCTACTTCCAGGCAAGTGCGGATGCCGGCATTCACAATTACCTGGGCACACTCACCTATTATCTTCCCAATCCCCTTACTACAAGCGCCTATCTCGCTACTTCCAATTCAAGGCTAAGGCTTGATTCAGTTTATTTGAATGATAATACCATGGAACCACCTTATCGTTTTTATTACAACACTACTGTTCCTGATAAATATTCTTACGGACAGGATCATTGGGGATATTACAACGGAATTACCAATCAAAGCAATGGCTACTCTTTTTCTCACCTGATACCTTATGGCGGATTAAAAGGGGTTCAAAATTATCTTCCTCCAATGGGATATCCTTTTTCCACTTCAGCAGTGGGCACAAGCAGGGATTGCGATTCCTATGATGTGCAGGCAATGTTGCTCGACAGCATCGTGTATCCAACAGACGGAAGCTCAGGTTTCACATTCGAACCGCATCAATCCACAATGACCCCGACCATACCGGTTACGGGTGGTGGTGTAAGAATTAAAACGGTCAGGAACTATTCAATGGGCTCCCTGGTGCATACCACCAATTATGCTTATGCAAATGGAAAATACATGGGTACTATCCATTACTATACCAATGCTAATGTATTAACCTACTGTGTTGGCTCACAATTCACAACTCCTCATTTTAAATATTCTTCTGATGGTGCTATAAATTTTAATGATATTCCGATTGGCTATGGGCAGGTAACAATTACAGAGCAGGACTCACGCGGTCAAATGAATGGATCTGATATCAAAACATTTAATATTGACGTTCCATCATCCAACTATGCTAACGCCGCCGGATACGACCTGCAACCTCCTTATTTTTTCCCGACAGAAAGAACTACTGACATCACCGGCACCTGGACTTATGACAAGTACTTAGATCCCGCAAATAAAGATCTGCCGCCCACGCCTGCTGCTAATCTTGAAGGAAAGCTGATGCAGGAACAATTTCTTGATAATAGTAGCAATGTAATAAGGACGGTCAGTCATTTTTATCACCTGGCCAATTATACCAATAATTTTTATGATGTAAGAGCTATTCAGTCGCGGCAAGGCGGGTTTAACGGGAGCTGCGGGGGCAATTCACCAAACATGGGCTTAAATTCCGGCGGTGAAAGACCCGTAGATTTATTTGTTTCACCGGCTAAATCCTATCGCACCCTTGAAGATAGCACAACAGACTTAACATACAGTAATGGAATCTCCATAAAAAAGAAAACGGTATATCAATACAATTCCTATTACCAGCCAATGTACCAGATTGAGTACAATTCGGACGGCACTCAAACAATAACATACACCCAAACGTCAGCAGGCCTTGCTCCAAAGTACAGCCTTTCGCCGCAAGGAGACGCCGTGTATTTGCAGGCCTTAAAGAGTGCGCATGTTTATAATCTGCCTGTTGAACAAACTACCATTCACAGGGGAACCGCGGGTGACTCAGCCGTTATCGACAGCAGGCTGAACATATATGACCGCGCCATGCCATTAAAAGTGTATATAGCAGAAACAGCCACTCCACTAACATTGACTTCACAATTTATACCCGCATACTATACCTATACCAACTATCCCAATTCACCCGGCGGCAGCTGGGATTCTTTGCAGAAAGACTCCCATTATAAATTATACAGCACTGCCAATTATTCTACACATAACCAGGTCAGAACTTTATATGCATTACAGGGAAACATTACGTATGTGTGGGATGAAGACTATAACGACTTGCTGGCCCAATGCACCAACACGGATTCGGCAAACGTAGCCTTCACCTCGTTTGAAACCAATACAAAAGGTAACTGGACATTTAGCGGTGCACCGGTTACTGATGCAACATCTCCCACGGGAAGCAGGTGTTATTCGTTAAGCAGTGGAAATCTTACGAAATCTGTTTCATCGGGTACCAAATACGTGGTTTCATTCTGGCTCAAGTCAGGGGCGTCAGTTACTGTGAGCGGCGGCACTAATTCTGTAACTACGGGTAAAACCATCAACGGATGGACATTTTATGAATATACCGTAACAGGGGCAACTACTATAACTGTCTCCGGCAGCGGAAGCATTGATGAGCTGAGGCTTTATCCATCTACGTCACAAATGATCTCCTATACCTATTCGCCCCTGGTAGGAATGACCAGCATGTGCGATGCTGATAACAGGATCAGCTATTATTTCTATGACACCATCGGCAGGCTGAAATGGATTAAAGATCAGGACGGCAATATTATTAAAACGATTCAATACCATTATAAAGGACTACCGGGATTACAATACTAAACTCAAATCAAAGAGGATTTATGAAAGTGAAATATCAGACGCTTCAATTAATGATGCTCGTATTCATATCTATGCCTGCATACAGCCAGATTACGATTTCCGGGCCGGCCTGTGCAGTTTCGGGCACGCAATACCAGTATATAATAAGCGGTCAGTGGGATTCCACCACCACCATGCAGGTGTGTGTTACCAGCGGCAGCATACAGAATTCTACCGGCGACAGCCTGTGCACGTCCCAGGGAAGCCCCGTTAATTCTATACTGGTGCAATGGGATGACTCGAATGCTGACACGGGTACAGTCGTAGTTACTTCATCCGCAGGTAATGCAACGTATTATGTAACATTTACCCAACCGCTATTGCCCGGACTTATAGATAGTGCATCCAGGGTACAATTGATTCAGCCGGGTACGGTACCTGCCGCTATTAACTGTTTGCCCGATTCAGGAGGGTCCTGTTCGCCAGCTTATGCTTACCAATGGCAACAATCCTACGACCAGGTTATATGGCAGGATATTACCGGGGCCACCGGCAGCAGCCTGGGTTTCGATTCTTCTGTCAGCAGCGATATGTATTACCGGCGAAAGGTGACAGAAACCGTATCGGGAACCATCGGATATTCGGATGTGGCATCGGTATTTATTATCCATGCTGCAGACTCCAGCGCATCTGATTCAGGCGGGGGTACGGGCTTTAATTATCTCCGCAACAGATTTTCATGTGCCCGCAGCATCATACCCTGTTCAGATGCTGTATCAGGCCCGGCAACCATTGCCATAAGAAAAGACGAAGCAGAGGGAAACCTGCAATTGATAAAAACTAACTGTAACGCATAACCGAAAACTTATATCCATGCGAAAATATTCGGACAAAATCAGGATCGTCTCCCTGTTGAATATATCTTTTATTGTCATCGGGCTGTGTTCCTTTCAAAAAGCTCTTTCGCAAAACAGCATCAGCGGCCCTACCTGTGCCAACTTTGGGGTTCAGTATAATTATAACCTGTATGCTTATTATTCCGGCAGCAACTCTTTCGGCTATGGGGTTAGCGGGGGAACCCTTTCAACCGGCGGCACATCAGGCAGCCATTCAGGGCCAGGCTCCGTGGGAATTACTGTGACATGGACCAGCAGCAGCGGCTACGTATACATTTCATCTCCCAACGGGTTTACACAATTAAATGTCACTGCAGTTCCTGTATTATCAGGAGGAACCATTTCATCCGGCAAGACACAAAACATCAGCTATAACACAACACCTGCCGCCATCAATTGCAGTGCGGCCACCGGCGGCCCCTGCAGCGGCGCCAATTATGTGTATCAATGGCTGCAAAGTCCTGATAATATCAGCTTCTCCCTGGTTCACGGAGCCACTACCCAGAACCTGACCTTCAGCACCGGGCAAAAAGCCACCACGTATTATAAAAGAATGACCACGGAAACCACCACCAACACCATTGCCTATTCCGATGTGGCTTCAGTAATTCTCACACCTCCCAACCCGATTTTGCCCGTAACCGGCGGCAGCGTTACTCCTGCTACGCAAACTATCTATTACAATACCAATGCTGCGGAGCTCGCCAGCACGGGTGTAACCAACGGCACGTATGCCTACACATACCAGTGGCAGAGTTCACCGGATGACTCAACATGGACGAATGTTCCCTCTACCGTTACGGCGTATACACCCGCTAATCTTACATCCACCACTTATTTCAGGGTAGCTGTCAGCAGCAACGGGGTTACGGCATACAGCAGCTCAGCCGTGGTGAATGTATATCCCCGGCTTGTTTCAGGCTCCATCTTCCCTGAAAACATTACTATTGCTTCCGGGGGAAATCCCGGAACCATCGTTGCCACAAAGCCAACAGGAAGCGATGGCAGCTACGTATATCAATGGCAAAGCTCTGCGGATGGCGTTACTTTCAGCAACATCAGCGGCGCCACCTCACTCAGCTACACACCGGGTACTTTGGCCGCAAACAAATGGTACCGCCTGATGGCCACTTCCGGCGGCGCTGCCGTTTACACCAATAACTGCGCCATTACCATAAGTAGCGCCACCCCCGATTTGAATTACATACGCGTTCGCGAAATAAAGAAAGCGGGTGTTACAGATTCGGCAACCGCCCAGTCGCTCACCAGCAACTATGATGTGGCGCAGACCACGCAATACTTTGACGATCTGGGGCGCCCCGTGCAAACAGTGGCCATGCAGCAAAGCCCGCTGCAAAAAGATCTCGTGTCATTTAATGTGTATGATGCCTTTGGCCGGGAAGCTGTAAAATATCTTCCGTATGTGGCCTCCGCTACAGACGGCAATTATAAAGCAACGGCCCAGGCAGACGAATACAGCTTTAATGCTTCGCAGTTTCCCAATGACCAGTATTTCTTTACACAAACAATTACAGAGCCTTCGCCGTTAAACAGGCCCGTTGAAACACTGGCGCCGGGTAACAGCTGGGCCGGAAGCCTCAGGGGCTCCACTGTTCAATACAATGTAAATACGGCCGCAGATAGCGTAAGGATATGGACAATCTCTATGACGCAGGGCAGCCTGCCGGCCACTGCGGCTACTTATACAGCGGGTACTTTGTTTAAAAATGTAACGGCAGATGAAGCCGGCCACCAGGTAGTGGAGTATAAAGACCTCGACGGAAAAGTAATTCTTAAAAAAGTGCAGCTGGCCGCCTCGCCCGGCACGGCGCATGTGGGCTGGCTGTGCACCTATTATGTGTATGATGTAATGAACCACCTGCGTTTTGTAATTCAGCCCCAGGCCGTAGCGCTGATAAACAGCAACTGGACCATTACTGCCGCAATCGCCAATGAATTGTGCTTCCGGTATGAATATGATGAGCGCGGGCGAATGGTTATAAAGAAAATACCGGGTGCCGGTGAAATGTGGATGGTGTATGACTACCGCAACCGGGTTGTAATGACCCAGGATTCCTCGCTGCGCAGCCTGCATAAGTGGCTGTTTACAAAATATGATTCAGAAAACAGGCCCGACTCCACAGGGCTGATCACAGACCCCACTTATTACAACAACCGCAGCTATCACCAGTCCAATGCAGGAACCAGTACCAACTATCCCAATGTGGCTTCTTACACCAACGAACTTTTAACGCAAACTTATTATGACGATTATAGCTGGGTGAGCGGCAGCGGTACCAACCTTTCAACAGGCCTGCCAACGGGGTACACTACCAACAGCACCTATTTTATTACCACGTACAATACTTCGCCCACGTATGCGCAGGCCATTACGCAGTTTGCCATTACAAGAGGCATGGTTACCGGCAGCAAGACAAAAGTGATCGGCACCTCAAGCCAGTTCCTGTACAGCATACCCGTATATGATGACAGAGGGAGAACCATAGAAACACAATCGGTAAACTATACCGGCGCCACAGATTCAGCAATTGCGCAATATAGCTTTGACGGTAAGGTGCTCAGGAATTTATTGCTGCATAAGAAAAGCGGCACCAATGCACAGGCGCATAAGGTGCTTACCAAAATGAACTATGATGCAGGCAACAGGCAGCTGACCGTGTATAAGAATATTGATGGGGCCGGCAGCGACCAGTTGATAGTAACTAACAGTTATAATGAATTAGGACAGCTCTCTAATAAAGAGCTTGGTAATAATCTTGAAAACCTCGCGTATGCCTATAACATCCGGGGATGGCTGACGAGCATTAATAAAAGCTATCTCTCCAACGGATCAGGCTCCAATTATTTTGGCATGGAGCTGGGCTATGATAATACAACGGCAGCGGTAAGCAGCACGAGCTATACCACCCCGGAATACAACGGCAACATTGAAGGTACGCTATGGAGAAGCAGGGGCGATGGCATTGCCCGCAAGTATGACTTTACCTATGACAATGTAAACCGGCTTACTGCCGCCAATTATTTGCAAAACAGCAGCGGCAGCACCTGGGACAACAGCTATCTTGACTTTACCACTAATAACCTTACTTATGATGCCAACGGCAATATCCTTACCATGAATCAAAAAGGATTCTGGATAAATGGTTCTAATTATATTGACCAGTTGACGTATATTTATAATACGAACAGCAATAAATTATTGAAAGTAGTAGATGCAGTGGCCACCCAAACCAAGCTCGGAGACTTCAACGACGGCAGCAATGGCAGCAATAATGATTATACTTATGATGGCAATGGTAATTTAATCAGCGATGCCAACAAGGCGATCAGCAGCCTTACGTACAATTATCTTAACCTGCCCAACGTTATAACGGTTACCGGCAAGGGAACGATTACATATACTTATGATGCAGCAGGAAACAAGCTGGTAAAAACAACAGTGGAAGGAGCAAAAACTACTACAACTCTTTATATGGGAAGTTTCATTTACCAGAACGATACCTTGCAATTTATCAATCATGAAGAGGGAAGAACACGTTGGGCGTTGCATCATTATTTGAACGGAACAAGCGCTTACGGTTTTGAATATGACTACTTCATCAAAGATCATTTGGGAAACACAAGGATGGTACTGACACAGGAAAAAGATACAGCGCAGTATATGGCTACAATGGAAGCTGCCTATCGTGCAACGGAACTTCAATTGTTTTATAACATCACTCAAAGCTGTTATGCGCGTAATGCGGTATCAGGTTATCCATCAGACCCTACCACTAATCCGAATGATTCCATTGCCAAAGTAAATGGCAGCGGGCAGAAAGTTGGGCCCTCACTCTTACTTAGAGTAATGAGTGGTGATGTGGTGGATATTGCAACCAAATCATTTTATAAATCAGGAGGAACAGTTAACTCACCTAACTCAACACTAACAGATGTTGTGAACTCTTTAGCCGGAGGCATAGTAACAGCTACATCAGGTGTTCACGGAGCAGTTGCAGATTTATCAAACACTACAAACGGCCCTGTATATGCGGCGATAAATTCATTTTTGCCAAGCAATGATCCAAATACAAGTGGTAAACCAAAAGCATATTTGAATTGGGTTCTTTTAGATGATCAGTTTAGGTATGTAAATAGTTATCCGCAAAGTGGTGCCATAGTAGTAGGGAGTCCAGATGTATTAAATACCCTTGCTTATAGTGGTATACCAATAACCAAGAATGGTTATCTTTATATATGGGTAAGTAATGAAACGCCGGGATGGGATGTGTTCTTTGATAACCTCCAAGTAGTACACACACGGGGAGCGTTGTTAGAGGAAAATTCTTTCTATCCGTTTGGACTTGTTCAAGCTGGAATATCATCAAGAGCTTTGAACTTCGGCTCTCCAAATAATCATTACAAGTTCAATGGCAAAGAAGAGCAACGTCAAGAATTTACAGACGGTTCAGGTTTAGAGTGGTTAGATTTTGGACAAAGAATGTACGATAATCAAATCGGCAGATGGTTTACGATTGACCCATTGGCAAGTAAACTTCCTGCATGGTCTCCTTATACAATGGGATTAGATAATCCTATTAACTTGATAGACCCTGACGGCAGAGAACCGATAAAACCACTTGTAGGAACAGCGGCTATGTTTAGAACATTACTAAATAATAGCCCAAGAGGTGTAGGAAATTATACAGGGGAACAAGCAAGTTCTTATTTAAGAAGTTTAGGTAATACAGAATGGAGTTGGAAACAAATGCGACCATTACCAACAGAAACGGGATATTTCAATAAAAAAGAGGGAAGATATATTTACACAGAGAAAGGCGGTTGGCTTGATATGGCTCACTTTATGTTTTATGCAGGCAAAGCGTATGACTATAAACTACAAAAAGAAGCAGCACAGGAAGCCGTAGATTACATTAACAAACATCCGGGCGAAACACCAGCATACGGAATGTCGGAAATTTACAAACAAGCAAATATGAGTCCTGTTGGTGAAGCTGTTCAAGACGGTTATCATCAGGAAATGAGCGATAAATTTGCTGCCAAGTATTCAGCATACAGTTACGAAGATTTGCCAAGTGATAAATTAGGGGCAGAATTTGGAGCTAACTATTTTGACCCCAAAAGCAAATTGTCTTTTGGTGAGCAGTTGCAAAATTATCTAAATGGGTTGGGGGCAACAGACCCTAAAAATGCACCAAACTATAATAGCTTGCCGACAACAGAGCCAACGGATAAGCCAAGCAGAACAAACCATTCAACAAAGCCTGTTTATACTAAGGATAATCCGTAACAGTTATGAAAAAGTATAAATACATATTGGGAATTTTGGGCGTTTTGTTGTTATTGTTTGCTTTTTGGTTTTTCTATCTTAGAACAGCAAGAGAAAACAAGTTAATGAAAGAGGGGAATGTTCTTGTAAATAAGATAGAACAGTTTAGAGCAGAACACAACAGATTACCAAATTCATTAAAAGAGATTGGAGTTGAAGAACGGGACGGAAAAGATGCACTTTATTACGATAAAAAAGATAGCTTACATTATATTGTTTGGTTTGGAGTATCATTGGGCGAATCAAAAACTTATTATTCGGATAGTAAGCAATGGGAAGATTTTGATAGAGAAATAAAATAAACCCGAAGCCCCGAAAATCGGGGCTTTTTCTTTTGTGTTCCTGCTCTGCTTCGCAGAGCCAAAAAAGGGGCGAAAAAAAACGAGTGGCGAAGCCACCAATTTAATTTTTTAGTGTGCAGCTTCGCTGCTTTTTCTCTCTTTCTGTCCATTTTTAGGGCTGCAAACAGCCCATTTTAAAA
The DNA here is from genome assembly GCA_964627765.1 of uncultured Ginsengibacter sp. Classification (GTDB taxonomy): domain Bacteria; phylum Bacteroidota; class Bacteroidia; order Chitinophagales; family Chitinophagaceae; genus Ginsengibacter. The sequence goes on along the minus strand of CAZVKO010000017.1, from coordinate 3,864 downwards.
AAGTTTTCCACAATCGCCACAAATCGGCTGAAATCCTTTGCCTGTCTGCCATTCATCACTTTTTCCCGGTAATGCTACAGAAATGTTGTTTTAACAAATTTCCAGTAAGAACGAGGTAGAAAAGACAGACTTTCAAAACAAAAAAATAATAATCTAAAGCAACTTAACGGCTGCTTTTCTTATTTTATAGCCTTAAAACCAAAACTGATAGAACAAAAAAATAGCTCATGCTACAGAAATGTGGGTGACAAATTATAATCAATGATGAAGGGCGAATAAAGGTAGACGAATATAAATATCTGAACGGAACCACTGCCTACGGTTTTGAATACAATTACTTCATAAAAGATCATTTGGGTAATACGAGGATGGTGCTGACACAGGAAAAAGATACGGCACAATACATGGCAACGTTGGAAGCTGCTTACAGAGCTACGGAATTGCAATTATTTTATAACATTACCCAAAACTGTTATGCACGTAGTGCGGTATCGGGTTATCCTTCTGATCCTACTACTAATCCAAATGATTCTATTGACAAAGTAAATGGCAGCGGACAAAAGTAGGGCCATCATTATTGCTAATTAATGCTGTCTGAAATAAAGGGTACTTACAAATCAACAATTGATTTTTTCAGATTTGGAAAAAAGGGTGTAAGCATTATTTACTGTTTACACCCTTTTTATTTTTTAATAGATAAATTTGGCGATGGATTTTACTCTAAACGGCAATATTGTTAACATCGAATCGCGTGAAATATTTTATGGCGCTGTCACTGTAAAGGATTCGAAAATCCTTTCTGCTGATAAAATTTCAGAACAAAAGGATAATGAGCCTTTCATTCTTCCGGGATTTATCGATGCGCATGTGCATGTAGAAAGCTCCATGCTGGTGCCTTCGGAATTTGCAAAGCTGGCAGTAGTGCATGGCACCGTCGCCACAGTGAGCGATCCGCATGAAATAGCGAATGTATGCGGTGTGAAAGGGGTGGAGTATATGATTGAAAATGGCAAACAGGTTCCTTTCAGGTTTTATTTTGGCGCTCCCAGTTGTGTGCCTGCAACAGATTTTGAGACGGCAGGGGCCGCCCTGAATGCCAGGGATGTAGACGCCCTGCTGGACAGGGATGATATCAATTACCTGAGCGAGATGATGAATTTCCCCGGCGTGCTGCATCACAATGAAGAAGTAGACGCAAAAATCAATTCTGCAAAAATTTATGGTAAACCTGTGGATGGTCATGCCCCCGGCCTGCGGGGCAGTGATGCAAAAAAATACATTGACGCAGGCATCAGTACCGACCACGAATGTTTTACCAGGGAAGAAGCGCTGGATAAATTGAAATACGGAATGAAGATCATCATCCGGGAGGGCAGCGCTGCCAGGAATTTTGAAGCATTAATTGGCTTGCTCAATGATTATGAGGACCGGATGATGTTTTGCAGCGATGACAAGCACCCGGACAGTTTAGTGCATAGCCACATTAATGAATTGTGCAAGCGGGCGGCGGCAAAAAATATTGATGTCTTTAAAGTGCTGAAAGCAGCGTGTGTTAATCCGGTTCGGCAGTACAATATGAAAGCAGGTTTGCTCAAACCCGGCGACAACGCAGATTTTATCGTTGTAAAAGATTTGAAAGATTTCAGCGTATTGAAAACTTATATCGACGGAAATCTGGTTGCGGAAAACGGGGTCTCGAAAATAAAAACAACCAAAGCTCCATGGATCAATAATTTCAATTGCAGTAAAAAGAAGACGGATGATTTTATTTATAAGAAAAACAATGGTGATGAAATAACAGTAATTGAAGCATTAGATGGTCAACTGATCACGAATAAACTGATGGCAAAACCTAAGATTGAAAAGGGTGCTTATGTAAGCGATGTGGATAATGATATTTTGAAAATAGTGGTTGTAAATCGCTATCATGATGCGCCGGTGGCAAAAGCTTTTGTAAAAAATTTTGGTTTAAAAAAAGGAGCTATTGCATCTTCCGTAGCACATGACAGCCACAACATCATTGCGGTGGGTGTAAATGATGCGGCCCTTTGCAAAGCTGTCAACCGGGTTATTGAAAGCAAGGGCGGAATTAGTTGTGTGGATGATGGGGATGAAATCATTTTACCGCTGCCGGTTGCAGGATTAATGAGTAATGAAGACGGGTACCATGTTGCTGAAATGTATACCCGTATTGATCAGAAGGCGAAACTTCTGGGCTCCCGGTTAGCAGCTCCGTTTATGACCTTATCCTTCATGGCGCTGCTGGTAATTCCTCATGTGAAGCTCAGCGATTTGGGGCTGTTTGATGGTGATCAATTCCGGTTTATTGAGTAGCGATTGCATAATGGATGTTTTATTGATTTGTTGAATGGTCAATTGATTGATATATTTGCCCACTTAAAATTTATTCATGTCAGTTTTAGTTAATAAGAATTCAAAAGTTTTAGTACAGGGATTCACGGGCACAGAAGGCACTTTTCACGCAACACAAATGATCGAATACAAAACCAATGTAGTAGGTGGTGTAACGCCTAACAAAGGAGGTACCATGCATTTGGAACGGCCGGTATTTAATACCGTAGAGGAAGCAGTGAAGGAAACCGGTGCGGATGTTAGCATCATTTTCGTGCCGCCAGCTTTTGCAGCGGATGCTATAATGGAAGCTGCCGATGCGGGGATTGGCCTGATTGTATGCATTACAGAAGGCATTCCCGTGCAGGACATGGTAAAAGCAAAGAGTTTCCTGTTAGATACCAAATCAAGATTAATTGGCCCCAACTGCCCTGGTGTAATTACTGCAGAAGAATGTAAGGTAGGTATAATGCCGGGATTTATTTTTAAGAAAGGAAGAATAGGAATAGTGTCCAAATCCGGTACGCTCACTTATGAAGCGGCAGACCAGGTAGCCAAGGCAGGATTGGGAATTTCCACTGCTGTTGGCATTGGCGGTGATCCAATTATTGGTACTACAACAAAAGAGGCAGTTGAACTATTCATGAATGATCGCGAAACAGATGGTATTGTAATGATTGGTGAAATTGGCGGCAGTATGGAAGCAGATGCTGCGCGATGGATAAAAGACAATTCTAAAAAACCGGTTGTAGGGTTTATTGCAGGACAAACTGCTCCCGCGGGCAGAAGGATGGGACATGCCGGCGCCATTGTTGGCGGGGCGGAAGACACGGCTGCAGCCAAAATGAAAATCCTTGCTGAATGCGGTGTACACGTAGTGGCCAGCCCGGCTGATATTGGTAAAACAATGGCCGCGGTGATGAAGAAATGAGATTCTGTTATTTTATATCAGAATATTGCGGCAGGTAATATTCGGGTGTCAACCTTCACATTTTATTATAAAAAAACCCTCTTTCATCAAGAGGGTTTAGTTTAATAAATATGGCAGCTACCTACTCTCCCACATTGTTGTGTAGTACCATTGGCCATGAGGGGCTTAACTTCTCTGTTCGGTATGGGAAGAGGTGAACACCCTCGGTAAAACCACCATAAGAATGTAAGATGAGAAGATGTCGGATGTGAGATATTTTGCAACATCATACATCATACACCGTACATCTGAAATACAATTACATATTGGGAAGGTTGTAATACAGAAAAAAAATAAAGCTTACGGGTAATTAGTACTACTCAGCTTTGGCATCACTGCCTTTATACCTGTAGCCTATCAACGTCATCGTCTTTGACGACCCTTAAAAGAAAACTCATCTCGTGGAAGGTTTCACGCTTAGATGCTTTCAGCGTTTATCCTGTCCGTACATAGCTACTCTGCACTGCACCTGGCGGCACAACAGATACACCAGCGGTACGTACGACCCGGTCCTCTCGTACTAAGGTCATGTCCACTCAATT
>CAZVKO010000016.1:0-313611 GCA_964627765.1 uncultured Ginsengibacter sp. | reverse complement strand
ATATTGCAGAAATGATTTATACCACTTCGTTTTTATCACCGCAGGCCTGCGTGGAAGAGATAGTTATCAGGCCCCAGTTAGGTGATCTGTAAGCTTTTAAAATTTTTTTAACAGCCATCATTTATTTTAACTTCCGGCCGGCTGCATTTGTGGCTAAATTTGTTCATCAACATGAATCGTGAAACGGATGGTGAAATCTTTACAGAAAATTTTTACTAAACCCTTATTTTTATTCTTTGCCATCGTTGGATGGTATCACGTATATGCCCAGGCAAATTTTGTTGCCGTATGTCCCCAGAAGAAAATAGGTAAGAATGACTATTTGCAGATAGAGTTCAGAATGGAAAATGCTTCCGCTGTGGAAAGCATAAATCCTCCTGCGTTCAAAAACTTTTCAGTTGTGAGTGGCCCCAATGAAGCTACTTCTTCGTCAGATATCAATGGAAAAATAGATCAATCAGTATCGGTGAGCTTTGTCTTAAAACCCAACGGCCCGGGCAATTATACTATTCCTCCGGCTACCGCAAAAGCTGATGGCAAAGAGTTTCATACCGATCCTGTAAGCATACAGGTTACCAATTCATCGGCCGTGTCCTCTGCCTCAAACGGTCTTGCAAGCTCGCTGGCGCCTTTGGCAAATTTTAATTTCGATTTTCCTGATGAGCCTGCCGGGGATGATTATGATGATTATGTTTTGAAAAAAGGAGAGAATATCCATGATAAAATAAAGAAGGATCTTTTTATAAAAGCGGATGTTACTAAAACCAGCTGTTATGTTAACGAACCGATCGTGGTGACATTCAAATTGTATACAAGGCTCCGTCTGCAAACTACCGTAACAGATGAGCCATCATTTAACGGATTTTCTGTTAGTGAAATGGATTTAAATAACCATAATTCATCGTTTAGGGAAAAGTACAATGGCCGTGATTATAATGTATATGTGCTTAGAAAAGTGCAATTATTCCCTTCACAGGCAGGAACTATTACCATAGATCCACTCGTAACGGACGATGACGTTACTTTTATAAAACAGGACTATGCCGGATCGCAAAGCGGCGATTCCTTCATGGACATGATGCAAAATTTTGCCAATGCAATGCCACAGCAGGGAAGTCTTGTTCAGCAGCATGTAACAATAAAAAGTGAGCCGGTCATGATAACTGTAAAGCCCTTGCCGGATACGGGCCGGCCGGCTGATTTTAAGGGAGCTGTGGGCAGTTTTACATTTCAATCTTCTATACAAAAAAACAGCTTTACTACCGATGATGCAAATAGCCTGAAAGTGTCAATTGCGGGAGCAGGAAACATTCAAATGGTGAACCCTCCGAAATTAAGCTGGCCCCAGGGGATAGACGGCTATGATGCGCAAATTTCAGACACTACCGATAAAAATTCAGTTCCTTTAAAAGGCATTAAAACATTTACTTACCCTTTTACAGTGTCCGTGCCGGGTACCTATACAATTCCCGGTGTTTCTTTTTCCTTTTTCAACCCTCAGACCGGAACCTATAAAGATCTCACTTCCGGGCCGTTTACGATCACTGTTATCCAGGGCAAAGGCATTCACAGCAGTCCTTTATTGAATGTAGTGGCTAAAGATTCAACGGGTATTTGGGACGTGCTAAGAGATCATGCAATGTATTTGATAGCCGGGCTCGTGTTGCTTGCAGGAATCCTGTTCGGGATATTTAAAAAAGCCAGACCTGTCAAAAAGCCGGCTACTAACGGTGAGGCACAGACGAAAGATGACAATATTCCGGAAAAACAACAGCCTGAGAGGGAAGTGCCCGCGAATCCACTGGAAGAAGCGCACCAAAAGCTTTCCGAAGGAAATAGTTCTGCTTTTTATCGTACTATGGATGTTTCAATCAGGAAATATTTAAGTGAGAAATTCAAGGTCCCCGCCAATGAGCTTACCAGGAAAAGGATAAATGATGAGTTGGATAAATGCAATGTGGGGCTCGGAACTTCTTTGCGGCTTTTGTCTCTGATGGAAAAAATAGAACTGAACCTCTATGCTCCTCCCGGCAGCGCAAATGAAATGGCCGATGTGTATGAAAAAGCATCGGAAGTAATTTCACTGCTGGATAAGCAATGCTAATTGTCGGTAAACTTATACCCGATACCGCGAATAGAGTGAAAATATTTTGGCTTCCGGCTGTTGTCTTCAAAATATTTTCTGAAGTTCAGAATGAAGTTATCTACCGTTCTGGTGGTCGGGTACACATTATAGCCCCATACTGCCTGTAAAATTTTTTCTCTCGGTACTACTTCATTTTTATTTTCGATGAGCAGTTTCAGCAGCATGGCTTCTTTTTTGGTGAGCGCTACCGTTTCACCCTGCTTGGTAGTACATTCGAGCGATTTGAAATTAATGTTGTTTTTCCCAAAACTAAATACCTCTTTTACCGGCTCTTTGTTGGAAGCGATAAGCTTGCTTTTATTAATAAGCTTTTTTACACGAAGCATAAGTTCTGTCAGGTCGAATGGTTTCGTTACATAATCATCCGCTCCTTTTTGCAGGCCGATTACACGGTCTGAGCTGTTATTTTTAGCGCTGAGTATCAAAATGGGTATCTCAGAATTGAAAAGACGTATGTTTTCGCAAACGGATATGCCGTCGATCTCCGGTAACATTACATCCAATACAATAAGGTCGAAGAATTCCCGGCGAACGGCATTCAGCGCCTGTGCCCCGTCGACGGCAGTAACAACATTATATCCTTCCATTTCAAAGTTTAGCTTCAGGGTATCCCGGAGGTTCTCTTCGTCTTCGACGAGTAAGATTGAAAGTTTCCTGACCATATAATTATTAATTGATTAAGATCTTATTTTTTCAAAATAATTTCGAATATGCTTCCCCGTGAGGAATTGTTCTTCATTTTAATTACTCCGTGATGTGCCTGTACTATTTTTCTCGTAAGATACAGTCCGAGTCCTGTACCTTTTATTTTGTCTGAACCGCCCCTGTAATACTTATCAAAAACCCTTTCCCTGTCTTTTGGCGCTACACCGGGCCCCTCATCTATTACCTGTAAATGTATTTCTTTTCCCGTTTCAAAAACCTTTACCAAAACTAAATCCTCTTTCCCTGAATATTTTATGGCATTATCTAAAAGATTGTTAACAGCTAACTGAAACATCAGGAGGTCGCCATGGATAAAAATATCCGGCTGCACCTCCGTTTGTATGTTTCTTGAAGGGAACCGGCTTCTGAAATCATTTGCCCAAAGCTCTGTGAATTCGCTCAGGTTAAAGGTTTCTTCTTCTACGCTGTACACTCCTGCCTCGATCTGGTTGGCAAAGAGCATGTTGTTGCACAGCAAATTCAGCCGGTTCGCTTCCTGTATGGTGGTTCTGATCAGCTTCTCCTGCTGCTCCGGATTTAATGATCTTTTTTCGAGCGTTTCAAGATTGAGCTTTGTAATAGCAATAGGAGTTTTCAGTTCATGAGTAATGGCCATCATAAAATTTCCCTGCTGGTGAGCCTGTTGAAATTGCCTGTTAATAGCCTGGAATACCAGAACGCCGCCTGCACCGATTAGCAAAATGAAGGTGATTGCCTCGCCGATATATTCTGCTGCGTTGGAATTTTTTTCGCGGATAATTTTATTTTCCTTTTCCTGGTGCGATACGTCATTTACATCTATCATATCCAGCCGGTAACGGCTTAATTGAGTATTTTGTTTATTCAAAAGGATAAACCAGAAAAGTAAGGCACCCAAAATATACGAAAGCAGAAACCAGTAAAGAAAGTAAACATTTTGCGGGCGCTTCATCCTGAATTTTCTGTTTAACACATCATTGGGATTCATACTACAGGAAATTTATTTGAAATGTGCGCCCGGGAATTGTATGGTATCATTTCACTTTCTCAATCCTCAGACCTATATTAAGAATGTGTTTTAATGGATTTTCCCTCATTATTTGTGCAACTGAAAAAGTATACCGGCCCGGTCTTTTAAATGGTACGGGCCCCGGAGTAATATTTTTCCTCACTTCAAAAATGTCATCGGTTCCGGTGCCCTCCCAGCCATGGGCATCGCTGGCCAGCGAAAGATTCAGATTCTGATACTCCATCGAATCGCCGGGAGCTTTCGTTCCTAACCTGAGCCATATATTATTGTACTCATAGGCATCGGTATGCCGTAACACGATGTATAAGTTATACAGGGAAGCCGTATCTGTAATATCAAATGTAAACGAGGGAGTAGTATTATAAAACCATTGTTGCGATGGAATGGCAACATCTTTTTCATACAAGTCAATCTTTACGCAGGAAACAAAATGAATGGCAACAAAACACAGCATGCAGATTTTTATCCGGTATTTTTTCTTCAGCGTCATACAGCTTTCTTTTTGAACACAGCGGCAATTATAATACATTAAAGATTTGTTCCTTTGCTTTTTCCAGCTCATCCTTCATCAATACTACACACTTTTGTATGTCTGCATCATATGCTTTGGAGCCGGTGGTGTTTATTTCCCTTCCTATTTCCTGTATGACGAATGCCATCTTTTTGCCCTTTGCTTCTTCATTTTCTTTCAGTATAGATCTGAAGTATTCGCAATGATTTTTCAGCCGGACCTGTTCTTCCCTTATATCAATCTTTTCAATATAGTAGATTAACTCCTGCTCCATCCGGTTGGCGTCATAATTTTCCTTGCCGGCATTTTCTTCCAGGAGCTGTATCAGTTCTGCTTTCATCCTTTGTCTTCTTTTCGGCTCTAACCGGAGTATCTCATCTTCCTGGTTATTGATATTCTGTATGCGTAATAATAATTCCTTTTCAAGCATGGCCCCTTCATCTTCGCGGTGCCGGTTTACTTCGTTTAAGGCGGCATCAATTACCTGCTTCAGATTAATCCAGTCTTCTTCTTTCAGCTCTTCGGTGCTGGGCGTAACTACTTCCGGCAGGCGAAGTAATGCGCTTAATACAGAAGTGGTATCAATTTTTAATTCATTTGCCAGTTCATCTATTTGCCGGTAATATACTTTTATCAGGTCGGTATTAATTACTACCGGCCGGGTTCCGCCGTTTTGCTTGATCATTATCAGGCACTCGACGGTACCGCGGATCAGCTTTTCCTGCAGTAAGTTGCGAATTTCGAATTCATAGGTTTTGAGCAGTGGTGGTATCTTCAGGTTTACCTCCAGCTGCTTTCCATTGAGCGATTTTATTTCAACAAGGTAGGTTTTATCATTAATTGTTTGTTCGGCTCTTCCAAAACCAGTCATCGATTTCAGCATGATTATCTTTTATGAATTTTTAGCAAGTTATATATTTCTGGGCGAGATAGCGATTTCATTTCCCCCGGCTGCAAATGACTGAGCGTAACACCTTCTATCCGGTAGCGAATCAAACGGAGCGTGGGGAAGCCCGCTTTTGCCGCCATCTTGCGTACCTGCCTGTTTTTTCCTTCTGTCAAAATTATCCTTAGCCAGCTATCCGGTACATTTTTTCTGAACCGGACCGGCGGAATGCGTTCAGGAACAAATGGAGGCTGCTCAATTTTTTCAGCGAAGCATTTTTTAGTCGTATACCTTTTGCCTTTAAGATTTATTAATACTCCTTTTTTTAATTCTTCCACCGCATTGACAGAAATGTTGCCTTCCACCTGCACGATATATTCTCTCTCGTGCTCATGAACAGGATGGAGCAACTGATGATTCAGAAAATGATCGTCCGTAAGTATCAGTAACCCTTCGCTGTCATAGTCTAATCGCCCGACAGGATATACATCAGAGGGAATGCTAAAAAAATTCTTCAGCGTTTTTTTGCCGTCACCAGACGTAAACTGTGAGAGAACATTATATGGTTTGTAAATGATATAATACCTGAACAATATGGTGCGTTGAAATTATTTCTGCAATAAAAAGCCTGATAAAAAATAAAGCCCGTCTTTTTTGAACGGGCCTTGTTATATGGATGGGTTAGTAAGTACTGGAAAATTCCTACGCAATATTAAAAATAATTTTTCCGATAAGAAAAAAAATTATTGTTTTTTTTATCAACATTAAACACTTTATGTGGATAAGGAACATTTCAGGTTGGTCGCTCTTCAGTTGTTTTTATTATTCAGGTTCTTAAATAACAATCGTTGCTGATATCAGCTATAAACCATCCGGAACTTTGTAAACCCTTTATCCATCAGTATTTCATAAGAACCAATTATTCTTTGTAACGATGCGGTTACGGGGTTATAACGAAACTTTTGTTTAAATATTTTGAAAGAGCAAGTAAAACCGGGCGAAACCGGTAACAAAAAATTTTTTTTCAATTTTCTTTTTTCTTTAGCATTTTAAAACCGGAAAAAGGCATGAAAGGATAAGTTTTACAAACTCTATCTTTGAAAAAAATCATTTCATATGCAATTTCCTTCACCTGTTTCAGCGCGATGGATTGCTGATTTTATCGGCGCTGAGTTAGCAGGTAACAAAAATTCTTCCGCAACGGGGATCAATGAAATTCATAAGGTACAACCGGGCGACATTGTATTCGTTGATCATCCCAAATATTATGATACCTGCCTGAACAGCGCCGCTACTTTTATTATCATCAATAAAAATACTGATGTACCGGATGGAAAAACTTTATTCATAAGCGGCGAACCTTTTGAAGCTTATTCAAAAATCGTAAATCATTTCCGCCCGTTCGCTGCATCCGCAGCATTAAGGAGCAATACGGCAGTGGTTGGTAAAAACACAGTTGTAATGCCCAATGTTTTTTTGGGTAATCATGTTACCATTGGCGATAACTGTATCATTCATCCGAATGTTTCCATTTACGATCATACGGTAATAGGCAACCATGTAGAAATACATTCGGGTACGGTGATTGGGAGCGACGCTTTTTATCTGAACTCAAAAAAGAATCGTGAAGTGTGGTATAAAAAAATGCCATCGTGTGGCTGTGTGATTATAGAAGATGATGTGGAAATTGGTGCCAACTGCACCATCGACCGGGGGGTAAGTGATGCAACCATAATCGGAAAGGGGTCTAAGTTCGACAACCTGGTGCATATCGGTCATGAAGTGGTAATAGGCAAGAACTGTATTCTTGCGGCGCAGGTGGGCATTGCCGGCGGAACTACATTAGGCGATGGCGTAATACTTTGGGGGCAGGTGGGGGTAAATAAAACGATTACCATCGGCGATAATGCCGTAGTAATGGGCCAGGCAGGCGTTACTTCGTCAATCGAAGGAAATAAGATGTACTGGGGTACTCCCACAGAGGAATTCATGACCAAAAGAAGAGAATTGGTTTTGCTGAAACGGCTGCCGGAAATCTGGGAAAAAGTGAAGAAGCTGAAATAATTTATGATTGCGATTTATGAAACTGAAATCGTACATAACCTCATTCCGCATAATCATACGGCAGCATATCTCCAATCTTTTTGAAAGCGAGGTAACCATTGATAGTTATATCTGTCTGGTCATAGTAATATCCGTTTTTTTCTATCACAATGGATTCACCCGGTGCGAATGTGAGCGTGGATAGCTGGAAATCCTTTTTTGCCGGTGTATCTGCATCTATATAAGCCTGCTCGGGTCTGGCATTATTGTAAATGATCGCTACTTCATTTTGATTGGGAATTATCTCCACGGTATTGGTGCTGTCGTCCTTATCGTAGTTTAAAGCGCCATAAAAATTGGATACTTTTAAAGGCATTTCCTTATTATTGTTATCTACCACGAACTGCAACTCAAATCCGTCTTCCTCCATTGTTTTATTAAAAATGCTTCGCATCAATTGCAGCATCGATCCTTTATAAGCCTCGCTCCGGTTAGCTTTCCACGTTTGCTGCTGCTCGGGTGTTCCCTGCATTTCTTCGAACAGGGGATAACCTATAAATAAACTGGTGTTGGTATTGTACTCATTCGTAAAAGAATCAATCGTGAATTTTAAATTGTACCCCAATGCATCATTTTCCACCAGCAAGGGTCCTTTAGCCAGCACCTTAAGGCGGTTTTTCTTTTTGCTGAAATAAAAATGCAATACTTCAGGATTTTTGATTACACACTGCTTCGCAAACTTTGATTGCCCGATAAAGTTCCTGGTGAAAAAATCTCCATACTTCTGCCAGCCATCTTTTACCTCGCTGCTGAGCACTACAGATACTTCTTCCAAAGACTTTACCTGCGGGCTTAGCTCAAATAAAAGACTATCGTGCGGTTCAGAATTGCTGATGCGTATATTGCCCGTTTCATACCCGGTAAATGTTACAATGAGCGAATAACCTCCTTCAGGAATTTTCAGCTTGAAATTTCCATTGACATCTGTTGCCTCCCCGAAGGTGGTATTTTGCGCAAAGACAGACGCTCCCTGCAACGGAGCTCCTGTATTCTTATCAATCACTTTTCCGCGTACTTCGTAATAGCTGAGTTGTGCGAAAGCTTTTTTGCTTACTGTAAAGAGGGATACTATCAGCAGGGTAAAAAAAACTTTTTTCATTATCATAGGTGATACTTTTCTTTCAAAGAATGGCAGGTGTATGCAATGGTGCTTTCAACCGGGATAAATGCAAAGCCGGGCAATGCATTTAAAACTTTGGCATTATCAAATCTGACTACCGCCTGCGCATTTCGCGCCGTTTCCTTTGTTACCAACGGTCTTCTGCCGGTAAATATTTTTTTTAATGCCTCCCATCTCCATACTGCTTCCGCAAGAAAGGGGGTTACCTTTTTGGAAGGCTGCTTTTTATTAAAATATTTTGCTATCAAAAAAAATACGTCTTTGTAAGATAAGTTTTCACTGTTTAAAATAAAACGTTGCCCGGAAATTTCGCTGTTCATTAACAGGATCATTGCCCTGGCAACATCCCGTACATCTACAAAGCCGGTGATGCCTTCGCTATACCAGTCAAAATTGCTGTAAACAGATTTGAATATTACAGATGACCCGGTATCCCATTTATCGCCTCCCAGGATGATACCGGGATTAACGATTACTGCATTCAGTCCTTCACTTACTGCCCGCCAAACTTCCATTTCACCATAATACTTCGACTTTGCATACACACTCCTGCTGGTTTCTTCGTTCCAGTGCATTTCCTCGCTTATCACCTCGTGATCTCTTCCTAAAGCTGCAACAGAACTTACATACACCAGTTTTTTAACTCCCGCTCCCAGGCACGCATTCACAACATTCGCAGTCCCTTCTACATTTGTCTTCAGCAGTGCTGACCGGTCTTTCCCGTCATATGATATCAGTGCGGCGCAATGGTATACCTGCGTGACCCCCTGCATCATTTCTTCCAGGGAAACCGGATCCAATATATCGCCTTGTAACAGGGTCAGGTGGTTATGAGAAATATCCGGAGGCAGGGAGTGATAGAGCGCTGTTACAGGGTACCCCTGGTTCAGCAGTTGCGTGGCCAATTCTTTACCAACAAGGCCTGCAGCACCGGTAACCACCACCTTATTTTGCAAAAGAGTATTTTCCAATTAAATATTTTCGATGTAAAAATTAAGAGAAAGTTAATCAGGTTTTTTCATTTGAATAGTCATAAAAACCTTTGCCGGTTTTTTTGCCCAGCTCTCCTTTATGTACTTTTTCTATTTGAAGAGGCGAAGGAGCGAAACGGATCTCTTCGCGAAAAGCATGATAGAGACTTTCCGATACGGCGAGGTTAATATCCATACCAATGAGGTCCATCAGTTTGAAGGGCCCCATTTTAAAACCTGAAGATTCCAGAATGGTATCGATGTCTTCAAAACGGGCTACTTTGTCTTCCGCCAATCTCAATGATTCAAGATAGTAATGCCGGGCTATACGGTTTACAATAAAGCCCGGGGCATCATTGCATATCACAGGTGTTTTGTTCATTTGAAGACAAACATCATGCACCACGGTGGCTGTTTCATCGCTGGTCTCATTGCCTTTTACTACCTCCACCAGCTTCATGATATAGGCAGGGTTAAAAAAATGCATACCGATTACTCTTTCCGGGGCAACTATTTTTTGCTGGAGGGAATTAATAGAAAGCGATGAGGTATTACTTGCAAAAATGGTTTCCGGATCGTTATATTTTGCCAGTGTATTAAACAGAGAAACTTTAGCGTCTTCATTTTCGGCAATGGCTTCAATAATTATGTCAGCAGTACACTCATTAATATGGTGTGTAAAGAAAATGCGTTGCTCAGTCGCTTCTTTTTCTTTGCGGGTAATTTTATTTTTATCAGCCAGATACAAAAGATGCTTGCTGATGACTCCGCCGGCTTTTTTAACGGCGGCTTCATCAATATCGAACAGGATAGTGTCAAAATTATGTTGTGCTGCCACCTGCGCAATACCGCTTCCCATGGTTCCTGCTCCGCAAACACAAATTGAAAGAGACATAGAAGGTGCTGATAAGATTATGTGGCGCTTGTAAATTGTTTTAAAAACCGCAGATCATTCTCGCTAAATATCCTCAGGTCTTTTATCTGGTATTTCAGCATAGCGATTCTTTCAATGCCCATGCCGAAAGCGAAACCTGTATATTTATTACTATCAATGCCGCAATTTTCCAGTACTTTGGGATGTACCATGCCGCATCCCAGAATCTCTACCCATCCGGTGTGTTTGCACACGCTGCATCCTTCACCGCCGCAGATCAGGCAACTGATATCCATTTCAGCACTGGGTTCAGTAAAGGGAAAATAAGACGGGCGGAAACGGATTTTAACTGTATCTCCAAACATCTCCTGAACAAAGAAGTACAAGGTTTGTTTCAGATCGGCAAAGGAAACATCTGTATTAATATACAATCCTTCTACCTGGTGAAAAAAACAATGAGCGCGTGCACTGATGGTTTCATTACGATATACCCGGCCGGGACAAATAATTCTTACCGGCAGTTTTCCCTTTTCCATTTCACGTACCTGAACGCTGCTGGTGTGCGTACGAAGCATCCGGTCTTCGCCTCCCGTGGTGGAATGCGAAACATAAAATGTATCCTGCATATCCCGCGCCGGATGATTTTCCGGGAGATTTAATGCAGTAAAGTTGTGCCAGTCGTCTTCGATTTCAGGCCCTTCGGCAACGGCAAATCCCAGGCGCTGGAAAACAGCAACAATTTTATTACGGACAATGGTAATGGGATGACTGCTGCCCAAAGGGAGCGCTTCGCCGGGTAGGGTAGCATCAATTTCCTGTTTGTCCGCCTGAATACCATTGCCGGATGTCGCCCTGAGCTCTTCCAGTTTGCTTTCGGCGATTATCTTTAATTCATTCAATAATTGCCCGACTTCCCTGCGTTTGTCGGCAGGCACGGATTTCATTTCACTCATCAACATTTTTATGGTTCCTTTCGATCCCAGAAATTGTATGCGAAAAGCCTCGGCAGGATTTTTATCTGTTGAGGAAAAGCTCCTGATATCTTCCTTCGATTTTTCTATTTCTTCCAACAAATTATTCATATCGCAAATGTAACGTGATTCCATTATTCACAAAGTTTTCCTGAACATGAATAAAAAATTACCGGCTCAAATTTTATTTGTAAATATTATGTTTAGGTTTGCGCAAAATGAAAAATGCATGTACGATCTCTATGAATTTTTGACTCCGCTAAACAAATATGTGTTGAATGACGACAAGCCTTACAACGACAGCCAGCTGGGACATTTTGTAAAAATGTATGAAGAAAAGCTTCCTGACCTGTCAGATACAGATGTGGTAATAACCGGGGTAAATGAATACAGGGGAGATTCATTTATTGCGGATGAGAACGCAGCGGATGCGGTACGCAGCCAATTGTACCAGATGTATTACTGGCATAAAGATGTGAAAATCGCTGACTTTGGCAACATACAATCAGGATCCTCTTTGGCAGACACATACGCTGCGGTGAAAACCGTCGTTAAAGAATTATTAGGTTTGAATAAAACTGTCATTATCATTGGCGGCTCGCATGATAATACATTAGGGCAATACTATGCATACCGGGATTTAAATAAAACCAGTGAGGCCACTGTAATCGATGCCACTATCGACCTCAGGAGCGAAATGCCGGTGCGCAGTGTAAATTTTTTGATGGAAATGCTTACCAGCGAGCCGAACGTGATCCGGCATTATAATCATATTGGCTTTCAAAGTTATTTTGTACACCCGCGCATGCTGGAGACAATGGATAAGCTGAGGTTTGATTGTTATCGCCTCGGAAAGGTAAAAGAACAGATTGAGGAAATGGAACCGGTATTAAGAAATTCTCATCTCGTGAGCTTTGATATTTCTGCCATAAAACACAGCGACGCTCCGGCCAACAGCTGTAGCCCCAATGGTTTTACGGGTGAAGAAGCGTGTACGCTTGCCCGTTATGCAGGGCTGAGTCCTAATGTATCTTCACTTGGTATTTACGGGTACGATGCGGTAAAGGATGAAAATAATCTTACGGCTTTGCAGATTGCACAAATGATCTGGTATTTCATTGATGGCAAAAGCAAAAGCGCCGTAGAAACTTCATTGGCGGAAAGACAAAACTTCAATGAATATCACACCGCGTTTGCCGAAGTAGACACTATCTTTATTCAAAGTAAAAAAACAGGACGCTGGTGGATGGAGCTGCCGAATAAAAAACTTATTGCCTGCAGCTATAATGATTATCTTTTTGCCAGCAATAATGAGATACCGGAAAGATGGCTCCGTGCGCAGGAAAGAGATGCGTGAATTTATCCGGTTACTTTTAACTTTTCGCGATATAGATTCGTTTTTAATTTAGCGCCCGATGCTACACTTCCGATATACCGAATACCTCGTTACGCTGGCGGCAATTCCGCTGATCTTCCTGCTGTATGCTTCTTTGGTTCGTTGGAAAAAAAGAGCCGCAAAAAAGATTGGCGACCCTTCCCTGGTAAGGCAATTGACCTGGAATTTTTCAAAAAGAAAATTTAGCGTTAAGCTGATACTTTTCATAACAGGATTTGCCCTGTGTGGTTTTGCACTGGCAACCCTGGTAGAGCCTGATGGTTCGCAAAAGATAACCAGAAAGGGAATCGATATAATGATTGCGCTCGATGTAAGTAAAAGTATGCTGGCTGAAGATATTAAACCCTCCCGGCTGGATCGTGCAAAACAATTAATTTCAAAACTCATTGATAATTTGCCGGGCGATAAAATAGGGCTCGTACTATTTGCCGGCAGAGCTTATTTGCAGATGCCAATGACCATTGATCATGAAGCTGCGAAAATGTACCTGTCCACTGCTTCGCCTGAGGATGTTCCGACGCAGGGTACTGTAATAAGCGACGCCCTGAAGATGTGTGAAACGGCCTTTAATCCTGCAGAAAAAACATATAAAACGATCATACTGGTAAGCGACGGAGAAGATCATGATGATGACGCCATAAAAATTGCCAAAGAATTAGGAAAGGAAGGAATACCGGTAAATACGGTAGGCATCGGCTCTCCGCAGGGCACTATAATCATGGATCCGGAAACCGGGCAATATAAAAAAGATGATAAAGGCAATACGGTAATTACCAAACTAAATGAAGAAGAATTGCGAAGCATTGCGAAAAACAGTGGCGGCCTGTACCAGCTCTATTCCACTACCAATGAAGTGGCAGGTAATATTCAATCCCAGCTTTCCGGGCTTGGAAAAGAGATGGCCACCAACGACAGCTCCTATATATCATTCAGGCAATACTTCCAGTATTTTCTGATGGGCGCCCTGTTATTACTGGTTGCTGAATTTTTTATTTCTGAAAAAAGAAAAAGGCAGGCAAAAGCTGTCGCTGCAATTTTTTTGTTTGCTTTTTTAACCAGCTCAGCAGATGCACAAAATGTAAATAAGCAGATATTCAAAGGTAACGAGGCCTATAAAAAAAATAATTTCGACGCCGCAGAAAATAATTATCGCAATGCATTAAAAATTTCGCCGGAAGATGCTATTGCAAATTTTAACCTGGGCAATACCCTGTACAGGAAAGATAATGCAGATGAAGCGGTACAATCGTACGATAATACGATACAGAGTGCCCATGATAATATAACCAAAGAAAAAGCTTACTACAATAAAGGCGTAGCATATCAAAAGGATAAAAAGCTGCCTGAATGCATCAATGCTTATGAAAATGCATTAATGCTTAATCCGAAAGACGAAGATGCCCGCCAAAACCTGGAGCGCGCCCTGAAGCAACAGCGGCAACAGCAGAATCAACAGCAGAATCAAAAAAATAATAAGCAGCAGCCGAAACAGAATCAGAAAAAGCAACAACAGCAACCGCAGAACCAGCAACAGAATAATCAACCCCGGCCGCAAAGTTCAAAAATGACAAAGCAGGAGGCTGAAGAAAAGCTCCGGTCGCTGCTCGAAAATGAAAAGGAATTGCAGGACAAGCTGCACAGGATAAAAGGCGCAGCCGCCGCCGATAAGCCTGAGAAAGACTGGTAAACTTTGTAATTAATTTCAGTTATACTTTAACGTTAGCAATTTTAAGGCAAATAAATGAGCAATGAACAGGAATGCCCATTGCTCATATTTCAAATTTAAATTGATCAATTGTTGATTATAACTTTTTGCCTTTCAAATTTGGTACCATCAAATATTTGCACAAAATAAATTCCCGAATTAAGTGACGACACACCTACCGAAGCGGTTTTGACTTTGCTGAATTTCCTATCCACTTTTAAAACTCCCATCTGATCATATACCTGGATTTCAACAATAACCGCCGGATTTGTCGTTGCAGAAGTATTATCTGCATCCGCAACAACATTGCAGGGCTGGATGATATCCGGAACCACTATATTCATTGTTCCGCTAACCGGGTCAGGAGATACGGTAAATTCTGAACAACCGCCACCGTCTCCACAGCTTACTGAACTGAAGCCATACTGCTGCGTAGTAGTACCGCAGGTATTGCCTGCATCAATTTCAAACACTGCGTTCTGTCCGACATTGTAAAAATAGAAGTTCATATTATTGCCGCTCTGCACCCACGATATATTGGCAGGGCTTGAGCTTACCTTGCTCCACGTTACAGAATTGGAGCCCTGAATATTGCTTGTGATGGTGGTATTTGCCAGGTTACAAGCAGGATTATAATAATGATCCGATCCCCAAAGATGGATTGGGTTTTGGCTGCCATTGTAGTTATAGGTGCTGTAAACATATGGGGTGCCTGCATATATCTGTTTCGTAATGGTTATTGGTGATACACCACAGGATGAACTGGAAATAGTGACCGTTAATGTTACACTTCCTGAATTAAGTTTTGTAAGAGTTGTTTGTGAAGAATTAGGTGAATTAATAGTTATGATTCCGGTTGGGGAGGCAGACCATGCAACAGTTGCGCCGGTTGGTAGGTTGGTAATAGTATAAGGATTTGAAGTGGTGCAAAAGGTGGCATCTCCATTGATCGATAAATCAGACTGACCTAATATTGAATAAGCAAATTTTACATTTTGGGGACTTGTCGGGTAATATCCATAGGAAATACCAAACTCATCTCGTAACAGGTAAACATATGTTCTTAAAGTAACCTGGGTTTTTGTAAGAGAGCCGGGAACGACTTCACAAAATCCATCTCCGTAACTATACTTACCATCATCATGCCAGCCGGTTGTTTTTAGACCATCTCCCCATACACCGACTATATTGCAAAAATCAGTAGGCAGGTTAATTGTTGTCCTCACTTCTATCTTTTTTGACTGGGGGTATTTGCCATCTTTTGCAAACAGGCCCGCTAACATTACGATACCATGATCAGTAGTACTGTAGGTCGTACCACCTGTAGCAGTCAAATGCAGCAGTTGATAAGGTGGATTTAGGTAACTGAGCGCCGTATGGGCGTTCACTCTTCCATATCCATAAACATCGTCTCGACCTGCTACGCCTTGATCGTCTGCCGATAGTTTAATAATTTGTTCAATATCGTCATTGTATAAACTTTGATTAAAGCCTTTTAATAGCGATGCAATACCCGCAACAATAGGTGACGACATTGACGTTCCTTCCTCTGATGTCAATGATCCGAATTGTTTAAAGTTTATTGTAGTAATATCTACGGCAGGGGCAACCACATCCAGGTTTGGTCCTGAATTTGACAATGAAAATTTATTGTCTTGCTGATCCGTTCCTCCAACATCAATTAGCTCGGAAGAATAATTGGGCGGATAAATATTTGTAGAATTCTTACTATCGTTTCCTGCAGCCACGCATGATACCCTATTGCTTTTAGCTGCATAGGCAAAGGCTTCAGCTAAGACTACTGAATAATTATTGCCTAAAAAACCGTGAGTCAGCTCATAGCTGTGATTTAATGTCCATACATTCGGACTAAAATTTATCGCATTCAGGGTTTTGCTTGCAGTTAAATTCCATCCATGCTTATGAGACAAAAATCCAAGACAAAAACAATTGTAATAATCATGAGTATCTTCTGATAAAATTTTTGCATTCCAATCAACTCCTGCCATTTCGATACCATTATTTGTAGAAGCGGCAGCGATTCCTGCAACTGCAGTGCCATGGCTCAACTTTCGGCCATTTTTTTCTGTTTCGACATAAAAAGTCTGATCTCCGCCCGCATATTTTGCCGAGATATCTGGTTCAGTAAAATCTACCCCGTCATCGATGATGCCTATAATGCTATTTGAAGTTCCCTGATAAATATCCCATGCGGTTTGAGCATGAATGTCGTGACCAGGATATAAAGTATTATTCAGATCCCATTGGCCATTTGCTGTATAAGCAGGATCGTTCGGAGCAACTGATAGCGAATCGTCACCATTCGCTTCTGCAAAAAGCACTTCGCTTAGCCCTTGTAAATCTGTAATTAAGTTATTTCTTGTCGTTGTATCTGTAACAGTTATTACAAAAATTTTTGCCCTATCCATTTGCTTGATTGTATCGATTCGACCAAGTTCTGAATTGGGTAATAAAAGCGTGTCTTGCTCGTTAAATTCCGGAAATGCAGGATATACATTGCTGCTATTTAAACCGTATTTACTTAATACAGCATTAATATCTGAAGCAGTAACAGTGGCAAAAGTGTCGGTACTTGTAACGGTTCTGGTAACTCCGGATAAGAAATAAGCCGTTGCCTGATAGTAATTTTGGCTATATGCCCATGAAAAACCGCATAAGCAGGTACAAAGGATAAATAATCTTTTCATATAACTACATTTTTAGTAAATATTATAAGTTAAAGGTGTATTTACATTTCCATTAATATCCGTTAACCAAATGGTACCATGGGTTCTATCTACAACATAGCCATCGAAATTTATATAAGCAATCGTACCATCTTTCGAAATTGAAAATCCCCACGAATGGTTAGCCCCGATTTTTTGGACATTGGAACCATTCATGTCGCAGCTATAAATGTATTGCCCCCCATAAAACGCCCTGTTATTAAAGTAACCCAAATAATAATCGTATCTGAAATCAGCGGGATTTTGAGTTACCTGTTTTGCATTATTGCCATTGGCATCCATTATAAATATCTGCTGTTGCTGAGATCCTATCGGATATCTGAAATGCAGAATCCTGCCGTCGGGTATGCAGAATGGCTCTCTGATATCTCCGTTTGAGATAACAATAGCTGTATCTGTAATTCTTGTTTGACCCGTGCCACCTGCACTCATTTTCCAAATTGAATAAAAGTCGGTATGTGCAGGAGCATCCTCATTAGAATCATAATAAATAGTATCTCCGTTGGGGCTCCAGCTCGGGTAAAAATGATTGTAATTATTGTCTGTCAGAGCAATTATATTCGTTGTATCGAAATTTACACCGTTGAAAGCCATTTTATAAATTACCCCTCCATTTGCAAAGGCAATCCATTTACCGTCCGGGCTCCATGCAGGGTCTAAAAGATCAAACGTAGTAACCCGCCTCATTCCCGTGCCATTTTTATTGATCATCCAGAACCCTGAAGAATCGGGGTAGATATCATAATACGAGACATTGTCACATTTGTCAAAACCAACACTTTTAACCACCTGGTGATTGAAAAATAACATGGTCCCGTCCGGATACCATACCGGGTCCTGGTAAGGCGATTCAGGTGGGGTTGAATTATTGTAAGCCGGACATTCTAATTTTTTACAACTGCTCAATGCTATTAAGCATTCAACAGCTATAAGACCTGTAATAATAACATTAGCGAAAGGAATAAATAGTTTGTGTTTCATAAGCGGAGGATTCAGGATTAATTTTATGACTCCAAAACCTGCTTAAAGTTATAAAGCTTTTCAGGAGAAAAGATAAAGTCCCATCCGGCCATGGAAAAAATAAATACAATCAACCTTTCCTGTGCCATTGCAATAAATATATTTTTTAAAAGCGGCTGCCACAAGACGTGCTCTGAAGCATCTTTTAAAAAATAAAAGGCTATCGCAAAACAATGCTGCTAACATTTTAACTACTTTATTTTTTCCTGAGTTTCGGCTGCAATTGCACTCCCTATACAAAAGCGCTAACTGGAAATTAAATCACTAAAATAATACACGTACCTGTACTTGCAAAATATTTTTTGTTAAGCCGCTCCTTTGTACTAAACATATCAAAGATGGCATCTGCCAAAAAAGGTATCAGTACAGAAATAGAGCTATATGTAATAAATACTGTTAAAGAAAAAAGAATTAAAAAAGGCTGGTCACAAAGAGAGCTCGCGTACCGGCTTGACGTATCTATTGGTTTTATAGGCGATGTAGAAAATCCCCGGCGACGGGCAAAATATAATTTGAATCATATTAATAGGTTAGCCGAAATTTTTGATTGCTCTCCACGTGATTTTTTGCCGGAGAAGTATCTGTAGACAGGCAATTATAAAGTTGTAACATTATTTATATAAAATATCTTTAAGCCAATATCAACTCCACACAGTTATTGAAAAAATCGATAAAGGATTAAAGTAATAAAATACCTAAAATTTTTTAGGATTATACACCGGAAAAAATTTTTAATCAACTACGTAATGGCTCACAATTTATAAGGACTTGCACATTCAGAATTTTTTCTTAAAGAATATTATCCTTTATATCCCAGCCCCTATTTAATAGTATTGTTTAACAGTATTGAATGCAGATACCTTTGCCAGTGCATCTGGAGCGATAAGCCTGAGAAAGACTGGTAAAACGCTACCATTGTTTTAATCGTACTTTTGCAAAGTAAATCAGTACCATGGAGCTGTACGCGGCATCACTGACACAATATAAGCGACTACCCACACTTGAAGTAAAAATTGGGGACCTTTTGCTGGGCAATTTCAACCCGGTAAGGATACAAACCATGACCACTACCGATACGATGGATACAAAGGCCACCGTAGAGCAAAGTATCCGATGTATTGAAGCCGGGGCGGAGCTGGTAAGAATTACAGCGCCTTCAAAAAAAGAAGCGGAGAATTTACTGAACATAAAAAATGAACTGCGAAAACGCGGTTATACGACGCCGTTAGTTGCCGACATTCATTTTACTCCCAATGCCGCAGAAATAGCAGCGCGCATTGTAGAGAAAGTAAGAGTGAACCCCGGCAATTATGTGGATAAGAAGAAATTTGAATTAATAGAATACAGCGATGCAGATTACAGGGAAGAGATTGAACGGATCAGAAACCGGTTTACGCCATTGGTAAAAATTTGTAAAGAATATGGCACTGCCATGCGCATTGGCACCAATCATGGTTCGCTGAGTGACAGGATCATGAGCCGCTATGGAGATACTGCAATGGGTATGGTGGAAAGCGCGATGGAGTTTTTAAGAATTGCCGAAAGCGAAAATTATTACAACATTATGCTCAGCATGAAGAGCAGTAATCCGCAGGTGATGGTGGAGGCCTACCGGCTGTTGATTGAGAATATGCAGGAAGAATTGGGGCATTGTTACCCTTTGCATCTCGGTGTAACGGAAGCCGGCGATGGCGAAGACGGAAGAATTAAATCGGCAATTGGGATCGGAACATTATTGGAAGATGGCATAGGAGATACGATCAGGGTTTCATTGACCGAAGATCCTGAATTTGAAATTCCCGTTTGCAAAAGCATAGTGAAACGATATACCGGTGTAAACAGCACCACGCTTCCTCCTATACAAAAATCCTCGTTATCCATTCTTACAAAAAAAGAAAGGCGGCGCTCTTTTGAAGTTCAAAACATCGGAGGAGGGCAGGTTCCTGTAGTGATTGCCGATCTGAGCAGGCAGGAAAAAATACTTCCGGAAGATTTATCGTGTATTGATTACCGTTATGATGCGGACCCTGATAAATGGAACATTGGAGATATGGCCGCTGATTATCTTTTTTGCGGCGATATAAATATCAATTTCGCATTGCCGGGCCCGCTACGGGTTATTAATTATTATGACACATGGCGGCAGGCGGCAGACAAAGAAAAGCATGCGCCATTATTTACAGAACAGCAATATTTGGATAGTGACATTATCAGGTCGCCGCTGATGAATTTTGTTATGCTTGATTGCTATTCTGAAAAGTATCCTGCTTTTGGCAAAGAAGCATTGCTTGAAAAAGTAAAAAATGATCCTACCGCAATTTTATGCCTGAGCTCGGAAAATAAGAACGCCATGCAAAGCATTCGCCGAATGATTATTGAACTGGAAGAGCGCAACATTAGAAATCCTGTAGTGTTTATCTGCAACAGCAATTCTTCGCAGGAAGAGAGTTTGATTCATTATGCAGTTGAAACCGGCTCTTTGCTGATAGATGGGTTCGGAAATGGGATTTGCCTTGACTATCATTTCAATGATAAGCAACTTATTCCCGGTTATTCTTTAATGAATTCAATTGCATTTGGAATATTACAGGCTACACGGACAAGAATTTCAAAAACGGAGTATATCAGCTGCCCGAGTTGTGGCAGAACTTTATTTGATTTGCAGGAAACCACTGCAAAAATCCGCGCAGTAACGAATCATCTAAAAGGGGTGAAGATTGCTATTATGGGTTGTATCGTAAATGGACCGGGCGAAATGGCCGACGCCGATTTTGGGTATGTAGGCAGCGGCCCCGGAAGGATTACTTTATATAAGGGTAAGGAAATAATAAAACGTTCCGTACCGGAAGAGGTAGCCGTTGGTGAATTGATCAGTCTTCTGAAAGAAAACAATGCCTGGGTAGAGCCTGCCATGGTGCCGGCGTGATCCGTATGCTGCTTATTTTTTAAAAAACTAAATCACCTAATTTTATTCTTCCATAGTTAAGATTGATGAAAACAGATTTTCTGGTAATTGGCAGTGGCGTTGCCGGTTTAACATACGCACTCAAGGTAGCCCGTGCCTGCCCTGATAAAACGGTTACGATTCTTACAAAAACCGTTAGCGACGAAACGAATACAAAATATGCACAAGGCGGCGTTGCAGGCGTCACAGATTTTGATAATGACAGCTTTGAGAAGCACATCGAGGATACTTTAATTGCCGGCGACGGATTGTGCAATCCGGAGGTGGTTGAAATTGTTGTGAAAGAAGGGGTAGACCGCATAAAAGAAATCATTGCATGGGGAGCCGATTTTGATAAAGATTCTTCCGGTGAGTATGCATTGGGCAAAGAAGGCGGCCATAGCGAATTCAGGATATTGCATCATAAAGACGTAACGGGTAAGGAAATTGAAAATACCTTATTAAAACAGATTGCCGCAAAGCCCAACATCCATCTGCTGAATCATTATTTCGTAGTGGATGTTATCACCCAGCACCATTTGGGATACCTGGTTACCAAATCCACGCCGGATATTGAATGTTTCGGCGTGTATGTGCTGAATATGCGAACCAATGAAATCGAGAAGATCATTGCTAAGGTTACGCTGATGGCTTCAGGCGGTAATGGCCAGGTATACAGAACCACTACCAATCCTTCAATTGCAACAGGAGACGGAGTGGCTATGGCGTATCGTGCCAAGGGGAGAATAGAAAATATGGAATTTATCCAGTTTCATCCAACGGCATTGTATGAAGCCGGTAAAAGCGGGCAGGCATTTTTAATTACCGAAGCTGTCAGGGGCGATGGCGGTATTCTGAGAAATCACAAGGGTGAGGCCTTCATGAAAAATTATGATGAAAGAAAAGACCTGGCCCCCCGCGATATTGTAGCACGCGCCATCGACAACGAAATGAAGATAAATGGTACCGAGCATGTTTTTCTTGATTGCACGGAAATGAACAGGGAAAATTTTCTGCATCATTTTCCCAATATTTATGAAAAATGTTTGTCGATCGGAATTGAGGTTTCCAAACAATATATTCCCGTTGCGCCCGCTGCGCACTATAGTTGTGGCGGCATTAAAACTGATGAATGGGGGCGATCGTCTATAAAAAATTTATACGCCTGCGGCGAATGCGCCAGCACAGGCCTCCACGGGGCAAACAGGCTGGCCAGTAATTCACTGTTAGAAGCTATGGTATTTGCTCACCGTTGTTATTTGGATTCTGTGGAAAAAATAAACTCACTTAAGTTTAATGAGGCTATTCCCGACTGGAATGCCAGGGGAACCACCGCGCCAAAAGAAATGATTTTGATAACACAAAGCTTGAAAGAGCTGCAGCTGGTGATGACAGATTATGTTGGCATCGTGCGCAGTAATGTAAGGCTGGAACGGGCTATGAAAAGATTGGACTTGCTTCATGAGGAAACAGAACAATTGTATGAGACCACGTATGTATCGCCGCAGCTTTGTGAGCTGAGAAATCTCATAACGGTGGGTTATCTTATTGTAAAAGAAGCACAGTTCAGGCATGAGAGCCGGGGCCTGCATTTCAATACTGACTATCCGTTTAAAAGCGCCCTGGTGCAGAATATTGTATTATAAGCTTTATTTTTTAGTTAACTAACGGATAAGCATATATGCAAATAATTTTCCCCCGGAGTTCCGTCTCAATATTTTACATGCATCCGCCCGGTTTTTGAATTTGTACCTTTATAAAAAAGGGATTATCATGAATTTTTGAGCCTTTTATATTTACTAAAAAATAATCTTCACATCATCAAAACTATTACACGATGCTTAAATTCAAAACCTGGCACGAAATATATGAGGAAAGCAGGTCTTTCGGGCAAAAGCTGGCGGATAATGTGGCCACCGGCATGGGCTCATGGACATTTATTATATGGCAAACAGTAATTGTAGCCATCTGGATGACGCTGAATTTTGTTGGGATTATTTACCACTGGGATCCTTATCCTTTCATTTTATTAAACCTGCTTTTTTCTACACAGGCCGCTTATGCTGCGCCTATCATCATGATGGCGCAGAACCGGCAAAATGATAAAGACAGGATACAAGCTCAGAAAGATTACCAGACAAATATTGAAGCGAAGCAGGAAATAGAGGAGCTGCAGAAGCGCTTAAATAATATTGAAGTGGAAAAGCTGGATAAAATTATTCAGCTGCTGCAGGAAATGAGAGCGGCTGCTTCGTCCGGTAATTAGCTGCCGCAAACTGGTTGTATGCAAGCGTTATGCCAATGCAAAGGAATGAGCTACGGCTCATTCCTTTTTAGTAGTGACCTGAAACCGAAAATTAATATCGAAACTTTACAAAAATGCTTCTATAGTTTCATGAGTTTGTTGCTTGCCACGATTTTACCATTTACTGCTACATTCAGGAAGTAAATTCCGGCACCCTGGCCTGAGAGGTCATTCATAGTAATTGTATTTGTACCCGTTGCCACCTGCTGTTGCAATTTCTTTACGATACTGCCGGATGCATTGGTCAGCGATATTTGTGCTATACCTGCTTCTTTACTGTCAAAGCTTACGTTTACTTTTTCCATGTAAGGGTTAGGAAATACTTTTACAACAGGATTGCTGATTGTCGGATTATCATTCAGCTTTACAGCAACCGTCTGGCTGTAGCTTACCTCGCCGGATTGATCTACAATTTTCAACCTGTAATAAATAGTATTGTGAGATGCATTGTCGGCAGACTTGTCAGTATAGCTAAATTGTCCCATATTGCCGGTTGTTGACTCTGCACCCATGATCAGCGCGATTGAGTTTAATTCGTTAGGTGTAAATCCTTTTTCAATTTCAAAATGGCCATTTTTTGGGTCTGCATCACTCTGCCAGGTCAGATTTACAATGTTATTATCAGCCATTGCATTAAAATTCTGATAGATGATGGGCAACACATTAAAGGTACCGGTGATTTTCTGGAAATAAAGACTGTTGTACCTGTCAAGCGCGCTTGAACCTTTGCTATAGCTTTTATCTACTATAGAGCCGGTATAATATTTAAAGCCTGATACGTTTAAAAATACATAATCAATTCTGACATCCTGCGAAAGAGTGTCGATTCCGGTACGGTTGGCAACCGGGCCTGCTGACTTTAAATTGGTAGGGCTTGCATCGGTGCCTTTCACATTATCGGTATCCGCTTCGGTAGTAATGGTCAGCGCCGTCGGAATCTGGGTAGGAACACTATAGCTGCTCTGTCCGTTCACCATGGTAAATTCTCTTATGTGTGATCCGTCTCCGTCGATGTCAATACCGGATGCGTCTACTTCTGAAATTTGAGTAGCGTTGCCGGACTTATCTTTAAATTCAATATCCCATTTGATATAAGATGAACCAACGCTGCCGGGGCTGGTAACAGTCGGTTGCCATGCATTATAGTAGCCGGTGGTAGTATCATCTATATTTTTTAAAGTGGCTCCGCCGGCAATATCTTCTATTGTTACATACGCATCTGTGTTGCTGGTAACATTCGGAAATTTGTAGGTGGCGCCTACCTTACCGCTGGTGCCCGAAATAAGCTGCGGTTTTGAGAATTGCAGGGATGTCTGCGATTTTGTTGTAGTAGTAAAAGCTGATAAAATAAGCGTAAGTACGCAATAGCCAAGCGAAAGTGTAAAATTCTGTTTCATTTTCTTTGTGGTTTGAGGTTACTAATTTGTATCAAACATTGTTTGGTACATTTCGGAATTTCAAACAGAAAATTGATTACAATGCCATTCGAAGGAATTGGTGGAGCTTAATCAAAGAAAAAGATTATGGGAACTTCTCTAAGATATAGGGGGTGATCGGGAGGAACAGAGATTAGCATCTCATCGATTCGGGTACAAACATAATATCCGGTTTTTAAATATGCAATACCGTAAAATTACGGCATAGTGTATTTTAGTTAATTTTTATTAAAAAGTTAATATCGTTGGATATTATTTATACAATCCAACTACACATCAGGAATAATATTCTTAAATAATCATAAAAAAATATTATTTTTTAGGCTCTATCACTAAATTGAGATAGTATAAATACATTGGATTTTCTGGCTTCTACCGCCTTATCCCAGGCTTCCGAAGGACTTTTTGAAAAGGAACGGGACGAAACTCATCCCCGGTTTTGTATAACAACCTGAACCCATACGCATGAGCCCTTAATAATTATTTGCTTATATTTTCATCAATTTTTGATTTCAACAGTTTATCCTTTACGCTTATATTCAGCAGGCAGATACCTGTGGTTTGCGCGGATAGGATGTTAGAGTACAGGAGAAATTTTAAATGACAGAATCTAAATTAATAATTCAGGCTTATTAATAACATTACCTAAATATCTTTAACAAAAAAATCATGTCACTGTATTTCATAAAAAAAATAATGATGTATTGCCTGTGCCTTTTATTGATATCGGTAAAAGAGCAGACAAATGCGCAAAAAAATAACAGTGAACCACACGGATGGTGGCACGGTGACCGTCCTCTTTTGCATAACGAAGTCAGGGATAAAAAGCTGCTTCCGCTGATTTCTGTAAAGAGGAATCATTTTGTAGACCCTTCGGGGAACGTTATTCTTTTTAAAGGTGTGTCTATAGGCGATCCGGATAAAATAGACCATGAAGGACATTGGGACAAGTCATTGTTCGACCATATAAAAGATTTTGGGGCTATGCTTGTTCGTATACCCGTTCATCCGGTAGCCTGGCGTGAACGAATGCCGGAGCATTATCTTTCCTTACTTGATTCGGCCGTGAGCTGGTGCACTGCCGAGGGAATATATGTTGATATTGACTGGCATTCTATCGGTAATCTTGAGACAGAGCTCTTCCAGGATTCAATGTATAATACCACGCTGAAAGAAACATACGAGTTCTGGAGAGTTATTGCCCGGCATTTCAGCGGTAATAATACTGTGGCATTTTTTGAGCTGTTCAATGAGCCTACTTCTTACCGTGGCCAATTGGGAAATATTAGCTGGAGCGATTGGAAAAAGATCAATGAAAACATTATCCGGTTAATAAGATCTTACGATACCTCTGCCATTCCTCTTGTTGCAGGATTTGACTGGGCTTATGATCTTACACCTTTGCGGGAAGAACCCATCGATGCAGAAAATATTGGTTACGTTACTCATCCCTATCCTTTCAAGCGAACGCAACCATGGGAACCAAAATGGGAAGAGGATTTTGGGTTTGCTGCAAAGAACTATCCTGTAATTGCTACCGAGATCGGTTATGTAGCACGCCCCGGCGACCCGGACGATGGAGCCGAACATTACGGTAGTCGTATCACCCAATATCTCCAGGACAATGGTATCAGTTGGGTTGCATGGGTATATGATCCCGAATGGGGCCCCCAGCTTTTGAAATCATGGAATTTTGATCTTACCCGTTGCGGGGAATTTTTCAAAGAAAGCATACACGCGAAATAGTATTACCAACAGGCATGGGCATGGATACACTAAATTTTTAATAAATCATCCGGGTTTCCCTGCCAACTGTAAATTAATCATAATAATAAGTCGCTATAAAGGCTGATGTATAAAGGCAGTGCGTATTATAATTAACAATATTCAATCACCCTGAAACCTGCCGGGAAGCACCATATAGGGATTATCACTTTGTGTTTATTGTCGTAATTTAATAGCATAAAGCTCAGCAATGCAAAACAGGGTGGACCCGATGGGGAATATTATTGACACCACTGCCCGTGGAGGATGGATGGGCAACCGCGGACAGTTGCATGATGATACAAAAACTATCCTGCGGCCTTTTAAGCTCAAGGCCTGGCTCACCTGTGTGTTACAATTTAAAAGCAGGAAAAGAAGTATAATGTCACCGGGGCTGTATACTGAGTTGTTTTTTCTTGATGAAGCTACTGCATTTGCTGCCGGTCACCGCCCCTGCTTTGAATGCCGGAGGCAGGATCATTATCGTTTTAAAATGTACTGGCTGAAAGGAAATCCAGAATATAAGTTTATCGAAGATACCTCCATCAATAAAATAGATGCTATCCTTCATACCGAAAGGATCAATTCGAAAGGGAATAAAGTAACCTGGCTCGATAATATTGACAACCTTCCTGCCGGCACATTTATATTCATTAACAGTACTCCTTACCTTATTGCCGGTAATCATCTTTACCATTGGACGCCTTCCGGCTATGACAATAAGATAGCTTTGATCAAAAATACAATTGTGCCTGTCCTCACACCACGGTCGATTGTAAATACGTTCAGCGCAGGATATATTCCACAAATGGCAATAAATGATGTTAATAACGGCTAAAAAAGCTGTCTAAAAATAATTTTCAGGATTTTGTATTTGTTTTTTCTGCCGGCAGATTCAGACGGCTTCTAAGAATATATAAAGCGCTGCCCAATTTCAGACATGCAGCTTCACATTCATTTCATCAGCTTATCTTTTATTTCCTTCCATGTTATGAGATAAATATGATTGTCGGCCAGCAATTTTTTACAGGCATCGCTTGTAAAAAAATCAAAATCGGCCTGCCGCCATGCAGCTCCATAATCAGGATGGTCCATCGTGACGGCCCGCATCTCATCATTATTGAAGGCTGCATGAAGAATGATACAATTCAGTCCCGGCTGTAATGCACGGAGCAATTGCGAATAATAGGCGGCCCTGTCTTTTTCCGGGCTGGGAGGAAACGCCATATACACATGATCCGTAAGCACATCTTTATCCGTAATGAGGTCACTGATGTCTACGTGATACAGCAATTTAAAAGCATCCGCATTCAGCAGGCACGGAAGATGATATTCATGTGCGAGCTTAAGATATATTTTTAAAAAATCTTTATTAAAAAAAACGCTACCCATATGCGAATCGAGATGGGTAATATGCATTCCTGCATGAAGCGCTTTTTCTATCTGGCTTTTTAATTCAGTTTCTACTTCATTGAGCTTGGCCCTTTTGCCGAGGCTGTCGGGGTCATCGTAAAAATAACCTTCCTTGTTCAGCAAGCTGCTTACTTTATCCTTTGGCGCAACCGGTCCCCATTTATAATATTTCCATTCACTGGTCAGTGTAAGGTGAACGCCTATGTCGGCATCCGGATGTTGTGCTGAATAAGCGGCTATTTCAGGAAACCAGGGACAGGGTACCATGGTGCTGGCAGAACTTACATCTCCTTTTTCAAGGCAGTAAATGCTTGCCGAATCCTCAGAATGGGATACGCCGAGGTCATCTGCATGCAATATCAGCAATTTGGCATCTTTTGGGTAACCGAGCCTTTCCTGGGTTGTTTGCTGGGCGCAAAGCGGCACAGACCATCCTAATAATGTGGCGAAGAATAAAAGTTTCATATAGCAATCATTGATGATGAGTAAAGAGTTCCTACAAATTACAGATAAAACATTAATGGTTCATTTTTATGGCCAAATATTATCAGCGAGGAGTGTTATCAAACACTATAAGGTATTAAAGCCTCTTTCGTGTATACTTTGCCGTTAGTTTAAAAATCGCCCTGGCTTTATTATCAATGGAAGTTTTTTTAATATTATGATATTTGCATAAATAATCATTATGAGCAGGTATGGCTATCGGATTTTTACATCCTTCATAAAGGTTTCTTTCTTTTTTGCTGTTTACTTTTTTAATCAGGTAAAACTGCATGCACAATCAGATTCCGCTATTGTTGTAAATGCAAAGTGGGAAGTGATCGAAGTAGCGCATGGCATCACGTTAAAGCACTATTGGTTCGACAGTTCTTTGTTTGGCTCCAGTCAAAATATCAGCATACTCGAAGTAAAGCTGAACGCTGAAAATCGTATTGACCTGGCATATGATCCGAAGAAATTAAAACCAACAAGCGAATTTGCACAGGAGAAAAATGCTGTTGCTGCAATGAATGGCACCTTTTTCAACATGAAAGACGGCGGTTCCGAAGATTATATACGCGCCGGCGGCAAAACAATCAATGAAACGTTACCGGCTGCCCGGGGCAAGCGTTCTTTTCACCAGCAGGCTGCTATCACGATTGACCACAATAAAATAAAAATTGTTCGCTGGGACAGCACTGCCGGCTGGGAAGATCATCTTCGCGGGAAAGACATAATGGTATCGGGCCCGTTGCTGATTTACCGCGGGAAAATGCTTGATTGGCCCGCTAAAGCAGGTTTCTTTGGCCGTAACCCACGTTCTGTCCTGGCTATACGAAAGCATACACTATTTCTGGTAGCCGTTGATGGCAGAAATGATAAAGCTGCCGGGATGACTATAGATGAGCTCACGCTGCTGATGCACTGGTTGAAGATGGATAATGCTATTAATCTTGACGGCGGCGGATCTACTACCTTATGGGTTAAAAATTATCCTTATGGAGGTGTGGTCAATCATCCTTCCGATAATCATCAGTGGCTGCACAGCGATGCCTATAAGCCGGGAATGGACTTGGATAACCTTCCCGCCGATACGAAAAGATGGGATCATAACGGGGAACGCCCTGTGGCCAACGCTATATTGATTGAAAGACGATAGGAGTATCCGCAGTCCCGTAGAAAATTTTTTTGATTTCCGGGCCGAACGTAACTTGTTTTACAAATTAACAGTTTCATTTACGGGCTGCATTCACCCTTTAATATTTTTGCACCATGAGAAACATGCGGGTACTGCTTCTGACTGCAATAGCGTTCGGATTTGTTTTCAACACTGCGGCTCAGGTGCAAAATATAGATACGCTTTCCATTGGCGATAATGCAAAAGCCGGTCATTACATTCGTACCCGGGGATTTCAGATGTATTATGAAATCTATGGCAATGGCCTGCCTGTTGTGATGTTGCATAATAACGGGGGTTCTATCAGCAACTTTATGTACCAGGTTCCTTATTTTGCGCAGGGCTTTAAAGTAATTGCTGTAGACAGCAGGGCACAGGGAAAAAGCGCAGATAAAGGTGATTCGCTGAGCTATGAAATGATGGCAGATGATGTAAATGCGTTGCTGGATTCGCTGAAGTTATACCAGTGTTTTGTGATAGGATGGAATGATGGCGCCATTACAGGGCTATTGCTGGCAATACATCATCCGGATAAAGTTGCAAAGCTGGCCCTCGCCGGTGCAAGATTATCTCCGGATACTTCTGCTATGGATGACGTGGCAGTAACATGGGCAATGCAATACTATCGCTCGATAGAGCGGCTTTCGCAAACTAAGGATACCCGTAATAAAAGCAAGGTGGTAAGATTACTTTCATATGGCCCTCATATTCCGGCAGACGACCTGAAAAAAATTGCGTGCCCTGTGCTGGTGATCGGCGGCGATCATGATGTAGTGCTTCCCAGGCATGCATTACTTATTGCTTCGTTAATACCGGATTCTTACTTATGGATCCTGCCGGGCGCAGGCAATGCTATTCCTATCGATTTCAAAGACCAGTTTAATGAGGAAGTAGATGATTTCTTCAGAAGACCCTATAAGAAGATAGAAGGCCTGAATAGGTTTAATTAAATAATCAAGGGCCCTTAAAAATACTTTTTCTCTTTAGCAAAAAACAATCAACTCTGATATTTTTTAGCAGCGCCCGGTCGGGTAACAGGCCGGATGTCTGAATTCCTAACTTTGCATCTGCTTTTATTTTTTTACCAAAATATACTACTATGGCTAAAGAAATGATCATTGAAAAAAAAGTAACCATTAACCGTAACATTCATGATGTATTTGAATTTCTGAAACTGACAAAAAACCAGGATCTGTTCAGCGTTTGGAATATGAAAGACCGAAACATGCAAAAAACATATACAGGCATAGATGGTACCAAAGGTTTTGTATACGCCTGGGATAGTAAGGACAAAAATGTTGGTGCGGGCCTGCAGGAAACAACTAATATTATTGAGGATAGCCGGATAGATTATGAGCTGCGGTTTGAGCGGCCTATGAAGAACATTGCACAGGCAAGCCTGATATTGAAAAAGAACCAGGATGCAGGCACCCTGGTTACATGGTCATTTCGCTCACCAGCAAAATTCCCGATGTCGCTATTGGCGCCGGTATTTAAAAATATGCTGGGAAAGCAACTGGCGGCAGGCCTTCAGAATTTGAAAACGCTGCTGGAAAAGTAAATTTTTTAAAGATATATTTTTCGTGTAACCGTTCACGTTAATTCTAACCTGTAAAGTACAGGTAAATTGAAATAATGATTAACACGAGCAATATTGACAACAGTACATCCTTCGCCGACCAGGTTGACCGGCTTTCCTTCCTATCTGTATCGGTTAATGTGGAAAATGTAAGCCCGGTGATTTTTGCATAATTGGGAGCTTTGCTTGCATAGCTCACCGCAATAAATACAATAATGCAAACAAGCGTAATAAGCAGGCTGTAATACTGAAAGAAGATGTTATTTATAATCCAAAGGAAAGATCCTTTTGTGTAAGTGAAACTATTGCTAAGCTTTACAGGTGTATCAATTATTAACCTGAATAAGCCCATTGCGAATCCTGTGATCAGTGTGGCCAAGCATCCTTTTGCGTTCAGTCGTTTCATAAAAATTCCAAAGAAGAACACTACGAAAATAGGCGGTGCGAGATAGGCCTGTATGCCCTGGAGATAATCGTATAAGCCCCGGCCGCCCTGTATTACAGGAATCCATAATAAGCCGATAATCACCATTACCACCGTAGCAATCCGGCCCACCCAAACGAGTTGTGCCTGGGTGGCATTGGGCCTGAAGCGGGAGTAAAAATCCATTGTAAAAAGAGACGACGATGCATTGAATACACCGGCCAGGGCGCTCATCAATGCGCTCATTAACCCCGCGACAACGATACCCCGGACCCCAACCGGCAATACATTTATCACCATTAACGGAAAGGCCTCCTGCGCCCTGTCGCGGATTAAATGTCCGCCTGCATCGAACAATTCATTGTGAATAGCCACGTTGGTTCCGCTTTTTGCGAGCGCAAAGCATATCATTCCCGGAATGATAAAAAGAAAAACGGGCAGCAGCTTAAGAAAGCCTGAAAAAATAGAACCCCGCCGGGCCTCGCGCTCATTGGGCGCTCCCAGCACACGCTGCACAATATATTGGTCCGTACACCAATACCATAAGCCAATAATAGGCGCGCAAAACAACATGCCCAGCCAGGGATAATTATCGTTAAAATACCAGGCTTCTTTGCCGGCTTCTTTTACGGGAGCCCACGTGCCATGCAGGCCATGAGGAACAAGCGGTTTCCATAAGTTAAACATTTCACTGCCGCATATTTCACGAAGCTTATCCCATCCGCC
Organism: uncultured Ginsengibacter sp.; assembly: GCA_964627765.1. GTDB lineage: Bacteria > Bacteroidota > Bacteroidia > Chitinophagales > Chitinophagaceae > Ginsengibacter. The sequence continues at coordinate 281,199 of CAZVKO010000016.1, read as the reverse complement.
CAATGCCTTCAATCCAAAATAAGTGATCATCACTGAACCGATGATCTTTATGAAGGCCTGGATGGTTTCTGTATAAACAACGGCCCTGAGACCGCCCAGAATAGTATATATGCCTGTAAGGATGATGAGTAAAACAGAGCCTATCCAAAAGCTATCCATTCCCCAGATATGAACTTCGGGTAATAATACCCTGAACACAATGCCACCTGCATAAATGCCCACGGCAATTTTTGTAAGTATATAGGCTATTAGTGAAATGATGGAAAGAACGGTTCTTGCCTTTGGAGAAAACCGCTTCTCCAGGAACTCAGGCATAGTGAACACTTTGGATCGCATGTAAAAGGGAACCATCATCCAGCCAAGCACCAGCAGGCACCATGCATGCAGCTCATAATGGGCAAGCGCTACACCGTCAGTAGCGCCGGATCCTGCAAGACCTACCAGGTGCTCTGAACCTATGTTGGAAGCGAAGATAGAGGCGCCAATCAGGAACCAGCCCAGGTGCCGGCCTGCAAGAAAATAATCTTCTGCAGAATTCTTTTCTCTTTTAGTTGACCACCATGCAATGCCGGCAATCAAAGCAAAATAAATTGCAATCTCAGCCCAGTCGATGTAGTTTAGATAAGTCATGGTTATAGGCAGGTTTAAAAAATTGATTAATGAAGCAGATAGGAGGTCTCATTCCATCGCAATTCGTTTTTTAGCTGATAAAGATTCGTATTCTTATCTATTAAAACAAATTCAATTTTTGCCATAGCAGCAAAATCCTGCAGATGCTCACTCGTCAGGTTCTGGCTAAAGCAGGTATGATGCGCTCCGCCGGCATAGATCCACGCGGCGCAACCTGTTTTCATGTCAGGCATCGGCTTCCATAAAACCCGCGCTACCGGCAGCCTGGGTAATTTGTGTTTTGGTTTTACTGCCTGCACTTCATTTATCAGTAAGCGAAAACGATTACCCATATCAATGATGGATGCATTCAATGCATTTCCGCCGGCGACATTAAATACAAGTCTTACGGGATCGGCCTTTCCTCCGATACTTAACGGATGTATTTCGCAGGAGGGCTTTCCGTCTGCAATGGATGAACATATCTCCAGCATGTGCGCCCCCAATACCATTTCATTTCCGTTTTCAAAATGATAAGTATAATCTTCCATAAAGCTGTTACCGCCTTGTAAACCTGTGCCCATCACTTTCATGGCCCGAACCAGCGCTGCAGTTTTCCAGTCACCTTCTGCTGCAAAGCCGTATCCAGCCTGCATTAATCTTTGTACAGCAATACCGGGCAGCTGCTGCAATCCGTGCAAATCTTCAAATGTATCGGTAAAGCCTTTATAATTGCCGTCCTCCAGAAATGTTTTCAATCCTAATTCTATTCTCGCCGCTTCTTTTAAAAATTGCCGTTGCTTGCCATCTTTTTTCAATGCATTTGATAACGTATAAGTGTCTTCATATTCTTTAATCAACACATCCACTTCCTTATCACTTATGGCATTGACCACTTTTACCAGATCGCCGATACCATGTGTATTTACAGAAAATCCAAACCGGTATTCTGCCTCTACTTTGTCGCCATCGGTTACAGCAACAAATCTCATATTGTCGCCAAAGCGAACAAACCGGGCTCCCTGCCAGTCATTCCGGCCGGCAGCGGCACGGCACCATATATCCATACTTTTCAAAACGGAATCATCTTTCCAATGGCCTGCTACTACTTTTCTTTCCATACGCAAACGACTCATGATAAAGCCAAACTCCCGGTCTCCGTGAGCGCTTTGATTCAAATTCATAAAATCCATGTCTATCTCGCTCCATGGTATATTGCTGTTGTATTGTGTATGTAAATGCAATAATGGCTTTTGTAAAATCTTTAATCCGTTGATCCACATTTTTGCAGGCGAGAACGTATGCATCCACGTAATAATGCCAATACAATTTTGAGAAGCATTGGCTTCTTTACAAACAGCTACAATTTCTTCCGGCGTTGTTACAACAGGTTTGTAAATAACTGAAACGGAAATTTGTTTGGACGTATTTAAAAATCCGGCAATTTCCTGCGAGTGCGAGGCCACCTTTTTTAATGCTTCCGGGCCATATAAATGCTGGCTTCCGGTGATGAACCAAACTTCCAGATTCTTTAGATTACTCATAGTTATTTTTCGTGAATGGTCAATCGTGAAACGTGAAAACTTATGCGCTTATCATTTTAGTTAACATGCTAAAAGTACGTTGCATAAGCTCTCACAATAATTGAATATTTTCTTTTTTATAATAATTTAATTCGGTTGCTAAATCTAATACAGCGTCAATTTCTATTATTGAATCTCTTGAAATTTCGCAGAATCTTTTTCTTTCTGCAATTGATTTTCTTGAACATCCATCAGCAATATTTGGATAAACGGATAATGCAGCTCTTCTTACCTGCTGTACCATATTAAACCTTTCTTCAGAGAGTAGCCGCCTCGTGAATTTATAACATTCAAAAGCAAAAGATTTAGCTGCTGCAAACGCATCTGATTTTTGATGATTTAGTTGTAAAAACATAACTTTTATTTTAAAGATTTATGGGATTCGGAAAAATACCTCTCTGCCTTATTCACGTTTGACGATTTACGTTTCACTGTTCTGCCCGTAATATGAATCCTTCCCATGCTTTCTCTCAAAATGTTTTTTTATCAATGCATCTTTCATCCGTAATGCATCTGCATTTATAGTCTCGGTTATGAACGCCATCTTTGCAATTTCTTCCAGCACGGCGCTGTTGTAAACAGCTTTGGCTGCATTTTTTCCCCAGGTAAATGGAGCATGATTTCCCACCAGGATCATTTCCACCTCTTCATAATTCAGCTTTTTTTCTTTTAATGCATGGATGATCTGAAAGCCGGTTTGATATTCATAATCCTCCCTGATCATCTTATCGTTCATCGGCGCAGCACATGGAATGTCGCACGTTATATGATCGGCATGCGTGGTGCCGTAAATGGGTATATCCCGTAAACTCTGCGCCCATGCGGTTGCATAAGTCGAATGGGTGTGAGCAATGCCGCCAATGTGTTCAAGATGCTTATACAGTACAGCATGTGTCAACGTATCTGATGAAGGGCGAAGGGTTCCCTCTACAACCGTACCATCAAAATCAACGATTACCATTTTATCAACGGACAACTCATTATATGGAACACCACTTGGTTTGATCGCAAATACGCCGGTACGCCTGTCTGCTGCACTTGCGTTGCCAAATGTAAACAACACCAACCCCAACTCTGGCAGTTGCATATTGGCGTTGTAAGCTTCTTCCTTTATGTCATTATATTTACTCATAAAAACTATTCCATTGCAATTAGCACAATACTCATTGGAGGAAGATTTATTGCTAATGCGTTGTTTGATCTTTTGTAATCTGAAAATGATGTAATCTTTACTTTATCGGGATTATCGAATGTATTTATATCATTAAATTTTTGTGAGGTTAAAATTTTACCTTGAATATTTTTGGATGAAATGTTTTGTAATAAAGCATTGACTACAATTTTTTTCTTCGGATCAAGATTTACCAGTGTTATGTGGGTCACGCCATTACTGTCTCTTGAGGCAGATGCATTCATAGCGGGAATACTGTCGTTCCCAAAGACATATTCGGGGCTTGTGAACTGTAATGGAATAAATGTTGCATTTTCGTGATGCTGATACATATCGAAGACGTAATAGGTTGGGGTAAGCAACATTTTTTCCTTATTGGTCAAGACCAGCGCCTGCAGCACATTTACAGTTTGTGCAAGATTGGCCATGCGCACCCGGTCGCAATGGTTATTGAAAATATTTAGTGTGGACGCGGCAATCAAGGCATCGCGTAAACTATTTTGCTGATACAGGAAAGCAGGATTAGTGCCGGGCTCTGCATCGGTCCATATCCCCCATTCATCCACCGCCAGCGCCACCTTTTTTTCAGGGTCATATTTATCCATAATGGCGCTATGCTTTTTTACCAGCTCTTCCATAAAAAGGCATTTCTTCATGGCAGCAAAATAGGTCTGTTCATCAAAGTTGGTTGCAGAACCTTTATGCCCCCAATCACCGGCCACCGTATAATAATGCATCGAAAGCGCGTACATATCCCGTGAGGGAATGTTTTTCATGCAAACCTCAGTCCATTGATAATCGTCGGAGTTGGCACCACTGGCTATTTTCTTCAAATGAGTGCCGGGATAATCTTTGCAAAACTCTGCATAACGTTTAAACTGATCTGCATAAAATTCCGGTGTCATTTGTCCGCCACAACCCCAGCTTTCGTTGCCAACGCCCCAAAGCGAAACATGATAGGGGTCAGCATGCCCATTCTTTCTGCGGAGATCTGCCAGTGTACTTTTGCCATTATAATTCAAATATTCAAGCCAGTCTTCCATTTCGTGTGGTGTGCCTGTGCCTACATTACCTGCAATATAGGGTTCGCAGCCGATGAGACCGCAAAGTTTTAAAAATTCATCAGTGCCAAATGTGTTATCATCACTTACCATTCCCCAGGTAGTATTGACTCTTACGGGTCTTTTGCTTCTTTCACCAATGCCGTCGCTCCAGTGATATTGATCAGCATAGCAGCCACCCGGCCAGCGCAGATCTGCAATATGAATTTTCTTCAATGCATTGACCACGTCCATACGGATGCGGTCCTCCTTCGGAACAGGTAACCCGGAATCGACCCAAAAGCCATCATAAATACATCTTCCGAGATTTTCTGCAAAATGCCCGTAGATATATTTACTGATTTCAAGATGGGATGTATCGAGCAATGTTATTTGTACCGATTGAGCATCTAAGTGAATTAATAATGAGCAAAGAATAATGAATAAAGAATAACGAATAGAGAATAATTGATAATGTTTCAAAAGATTCTTCATCATTTATTATTTATATTTTGTTTTGCAGTTTTAATAGAGGCAGTCAGTAATTTTATTAGTTCCTCACAATTGTTTGAGAGACTCTTAAATAATTTTCCATCAATAAAATTTGTATCCTTTAAAATATTTATCCGGTAACCTGTTTCATTTGCTTCTTTTAAAGCAATACTTAATTTATGAATGAAATCAGTTTTGCTTTGACCATACTCAGCTTCTCTTATTAAGGCTCCAATTGCAGTTCCACTTCTCAACACTTGTTTTGATAAAATAAATTCTTTCTTTTCATTTTGTAAATACTGCGAAAGCTTTACAATCCTTATTGCAAATGAATAACTTTTAGACTTTACAATATTCTCTTTATTGTTCATTATTCGTTATTCACTATTCATTACTGATTATAAATTTCCCAAGCCCTTTATATTTTTCATACCGCTTATTATATATCCCTGTATTTTTTTCGTCGGGATGGTATACTGCATCAAAACCTTGTCCCATTGCGGCCATTGCATCTTCCACTTTACCATAGATGCCTGCAGCAGTGGCTGCAAACATGGCAGCGCCGGTAGCACAGGTTTGCTCCGTTTTGTGAATACGAATAGGCATATTCATTACATCGGCCATTACCTGCATGATGTAAGGCGATTTTTTTGCAACACCCCCCATACCAATCAAACCCTTTACGGGAATGCCTTCCTCAATAAATCTTTCCACAATGGCGCGGGCGCCAAAGCAGGTGGATTCCGCCAATGCTTTAAAAAAGCGCGGTGCCCCTGTTGCGAGATTCAGGTTCATCACTGCTGCTTTCAATTCCTGATTGGCATCCGGTGTTCTTCTCCCGTTCAGCCAGTCAATGGCCAATTCATCATCTTCGTGTAGCCGTATCCGTGAGGCCTCACAGGAGAGATACGGAACCATTTTTTCATTCAATTCTTTTGCGATCAGGTCTGCAACGGCGGCGTCTACAACCGAAGAGCTTTTCAATAAATTGTTTACTGTAGAAGTGATCAGTTTTCCGAACCATGCATACGTATCGCCGAAAGCGCTCTGGCCTGCTTCCATCCCCATCATTCCGGGCACTATTGAACCGGGTACCTGTCCGCAAATACCGCGTACCAGCTTATCTTTTACTTCATCAACAGGGGCTACCAGCATATCACAGGTGGAAGTGCCCATTACTTTGCTCAGGTGATAGGGCTCTATTTGTCCGCCTACCGCACCCATGTGCGCATCGAATGCCCCGACCCCAACGATTACATTACCGGACAGGCCCAATCTTTCTGCCCATTCTTTTGAAAGCCGGCCGGCAGCTTTATCAGAGGTGTATGTTTCAGTAAATAATCGCGACGTACATCCATCCAGCAACGGATCGAGTGATGCAAAAAAATTATCAGGAGGCAATCCATTAAATTCCTTTGCCCAAAGCGCTTTATGGCCGGCGGCGCATACGCTCCTTATCATCTTGTGTACATCATTGCCTCCTGTCAGCAGAAACGGGATCCAATCGCAATGTTCAACAAACGAATAGCACTGCTTCCTGACATTTTCATCTTCTCTCAGCAGGTGCAGCAACTTGCTCCAGAACCATTCTGAAGAATAAATACCGCCAACGAATTGCAGGTAGTGTATGTTAAATTTTTCAGCGTGCGCATTTATTTCGGCTGCTTCTTTTACCGCTGTATGATCTTTCCACAATACAAACATTGCATTGGGATTACTTTCAAACTCCGGCAACAAAGCGAGGGGCGTTCCGTATTTATCAACTGCTACAGGAGTAGATCCCGTGGTGTCAACCGAAATGGCCACAATATTTTTTGCAATGCCGGGGCCTGCTTTTTTAATACAATCTCCAATGGTACTTTGCAATCCCTCAATATAATCCAGCGGATGCTGCCGGAACTGGTTTTGCTGCGGGTTGCAATACAAGCCGTCTCTCCATCTTGGATAGTAAAAAACAGACGACGCCATCTCATCGCCATTCATTGCATTTACGATGAGCGAGCGAACGGAATCTGTTCCGTAATCAATGCCAACAACAAATTTATCAGGCATTCTTTCCGGGAGTTAGAAATGGATTACAATATAAGTGTAAAAAATACAATTAAAAAATATAATGCACTTTATTTTGACTGAATTGTAATATAACTATCCGGCAGGCCCTCACTACCGGCTTTGATAATTATCTTCCCCGGCTTTTTTGAAGATTCAACTACTACAAGACATCTGCCCCGCCAGGCCTTGCGTTGCGGCTGCTGATAACTTTCCGTGCTCATTGGATTGGCATTGCCCACTCCGGCAATCGTGGCATTTCCTTCAATGGAAAAATGGACCAGGTTTTCGGCCTTTGGATTCCGGGTACCGTTTTTATTAACCAATTCGGCGGTAATATAGCACAGGTCCTGGCCGTCTGCCCTGATTATTTTCCTGTCGGCAAACAATTTTATTTGCACAGGTGGTGCTGCAGTTTTCAGGATGGATTCATTTATTTTCCTGCCATTCGTATACCCAATAGCTTTTAATTCACCGGGCTGGTAGGGCACATTATAAACTGCCATAAACCTGGTTGCACGATTGGTCTGCTTTTTACCTAACGATTTTCCATTTAAAAATAATTCAGCTTCATCGCAGGACGAATACACATTTATTTCCATTACAGAGTCCTCATAACCCTGCCAGTTCCAATCCGGAACCACATCGTCCCACTGCCATATGCTCCAGGAGGCGCGTTCAGGATTCAGCGGGAATGAGGGCCTGGGAGGCTTAACAAAAACGGATAGCTGGTTCTTTTTCCATAAAGCGTCGCGATAATAAGATTGCGGCCGTTTCCATCCGCAGATATCAATGTCACCGCAATAAGCTATGTTCCACGGATAAAAATTTTTGTCCTGGGGATAACCGCGCCAGCCAATGCTTGACTCGCCGATATAATCAAAACCTGTCCAGACAAAATCACCTATCACCCACGGATGATCCAGCACACTCATCCAGTAATCAAATTGTGTCAGGGCAAATGATTCGGTTGCGAACATCACCCGGTTGGGTTTCCGTACATGATCGGGTATATAGTGATCATAAGCATAATTGTATCCGCACACGTCCAGTGCAGAAAAAAAATTGTCCATTTTTTCTGAAACGCTGTTAACGGCTGCCGTCACAGGCCTTGTGGGGTCAATGCTCCGAACATAACCGGCCAGGATTTTAGCGGTATCATCCACGCGCTTATTGCTCATAAGAGGAATTTCATTCCCGATACTCCACATGATGACGGAGGGATGATTGCGATCGCGCAGCAGCATACTTTGCAGATCGCGTTGCCACCAGTCGTTAAAGTACAAATGATAATCGTTGTCATTTTTTCCATTGTTCCAGCAATCGAATGCTTCATCGATCACGAGCATGCCAAGGCTGTCGCAGGCATCTAAAAAAGCCGGTGCCGGCGGATTGTGCGAGCAGCGGATGGCATTGAATCCGCTTGCTTTCATTAAGGCAACTCTTCTTATTTCAGCAGCATCAATAGCCCTGGCCCCTAACGGACCATTATCAATGTGAAAGCATCCGCCTTTCAATTTCACCGGATTGCCGTTTAATAAAAAGCCATGTGCTGCATCAAAGGAAATTTTTCTAATGCCAAATGAGGTGGAGACGCTGTCGCTTAGCTTGCCGTTTACATATACTCTTGATATAGCTTTGTATCGTGCAGGGAAATTGAGCGACCAAAGGGCAGGAGAAGTGATGGTAGCAGAATCGCCGAATGTGAATTCACTATTTGCAGAAATTGTTTCTGAAGAAGATGCAGCAGCAACTTTTTCCCCTCTGTTATCAAAAAATATAGTAACCAGTTTTACTTTTTTATTTTCTGCAGTTTCATTTTTTACGTTTGTTTCGACTCTGACATTGGCGGATGTATTGCTTACGTTAGTTGTTGTAATGTAGGTACCCCACTGCGCAATATGAACGGGGCTCACAATTTCGAACCACACGTGACGATCTATTCCTGAACCCGAATACCAGCGGCTCGTAGCCCCTTCATTCTTTACCTGTACTGCAATAACATTATTGCCGTTCAGATTTATTTTATCTGAAATGTCGTAGTAAAAAGACGTGTATCCATAAGGATGATTGCCGAGGTGAATACCATTGATCCAAACATCTGCATTCATGTATACGCCATCAAACAGGATGTACATTTTTTTATTTTTTTCTGAAGCAGAAACAAAAAAATCTTTCCTGTACCACCCGGTTCCACCTGTTGTAAAGCCAACACTAACCCCATTTATGGCATCGGGATTGAATGGCGAATTGGTACCCGGGAGATCTTCAATGCTCCAGTCGTGTGGCAAATCAATTTTTCTCCAGCTGTCATCATTAAAATTTACTGCCTCCCCATTTAATACATCGCCCCGGTGAAAGCGCCATCCTTCATCGAACAGGATATTTCTTTGAGAGAAACATGATGATGTAACAGTGAGCAGGAAAATTAAAGCAAGAGAATTTTTCATTTTACCTATCTGTTTGGGTTTTATTTATTGGTGCATGCTCCCAGGTATTTTTTATTGATGGGCTCATCATTGAAATCTTTACTGCCGATGTCAATATGAAATAATTCCTTTAAATCAATACCACGTTTTGTCACCGAAGACGGTGTAATGATTTTATAGCTGTTGAATGCGCTCAAATAATCTATATCGGTAAATGTGGTATCACCCGGATTTTTAAATGCAGGCATTATATTGATTCCGGTTGTTTTGTTATTTAATTTTTCAATATTGTATCTGGCAATCCATTTGCTGAAATCACTCATTCCATCTGCATTAAAGCCTTTCTCCAGGCTATACCAGTCGTTGGCTATAAATATATCTTTTCCTTTATTGCCACGGATTAAACTATCAGCGCCGATAAAAATATTATTCATAAACCTGAAGTTGCGTCGCTGGCCTGTTTCAGAAAAAGTCAACGCCGCCTGTTTTGAATTGTAGATCGTATTATTATAAAAATTGCAATTGTGAAATTGTAATGCATCGCCGGAGCTGTTCCATATATAAGCTCCCGCACGTGAATCTGATACCAGCCCGTCATCAATGCTGATATTAAATCTGAACACATTATCATGCCATGGGCTGGCCCCCCAATATTGAAATATGCAGTAACCGCTCCCCTGGTTATTATATGATAAACAGTATTGAACTATAGAATTGGTAACGCCACCATCCAGATCGAAGCCGCCACCATCTGCAGCACCCGGAGATGTTTTATTGCGATAAGAAAGACAATGCTGGATGATGACGCTATCCGCTTCATAGGCCCAGATACCAACAGGCCCGTTACCGATCCTCGGCATATCCCATCCATTATCAGTTGCCATGCAATGGTCAATCAGTACATTGGTGCAATGCCCTACTACAATTCCATTACCGCTGTGATTGGTAAGGTTGGACGGATCGCCGGGATTGTTTATCGCTTTGCAATGGATAATGCGGATATTTCTGCTGCCGAGCTTATTGGCATAATCTCCTTCAACGCCAATACCGGCGGCTCCGTTGTCATGAGCAACCACATTATTAATATTGCTGTTGATGCAATTATATAATTGTAAGCCTGATTTCTGAAAGCCGCTTATATCGATATTATCAATGTTCAACCCATTGCAATCACTGATAGAAATACCGGGATTTGTATTGCCGTTTTTTCTGCCGGATCCTTTGCAGTTTATATTTTTTATATCAATAAAAGAAGATTGGTAAATAACAATAGCGCTTTCATTGCCTGCGTTGATAATAGCATTGCCGTTTCCGTAAGATGAAATCAGGATATGTTTATCGGGCACTGCATTTTTCGTAAGTATAATACTGTCATTAAAAGCATCGCCTCCTTTTAAAAGAATTGAATCACCCGGTTTGAGGCGGAGCCGCCTGATAAGCGATAAGGATTTTAGGGGAGATTTGGGAGAGCCCTCATTATTATCATTTCCGGATGTGCTGAAATAATAGGCAGATCTTTCAGGGAAATGCCGAAGTATTACCGGGGAATAATATAAAATAGCAGTATATACCAGCAATCGTATCATTTGCAGTGCGTGGCTAATTATCTGCAATATAGCATATCTTTTAATTGTTAGTTTGACAATTAAAACTGATGCCGGAGCTTTTTTAAACACGCTTCAGAAACCCGGGTTGCTTTTATTGTATTTAGTTTTAATTTTAGGCTCTTAGCACTTTATTACTTCCATGCAGATTAAATACTATTCACACCAAAACAGGATGCTGGTTGCCATTGACTGTATCATATTTGGTTTTGACGGTCAGCACCTGAAATTACTGCTTATTCAACGCGGATTTGAGCCTCAAAAAGGCCAGTGGAGCTTAATGGGAGGATTTGTTCAAAAGGGTGAAAGCCTCGATGCTGCTGCTGCAAGAGTATTAAAAGAGCTTACCGGGCTTGACGATGTTTATCTTGAGCAATTATATGCTTTTGGAAATCCCCATCGCGATCCCGTGGAGAGAACGATATCCGTTACCTATTTTAGCCTGGTCGATATACATAAATATGAAAAGCAGATCAGCCGGGAGTATCATGCAGAATGGTTTCATCTGAAAAAGCTGCCAATGCTGATCTTTGACCATGCCGCCATGATTAAGATGACGAAGGAAAAGCTGAGGTATAAAGCGGCCTTTCATCCCGTTTTATTCGAATTGTTGCCCGAGAAATTTACCTTACCGCAGCTGCAGAATTTGTACGAAGATGTATATGACTCTGTAATTGACAAGAGGAATTTCAGCCGCAAAGTTTTATCTACAGGACTGCTGATTAAGCAAAAGCAAAAAGAAAAATTAAGCTCAAAAAAGGGCGCCTTTTATTATAAGCTGCACAAGAAAAAATACCTGCACAGCTTTAATGCATTTTTAAATTTTGTACCTAATTACAAAATCTGATCACGCGGGTAATGAAGGGTTCTTATACTTCAGGATGCACAAAACTGTATTCCCCTTAATATCCTGAGAAGCCCCGTGTATTCACGCCATGGTTATGGGAAGCCCCGCCGCTATATTTGGAGCTATTGCATGAGGCAAATATTATTGCAAAAAGCAGGGCGATGGTCAGTAGCTTGTAAATGTGTTTCATAGTGTGGGTTTAATTGGATTTTACTAAAACCGGAATCTCTCTTCAATATATAAAACGATTTATACTTGCCGGTTATTGCAGCGTAAATGCGCAAAAAATGACAGCAGACGGGAAAAGATTTACCTTTTAATTTAATATAGGATTCTGTAAAAATCCGATTTCGTATATTCGTCACCGTTATAATTTGAAAAATTTTCCCGCCGGTAATTTCCGAAGCCGGATCGTATATATACGATGATTTTCTGCGTAAAAAAATTTTTGTTTTCATCGTACGTTTACTTTTGATTTTAGGCTGTTCTTTCATAGTTTTATTACGCCGTTAGTATGGATGCTCCGGTATGCTTCTGGCTAAAAAATTGCTATTCGCGGCGAATATTAATATTTCCATCCTGTTGCTTCCCTGGCTAAATGCTTTTCATTAACATCAAATGAAAAATTCTATGTAGCAACAAAATCCTTTTCATACATCCTTGCAAATCCGATTTTATGCAAACAATCAATGATTATCATAATGATATTTATACCTACCCGGGGTCTTACACGCCAATTCAATTTAAAATGGAAACCCTCAAAGCAGGACTTGTCTCTTCTCATCAAAGACCAAAAAATCCGCCCTGTAATATTTCGGAAACAAACGAATATTATAAAATTGAATTGGCCGTTCCCGGTCTTAAGAGAGATGATTTTTTTGCAGGAATCAATTGCGACGGGAAGCTTGCGGTTTCTGCATTCCGCAGGGAGACCGGCCCCGTGCCAAATGGTAAATACCGTAAGCACGCTTTTAATTATGATTCTTTCAGCTGCCGGCTGCCGCTTCCTCAAAATGTAGATACGGACTTCGTTAAAGCTGAGTATCGTGAAGGCGTACTCTTGTTTTTATTTTTAAAGACTGAAAAACCATATCAAAAGAGGCCATCAGTTATTGTGATATACTGATATTTTGTCGCCCGTTTTTACTCTCTGCCTTCGCGTTACTTGCCGCTTTGCTTTTCCTTTTCGAGGACGGCGATGGTTTTATTATATAATTCTATTGTCTTTTCAGGTGAAGAAGCAATGCACAAAATACCCATTTTGCCATATTGTGATAATGCACCTATCATATGAAACATTACTCCTTCGTGGTTGCTGCTGTCATAAAGAAGATTATTCACGATCGTTATTTCGATAAGATCGTGGGGAGTAAGCCCTTTATAGTTTTCGCTTTGCAGGTTATCAGAAAAAAAATAATAGCACTGCTGACCGTTTGCCGCTGTATAAATTCCCGTATCGGCGTTGTAATTGCCGTCCGTTAAATATTGCAACATCAAATAAGGATGTGTGGTGCCGCCTTTTCTCAGGTTTATCTCACTGGCGTAGTGGATCCATGCTCCGTTTTGCTTTACTGATATAAAATCTATCCCGAATCTTCCGATTACTCCCAGCGTCTGCAATTTGATGGCAATTTGCGCAGCCCTGCTGCCGATCGCCGCTGCATATTCGCGATCGGCGGGAAAGCTTGCGCCAAGAAAAACCTGTCCATTGTCGCCCCCTAATACCTGGTCATGCGTAGAAATTATTTCTACTTCGCCAACAGGAGTAATGCGGCATTGAACAGAGGGGAATGCCATTAGCTGTGCCTCTAAAAAGACCTCAGCAATACCTCCCATAAGGGATAGTTTTTTAAGATAACTATGATAGCTAAGATTGCGCGCCACCATTTTAAGATTATACTGAAGATGGTTCTTCAGCAATACCAAAGACTGAATCAGGTGTTCTTCTGTACGGCAATCTTCAAAGCCTTCGGGGGTAAGTACATTGCATTCCCTGAAAATTTTTTTACTATAGCTTTTTGTTCCTAAATACAGCAGATCCGGATTACATCCATAAATAGGTACCTGCAGTTTAACGGCGAGTTGCCGCTCTGCTTCTGTCACGTTAAAACATGCCAGATGGGCTGTATGATTATCCGGGATGCTTTTTTTAATGCGTTCAATGAGCCGCGGCCTTTCTAAAATTTTTTCCGTAAGCGATTTGGGCGAAGGATCAAAACAACTCAACATAGTCAACCGCTTCTTTGCGTGATAACTGGTGATACCCGGCAACAAATGCAGGTAATAATCCATGATAATATTATGCACAGGCATACTCGTAACATAGATTACATGTGTATGAGGCATGCGCAACAGCATAAGAAGGCAAAGCATCCTTTCCTCGTAATAAATAATGCCATCAATTTTTTGCAGTATCTCCTGGTCAAACGTAAGACTGGGAATGATAATAACCGTTTTTTTAGCCAGCCTGTCCGGGAATACAAGCTTATACTGATCCGGGAACTGTAGTTGTAATGCTTTAAAATCAAGCGCCTCCTCAGATGTAGGATATATCATAAGCTGGTAAAGATTGCCTGTGTATTTTACATAAGAATTGCCAGGGTTAGTGGGTCAAAGAAAGCTTCAGAAGTTTTTTTCTCCATAATATTCTATTGTGTCGCCGGAAGAAATTACCGGGTAACCGTGCACATCACCCCTGTACCAATAGATCCATGCATTCGTCTCAGCACCTTTATCCTTTTGAACCGTTACGGTCTCTCTTTTATATAGCGGTTTCTCGCCGGCTTCGGTATCAAGCCCTTCATAATCGTCCAGCTGACCGAAGGCAAATGAGAAATCTTCCGGATCGTTTAGCGTGTACAACTCGCCATGAATAAAGGATTTGCCGGAAGGAGTGGCAAAGGGCTCTCCGTGCACATCGGTTAAAACGCCACTGATCTTTCCTGTATCCACAAACGAAAAATATTGTGAGATATAGTGGTATGCCATCTTGTGAAAACCTGATCTCAATGTGTTATAAACAAAAAGATTGATGCAACCCGGTAATTCCATTTTATTAAAATTTCCTTTAAAAACAGCATAAATCTATACTTTCGCTGTATCCGGATAAATGATTATGAACATTTTTGATACTGATCAAGATCACCCTGTTGTAAGGGCCGGCGCAATGGCGGGTATGGGCCGCTCCCCTGAAAATTCTGAAATTGTTTATAGCGTATAATTACTAACGGTAACGGATATTCGACGTTTTATTCCCTGTATTTTTTGTATTTAAAAAAGTAGTAGAAGGGAATACCGCTTGCAATCAGGATTATCCCGGTAAGTGTCTGCTGGGTATTGCTTAAAAGGGTATTTATCAAAAAAAATAAAGTTATTATGATAAAGAGTACAGGCGCAACCGGGTAAAATGAAATTCTTTCTGTGATTATTTTTTTTGTTTTCATTTTAATAAGACCCGCAGCGAGCAGCGTATAGAAGGCAAATGCAGTGAATACTACAATGTTTGTAAGAATATCAAAAGTGCCTGACAGGACCAGTATGCAGCTCCAAATCATTGAATAGAACAAGGCGAAATGCGGTGTCCGGTAAACCGGATGCACTTTTGCAGCGCTTTTAAAAAAGAATTTTTCCTCTGCCATCCGGTAATACAGGCGTGAGTACAACAATATAAGCACATTTAATGCGCCAAATGTGCTTAATACAATGAGTATTGAAATCAGCACACAGCCGCCATTACCGAGTAATTTGCCGGCTACTTCGGAGGCTGCTATTTTGTTTTCTCCCAGCAGGGCCAATTCCTGCAGGGGTATTGCTTTCATATATGCATAATTGGTCAGCACATATAATATCATCACTATGCATACACCGGCTACTATGGCTATTCCGACATTTCTTTTGGGATTTTTTATTTCACCTGTTGCGGCCGATACATTGCTAAACCCGTCGTATGCCCAGAAGGCACTCAGCATGGCGCTGAAAAAAATGCCAAATGACGGATGGATGGTTTGTAAAGGTGCCGCATTAATGGTACCGGTAACGGGATGATTGCTTATGAAGAGACCTGCTATAATTAAGAAAAGAATTCCCGAAATTTTTGCTCCTGTAATGATATTGTTTAAACCGGCGGCCTTTTTTACGCCAAGATAATTATACCACGTAAGTAACATAATGCTGATCACTGCTGCTATTTTTATTCCTGAATCAGCGAAAGGATAAATAACATGCGCAATTGAAACATGGCTCAAATGCTGTAAAGGATCGGGTATCGTGATTAATGCATTAACAGATTCTGCGAATATAAAGGCAAGTGCTGCAATAGCGCCGCTCCCGATGATTGCAAAACAGCCCCACCCCAGTAAAAAAGCTACCAGTTCGTTGTAGCAGATTCTTAAATATTCATAAGCGCCGCCGGAGGCAGTAGTAAGTTTCGATAATCCTGCAAATGTAAAGGCGCCGAATAAAGTAATGATTCCTGCAGCTACCCATACGAGCAGGATATAAGTTTCGCTGAGCCCGGTGGCCGCCATCGGCACAATCTTCTTAAAAACGCCTGCTCCTATCATGGTACCCGCCACTACCAGCGTAGCGGTCTGCACGTTTAGTACCCTGCTTAGTTGTATGCCGTCCGGGTCATTCTCTTTGTCTTTTTCCATGTAGTTACTTTAATGGGCATTGAAATTTCGTTTATGCTTTACCGTTATATTCTGGCGTTGATAACGAATATGGAAGTTATTATTCAGCAGAAAAGAATAATTTTTCTAAAGATAAAATAACAAATGAAATGCGGGATACTATAAATGAAATGTCAGGAAGCGTGGCTGATTCCACAGGCAATTTTGTCTACACGGTTTTTGTGGCGGCCGCCGTCAAAATCAGTATGCATAAAAATTTCAATCATTCTTTCGACCAGGCCTTCGCGTACGAATCTTGCAGGTATACAGATGATATTTGCGTTATTGTGCTTACGCGCCAGCGCTGCCAATTCTTCCCCCCAGCAAACGGCGGCTCTTATGCCCTGGTGCTTATTGGCTGTCATCGCCACCCCATTGGCGCTTCCGCATATCAGAATTCCAAATGAGGCGTCCCCGCTTTCTACCGTATTGGAAACAGGATGGGCAAAATCGGGATAGTCGACCGAATCAGCAGAATAAGCGCCGAAATCTTTCCATGTTACATTTTTCCCATCCAGAAAAGAAATGATAGCTTCTTTGTATTCAAAACCTGCATGGTCGCAGCCAATCGCAACAGGTAATTGTAAATTAAATGAGGCTGCCATAATCCTTTTTTACGCCATAAAATTAATCAAAATATCGTGCATAAGGCGCATTATTAAGCCGCTTTTGTTTTTTATAAACCTGGCAAAAGCTTACGGAGAATGAGGTAAGCGCTATCTATGCTTATCTTAAAACGGTTCCTCCCTTTAAAACATACAGTGCAAAGGAAACACACAATAAGCTTTTCCGCAAAATTTTTAAGAATTTATCCCGATAAACGCCGCCGCAATAACCTGGCAAATGATACCGAAAATAATTCCGGTATATATATCAAACGGCGTGTGATCACTGATCATTAGCCTGGATGTGCTAACGAGGCCGGTCAATAAAAAAATAACCATTGCTGCGGGGAAAACCGGGTACACAGAATTTGAATAAATAATTACAAGTACCAGTCCGCACAGCGCACCCATTCCCAGGGCATGCATGCTTATTTTATAATATATGTTTGCAAAAAAGCCAGCCGAAGAGGCAAGGAAAATTCCGAGAATAAATGCAGTAAGAACGGACGGCACTTCCGGCTGGTTGTGAAATACCAGGTACATCCAGAAATAGAAAATGTTGGCGGCAACGAAGGGTACGATCCGCTCCCGCCGGCTCTTTAAAAAGATGCTTTTGATAAAACCAACACTTTTTAACAATAATATAGTAGCTCCCGGGAAAAGAATGGTGTTGGCGGCAACTCTAAGCAGGATAAATACTTTATCATGCTGTGAAATGCCAATGAAATACCCCTCGTGAATGAACGCCAGGTACCAGGCAGCGATCAGCGGTATAAATAAGGGATGAAAAACATAAGAAAAAAAATATGCCGCTATGCGAAGCAGAAGAGGAAATTTCGGTTGTGCCGCATCGTTAGTTATCGTATCCGGGTTGTTCATTATAATTCTTTTCTTAATCGCGCCACCGGTATGTTGAGCTGCTCACGGTATTTGGCTACTGTCCGGCGGGCGATGTTGTATCCTTTTTCCTGAAGCAATTCTGTAAGTTTTTCGTCGCTTAACGGGCGTTGTTTGCTTTCTTCTTCTATCAGGTCGCTGAGGATTTTTTTTACTTCACGCGTGCTCACTTCTTCCCCGCTGTCGGTAACCAGGCTTTCACTGAAGAAAAATTTTAATCGGTAGGTGCCAAATTCTGTTTGCACAAACTTGCTGTTGGCCACACGGCTTACCGTTGAAATATCAAGCCCGGTTTTTTCGGCAATATCTTTCAGGATCATCGGTCGCAGTTCTGTTTCATCGCCCGTGAGAAAAAATGATTTCTGATACTCCACGATCGTTTGCATGGTGCTTAACAACGTATGCTGGCGTTGCTTGATGGCATCAATAAACCATTTGGCAGAATCAATTTTTTGTTTGATAAAAAGCACGGCTTCTTTCTGCCGGCGGTCTTTTTTTGCGCTTTTATCATAGTCCTTCAGCATATCGCGGTAGCCTTCGCTGATACGGAGATCAGGGGCATTGCGGGAATTCAGTGTCACTTCCAGTTTACCATTATTATTCACTACAAAAAAATCCGGAATTACATAAGTCTGCATTTTATCAGCATCGCCTACCTGGCCGCCGGGTTTTGGATTCAGCCGGATAATCTGGCTGATAACATCTTTTATTTCATCATCCGTCAGATTTAAGCCACGCTGTATTTTTTCATAGTGCTTTTTAGTAAACTCATCGAAATAGTTTTCCAAAACATCAATAGCAGTCTGAACAGACTTGCCTTCACCGGATTTTCTCTTAAGCTGAAGCAGTAAGCATTCCCTGAGGTCCCGCGCCGCCACTCCGGGCGGATCAAATTCCTGGATCATGTGTATAATATCCTCCACCTCTTTCTCCGTGCTATTCACATTTTGCCTGAAGGCAAGATCATCGCAGATAGCAGATGCCTCGCGCCTTAAATACCCGTCATCATCTATGCTGCCAATGATTTGCTCTGCAATTTTTTGTTGCCGTTCATCAAGGTTCAGCATGAGCAATTGATTCCTGAGCGTTTCATAGAAAGACGTTTCTACCTTATGCGGGATAGTTTTATTTTCTTCCTGGTCGCCGTAATTATCATCCCGTAATTTATAATCCGCCACATCATCATCACTGTCGCTTACATATTCACTGATGTCAATGCTTTCAAATTCATCTTCATTTTTATCGGCATCAAAATCCTCTTCTGCTGAATCAAATTCATCCTTGTTATCATAATTATCCTCATGCTCCCCGGCTTCCAATGCAGGGTTCTCCTCGAGCTCTTCCTTGATGCGTTCTTCCAAATGAGCGGTAGGCACCTGCAGCAACTTCATTAATTGTATTTGCTGGGGCGATAGTTTTTGTAACAGCTTCTGTTGCAAACGCTGGCTTAACGACATGAATCCACACTATTTTTAAAGCCGTAAATTTACAGAAGAAATGTACAACATGAAATTTTGGAACGCAATTTGTGGCTTTGTGCTTCTTTTAACATTTTCCTCCTTACTTTGCAGGGCACAAAACTCAATTGCCATAAAGTTTCAGCAGAAAAGCGCTTCTTCAAAAAACGCCGTCCGTTTCACTCCTGTTTGTTTCAATTCATTTACTTTGGACCGTACCGTTGAAAAAAATTTTTTCACACTACCGCCAGACTTTGCTACGCGCTATTATGGCTTTTTTTGCAGGCAGGAACTTAAGATAGAGAAATCTACGCACCTGCCCATCCGGTTGAGGATTGGCTCCCTGCAGCAATCCAATTATTATGAAGGAAAAGAAAAAGGTGTTGTTACGGACCCCCTCGCTCACTGATTTTTCTGATCAGTTTCTATAAAGAGACATGGCTTGTAAGTATTATTCAATATGCCGGATCCCGTGAATTTTTTATCCGAAATTATGTTTAATTTTGACCGACCATTCAGTCAAAAAATATGTCACCCCGCACTTCAGCACAATTGCGGCTTCATAAGGAAAATAAAAAGTCAGCCATTCTTGAAGCTGCATTGAAAGTGTTTGCCCATAACGGATTTGAAGGAGCCACTATAGATAAGATTGCCAGAGAGGCCGGTATGGCCAAGGGGCTGCTCTATACTTATTATTCGGGTAAAGACGAATTACTTAAGGCATTGATCAGGTTCGGAATGGAAAAGGCGTTGGCGTATATTGACGCCAATACGCCGGGAAGTATTAAAACGAAAAAAGCTTTTGAAAAAAACCTGCGTGGCATGATCGGATATTTTTTGCAGGAAACGGATTTCTGGAAATTATACACCTTGCTTGCCCTTCAGCCTAATGTAAGCAGGCAGTTCCAAAAGGAAGCGAAAATTTTTTTTGAAAAATATCTCGGCATATACATTGACTATTTCAGGAGGAAAAGATCAAAAAACCCGGTTGCCGAAACTATGCTTTTTGGTGCGGTTCTGGATGGAGTGCTGATAGATCTGATAATGATGCCTGATGAATATCCGGTTGAGGACGTAGTGAAAATGATCATTGCAAAATTTGCATAGGCATAAATACGAATTATTATGAAAAAAAATTTTTTAGTTACTGTTGCAGCCCTGATGCTTTCAATTGCAAATTCCTGCGCACAGACAGATGCAACTGCAATTGTAACAAAAGCCAACGACCTGATGAATGGAAGGTCAAGCGAAAGCATCGCAACGATGCATATCGTCCGCCCCGGCTGGACAAGAGATGTTTCCCTGAAAACATGGTCTTTGGGAAATGATTATTATATGATCTATATCACAGCCCCCGCGCAGGACAAAGGCCAGGTGTTTCTGAAAAGAAAAGCCGAAATGTGGAACTGGATGCCTTCCATCAGCCGTATTATTAAGATACCGCCATCCATGATGGGGCAAAACTGGATGGGCTCTGATTTTACCAACAACGATCTCGTAAAAGCCAATTCAATCGTGGATGACTATACGCACACTTTGCTCGGAATGGAAAATGTGGAAGGATATGAATGCTATAAAATTCAATTAACGCCAAAACCAAATGCTGCGGTGGTTTGGGATAAGATCATTGCCTGGATCGCAAAGGATAAATATTTTCTTTTAAAGGCAGAATATTATAATGAAGACGGGGAACTGGTAAACCGGGAAATACAATCAGACATAAAACATTTCGGCGACCGCGATCTGCCTTCCAGACTGGTGATGACGCCGGTGAAAGATCCGGGAAAGCAAACGGTTTTAATATTCGAAAAGCTGACTTTCAACCTGCCGGTGAAAGAAGACTTCTTTTCACAGCAGAATATGAAAAATATAAGATGATAAGAGTGATTGTTGGTATGAATGTTTGCAATGAATTTGTATAACGATGATTCAATTTATAAAACTGGCATGGCGAAACTTATGGCGCAACAGACGCAGAACCTTGATCACACTAACATCGGTACTGATGGCGGTAGTGCTCGCTATTGCCATACGGTCTGTTCAGCTGGGCGCGTATGGCAACATGATAGGAAATGCCGTAAGATTTTCTACCGGTTATATCCAGGTTCATCAAAACGGATATTGGAATGATCAATCCATTAATAACATAATGGAATGGGACAGCGCCGTAACAGACGCTCTCAGAAAAGACAACAACATTTCACTTGCTATTCCGCGATTGGAATCCTTTGCACTTGCTTCTTCGGGAGCGCATACCAAAGGAGTTGCGGTAGTCGGCATTGACCCGGAAAAAGAGAATCAAATGACCGGGTTAAAAGCAAAAATTTCCGGCGGAAGTTATTTTACGAATTCTTCCGGTGAAGGCGCATTGGTAGGAGATGGTCTTGCAAAATATTTGCAACTGCATCCCGGCGACACGATCGTCCTATTGGGACAAGGTTATCATGGCACTACTGCTGCGGGGCAATTTCTGGTGCAGGGAATTTTTCATTACCCTGTTGAGCAATTGAATAATGCCATGGTGTATTTGTCTATAGGAGACGCACAAACTTTATTTGCGGCCCCCGAAAGAATTACTTCTGTAAGCCTGATGCTTCGCGACCCGAAAAAAATGAATAGCAATACCAAAGAGCTTCAGAAAAAATTAGGTAAGAATTACGAAGTAATGGACTGGCCTTCGATGAACAAATCGTTGGTGGAAGAAATTAAAGGAGACAATGCCGGAGGTATCATCATGCTCGGAATTTTATATCTCGTTGTTGCCTTCGGCGTGTTTGGAACCATCCTGATGATGACGATGGAGCGAAAGAAAGAATTTTCTGTGATGATCGCCATCGGGATGCATCGTGCAAAGCTTACCATGATCATGATTTTTGAAACCATCTTTATCGGCCTGATGGGAATCATTACCGGGTGCCTGCTGATTTTGCCGGTGATTATTTATTTGTATCATCACCCGATCAGGATTACCGGGAAAGGAGCGGATGCTTATCAGCAATTTGGTATTGAACCTTTGTTGCCCGCTTCTTTGGATCCATCAATTTTTTTGTATCAGGGATTAACCGTCCTGGCCATAGCCATTGTTTCTGTTGTGTATCCGCTGTGGTATGTGAACCGCTTCCCTTTAGCGGAAACTTTAAAACAATAAGGATGCTGATAAAAATAGCCTGGAGAAATGTTTGGCGAAATAAAACGCGCAGCCTCATCATTATACTTGCAGTGGCTTTGGGTTTATGGGGAGGTATCTTTTCCGATGCATTCATGAACGGAATGGTGGAGCAGCAGGTGTATTCAACTATCCATACGGAAACAGGCGATATTCAATTAAATAAAACCGGGTTCCTGTTAAATCACGATATGCAAATGCGTATTCAGAACGCAGACAGCGTCATCAGGACTATTCAGCAGAACCCGGAAGTAACGGCTGTTGCGCCTGTTACGCAAATGACGGCAATGATATCTGCTGCATCGGGTTCAGCAGGCATTTTGATGAATGGAATTGATCCGGAAGCGCAGGCAAAGGTGAGTGATATATCAAAATTGCTGGTACAAGGAAGCTATTTTAAGGACAAAGGCGCAGATCAGTTGGTGATCAGTCAAAAGCTTGCTGATAAACTTCATGTGAAATTGCATTCGAGAATTGTATTGACCTTACAAACATTTTCAGGCGATATCACTTATGGCGCGTTTCGGGTTACGGGCATTTACCGTACCACCGACAATGACTATGACATGCAAATGGTGTTCGTAAGAAACACGGATTTGAAATCCCTGATCAGCTTTCCCGGGAGCGATGTTTCATTACTAACGGTAATGCTGAAAAATGACCAGGATGCCGATAGTGTCGCATTGCAGCTATCTCAAAAATTCCCGGAAATACAGGTGCAATCATGGGTGCAGTTGTCCCCGATATTACAACTGGCAACGGGAAAAACAAATGTGATCATTTTCATTTTTGTCGGAATTATCTTAATAGCGCTGGCATTCGGCATTATCAATACCATGCTGATGGCCGTGCTCGACAGAACAAGAGAAATCGGGATGTTACTTTCTGTCGGGATGAAGCCTTCACGCGTGTTCGGAATGATCTTGCTGGAAACTGTTTTTCTTTCCGTAACAGGTGCATTTATCGGGGTTGCCATCAGCATTTCGTCTATTGCATGGTTTGGAAAAACAGGCATCAATCTTTCTATGATTGCCGAAGGTTTTAATGCATTAGGCTACAGTAGTATTGTGTATCCGAAGCTGGGTGCGGGATTTTATATCATATTATCATTAATGGTAATTGTAATTGCATTGGCAGCCGGGTGGATTCCGGCAAGGAGAGCGCTTCGTCTCAGGCCTGCCGAAGCAATAAGGGGAGAATAAACTATAACCGGCAGCTTAAATAATTTTTTATGGCAGTAATTGAAGTTAAAAAACTTACTAAAACCTATCATGAGACAGTGGTACCCGTGCATGCATTGAATGGAATTGACCTTGTGTTTGATAAAGGGGAGTTTACTGCTATTGTTGGCCCGTCAGGTTGTGGTAAAACCACCTTGCTGAATATGATGGGAGGATTAGACGAACCTACATCAGGCGATGTGCTGGTAGAGTCAGAAGATATCAGTAAAATGAGGCCGTCGCAATTGGTGGATTTTCGTCTTCATAATATTGGTTTCATTTTTCAATCTTATAATCTCATACCGGTTCTTACAGTAAAAGAAAATGTTGAATTCATTATGGAATTACAGCATCGGGGCAGAGAGCAAATGAATGAACGGGTAGATTATTTACTGGAAGCCATGGGCATTACAGATAAAAAGAATGTTCGCCCGAAATATCTTTCCGGTGGTCAGCAACAGCGCGTGGCGGTAGCGCGTGCATTGGCCTCCCAGCCAAAATTCATTCTCGCCGATGAGCCAACAGCTAACCTTGACTCAAAGTCCACTGACGCATTACTTGACCTGATGGCTTCGCTGAATCAAAAGGAAGAGGTGACGTTTATTTTTTCTACCCACGATCAGCGGGTAATGGATAAAGCCCGCCGCATCATAACGCTTGAGGATGGGAAAGTAATTCATGACTCGAAATATGCCTTGAAGGATGAATAATGGTTTCATTAAAATAGGATCCGCATGCTGGCTGTTGCTGATGCCTATGCTGCTTACCGCGCAGTCTGATACTACGGCTTTTGAAACAAAGCAAAAAAAATTAACAGTAACCGGCTATCTTAAAGATCTGCAGGGTATTCAGATTCTTCATACTGATGAGCCATGGATGCTGACCAATCTTGTTCATAATCGTTTCGATGTTCACTGGTATATCGACAGCAGCTGGAAATTTCAATTGGGAATCCGCAACCGTTTCTATTATGGTGATACATCTTCCATTGCATTACTTCAGCCGGCACTGAATGATGCAGGTGATCAGTTGGTAAATCTTTCCAAAACAATTACACATGGCCCGTCTTATCTTTTAAATACAGCGATTGACAGAGCCTTTATCGATTATACAAAAGAAAAATGGGAAGTAAGCGCCGGTCGCCAGCGAATTAACTGGGGTGTGAATCTTGTCTGGAATCCCAATGATATTTTTAATGCATATTCTTATTTTGATTTCGATTATGAGGAGCGGCCGGGTTCGGATGCTGTACGGATCCAGTATTATTTTAATAGTACCAACTCGGCTGAGATTGCTTATAAACCGGGGAGTGGACCGGGACAAACAACCATAGCAGGATTATATCGCTTTACGAAAGGTAGCTATGACTTTCAGGCTCTCGGAGGAATAATGCAGTCGGATTATGTTGCTGGCGGCGGCTGGTCCGGTACGTTGGGCCAGGCAGGATTTAATGGAGAGCTTACTGCTTTTCTTCCGCAAAAAGATTTTCAACATAGCCAGACAGTAATATCGGCTTCTGTTGGGATAAACTATACTTTTTCAAATAGCTTGTATCTGCATGGCGCTTACCTTTTGAATAGCGCAGGCTTGGTAAAAGCGGATAGTTTGAGTAGCGGGTTGCTGCTGAATTCAGTTTCTGCAAAGTCGCTTTCACCGTCACGTCATTCTGTCTTTGGCGAATGCGCCTATCAATTCAGTCCATTGATACGCGGGGACTTTGCCGCGATTATTAATCCATCCGACGGCTCCTTTTTTGCCGGCCCTTTTATAACTGTGTCACTCTCCAACACGCTTGAATTGCTTGGCGGCGGCCAGTTATTTTTTGGTGATAAAAATTCTCTTTACGGAAATTACGGCAAGGCCATCTACTTAAGATTCAAATGGAGCTTTTAAATAAATTTTATATAAACAGTGGTTTCACTGTAAAATCAAACCTTTCGTGCCGGGCCAACGACCGAAAACAGGGGTTCAACGAGTTTTTATCAATAATTTAAACTTCGTTGTTTTATTTTTGCCCCCGATGCGGAAATCTATACTCCTTTTCAGAATAAGAGGCATCCGGTTCTGGTGTATTGGTTTGGTTTTCTTATTACCTCTTTATACCCGGGCCCAGGTTATTGACAGCTCATTCCTCAAAAATAAGTTTGACAGTATTTTTCTCAAAAAAGAAGATACGGCCCTGCGTATAAAAAACTTCAGTCCCTATTTTACACTGCATGTTGACTCCACACTCGACTATCAATTTGAGATCAACAAAGATCCGGGCCAGTATTATTGGTATTTGAAAAACTCCCCTGTGGGCCTTAAGATCAATAAGGACGGGGTGTTGCATTTTAAAGCGGATAAATCTTATTTTCTCAGTGGCAAGCTTAAATATGATAATGAATATAAAGTACAGATTGGCTTGCAAAACCTCAACGATCCAACCGACAAGGTAGATACTGTTTTTACCCTGGTATTTTATAATACCGAAATAATTCCTTCCAGGATAAAACCAAGTGTGAGCAGTGATGTATCGGTAGAGGAAGGTGATACGCTCAATTTTAAGTTGCAATGCGATGCCGGCAGCTTCCCGATTGAATCCATTACTTATTATGCAAGTGCTGCCATACGATCCAGTACTCCTGTTGAGCAGTGTGGCGACGACTTTACCTGGGTGGTGCCGTACGACTTCATTAAAGGAGATGAAAAGTCTGACGAAAAGCTGTTAAAAATAAATTTTATCGGCTCGGATAAATTTTTTAACAGAGATACTGCTACCATTCGGGTCACTGTAAAGCGGGCCATCAACTACCCGTTCCAGTTGACCCAATACAATAAGATTTCTGCAGGCATTGAAAAATATATTCAGCAGTTGAAGAGAACGTTTATGGTTCTCGACCGGAAAGTGAAGCGTACGCAAAATACGCGGACCAAGTTTGATCTTACTTCTGCTACAACGGCGCTGGGAGGCACTGTTTTTTCTTCACTGCCAACGGAAACGGAACAGACCACGGGAAAAATTTTACCAAGTGTCGGAGTTGCCTTAGTACCGGTAAAGGAAGCCGTAGCACCTACGAAAACTGCGGATCAAAATTCCGCATCGCTTGTGCGAAGCGATATCAAGCGGCTTGAATATCTCCTCACCGATAATATGCTGATTGGTGAAAAAGATCCGGATATAATCAAGAAAACCCAAAAGCTCCGCGATGAGCTTACCCAGGTGCAATTGCAGCTCATCGATGTGCCTATTGTGGAAGATGTTGGCGACCCCGAGGAATCTGATAAATATTTTAATAGCCCTAAAGTGAGCAGAAAGTACCGGCTGAAGGATAAATAGTCCTTATCGTTTATCCATGCGAAAATTTTTCGATAATAGGGAATAATTTTTCCGGCTCTTCCGCCTGTGAATTATGCCTTGGTTTTTCGAACATGGTAAACGCTGCCTGGGACAATATTCTTTAAATTTTTCCATCATAACGGGTACGGCTACACGATCATAACGGCCGCCATGAATAAATCAATACCGGTTGTTAATAATCCCACACCAATAAACCAGCCTCCAATATCTACTCGCTTTCTTTCTCTTTGCCGGAAACGGTATTTTCATCCCAATGCCATCTTCCGCCACAACGTTTTCTCCATTCAGCCCTGAATTTTTCTCTTTCTTCGGGTGTCATGCCCTCCCATTTTGCACGCCATTTTTCTTTCCACGCATGACGCTGTGCATGCCATCCCCTTCCTTTTGCAAAACCGCCAAATAATATTTTACTTAATACGAGTATGCCTAATGCCTGGTAAAAGGTAATTGCCTTCACGCCTAATACTGCCGGCAATATAGCATTCCACAAAAGCATTACTACTGTTCCGAAAACCAATACAGCAGCTATAAATATGAAGAAGAACAGGATCGCTCTTCTGAACCAAAATTTTTTCATTGTATGTTATTTTAAATAATTCAATAATTGATAATAATGCTTCTAATAATTCAACAGCTCATCTTTCAATGTTTGCAGCCTTTCTCTCAGGTGCAACACTGCATAGCGTTTACGGCTGATCAGGGTAGCAATACTTACACCTGTTTGTTCCGACATTTCTTTAAAGGATATGTCTTCCATTTCATTTTTTATAAACACTTCCCTTTGCTCAGCGGGCAGCTCATCCAGCGCCCTATTTAACTCTTCCCAAAACAGGGTGCGGAGGTATTCGGTTTCCACATTATTATCACCGGCCAGCAGGATCTCTCTCCAGTCGAACGTTTCGTCATCTGCCTGGTATATACCGAAGACATCGTCTGCCAAAGGCATTTTATGTTTACGATAGCGGTCTGTTATTTTATTTCTTGCTACTGTAAAAAGCCAGTTGCCTACCTGTTCTATCGGCTCAGTGTTTCCGGCAAGCTGGTAAAACACATCCTGCAAAATGTCCTCTGCATCTTCACTACCCGAAACGCGCTGCCTGATAAAGCTGAGCAGGCGCCTGCTGTATGCCTTGATCGTTTGCGTTATGGTATTGTTCCTTTCAGCCGTCATTTGCATTGATATATCCATGGCATCATTCATCCTAAACATAGACGAACGATGGAGAAAGATATTTTAAATGTACGAGTAATGATATACGATTTACGATTTGGGATGTATGATTTATGATTTGGAACTTCTCAATGGCCTCTTACCATTGAGCCGATGACCATTAACCATTGACTTCTGACCCTCAGCCACCATTTAACCAGGCAGCGCTTCATTTTAAAACAAAGCAATGGCTGATTCGTCTATCCCAATATTATTCACACAAAAATTTACAACATGTACTACAATCAGTCATGGGCCGCAAAAGGCCGTTATGGAGACAGGCGTCAGCACATCCTGAATCTCCGCTCAGCACAACGTGCTTTCGTGAACGTTTATAAAACGGACACCACTTATGAAATGCTGGTATTTGCGCCGGGGCGTATCCGCGAACATTTCAAGATCGATGTAAAAGGTAATGAGCTCATTATTTCTTACACTCCCCCGGAAGGTTTTCCCAAACAGGAATGGATCAGAAAGGAATACAGCCGCGGAGGTTTTGAAAGAACCTTTACGCTCGATGAAACAATCGACGCATCGCATATTTCCGCTAAATATGTAGATGGCGTGCTGCAGGTAACACTGCCCTTAATTCCGGGCAAAGAAACCTCTATCCGTGAAATAAAGATCAATTAAGGATAGAGCATGGCAGTAAACCGCGATGAGGTACCTCATCGCGGTTTTTATTATGGATAGTTTTGCCTTTTTTCATATTCCTTTCCCCAAACCTGTTCTAACTTTAAGGTATGAAATGGGTATTGTACTTTACGGTTGCATTGCTTTTGCCCTGCTTCTCTGCGGCACAGGAGTATCAATATGCAGACAAAGTAGGGATGGATGCACCCGACTCAAAAAATACCACTACCAAAGACATAGCAGATTATGTAAATCAATACTGCAAGTCGGACGAACAAAAAGTGCGTGCCATATATGTGTGGGTCATTTCTCACATTGCATACAGTAAAGACAGTATCCAGTTTATCGTAACCGATGATGATCATGAAAAACTGGTAACAACGGGCATGAGAAGAAGGAGAGGGCTTTGCGAAAACTTTGCAGCCATCTTTGATGATATTTGTAAAAAGACTGCACTTCGTTCTTTCTACATTGAAGGTTATACGCAGCAGGCACGGGATATAGACAGAGTATCCCATGCCTGGGACGCTGTATTTATCAATGGTGGCTGGTATCTTTTTGATCCCACCTGGGATGCGGTACAGGAGAGGCTTCCGGCGCCTGTAAATACTGTATACTTTATGATTCGCCCGGGTGAATTTATTCAAACTCATATGCCCTTTGACCCGATGTTGCAATTTCTCGAGCACCCGGTTACATTCGGGGAATTCAACAAGGGCGTTTTTTCAGGCAGTGGCACCTACTATAATTATAGAGATTCTGTTAAGAAAGCTGAAACGGACGATCCCTATCAGCAGTACCAGGCCGCATACCATCGTATTCAGCAAAATGGACCCGGCAACGAGCTGGTTAAAGCAAAACTGCAACAGATTCGCCTGCAACTTGAGATCATTTACCAGGACAGGGATTCTGTTTCATACAATACAGCCATAGCGGACTATAATAAGGCCATACATCTTTTCAATGATTTTGTAACCTATCGCAATAATCAGTTTAAGCCTGCAAAAACCACCAGTGAAGTACAGCAGATGTTTACAGACATAAGAAAATACCTGTTGCAGGCGCAGCTGCTTTTGAAGGAAGTAAATACTTCTCCGGCAACGCTCGCGCTCAATACGGACGATGTAGAAGCAGCCATTCAAAAGCTTTTTACCCGGGTACAGGAGCAGGAAGACTTTTACAAAACCAATGTTGACGACCAGGCAACAAAATGAATATAGTTTTTCGTCTAACCTTTGCCGTTATATGATTTTAAAAGATTTGCTCATCGTAGGGCAATGGCTCGCGAACCGTCTCTTTATTTTTTATAAAAGGATTGCGCCAGGCAGTATATGCAGATAAAATCCCCATCAGTATAAGTAATGACAGCCCCCAGGAGAGATTGGATTTTTCTGCAATAAACCCGATTACTGAAGGGCCGGTAAGAAACCCGATAAGGCCGCCGGTAGTTACCATTGCATAGCCTTCAATAGTACTTACTCCCGGTATATTGGCAGATGCCCGAAATAGTACCGGCACTGTACAGCAACAACCCAGTCCCACCATGATGTAGCCGATAATAGCCACTGTTACAGCCGGTGATATTACTACTGCAAGAAACCCGCATGCTGCCAGCAGCCCCCCGGTCACCACTACTCTTTTACTCCCCACTTTCGATATCAGCATATCACCATTCAGTCTGCCTAAAGTCATTGCAACAGAAAAACCCGCATAACCCAGACTGATCATTGCTTTTGGCGCAAACAGAATTTCCTTAAAATAAATGGCGCTCCAGTCTGCCACACAGCCTTCCGCCATAAAGCTTACCATGCACATAAAGGAGATGCCGAGAATAGAAAATGAAGGCAGCTTAAAAGACGATCCCTGGTGTATCACATCAGTATTTATAAGAAGGTAAGGTTTATTAATATTAATTACCACGAGAATGATCGCTGCGACTATTACTACTTGCCATGCGGATGGAATATGAACCAAAAATAACAATGCTGCAATACCTGCACTCAGGGCGCCCCCCATGCTGTACATGCCATGACAAGTAGCCATTAACAACCTGTGTGTTCTCTTTTCCATCAGGTTGACGGTTGCATTTGCCGATACACCATTCAAAAATCCAAGCATGCCAAAGCAGTAAAGACATATCCAGAACATGGGCCGGTTTATTGAATTAATGAGCAGGATCATTATCAGGCAATAAGCGCTGTATCCGAAGTACATCCATTTGCCTACCGATATTTTGCTGAAGATGCGGGAAGAAAGCAGCATGCCCGTAATAGCGCCGAAAGGGGATAATAATAATGACAATCCCAGCCCGCCGTCTGAAAAACCCAGCCGCACTTTTATGCCCGGTATGGCTGCCACCCAAATACCAAAAACAAGACTGGAAGTGGCAAACAAAAATCCTACTGAAAAAGTTTTGCGATTGCTAACGAAAGAAACAAAGTTTCGGACCATGTTGATAGCTGAAAGAAGTTGCGAACTTACACTATTGCAGAGTTATTTTACTAATCTGTGAAAAAAACAGCGGAAGAATATGAGCTTAATGCGGATGCTCATTCAAAAAGACATGTCACTTTTGCTACTGCTGTTACCTTTTTGCAAATTGCCATGGCTATTTCAGCTATATCAGTTATTCTCCGGCGCAGGTTTTTATGGCATATATCAATTGCTGTAGCAATAACAGGCCTTTATTTTTTTGTGAGGGGATTGATTTGAGATAAGTGACTATTAGCTCTCCCGGGTTCCCTTTCAGATCGAACAATTCAGGCCACTCATCGAAAAAGACGGATATCCGGGCGAAAACTGCCCTCCTGCTCCTGTGTTCTGTTGCATATTTGTATTCAGAAAGCAGCGACAAAGAAAATGAAGTAAATGAAACGGAGCTTTCAAACAACATCGCATCCGGGTTTACATTGGTTATAAAAAAAGTGCTCCCATAAGGGGGTATTTTTTTTATAGCAGGTCTTTGAAATATTTAAACCGGGTTACGAACTTATTATTACTATTTTAAACATTCCTTCGTACGCAGCGCCCGGTTTCATGATATTTATTATATTTACTACATTCTATGCTTATTAAAAATATCTTATGAAAGTATTATTTTTCCTAAGCAGGGCAGTAATATCGCTTTTTCAGAATTTGAGTGCCTAAGGACTACCGGTATTTTAAGCAACCATCCCTTTGAAAATTACAGGAACCCCACAGCCCAATAAAAATTACTTATATGAAAAAAATAGCTTTGTTTTTGCTTCCGGTTTTGCTGGTTGCCTGTAATGCCAGTGAGGATAATGTCTTTGACCTTAATTTTAAATTAATACCTGTAAAGGTGGGAGACAATTGGGGCTATATCAGCCGGGACGGGAAGTTTGCCATTAACCCGCAATTTAAAAAAGCCTTTACTTTCAGAGAGGGCAGGGCGCTCATCAAAAGTGCTGATGATAAATATGGGTACATAGACGAATCCGGTAAAATTATCATCACGCCTCAATACAAATATGCGAGCGTGTTTAGCGAAGGTCTGGCGGCGGTTGCAAAGGAGGATCAAACCATAGAATTTATTGATAAAACGGGAAAAACTGCTTTTTTTCTCGACCAGACAATGGAAACTGCAGATCCTTTTTTCGAAGGACTGGCCCGCATACAGGTAAACGGAAAGTATGGATACATTAATAAGGAAGGCAAAATTGCAATTTCGCCCCAATACACAGATGCAGGAATGTTTTTGGATGGATTAGCTTCTGTTGAAACGAAGGAAGGCGATAAAGCAAAAGAAGGTTATATTGATAAAAATGGCAAGATAGTTATAGCGCCTCAGTTTGACATGGCAGGCGATTTTTTTGATGACCGGGCCCGGATTAAAATAGATACCAGTTATGGATTTATTGATAAGCAGGGCAAAATTGTGATTGCGCCCCAATACAGCCAGGGGTACGATTTCAATCAAAATTGTGCTGCGGTAGAACAAGGTGACCTGTGGGGATTCATTGATAACAATGGAAAAATGACCATTAACTTCCAATTCAAAAACGTGTACCCCTTTACATCTTCAGGTTTAGCTATAGTGGAATCCGCCAGCAATGAAAAATGGGGTGTGATTGATAAAAACGGAAAATTTGTTGTAAACCCGCAATATGACGAAATTGATGGTTTTTATGATCATGCGGCCATAGCCAAACAAAATGGTAAATATGGATTGATTGACGATAAAGGACAAATTTTGGTAAACCCCATCTATAGCGATGTGGAACCGTATCCGCTAAGCGTTTTTGGAAACGAGGTGCATAATGACTTTTTCAATATATCTGATATTTCGGATATTATTTATAAAGACATGACCCCTGCCTCCGCAAGAGGAATTAACAGGAATACGTCCTTTGCTGATTTGCAGCAAAAATTCCCTGGCCTTACGCATGATAATAGCTATAACTTTACGCCTGCTGATGACGGGAATAGCGCTTTACAGTTGTCGTCTATCGCGGTTATACCTGCCAATGGATTCATAACCTATGGGAATGAACAGGCCGGCTCTCCTTATGGCGACACCACTAAAGTATATCACGATGATTTACCTGTGGTGGCGGTTATATATACCTATACATTGAAGAACAAGGCATACGATAAAGCAGATCATATTATTCAATTATTGAAAGACAAAAAGCCGGGTGGCTTTACCCAGGAGATCATTAATGAGCATGCCCTTGTTCTTTATGGAACCGGATATAATGTCGCGGTTAAGATTAAAGAAGGCAACCTTTACTTTGGCATATATGCCGGAGAAGCAAATTTTGATGATGTAAAAAAGTCGCTGAGTGAGCCGTAAGCTGTATGGGGTTATTTATTATTTTAAGCTTACATCGTATATTCATTGCCGTTAGTTCCTGTTCGCCCGGGTAAATTATCAATTGCCCGCGTCGTTTATAGTTAGTTACCTGATAAAGTGTTGTATATAAACTATTGGTAAATCATTATTTTTACAAAAAACAAACTGTGAAATATTTTTATTTGCTGCTCCTGTTAATCACATTGACTATTGCTTGCAAAGAAAAGGCGTTATCCGGTAAAAGGCTGGAAGATAAATTGAAAGCTACCATGACCGGTTACCTGGACTCTACATTTAAATCCGGTACCAAGGCTGCGATTCAAAATATGAGCTATTATGCAGATAAATCACGCAATAGCTATCTGTGCAGATTTACCGTAAACTTTAAAATAAATAATCACGATTCAACCGGTGTTATGACGGCTATAATCCCCGATGATTTTAGCACGATAACGGCATCTAAATAATACAGCATAGTACTCTTGTATTAAAAAGACTATTTAAAACCTTGCGGTAAGAAATATTTAAAATACAATGCATGAAAAAACTATTTACTGTTTTTGCCCACGTATTTATGCTGACTTTTTTATGTGAGGCGCAGCAATTGACTTTGCAGGAAAGATTGGGCTATCCGAAAGATGCAAAGCTGCTGATCATTCATGCCGACGACCTTGGCGTATCTCATTCGCAAAACCAGGCCAGCATATATGCTTTGGAGAAAGGGTCAGTAAGTTCTGCCAGTATCATGGTGCCCACGCCATGGTTTTCTGAAATTGCCGCCTATGCAGTGGCACACCCCAAAGCGGATCTTGGTTTGCATCTTACACTAACGAGTGAATGGCGCTATTATAAATGGGGCCCCGTGGCGTGCGATGTTCCCGGTTTAAAAAATAAAGAGGGGTATTTTTATTCCGATGTTGATTCCGTTTATAAATATGCCCCGCTGGATGAAATAGAGAAGGAATTGCGTGCACAAATTGAAAAAGCAAAAAGCGCAGGTATTGACTTTACTCATTTCGATTCGCACATGGTAGCTCTCTTTGGCAGGCCTGATTATTTGAAGCTCCTGATCAAATTGGGTAAGGAATATAAAGTGCCGGTTTTATTGGCCTCCAAAGGCCCCCGGTCGATAGCCGCCATGCACCTGGACTCTTCCGTCACAAACAAAAATATTTTACTGGATCATGTATATACGGCAAGCCCTGCTGATTTTAAGGGAGGCATGCCGGGTTTCTACGCCAGGGTATTCAGGTCGCTGCGGCCCGGGGTGAGTATTGTGATCATTCATACTGCTTATGACGATAATGAAATGCAGTCGGTCACTGTAGATCATACCGACTGGGGGGCGGCATGGCGCCAGGCCGATTTTAATTTTTTCACGGGCGATCAATGTAAAAAACTTCTGGAAGAGCAGCATATTCATGTCATTACCTGGAGGGAGATCCGGGATAAGCTATTGCGATAGCATAATTTTCATTAATATCGTTTAACCATTACCGTTAGCCATTCGTGGTAAAAATAAAGGGATGAAAAATTTGTTGTCCTAATAAAATATCAGCTATCTTCATTTTGACAGGTAGCATATCTGCCCCGGCCACCCATGCTCAATACGAAATTCAGTAATAAAAAACTGCGGGTTCTCACACTTGCGGCTGTAATTTATTTTACTGTATCGGGCGGCCCTTACGGTTTGGAACCATTATTGGGATTTGCGGGCCCTCACGGTGCATTATTGCTGCTCGTCATCACGCCACTTTTGTGGGATGTTCCTGCAATGCTTACGGTACTGGAGCTGAACAGCATGATGCCGGTGACGGGCGGATATTATGAATGGGTAAAACGCACGATGGGCCTGCGTTTCGGGTTTTATGAAGGTTGGTGGACGTGGCTGTACACATTTGTTGATCTTGCTATTTATCCCGTTCTTTTTGTGGAATACCTGTCGTTTTTCTTTCCCCAGGCAAATGCCTTTAAAATTCCTGTTTGCCTTGTGATGATCTGGACGGGCGCGGTGCTCAACATTATGGGCGTTTCACCGGTAGGGAAAACCAGCATGCTGTTGAGCGCTATAGTTATCATACCATTTGTTATTTTATTTGGATCCGTTCTTACTGACTCAGCGCCATTACAATTACCCGCTCCGTCGCTCAAAGGGCTTTCCTATTCTTCTATTGGAATGGCGTTATATACGGTAATGTGGAATTTTTTTGGGTGGGATAACGCTACTACTTATGCGGAAGAAGTGGAAAAGCCGGTACGCACGTATGTAAGGTCCATTTTTATTGCATTTATTACCGTAATCGTTATTTATATAATGGTGATCGTTGCCACCTTACATTATAAGATCGGTGCAAACGAGCTCAATAGTGATGGTTTTCCCGGCTTGGGTATGCTGGCAAGCGGCAAGTGGCTGGGAGGGGCAATTGCTCTTGGCGGTATGGCAGGTGCGTTGGGCTTATTTGCCGGGGTGCTGCTTTCGGTATCGCGTGTACCGGAGGTAATGGCAAGAGACAAATTGCTTCCACAAATAATTAACCGGTTACATTCAAGATATGGTACGCCTTACATCTCCATTATTATTTGTGCGTTGGTCGTAAGCTTTATGGTGCTGTGGTCGTTTGAAGAGCTGATCGTGATAGATGTAACATTATATGGCACCGCGCTCTTCCTGGAATTTATAAGTTTACTCATCCTGCGTATTAAAAAGCCCCTGCAACACCGGCCGTTTCGTGTTCCGCTCCCAGTATGGGGATTATCGGTAATATTTATTATACCGGTGCTGTTATTTGCTATTGCACTGTCGGGTGCCTTTATGGCTGAAGGAGACTCCTTCAAACCTGCCTTATTTGCCGTGGCAGCATTATTAAGCGGCGAACTGGTATGGCAATTTATCCGTTTTCGCCGGAAATGATTTTTTTCTCCGGCTGGCCGATAAAATGCGCATACCCTTTGCCGTTAGTTCATGACCTTTTCACCTCATTGCCATTATAAAAACTTCGGAACATTAGCATTCCTGTCAGTTATTCCTATAACTTAAAGGATAATCCCACGCCAATGATTGAAAAGGTAAATAAGTGCAGCTCGCCATAGATACCTGCCGGTGATGAAATGCCAATGCACCGGTATTTTTCAAAATAATGCTAATCAGAAAAAAAATTAATCTAATTCTGCCATTAAGATTAGTTAAGGGGTTAAGAACAGTAAGAAGCAGAACGCTTGCTGTATTCTTAACTTCTTAATGGTTCAGAATCGGGCTATTTTAATTTTCTAAAAGGTATAAGATAAAAGGCACAGGACGATGATAAAATTCAAGCCGGCTATCGTTGACCTGAAGGAAAACAATTATTCGCAACCAGCGCAATTCTTTCATATTTTTATATTTTTACAGAACATCCCCTTAAATTTTAGCTGTATTAACCACCCGCATAATGGTGTCACCTGAAATATTGATTGAGGCAAAAAATATTTCAAGAAAATATCTTTTGGATAAAACCGAAATACGCGCACTGGATAACCTGAGCTGTACCGTTTATAAAAAAGATTTTCTTGTAATAGCCGGTCCATCGGGCAGCGGCAAAACCACGTTGCTCAACATGCTGGGTTGTATTGATAAGCCATCCGGAGGAAAAATTATTTTTGAAGGGGCCGACATCACGAATCTCTCACTTGAGCGCCTCAGCCATCTTCGTTTGCACCATATCGGGTTTATTTTTCAGTCATTCAATCTTGTGCCCGTTTTAACTGCATTTGAAAATATTGAATTGCCCTTATTATTTAAGGGCACAGATAAAGAAACAATAAAAGATCTCGCACAAAAATTTTTGCAGCGGGTAGGCATTGCAGATAAGATCAATCAAAAACCGGGGAGCCTTTCAGGAGGACAACGCCAACGCCTTGCCATTGCACGTGCACTCGCCGGACATCCCTCCCTGATTGTAGCAGATGAACCCACGGCAAGCCTTGACCGAAAAAATGCGGAATCGATTATAGAATTACTGAGAGAGCTGAATGAAGAATTGAATGTATCGGTGGTAATAGCTTCACATGATCCGATGGTGAAAGGCCATGCCAAAAAAACTTTATTTATCAGAGACGGCCGTGCCGTTGAAGAATAAAAAATATTTATGCCGGAAACACAAAATGCAGATAAATTTTATTTTCCTAAGGATCGTGGCTGGGATTTGAAAAAGCTGCTCAGGCTTTCTTACCGGAATTTATTTCGCAATAAAAGGCGTTCCTTTTTTGCCATTTTGATTGCGGCGGCAGGTTGCACGGCCTTAAGCATTGCTGTCGGCTATTACAGTTTTTCTATTTATAGCCTTCAGGAGCTTACTATCCGAAATGGTTTTGGTGGCTCCAATGGTTCAGGTCACGTACAGCTGATGGATAAACATAAGCTGGATGAACCCGAGGAACATGCCATGCAATTTGGTATTGACAGTATGAAGAAAGTAATCAGCTTAATAAAGACGGATGATGATGTGGATTATGTGTTACCGCGGGTAGAGTTTAGCGGGTTGATTTCGAACGGCGACAGGTCTTTGCCTTTTAAAGGATATGGGGTAGATGCAAAAAAAGAAATGATATTATGGAAAGGGTTAACGGAGATCAATTCCAGGTTACTACTGCATGAGCAGCTGCTTCCTTTAACCCAGGGAAAACCCGGAATTATTCTGGGTAGTACGCTTGCCAATTCACTTCATGCAAAAGCCGGCGATGTATTAATGATGTATACTACTACTGTGGATGGAACTATGAATGGAACCGATGTGGAGCTGCTGGGCGTAATGTCAACAGGTGTAAGCGAAACAGACAAATATTATTTGCTTACCAATATTGAAATGACCCAACAACTGATGAATACGGGTAAGGTAAGCCTTTTATCCGTAATGTTTAAAAACCGGAAGCGCTTCGATGAAAAACTGCAAAATTTAAAGACGCTTTTAAAAAACAATTCACTCACCTCAGGCCTGGCAACGGTGTCCTGGAATGAACGGGCGGCATTTTATGTTTCCATACGCGACATCTTCAATATTATTTTCAGCTTTATGGGCACTATCATCCTGGTGATTGTATTGCTTAGCTGCTGGAATATTATGAATATGGCCACGATGGAAAGAATCAGGGAAATCGGCACTTTACGAGCCATTGGGTTGAACATTAAAAATATCAACGCCATATTTTTACTGGAAGCTTTTTTGATCGGCGTTACCGGATCTGTAATTGGTATGATTTTGCAATGGATCATTTCGCGGGTTATCAATTCATTGAGAATCCTTATGCCACCGGTGCCGGGCATGAGCCGGCCTTATACCCTGCAGGTGTATGCAGGCACCTGGCTTCACCCGGTAATTGCTTTGGGCATTATTGCCGCTATTACCATTTCCGGTATTTCTTCCCTGATTATTATTAAAAGATATACTATAGTAGAATCGCTTGAACATACCTGACCGGAAATAACTTTGCAAAACATGAAAAATTGGCTCCATTTTTTTTTCGCTCTTCTTTCCATTGGTGCAACAGCACAGGAAAAAATAATTCCGCATGAACTTCTTCGGCAGGCAGAGATGAAACGAATGCCGTGGATACAAATGTCTTTGCAGGCCTCGCTTGCAGACAGCAGCGGGAAGCCATCTTCTATTAACAAGTATCGTGTTTTTTTAAACGCAGACAAGGCATTGGTGGTTTGTACAGCGCCACCGGCTCAAAACGGAAATCTGTTGTTGTTGCAGAAAGAGGACTTATGGTATTATATAAAATCCACATCGCGGCCCATGAAGATTACACCATTACAAAAGTTATCCGGGGCTGTATCATTTGTAGATATTACCCGGTTAAACTGGTCAGAAGATTTTACCGTTGATTCATTTGAAGCAGTAAAAGCGGGCAGTGATGATGAATACCTGTTACATCTTAAAGCTGTCTCACCGCAGGTTTCTTACCGGAAAATAGATGTATGGATCGATAAAAGGACCGGGCAACCGCTGAAAGAAGATATTTTTCTGACATCAGGCAAATTATACAAAACGGTATTGTTTACCAAATATGAAAATGTGAGGGGTAAAGAAATGAATGTGCAAATGGAGTTTATTGATCATTTCAACCACGACAGGAAATCAATATTATCTTTTTCTGATGTGAAGCAGGAAAAAAACCTGCCCGCAGATTATTTTATTAAAGAAAAGCTTCCCGATATTTCAAAAGCAATGACAGACTAAGAGTTCGTTTTTTCTTTTTCTGCCAGCCTTTGCTGAATTACATCCAGGCAGGCGCCGACGGTATTAAGTTTGCTGATGGTTTCATTTTTTATTTCGATTCCATATTTATTTTCTGCTTTAATAACAATATCCACTAAATCGATAGAATCCATATTCAGGTCGGTAACAAAATTTGTTTTTTCCGTCATGGTATCTAAGAGTGGTTTATCTTCATCACGCATATATTCCCGCATCATCGATTTCAGCTCTTCCAGTATTTCTTGTCTTTCCATAAAAGTTAAGGTTTATATTTTTTAAAAATGATGCAGCTGTTTACATCGCCAAAGCCAAAGTTGGCTTTAATGACTGTGTTGATTTTTTTATCCATTGGTTCACGAACAATGCATTTTTCTGAAATGATGTTCAGAATTTCCGGCTGTATTGTTTTGCAGTTGATGTTAGGCTGTATAAAATTATGATGCATTTGCAAAATGGCGGCCACACATTCTATAGAGCCCGTAGCGCTGATGCAATGGCCTGTCAGTGATTTCAGGGAATTGATATAGGGAAAGCTATCACTATGCCGGTTAAGCGCCTGCGCCCAGTTGGCGATCTCTGTTTTATCTGCAAATGTTCCCGTAAGGTGGCCGCATATCAAATCGATTTCATCGGGATGTATCCCGGATTTTTGAACAGCAGTTTCGATACATCTTATTACAGCGGGTGAAGAGGGGGCCGTCATGGTTCCGCCATTACGCTGCCCTCCGCTGTTTACAAAGCCACCGGCAATCTCTGCATAAATGGTAGCTCCCCTTTCTATGGCCATTCCCATTTCCTCCAATATTAATGCCCCGGCGCCACTTCCGGGAACAAAGCCGGCGCTGTCTGCGCTCATGGGCCTGCTGGCTGCAGCCGGGTCACCATTGTAATTCCGGTTTAGTACACGCATCGCATCAAAAACGGCCCAGATATATTTGCTGCTTGCCTCGCAGCTTCCGGCCACCATTCTTGTGGCATTGCCGGATTTTATTTTTTCATAAGCCATTATTACCGACTCCGTACCGGTGCTGCACGCGCTGCTGTTAGCAGTTACCTGGTTGCCAAGACCCAGCAATCCGCCGATATAAGCGCTGGCGCCGCTTGTCATAAGCTGTTCAATATGCCGGACACCCAGCCGCTGCACTTCCAGCTTTTCAAACATATCAATGGCATATCTCATGTGATCCACATCGCAAACGCCATTGCCGAATAGGCAGCCGGTATCCGGTTGTGCATTACCGTTAGTAACCGACAACCATGCATCTTCCCATGCTTCAATTGCAGCCGCTAAAGCATATTTTATATTGGAGCTTCTTAAACTCTTAAACACACCGGGTGTTAAATATTTACTTAAAACATTGGCATCAAAATCTGCAGGAACTCCCGCAACGCAGCAGCCCATGGCGTAATCTTTCAGCTCCTGCATAAAATGAAGACCGCTGATACCGTTTTTTATGGCATGGGTAAAAGAGGGAACATTAATTCCATTGGGCGCCACCACACCCAAACCGGTTACTGCTACTCGGTTCATATGATTAATTTATTCTTGATTGCCGGGGGGACGGGCTTTCGGCAAGAAAATGGATTCAGGGTTTTATGTAAAGCATGCCGCTTATGTTACCATAGCAAAGTAAGTTATTTTCTTCGTTTGCAAGGGAAATATTGCACTGCAATTTGCCATGCCTGAAAATTATTTTTTTCGATTCGATAAATACTTTGTGAGGCGGACTTACAGATTTTCTGAACCTGATATGGGTTTCTGTTAAAAGTGTTACCATATTTTTAAATTCCTTTTCTCCATCCAGCATCATCAGGTAAATGCCAAAAGCCACCATGCCGGTCTGAGCCATGATTTCCGTTAATATTACGCCGGGGGTAACAGGGAAGCCGGGAAAATGGCCCTTGTAAAAATCAAAGTCTTCCTTCAAAAAGAAATTTCCTTCAATTCTGTTGCTGTCGAGATAAGTTATTTCATCAATAAACCGGAAGGGCGGCTGAAAGGGTATCAGGCGCAGAATGCCGGCAATAGTCTCTTTTGATTCCATCTGTATTTGAAAGATAGAACAATTTATTAAAATGCGGAGAGAGGAACAGGCAGGATAGGCAATATTAATAACCATTGCTGAAGCACAGACAGGCGCCTGCGGCAGTGAATGCATCCTGTAAATTTCGGATAACCGTAACCGTTAGTTCTGTACCGCCGTGGTAGTATCTCTCACCAGCGTTTCATGAGCGATGGCGCCGCTGCCAAAATCTACGTCTACACCGCAGGAATCATTATATAAGATTCCGCTATGGGGATATACATTGCCATCCACTGTTACCTGGAAAGTAAATTTATTTCCGTCCACCTTACCGCTGTCAATAGATACCTGGCCTTCCGGAGACTCCGCGGTGCCGGTAAGCACCTCACCGTCGGTTTTAAAATTATAGGCTACATTAATTTCATTGCCGTCCGGAGTTTTCAAATTGCCGACCCACCGGCCATCCAAACCCGGAGTTACGGCCATTAAGAAAATAAAACAACAACATAACGAAATAGCGTGATAGAAACTTCTTTTCATCTTTTGAGATTTTGGTAACACTAAAATAGGGAATCTCTCTTTACAGTTTTCTTATTATTTGTCAAAAAAAAGTAACTATTAAACTCTTTTACATAAAATTAATAAAGACGTGCCGGCTATTATTTGTTGAAGTAATGTACCCAGGCATATTGCTATGTCTCTTCACTTTCTTTACCCTTTAGTATCATCATGGCGGCCCCGAAAACAAAAAAGACGGCTCCGGTATACAGATTGATGGTTTCATCGGAATAATTACTAAAAAAATAATCTACAACAAGTATAACGGCGGCCAGCAGGAAAAAAAGACCAATAACAAAATTCAGTTCATTTAACCTTTTGTACATATGGATGATTTAAAAAAAGAGAATATTTAAAACAATAGTTATTACCAGCAGTAGCAGCCCGAGCGGCACTACCCTAAGGTACCATTTTTTTTCTGTAGCCACAGGTTTTTCTGTCAGTGAATATACAAGCCCCTTCAATTCTTCGTCTGGCCTGGGTTTGGTAAACAGGCTCACAATGATAGTAGTAGTAAAATTGGCAATCCATGAAACTGATGCAACGATAAACGCCTGTCCCATTCCGCTTTTGATTTCAAAAACCGGCGCTATCCATCCTCCTTTTCCTTCGGCAAGGGTAAGCCCGTGGGTAAGCGCTGCAGCAAGAGTGCCGGTCAACAGCCCCCAGAATGCTCCATGGCCGGTAGTTCTTTTCCAAAACATACCCAACAGAAATGTGGCGAATAAAGGACCATTTACGAAACTGAAAACCAGTTGCAGAAAGTCGTTAATATTATTGAAGCTTTTGGCTATGTAAGCAGTGCCTATTGAAAACAAAACACCTAACACCGTTATCATTTTACCCACCCGGAGATAATGTTTATCTGATTTGTTTTTTACAAAATAAGACTGATAAATATCATAGGTAAAAACAGAATTGAAAGCAGTAACATTACCCGCCATGCCACTCATAAACGAGGCAATCAATGCAGTAACCCCCACGCCAAGCAAGCCGCTCGGATAATAATGAGAGATGAGGGAGGGAA
This sequence comes from uncultured Ginsengibacter sp., assembly GCA_964627765.1. Classification (GTDB taxonomy): domain Bacteria; phylum Bacteroidota; class Bacteroidia; order Chitinophagales; family Chitinophagaceae; genus Ginsengibacter. The sequence goes on along the minus strand of CAZVKO010000016.1, from coordinate 237,516 downwards.
GTGTCATTGTATAATCAATGCCACTTTTGCCGTGTGTCTCAATGGTAAATCCTTTTGATGCCAGCGACGGCTGTAATAAGGCAAGCGCAATCACGCCGGGCAATACAACGATCAAAGGCATCAGCATTTTTGGAATGGCAGCAATGATAGGCGTGCGTTGTGCGGCGCTCATATTTTTTGCAATCATGGCCCTTTGCACTACCAGGAAGTCCGTGCACCAATAGCCAAACGACATTACAAACCCCAGCCCGAATATCAGCGACATAAAATTAATGCCCATCGGGTTGGTGTCTGCGTGACCCATATATTTCCACGCATGGGTAAACTGGGGTTGCAGATGAGCTTTGATGTTGGCCCATCCACCGGCATCATGCAGTGCAACTATCACCAAGGGCGAAAGCCCGAGCACAATCAGGAAAAACTGCAATACTTCATTATAGACTGCGCTGGTAAGTCCGCCGAGAAAAGTATAGATCATTACAATGCCCGCTGCCATCCAGATGGAAACGCCAAAGCGCCATCCCAATATAAGTTCCAGCAATTTTGCCAGGGCAAATAATGATATGCCGGAAGAAAAAACGGTCATGCCTGCAAAAGAAATGGCATTCAGTCCCCTTGTTTTTTCGTCAAAGCGCATCGATAAATACTCGGGAACGCTGCGTGCCCTGCTGCCATAATAGAATGGCATCATAAAAATGCCGAGGAATACCATGGCGAAAATGGCGCCTACCCAATAAAAATGCACTGTCATAATTCCATATTTGGCGCCGGATGCTACCATGCCCAGCACTTCCTGAGCGCCCAGGTTGGCTGAAATAAAAGCCAGGCTCGTAATCCAGAGGGGAATTTTCCTGCTGCTCGTAAGAAAGTCATTACTCGATTTAATCTTTCGCTTGATAATAAAGCCTACGCCAATTACAAAAACGAAATACAAAAGGATGATCAGATAGTCGGCAAGATGAAGTTTCATATCAATTATCAGGTCGTAAATATTCCGGCACAATATATTTCATTTAAACAGTTTTTGAAATATTTATTTACATCTCCTGATATAACCTGAGGCTTTTCCCCGGCGCTGTAAGAAAAAAAATCATTGCGCTTGGGCTTTCGGAGAAAAAGGCAGAACTTAGTAAGCCAATTCGCAAAACAAACCGGCCTGATATGAAAGAATTTACCACAAAAGAAATAAACCCGCTCCCGAGCCTTGAAGAGTGGGAAGATGATGTGCTGGAGCGTTATCCTGATCCGGGTAACATTGCCAGGGAAAAATCAAAAGAGGCTTACCGTAATTATGAAACACCTGTACGGGATACAGTAAAAGAATTTTACAGGCTCAACCATCAATACCAGACTTACGATTTTGTAGTAGGAAAGAAAAAGGATTTTTTGCAATTCAACCGGAAAGAAATGTCTGTATGGGACGCCTTCGATTTTCTCAATCAGCTGGTAGACGATTCCGACCCTGACACGGATCTTGACCAGTTTCAACATTTGCTGCAGACATCGGAAGCCATCCGCGCAGACGGCCATCCCGACTGGATGGTGCTTGCCGGGCTTATGCATGATATGGGAAAAGTCTTATGCCTCTTTGGCGAACCGCAATGGGCCGTGGTGGGAGATACTTTCCCTGTTGGCTGTGCTTATTCCGATAAAATTGTTTATCCTGAATTTTTTAAGGCAAATCCTGATTATGATAATTCCGGCTACCATAGCAAAACCGGCGTATATGAAGAGGGCTGTGGCTTACGAAATGTGCACATGAGCTGGGGGCATGATGAATATGTGTATCACATGATGAGAGATTACCTGCCCGAACCTGCCTTGTACATGCTTCGGTATCATTCTTTTTATGCATGGCATCGCGAGGGTGAATATGGCTACCTGATGGATGACCATGACCGGGAAATGCTGAGATGGGTAAAGTTGTTTAATCCCTACGATTTATATTCCAAAAATCCCACACCCCCGGTGTGGAGCGAATTAAAGCCTTATTATCAGCAGCTGGTAGCAAAATATTTGCCTTCCATGCTGAAGTTTTAATTTTCGCGTATACGTTAGCGTTAATTCCTTCCACTTCCTGTGAAACAGAAAATGCGGCAGGTAATTATTTATAAAGCTTTTTGAAAAAGCCGCCCAATACAAAGGCCTGTACCATTACCATTATTAACGCGCTGCCCAAAATATAAGAGAAAAGTGCAGGAATTTGTAAATTTACCCTTGGTATTTTAACAGCATTGATGATTTTATATAGATAGGAAGAGCTGTTGGTATTTGATAAATAGCCGCTCGCAGAAAGAAAAGTCATAGACAATATTATTATTGCTCCCGCTGCAAATAATATAGATTTTGGTATAAGAGGTTTATAAACCAATGACTCATTCTTTCCCCGGGAAAGAGCGTTCATCACATTATTAGTGAAATCTATTGAAGGGCTTTCGATACCCTCTTCCTTCACCATATTTTTTATCAGATCATCCAAATCTTGCTTTTGTTCCATATTACAAATTTAAGATAGAAGTGATTTCATTTTTAGATTTTAGCAACTCCAATAACCGCCCGCGGATCCGGTACAGCTTTATCTTCACATTGTTTTCGGTGATGCCCATTATTTCTGCAATATCACGAACCGGCAAATCATCATAATAATATAAAGTAATTATAACCTGTTCATCAGGCGAAAGGCGATGAATCGCCTGTTTAACCAATAATTGCACCTCCTTAAAGTCAATCTTTTCATCGGCGGCATTGGTTGCTATGACTGAATCTGCGATGCCCTCTTTCATCTCTGTATATTGTTTCCGGTTCTTCTTTTTCAGCGCATCTATTGAATGGTTGTAAGCGATCCTGTAGAGCCATGTTGCAAAAGCGGACTGATGATGGTAGCTGTTTAATGACCGGTAGCATTTCATAAAAATTTCCTGTGCCGCATCTTCAGCTTCTTCCCTGTTACGGATCAACTTTAGCGCCAGGGTGTACACCATTTGCTGATACCTCTCCACCAGGAACCGAAAGGATACTGTATCGCCGTTTAACACGCGATGAATATAATCTGTATCAGTAATATTACTCAACTTCGGATGTGAGACGGTTTATTTTGTCTCCCGGTTACAGAAATTTTTTGAAAAATCCTGTAACCGTCCGGAAACAGTTGCCGTCAAAGTATATGAATTTCAAATTAACATAATTAAAATCATTTTATGGACGCAGTTATTTTTAATGTCTTAATCATTTTCGGAACCATATTCGCTATAATTTACGTGGCGGTTGCGGCCAGAACACGCGTACGGCTGGCATTGATTGAAAAAGGCGCCGATGCATCTATCTTTTACTCTGCAAAGCAAAAAAAGTCCAACATTCTTCCCCTGATACTGGTGAATCTTTCATTGCTGCTTGTTTTCGTGGGTATTGGAATTTTTGCAGGAGCCATATTGGTATATAGCTTCAAGGTATTTCCTGAAGTGGCTTATCCCGGTACTATTTTTACCATGGCCGGCATAGGTCTTTTTGCAGGCTATAAAATTTCTTCAAAGATTGTGGAAAAACAAAGCTGAATTTTTAGGAATGGCAAAAATCTTTTCAAAATGTGATTAATTGAAACATATTTCCGGTTACCGTGCCCTGCCCGGCCGGGTGTTTCACCATACATTAAATAATACTATCAGGAGTTAATAGCCGGAAAAAAAGTAAACTACCAGAACGAACAAGGTGATAATAATAACCAGAGATAGCATTATACTGAAGACGTCTTTGAGACTTTTCATCGGAATAGATTTAGGATGTTAAGGCAATTTAAATCAAATTTTTTTATTCATGCCGGATCTTGAAAGAAATTTTCAAAAAAGCGTATATCCTATAACGTTAGTTTTCTAAAAGCGGTTCCCGCTGTTCATTATTTTTCCCGCCGTTTGAGCCCGGGCTTCCCCTCATTTTAAAATTTAACGGAATCCTTATCCGCACTTTAAAAAAAATTACTTTTGCAGCACTAATATAATGCGATGAATAAAGGACCGATTTCAAATTTTATCGAGCATCATTATCGCCATTTTAATGCTGCTGCCCTGATGGATGCTGCAAAGGGGTATGAAGCTCATATAAATAGTGGCGGTAAAATGATGGTAACGCTCGCCGGCGCAATGAGCACTGCAGAGTTGGGAATTTCTTTTGCCGAAATGATCCGCCAGGATAAGGTTGCCATTATCAGCTGTACCGGTGCCAACCTGGAAGAAGATATCATGAACCTGGTAGCCCACACCCATTACAAACGGGTGCCTAATTATCGCGACCTGAGCCCCAAAGAAGAATGGGATCTTTTGGAAAATCACTACAACCGCGTAACGGATACCTGCATTCCGGAAGAAGAGGCATTCAGGAGGATACAGCAGCATATTTACAAAATATGGAAAGAAGCGGATGATAAGAACGAAAGATACTTTCCGCATGAATATATGTATAAGATGCTGCTGAGCGGCGTGCTGGAGCCGTATTATGAAATAGATGCAAAAGATAGCTGGATGCTGGCGGCCGCCCGGAAGAATATACCTATTGTAGTGCCCGGGTGGGAAGATAGTACGATGGGAAATATTTTTGCATCCTATGTGATCAAAGGCGATTTGAAAGCCGCTGCTATGAAAAGCGGAATTGAATATATGGTACAGCTGAGCGATTGGTACAAGGGCAATTCTTCGGGTAAAGGAGTGGGTTTCTTCCAGATTGGCGGAGGTATTGCCGGCGATTTTCCAATATGCGTTGTGCCCATGATGTACCAGGATCTTGGATGGCAAGAGGTACCGTTCTGGAGCTATTTCTGCCAGGTATCTGATTCTACTACTTCATACGGTTCTTATTCCGGTGCCGTGCCCAATGAAAAAATTACATGGGGTAAATTGGATATTGATACACCCAAATTCATTGTGGAAAGTGATGCAACTATAGTTGCTCCGCTAATATTCGCATGGGTGCTGGGATGGTGAGCCTGTACCTTGCCCTGCACACAGCGGCAGGGTTCTACATGGTAAAAAACACAACTATGCTTCCCGCAAAAAATTTTACAACACAGCAGGTAGCTGCCATCATTTGTTTTCCTGTTGGCATTACGGGAGGCCTGTTTGTATTTTTTTATGAAAATAAAATAATCCCCGCGCTTATCGCTTTCGGCCTGCTGAGCCTGGGGTCTTATATTTTTATTTATTTTATGATAGAGCGTTTTGTATATCGTAAAATAAAAATCATTTACAAGCTCATTTACCAGACAAAGGCCAGCAAACGCGAAGAATTTTATTATAGAAATATCCTGCCACGGAAATCAATTGAAGAGGTAAGCGAAGATGTAGAGCGGTGGGCCGTGCAGCGACGGGAGGAAATAGAAAGCCTTCGCAGGAACGAAGATTTCAGAAAAGAATTCCTGCTCAATCTTTCGCATGAGCTGAAAACGCCCATTTTTGCCATTCAGGGGTATGTGGATACGTTACTGAATGGCGCATTAAATAACCATGAAGTAAATGTGAAGTTTCTCAACAATGCTTCAAAAAACATTGACCGGCTGGTAAATCTTGTTGACGATCTCGATGAAATTACCAAGCTGGAAAGCGGGCAACAATCGCTGTTTAAACAGAATTTTGTTATCCAGGATTTAATCAAAGAGGTAGCCGAATCACTTTCAATTAAAGCGGATGAGAAAAAAATCAGGTGCGTTATTAAAAAAGGATGTGAGCAGCCGGTGACGGTATATGCCGATAAAGAAAAAATACGGCAGGTGCTCATTAATCTCGTGGATAATGCTATTAAATACGGAAAACAAAACGGGCTGATTGAAGGAAGCGCCTATACCATAGATGGTAAAAAAGTGCTGGTGGAAATCAGTGATGATGGTTATGGAATTGCCGATGAGCATTTACCGAGGATATTTGAACGATTCTACAGAACTGACCTGGCGAGAACGCGAAAGGCGGGCGGAAGCGGCCTGGGATTATCCATCGCCAAACACATTATTGAAGCACATGACGAAGCTATTCACGTGAGGAGCAAGACGGATGTAGGCACCACTTTTGGCTTTACCCTCCCTTCTGCAAGGCCGGGAATCAGTTAGGTGTTGCCTTTCCCTTTACTTAGCCAACGGGTAAATAATTTTTCAAAAGACATCCAGCATATAACAGAAGTGACAGCACCGAGCAAAGCGCCGGCGACCACGTCATCCGGGAAATGCTGGCCGAGATATATCCTGCTGTAGCCAACCAGCATTGCCAGGGCCAGGTATAAAATTGTATATTTTTTATTTTTTGCACCGAAGCTGAGAACTGCAGCCAGCGCAAATGCAGATGTGGTATGACCGGATGGAAATGAATGAAAATTATGCAACGTAACATTTTCAATAAAATGGGTATATCCGGAAGTGTTTACATTCACTGCCGGCCTTGCTTCCAAAATATAGTTCTTTAAAACCTGCGACAGTATTCCCGAAACAGAATAAGTTACCATAGCCATTAATCCCGTATACCTGTCTTTAAAGACAAACAAGAGCAATCCGGCACTGAAGCAGAAATATCCATCGCCAACATAGGTGTAAACAGTGAAGAAATAATCCAGCCACCGGGCGTGAAAGGGATTCAGCAGGTAAAAACCATTGGCTTTTGAATAGAAGAGCAGAATAAAAAGCGAGATGATAAGGAATAGAAAAAATCCAATAAAGAAATATTGGTTGATTTTATATAAGTTACGAAAGGTCATGTCGAAATACTTCCTCAGGCATCATTTTAGCGTACTTTATTTTTATACCCTACTTTTTTTATTAGTTAAGCAAGAACAGCAAATTATTTCCAAGATAAGTTTTTTTCTATAAAACCAGATTTTCAAGACAGGACGTATTATTATCCCCCGGAACAGCTGATCCGCCTTATATCCAGTTATTCTATTACGATTACGTGCAAAAATTACTCTGGCAGGCGAATAGGCGTGGTTGCCAGAAAAGGCTATATTATTTTTATGTTATCATTTTTAATAAAACTGTCATGTAGTAGTACAGGAAGCAAAAGCTGAAATTTTCAAAGATTAATCTAAAAGTACTTCAGGAAGAAGCCTATAATAAACTGGTTGTGCCTTATTGACCTACATAATTGATTTAAAATCAATAATAATTTAATAAAGTGCGAGAATTTTTTGGTCTTTAACCGTCAAAAAGACAAGAGGCTCTGGAAAAAAATTTTGGTGGCAAGGTCATTAAACAGGCAGGGAATAGATATGACTTTATCTTTATCTGTGTCTCCCCGAAAATGCTGAAAAGTTGTAGCTTTCCACCCCTAAATTCAGAATAATGGAAGAGCAAGTTCAAACACAATTAAGAGAGATTATTTTGCAGCTCGAAAAAAGATATCCATATTTTAAGAAGATGGATATTTATTCTACCGTGAATAAAACCTACAAGAAGGTGCACACTAAATATACATCAGATAACGAATTAGAATTTCAGACAGTACAAGAATTGGCTGATAAGGACTTGTTTGAAAATTCCTTACCTTTTAAGCTACCTCCCAAAACAGGAATCCGTCCGGCCTAAATAGCATTTGAGTGTATTTGGATGTTTTAAAGTATCGCCTTAAAGCTAGCCCTGCGTAGGAGGAAGCGCCATAATATAACCCTTAAGAGCAAAAGGAAATTTAATGTCTAACAAAAGAAAGGGGCATTTAACAGTATCGAATGAATGGGCAAAGCATTTGAGAAAGTTTCTTCGCCGACAGTTTTGGAAAGGCGAAAGAAAAGCAGGGAAAAGACAAATTCGCAGGGAAATTAATGACCAGAACCTGTGAAGGGAGAATAATAAATAATTGATTTTTATTCGTCTCAATTCTAATGATCTTGAATTTATTATAATAACAAGGGATTCAAAATTTTTCTGAACAATTATAAGCGAGTGACGACAAAGGATTTTGGTATAGGGGTTAAGCAGGATTCATGTTTAATTGTTGCATTCTGGAATGGACTTACTAAAAGTAGTTTGAAATATTGTCATTGAGCCATCCATGGTTGATCTCGACAAAGGCCATAGAGTTATTCTACCAAATTGCAATTACATATTTTGCAGGTGACTCAAAACATTCACCCAATCAGTGAGTAGCCAGTGATCAATCAGGAAAACACCCGAATAACCTGGTTCAGCGCCAGCTAACGAAATGATAAAAAAATACTGTAACTGCTTGGTGCGATAAATTTACTTAGGCCTGTCTAAGCATTGGATGTATGATACTAACAGCTAAATAAACTGATTCGTGGGATGAACGTTTACACATAATCAGTAATCTTCTTAATTTTTCTTTGCTGATAATTTACTATCAAGTGATTTAATGAAAGCTATTAGTGCAGCTTTTTCTTTATTTGACAACCTTAGCTGGCTTGCCGGTAAGGTTTGATCCGGCACGATAAAATCTAATCCTCTTCCACCGCCCTTATCATAAAAGTCGATCACTTCCTTCAACGAAGCAAAAACACCGTTATGCATGTAAGGCGCTGTTGTTCCTGCATTACGAACCGTGGGTGTTTTAAAAGCACGCTGTAAAAAGTCGAGCTTTATTATTTTATACATGCCCATGTCTGTATCTGCTTTTTTTTCATGCCCATCAAGAGGCACTCCGATTACCTCTGCTTCGGACCTGGTATATGTAGGAGGGAAAGTGCCGTTAAACAATGGAAAATAATGACAGGTAGCACATTTAGCTTTGCCCATAAATAGATTGAACCCCTCTACTTCCTCCTGAGTAAGCGTATGTGAGTTTCCCCTCATATATTCATCGAACCTGCTATTGAGCATGACTAAAGATCGTATATAGTCGGAAAGTGCCATCAGCACTTCTGAAGAATCTATAGCAGGTAGTGTATGTTTCGGGAAAGCACGGAGAAATAATTGTTGATATGATTTATTATGCTGTAGCTTGTTAATTGCGCATGCGATTGAGCCATTCATTTCATGTGTATTATGAATTACATCATTAGCCTGCTCTTCCAGCGTAGCAACCCGTTCGTCATAAAAAAGTGAAGGTTGTAAAGCAGCATTGATCAATGTAGGGGTATTTCTTGCCAGTAGTTCATGGCTCTTAATAGAAAAATTTTTTACTAGCCCGTCAGTAAATGATTGCTTTGGTCGGTGACATGACTGGCAACTTCGCTTCCCATTTTCGGAAAAAAAGGGATCACCAAATAATCTTTTTCCCAAAATAGTTCTCGGGGTCGTAAGAGAATCCGGTATTTCCAGCGTGTATGCAAATGCATCAAATGCATCGGTATCAGAAAGAGTCGAAGCATCCTGGTTCAACAAACGTTTATAAACTACTTCGTGAATATGGAGTTTTTTTTCAAGTTGCGTAATGCCAACAGAAACATTATCAAGATAGCTCCTGATAAATTCTGCCCGGTCAAAAGAATTAAAATCCGTATGATGAAGCAGGTAAGAAACTGATGAATCAATTGCAGCTGATAGTGATTTGGTATACTCTCCCTGATCCAAAAAGCTTATTGCATATTCAATGCCTAGCAGCGATGTTGCACTCTCCTGCATACTCCTGAGCGTAAGAGGGTTATCAAATCCTGTAATGCCAAGTGCTTCTACCCGAAACACTTCGAGTTTTAATGCATCAAATACCTGCCAATCAAGCAGGTCGATATTTTCGAAGTAGAGTTTTATTTTATCAATCTGCCATTGCAACGCTAAAAGCTGTTCCTTCAATGCCGGTTTTTTTGATGAATCATAATGAGGAAACAACATCGACTCTATTACCTGTAACCCTGCAGGTTCGGATACGATTCTGCTTTTGTCCACTTCGGGCACCGGAGCACCGTTCATTAACTGCGCATTTAGAGGAGTAAAATATTCGATGGCCCATTCACTTTTTTTATATGAAAGACGTAATTGCAAAAAAAGATGTTGCAGCTCTTTTTCACCATAGCGGGTTTGATTTACGGCATTCAATAAATGATTCTTTGCGACTACGAAAGTATCGAGCTGACAAAGAATGTATTTGGAAATGGTTGTCGTAGCAGGCTGTCTTTTTCTGTCACAAGACCAGTTGAAACAAGCTGAAATGATGATAGCTGCTGTAATGATTGCAAACTTTTTCACTTGACAAATAAAGAGGCATGGCTTTCACAATAATGTTTCCAGCGGTTATTTAAAATTAAATGCACCTGTAAAGGGATTGGCATTTTTATCTCTGTCAGACAAAGGTGCAAGCCCCCATCTTTTTTCAATAAAACTAAGAATACTTACTGTTTCATATTGCGTGTGATCTACATACCCCCTTTTTGCAAACTTAGATATAATAATTGCCGGAACTCTTGTGCCAGGCCCCCACCTGTCGATAACGGGAGGAGGAACATGATCCCAAAAGCCACCATGCTCATCATAAGTAACGATGATAACTGCATCATCTCCATCCGGGCCATTTAATACGTCTTTGATCAGGTCAACTGTGTGTTTTTCTCCTTCTGCCAGCGGTGAATAACCCGGATGTTCATTATTAATCCCAAGCGGTTTCACAAAAGACACTGCCGGTAAATTGCCCGATTTGGCAGCAGATATAAAATCCTTCTCATCTTTCAAATGTTCTTTTCTGCCCGGCGTGCCATCCGCATAGTTGGCAAAGTAAGCAAAGGGTTGGTGATGAAACTGGAAACTGGCCGGCGGATTTCCCGCTATTGCATCATCCCAGCCACCGGAGTACCATGCCCATGATATATTCTTTTCGTTCAGGCGGTCTCCTATGGTTGGCATTGTTAAGTCGGGCACGAGTGTAGAACTATCAATGCCGAAAGGATGTGGGGTATTTTTCGTAAAACTGGTATTAACTACATAGCCGTCGGGAGAAACCTGGCCATCCTGTATAAGTTTCCCCGATGGTTCAAGCTGGGCTCTCATAATTGCCGGCGCATTGGGGAAAAGTGGAGTGGCAGCAGCAATTAACCACATGTGGTTAATGAATGATCCCCCGAATGCGCTGTGAAAAAAATTATCACATAATGTATATTTTCTGGCAAATTCATACATGGGCAGTATTTTAGTTTTGTAATATCCCATGGTAAGTCCGCCGGAATTACCGTAGATAGAATTGTATAACGCATACTTATCCATTTTCCCGCCATCTATCTGCAATTGTTCCTGGTAATAGGCATGCATTACATCGGGGGTTACTATTTCGGGAGATACGTATTGGTCAATATCAAAATACTGGTTGGGTAAATTTTGCGGGAAAGACATATAACCATTGATAGGAGGTAAGTTCGCATAGGCGTTGCCATTAGAGTCTAACTGTGTCACTTTATCTTTTGATGCATTTGACAAACCATTGGCGCCTTCAAATTGTCCATACAGGTTATCAAAACTGTGGTTTTCGAGGTAGATTACCACCACATGTTTTACATCGTTTAATTCGTATTTTTTCTTACAGGAAAATAACCCTGCTGCTAAAAGCACAGGTATCAAAATATAATATAACGGCACCCGGCATCTTTTTTGAAGAAATTCCTGTTTCATATTTTATTCTTTATTAGGAGCCGAAAATAGGGTCTTCCGAATATGTAAATATAATTAAGGCGTAATTTTTTTATTAATTTTTTTGACTCAACCCCACTACCCGCCGGCGCTTTAATTTGTTTACAATAGATAAACCACCTTACATGATTGAAAGGTGGTACAGTGTGAGAAGAATCTGTTTTTGTGCTTACGAAAATTTGATACTAATATTCATTATCTTAAATGCCGGGGCGCTATCTATTGATGCTTCAGTACTTTGGCTTCCACGAAAAAGATGACTTCCTCTGCAATATTTTTTGACTGGTCGCCCACTCTCTCCAGTTTTCGAATGATGGACAAAATGTATAATGACTGACTAAGTACATCAAGATCTTCTCTGATAAATTTTGAAATAGTATCATCGGCCCGCCTGTTAATATCATCGAGGATATCATCTCTCGAAAAAATGGTTCGTGCCAGAAGTGTGTCGTCGAATTCAAAGGATGTACGCGCATCGGTTAATATGCTTGTGGAATCGTCAAACATTTTAATAACTTCGGCTGCCTCAAGAATATCCATTCTGTATTTAACCGGCGAGTCAACTATATACCGGGCAATACCTTCTGCTATGTCGCCAATTCTTTCAAGGTTGCTATTGATCTTAAGAACAGCGAGTAAAAACCTTAAATCAACTGCTACCGGGCAGTAAAGGGCAAAAATATTTTCACAGTCCCTGTCTATTTTTAATTCGAAAGCATTCACCCTCTTTTCTTTCGCAATAACCTCCCTGGCCAGGTCTTTATCAAAAGACAGCATGGCTTCTTTCGCCTTGGTTAATTGTAGTAAAACCAAATCCCACATATTGAGTATTTCGGATTTAGCATCCTGCAATTCTGATTCAAACTGAGTCATATTTTAAGTTTACGTGTTAACTGAAACGCCCGGTGATATAATTTTGTGTCCTCGTATCCTTCGGATTGGTGAACATATCTTTGGTATCATCAAACTCCACCATTTCTCCGAGGTAAAAAAAAGCTGTTTTGTCGCTAACACGCGCTGCCTGCTGCATGTTGTGAGTAACGACAATAAGCGTATAATTCTTTTTCAGGTCCTTAAATAATTCCTCAATGCTGGACGTGGAAATCGGGTCGAGTGCGGATGTTGGCTCGTCCAGTAGAAGCACTTCCGGTTCCATTGCGATGGCCCGTGCTATACACAAACGCTGTTGCTGGCCGCCGGAAAGAAAAGTTCCCTTTTTATGAAGAGAATCTTTTACTTCGTTCCAGAGGGCCGACTTTTGCAGGGACTTTTCCACAATCGCATCTTTATCAGATTTGCTGATTTTCATTCCATTCAGTTTATATCCTGCAATAACGTTGTCGTAGATGCTCAGGTTGGGAAAAGGATTCGGCCGCTGAAAAACCATCCCAATTTTATGCCGCACAAAAATAGGATGCATGGCGTATACATCTTCCCCATTCAAAAGCATTTGCCCTTTGGCATAGGCGCCTTCGATCAACTCGTGCATACGGTTAATGCAACGCAAAAAAGTTGTTTTACCACAGCCCGAAGGCCCCATTACCGCGATAACCTGGTTTTTGGGTATCTTGATGTTTACTTTTTTTACAACATGGTTGTCGCCAAAATAAGCATCGAAATCTATCGCATTTAGAATTGTACTCTCCATTTTCTGGTTGTGATCTTAGTAATAATGTTTAATAATAAAACCCAAATCAATAGCATAAGCGATGCACCCCACGCGAGGTTATGCCAATCTTCGTAAGGACTGGTGGCATAATTGAATATCAATAAAGGTAAACTTTGCATGGGCTTGGCAATATTGGTTGTAAGATAAGGATTACCAAATGCGGTAAAAAGCAGGGGGGCCGTTTCTCCGGCAACCCTGGCCACCGACAGGATTGCGCCTGAAATAATCCCGCTGATACCACAGGGTATTATTACCCTCATGATCGCTCTGTGATAAGGCAGGCCAAGTGCCAGGGCAGCTTCTTTTAATGTGTCGGGCAATAATTTTAATGTTTCTTCTGTTGATCGTACAACAATAGGTAGCATCATGATCGCTAAGGCAATACTCCCGGAAAATGCAGAAAAAACGTGCATTGGCTTTACCACCCAGAAATAAGCTATGATACCGATCACAATGGAAGGTACCCCTTGTAACACATCAACAGCTAAACGACTCCAGTACGCAAGACGGGTAGATTTATTTTCACTAAGATATATGCCGCACATAACACCAAGGGGTATTGCGATAATGGCGGCGAAAAAAACAATAATAAGACTGCCTACCAGTGCATTGACAATTCCACCACCGGTCTCTCCAACAGGTTTAGGCACTTCAACCAAAAGATCCCAATTAATATGAGAAACGCCTTCTTTCAAAATATAATATAAAATTGCCAGTAAAGGAAGAACGCATGCAGACGCCAGTATGATAATAATGATTTTAAAAACATTGCTTTTCCCGATTCTGTATTTTATTCCGGTATTCATAAATTATACATTGGCAAATCTTTTGATAATTCTTTTTCCGATCATATTGATCACTACTGTAACAAGAAACAAAACAAGGCCCAATTCAATCAAAGCAGAAAGATATACCGGGTTGGCTGCCTCAGTAAATTCATTGGCTATTACGCTTGCCATCGTATTACCCATTGAAAATATATTTTTAGGAATGATACTGGTATTTCCTATTACCATCGTTACTGCCATGGTTTCTCCAAGAGCTCTGCCAAGGGATAGCAACAAGCCTGCAAACAAACCTGATTTGGTATACGGCAAAATAACACTTCTGATAACTTCCCAGCGGGTAGCCCCCATAGCATAAGCCGCTTCTTTCAGCGGAGAAGGAACCATTCGTATCATTTCTCTGCCCATAGAAGCAGCATAAGGTATGATCATAATGGCGAGAATAATAGAAGAACTTAAAATGCCCAATCCAATGGGTGTGGCTCCCACCTTTGCTTCAAAGTTCCGAACGATCGGTACCAATACAAATAATCCCCAAAAGCCATATATTACTGATGGAATAGCCGCTATTAATTCTATCACATTTTTCAGTGTATCTGAAAACCAGCCCCTGGGGTAGTACTCTCCCAGGAAGATGGCAACAGAAAATGAAAATGGTATAGAAATAATGAGTGCTAAGAATGATGTAAATAAAGTGCCAACCAAAAACGGATAAGCCCCGAATATTAACCTGACAGGGTCCCAAACTTTCCCCCATAAAAATTTAAATCCCAAAGTCTTCATGGAAAGGGTTGACTGTACGGTAAGCGTAAGCATAATACCTATCACTACTATAAGTACTATGAGTGCCGTTATTATCAATGTTCTTTTAAAGGCACTCTCTGCCCGTATCTGCCTGAAGGATCTTTTTAACCGTTTGGCCTTCGCTTTTTCGGTACCTCCTAAAGATGTAATTACCCGCGAATTTTCACCTCCGCGGGTAATTAAAGAGTTTTCAGGTATATTATCCATTTGTATGGGTCGCTGCGAATTTATTGCAATATAGGTTTGCCATCAAACGTCACAGACTTAAGAAGGTTATCACCAACTGTTACAGCTGCGTCTGGTAATGGAGCATAGCTCAGGTCTGCACCATACTGTTGACCGTCATGAATCATCCATTCGATTAGTTTCAGCATATTGGTAGCTTTAGCCTGTGTATGGCTGCCATATTTCTGCTCTTTATATACCAACACCCATGAGAATCCTGATATAGGGTAGCCATCAGGCGCATCGGTATCAGTGATCCATACTTTACCATCTGCAGGTAGCTGAACATTCGCAGAAGAACTTGTTGAAGCAATTGTAGGAACAATATAATTTCCAGACTTATTTTGCATTTTACCATACTGCATTTTGTTTTGTAAAGCGTAAGCAAGCTCATTGTAGCCAATACCACCGGGTGTTTGTTTTACTACGCCGGCAACGCCTTCATTACCTTTTCCACCAACACCGGTTGGCCAGTTAACTGAAGTACCTGTACCTACCTTTGTTTTCCACTCATCGCTTACTTTAGAAAGATAGGAGGTGAAAATGGCTGAAGTTCCACTACCATCAGAACGGTGCGCAACTACAATAGGAATAGAAGGTAGTTTTACACCTTTGTTTATTGCTGCGATCTTAGGATCATCCCATTGTTTTATATTTCCAAGAAAAATATCCGCAAGTACAGAAGGTGTGAACATCAGGGTATCTTTAATGTCGGGTAAATTATAGCTCACTACCACTGCACCACAGGTAATAGGTATATTCAATACTGCAGCACCTGCAGAAGAGTCCTGCTTAGGGTTCATAGGAGCATCGGAAGCGCCAAAATCAACTGTATGACTAATTAACTGCTGGATGCCTGCACCGGAACCAATGGATTGATAATTTACTTTTACGCCGTTTTGTTGATCATATTGAGAAAACATTTTTGAGAAAAGAGGATTGTCAAAAGAGCTCCCCGCACCCAGTATTTCCTGGTCAGATGAGGATCCTGCAGTTGACGTGCTGTCTGAACCGCCGGGGGTGCCGCTTCCACCACCATTACAGCCAATCATTCCAAAAATGAAAGCCAGCGATCCTGCAATTAATAAATTTTGGAGTTTTAAATTTTTAAATTTCATTGTTGTTGTGTTTTATATTTAAAGATTTTCATTTATTTATTTTCCGAATACAAAATAGAAAGTAAGGCGGGCAACAACATCACTTGTGTTGTATTTTGTTGCAAATCCCTGGTTAGTATAATGATTAATCCAAATATTCGGCATGAGATGAACATTTTTCGTGGGCGTAAAGTCAAGGCCTGCTGTTATAAAATTTTCTTTGGTTGATGGATCATTATACCCGCTTGTATTTCCTACATATTTGTTATACTTGCTATTGTCAATCTGGTTGTCGGGATTGAAGAAGTCAGTACGCGCGAAGAAATTCAATTTGTCTTTCACAAGTGTTCCGTGGGTAAAAATTGAAAGACCGGTTGCGTTCACAGACAGAACGTCAACGGTACCGGAAGAAATTTCTGTAGCCTGGTCATCATTTTTCAGATGATTGCTATATGCCTCTATACCAAATGTAAATGCGGGAACTATATAAGCAACAAAACCCTTAATCATGCTTCTTGAATGTTTCATGCCGGCAACCGGGCTTAGACCACTGTAGTCTGCATAAAGATTTACGTATAATTTTTTATTTGCAAATTTACCCCAGATATCACCATACAACCATTTAAAATTGTCCGATTCAGGTTTAGCACTTGTTCCATTACCTACCATTAAATCATAACCGAAATTACCTGTTTTAGGATCAAACTTTCCCTGCAATGATGCCCCTAAATCGTAAGAAGGAGTACCGCGAATATCAATAACTGTTTTCTCTATTGAGCGATAGCCCCATATGGGTTCCGAAGACATGGAAAAGCCTGGTGTGCCTACTTGTCCCAGGATAAGATCAGTACCTTTCCAGAGATCTTTGATGCGAAGGTTCGCAAGCTTTACATAAAAGGATAGTTTGTTATCCGATAAAGCTTCACCTGGGGCTGCTTCTAATAATACTTCGGCGGCAAATTTTTTGGTAATGTTATAGTTATAGCCAAGATAAAGTCTCCTGATCTGGAAGGCATTCCTGCTTTTTGGTACGCCTGAATACTGGCTGTTGCTGCCCCGGTTCAGGGAGTCTGCCTGGGCTTTTACATAATAATCACCAAACATATAACCCCATAACTTACCCGAATTCGGGCTTCCGGCTTTAAAGGCAGAGTCGGAGCCTGAGACAAACTGCGCGTTCAAACTGCCAGCAAAGAGTAAATTGATAACAAATAATACTGACATCAAAAGCAGCGTTCTGTTTTTAGTCAAAGCTTTGGTCATAATTGATTCATTTTTGTTTAAGCAAAGGAATCTCTATAATGTTACTAAATTGTTAAGTGAATGTTACGTTAGAATTAATAAACACCTTCCAAAGCGGCTTGCATAAATAACTGCAAAAAGGATGAATTTGACGGGAACACTCAACCCTTACCTTATTTAAATTATTTATTAACAGCAACTTAGTGGAAAATCTCTCTTTTGACCAAAAGCCAAAAAGATGAAACAGTTCCTTGCAATAACACGCAATCACCTTACAGTGATTTTCGTAAAATGCTGCGGTATTCATTCCTGCTGTACAGCCTTTCTTATCGTTCGGGATAAATACCCGGGATTTCTAAAATCTCATTTTCATTTAATCTTTCCAATATCTTTGACGGGTGAAAGAGGTTTTCGGGCTGAAATTATTCGCGCTTATAAAACGATTGATATTACTTTTAGACCAAATTGCATCAATTAATTTTGTAAAAAAGTAGGGCACGCATGAAGAAAACTACTTTGTACGAATGATTTTAAAACTTAGCTAAAATTCCACTAAAATTAAATCTTACCCACCTTAGGTTTTCTTCATCCCTACTAAAAAGGTCAGGTCCTTTTGATTAAAATACATTAGTCTATTTTTGTACAAATTCATTTTTAATGGCAAGAAATTCTATACTCAAATTTTTTTTACCCAAGGATAAAATCTTCTTTCAGCTGTTTGAAAATGTTGCGAAAAACGTAACGCTGATGGGCGGAAAGCTTAAAGAAGTAATTAACGAAAAGGATTTTGAAAAGCGGGCGGCGCTTATTAAAGAGATAGAAGACCTGGAGCACATAAATGACGATTATACCCATAAGATATTTACGGAATTGGGCAGAAATTTTATTACCCCTTTTGACAGGGAAGATATCCATTATCTCGCCGCGTCGCTCGATGATATTTGCGACTATATTTATGCTTCCGCCAAAAAAATAAATTTCTACAAGGTGAATCCGGATGATGCAGGTTTTCATAAAATGGGCGATCTTATCCTTAATAGCTGTAACGAAGTTCAGAAAGCCGTTTCTGAATTGAGGGATATGAAGAATCTTCGTAAAATGACGGATGCCATGGTACTGATAAACAGTATTGAAAACCAGGCAGACGATGTATTTGATATGAGCATTGAAAAGCTTTTTGAAAGCGAACCCGATGTAAAGGAGGTAATTAAGAAAAGAGAGATATACCAGGTAATGGAAATTGTAACAGATAAGTGTGAAGATGCGGCAAATGTTATTGAATCAATCATCATCAAATATGCGTAAAGAAGATACACCAAGGGTATCTGTTCAATAATTTCGTATGCTCACCTTTCTTATTATCATTATTATACTTGCGCTCATATTTGATTATATAAATGGTTTTCATGATGCCGCCAACTCTATTGCGACAATCGTTTCCACAAAAGTTCTCACACCCTTTCAGGCGGTATTGTGGGCAGCAGCGTTTAATTTCATTGCTTTTTTTATTTTCCGGGAACACAAAGTAGCCGGCACGATTGCCAATATTATTTCAGAAAATATTATCACTTTTAAAGTTTTATTGTCGGCAGTTATTGCAGCCATTTTCTGGAACCTGCTCACGTGGTATTCTGGTATACCGTCCAGTTCGTCCCATACTCTTATCGGAGGTCTTGCCGGTGCAGCAATTGCTGCCGGCGGGGTAGCGGGTGTAAATACACATCCTATTTTCGTAGCGGTACTTTTTATGGTTTTATCACCGGTTATCGGGCTGATATTTGCTTTTCTTATAACACTCCTTACCGTAAACCTCGCAAAAAAATCAAGACCTGTTAAGGCAGATAAATGGTTTAAGCGGCTACAACTGCTTTCTTCAGCATCGCTGAGCCTTGCTCACGGGGGAGGTGATTCGCAAAAAACTATGGGGCTTATTTTAACTGCCATTTGGTTTTATCACAAACAGGTAAGCGGGTCTACGATTTCGGTACATGACATGAAAATGCCTGACTGGCTCCCGCTTGCCTGTTATTCTGCAATTGCATTAGGCACTATGTCCGGCGGATGGCGCATTGTAAAAACAATGGGTACCCGTATTACCAAGGTAACTCCGCTGGAAGGGGTGTGTGCAGAAACGGCCGGTGCATTCACTATTTTTCTTACGATTTTCTTTGGCATACCTGTAAGTACTACCCATACGCTGACCGGTGCAATTGTAGGCGTTGGTGCTACCAAGCGCCTGTCTGCCGTACGCTGGGGCGTTACATTTAATTTAATATGGGCGTGGATACTTACAATACCCGTGAGCGCTCTCGTGGCAGGGACTGTATATTTTGTGATTCATTTTACTACAGGATAATAGCCGTTTCTTTATTTTTACGGATAATTTTTTTCTTTGTTATATGGAAAAAATACTGGTTACAGGCGGCTGCGGGTATATAGGCGCACATACAATACTGGACCTTATTGAAAATAATTTTCAACCGGTTTGCGTGGATAATAATTCGAGGTCTACCGAGGCATTGCTGTATGGTATAAAAAAAATTACAGGTGTGGCAGTAAAAAATTATAAGGTAGACTTATGCAATTTTGATGAAACCTATGCTGTATTCCAGGAAAATGCAGATATCAGGGGCATCATTCATTTTGCAGCATATAAAGCAGTTGGTGAGTCTGTGGAAAAGCCTTTACAGTACTTTGAAAATAATTTAATCTCGCTGATCAATACGCTGAAATGTGCGGCAGAGTTCAATATTCCGAACTTTATTTTTTCATCTTCGTGTACTGTATATGGCACTCCTGACCAGGTACCGGTAACGGAGCAAACACCCATGAAAGCTGCTGAGTCTCCTTACGGGGCTACCAAACAAATGGGAGAGGAAATTGTACGCCAGGCCTCAAAAGCTAATGGATTTACATCTATCCTGCTTCGGTATTTTAATCCTGCCGGGGCTCACCCGTCCGGGCTGATCGGAGAATTACCGTTGGGAAAACCACAAAATCTTGTACCCGCCATTACCCAAACAGCCATCGGTAAGTCAGATCAGCTGGTGGTAAATGGCGATGATTATAATACAAGAGACGGATCGTGCATTCGCGACTATATACACGTGAGTGATATCGCACATGCACACACTCTTGCATTACAATATCTGATTGACAGGAAAAATAAAGACCGCTGTGAAATTTTCAATTTGGGAACGGGTAACGGTATTACCGTTTTTGAAGTAATCAAATCATTTGAAAAAGTGAGCGGTAAAAAGCTCAATTATGTAGTTGGGCCGAGAAGACCCGGCGATGTGGTAGCTATTTATGCCAACAATTCTCTTGCAAAAGAAAAATTAAAATGGGATCCTAAATATTCCCTCGATGAAATGATGCTTACCGCATGGAAGTGGGAAATGAAACTTAAAAATGAAGAAACGATCTATAACAATCCTAACTTCCAGATGAATTGATGCCTTCCCCAATACCCTGTTTGTATTTATTTTTTTATTCTATAAAGGTTATCACTAATTTGCGCATTGTTATTTTAAAAAAATTGGCGTACCATGATTGCAGATATTGTTGCAAAAAATGAAAAAGAAACCAGGGCCGGATTTGGTGAAGGTATTTATGAACTGGGTAAAAAAAATGAAAATGTAGTGGTGCTTACCGCTGATCTCGCCGGCTCATTAAAATTACAGCCTTTTATAAAAGATTTTCCCGAAAGATATTTTCAATGCGGTATTGCAGAAGCCAATATGATTGGCATCGGCGCAGGATTAACCATTGGTGGTAAAATTCCTTATACCACCACCTTCGCAAATTTTTCTACCGGACGGGTATATGATCAGATCAGACAGTCTGTTGCTTACTCCGGTAAGAATGTAAAAATATGCGCATCCCATGCAGGACTTACATTGGGCGAAGACGGAGCCACCCATCAGATACTGGAAGATATTGGCCTGATGAGGATGTTGCCGAATATGACTGTGATAGTGCCCTGTGATTTTAACCAGACAAAGGCAGCCACCATTGCTATTGCAGATTACGAAGGACCTGTTTATTTAAGGTTCGGAAGACCCAAATGGCCGAATTTCACGGAAGAGAACCAAAAATTTGAAATCGGTAAGGCACAGGTTTTGTCGGAAGGGAAGGACATCACCATTTTTGCGTGCGGTCATCTGGTATGGAAAGCCATTGAAGCCGGGAAAATCCTGGAACAAAAAGGTATCCGTGTGGAACTGATCAATATTCATACCATCAAGCCTATTGACGAAGCGGCGATTGTTCAGTCAATACAAAAAACAAAATGCGCAGTAACTGCTGAAGAGCATAACATTCTCGGTGGCCTGGGAGATAGTATTGCACATGTAGCGGCAAAGAATTTCCCCATACCCATCGAATATGTTGGTACCAGGGATACGTTTGGCGAAAGCGGTAAACCGGATGAGCTTTTAAAGAAATACGGACTGGATACCCCCGACATTGTTGCCGCAGCAGAAAAGGCGCTCGCAAAAAAATAGCGATTAAAAAATTACATTTAATACATGGCCCATACATCCGTTTCCCGTAATTTTTTATCTATGAAAAAATATTGGAAGTGGAGTTTTCTCCTTATTTGCTTACCGTTTATTTCCTGCGAAAAAGATCCGCATATCAACTGCATACCTGGTTCGGTAAGTACCAATTGTAATTGCGTTAAGGATACAGTGTATGTTTGTGGCTGCAATAATAAAACATATATCAACAGTTGCTTTGCCAATTGCGACGGAGTTACCTTTTATACTTTGGGAAAGTGTAAATGAATCAGTGCGATAATCTTTTCTTATACCACTTCTCTTAATTCATTCCAGCGCGAGGTATATCGCGGAGAACGGAATTCCTTGCGCATTTTCCAATCGCGGGTTAGCCCTGAAGCAGCAAACTTCACCACATCATCGCGCATGCTGAAATTGATGTTATCAAGCGCGTCCATTAAAAATCTTTTATTGTTTTGCGCCTGCGGCAAAAACATATTACCCTGGATGGATGCGTCAGGAACAAGACCGCTTAATATTACACCTGCCTTTTTGTATTCGCGGCCGGATTGAAATAATTGCTCGGCCAGCCGAAGGGCGGGTGCAATCAGTTCATGGGTAATAGACGTAGCGGCAGGCAAGGTGGCATGAGTACTAAGCGTGGCACCCCGGTTGAAGCCGGCAGAATGGCTTTCTTCTTTCGCAACAATAAACACACTGATGCCTGATGCCGCGCACTGTTGCCTGCGCAGTTTTTCACCGGCTCTTGTAGTGTAGGTGGCAACGGCTTCTTTGATATCGCTTAATTCAGTAACATTTTTACCAAACATACGCGTAGTCGCAATCATTTTTTTTACTTTCAATTCTTCTTTCATATCCATGCAACCAATGCCTTTTAATTCTTTCCGGATCCTTACTCCCACCACACCGCCCATATGCTTATATATCCACTGTTCCGGCATATTGCACAGATCCCATGCAGTAGTGATTCCCCAGCTTACCAGCTTTTCTGCATACGCTCTGCCGACCCCCCAGATGCTGCCGACGGCAGTTGTTTTTAGTGTTTTTCGTATATCCTCCTCCGTTAGTATGACGGCTACGCACCGGGTAGCGGCTTTATTTCTTTTTGCCATATGGTTGGCCATCTTGGCAAGTGTTTTTGTCGGCGCAATTCCTACGGATACGGAAACGCCTGTCCATTGCTCTACCGTTTCCCTCATTTGCAGGGCATAGGCAGCCAGTAATTTTTCCTCAATTTTATCTACGTTCAGGAAGGCTTCATCTGCTGAATATACCTCTACATTATTTTCACCCACCATCATTTTTAACGTGTCCATTACGCGCTTGCTCATATCTCCGTATAAATTGTAATTGGATGAAAACGTTGCCACCCCATATTTTTCAATAATAGGCTTTGCTTTGAAATACGGTCCGGCCATTTCTACCCCCAATACTTTTGCTTCATCGCTTCGCGAAATAATACAACCATCATTATTGCTTAGCACCACAACAGGTTTGTTTCGCAGGTCGGGCCTGAATACCCGTTCGCACGAACAATAGAAGCTGTTACAATCCACTATTGCTTTCATTGTATGTTGATTATGCATTCTGTTAGCCGTAGCCGCCGGGGTTCCGGATCGGAAGAGGCACTGCTTCCATTACGGTGTATGAATCACATAGGTTACCACGCCCCATATCGCGAAATCTTCGCATGTTGAGTCGATCGTTACCGGCGATATTCTTGAAGCATCTGCTATCAGCTTTATATGGTTGTTTATTTTTTCAAAGCGCCTGATAAGCATATCTCCATTCAGCACTGCAATTACTACTTTACCATTCGTTGCCCTGATGGAACGGTCTACGATTGCAATATCTCCTTTGTAGATTCCTGCTTCCCTCATGGCGTCACTGCTCACTCTCATAAAGAAAGTAGCAGGTTTGTTTCTTACCAGTTCTTCATTCAGATCAATTCCGCGTTCCATATAATCATCTGCGGCGGCGCCAAAGCCTGTTGCATTGGCTGAATGAATGTCTAATCGGGTCATCGACTTGCTGCCGGTATACCGGGCGGAAAAATATTTATCAACCTGCATAAAAATTATTTTTATTTTACTAAAATATTTAGTAAATTTATACTAAAATTTATAGATAACAAATAAAATTTTATACCTATGGATACGAGGTCATTGATACAAATACCCGGTTATGTTTACAACGAATACCTTTTGGTGATTAGTCCTCCGCCCGAGCTGCTGGAGAAAATAAAAAGGGTAAAACAGGATTTTTATGATAAATACCAGTCGGAAAATGCATTGTGGGGAAGGCCGCATATTACCCTGATAAATTTTATACAATTCGAAATGATAGAAGAAAGAATTGCAAACAGGCTTCGGGCTATCGGCATGGGATATACGCCGTTTCAGGTAGAGTTAAAAAATTTTGGAAGCTTTCCCTGTCATACTATATATATAAATGTGGAGAGCCAGTTGCCGGTTAAAAATCTGATCAGGGCATTACGGTCTGCCCGGCAATTGCTGAAACTCAATAAGGAGAATACACCCCATTATTTTGACGCACCGCACATAACAGTTGCAAGGAATTTACAGCCGTGGCAGTACGAAAAAGGCTGGCTCGACTTCCAGCAGAAACATTTCACGGGTCGCTTTATTGCCAGCAGCATGTTATTAATAAAGCGAAGGGCAGGTACCCAAAAATACCAGGTGGTAGAAAGATTTGAGTTTATGAATATGCCGGTGGCCACCACGCAGGGCGCATTGTTTATATAATTTCTAATTATTCTCATTCCGTATAAGCTATTTGAAATCCCCTCTCCTTTGTCCGTAAGGGCCCTTTGGAGGAGAGGGGCCGGCGCGGTGAGGTTAAAATTTTTTTATGTCACAGTCATTACAGCAGGATCATCATAAGATCCTACCGAAGTCGCATGAAGACTCTATACAATATCATCATGGCCGTGGTGCGCAAATTAATACCAGAAATAAATTTCTGAAAGATGAAGTGGCCAAAGAACATATTGAGGCCATTGATGATTGGGAAGAAAAAACATTGCCTACTGTTTACCTGGAGCAGGAAGTAAAAACAATTGTAAACAAGGTGGAAAGCCCCGATGTAGGCATGATGTACAGCATGAACCCGTATGCAGGATGCGAGCACGGTTGCATTTATTGCTATGCGCGCAATGTACATGAATACTGGGGTTACAGTGCGGGGATGGATTTTGAACAAAAGATAATTGTGAAGAAAAATGCACCGCAGTTGCTTCGCAAATTCCTGTTGCATCCGAAATGGGAGGCAACCCCTTTAATGCTGAGTGGTAATACAGATTGTTACCAGCCCGCAGAACAACTGTATCGCTTAACCCGTGGTATGCTGGAAGTGTGTAATGAATTCAACCAGCCGGTAGGTATTCTTACAAAAAATTCGTGGATACTCAGGGATAAAGATGTATTGCAGGAGATGGGCAAAAAAAATATTGTTTCGGCCATGGTCTCTATTACTTCTTTCAATGAGGATTTGCGAAGAACAATGGAGCCGCGGACCACCACGGCAAAGCAAAAATTAAAAGTGATTAATGAGCTAAGTGCTGCGGGGGTACGTATGGGGATTATGATGGGACCAATGATACCCGGGTTGAATGAGCACGAGATGCAGCGCATCATGAAAGCCGCAAGAGATAATGGCGCTACGTTTACGGCTTATACCTTTATACGATTGAATGGTGCTATCAAATTTTTATTTCATGACTTGCTGTATAAGAACTTCCCGGATCATGCTGATAAAGTGTGGCACCTGATTGAAAAAAGCCATGATGGAAAGGTAAATGATTCCCGCTGGGGCGTGCGCATGCGCGGGGAAGGCCCCATTGCCCAGTTGGTAGCCCAGCAATATAAAAAATACGGAAAGCTATACGGCATGAATGCAGAAGACTGGCATCTGGATACCACAAAGTTCAGAAGGCCGGGGCAGCAGGGGAGGTTGTTTTGAAAGAAGTAGAGTATTAATAAATAAATTTTTTATATATCTAGACAGAGATGATAAATTGTTTCATGAGTATAAAATAGTTAAATAGGAGATCAACTAAGAGTTGTAATTGACGGTAGTTTTATAGATTGATTAAGAAGGTGTTAAAAGGAGGAGAAAAATTTTGATTTTCAATCGTATAAATAGTTAAATTGTCAGATATTTATTGTATGAGTACTTTATTTGATAATGACCCTAAATTAACTTCATCGATTCTTTCTGATAAAGAAATTAATGATTATGTAAATCGCAATTTTTTAATTGAAAAAAGTACTTTTAATTCAAGTAGTTTAGAAGCATCTAGCTATGACATAAGGGTTGGTTCAAAAGGAATTATTGGAGGAGAGGGAATTGAAATTAATTTAATTCAACAAAAAACTTTAGAAATTCCTCCTGGTGCATATGCGGGAATTGTCTCTTATGAAAAAATGAACTTTCCCAGAAATATATGTGCAAGACTTGGATCTAAGAGGGCTTTATCGTATGATGGTATAATACTTTTATCCGGCAGCATTGTTGACCCAGGATACGTCGGGCATTTATTATTTGGCTTATACAACGCTTCTCAAAAAAAAGTCCATATTAGGTATGGAAGAAAGATATGTAATATAGTTTTTGAAAGATTATCTATTGAGCCAGAAAAAGAAATTCAACCTGAGCCAAATTTATTATACGGAAATTTTCCTGACGCTTTTCTGGACAAGATTGCCAATATGGATGTTTTACCATGGATGCAAATAAGCGAGAGAGTTAAACAAATTGAAAATATTACTAAAGATATTATTGATTTAAAAGCCAGATATGAAGACGTTCTACAGCCAATAAAAGACCTAACCAACAATGTAAAATCTTTAAGAGATACTGTTTCTGAAATCTCAACTCAAACAGGAACGCTAACAAAAGATATGCAGAATGCTAATAAAATGGTTGAAGAAAACAACAAACAAATAAATCAATTGACAAGTAATCTAACTCTTTTATCAGATAAATATTCATCTGCGATAAAACAACTAGATAATGTTGCAGATGATTACAAAAATCAATCTAGCCAAATTAAAGATTTAGTAATTGATGTTAAAAGCCAAAAAACAAGGTCTAACATCTTATGGGCAATCTTTCTATTAATAATTGGTGCACTCATTTCTTGGTTAATAACCAAGGCCCTCAAATAGGCTTCTCAATTCGCTTTATGGCACAATCCTCTGTAGAATGGACCGAAATGACCTGGAATCCGACAACAGGCTGCGATAAGATTTCAGCAGGTTGTAAGTTTTGTTATGCAGAAGTAATGACAAGGCGACTGCAGGCCATAGGAATTGATAAATATAAGGATGGTTTTGAATTGAGACTACATGAAGATGCACTGCATATCCCTTATGAATGGAAAAAGCCAAAAGTGGTTTTTGTTAATTCAATGAGTGATCTTTTTCATAAAGGTGTCCGCTTTCATTTATTCAAAAAGTTTTTGATGTAATGAATAATACACCTCAGCATACTTATCAGGTCTTAACTAAAAGAGCTGAAAGATTATACGAATTGCATGATAAATTGAATTGGACCACGAATATTTGGATGGGAGTTTCAGTAGAAAATGAAAAAGTAAAAGATCGTATTGATTTTTTAAGAGAAACGAATGCTAAGGTTAAATTCCTGTCATGTGAACCATTGATTGGAGCCCTTACCAATTTGAATTTGGAAAATATTCATTGGGTAATTGTCGGTGGTGAGAGTGGAAGAAAGGCAAGGCCAATGAAAGAATCATGGGTTTGGGATATTCGTCGGCAGTGCGCTGACCAGGGGAATCGCCTTCTTTTTTAAACAATGGGGTGGAATAAATAAAAAGAAAACAGGAAGAGAGCTTGGCGGCAGAACTTATGATGAAATGCCACTTCAAATTCAGTACAATTCATAACAAAGTATTTCCTTCATAACTTAACTTTCCATCAATAATTCTTGCAGGCTGCGTATAAGTATGTTCCGTGGATCTATTTATTTCCATAATATGATGCACTGTCCAACCATGAAGCTTTAAATAATCTGACACCATGGACCGGTGGCAACGCCACCATACCGCTTCAGAGCACATATACGCGGTACGTTTCTTTGTGGCGATAGCCTCCAACTCAAGAATTCCTTTTTTGAATCCTTCCGTTTCCATATAATCCGCATAGCCCCGAAAGCCCGCATTTTTCCAGGCCGTGTTTTTTGAATTTTTGTTAACGGGCCTTCGCCCTCCCAATAATTTTAAATGCACATATTCTATATGGTTCGCCGGCATCGTTACTTCCAGGTTTTCTTTATTGAAATGTGGATATAATCTCGAGCCGGGAAAGCTGCGGATATCCGCCAACACCTGGATATTGAAAGAATGCAGCATGTCAATGAAATGCTGTAATTCCCTTGAAGAGTGACCGATTGTCCAGACATTTTTTTGATTTACCTGCCGCATCCGGATTTATTATAAGAGTACTATTTAATCAAATGTCATTACTATTTCTTTAATCTAAAAATTCTTTTAGATAATGATGTTATTATTTTAATCTTTCAGGCAACCTTTGCCTTCAAACATCAGTTTGGTTTCATAAAACTTATTTATGAAAACTAATTTGAAAAGATGGCCGGCCATCTTATTTATCCTGGTATCAGCTACTTTGCTCATCTCATGCGGTAAAGGCGGCGGCAGCTATAATAATTCCGGTAGCGGAAATAATGGAGGAGGCAACAACGGCGGTGGAGGGAATAACAATAGCAACAGCGTTTCCATAGCCAACTTTGCTTTTAGTTCAAATGATATTACGGTTGCCAAAGGAACCACCGTAACCTGGAAAAATAATGACGGAGTTACGCATACTGTTACGGCAGATGACGGCAGCTTTGACAGCGGATCTATACCCAGCGGTTCCAGCTACACTCATACGTTCAGTACTACGGGTACCTTCAGCTATCACTGCAGCATTCATACCACCATGACCGGTAAAGTGACCGTACAATGATTTGATTTTTTTCAGAACTTATATTCACCCGTTTTCTTTTCAAAAAATTTTTTTGAAAACATTTGGCATAATCGAAAAAATATTTTCATCTTTGCATCCTCAAATAATTTTTAAGTCAATGAAAATGCAACGTACATATTTATTCAACTGCGCACTGCCGGAATTTTCCGGTGTGAATGATGGTGCATATGGCGGGGCATATTCTATCTGTTACTGAGGAAATCATTAACTTATGATATAACCCCGCCCCGAGCGGGGTTTTTTGTTTAATTCCGCTTCATACAAAAGTAAAACCTAAAAAAACCAACATGACAACGAGTCAAAATATAAATAAACGAAGCGGAACGTTTGCACTGATTATGCAATCGCTCAAAGGCGTAGAAACGGATTATACGTCAGGCAGTTTGCGCAAAGCCATCTTGTTACTTGCAATTCCGATGATACTGGAAATGTGTATGGAAAGTGTATTTGCACTGGTAGACCTGTTCTTTGTCGGTCACTTACCCAACAGTGAAAATACTTTACAGGCAGTGAGTTTAACAGAAACAGTTTTGTACATCGTATATTCCGTTGCCATAGGAATCAGCATGGCGGCTACTGCGATCGTGGCAAGACGAATAGGAGAAAAACATAATGATGCTGCGGCTCATTCTGCCATACAGGCAATATGGTTTGCGACAGGAATCACTGTAGTGATCAGTATTTCAGGAGCGGTGTTTGCTCCCAATATTTTACAACTGATGGGCGCCGATGCCAAAACGGTTGAGATGGGCAGTACCTATGCCCGAATCGATATAGGCGGAAGCCTGGTAATTGTAATGCTGTTCCTGATCAACGGGATTTTCCGCGGCGCCGGTGATGCATCCATGGCAATGAAAAGCCTGTGGCTGGCAAACATCTGCAATATTATCCTTTGTCCATTATTCATTCGCGGGATAGGCCCCATTCCTGCATTTGGACTAACAGGGGCCTCCATGGCTACTACTACCGGAAGAGGCATTGGAGTTTGTTACCAGGTGTATCATTTGTTCAGGGGCCGGGGAATTATTAAAATAAAAAAGAAGCATACCTATCTTGATGGGTCAATTATTAAATCGATCGTCAATATTGCCTCGCCGGCGACATTACAATTCATGATCGGTTCATGTAGCTGGATTGTATTGGCGCGCCTGGTTGCGGAAACAGGGCAAAGTGTGGCATCGGCGGGATATCAAACGGCAATACGGGTGGTAATATTTTTCATCATGCCTGCATGGGGATTGAGTAATGCCACGGCAACGCTGGTGGGGCAAAACCTTGGCGCAAAACATGTGGAGCGTGCAGAAAGATCCGTGATATTGTCAGCAAGGTATAATGCGATATTTATGGGAGTGGTGTCGCTGGTGTTCTTATTATTTCCCGCCCCCATCATTTCTGTATTTACCAATGATGAGGCAGTAAAAACCATTGCCGTGCAGGCATTGAGGATCATCACAAGCGGGTATATTTTTTATGGAATCGGAATGGTGCTTACCAATGCGTTCAATGGCTCGGGCGATACATGGACTCCTACCTGGATCAACTTGTTTTGCTTCTGGCTGTTCCAGATACCCTTTGCGTATTTGCTCACGGTATATTTGAAGATGGGTCCGTTCGGGTCATTTGTATCCATACCGATTGCGAATACATTGGTAACAATTGTGGCATATATCTATTTTAAGAGAGGTGGATGGAAAAAGGTGAAAGTATAGGTAAAAGGGAAGTAATGCAAAGCCAGCGTGCATTGGTGGATGTGATCGAGGTCTTTAGTCCTGAAATGTAAAATGGACGAAGCGAGGCATAGAATCTGGAAAGGAAAAAAGGAGGAAGTGATGGACGAATGAATAAAGTCCGATCTGTCAACCGGCTATACTCTGCAAGTTACTTACTGAACTGCGAGGAGCGATGGAATTCTATTGAGCATTGGTGAAGATTGCTAACAGAATATTGTAAATATGTAACTAAAAAAGAGCCGGTATTTACCGACTCTTTTAGAATAATTAAGCAATAACTTTACCAAAAGTTGACTCGGCTTCATTATAAAAAACTTCACCCTTACCAATTTTTTGAGGATCAAAATTCACTAGCTTGATAATATTAACGTATTGGGTAAGATCTAACTCAGAAAGATCTAGTTCGCTAGGTTTTATCTTCCAAAAGATTTTCTTTGTTGATTCATCAATATCCATTAGACTAGTTAAACCTGTAATTAAAGGATAAATAAATCCAAAAGAATACTGGTATTGAGCCATTTCATCTGTGCTGTTAAACGGAATCTTAGTTTGCTTTTTCGATACCACTGTAATTCTACCAAATTTTCCTGGTGAAGCATCGTGGTAAAGATTAGGAAACTCAATAAACATTCTATCAAAGAAACACAGAATTTCTTCAATCATTTCCAAGGCCGATTTTACATAACTGTCTTTCAATACAGCTTTGCCCTTTACCTCATCACTGATATTAGGATTTTCCAGCACCGAATTATAGAAATCTACGCACCTGCTTTTTTGAGAGTATATATTTATTTTATTTAGGTTTTTTATATCATTAGGCAACAATCCTTTTTGCTGGAGAAAAATAAGAGGCAACGTTGCCAGGCTTATTACATCTTCCGATTTTATTTTACCTGCGTCTCCGGATTTCCAAATGATATCAAATTTGCCCTCAAGTAATTCTTTTAAATAATCATAATACCCAACCTTATTGCCCTTTGCGGTCTCAGTTAATTGGACATTATTATTTCTTGCAGAACATATTTCTGATAAATAATCATAGTATTCTTCAATAGAACCATCTTCGTCATTCGGTGTAACAATTTCCAATGGAATTGAAAATTGAAATTCTGATTCCCGTGATTGAAACTCTTTCAGAATATCTTCATAGTTGTCATTCCAAAATTCTTTACATTCTTCCCATGTTTTTATCTTTTCATCGAAAAGTTGTTCTATTAAAAATATGGCTATTGCAAGAGCATTATGACCACCGTCCATTATTCCTTCGTAATCGACATTAACTAGTGAAATTTCAACTCTATTCCGTTCAAGTACCTTGCATGACTCTGTTGCAAGTAAAATACCTTTCGACTTAAGCCAAAAAAGTTCGGGAGATTTTTCTAAAGTCTCATGTATGCTTTTCGTAACACGATTTTCTTTCGCGTTTCGAGGATTCACTTTATTGTCCGCTTTGTGAATTAGCTTAATGAAATTAAGAGGAGAAATGCTCGATTGAAATTTGTTGATCTTGACACCTTCTTGAGATTTTTGCAAGCTGTTGGCGTCGTTGAGCTTGATAATTAAATTATTCATAATATAAATTTTAAGAACGAGAAGTTGATAAAATAAATATTATGACGAAAAGCTATTAGCTCGTTCTTCTAATGACTTTCCAGCCATAATACCTTTCACCTATCCAGGCGATTTCATCTTTCCAGATGAACACACTATCCAGTGTGCAAAGCAAATATATTATAAGTTATTTTAAATTTCCGCAAAAAAATTTCGATTTTATTCCCTATTTGTCCTGTTTTAGCGATAACAAGATAGCCATAATTGAGGTTGGGCAAATAGGAGTTGATTCAATTATATCGGAAAAAATCCGGTTAAATTTTTTCTGCCATTCATAGGCTTTACCTTTCTGAAACTGGTGTTTGGCTAACGGACCATGCTCCTTATCGTTATATTGACAGAATATAATTTTCGGATAGCCATTTTTCCTTTTTCATTAATCGAAGTCCATAGGATAAACCTCCAATATCCGTACCTTCAACCTCTATATTAATTATCATCTCATGAAAAAAATTGCTTGCAACAAAAAACTATTTGCCTGTCACTCATTTTTTCTTCTTTGTTTGATCACTCTTTTTTCTGTAGCCGATTTTCAGGCAAAAGCCGGAGATTCTATCGCCATCATTCCAAAACCACTGATTATGCACGTGAATGACGGCCATTTTGTTCTCAGCAATTCAACCACTGTAACAACAATGTCTTCCAACGGCGAGGTTAAAGAAACCATTCAATGGTTCATTGATAAGATTGTCACGTCAACCGGCTATCATCTTTCTGAAAAAGCATCTAAAAATTCAATTGAATTAATATTGAATAAAAATGCAGATACTTCCTTACACGATGAAGGATATACGTTAAAGGTGACGCCATCAAGGGTTGTCATAACAGCCAATAAGCCCGCAGGACTTTTTTATGGATTGCAAACAGTATTGCAATTGCTGCCTCCGTCCGTAGAAAGTGGAACGCAAGTACAGAATGTACAATGGGCCATGCCGTGCGTTGATATAAGAGATGTGCCGCGATTTGGCTGGCGCGGTTTGATGCTCGATGTGAGCCGTCACTTTTTTACCAAAGAGGAAGTAGAATCCTACATCGGCCAGATGGCGCGTTATAAATATAATACATTGCACCTGCATCTCGCTGACGACCAGGGCTGGCGCATTGAAATAAAAAGCTTACCCGAACTTACCAAAGTAGGTGCATGGCGTGTGCCGCGTACCGGCCGGTGGGGTACTTTTATACCGGCCTTGGCCGGTGAGGCCTCAACAGAAGGCGGATTTTATACCCAGGAAGACATGAAGGAAATTATTAAATATGCGCAGGATCGTTTCATCACCATTCTTCCCGAAATTGACGTGCCCGCGCATAGTTTGGCGCTGATCGCTTCTTATCCGAATCTGAGTTGCACGCAATTGCCTTATGCCGTAAATGTCGGTGGCAAAGGCTATGAGCGAAATGATAATGTTTTGTGTATCGGCAATGATTCCACCTTTGCGATGCTCGATAAGATTTTTACCGAAATAGCTGCGCTTTTTCCTAACCCTTACATACACATCGGCGGCGATGAAGCATATAAGGGTTTTTGGGAAACCTGCCCGAAATGCCGGAAACGCATGGCCGAAGAACATTTGAAAGATGTAGATGAACTGCAGAGTTATTTTGTAAAAAGAGTGGAGAAGATCGTGGAATCAAAAGGAAAAAAATTGATAGGATGGGATGAAATTCTGGAAGGCGGTTTGGCGCCCGATGCGACGGTGATGAGCTGGCGCGGAATGAGCGGCGGTATTACGGCAGCAAAGATGGGTCATGAAGTAGTAATGACACCGTGGGACTATTGTTATCTCGATTTATACCAGGGCGATCCCGAAGCGGAACCGCCCACCTATGGTTTATGCCGGCTTTCGGATTCTTATAATTATGAACCGGTGCCTGATAGTGTGGATGAAAAATATATTTTGGGCGGCCAGGGCAACCTGTGGACAGAATCTGTTCCCACGCTCCGTCATGCTGAATATATGACGTGGCCAAGAGCCATAGCATTGGCTGAAGTGTACTGGAGTGCAAAGGCAAATAAAAACTGGAATGATTTTATTGCAAGGTTGGAAAAACAATTTCCGCGTTTGGATGCAGCCAATGTAAAATATTCGAAGAGCATGTATGATGCGATATTTGAACCGGCACGCATTAAAAACAGCGACTTTGGTGTAACGCTTGCTACCGAAGTAAAGGGGCTGGATATTTATTATACTTTTGATAATACCAACCCTGACCAGTTCTCTCCAAAATTTGATGGTAAGCCCATTCAGTTCCCGGTTGGATCCACTTACCTGAATGTAATTACCTATCGCGATGGAAAGCCAATAGGCAAGCAGATCAATATGCCGAAAGATGTGTTAGAGAAAAGACTGAATGAGAAGCATCATGTGTATTGAGTAATTTAGAATCCTGCTCAATACAGGGCTGTTTCTTTTGTGCAATTATAAATTTATTTTTAAAGAAGAAACTGGAACGAGGCTTCAGGTAAATACAAAATCAAATCATTGTAATAGTTTTCTGTCACAAATGAGGCTAACAGTACAATCAGCAGCATATACAGCAATATTCCCGGAACGGGTTCTCTGCAACAACCGCTAAATATTTTATTTTTACCATCCTAAAAAAATACGATGCCGCTTGCCGCAGACAATATCCGGAACTTTTTCTTATCTCTTAACAAAGGTGCTATCAAGGACTTTGAAAAGCTTCCGAGATCGGGAGGCGACAGAATTTATTTCCGTATTGTAACGGATAAAGGAACCTTTATCGCTACCTATAACGAAAACATAAAGGAAAACACCGCCTTCCTGCAATTCACTGATCATCTGAAAAAAGCCGGTGCCCCGCTCCCGGAAATTTATGCAGTGCATCCGGATAAGACGATGTACCTGCAGGAAGATTTGGGCACTGAGTCATTGCTGGACAAGCTGGAAAAACATGGGTATAACGACTATGCATATACGCTTTTTAAAAAAAGCCTGAAGGCGCTGGCATGGCTGCAGATAAAAGGCGATAAGGATTTTGATTACGACTATTGTATTACGTCAAAGGAATTTGGCAGGCAGGCCATCATGAGCGACCTGTTGTATTTTAAATATTATTTTCTTGATACCTTAAAGATTCCGTATGATAAAGAAAAGCTCATTGATGATTTTGAAGCGCTGAGCACCTATCTCACTCACGTAAAAAATAAATATTTCATGTTCCGCGATTTTCAAAGCAGGAATATCTATATAAAAAACGACGAGGTATATTTTATCGATTACCAGGGTGGCATGAAAGGTGCATTGCAATATGATGTGGCATCGCTGTTGTGGCAGGCGAAAGCCAATCTGCCTGACGACTGGAAGAATTCTCTGCTGGAATATTATATGGATTGTGTAAACGGGATTTTAGGCATAAAGCTCGACCGTGTAAGGTTTGTTAGTCAATACAACGGCTATGTATTGATAAGATTGTTGCAGGTGTTGGGTGCGTATGGCTTTCGCGGAGTTTTTGAAAGAAAAGCGCACTTCCTCATCAGTATACCGCTTGCACTCACCAACCTGAAATGGTTCCTGGAAAATAAAGAGACCGGTATTGCATTACCGGAATTCGAAAAAATTCTTCACACAATTATTCAGCCCGAAGTAGCAGACACCTTCAGGCCGGCGCGGGCAACAGACAGTACCCCACTGATTGTTACCATCAATAGTTTTTCTTATTTAAAAAGGGGGTATCCGAAAGATGTAGCTGATAATGGGGGTGGGTTTGTGTTTGATTGCAGGGGATTGCTCAATCCCGGACGCTATGAAGAATTTAAAAGCATAACCGGAAGAGATAAACCGGTAATTGATTTTCTGGAACAGCAAACCAAAATGCCTGAGTTTCTCAACAGCGTATACAACCTGGTAGATATAACGGTGGAAGATTATATCAAACGCAGCTTTTCATCCCTGGTGATCAGCTTTGGCTGTACGGGCGGACAGCACAGGAGTGTATATGCTGCCGATGCCCTTACAAGACATTTGAGAAATAAGTTCAATGTGAAAGTTGATTTATATCACCTGGAACAGGACATCCATGAGAAGAAAGGATTTAAAAACTGATCTGTCATGAAGGCAATGATATTGGCTGCCGGACTGGGCACACGCCTGAAACCTTTTACAGACAAGCATCCTAAAGCACTGGCTGTAGTTAATGGTAAAACCTTATTGCAGCGGAACATTGAGTACCTGGCAGGTTATGGAATTAAAGATGTAATTATTAACGTACATCATTTTGCCGGCCAGCTAAAAAATTTCCTGGAAGAAAATAAAAATTTCGGCAGCAACATTACCCTATCAGATGAGAGTGATGCAATATTGGAAACCGGCGGAGGATTAAAAAAAGCAGCCTGGTTTTTTGAAGAAGAGAAGGAACCTTTTGTGTTGATGAATGTGGATGTGCTTACTGATTTGGATCTATTATCAATAATAAAAGAACATGAAAGATTGAAGCCGGTCGCAACGCTGGCTGTTACTACAAGAACTACCTCCCGGTATCTTTTATTTGATGAAATGATGCAGTTGTGCGGCTGGAAGAATGAAATAACCGGTGAGCAAAAGATCAGCCGTGACGCTTCAAGATTTTATCCAAAAGCATTCAGCGGTATTCATATAATTTCTCCGGGAATATTTCCATTGATAAAAATGGAAGGCAAGTTTTCAATGATTGATCTTTATCTCGATATCGCTAAAAGTCATGTTATTACTGCATTTGATCACAGCAATACAAAATTCATTGATGTAGGCAAACCCGAAAGTATTGCAAAGGCCGAAGAATTATTTAAGTAGTCCGGTCGCTGAGCCCGATATTATTTTTTCAGATTGAATAATTCATTCTTCGCGACCACTTTCACTTTATCCTTTGGTGTTAATGTTTTGGAAACAATGTCATAAGGCCCCGTCACCAATTCATCCCCTTCTTTTACCCCGCTGGTAAGCTCAATGTAGTTGATATCCTGTATGCCGGTGGTTACTGCTTTCTTCTGAACCGTTCCATCGGGCATTACCTGGAACACCACTTCATCGAGGTCATTTTCAGTTACGGCCGCCTGCCCCGGTTGTGTGTTATTATCATCAGGGCTCGTGATCTTATTGCTTGTAATGCCGCTTGTGTCATTTTTAGGGCGTGTGGTAACCGCATTGATAGGTATAGACAACACATTCATTTTCGTTTGCGTTTGTATATCTGCGGTAGCGCTCATTCCCGGGCGGAAAGGAAAACGGTTGGGATGAGCAGTATCGATGAGGTCTTTGTAAGAGCTTTTTTGCAATCTGATATAAACTTTATAGTTCGTAACGTCTGTGCTGGTAGAAGCGGTGGTAGTGGATGTTTCAGTAGCAGCACCGTTATTGCTGCTGGCAATTTCTGTGACGATGCCAAGAAATTTCCTGTCGTTGTAGGCGTCTACTTCAATGCTGGCCGTATCGCCCAGGTGTACTTTAGGTATATCATCTTCGCCCACATCCACTCTCACTTCCATTTCATTCATATCTGCAATACGCATCATTTCGGTACCTGCCATCATGGAGCTTCCTACCACGCGCTCACCTTTCTTTACATCCAGTAAAGAGATTACCCCATCCATTGGCGATACCAATGTGGCAAGGCTGATATCTTTATCGGCTTTGGCCAATGCTGCCTTAGCGCTTTGTACTCCCGCCAGGCTTGCATTGATACCCTGCTTTGCCGCATCATAATTGGCCAGCGCAGATTTATAATTGGCATCAGCCGTATTGAATTCATTGGCGGAAATAACTTTTTCATCATACAATTGCTTTTGCATATCGTATGTCTTTTTAGCCACATCCAGTTGCGCCTGCGATGCGCCGATGGCCGCCTGTGCATTGGCAAGCTGCGCCTGCTGCTGGGTTACAATGGCGGCTGCCTGGTCTCTTTGGGTAGCGTAAATGTCTCCATAAATCTTTGCGAGCACCTGTCCCCTTTTCACGCTGTCGCCTTCCTTCACATTGAGCTCTACAATTTCCCCGGAAATATCGGGACTCATCTTTACTTCTACCACGGGATATACCTTCCCGCTCGCATTTACGGTCTCGGTTATATTTCGTCTTTCCACTTTTTCTGCTGTTACTTTTATCCCGTCATCTTTTCCTATCACCCCGGCTTTCTTCAGTATTACCAATAATACTATCAGCCCCACCAAAGAAATAATGATCCATTTTAAAGTTTTGTTCATAACAATTTTCTTTTTATATCAACAACAAACGGCACATTAATTTATAACTTAATTCCGTTTCCTTTGTAAAATTCCAATACTTTCATTTTAAATACATAGTCAAACTGGTTGGAAACATACTGGAGCTTGGCCTGGAATAAAGTATTCTGGTCCGTAATCAATTCCAGTGTGGTCAGCATCCCAACGGTATAGCGCTTCAGCGCAAAATCATAGCTCTGCTGCGAAGCAGCTACCTGCTTTTCTGATGAATTTAATTTTTGCAAGGCCACCACTGCGGCATTATAAGCCTGGTAAATATTTTGCTTTAAGGTCTGGTTATCCAGTGTAATCTGATCTTCCAGTGATTTTATATTGAGCTTTGATTTTTCATAACTGGCTTTTGTCTGCCATCCGTTAAAAATAGGAATCGATAAACCGAGGCCAATCGTTTGACCGAAGTTGTTACTGAATTGTGTACTCAGATTGGGCGAAGTTGTATAACCATTCTTTGCGCCGTTTTGAACGATGGGTTGTAATACATCGGTATAGCCGCCGCTGCCGTCACTTACCACCAATCCGGTAGGTATGTAGCCGGTGATTATTTGTTCATAAATAGGGGTGCGGTAAAATCCATAGTTGGTTCCAACGCTTCCGAATGCGCTGATGGTGGGATACAATGCCCCTTTTGCTGCAAGTGCATTCTTTTGCGCCGCTCTCAGGTTAAAAAGATTGTATTGCTGCTGCGGCTGGTTGTTTAATGCCAAAGCATATACATTGTCCGGCTGCAAATCTGCAATGGGTTCTACCGGTATTTTATCTACCGGGGGTTCTTCTATTTCGAATGGTGCGGCTGCATCAAGCCCCATATAAGATTTCAATACATATTTTGCCTGTTCTACATTTCCTTTTGCCGTAATGAGATTGGCGCTGTCACTTGCCAGTTGCGATTCCAGCTCTACAGCATTCAGTTCAGGAAGGGCACCTGCAGCTACCTGCTTACGCGTAATGTCAAGCTGGGCTGTTGACTGTTGCACCTGCACTTCAGCAATTTGTTGCTGCTGCACAGACAGCAATACCTGTAAATAAGCGTTGGCCACGTTCAGGCCAATATCGTTTTTCAATTTGTCCGTTGCCGCATTGGCTGCCTGCTGCAACCATTGGTTGGCCAGAATGGTATTTTTTTTGGAAAACCAGTTGAAAATGGTAGTGCTGGATTGCAGCTGTAGTCCTATTTGAAAATAGTTTTGATTTTCCAGGATGCCCGTCGAGGGGTTTTGAGATTTACCAAAACGGTATCCCACACTGTTGCTGCTATTCAGACTCGGAATTTGAGAGAGCTTACTTTGTTTGTAATTGATTGCTGCAATGCTTCCCTGTATCTCACTCTGCTTAATAGACATATTGCTGTCCATTGCATACTGGACGCATTCAACCAGGCTCCATCTTTTTTGTGAATAAGCAGTTACTACAAAAAGAAGCAGAAAAACTGATAGTTTTAGTTTTAACAACATTTGGCAAAAATAATGTTTTAGGGATTTCCTTAATTGTAAAGTGTTATAAACGGTTGATAAGAGGTAAGAATCAATCGGGTTGGTCTTTTATCATGGCCAGGCCCCGCTCCAGGTCTTCTATTAAATACCCGGGTTCTTCGAGCCCTGTATACATTCTCAGAGTCCGGTGATCGGCATTGGCCGGGTCAAAATTATTCCTTGGCACAGATGCGCACCCGGGAATGATCAGCGATTCATGACCGCCCCAGCTAACGGCCATGAGTATGTGCTGTAATGCCTCGCAAAAATTTTCAATTTCGTCAACAGTATGTGCCCTTAGCGTAAACGAAAACAAACCACAGGCTCCCTGCATTTGTTGCTTTGCCAGGTCATACTGCGGGAAATCCTTATCGAAAGGGAAAATAACAGACTCCACCTTTTTGTGCTGTTTCAGGAAGCTTACCACTTTGGGAGTGGTATCCGAAATCTTTTCCAGCCTGATCTTTAACGTACGCAATCCCCGTATCATTAGCCAGGCGTGCAATGGCGTGGTGCCGATACCTGCATTCATAAATTCACCGTTAAAAATCTTTTTCATCATTTCGGTAGTGCCGCACAAAACACCCGCCACCACATCACTGTGGCCATTTATATATTTGGTGGCGCTCTGCAGCGTCATGTCGATTCCGTATTCAATGGGCCGCTGAAAGAGTGGAGAGCAATAACTGTTGTCGCAGATAGTGAGGATGTTTTTTGATTTCGCCAGTGCGGCCACTTCCTTTAAATCCTGCAAATAAAAATTCCAGCTATTGGGGCTTTCGAGGTAAATGATCTTTGTATCCGGCAAAATGGCTTTCCTGAAATTACCGGTGTCCCTCCCGTCTACATAGGTGGTCGAAACATTAAAGCGAGGCAAAATATGGTTGAATAATTTTTGCGCCCAACTGTAAGGTTTTTCAACAGAAACGATGTGATCGCCACTTTTTACATTGGCGCAAACTGCGGCAAAAATGGCTCCGGCGCCACTGTTGAATACCAGGCAATCTTCCGCGCCATCTAATGCAGCCAGTTTTTCCGATAAAATCTTTACGGTCGGGTTATGGCCACGGCTATATATGTAAGTGGTGAATTCATCTTCAAACGCTTTGCGGAAATCATCTACTTTTTTAAATACAAAATTGCTGGTTTGAATGATGGGCGGCGATACGGCATTGAAATAATTTTCCCGTTCTTCTCCCAGCTCATTTAAGATATAAGAAAGGTCCATGCTTATATTTTGATTTCTTTTTTTGTGAAAGCTGTTGCAATAAAATATATCGCTATAAAGGCTGCTAAAACGGAAAGCCCTGTCAACGCTGCATTATCATTGTTTTTATAATCTGCCGCTATGCTGATGGCAACAAAGGTATAGGCAGCAATAAAAATAATGGGAAGCAGCGGATATAATTTCATCATAAAAACTCCTGATCCATCTAAGTGAGCGGTTTTCCGGCGAATAATAAAAATACTTGCAGATGAAAATATCATTCCGAATGAATCGAGAAAAATAGTAAAGCTCAGTATTTCATCAAATTTTTTTGCCCAGAAAATGATCAATACGCACATGGCAGAAAAGAAGCTGAGCGACAGCGTAAGCACTTCTGTTTTCCTGTTTCTTTTACCAAATGCGGCCGGTAAAATTTTGTCGTCACTCATAGCTGCCATTACTCTCGGGTTGCTGAGCAGTAACACATTTACATATCCCAGTACACTCAAAAAGATCAATACCGATAAAATTCTTTCGGCGTTTGCTCCAAAAACTTTGGAAGCCATTATCGCGGCGATATTGGTACTGTTTTTCAATTGTTCAAAGCCGATCACTTTTACATAGGCATAGTTGATCAGCAGGTACAATACGATGATGATTAAAATACCGAGAAATATAGCACGCGGTATGGTCTTTTGCGGGTTACGAACTTCTTCACCCACGTTAATGGTTTGCTGATAACCGCCATAGCTGAAGCTTACAGCCACCAGACCCACGCCGAATGCTTTTAAATATTCGGTTACTGTCTGTGAATGCTGCGCTGCCGGTATCACTGTGTGAATTGTGCCTGCCGAAGAAAAGAATAAAGGGCTTATCAATAAAATCACCATGGTAATTTTAATAATAGTTAAAACATTCTGCGTACGCGAGCTCATTTTCAGACCGGCGAGGTTTATTCCGAAAAAGCCAATGATGGCAGCGATGGCAATTATAATCTGAATGGTTTGTAAATGTTGTGCATTGGCTGCAGTCGCCAGCCAAACGGGATTTTTAGATGCAGGAATTAAAACACCGGTAATATATTCCGAACCCACCAGCGCAACGCCTCCGAGCGATGCAGCATTTGAGACAAGAATAATACAATTGATCGCAAATGCAATGGAAGGGTGATACGCGTAGGCAAAAACCTTGTAATAGCCCCCGGTTACCGGCAACCGGCTTCCGATCTCGGCATAGGTAAGCGCTCCGCAAAATGCGACAAACCCTCCGGCTATCCATGCGCTGAAAAAAAGGAAAGGGCTGCTTACAGCTTTGGCAACATTTACGGGGGTTCTGAAAATCCCCAGGCCAATTACGAAGCTTACCATTATAACAGTGAGATCAAATAAAGAGAGCTGCCGGGCAGGTTTCATTTCGGGAAGATAAAGAATATTTGTATTTACTTTTGCGTTTTATCCGTTGTATGAAATTAAAGTCAATTCTGCTGCTTGCCATAATCGGCCAGCAGGCAGCAGCACAAAATACCCCCGCAGCGGATTCTTCCGTAATGCTCCAGAATATTATTGTGAGCGCGTATGAAAATAATGCGCGTTTGATAGATGTGCCTGCAGCAATAAGTCTGGTGAACAAAGCCGACTTAAACCGCTTTAATAATTCTACCATTCTTTCCGCGATGAATAATAACCCCGGTGTAAGAATGGAAGAACGTTCTCCCGGAAGTTATCGCCTTGCCATTCGTGGCAGTTCTCTTCGTTCACCCTTTGGCGTCAGGGATGTGAAAGTGTATTATGACGGAATACCTTATACCGACCCGGGCGGCAATACCTATTTAAATCAATTGGGATTTTACAATTTTCAATCCATTGAAATTATTAAAGGCCCCGGGTCAAGTTTATACGGCGCAGGAATCGGAGGTGTATTGCTGATAAGGAATGATGCGGCGCCGTTTCATCCGGGTGCTGCGGTGAGCTATAATACGGGCAGCTATAATTTACAAAATATAAATGGCAGCATCCGGTTGGGTGACGAAAATTCTCATAACATCATCAACTATCAGCACCAATCCTGCGATGGGTACAGGGATCATACGGCCATGAGAAGAGATGTGCTGACATGGGATGCCATTTCCAAAGTAAATGAAAAGTCAGAATTGCAGGCTCATTTCCTGTATGCTGATCTTTATTATCAAACGCCGGGTGGCCTCACCCTGAAAGAATATGATTCTATTCCAAGGGCTGCAAGGCCTGCTGCAGGCGGATTTCCGGGTTCTGACCAGGCCAAAGCTGCCATTTATCAAAAAACTTTTTTGGCGGGCTTTAGTTATCATCACCAGTACAATGATCATTGGAAAAACGTAACTTCCGTGTATGCCGCTTACACCGATATAAAAAATCCTGCTATAAGAAATTATGAACTGAGAAGTGAACCGCATTTCGGCGGGCGCACAAGTTTTCAGTACAGTAAAAAGACCGGCAATTCCACACTCACCTTTAATGCAGGAGCAGAGTTTCAGCAAAGCTTTAATACGCAAAGGGATTATGGAAATCGCAATGGCGTGAGCGATACCCTGCAGACCGACGACCAGGTTTTCAACAACCAGGGATTTCTTTTTGCAGAGGGTAATTTGCAAATGCCACACGGGTGGATAGTTACAGCCGGTGCCAGCATTAATAAATTCGGATTGAGCTTTACACAGCGTTCAGATGTGCCGCCTACACAGGACACAAGGAATTTCAATAACGAGGTTACCCCGCGACTTGCATTGCTGAAAGAAGTGAGCAAAAATGTTTCTATTTACGGAAGTATTGCGAGGGGATATTCATCGCCTACACTGGCAGAGCTGCTGCCTTCCACCAATGTGTTTAATACCACCTTACAGGCAGAAAGCGATTTGGATTATGAAATAGGCACCAGGGGAAGTTTTTTGAACAACAGGTTATACTTTGATATCAATGCATTTTATTATAAGCTTAAAAATGCTATAGTTCAATTGCAGGATCCCAGCGGTGCCGATTACTTTGACAATGCAGGCTCTGCAAAACAAAAAGGTTTGGAGACCTTTGTTTCATGGAATGTTATAAAAAATGAACCTTTCTTCATTAATCGTCTATCCGTACACGTTAGTGACACGTGGTACGACTTTCATTATGATGTGTACAAGGAATTGGGCGTTGATTACGGCGGCAAACAAATTCCCGGGGTAGCGCCGCAAACTTTTACCGCGGGGGTTTACGTTAATACGATCCCGAGAATTTATCTGAATGCAAATTATTTCTACAGCAGCCGGATTGCCTTAAATGATGGCAACAGCGCCTATGCTTCTTCATACGGTTTGCTTGGCGCAAGGCTGGGATACAAAACCGATTCACAGAAAAAATTTCAATGGGAATTATTTACCGGGGCTGATAATTTACTCGGTGTAAAATA
Source organism: uncultured Ginsengibacter sp. (assembly GCA_964627765.1). Lineage (GTDB taxonomy): Bacteria > Bacteroidota > Bacteroidia > Chitinophagales > Chitinophagaceae > Ginsengibacter. Next base: position 192,935 of record CAZVKO010000016.1, on the reverse strand, counting down.
TAGTCTTGGCGATGATATCAATGCCGCAGCAGGCCGCTATTATAATCTTGCCCCGGGAAGAAACTATTACGCAGGGCTTATTCTCCGGTTTGATCAGCGTTAATAAAAATTTTTTGAATTGCCGTTTTGTTGCTTTTCATTTGCAGCGGAATTGGTTCCATGTTTTGATATAAATCAGAACAGGATTAAAATGGGAATCCGGTTCAAATCCGGAGCTATCCCCGTAGCTGTAAGGCCGCCAACACCTGAAGAAAGTTGGATACAACTTAAAACCATACGCCACTGTTTCACAATTGGGAATGGGAAGGCGCTAAGTTGAGGCCAAGCCAGAAGACCTGCCGGTTTCACTAAACATCATTCAAAGCTTTCGGGTGAAAGGCGTGGAATGTAAAAGCCGCAGGGCATTTATATTTCTATTTTATTTCCGGAAGCAGTCACAAAAAATTTTTTTCAACAATGAAAAGACAAATTTTTATTGCGGCTGCTGTATTATTCAGCAAAGCGCTGCACGCACAACAGGACACAACAGAAAAAATTTTAAATGAAGTGGTAGTTACCGCCAATAAATTTCCGCAAAAGCAAAGCGAAACGGGTAAGGTGGTCACGATCATCACGCAGGATCAACTGAAAAAAAGTTTTGGCGAATCGCTTGGAGAAGTATTAAATCAACAGGCAGGCCTTATCATTAACGGCGCTGATAATAATTTGGGAACCAACCAAACGGTGTACCTGCGGGGAGCCGCCTCTGCCAATACCCTGATTATGGTTGATGGCATTCCATTGTATGATGCATCGGGAGTAACGAGTGAATTTGACCTGAACAATTTTGCCCTGGATGATATAGAACGTATTGAAATTGTAAAAGGCACCCAGTCCACTTTATATGGGTCGGATGCAGTGGCGGGTGTGATCAATATTATCACTAAGAAAGGCGACAAAAAACCCTTTAATTTACATCTTGATCTTTCCGCCGGCAGCTACAGCACTTACCAGGGGAACATTTCTGTCAGTGGAAATAACGGTAAGGGACAAACGTATTTTTTATCTTATAATAAAATTACCGGCAAAGGCTTTTCATCAGCGTATGACTCTACCGGCAAAGCCGGCTTTGATAAGGATGGATTTGATCAGGATGTGCTGCAGCTGAATTATGCATTCAAGCCTTCTGAAAGAACATCCGTAAGATTATTTGGCAAGTACAATTACAATCATTCAGATTTGGATGAAGGCGCCTTTACAGATGACAAAGATTTTGCCGAACATAATGACAATACCATTGCCGGGGTTTCTTCAGATTATAAAATGAAACATGGCTTTATAAGGCTGCAATATTATTTCAACCAGTTCAACAGGAATTTTTTAGATGATTCCATCCTGCCGTCTGACTACGGAAATTATCAGAAAGGAAGATACAATGGTACATCTAACTTTGCTGAAATTTATACCAATCTTCATTTCAATGATCACGTGGAGTTCCTTGCCGGAGCAGATTTCAGAACCAATAAAACCGACCAGGCTTATATTTATTATCCTGATTATGGTTATCCTGCTTTACCCGTTTCCGGCGACAGCGCCAAAACCAATCAGTTGAGCGGCTATGCTTCCTTGTTTTTAAAATCAAAAAATTTCAATCTCGATTTTGGCGGCCGGTGGAATCACCACAGTATTTATGGCAATAATTTTACTTATTCCATAAATCCTTTTTTGCTGATTAATGATCATTATAAAGTTTACGTGAATATTGCCTCGGGCTACAATGTGCCTTCATTATACCAGCTCTATTCGGAATACGGCAACCGCAAATTGAAACCCGAAATAACGACCGGCTACGAAGCAGGGGTTCAGTATTTCACCAATACAATCAACGCCAGGGTAACCGGATTTATCAGGAACGGCAAAGACGTCATTCTCTTTTATACCGATCCGCTCACCTACAACAGCTATTATATTAACGGCGACAAACAACATGATTATGGTGTGGAGACGGAGGCAACAATACATTTTGCAGGAAAATTTGCCATAGCCTTTAACTATACGTATGTGGATGGGAAAGTGACTTCCGGGCTTTCCGGCAGTAAGGACACTTCGTATTTCAATTTGTACAAGCGACCCAAAAATGTGATGAATCTTTCACTGAATTATACCGTTAACAAAAACCTCTACCTCTCTGCTCATTTAAAAACAGTGAGCAAAGCTTTTGAGCCCGCATATATGGCGCCGCCGTTTCAGCTAAATGGTTATTATGTTTTGGATGCGTACGCGCGTTATACGTTTAGCAAAAAGATTGGTATCTTCAGCAGCTTTCAAAACATAACCGGCCAAAAATATTTTGTAACAAGAGGATATACGACCAAGGGATTCAATGTCAACGCAGGCCTGCAGCTAAGCTTGTAGACTTCGTATCCTGATGAGGCTGTAAGATGCTGGTTGAAATTATTTGTGAACTGAACCCCACAAGTTATTTAAGGCATACAGGCCAGCATATACTTCTTCTATGCCTTGTATTTCTTGTATGGTTCCATTATTAAAATCAAAAAAGAAAAAAACCTTAAACCGTACCTGAGATGTTACTTTTGCAAAAAAATAAGCATGCCTTCCTTTGGCAATATATCGCAGAAAGAACTGATCACGGTAATATTCACGCTGTTTGCGGTAATTGATATTTTAGGGTCTATCCCCGTTTTAATTTCTCTGAAAGACAAGATGGGAGGCCAGATACGCAGCCTGCAGGCCACCATTGCATCCGGTGCATTGATGATCCTTTTTCTTTTTGCCGGCGAGCAGTTGCTAAATATCCTGGGCCTGGATATCCAGTCTTTTGCCGTTGCCGGGAGCATCGTGATTTTTGTTATCGGGCTGGAGATGGTATTGGGACATGAATTTTTCAAGCAGGAAAATAATCCTAAAAGCGGCAGCGTGGTGCCGATTGCATTTCCGCTGATTGCCGGATCGGGTACGCTCACTACCATCATGTCGTTAAAAGCCGATTACCACGACGTGAATATATTTATCGGTATCCTGGTGAATTGCGTAGTGATTTATGTGGTATTAAAATCTTTGAAGTGGATAGAAAAAGCGCTTGGTCCGAATGGTTTATTAGTGGTAAGAAAATTTTTTGGTGTTATTTTGCTGGCCATAGCGGTGAAAATATTCGGCAGCAATATTTCGCATTTTGGGAAGTAGTGAATTAGTTAACTGGTTTATTGGCTAATTAGTTTAGCAGTTCTTTTAAACGAACTTTTTTAGTGAGGTCCCATCCACAAATAAACTAATTAACAAGTTAACCGGTCAACCAGAGAGGCCTCGTAGTACAATGGATAGTATAAGAGTTTCCGAAGCTCCAGATACAGGTTCGATTCCTGTCGAGGCTACTACCTAACGGAAAAGTATAAACGAATTACACCCCTAAACCAGTTTTCATTTTTGCCTATTTACTACCTGATTTACTGAATAAAGTAACTGAATCTTCTAATAACAATAACAATTATATAACACCACCCATTTGGGCGTCAGGGAGATTTTTGACCAAAACCCTTTACCAGCAAGGGTTTAACAAAATCATTTTTACTTTTAGCATACTAAAACCCGGTAAAGGTTGATTTGTAGCCCTGTGCAATCGTGTTAATTTTACACAATGATTGTTTGTATGAGGAAAATTAAATTAATCGTAAACTCAAAAAAGTTACTTTATGAAACAGACAATCAAAACCACCAGGATCCTTGTAATCGGCTTATTTTCCCTTTGCGCAATTACTTTCACTAATGCTGCTTTCGCAGGAGTAAAGGACACTACCCCTGCAGAATTAAAATTCATCGGCAAAATAGACAACCACCCGGTCTTTGAATTAAAGCTCAATAACCCGGAGAAGGCTGAATATTACGTTACCATCAAAGATGCCGATAACAACACCCTATATTCAGAAACTTTAAAAGGAAGCAATCTCACCCGCAAATACAGCATCGATGTAGATGATGCAGAATTACACTCACCTTCATTCGGGTTACGCGTAGAAGTTACCTCTGCCGAAACACACAAGACAGAAGTATACAAAGTAAGCGCTCATACCAGCGTAACCGAAAACATTATCGTAGCAAAGTCGTAAGGCAAAAAAATTAAAGCCCTATTAAAACTGAAACCTGCCTTGGGAAACCGGCAGGTTTTTTTGCAGGCTGCTCAAAAAAATTTCAAAAAAAGTTTTGTTAATTAATTATTATCTGTAATTTCATGCACCAAAAAAAAGGGCCCTCCTGTAGAAACAAGACGGCCTTTACGATTGCTTGATATGAGACTCTTTTAGATATTTTTTTTGCGCTGATTCACAGCTTCCATAAAAAGAATTTATCTTATCCTCAGGTTCTCTTTAATTCTTTTAGCAAATTTACCTGCCGGGATTTATTCGAAAGAATCAATTTATAGGGAAATTTATTATGCCCGAGATAATTTTCTATCTTTAGATTCCTTTACAGTCCTGCGTTTCAGGCAAAATATTCAATTATGTCCAACCTTGTTTCAGATACATTATTTCAACTTATAAAATCGCTGGAGAAGTCGGAAAAGCGACATTTTAAGTTGTATATAAAAAGAAGCTCCTCCAAGCAGGATCTAAAGATCGTTCGTCTGTTTGATGCCATGGACAAGCAATCTGAATATGATGAGCGGCAGCTGCTTAAATCGCTGAGCGACATAACCAAACCCCAGCTGTCCAATCTGAAGGCTCATTTGTATAAACAACTGCTGGCCAGCCTTCGCTTATTGAAAACCAATGACAATATCGACCTGAAACTGAGTGAGCACCTGGATAATGCAAGGCTTCTTTATAACAAGGGACTTAAGATACAGAGCCTGCATATTCTGGAGAAGGCCAAAGAGCTTGCCAAGGCCAATCAAAAAATGAATTTCCTGGTGCAGGTTATCTCACTGGAAAAAAAAATTGAGACCCTGCATATTACCCGCAGCACGCTTGAGAAAACACAAACCCTTTCCGAAGAGGCAGCAGAGATCAGCGCACATATAGACCGTGTTACGAGATTATCCAATCTCGCACTGTTGCTATACCGGTGGTATGTGAAGAACGGACATGCCCGTAATGAACAGGATGAGGAAGGTATCCGGGAATTTTTCCGCAATTATCTTCCTGAGAAAACCGAAGGAATTACGGACTTTTATGAGCTGCTGTACCTCTATCAGAGTTATTGCTGGTATGCATTTATACGCCAGGATTTCCTGATGTATTACAGGTATAGCCAGAAATGGATTGATCTCTTTGCTGCAAACCCGGTGATGATTGCCGTAGAAACCGGTCATTATGTTAAAGGGATGCATACGTTGCTGAATGCTCATTTTGATCTGAGAAACTTCAGGCAGTTTGACGAAACGCTTAAGCAATTTGAAGAATATGCAAAGACCCAGATTGCCAATGTGCATGATAATTTCCGGATACACACTTTTGTTTATATAAATGGAGCAAAGCTCAATAAGCATCTTATGGAGGGCACCTTTGCTGAAGGATTAGCCGCCGTGCCGGAAATTGTGGAAAAGCTGAAAGAATATGAGCTGTTTATAGACCATCATCGCATACTTGTATTTAATTATAAAATTGCTTCGTTATATTTTGGAGCCGGCAATTATTCTGCTGCCATAGACTATCTTCATAAGATCATTCATAATAACCATTCCGATTTGCGCCTTGATCTGCAATCTTATGCGAGGCTGATACACCTGCTTTGCCATTTTGAGCTCGGAAATGAAGAAATATTGGAATCATTAACAAAGTCGGTGTACAGGTTCATGGCAAAAATGAAAAACCTGACGGTAGTAGAAGAAGAGATTTTTAAATTTTTACGCCATTCAACCAAATTGCGGCCGAAAGAGCTGAAACCTGAGTTAAAACAATTTCTTGATAAAATAAAGCATCTTGAAAAAAACCGGTTTGAAACGCGTGCATTTGCCTATCTCGACATTATATCATGGGTGGAAAGCAAAGTCTACGATAAACCTTTGAGCGAAATAATTCATGCAAAGTATTTGAAAAGCAAGCATCGGTAGTAAGAGAAACTTTCGGGTGAGGCACTGTTAACCAATTACCTGTTCGGCAAGGCCTCATATTCTGACACTATACAATACAAAAGCTGATTCACTCCCCTTTCTGCCCGGAGTGGAAATTCCCGCATTTTCAAAGCAGAGCTGCACAAAGAACGCTACAAGCTCCATATCTGACAATCAATATATTAATTAAAATAATTACGTTTAGATATATTTTATTCTGTTAAAAAGATTTTGATATTAGAATAAATTGGCATGATTATTTACCTTTTAATTATTTTCGCGCATTGGAAATCTTACTTTATCTATGAAATCACATTTTATATTTATTTCTGTAATAGCCCTTGGTATTTTCATTTCATGCAAAAAAAATGACACTTCAGGCACCCGTTATAAAACAATGGGGGGCTATGATACTTCCGGGTTGCCTTCCTATTTGTCAACTCCTGATAATATTTCCCAAAATTTATCTGAATTTATTGATACTTTGCTTCCCAATGGTGTTAATCTGGTTACAGATCATCCGGAATTATTCCAGGGATATCAAAATGAGGACATTAACATCACCCAAAGCTCCCAGGTATCGGTGACTTATCTTTCGCAAACGTGTGTGGCAACCAATGCGCTGGGCTATTATACTTATTCTACGGGTCACCCACCCCTAACAGGTGACGATATCAAAGCGATAACTTACATATATCCTAATACCGGCCCTCAGACCCCGTTGCAGCAGGGCGACAAGGTAGTATTAGGAAAATTCAATCCCGGCACTACCATTGGTTTTGTTTTGATGGTGGGAGCCTGGGATAAGATACAGCATAAACTTTATGGTAATGTTGTTCATTATTACACCGATGATAATTTAAATCCTGAGACCGATTCAACACTCAGAAAGCATGCGGTAATGATCAGCTATGCAGCGGAAAATAAAACTATAATTGGTTTTGAGGATACGAACAGGCAAGATCCTGCATGTGATAATGATTTTAATGATGTGGTCTTTTATTATACAGTAACTCCTTCGCCTTAACACCGGGTGCAGGGAATTGAGATACTTTTTTAGCTGAGTATCTAATTGGTCAAAAAGCCCGTACTAATCGTATCAAACATCCTGAGCCGCTCATTCGATTTTCCATCTTTATCAAAAAGAGCCTCCCATGTACTCAATGGTTCCCAAATGAATGTTCCCTTTAATTTCTCATGAGGCAGCGTAAACGCAATTTTGTTTACTTCATTCTTAAGCTGGGAATATTCAGCAATAATTACAGGTTTATGGTATTTATCCTCAAGAGCGGTTAAATTCGTTTGCAGATCTTCCAAAGTTCCATGCCATTTTGGATAATAGGATTCTCCTATTGCATCAAACACTACTCCGCGGTTAATCATGTTATCCAGGAAAAATTCTGATTCACTGTTTTGCCCGCCCAATGCAATGTGCAGCATTACGATAATTCCCGGATCAGCTTCCTTGATCGCTTTTATGGCAGCCTTCAGCAAATCAGCAAGGCTGTCCGGATGCTGAATGTTTCCGTCAGGCCATAAAATTCCGTGATTGATCTCATTACCCGGCTGCACCATATCAGGAAGGGTATTTTGCGCTTTTAATTTTTCCAACACTTCTTTTGTATAGCTGTAAATCTTTTGAGTGAGTTGTGTAAAACCCAACGCTTTCCATGCAGCGGGTGTGTATTGCTTTCCCGGGTCGGCCCACGTATCACTGTAATGAAAGTCTAACAAAAACTTCATTCCTGCATTTTTAATTCGTCTCGCCATTTCCAATGTATGTTGCAGATCACAAAATCCTTCCTTTGGTGAATATCCGTTGCTGTCAGCAGGATTTACAAACAATCGTAATCTTATGTAATTAAAGCCATGATCTTTCAAAATTTCTATTGCATCTTTTTCTTTCCCGTTATCTGAAAAATGAAGTCCTCTTGCTTCTAATTGCGGAAGAAAAGAAATATCCGCGCCTAATATTTTTCCCGATGGCTGAATAGGGGGTTCCTTAAATAGACTTTCCGGATTTACTTTACTACTGATCTTTAAACTTTCAGGAGCAATGGTAATAATATCGGTTCCACCTTTCCACAAACCGGGTGAAGTGGCTTCAAATTTTATGGTACTTGCAGCGGTACCGGCCTGCAATATTACCTGGCATTTGCCATTGAATAATTTTCGCTGCCATTTGCCTTCTTCGCATTTGTCCGGTTCATGGCTACTCGGATCGCCATTGCCAACGCCTATGATTTTTCCATCACCCGTTACCGAAAACGAAATGAGGTTACTGGCATCGGGTACTTCTCTTCCCTGTTTGTCAACAGCCGTTATATTGATCACCGTAGCATCTTTTCCGTCGGCGATCATTGTTGTTTTGTATGGAGTTACCACTACTTCGGCCGGCTCACCTGTGGTTTCAACCTTTGCAGTGATCTTTCTCCCGTTTTTAAAACCCACCGCTGAAAGAGTTCCCGGCTCATAATTCACGCTCCATTGCAGATGCCCGTTTCGTGGCATGTCTTTTTTACCGAGACTTTTTCCATTCAGGAAAAGCTCTACATTGTCCGCATTGCTATATACCCATACATCAATCGGCTGCCCTTCTTTTCCCTTCCAGTTCCAGTGCGGTGCAATGTGCAATACATCTTTATCTGTCCACCAACTTTGATAGTAGTAATAAATATTTTTAGGAAAACCACATACATCCATAACTCCGAAATGCGAATTAATATTGGGCCATTGATAGGGCGTGGGCTCCCCGCGGTAATCAAAACCCGTCCAGACAAAACCGCCCATCCACCATGGGCGCGTTGCTGCAAGCGACCACCAGTCTTCTGCTGTATTGGCCCACCAGGGCGCAGTAATATCTTCGTCGGGCACATAGCAATTGACAGTATCTTTTATATAAATACCTCTGGTTGTAACCGTACTTCCCATTTCTGTCCCGATGATGGGTTGATGGGGATGATCTTTATGATAAGCATCCACAGCCTTAATGCGATAATTAAATCCACGTACCGGAATTACTTCGTTTACGCCCTGGTAAACATTTCCTACGTCCGCAGCATACGTGCAGGTACGCGACGGATCGAGCTCTTTTTGATCTGCTATTAAAGTTTGCGCCATTCTTTTTCCAACAGTACTTGTTTGAATATATCCTTCTTCATTGCCGATAGACCACATGAAAACAGAAGGATGAGTCCTGTCTCTTATTATCAATCTTTCAAATTGATCTTTATATTCGCTGCCGCTGTTTAATAATCTTGTTTCATCCAGCACGATCATTCCCAAGCTATCACAGGCATCCAGCAGCTCCGGTGTGGGCGGATTATGCGAAGTGCGATACGCATTGGCCCCCATTTCTTTTAAAAGATGAATCCGGTAATACTGGAGATAATCCGGCAAAGCGCTTCCGACACCGGCATGATCCTGGTGGTCACACACGCCTTTTACTTTTACATACTTTCCATTTATAAAGAGCCCGTTCACTGTGGCCTCTACCTTGCGTATGCCAAATCTTTTCTCCTCTTCATCTATCACTTTCCCGTTCTGCCTAACAATGGTAACCATCCTGTACAGGTAAGGCTCATCAATAGACCACAACTTTGGATCGGCAAGCGTGATTTTTTGATGAACAATTTTTGTTTCACCTGACTGCAGCGAAAGCGGCTCATCATTTGTTTGTGCGGCAATTTTTCCGTTACGTTCGGTGATAACAGATTGGACCGTACATTTTTCAGCAGTAAAATTTTGATTTTGCAATGGCGTTTCTATGTTCACAACCGCATTGCTTTTTTGTATATCGCAATACACGTAAGCGCCATGATCTCCTATATGCAGATTGTTATATTGGTTCAACCATACGTGCCGGTAAATGCCTGCGCCTTCATAAAACCAGCCTTCATACTGCGTGGCATCTGCTCTTACTACGATTACATTGTCTTTACCAAAATGAATAAAATCAGTGATGTCATAATTAAAACCGGTATAGCCGCTTTTATTGTTGCCGAGGTAAATTCCATTGATCCAAACATTGGCATCACGGAAAACGCCATCAAATTGTATCTGAAAATGCGATCCCGAATCATTTTTGTTTATACTAAAATGTTTCCTATACCAGCCAATACTCGTTTCTGGAAACAAACCGCCCACCGGCTTATATCCGTGCGCCATCACATCAAAGCTGGAAGAATTTGCAAAAGGCAATTCAACTGCCCAGTCGTGGGGAAGCTGGAGCGTACGCCATGAAGAATCATTAAATCTCATATCAACTGCAGACCCGCCGCCGTTGCCGGTTTTGGAAAAAATATTGGCGATGGAATAATTAAAATCTCTGGCAGGATCAGCGGCATTACCCAAATGAAATTTCCAGTCGTTATCGAAACTCATGTGGCGCTTGAGTATCGGATTTTGTGCCAAAGAAAGAGTACAGGTAAGAAAAATGAAACAGGCAATCGAAATTATTTTTTTCATGAACATTATTTTAAAAGCAATAACATGGATTATTTGAATGCATCGAGAGCAACGGTAGGCTTGCCTGAATTATCAAACGCCCCCAGCGTATAGCCTTGCCAGTTAGCATATGCTTCCGGTTCCCAGTAAAAAACGCCCAGGCCTTGGTTATTGCTCACCGCCTTGGTTTTTGAAATAATATCTTTCAAAAAAAGATTGCATGCGGTTGAATCAGTCCAGCTCATACCCGCCTCACAAATCATTACCGGCTTATTGTAGCGGGCCGCCATATCGCTCATATTGTTCTGGCATTCGATATCATACGTATTCCAATTGGAAGCGGTGGGGTATAATGACATGCCAATAATGTCCCATTTGGCGCCATTACTTTTTAAGCCATCAAATACCCACCTGAATAAATTATTATCATATCCATTTGAAATATGCACTATTACCTGTGAGCTGTCGCTAACCGATTTAACTGCATTATAACCGGCCGTAACAAAAGCCGCAAAGTTGTTCATCGCAGAATCCGCTCTTCCGTCGGGCCATAACATGCCATTATCTGTTTCATTGCCCACCTGTACCCAATCAGGATAGATATTTTGTGCCTTTAATGCATTCATTACAGAAACGGTGTAATTATAAACCGAATCTTTTAATGCATTTATATCCGGTGTTGACCATGCGGCGGGTTTGGTTTGATGTCCCGGGTCGGCCCAGGTATCGCTGTAATGGAGGTCGATCATAATTTTCATTCCTGCATTCTTTGCCCGCATTGCTTTTGCCACTACATCATTGGTATTGTTATATCCATCGGCCGGATGCACCCACGCACGGAGCCGGATGCTGTTGATACCTTCTTCTTTCAATACCTGGAAGATATCTTCCCCGGCGCCGCTGCGGCTATAAAATTTTATATTCTGCGCCTCCATTTCACTGGTCCAGCTCACATCGGCACCTTTGGCAAAAAAAGCAGTTGTAGTGTCAGCAGGATTTTTTGTTGTATCCGCCGGGCTGTGGGTTGTATCCCGGGGCGGGGGAGTTACGTCAGAATCAGATGTTTTTTTGTTGCAAAATATCCCCGTAAGACTTACAATTATTAGTATAAAAAAAAATGATTTCATATAAAACCGGTGAACCCAATTAAAATCGTATATCCTTTACCGTTATATTATGAATTAAAAACCTATACCGGCAGCAGGTGTTTCAGAACCTAAAGTTAACCAAAACACCTGCTTGGATTTCAGAATTTAAAAGTTTATTTTAGATAGCGCTTTCATTCAAAAGCCTTTGATATGAGCCAGCCTTCGACCCCCAACCGGGATTTAATATCGCTGATATTAAAATTTCTATCTCATCTTTTTAAATGCATCTGGATCTTTTTCCCTCCCATCTTATTCGTGCTATTGAGTTTTGTTTGCTTTTGGACTTTAGGCCAGGGTAAAGACCTGATGGTAGCTTTTGCCGAGAATGAAAAGGCCAGGGCGTTATTTTTTATTGCTATTGCTTTCTGGACCTATGTTTCCTGGTACTCTTCCCGCATCATTGCTTACGTAGTGGCGAGAAAGCAGGGGCATCCCATGCAATTTAGAAATACCGCAACCGCCGAAAATGCGGCAGAAACACCAGGGGCCTATTTCCAGGTCCCCGATAGCTGGCTGAAACGTTTTCCCAGGCTTATTGGTTTTAGCTGTGTGCTGCTGATTGAACTTGCCGTTTTTCAATTAAATATAAAGGAGTATAATACACCCGGCTTATCAATCGGATGGGCAAAAGTAATTTTCTTCACTTTGTTTTTTTGTTATCTCATTTTTAATAACCGCATGGATGCCTTGTTTGAAAACAACATTTCACTGGCATATAAGATATTTTATATCCTGCTTACACTGATGATCGCGGGTATCATTTCACTTATATTTATTGGCTCCTCTATGATGCCATTTATGTTAGTGATGATCCTTTTCCAGGTTGTATTCATACTCTATGTGCATGTGCGCAGAATGAAAGTGCAGGGTGACGACAACATTGGCAAGAGCTACCCGCCTTTGATCCGCAAAGCAGGATTGAGAACCCTCGCGCTGTTGCGTGTACCTTTAAACGAGTTTGCGCACTTTGCGTGGTTTAATGTCATAAGCTTTGCCGCACTGATCATTTATTTTGTAACCGTTTTTTCAATCAGGTTTTCGTGGACAATTGGTCCCTTTCCATTTGTAATACTCGCTTTCGCGGTGCTTGCGGGATTGGGAAACATTATTACTTTAATTTCTGTCAGGCTTAACCTGAATTTTCATCTTATTATTTTGTTACTGGCTGCGTTGATTCCTCCGCGCGAGATGCATTATGTACGCATGCATCCGCTCAGCAATAATCTTCCCGATACAATTTTCCGCAAAAGGCAAACCATTGGTGAATATTATACCCGGTGGCTGAATGATTCAGCAAGGGCCGCGGCCATAGAGGCTGACAGCATATACGATGTGTATTTTGTAATGGCCAATGGCGGCGCTTCCCGTTCGGGATACTGGACCGCAGCGGTATTGGGAACGCTTGACGATACTACCCGTGGCGGCTTTTCAAAACACTTATTCTGCCTGTCCGGTGCGTCGGGAGGGAGCGTTGGCAATGCTACTTTCTTTTCTTTATTACACGAAAAGCAACAGCACCCCGACAATAATCTGCTACTTGATACAGCCGCAAGAAGTTATTTAAAGACAGATTTCCTTACTTATACGCTTGCACGAATGCTGGGGCCCGATTATTTAAATTTTATTCTTCATTTCGATGTGCTGAAAGATCGTGCAGCTGCATTGGAAGAAGTTGTGGAAGCGGGAAAAGAGAAGACACAATATAATTTGAAACCTGATTTCAGTGAAAGCTTTTCTACGCTGGTTACCCAAAAGGACGTTACCTCACCGTTGCCTGTACTTTGTATTAACGTAACCCGGATGCAGGATGGTAACCCAGGCGTGGTAAGCAATATCATTATCGATAGCGCTACATTTAATGATCGCGTTGATGTATTAAGCCTTTTGCCCAGAGGAAAAGATATAGATCTGAGTACAGCGACAATTTTGGGCGCCCGGTTTCCTTATGTTAGTCCTGCCGGCAGAATTAATAAAATTTATCCTGCATCTGCAACGGTCAGCAAAATACGGGACAGCATTGTTCCCAACTATTTTGTAGACGGGGGTTATTTTGATAACTCGGGAGCCGGTGTGGTTTCGGAAATTATACGGGCTATCCAACATGTAAACAAAGATAGTACCGGCACATCCTTTGCCCGGCGCGCAGCCAGGCTCCGCTTTGTGGTAATTCACATCACCAACAGTCCGTTAGGAGAGGCCTCCCTCAAAAAAGTATCACCGCTGACCAATGACCTCGCTGCACCACTCCTCACACTGGCCGGCGCCTTTGACATGCAGACAACGGTGAATGACAGCAGGCTCGTAAACCTTCTCAAGGATATCGATTCTTCAAGAGGCGTGTATTACCCGATCAGCTTGTATAAATCCAAAGCCGAAAATCCCAATAATGAACCTGAAGAGCCCTATGCCATGAACTGGTTTATTTCTCAACACACCTTAAACAGAATGAATGACCGGCTGCATCATCAGCCTGCTCTTGATTCCCTGATTGCCAGGCTCACAAAAAAATGAGCGCTGTATAACAGTAATGCCTGCACGAAAAGAAACCCTATTTTAATTCGGCTGTTTCAGCGTCTGCCACGTTCTTATCCGGCTGTATCAAACTCTGTTTAACTGTATTACCTGATGACAGCGCTGAACCATCATTGCCGGCTTTTTGAACCGGATAATTTACCTGCAAATAAGCCAATACCGGGACAGAGAAGAAAATTGTCAGCGTTAGCAATACGTCGAAAAACTTTTTTCCGGAAAACCATCCGCTGTTGCCTTTTGAAATGTTTGTCGCTTTCATATTTTTTGATTTTTATATGCCAGATATTTTTCAATGCAAGTGCCATTTTATAATCGATTGGGAACAAAGAGCATTAAGAAATCTTTCACAAATTGAATTGTCCGGTATTGACACAATGATTGTATCAAAAGCGGACTTTATTTGCACTTTCATTTTAAAAGAAGGAAAATTTTAATCCGTCAATTAATTTTGCCCGATGGAATTAGGTATCAGCACATTTGTGGAATTAACGCCCGATCCGGCAACCGGTAAAAGTATCAGCCCGTATGAACGCATTCAGCATCTGTTGGAAGAGGTAAAGCTGGCCGATGAACTCGGCCTCGATGTATTTGCTATCGGGGAACATCACCGCCCGGATTATCTCGTTTCGTCTCCTGCTACCCTGCTTGCCGCCGCTGCAGGTATTACAGAAAAAATTCGTCTATCCAGCGCCGTTAGTGTGTTGAGCTCCGATGACCCTGTGAGGGTGTTTGAACAATTTGCTTTACTGGATTTAATATCCGGCGGCAGAGCCGAAATCATGGCGGGACGGGGTTCCTTTATTGAATCATTCCCTTTGTTCGGCTACGATCTTAACGACTACGATGAGCTTTTTGAAGAGAAGCTGCAGCTGCTGCTTGCGATAAATGACAATGAAAAAGTAACGTGGAAAGGCAAACATCGTGCAGCCATCAACAGTCTGGGTGTTTATCCAAGGCCCTATCACAATAAATTACCTATATGGATTGCTATTGGCGGCACGCCTGCTTCTGTATTACGTGCAGCGAAATTGGGATTGCCGTTAACGATTGCCATCATTGGAGGGATGCCTTCGCAATTTGTGCCGCACACTATGTATTATCGCGATGAATGGGTAAAGGCAGGGCATGATATCAATAAGCTTCAATTGTGCATTAATTCACATGCTTATATTGCTGACAGCAGCCGGCAGGCGGCTGATGAATTTTTCCCCGTATATGCGCAGGTAATGACAAAAATAGGCCGCGAGCGCGGGTGGCCGCCCACGACCCGTGAACAATTTGACTACATGAAGGGGCCAAAAGGATCTTTATTGGTGGGCAGCCCACGGGAAGTAATTGATAAGATTTTGTATGAACATCAGTTGTTCGGCAACACCCGTTTTATGGTGCAGTTTAGTGTAGGCACATTACCGCATAAGCAAATGATGCATGCAATAGAGTTATTTGGAAATGTAGTGGCGCCGGAAGTAAAAAAAGCATTAAAGCCATCCGGCCAGGCAAATAGGTAACAGTATCGGGTAGACGAAAATATTTCTTCAACCATACAGGAGAATCTTAAATGCCTTGTATGCCCTGTATGGTTCAAATCATCTTCAGAATTAATAGTAATTTCATTACATGAGTTTGATTGATGAGCTTAATATGTTAAGTTCCGGTGATACCAACAAACCATCGCGCAAAAAACCAATTTTCACGGTGAGAGATGAGCTGCGCAGCTACCTGAAACGATGTGGCCGCGAAACCAGGCTGCCGGTCACTTACCGGGATCTGCTGCATTTTGCCTCCGCTACACCCATAGCAGACAAAGAAGGAAAAGATACTTTATGGGAAACGCTGGTATATGATATGAATCATTGGGAGTTCATCCGGGAAGGCCTGGTAAAAACCTATGCCATTCTCAAAACCGAAGGCGACCTCACCTTTACCAAACATTTGAAAGTGGCGCGGGTAGATTATTGCAGCTTTGCCAACTCCAATCCTTTTCGCATCCGCATTGTAAATACATACAACGATAACTACGATTATTACTACATCAAACTGGCGGACGCTTCGCGCATCTATGGCCTGGAGCTCGAGCACCTGCTTTCTCCCAATCGCATCACCTATCTCACTTGCGGAAATACAATGGTAGAAGAGCATATTCCCGGCATACCGGGTGATGTATTTATACAGCAATACCTGGATAGCCCGGCAATCAATAAAATAAGGCTCGCCAAAGAATTCGTAAAATTCAATGAACGGTGCTTTGTGCGGTTGCTGGGCGACATGCGTTCCTACAATTTTGTAGTGAGCATCACGCCCGATATCGAAGACTATCAATACCGCATTCGTGCCATTGATTTTGACCAACAGTCGTACGAAGGAAGAAAAAATTTATACCTGCCGCAGTTTTTCAAGGAAAACCTGCCATTTGTAAACCTGTGTTTGCAGAATTTAAACAAAGATTCTATAGAGCAATACCAGACTGAAGAAAGAACCATGATGGCCTTTCGCGTAGCTGCCTCCCGCTTTCGTTTGATGGAACTTTTGAATATCATGGCGCACGATAAGATTTGTACTCCCGAAAAGTTATTGCAGTTAAAAACAGAATTGAGTGAATATTTTCATGCACCCATATTTTTAAAGTGCAGGTCTATGGGACAATTGGTAAAAAGGCAATTAAAACAGACCCTGCAAAAAAATCTCGCACTCATACAAAAGCATATCGGCAGGTCGGAAGATTAATTGAATTGCATCCCATGCTGAAAAACTCAAATACCGGCATCGCGTTCCATTGTTCATTCATCACATCCATGTATATTTATACTCCTCGTTCTCATTGATTTAATTTATCGTCATGAAAAAAATAATTACGATTTGCTCATTCATTTTTATTTCAGCTCCCGTTTTCGCCGATGTTCGCTTGCCAAAAATATTTGGCGATAACATGGTATTGCAGCGTAACAAGCCGATACCTGTATGGGGCTGGGCTTCGCCAAAAGAAAAGATCACCATTCAATTCGATCACCAGGCAAAAACAGTCAAAGCCGATAAGAATGGCAAATGGATGGTGAAGCTGGACAACGAAGCTGCAGGTGGCCCATACCAGTTAATCATAAAAGGAAAGAACACTCTTACATTCAATAATGTAATGGTGGGCGAAGTATGGGTTTGCAGCGGGCAATCCAATATGGAATTTCCCGTAGAAGGATGGGGCAAGGTGATGAATTACCAGCAGGAAATACAAAATGCCAGCTATCCGATGATCCGCCAGATAAAAGTTCCGTTAACGGTTGCATCCACGCCCAAAGACGATATTCCTTCCGGCGATTGGAAAATATGCAGCCCGGCAACAGTTGGCGACTTTACTGCTGTTGGCTATTTTTTTGGAAGAGAATTATATAATGAATTAAAAATTCCAATCGGTCTTATCAATACCACATGGGGAGGTACGCAGGTAGAATCATGGACGAGCCGTGAAGCATTTGAAAACAGCAATGAATTCAAAAGCATGATTGCGTCTATGCCATCGCTTGATCTGGATTCCCTTGCCAAAGTGCGCAAAGAGGAAACCTTAAAAAGAGTTGAAGCTTTGCAAGGCCCGCTGCCGGCAGCAGAGGAAACAAAAGAATGGAGCAGCCTTTCATTTGACGACAGCCATTGGCCACATATACATGCGCCAGGTCTTTGGGAATATCAGCAACCCGGCGACCTGGACGGCTTCGTGTGGTATCGCAAAACGATATATCTTTCCGCGGATAAGGCAGGTAAACCAGCCACACTCGAGCTCGCTATGATTGATGATAATGATATCACTTATGTAAACGGCGTGAAGGCGGGGTCCACCGATGGCTATAATGTAAAAAGAAACTATACCCTTGCTGCCGGCGTGTTGAAAGAAGGTAAAAATGTAATCGCAGTTCGTGTAGAAGATACGGGCGGCGGGGGTGGCATTTATGGCGATAGCAGTGATATGAAACTAACGATTGGTGATAATGTAATTCCTTTATACGGCGATTGGTCCTATGCAGTTGAATCCATTACCGGTGGCTCGGGTTCTGTCGGGCCAAACAGTTATCCCACGTTGCTGTTTAACGCAATGGTAAATCCCATTATCCCTTATGCAATGGAAGGCGTGATATGGTACCAGGGCGAAGCGAATGCAGATCGCGCCTACCAGTATCGGAAGGCATTTCCGTTAATGATCAACGACTGGCGCAGCCGCTGGGGCGAAGGCAATTTCCCGTTTTACTTTGTACAGCTTTCCAGCTGGAATGCCGATAATGGCAACAGCAACAAAGGCAGCACCTGGGCCGAACTTCGTGAAGCGCAAGCCATGACCTTATCATTACCCAACACGGGTATGGCGGTAACCACTGACATCGGTAATGAAACCGACATTCATCCAAAAGACAAGCAGGATGTAGGTAAACGGCTTGCGGCGCTGGCATTTCACAATGTCTATGGAAAAGATGTCGTATGCAGCGGACCTGTGTATCAATCCATGCAGGTAAGTGGCAATAAAGTCACCCTGTCATTTACCGGTATTGGCAGCGGATGGATGGTAAAAGATAAATATGGTTACATAAAGGGTTTTGAAGTAGCCGGAGCAGATCAGCATTTTTATTATGCAAAAGCATATATAGACGGAGACAAGGTGGTGGTGTATAGTGATAATGTGAACGCACCCGTTGCCGTTCGCTATAACTGGGCCGATTATGCCAATGACGGTAACCTGTTTAACATGGAAGGTTTCCCTGCCGGCCCATTCAGAACCGATACGTGGAAGGGTATTACGGAAGAAGCCAAATTTACAATAGGGCCATAAATATTATTTGAATTTCATTGGGATACAGGAAATAATTCCAGGTATCCTGAAAAAACTCCGCAACTGATACATTGTTGCGGAGTTGGAGTGGGAGCAATCATATTTCGTGTATGCTTTACCGTTATATTTTCCTTTAGTCGGACATAGTAACAGGATTAAATGTAAGCTTATTAACCAGCTCAACCGGAGCCCACACGGGTACGTGCTGATTTATCAAAAGAGGCCCGGAAGGAATAGCAAAGCAATGTAATGAAGCGAAATGCAATAAATCGCGGCCTCTTCGTTCAAGGTCATTAAATGGCCATTGAATAGGCGCACTTGCAGATGGCCTGCCCGCCCTGTCCGGTACTAAAAATGGCGTGCTGCTGAATGGCGGGTCGCCGGTGAGAAATTTGCTCAATGTAGCAGAAGTACTCCCCAAAGGATCAATCTGTTTAAATGCTGTTTCTGTTTCCCCGCCATGACAGCCGCTGCATGTATTGAGTGAAATATGAAAACGAACCGTATCATTGGTAATATGTCCTGTCCCGGAAGGTTCAGTGGCATCCCAATGATAAGCAAGCTCTGCTGGCGGATTAGGCACTCTCGCCTTTCCTGCAATAAATGGTAGGTTACCGGTTCCCACTGTTGCAGGCAAATCCATTTTATCATTGATGATATCTCTCTCATTCGCATTTGCAAAATCGCCAAATGCTTCAATATCTGTGGTATTGGCAATGCCAAATGCATTCACACTGTTGAAGGGGATCTGGGGCTCTCTTTTGGTAGTTACATTTGTCAACTGGTGCGAAGTAGCATCGATCTGAAATTCACGTAATTCCCAGGGAGCGGCTAATGATACTTCATTTGTTCTGAGCTGATCCAGCGAACTGCCGTTGGGCTTGCCCGGATTGGTACCGGCCAGGGCAAACTGGTCGGTTATATGCTGTAGTGCATCATTATAGGCCGCGCTGGGAAAAGGAAGAGATGCAAGATCTATCCACTCCTGTGCATAAGCGTGTATGGAAGCACAGGTGGTTTTATTAACTCCATATTCAAATATTACCAGAAACCCGGGCGAGAGAGGCTGACAGTTTGCATCTATAGCGGAAAAAACAAACCTTCCTTCCCCGGCATTTCCGCCACCATAGGCTCCCCCGCTTCGCAAATCAAAACGATTTACAATAGCGATCAGCTTAAAGGGCGCCTTATTTACATCCAATGGTGCAGCAGGGCCGCCGCAGAGAGTATGCCATACATTAATGATCTGTGTATTGATTGCCGGGCGGCCGGGTATTTGATCGTTATTCACTGTTGGATTGCTGTTCCACGTATTTAACCAGTTCAGTACAAAATTTTCAGGCGTAATACCCGATGTTGCGGCCATATCCGTCATTAATTTACCAAAGGTCCATGCGCCGCCGGCATGCCCGGCAGCAGTGTTGCAGGGATTAAAAGTGCGTGCAGGATCATTAATAACCGAGGGATCTGTAATAGTAAGAGCAGTATGCTTAAAAGCTTCTGATACCGGAAACAAGAGGTGAATGATAGCAGGATTCAGGAAGTTGAATTTTTCTTTTAGGTTTATTTTGTCCAAAGAAAAGGAAGAAAATTCTCTTACCGAGGTGAGCGTGGCAGCACTTACCGGGAACTCCATCCTGCCTTCAAATTGAAAAAGCTGCCCCTTCGTTTGCTCCAGAAGCTGTCTTGATACTGTTGCCTGCTGGGCTATATATGTACGCAGGCTGTCTGTATCTACATTCATTACAATGCTATAAATGCCATCGCCGGCCACCTTATCGCCGTTCCGGCCATCATCATGCAGCACTGCTTTTGTGCTGTCGCTTATCATCACCGCCAGTACATCTGACTTTATTTTTTCTTTAGGCATCGTTGCCTCAATTAACAGGTTGCCCGAGTCAGATGCCGGATTTATCTCTGAAATATTTATGCTGGTAGCCAGTGGCGGATTGGTGGCGAAGGCCGGGTTCACTTCTGCTTTTTCATACGGGTTTTCTTTATTGCCGCCCGTGCATTTGCATTGCGAAACGGTAATGGTAATCGCCATAAACATTATAATGATTACAACTGTCTTTTTCGAAACAAGATTACTTTTCATATTGATCGTTTTAATATAAACAGGGCTCCCGGAGATTTTGTTTACTACGGCAATAACCGTAGCTGTTCGCCCGCAGGAGATGCGTTCTTCACGAAAGTAAAAGTGGCCTCAAAAAAATATGAAACTTATTTCGTGAAAGCATTTCACGTATTGCCCCTTTTGTATAGATGGTATCAAAGCCGGAGTATTCGGAAGAATTACCTGTGTAGCTATGACAGCGCATCTCTATAAGTGTATCTATGTGCATCGTTTAATAAGGATTGAAAATCAATGGAGGCAGGTTCCGGTTATCCCATCATAAACTATGAATAACAGGCCCGGGTCAAAAGCAGCTACAATTGAAATTTGATTATTAGCTTTGCAGCCATTTTGCATAACCACGGTTTACAAAAAATGGCGGCATAGCCGGGATTTTTTATAAAAACTGTGGCGATGAATACATCTTATAATTATGAACTTTGCACCATGCAAATAGAAATTTTAAAATCAAAAGTCCACCGGGCTGTGGTTACCGAGGCCAACCTGAATTACATAGGCAGCCTTACGCTGGATGAGGACCTTATGGATGCCGCTAACCTCATCGAAAATGAAAAGATACAGGTAGTAAATGTAAATAACGGGGAACGCATAGAAACTTATTTAATCAAAGGCGAAAGAGGATCCGGTGTCTGCTGTCTGAATGGTCCTGCCGCACGCAAGGGCGCCGTGGGCGATGTGGTTATCGTGATCTCTTATGCTACCATGGATTTTGAAGAAGCCAGAAAATTTAAACCCTGGGTGGTGTTTCCAAAAGAGGGGAATAAGCCGTAATAATTTTTTAAGCCGTCAGTATATGCCAGCTTACCGCTTCCGAAAATCAGTGCTCATCACTGCCTGTTTGTTCTTTTCTTTTTATGCAAATGCACAGCAGGTACAAGAACCCCGAATTGATTCGGAATGGATCAGGCCTTATCCGCCCTTTCGCATCGCAGGTAATTTATATTACGTCGGCACCTGGGATTTGGGCTGCTATCTCATTGTTACTTCACAGGGAAATATTTTGATCAATACCGGGCTTGCAGGCTCCGCGTCGCAGATAAAACAAAACATCCAATCCTTAGGTTTTAAATTTTCAGATATAAAGATCCTGCTGATAACCCATGCACATTTCGATCATGTAGGAGCTTTGGCTGAAATAAAAAGAGAAACCAGCGCAACACTGATGGTGGATTCAGCTGATGCCGAAGTATTGGAAAGCGGCGGCGGTACCGATTATGAACTGGGCAAATATGGAGTGACATTTATGCCGGTGCATCCCGATCGCCTGTTACACGATAGCGATACTATTCGTTTTGGCGATATGCAGCTTGTGATGCTGCATCATCCCGGGCATACCAAAGGTTCCTGCAGTTATTTATTTACCGTAAAAGATTCACTGCGCAGCTACCGGGTACTGATAGCCAACATGCCCACTATCATTACCGACAGGCGGTTTTCAGATATTACTGCGTATCCAAACATTGCGAACGATTATGCATATACCTTACATGCAATGAAAAATCTGCAATTCGATATCTGGGTAGCATCACACGCCAGCCAATTCAATTTGCATGATAAACATAAACCCGGAGACGGTTATAACCCTCTTTCATTTGCCGATCGCCAGGGATACGATGATGAATTGAACGATCTGCAAAAGGCGTATGATAAAAAAATTAAGAAGGATTCAAAAAATTAACTTTTTCTTCCCTGCAAATTGATTTTTTTCTTGCAGACCAACCTCCTTTGTTCCGTAAGAACGTCTTGTGGGCAGATCAATTCCGGATAAATGCCGCGTTCCGTTAGGAACGCTTCGTGATATGTGATTCATCAACCATACAAAGCATAGAAGAAAATCTTATATCCTTATCTATCTTATGGGGTTCAAAAAAGCAATAAGATAAATTTACAATCAATGTAGCTGCAACCCGGGCTTCATAAATTTTATGGCACCGAAGGTTCAGATGCCTTATTTTTTGTGACATACCTTTAACTTGTCAAATTGCTGATAATAATTAAATTGATATTTATGAAAAATAAAGCGATATATGCAAAGGCCGGAAAATTTGAGATAAAAGATGCTCCTTATCCCAATCCAAAATATAATGAAGCCATTGTAAAAGTAACTGCTGTTTCACTTAATCGTGGTGAGGTGCGTTACGGGTTTACAAGGCCCGATGAGTGGATACCCGGCTGGGACCTTGCCGGTGAAGTGGTACAGCCCGCAGCTAATGGTGGCGGACCACAGGAAAAAACAAGAGTGGTGGGCTTTCTCCCGTCAGGCGGGTGGGCGCAGTATGTGGCGGTGCCCGCAGATGCGCTGGCAGAGCTGCCGCTAAATGTAAGCGATGCCCGGGCGGCTACTCTGCCCGTTGCGGGCCTAACGGCATTGCTTACTATTTCAAAGGGAGGACAGTTGTTGGGAAAAAGAGTTTTGATTACCGGCGCCACGGGCGGGGTGGGCACTTTTGCCGTGCAGCTGGCTGCTTTAAGCGGCGCTCATACTACGGCGCTTATTCGCTCGCATAATGATGAACCAATAATAAAAGAATTGGGGGCGGATGAAATTATTTATTCTGTGGATGATGCAAAAAACCCGTTTCATCTGGTTATTGATTCTGTCGGAGGTGAACTGATAGGAAAGCTTATTAATAAAATTGTTCCCCATGGGATGCTTGTATCGTACGGCAATTCGTCGGAGCAACCGGAAGCAAGCTATACGGTAACGAACATGTACCGCGCCAGTGTTACGTTATATGGATTTATTTTATTTGGTGAATTAAAAACAGAAACACCCGCATCTGCCCTCAGCAGGCTGGCAGACCTGGTAAGCCGTAATAAATTAAAGATCGTTATTGAAAAAGAAGCGAACTGGACGGAAATTCAACAAGTAGCGCACGACCTGATGGACCGGAGGTTTAAAGGCAAGGCAGTGTTGAAGGTTTCATGACCGTCTTATTTTCGTATATGCGTTGGCGTTATATTGCAGGTTTAATCGCTTAAGGAGCCTCAGAATTTTCCCGAAATTTTGCAGTATTATTCCTGATTCGGTGCGTATTTGGATGCCCATGTACAGATGGATACAGCTAATAACATAACGAACTGGCAGCAACTGCTCACTGTCCCGTAAATGCGAATGGCACCCATCCGCGTAAATGGCGCACAGGAAATTATTACTGCCTGTGAAACCGGCATTAAGAAATGCAATGAATTCCGGCTGAAATCAGTCAGGAATTAAAATAAGTATTTTCGTATACGCTTTGGCGTTAGTTTTTGTCCGGATAGTAGCAGCCAATATTACGTCTTCACTAACTGCAGCAGTACAAGCCTGAAAAAATTAAATATACAATAACGTTTATTAATGTACAAATAATTTATTTTTTATACATAAAATGTACAAATTAATGTGCAAACCTGTTGGTTTCTTTACAGAAAATTAAAGAACATCGAAGAAAATATACATAGAGGTGAAATTCTTCGAAAGGCGGTTAAAAAATCAGGACTGTCTATTGAGCTTGTAACGGGCAGAGCCGGCTACAAAAGAAGCACATTTTACCTGCATACAAAAAGAGCGGATCTGTCTCTTGAAATCCTGGCAAAATATGAAAAAGCCATCCGGTATGATTTTTCTGATGAAATTCCTGAAATGAACAAATTTGCCCTTGATGAAGAGCAGCCGGATTATGGTAAAGAGCCTGTTACCCTCCAGGAAGCTATTAAACAGCTGGCTGAATGTAAGGATAAATACCTGGCGCTTCTGGAGAAGTACACCAGGATAATAGAAAGCAGCAAGTGAACATGGTAACGCCATTATTATTACCATTCTTTTATAACCGGTGAAAGACTATAATAGGTGCTAACCAGGTAAATTATTAAATAAATGCGGTTTTGAAACAAGGGTAACTTTTTAATTTTCGTACAGGCGTGGGCGTTAGTTTTTGCCCGGCATTGCACCTGACCTTGTAAGTTGCGAAAACCAGTCCGCTTCAGGATGTTATATCCATTTTGTCTTATCACTTCTTCACTTCAAAAGCAAGCAACACATTCCCGGCCTTCTCTCCAAACTGGGAGTAACCGGAATTTACATATAACATGCCATCGGCTATCACCGGTGCAGCGCCATCCAGCGAGCCGCCATTTCCTGCAATGCCATTTACGGTTTGATATTTCTGAATGGTATTGAAACCCCGTAACAGGTGTCCGTCTGTTGTAGCATAGGCCCTGATATAGCCATCAAGGCTTCCGGCAAATACTACACCCGGAACTACTATCGGCGCAGCAGAATTTGCAGCGAGATAACTTTCCTTTCCTTCTACCGGTGGTGCAGGCGCTTTCCACACAACCTTCCCGGTAATAACGTCCAGCGCATATATACCCGGTGCAGGATGAATGCTGCTGTCATCCGGGTCGAATATCCATATTACCATGAATTAATTTTGAACGAAAATCATACATTTTCTTTAAGCGCTTTTTAAAATCGAAAGGTGGTCCTAAAATAATTTGAGTTTTCTCGTATATCTGTTCTCCAATTCCTTCTTTGCTCGAACAATATATTGCCTCTATTCCAGCTAATGACCAAAGTAAATTTAAAACAATAGAATTGTTCTCACTAAAAAGGTATGTAAAAGCATTTAAAGCTCTTTCTGTTTTTGATGAGCTGTGTCGGTAAAAGAGAAATTATTTTTTTTAAACCAATTTAAAACCTGAATTATTTTTAAGCTTTCATATTTAAACCAATTAATTTCTTCTATCACTGAATAATTCTCTCGATGAAAACTTGAAATTGAAGATGTTTTTTTATAAATCTATCATTAATTATCCCCTCCCTTGGCGGGTGTCTTCACCCCACATTCCTCAATCACAGTTTCTCCATTAAATGCAGGTTTTGATGACTTTTCCTTTCTCCCGAATATTTTACGATTGTTGTCATATCATCGTAAGATAATGAAATTTATTGGGTAGTGTAATGTCCGGTGAGGGCACTGGCCAGGGAAGTGAAATAAATACACTATTTCATGGCCAATATTCGTGTATGCGTGACCGTTATATTTAATAATTCTTCAGACATACGCCGCTATCTATTGTCCCTATATCTGCCACACTATTATTGTGAAACAAAAGAGGTGACTTTATCAGCCACCTCTTCAAATTATCAAATCGAAATGTTTACTGAACCGAATATGTATCTGTAATAAAATTTACGTCTATGGTATAGGTTCCTGCAGATGCCGGGCCCGGTGTATTGGAACCCGGAACCGCTCCATCATATAATAAGGTGCCGCCGGTGGCGCCCGTTCCGCCGAACTTGTGACTCCAATCGCCATTTACCGGCAAAAACAAATACGAAGCCGGCTGGCCGGATAAAGGCAATGTTATGGTAAATTCTGCATTGCTCAACTGGGTAAATTGTTGCGAAGGAACCGGAACCGGGTTATTCCATCCTCCTGCAGTGGCATCCCCAACTATATACAGGTTGGAAGGTAATGGAGCTCCTGTATAGGGAGTAACCGTATATGTATTGGTTGCAAAATTTACCAGGATCTCATAAACTCCGGTGGGAGACGGCGCAGGTGTATTAGACCCTGGCACGGCACCATCTGCTAACAGTATTCCGGGAGTGGCAACACCATCTGTAGCTCCGCCATATTTATGACTCCAATCGCCGTTTACCGGCAAGAATAAGTAGCCGGCCCCGGCATTGAGGTTGGTAATGATACCAAATACTCCCGGGCTTAGCTGGGTAAATTGTTGTGAAGGAGTAGGAACAGGATTGTTCCACCCACCTACTGTTGCATCGCCAACGATATAAAGATTGGAAGGAACCGACACCGGTGTAACAGTATATTTATTCGT
Organism: uncultured Ginsengibacter sp.; assembly: GCA_964627765.1. Classification (GTDB taxonomy): domain Bacteria; phylum Bacteroidota; class Bacteroidia; order Chitinophagales; family Chitinophagaceae; genus Ginsengibacter. The sequence goes on along the minus strand of CAZVKO010000016.1, from coordinate 165,987 downwards.
TTGGAAATTTACCACAATATCATACAGGCCTGAGCTGGAAGGAGCCGGCGTATTCGAACCAGGCACCGCATCGTCTTTCAGAAGAGTTCCCGCTGTACCAACACCATCTGTTGCCCCTCCATATTTATGACTCCAGTCGCCATTTACGGGTAAGAATAAGTAACTTTTGCCTGCAGTAAGATTCACGATAATACTATATGAGTATGCATCTACTTTATAAAATTGCTGAGCCGGCGTCGGAACAGGATTGTTCCATCCCCCTGCGGTAGCATCCCCTACAATATATAAATCAGGTGGTACCGGGGTGTAAGTTGTCACACTAATGGTTACCACGTTTGAAGTAACTAACGGAGTTGCGTATGTATTATCTGTGTAACTTACTATTCTGAACTCAATATTTTTAGTAGACCCGCCTATGGCTCCTGCATTAATCGCCGCAGTATTGAGATCATTTTCTATCAGATCAGCATTCAATGCCGTGCCGTATTGTTTTACCTGCGGATTGGCAAAATTATCTCCTGCAGTATCAATTTGCAAGGCGTAATTAATAGAATTGTTCCCATAAGTGCTCGCATTCCAGCTAAACGAAACGGCAGTATTATTTCCGTTTGTAACCTGCAGCACAAGCGGGTCTGTAGAAGAAGGCGTTAAGGTAATGGGAACCAAATACGGGGTCATCGTAATGGTCACCACGTTGGATTTATATTGTTCATTGTTATTAGCATAGGAAGAAGTCACCCGCGCATCCACTTTAAATGGCTGGCCGGCGGCGAAGCCGAAATTGGCCAGGATATTATTTAACTGGCTGCCGGTAAATGAATAACTCAATGGGCCATCTACTTCTACTGTTACTTCATGTGCAAAATTTCTTCCTGATGAATCCAGTTCAACAATGAATTTTTGATTCGATGAATCCGTTGCATACTTTGGATTGCTCCAGCTTAGCGTTAATACCTCCTTGGATGAATCTGCAGATGATGGTACGATTGTATTGGTAGATGCCGAAAGTGTCGGTGAACTCCCGTTTGCATAATGCGGAAGGGGAGCCAGCTTCTGGCACGCATTGAGTGCGCTTAAGAGGATCAGTGCTGACAATAATTTATAAATATTTTTCATAATCGTAGTTTATAAGAATAATTATTGTTTGGTTAATGTAACTTTTCCGCGCTGGAAATCTACATCAATAAGATACGTCCCGCTTTGAGACGGGGCTCTTACATTGGCGCCATTATTATACAGATTATAACTCAGGGTAGAAGGATCCCCTGATGCCTGCTCTGTTTGAATGCTCCATTGCTTGTCAGAATCCCATAACCCATTTACAGAAATAAATTTATATTCCCCATCACCGGTTAATGGTATTGTAATTTGATAATCCGTAGTGCTGACCTGTGTGAACTGTTGTGATGCAGGATTAGTTATCGGATTATCCCAGCCTCCGGCTACTGCACTGCCGACAATATAAAGGTTTCCGCTGGCAGGAGGCGTTATTTTCGGAGGAATGGCAAAGGGTGTTGCGGTCAGTTTCACAACATTAGAAATCAACGGCTCAGCGCCTCCTACCAAAGAAGCGGTAACACGTATTTCAATGTTATGACTCATCGCGGCTTTCAGCTGCAATTGATTCAGGAGATAATCATTAATCTGTGCTTGAGTAAAATTGACCGATAAAGATGTGCCTGCTGACAGTACTTCCCTGCCCGGATTAGTGAAATTAGAACCCGAAGTGTCAATTTCAATGGTATAATTCACATCCAGCGAGCTGATGCCCGTATTAAACTGATAGTTGGGATTTGTCCATGAAAGCACAAATGATTCATCATTCTGCGTAGCGTAGGATAACGGAATACTATCTGCCACAGAAGCTGTAGCCACAGGGGTAGTTCCACCTTCAAATATTACCCGGTGTTCTTCTTTTTTGCACGACCAGGCAGATGTAAGAATGATAGCAAATGATGTATAAACAATAAGTCTTTTCATTGCAGTAATATTTTGAATTAATAACCTGGGTTTTGTATTAAATTGGTATTTGCAGATACGTCGCTTGCGGGGATCGGGTACAGGTTTCTGAAATCTTCCACTGACCGGCCACCTGCCACGCCGCCTTTCCATGGCCATAAGTAAGCGGCTGTAGTGAATTTACCATAACGTATCAGGTCTGTCCTTCTCAATCCTTCCCAATACAGCTCTCTCGATCTTTCGTCCAGTATCAGGTCAAGGTCTATAGAAGAAACGTCGCCTGCAGTACTGCCGCCATAGGCTCTTTCACGCAGCAGATTGAAATAGCCCACTGCAGTGGCGTCATCCTGCGCTCCCCCGTTTCTAAGGAACGCTTCATCATAAATCAGGTACATTTCAGCCAAACGGAACAGGGGAAAATCAACATCTGAAAAATCCAGGCTGCCGCCGGGCGTACCGTCTCTTTTTAAATTCCTGTATTTGATCACTGCATAGCCATCAGGGAACTGAGTCTGGTCCGCAATATCGATACTTTGCCCTGATGTATAGAATTCAGCACGCTGGTCATTAGGATCGGTAAACAGATTAGGCAACATCTTCGTTGTCCTCAAGCCGGCCCAGCCACCACCAACTCCTGTAACCAACCCGGCCATTGAGCCGCCGTTTTCTGCGTGGGTTAAATAGGTAGTGCCGCCATAGCTCTGACCATGAGTGCCATCGTAATTAATGGTCAGTATAAATTCGTTGGTATTAAGGTTATTATCAGCCAGCATCAGCTGCCGGTAATCGGGAATCAGGGAATATCCTGCATTTATCACCTTTTGTGCGTAGACCATTGCTGAATCATATTTCTTTACCCCGGTATATACCTCCGAATTCAAATACACCCGGGCCAGCAAAGCCCAGTCAGCGGCTCTGTCGGCTCTGCCATACTCATTGGTCCGTGGCACGGCTAAATCAGGATCTATTGCCAATAACTCAGACGTAACATAATTGAATAAATCTGACCGGCTGGCCTGTTTTGGTAAAAAGCTACCCAAAACGTCATTTTCAGTTACAAATGGTCCGGAGCCGAACAGGTCCATGACAACGCTGTATTGGAAGGCTCTTAAGAAACGCGCCTCAGTACGATATTGCTTGATGGCATCAGCATCACTTCCTGTAATTCCTCTGCCTGCCACTGCAGCATCAGACGACTGCCTGATAAAATCATTACATAAGGTAATCTGGTAATAGCAGCGATAATACAAGCCCTGCAGAAATGGGTTGGATGAAGACCAGTTCATATTATGGAAATCCTGGATTCCCACATCGCCCCAGGCAATCACGGCCTCATCTGTAGGTAATTCTTCGGCCTGGAACCACAGCCTCAAAAAATCGGAAAAGCCTTCGTCAATACCCTGTATGTCTCCATCACCTGCAGGCCCCTGGTTACCGGTAAGACCAAATGCCGCATACAATTTTACAAACACCTGCTTATAACCCGCCGCGGTTGCATACACCGAATCGGCCGTAATATCATTGGTAGGCAGCCTGTTTAAATCTTTATTACAGGAAGTCATTATCCCCCCCAATAACATCGTCGATATAATCAGTATAAAAATATTTTGTTTCATATACATCATTTAGGAATATTATTTAAAAGTGACATTAAGGCCTATGCTATATGTGCGGGGGCGCGGGTAAAAGTTATTATCGATACCGCCCTGCACCTCGGGATCAAGACCTTTATATTGCGTAATTACAAAAACATTTTGCATGTTGCCGGTAAGAGTGACGGACCCGACGTGGTTCATTACATTGTTGAATGTATAACCCACGTTGATGTTATCCATTCTGAGGAACGAGGCATTTTGCACAAAATAATCTGACAAGATATTTTTATCGCCATTACCGGTAAAATTGGTGGTCAATACATTGGCAGAGCCGTTACTCAAATACTGCAGGGGATTAAAAATATTGCGCGTGATACCCGTGCTTGAAAACGTGTTGTTGTATAAATAATTCCCGACATCGGCTCTCATTACGAAGCCGGCGCTCCAGTTCCTGTAATTGACGCTGCTGCTGGCCCCAAAGAAGTACAGCGGATCGGCGCTCTTATAGGTATATAAATCTTTTTGATTGATAATTCCATCCCTGTTTAAGTCTGCATACACGTTCTCAATCGGGTTGCCATTTTGATCATATACCTGCTTGTATACATAGAAAGCGCCTCTTGGCTGACCGACTGCATTGATGAGAATAGTAGTTCCCACTCCACCGGAGATTCCGCCATATGGCGCACCGGGATAGTTGGGATCATTTGAAATAGTAAGCTTGGTAATTTTATTGGTATTATAAGTTCCGTTTAAATTAACGTACCAGGTAACATCATGGTTCCTTACCGGTATAAGATTTAATGAAACCTCAACTCCTGAATTTTTCATGCTGCCTACATTGGCCACAATGGTATTGCTGAAGTTGGTACCCGCGGGCTGTGTAATAGAGTTTAAGAGATTGGTGGTTAACTTGTAATAGTAATCCACCGATCCTGAAATCCTGTTATCTAAAAATCCAAAATCTATCCCGGCATTGTACGTAGCAGTTTGTTCCCATTTACGGTTGTAATAATAACCGGCGGGCCTGTAAGATTGATAAAAGTTATTGCCTAACTGATATTCGGCCAACTGATTACTCAACTTATAAAAGGTTTGATAATCATAGTCGCCAATTCCATCCTGCTGCCCGGTAAGTCCGTATCCCAATCTTAATTTAAGATCGGAAACAATATTTGAATTCTTCAAGAAATTTTCATTTTTTATTTTCCATGCAAAGGCGCCGGAAGGGAACACGCCCCACCTGTTGTGCGGATTAAACCTGGAAGATCCGTCTGTACGAATAGTGCCGGTTAAATAATATTTATCGGCCAGCGTATAATTTAAACGACCGTAATAAGATATAAGGGTATTCTCAGGCTTATCAAATGGATAGTTGGGAGCACTTATTACATAGTTGTCAACAGTGAGGTCAGGATAACTGAAGTTAGTAGTTAAGAAATCCTGGTAAGCGTACCCTGCTACCGCGTCTATATGACTTTTTATTGAACTGATGTTTTTTGTATAATTCAGATAAAATTCAAAAAGTGTATTTGAGTTTTTCTGTAAATATTTATTATTAATACCGCCGTGTTTCTTATCATTGGAGCGCTCATAGGCGGCAGCGGCGCTGTCTGAAACATAAATGGTGCCGAGGCCGGTAGATACGTCATACCCGAGATTCATGTTTACATGCAAGTCAGGAAGGAAATGGACTTTATAGTCAAATAAAGCATTACCGATACTCCTCCTTACTTCGCTCAAATCATGTCTTTCGAGCAGCAACCCCAGGGGATTCAGGGGCGCCAGAGATTTTAGCCCCGTTACGCTGGTTGAATCCAGGTATTCATAAAAACCACCAAACCGGTCACTGCCTGAATATACCGGCTTGGTCGGATCGAAAGTAACCGCCGCTCCTATTGCACCCTGGTTGGCAAACCTGGTCTCACTGACGGATGCCTTCAGGTTCAGATCAATTTTCAGGTGATCATCAAAAAACCGGGGACTCACGTTAGCGCCCAATGAGTAACGGGAAAGCTTATCGGTCCTCAATATGCCCTGTTCATTTAAATACCCAACTGTATATCTGTAAGGCATATTTTTATAACCCCCGCTTACACTCAGGTTATTGTCGGTGCTTAATGCTTTTTGATATATCTGATCCTGCCAGTCTGTATTGGCAGTGCCCAGCAATTTTGAATAATCGAATCCTCCGTACGACTGGCCATGTGTTAGTACAAATGAGCGAAATTGGGACGGGGAGAGAACATCCACCTTCTTTTCTATCTTGCCAACCGAGAAGGCTGTATTAAAGGTTACTACCGGTTTGCCCACTCTTCCTTTTTTGGTAGTAATAATAATAACACCGTTAGAGGCCCTCGAGCCATAGATAGCCGCAGCAGAGGCATCTTTCAAAACACTGAAAGATTCGATGTCATTTGGATTAATAAGGCTGAGCGGATTTGCTGCACCCGAAATGCCGCTATTATCCAAAGGCACCCCATCAATTACGATCAAGGGATCATTGCTTGCATTTAACGATGCACCACCCCTGATCCGGATAGTGCTTCCGGAGCCCGGCGCGCCACTGTTGGAAGTTACTTCCACGCCGGGCAGCTTACCGGCAATCAGCTGGTCGGGCGAAACAATATTACCCTTCTGAAAATCTTTAGTGGTCACCTGCGCAATGGAACCGGTAAGGTCTTTTTTCTTTGCGGTACCATAGCCGATTACCACAACATCCGTGAGTGTAGAAGCTACCGTTTGTAATGTAACGGCAACCGAGGGTTGGCCATTTACGGTGACCTCCTGCGGACTATAGCCTATTGCGGATACTACCAGCACATCATGATTTGCCGGAATCTTTATGGAGAAAGTTCCATCGGCAGCCGTCTGCGTTCCTGCACGGGTTCCCTTTACAAGCACCGTAGCACCCGCCACAGGAGTACCGTCTTTTGCAGTAACGGTACCATTAACTGTATTCTGAGCTTTGGATGCTAACGTGATAGTAGTAAGAAGAAAGAGGGCACATAAGTGCCTAACAACTGGAATGACGCGATTTCTCATAACAACAATCGTTTTAAACTTGGTGATAAAATTTACCGTTTTGTAAATGTGTAAATTTTACACAATTTAGAATTTTTTTACGAAATACAAATTTTTTTTAGAAAGTTTTTTGCAGTACCATCCTCGCCGCCGGGTAAAATGAAAGGCGCTAAAAATCAATTCCCGTCCATACCTTCTTTTTCCTCTCATATTTTTCATAATCGAACTTATACAACCGGCCCGGCCGGTGGGGCACGTTTTGTTCGTCTTCATTCATGTCCACCAGAAAATCCATGGCAAAGAATTTTTTCCTGAAATTTCTTCTGTCCAGCTTTATATTAAGGATGGCTTCATATAAGTTCTGCAGCTCCCTCAAAGAAAATTTACTGGGCAAAAGGCTTAATCCCAGCGGATGTTCCTGCACTCTTTTTTGCAACCATGCATAGCACATCTCAAAAATTTTCTGATGGTCAAATGCCAGGTCTTTCACGCTTTCTACTTCATGCCAATGCAATTCATTGTCGAGAATTTTTAAGCGGTGATGTTGTACATTGATCAATGAACAATAGGCTACCGTTACCACCCGGCCCGCCGGGTGGCGGTTTACTTCCCCGAAGGTATGCACCTGCTCAAGGTACACGTCGTTAAGCCCGGTGCGTTGTTTCAATATTTCATACGCCGCAGCGTCCAGGTCCTGGTCCGGCTTTACCAGGTCCCCCAGCAAAGACCACCTGCCATGAAACTTTTTCAGGTCGGAGCGGATCAACAGTACCTTGAGCTTATTTTCATCAAATCCAAAAATGACACAGTCTACCGACAGTGCAATACGGTTGATGCTTTGTACTTCTGACTGAATCTTTTTGAAAGTCTTTATAATTCCGGTATGACTTCCCTTTTTTGCAATAGGCATAAAAATATAGCTAACTTTTATTAATCAGTTTTAACTACTTTAATAGTTTGAGTCCCCCGGGCATCCTGTATTGTCAGCAGGTAAGTGCCCGCTGATAATTGGCTTGCGACATTCAACTGTAAATGATTGCTGCCTGCTGTCAGATGTTCCACGCTTCTTGATATTTCCCTCCCGGTCACATCGGCCAATATCACCGTTGCTCTATCCTGTATGGAAGTTTCAACAGTAATGGTCAAATTTTGTCTGAAAGGATTCGGGTTCACAATTATTAATTTTCGATTACCCGTTACCGTTAGTTTTACCGCCGCGCTGTATGTAAAGTTGCCGTCTATGTCTACACTTCTTAACCGGTAATAATAAATGCCCGGCGCTCCATTTACGTCATCTGTATAGGAATAAGCAGCTGCGCCCGTGGCACTGACACGCCCCACGGAATCAAAGTTGACCCCGTCATAGCTTCTTTGCAATTCATAATAATTTAATCCGGATTCATTTTCTGCTTTCCACGTCAATACATTGGCGTTGCCTTCATTTTTACCAGTGAAACTCAGCAATGTTACAGGAAGAGCGCCGGGGCTGTTTACATATACATAATATTCTCCCGGCTGCAGCGTAACGGCCTGTGAAGCAGAAGTAATATTTACACCGGAACCCGTAAATAAATTATACCACATGCCCGTTGCGGGAAAGGTGACGGAACCGGACTGCTGCACCACATCGAAATTGCCATAGACCATCACATCCAGAGCAGCACTGCTTACACTCATCCATTTTACAGAGCCGGATAAATCTTTATTCACCGTACCGGTAGTAAAAGTAGTAAGGTAGGCTGCATGGGTCTTTAGCTGAAGCAGCTTACTATATATATTATGCAGGTTCAGCCGGTCGGAATTTTGATAAAAATCCCAACGGATGGGTTTGGGGTCGGTACGGCATGAATTGTCTATAGTGCCGTTGGTGCACCAGTTAATTGAATAATCATACCCCAGTTCTTCAAACTCGTATAACATCTTGGGACCAGGCATCATTGCCCAGAAAGCCGCCGCCATGCCGCTCCTTTTTAATCCCGTTGCCGTATCTGTCACATGATAACTGCCGGCGCTGTTTCCATAGGCTTCATTTTTGTAATCAATCCTTTCCTCATCATGGCTTTCCTGGTAGGTAACCATACCGGGTTGTGAAAGTCCTGACGCGGTATATAAACCACCGCTAAAATCCCAACCCGTGCTATACCCCATCGTGGCCTGGTTAAAACTGTAATTTTCATTGGCCCCGGCTCCCCATGTAAGCATACCGTGGTTTGTATAATATTGCTGCTCTGTGCTGTTTACAAAACTTTCCAGGATGCAATAAGTTCCCGGCTTAACATCCTGCAGTGACGAATAAATATTTTGCCACGTACTTACTCTTCCTGCATCATAGGTATTTTGCCAGTCTTGTCCGTTGGTCAGATAATCAGTTTGCGTATAACCTCCGGCAAGATCGAACCGGAAGCCATCTAAGTGAAAACTGTCTACCCAATATTCATATACCCTGTTTCTTAATCCAATGGTTGCAGCGCTTGAATGATTAAACTGATATCCTACATTATAAGGATGGGTAGGCAATGAATCAAGCCATGGATTTTGTTGCGATGGCGTGCCTGCAGAAGAATTCCAATACATGGATGCAAGGGGCGAGCTCCCGAAAACATCCTGCATTGCCAAATCCATTATGACGGCAATCCCGTTTTGATGGCATACATCTACAAAATGCTTAAGGTCGTCCGGAGTACCATATACTTTGTCCGGGGCAAAAAAGAAATTCGGATTGTAGCCCCAGCTGCTGGCTCCTTCAAAGTTGCAGAAGGGCATTACTTCAATTGCATTTACCCCTAACTTTTTCAAATAGTTTAGCGTATCCGCAATCGTATTCCAGCTTTGTGTTGCAACAAAATCTCTCACCAGCAATTCATAAATAACCAGGTTGCGTTTATCGGGTTTTGTAAAGCTGACATCATGCCAGGTATATGCAGCCTGGCCGGTTTTAAAAACACTTACCAATGAACCCGAGGCCTGGGAAGGAAATGAAGGCAGCCCGGGGAAATTTCCTGAAGGAATATACGGGTCAGCATCTTTATCCAATACCAGCTGCGCATTGTAGTCGGCCACCTGCAAGGCATTATCAATTAAATATTGATAAGAATAGTAGACGCCGGGAGTAAGGCCTGTAATTCGTAGCCAGAAAGTATCGGCGCTGGGCGTAACGTTCATGAGATATTTTGCAGAGGCCGTCCAGTTATTGAAATCTCCCAATACCAGCATGCTGCTTTTGTGCGGTGCATATATTACCAGGGTCACAGAGGTATCTCCCGGCTCGTAATTGATCCCTTCAACATCTCCCGAAGGAACAGACGCAACATTATTGGGGGGATTGATATAAAAACTGATTGTGTCGCTACTGGTATTAACGCCATTGGTAGCTTTAGCTATTATGGTTTGGGTGCCGGATGAAGCTATAATTTCATTCGTGCTGTCTTTCGTGCCCGTAGCGGCCGATATCAAATTACCATTGTAATAAATCTGAATGGTGCTTCCTGCCTGGCTGCAATTGGCCACGACAGGAAGATAATCACCCACATTTTTTGTGACCGTTTCCAAAACAGGAACATACTTGGGCTGACGATAGGGATTATCAATTCTTGCGTAAAGGCCATTATCATATACGGGAACGTACATATCGCTTCCGTCGGCATTGCGCTGCGCCAGCGAACCGCTTCCGTTTCTAAATAGTATCGCAATCTTTTGAATGGTTTCTGTTGGATCAGTTATGCCAAAGAAAGACCTGAGGCCGCCTGTAATTACATAATACCATTTGTTATTTCCCGAATAAGGAGCGTGGTAGGTTGGGTTAGTGCTTCCCCATACGCTCGACACATAACGCCAGTCGGATGAGCTGGTGCTTTTGTTGGTAATTACACCAATGTGGACATATACATCGGAGGTGGGCGTATAATTTAATAATCCCTGGTTGCCTTTAGTGGCATCCATGAAGATGGTATCCGGGGTGCTGCCCTCCTGAATAAAAGAAGGAGACCATGATAATAACTGGGAAAACCCTTGGTTTATAAACAGCAGAAGGGTTAGCAATAGGAGTACAGTTTTCTTCATATCAGGCAATTTTATTGTGTAAATTACACACATTATTTCAAATTTCTCACTTTGGCCGTAAGTTTCTTATAAAATTATCTTTCCTTAAAAAAAATTTATTGTACTTTTTCAGCCGCTATTATGTCTAACACCAAGCCGTAAACGCAGATTAACACACTGCTGTATGTATAGTAAAGAGCAAACAAAAAACTTAGAGGCCTTAACCACACGCCTGTTAAAGAGGAAGGGTTCCGCTGAAGAATTAAGGAAAGTGCTCAGGTTTCACGAGTACCGCTATTACATATTAAACGATCCGCTTATTTCTGACCAGGAATATGACACGTTGTATAAGGAGCTGGAAAAAACAGAAAAGGAGAATCCCGGCATTGTCACTCCTGACTCACCTACTCAACGTGTCGGCAGCAGCCTCAACAAGGAATTTGTAACCGTTCCGCACCTGGTGCCCATGCTGAGCCTCGAAAACAGCTATAATGAGCAGGATGTATTTGATTGGGACAAACGGGTGAGAGGACTGATAGCCGCAAAGAACATTGAGTACAGCGTGGAGCCCAAGTTCGACGGGGCGAGCATTTCCCTGATTTATGAAAATGATCTGCTGATCCGCGGCGCCACCCGCGGAGACGGGGTCGCCGGCGACGATATTACCCTTAATATAAAACAAATCGGATCGATACCTCTTTCGGCAAAATTTTCTAATTATGGAATCCGATTGATCGAAATACGCGGTGAAGTATTAATGACCAAAAAAAATTTTGCAGATTATAACACAGCGCTGACAGAAGAAGGATTGCCTCCGCTGGCAAACCCGCGCAATGCTGCCGCAGGGTCGCTCAGGATGAAAGACCCGGCAACCGTAAGAAAAAGAAAACTGGAAGCAATTTTATATCACATCAGCTTATATAAGCTGGATGAAAAAGGAAATGCAAAGGGAAAAAATTTATTAGCTACCCACGCAGGTTCTTTACAACTACTTTCGGAGCTGGGTTTTAAAACACCGGTGCGCGAAAAAAAATTATTCACGAACATTGATGACGTTGTTACGTTCTGCCATGAGTTTGAAAGCAAAAGAGACAGCCTGCCCTACGAAATTGACGGCATGGTAATAAAGGTGAATGAAGTAGAGTTGCAACAGCAAACCGGCAGTACCACCCATCACCCGCGTTGGGCTATCGCCTTCAAGTTTAAGGCAAGGCAAGCCACCTCCCGGCTGGTGAAGGTAGAGTTCCAGGTGGGGCGAACCGGATCCGTTACCCCGGTGGCAAAAATAGAACCCGTATTTATCGGCGGTGTTACGGTATCATCTATATCATTATTTAACGCGGATGTAATTGCAGAAAAAAATCTTCGTATAGGCGACACCGTTATAGTAGAAAGAGCCGGAGATGTGATCCCCTATATTGTAAAACCCCTGGCAGAAGTAAGGACCGGCCATGAAAAGAAGATCGTTTTTCCGGCCCGCTGCCCTGTTTGCGGCGATCCGCTGGTAAAGCCTGAAGGCGAGGCCGTGTGGCGCTGTGTCAATATTAACTGTGAAGCGCAGGTGGTAGAAAGGATCATACACTTTGTAAGCAAAGATGCAATGGACATTAAAAGCCTGGGCGAATCGAATGTCCGGAAATTTTACTCGCTCGGTTTTTTAAAAAATATCCCCGGTATTTATACCCTGAATTTTGATGAGATCGCAAAAATAGAGGGGTTTGGTCAAAAATCAATTGATAACCTCCGGGCGGCGGTTGAAAATTCAAAAAAGCAAAGTTTGCACCGGCTTATTTTCGGCCTGGGTATCCGGTACGTGGGCGAAGCTACCGCAAAAACTTTGTCAAGAAGCGTGGATAGCATTTTTGATTTTCAGCATTTCACCCCGGATCAGCTGGAGGAACTGAAAGACATAGGCAGCAAAGTTGGTGAAAGCATCTATGAATTTTTTCATAACAAGGATAACATCAGCATGTTGAAAACTCTTGCCGGCATGGGATTAAATATGAAAGGCGACAAGGCCGAAGTGAATACGGGTCCTTTATCAGGATATACATTCCTGTTTACCGGAACGCTGCCTACCTTAAAAAGAAGCGAGGCTGAAAAACTTGCCGAAGAGAAAGGAGGCAGATTGCTTTCTTCCGTCAGCGCCAATCTGAATTATCTTGTAGCCGGTGAGGCCGCAGGCAGTAAGCTTGATAAAGCAAAAAAAATCAAAACCGTAAAAATCATAGACGAAGAAGAATTTTTGAAAATGATACGAACTTAGTTTGTAACTTTATTTTAAACCCATAAGCTATGATCAAAAAAATAAACGGCGAGCAATGGAAGCAGTTACAATTTAGCGGATGGAAATCACTGCGTAAAAAATATGCAATATCCTCCCATGGCCGTGCTGCCAGCTATACCAACGATATTTATGAAGATGGCAAATTACTCGACGGTTCTGTAACCTCGGGTTATAAAACACTTAACCTTCATGTAGACGGAAGTAATGGCACCATTTATTTTCATCGCGAGGTGGCAAGGCTTTTCAAGAAAAAAGATTCTCCCAAACACAAATTTGTTATCCATATTAATCATAACAAATTAGACAATAACGTCAAAAACCTGAAATGGGCTTCCCCGGAAGGGGTAAGCGCTCATCAGCAAAAAAGCCCTGAAAAAATAGCTTATAAAAAAGTTCAACATGCAAGAAGCAAGGGCTTAAAGCTTTCCGCATCACACGTAAAAACAATAAAGTCCGCGATCAATAGCCCTAACCGCAAGCTTACCTATAAACAGCTTGCAAAGAAATACAACGTAAGCGAAATGACGATATACAGAATTAAGAGCGGCGAAAACTGGGCTAAAGTAAAGTGACTTTTCCCCTCAAAAACCTATTTAAAAATTTTTAGGATTCTCCCTGCTGATGCTTGAGCGCTCCACCTTACAGTTTTTAACGCAGCTTAAAAAGAATAATAACAAACCGTGGTTTGATGACCACCGCGAGGCGTATTCTTCCGCAAAGGCAGACTTTGAAAGTTTTGTTCAAAAATTGATTGAGGCTACCGGTTCGTTTGATGGTGATATTAAAGAACTAAAACCCAGGGACTGCATTTTCAGAATAAACCGCGATATACGTTTTTCAAAAGACAAATCACCCTACAAAATAAACATGGGCGTATCCCTCAACAGGGGTGGGAAAAAATCCATTTTTGCAGGTTATTATTTTCACCTGCAGCCGGGAGGCGAAAGCTTTGCAGGCGGCGGTCTTTGGATGCCGCAACCCAATGATCTGAAAAAACTGCGACAGGAAATTGATTATTGCTTCCCGGAATTTAAAAAAATCATCGGTAGCGTTTCCTTTAGAAAGCACTATCCGGGCTTGGAGATGACAGAATCGCAAATGCTCGTAAACGTTCCGAAAGGATATGAAAAAGAAAATAAAGCCGCTTCTTTTTTGAAATTGAAAAGTTTTGTTGCGCTGCAACCCATACCTGACAAAATACTTATTTCTTCGCATCTGGTAAATGTAACCGCGCAGGCATACAAAGCCCTTTCGCCATTGATAAAATTTATAAACCGTTCTTTGGAATAATTAATACCGTTTAGAAAATTAAAATGGTCCGGTTTTAAACCAGTAAGAAGTTAGGTATACAGCAATCGTTCTGCTTCTTACTGTTCTTAACCCCTTAACTAACCTTAAAAGCAGAAGATTCAGACTAAATTTTTTCTGATTGAGTTTAAGCATAAAGGTATATTTCCAAAAATGGCCAGTGATAAAAATCACCGGCCTTGCTTACCTCTGAAACCACAAGAAAAAAGTTTAAGTTCTTTAGGTAATACTACTTTATCTGAATAAAATGAAATCTAATTAATGTTTCCGGTTTTTCGTGCAGGTGGTTCTTGAATTCAGGATAGAGAAAATCGGGAATGGATTGCTAAATTAATAATTATTTGCAATAAAAAGAATTTTTAAAAAAATTTAGGTGCCGGCTTTTTCTATTTCTTCTTTTGCAAGCTGATCAATCTTCCTGACCTTATAATTGTACCAGGATTTCGGCATTGTTCTCTTCATAATAGTGTCTATTGTCCTCATACCGAATAAATTCCAGACACCCTTGGCCTTCCCGGAAAGAGAGCTTTGCAGCGCCCGAAGGCTCATTGCGAAGCCGCTATCGAGATACTCCATATGATGCCAGTACCCTGCCGGCATAAACAGTGTATCGCCATGCTGTAAAATTATTTCATAGCCTTTTGCATGTTTTAAAGCTGGAAACTTTTCATAATCCGGGTTGCCGGAATCCTGATTATAGTTGGAGAAATCTGCAAGGCTCAGTACTTCAAAAGGCTTACGGTATAATTTATGTTGCTCCTGAAAGGGAAACAAAAGCACACGCTTTCTGCCAATAAACTGCGTGTGCAAAATATGCGACATATCAATGTCAAAATGCATATGCGTAATGGACGTTTGACCGCCCGTAAAAAGCATCGGGTATTTTTTTACAAAACCCTTCATCAGCTCCTCAGGCCATGTAAAATCGTTCAGCAATTGCGGTGCGTGATCAAAAATGTTGAAAAGAAAGATTCTCCACCCTGCCGGACCTTTTTGAATCATGTCAATATACTCTCCGAAGGTTTTATAATCATCAGCTGTATTAATGGGCGTGTAGGCATCACTCTTGATATTGTTATACAAAGCAACCTTTTTATCGCCCACAATTTGCTTAAAATAGTCCCATGTCCACTTATGATACGCCGGCCATTGCCGGGCAAGGTCCGTCATTACAACCGGAATCTGGGGAGTATAGTATTTGCTTTTAAAATCTTCAGGTGAAATAGCCGCTACAGTATCTACTTTTTCTAACAGCATTATCGTTTTTTGAATGCGCAAAAATAGCTATTCTTCGTGTATGCTTTACCCTCCTACAGTCAATTTGTACTTAAAATTATAAAAAATTCAGCCTTATAATTTCATAATTTCCCGAAAAACTAATAAGTGTTAGTTTTGATGACCAAACATCCACCGATGGGGAAGATAACAGCATTACAAAACGGCTCGAAAAAAGATGTCATCACAAAAAAAGCATCCTTGCTTTTCCTTAAAAAGGGATTCCCTTCCACTTCCATGCGGGATATAGCCGGGGCTATCGGGGTGGAGGCATCCAGCCTTTACAACCATATCGCTTCCAAAAGCGAAATACTGGAAGAAATCTGTTTCCGCATGGCTGCGTTGTTCATGAATCACCTTAAACAGGTAGAAAACAGCCGCCAGGGCAGCCTGGCAAAGATAGAAGCTATTATCCGCTTCCATATTTACATGATGGTGCATGAATTTGAAAACATATACATTGCCGATCACGAATGGATTCATTTGCCGGAACCCTGGTTAAATGATTACAAACTTCAAAGAAGAAACTACCGGTCAAGGGTATCCGCTATTTTGAAAAAAGGCATAGACAGGAAAGAGCTGCGAAAGCTCAATACCGATATTGCCGTTCATACGGTTCTTGCTGCCATAAACGGCATTGAAGGATGGCATCGCTCCGGGAGAAAATTAGAGGCAAGGGAGCTGGAAGAAAACATGGTTAAATTTTTAATTGCGGGCTTAAAAAAATAATTGATTGGCACTCCATTTTCATAAGCTAACAGTAAAGGATATACGAAAAGAAACAAAAGATTGCGTATCGGTAGCCTTTACTATCCCCGAAGAGGCGAAAAAAGATTTTTTATTCATCCCGGGGCAGAATATCACTGTCCGGCGTATTATTAACGGGGAAGAGATAAGGCGCTCGTACTCCGTTTGCAGCAGCCCCCAGGAAAATGAACTGCGGGTGGCCGTCAAAAAAGTACGGGATGGCATTTTTTCTTCCTATGCAAACGACCTGCTCAAACCGGGAGAGGAGCTGGAAGTGCTGAGTCCTTCGGGATCTTTTTATACCGGAATAAAGGAAGATCAAAAAAAGAATTATGTTTTCTTTGCGGCCGGCAGCGGCATCACACCGGTTATTTCTTTAATCAAAACAATTTTGGCGGTTGAAAAGGAAAGCTTCGTCACACTCATTTACGGCAACAAGAACTCGTCTTCCATTATTTTTAAAGAACAGCTATCTGACCTGAAGGATAAATACCTTGAAAGATTCAGCCTTTATCATATTTTAAGCCGGGAGCTTACGGATGCAGCAATAAACCATGGACGAATAGATGAAGAAAAATGCCGGTTGTTCTCCGCAATTATTGATTATAATGCAACAGATGAGTTTTTTATTTGCGGCCCGGAACAGATGATTTTTACCGTTAAAGAGTTTTTGGAAAAAAAGAGGATTGCAAAAGCGAGAATACATTTTGAATTATTTACCACGCCACTTCGCAAAAAAACAGAAAAAACCGTCGTTGTAAAGGACAGGGCAAATGAAGGAAGCGAGATCATCATCAAAGCCGATGGCAGAAGCTTTAGCTTCAGACTGGATTACGACAGCAATGTAATTCTGGATGCTGCATTGGCACAGGGAGCAGATTTGCCGTTTGCCTGCAAGGGCGGTGTTTGCTGCACGTGCAAAGCCAGGCTTACAGAAGGACAGGTGGAAATGGAAACCAATTACGGACTGGAGCCCGATGAGGTTAAGGCCGGATTTATCCTGACCTGTCAATCGCACCCGCTGAGTAAAAAAGTGATCCTTGATTTTGATATAAAATAATTAAAGGGTCAACACGTTAAAAAACTAACAGTTGTTAGTTTTTACCATTTCTAATTTGTAACTTCGGAAGACTATTTACAAATATGCATACAACCGACCCACAAAAAATATTCGATGACAAGATGGTCAATGAGATGAGGATTGAGCCAAAGGATTGGATGCCGGAAGAATACAGGAAAACATTGATCCGGCAAATCAGCCAGCATGCGCACAGCGAGATTGTGGGTATGTTGCCTGAAGCCAACTGGATTACGCGGGCTCCATCATTAAGAAGGAAAGTAACGCTGCTGGCTAAAGTGCAGGATGAAGCAGGGCACGGATTGTATTTGTATGCCGCAGCAGAAACCCTGGGTATCTCCCGTGATGAAATGATTCAGCAATTGCTAACCGGTAAGGCAAAATATTCTTCCATTTTCAACTATCCCACCTTAACGTGGGCGGATATGGGCGCTATCGGCTGGCTGGTGGACGGCGCTGCCATTATGAACCAGGTGCCGCTATGCCGTACCTCTTACGGACCCTACTCCCGCGCGATGATCCGTATTTGCAGGGAAGAAAGCTTTCACCAGCGGCAGGGATATGAAATTTTATTAACGCTGTGCCGCGGCAGCAGGGAACAAAAAGAAATGGCACAAGATGCGCTAAACCGGTGGTGGTGGCCCAGCCTTATGATGTTTGGCCCTCCGGATGAGGCATCCCCGCACACAGCGCAAAGCATGCAGTGGAAAATAAAGAGATTCAGCAATGATGAGCTTCGCCAAAAATTTGTGGATGTATGCGCGGAACAGGCAGGCGTACTGGGATTAAAAATTCCGGATGAAAAATTAAAGTGGAATGAAGAAAGAAAGCATTATGACTTTGGCGAGATCAACTGGGATGAATTCCGGAATGTGGTAAAAGGCAATGGCCCGTGCAACAAACAGCGCCTGGCCGACCGCGTTAGCGCGCATGAAAATGGCGAATGGGTGAGAGAGGCGGTATTGGCTCATGCAGAAAAGAAGAAACAACGATCAGCAACATAAAACATATTGTATGAAACCAGAAGAGCCTCTTTGGGAAATTTTTATCAGGAGCAGGCAGGGCCTGGATCACAAGCATGTGGGCAGCCTGCATGCTGCCGATGCAAAAACCGCTATTGAAAATGCACGGGATGTTTACACGCGGAGAATGGAAGGAGTAAGCATCTGGGCAGTTGAATCAAAATACATTCATGCTTCCAATCCTGATGAAGCTGCAAGCTTATATGATCCGGCTAATGATAAAATTTACCGGCATCCCACTTTTTATCATTTACCCGATGAGGTAAAACACATGTGACTATGGATCAGAATTTATTGGATTATACCCTTCACCTGGCAGACAATGCGCTTATTATGGGCCATCGCCTCAGCGAATGGACGGGGCATGGACCCACTATTGAGCAGGATATAGCCATTACCAATATTGCGCTTGATCTTATTGGTCAGTCCCGGAATTTTTATCAATATGCGGCCCTGCTAACAGGAAAAGAAACGGAAGACACGCTGGCATATCTGCGCGATTCAAGAGCATTCAAAAACCTGCTGATTGCGGAAATTCCCAATGGCGACTGGGCAACAACAATTACAAAGCTTTTTTTCTTCAGTACGTACCATTTTTATTTATATCAGCAAATGATTTCATCAGCAGATACCCAATTGGCTGCCATTGCAGAAAAATCATTGAAAGAGGTTACTTATCATGTTCGCTGGAGCGGCGATTGGGTAATTCGTCTCGGAGACGGTACGGAAGAGAGCAGGGCAAGAATGGAAAAAGCTGTTGAAAATACCTGGTCGCTTACAGGAGAAATGTTCGAGCCGGCAGTATATGAAAAGTCACTGGCAGAAAATCGTATAGGCGTTGACGTTAGTAAATTAAGAAAGGCCTGGTTAAAAAATGCAGGAACAGTATTTGAAGAAGCCACTCTGGTAACGCCGGATGATAAGATATGGATGCAAAGCGGCGGAAAAACCGGCATTCACTCGGAAGCGCTTGGTTATATTCTCGCCGAAATGCAATACCTGCAAAGAGCCTATCCCGGCTGTGAATGGTAATACAGTAACCATGGAAAGTAGTACAATCAATATTGAAGTTCAGAAAATACGGCAATTACTGGAAAATGTTTCCGACCCGGAGATCCCGGTTTTATCCGTAACAGATCTTGGTGTGGTGCGCGATATCCATGTTAATAATAACAATGTTGAAATTTTTATTACCCCCACCTATTCCGGCTGCCCGGCAATGGATATGATTTCCATGAATATTAAACTGGAATTGTTAGCTCATGGATATAAAAATATGAAAGTGACGCAAGTACTTTCGCCGGCATGGACAACGGACTGGATAAGCGAAAACGGAAAAAAGAAATTAAAAGATTATGGCATTGCCCCGCCGGAAGGCAAAAGCTTTGACAAGACTTCATTAGAAAACTTAAAAGTCGAATGCCCGCACTGCGGCTCTTCCAACACAAAACCCATCAGCGAATTTGGCTCCACTTCCTGCAAGGCATTATTCCAATGTACAGATTGCGGTGAGCCGTTTGATTATTTTAAGTGCCATTAACACCAGCTGTTAAAAGGTTTGTAATTTTATCTCTACGTATGTCTTCCATTCTTTTCGAAATAAAAAATTCAATCGCGTTTATTACATTAAATCGCCCCGAAAAGTTTAATGCTTTCAATCGCGAAATGGCATTAACGCTGCAACAGAAGTTAGACGAATGTGAAACTGATAAAAGTATTCGCTGCGTTTATATTACAGGCGCAGGCAAGGCTTTTTGCGCCGGACAGGATTTAGGAGAAGTGGCTGATCCCAATGGCCCGGGCATGAAAAAAATTCTAAGCGAACATTACAATCCGCTCATCAGCAAAATCAGGAATCTGAATAAACCCGTGATGGCGGCAGTAAACGGAGTAGCTGCCGGCGCCGGCGCAAACTTTGCATTAAGTTGTGATATAGTTGTCGCCACAGAATCCGCTTCGTTCATCCAGGCATTTAGTAAAATCGGGCTAATACCCGATACTGGCGGCACATTTTTTTTACCAAGGCTGACCGGCTTCCAAAAAGCCAGCGCATTGATGATGCTTGGCGATAAATTGAGCGCAAAAGAGGCCGAAAGAATCGGGATGATTTATAAATCTTTCCCTGACGAAAAATTTGTTCAGGAAGCGAACGAAATTGCCCGGGCATTGGCCCTCCTGCCAACCAAAGCGCTTGCCTATACCAAGCAGGCATTAAATCTTTCAGCACAACAAAACCTGCAACAACAACTGGAAACCGAAGATGTACTTCAGCAACAGGCAGCATTGACAGACGATTTCAAAGAAGGTATTGCGGCATTTTTGCAAAAGAGAAAATCCGTATTTAAAGGAGAATAATTTTCAGACATGGAACAAAAAAATTCTTTGGCTATCAATGTGGTAAATAAAATGATGCAGGATGACCTGTTCAGCCAGTGGTTGGGTGTTAATCTGATCGAAATAAAAGAAGGATACAGCAGGATAAAAATGACGGTGCGTAAAGAAATGATCAACGGCTTTGGTATTGTTCATGGCGGCATTCCTTTTTCTCTTGCCGACAGCGCTTTTGCCTTTGCCTGCAACAATCGCAATGTTTTGTCAGTTGCTTTAGATACCTCTATTAATTTTATAAAGCCCGTACATCCCGGAGATGAGTTGATTGCCGAAGCAAAAGAAATTCATAACGGGAAATCCACAGGATTATATCAGGTAATTATCACCAATCAGCATGAGCATGTAATTGCAGCTTTTAAAGGAACCTGTTTCAGGACCAACAAAACATTGATTTGATCCCGTTAATTTTTTACCCGGTAAAAATTGAGCGCCCGGTATTATATCTGCAGCCTGGCCTGAAAATAAAGAACCCGCTCACTTCCCTAAAACTTATCGATATTTACAGCGATGGAAAAAAACAATTTCATTGATTATATACGGGTGTTTTGCAGGAGCGGGCACGGCGGTGCAGGCAGCACGCATTTTATGCGTAATAAGCTTACGGCGCTCGGTGGCCCGGATGGCGGCGATGGCGGCAGGGGCGGTCATATCATTCTTCGTGGCAATAAAAATCTATGGACGTTACTGCACCTGCGTTACTTTAAAAATGTATTGGCTGAAAACGGGGAGAATGGAAGCAAGAACAATCGTACCGGCCGTGACGGAAAGGATATTATTATTGAAGTGCCGCCGGGAACCATCGCAAAGGATGAAGCAACCGGGAAACAGGAAGCAGAAATTTTAGAAGATGGCCAGGAAATAATTTTGCTGAAAGGAGGCCGCGGAGGATTGGGTAATTCGCATTTTGCAACTGCTACCAACCAGGCGCCTCAATACTCGCAGCCGGGAGAAGAAGGACAGGAGGGATGGAAGATAATAGAGCTGAAAGTGCTCGCTGACGTGGGTCTGGTGGGCTTCCCCAATGCAGGAAAATCGACGTTGCTTTCTGTAATTACAGCAGCAAAACCAAAGATCGCTAACTATGCATTTACCACTTTAATACCACAGCTGGGCATCGTGGAATACCGCGATCACAAAAGTTTTTGTGTTGCGGATTTGCCGGGAATCATAGAAGGAGCTGCCGAGGGAAAAGGATTAGGCGTCCGATTTCTGCGACATATTGAACGTAATCCTGTGCTATTGTTTTTAATTCCTGCAGACAGTAACGATCATGTAAAGGAATTTGAGATTCTAAAAAACGAACTGAGAGAATATAATCCCGAATTACTCGACAAAAAGTTCATCATTGCCATCAGTAAAAGTGATTTGCTGGATGATGAATTGAAAGAAGCTGTCGGGAAAGAATTGCCGAAAGATATACCGCATATTTTTATTTCATCCCTCACCCACTATAACCTGCTTCCCCTGAAAGACCTTTTATGGAAAACGCTGAATCAAAATGAGCCGATCGCAAATTGAGGTACCTGCTGCTTCGGGTTTCTTATTAGATTTGTTTTACTTTCAATGATAAAACCCCAGGGCCCTTATTTTTCATATGGCACGCCGGAAAATTTTATTCTTTATCAATCCTGTTTCGGGAACCAAAAGCAAATTGCCTCTCGAAAAAAAGATAATTGTAGGGTGTCTTGAAAACAACATTCCTTTTGAAATAATGCCTACCGCTGCTGACAAAAATTACGATTTTCTGAAAGACAAAATAGCGGAAGATAAAATAACCGATGTGGTAATATGTGGCGGCGACGGAACTTTAAGTCCTGTGGTGTCGGCCATCTTAGACACCAGGGTAAATATTGGCATTATCCCGATGGGCTCCGGGAATGGTCTTGCATTTGCTGCAAAAATACCCCGTGCCGTTAACCAGGCATTAGACGTGATTTTTAGCGGCAAAACAAAAAAGACAGATGCCTTTTTTATCAACCACCAATTAAGCTGCATGCTTTGCGGCATTGGCCTCGATGCCCAGGTAGCCCATGATTTTTCTTTACAAAAGAAGCGGGGACTGATTACTTACATGAAACAGACCTTCAAAAATTTTTTATCTGCCAGAACATATTTATTTGAAATTAAAAATGAGCAGGTCAACTTCAGAGCCGAAGCATTTCTCATGTGCATTGCCAACAGTAATCAATTTGGAAATAATTTCACAATAGCCCCAAAGGCAAAGCTAAACGATGGCTTGCTTGATATCATTATTGTAAAAAAGATGAGCAAGCCCTCAGTAATCTGGTCGGTATTTAAACAAATTAAAGGCGGGAAGCTAACCGGTTACGAAGAAAAAAACTTTCACAATAAAAGTATAGTCTATTTTCAAACAAATAAATTACAAATCATCAACCATCATATGGCGCCGTTGCATATTGATGGCGATGGCGCAGCTACCAATAAAGTCTTCAATATAGAAATTCTTCCGTCGGCATTTAAGCTGATCGTTCCCTAATGCTGCAAATACTTTTTTACTTCGTCAAAAGCTTCAAGATTATTTTTCCTTTTTACAGAAGCAATCACCTCTTTCTTTTCCCGGGCCGTAAGATGAAAATTCAGGGTGGCTCCCTGCTCTTCATTCTGGGGAACGTACATAAATGCCACCCGATGAAAGCCGGAGTCTATGTTCTGCGCATAAGTGATTTCATCATCTTCGAAATAATCCTGCAACCTGAACCAGTTTATCTGCAGCATGGCAAATGGCTTGGTAAGAATGCTGAGTATCCCGTCATTGGAGTAGGTATCCTCCCATCCTCCTTTTTGTCTGGCCCTGACCTGGATTATCAAAACACCCCGCGTATTTGCATCAATCCAGTCTTTAAATACGTGTAAAAATCTCAGCGAAATTTCCTGTCCGTAATTATCCCGGAATCCCGCATCCATCACATCAATGATAGGATCACTGGGCAGCCATACACTCGGCAAAATATACGGATAGGTTGCATTCATGCGCAAAGCGGTGAGCATCCGCAGGTGCATGGGGTCTTTATCTTTAAATAATGCAGCAAAATCAACCGCATCCGGCCCGTCAGGTTTGGATGTGCTGTCTACAAATGTGGGCTGCATCATAAAACTTATGGGTTGCGTGGAGATCATCATTTTTTTTAAATCTCTGGTGATGACCGAGCTTAAGATCATCAGCGGAACTTTTGCATTGGCTTCATCATTTTTATAAAAACCCACACTCTTGTTGAGCACGCCGCGTGTATTTTCGTCCAGTTTTTGTTCAAAGGCATACCCCCTGTCTTTAACATAGCGATAAGGGCCTACCGAAAACTTTTGTGCAGGAGAAAACAGATCTCTTGCAATCATAGAAGAAAATATGGGGTTCAGCAGATCCTTTGAAATATTATGCAGGTATTTTTTATCATCCGGATTAATATTTACCCCGCTATCTCTCATCCTGCAGAGTTCGCGGTAGTAAGCCGCTGCCAGCATCCCGCCCGATGCGCCGCTTATTAACGCGGTCTTTTTCATGATCGTTCCATTCGTTATGCTGTCGAGCTCCTGCAATACATTCATGGCAAAAGTGGCGCTTCGGACGCCACCGCCGCTGAAATTAAAAACGATCATCAAAGGCTTATCTTCTCCCTGCCTTGCTTTCCATTTATTCAGGATCGCGATCATGTTCTTTTTATCGGCGTCAATTTTATCGGGCGTATTCAATGCCTCAAGACTTTGAAGAGAATAATCCGGCCTTTTAGAAATCGCGTAGTCCAGGCCAAAGGCCTTGTTGCGGGGATCAATTATATCGTATTTATAAAGAATATTGAGAATAACATAGAGCAAAACCACAAACAATATGCTCCAGCTTCTCATAAAATAAGATAACGCGCCTACGAGTGCGATCAGCAAGGAAAACAGAATTAAAATGCTTGCCGCGGCGGGTACCTGGAAAATGGGGTGATCAAGGAAGAAGCCGATAAATATCATGAAAATAAATGCCAGCACTATGGTAATGATCGCAGAAAAATGATGACGGTTAAAAATATTATCTAAAAATTCTTTGCTGTAATGAGCCACGCTTCTTGCCTTTCTGAACCGGAACCGTGCAGTGAGATAATAATCAACAGGCAATCCGAAATTGTCATCTTTTTTCTTTTCTTCTTCCGCTCTGTCGTTTTTTTTACTTTCATCAAAATCAATCAGGGCGGGCTTAAATGTTCGCACAATTCTCAAATCAGCAGTAAAAAAATAAGCGAATGATATAAGGATAATTAAAAGAAATCCCCCGATGAACCCTGCCGAAACAGAAATAAATTCCAGTGTGGGAATCAGTTCCATCTTCCTGTCGTAGGAAAGTGCCTGGATAAAATATACGATTAAAAAGCTCAACGGGATCACGGAATTATTCAGGCAATATTTTAAGAAAGGCCTTGTAGTGGTAGCCAAAAAACGAAATCGTGCGCTGTGCAGGATAAAGGTGGTAATATTCCAGCTCATGATAAAAACAGCGGTAGCAACGCCTGTAATAGCGGCACCTGCTGCATTTACACTGCCTATATATTCCGGCGCCAGGAACAAGGCATTGGCGCCAAACAATTTCATAAAATGCCCGGTAACTGTCAAATAAAGAATAAGCCAAAAGATCAGCAGGGATTGCGCCTTTCTGAAGTGCAGCAGTAACAGCTGTACAGGAAAAGAGTAATAAAAGGTTTTAAAAAACAGTTTCATAAATTTCCCTAAGTCATTTATGATGGTCCGGTACCGGCGAAGGCCGTAGCACATACAACATAAAAACGATGCTTATCAGGAACAAAATTGCCACTAACTGGTGGGCAACGCCAAACCATACCAGGTTATTGCGATTGGGAGAAGTTACCACCGTAAGAATGCCCAGCATTACCTGTGCAAGTATAAGCAGTAATGGTATCCATTTGGTTTTGATGAATAATAAAGTTCCTTTAATTTTTATTGCTTTGGCGAACCAGATAATCACCATTACCAGTAACGTATAAGCAATGCCGCGATGAATGAACTGAACCGTGATCTTGTTATCAGTAAAATTTTTCCATGGGGGAGAAAGTGTATCCATTGCATGGGGAATCCATTGCCCGTTAATTTGCGGCCATGTCGGCGCTGCAGTAGCGGCGTGCAGGCCGGCCATGAATGCTCCGTAAATTAATTGTACGAAAAGCAGGCAAACTATAATTACCGTTAGTCTTTTCAACCCTGAATTAACTGTTATCTCATCAACCGGCACAGATAAATTGAGCGCAAACCATAAGGTATAGCATAATAAAATTAATGCGGCAATAAAATGAGTTGCCAATTGGATATGGCCTACAAAAAGCCGTTCGGGCACCAACCCGCTTTTTACCATAATCCAGCCAATAGCGCCCTGCATCATTCCTAAAAAAAACAAAATGACGAAAGGCAGGATCATCCGGCTATTAAGCTGTTTTTTGAAAAGAAAATAAAAAAAGCCGGCCAGGAATACCACGGCCATCAGGCGCGCCCAAAGACGATGAAACCACTCCCAGAAAAAAATGTTTTTAAAATCACCGAGTGTAAAATCGCTGTTCAGGTAACGGAACTGGTCCGTATGTTTATATTTATCAAACTCCACCATCCACTGGTGTGTATTCAGCGGCGGTATTGCTCCCATAATCGGGTTCCATTCGGTAATACTCAATCCGGATTGTGTTAAGCGGGTAATACCTCCTAACATAATTTGTATGACCAACATACCCACGCCAATAAAAAGCCAGGCAGCTACTTTCCCGGAAGAACCTGGATGGATTTCAATTTGTTGCCGGTTGGTGTCCCCACCAACCGGGGTGCCACGCCGTGAGCCGTGCCGCCACCGCTCAATAAAAAGCCATATAGCTACTTTTTTCGAAGAGCGTTTATCCAAATCTGATTGCATTTATTTTTATTATGCACCAAAGGTAATTGTGCAAATGCAATTATCTTATTGATCTCTCACAAAACATTGTTGATAAAAACTGTCGTTTATTCTGAAATCTGATTTTAATTTTGAAAAAAGTTTGCTGCTGCCATTTTACCATAGCATTTTTACAGAAGCCGGCCTCGACGAAGCTGGGCGCGGGTGCTTTGCAGGGCCTGTTTTTGCAGCGGCGGTCATTTTACCCAAAGATTTTTATCATCCGCTGCTCAACGATTCAAAGCAATTGACCAGGGAGGAAAGAGAATCATTGCGGCCCATAATAGAGCAGGAAAGTATTGCCTTTGCCGTTGCCAGTGTGGACAATGAAGAGATTGATCGCATCAATATTTTACAGGCCTCTTATAAAGCAATGCATCTGGCGCTCGATACATTAAGCGTACCTCCTGATATTTTACTGATCGATGGTAATCGTTTCAGGCCTTACAAAGATCTCCCGCATATATGTATTATAAAAGGCGACGGCATATATGCCTCTATTGCTGCAGCCAGTGTGCTGGCAAAAACTTACCGTGATGATTATATGATGCAATTGCATAATGAATATGAAGTATACGGCTGGTATACCAATAAAGGCTATGGTACGCCTGAGCACCGGAATGCAATAGCAGAACACGGATTGTGCAAATATCACCGCCGTAGTTTTAACATTGACATGCAGCTCATCCTTGATTTTTAGAATTTCCGCCGAAAATTAACAGTACTCTTTAAACCCGTGCCTTTACAGGCCGTCTATTTACTCAATTGAACGAACCCTTTAAACCAATGTATGAACAATAAATTTTTATTAATCCTCATTATTGCATCAGGATTGGGCATTGCTTCTGCCAGGGCCCAGGTAAGACGCAGGACCGTCCGTCAGCAGGAGCGCATACACCAGGGAGTAAAAAGCGGCGAGCTGACCCACCCCGAAGCAGCAAAACTCAGAAGCAATGAAAGAGGTATTCATCAGGACATAAAAGCTGCAAAATCAGATGGCAAAATAACACCGGCTGAAAGAAAAGATATCAGGCAGGATGAAAGAAAAAACAGCCGCGAAATTTACAGGAAGAAGCACAACCTAAGAACAAGGAAATAAATACCAGTAATCAGTTTTCGGGTAGCCTCTGGCGTTAGTCAGGGGCTTTTATTATGCCCGCCATTCACCAAGGCCCTGTCGTACTACAGTCCATTCGTCCGTGGTGCAATCTATGACAGTTGATGGGATCACGCCACCCATACCGCCATCAATTACATAATCTACCAGCTTGCCGAATTTTTCATAAATGATTTCCGGGTTGGTATATTCTTCTACCATCTGGCCAGGCAGCGATGCGCTCAGGATGGGGTTACCCAGCGTTTCCAAAATTTTCTTACATATAACGTTATCGGGTATACGAAGACCCACCGTATCTTTTTTACTCTTTAAAATTCTGGGCACCTGCTTGCTGGCGGGCAAAATGAAGGTATAGGGGCCGGGCAGATAAATCTTCAGCATCCGGTACAAAGGCGTATCAATGCTTTTGGTGTAATCGCTCAGGTGGCTCAGATCGCGGCAAATGAAAGACAGTCGGGCTTTTTGCGGATCAATATTTTTAATCCGGCAAATTTTTTCCACGGCTTTCGGATGAAAAATGTCACACCCGAGGCCATAAATAGTATCAGTAGGGTAAATAATGATGCCGCCATTTTTCAGGCTTTCCGCAACCTTGTCGAGTAACCGCTGTTGCGGATTTTGCGGATGTATTTTAAGTAGCATACAGCAACAGTTTCTGTATAGCACAAAATTAAACAATGCAACGCTAATAACAACTCCGGTTTATCTGTTACATTTGCAGCGCAAAAAATTACGCTTCTATGTCAATTATTACCGTGGGCACCATGGCCTTTGATGCAATCGAAACACCTTTTGGCAAAACGGATAAAATTGTTGGCGGCTCGGCTACCTATGTTGCCTATGCGGCAAGTTTATTTACCAATCCTGTGCAGCAGATTTCAATTGTTGGTAATGATTTTCCCGAAGAGGAAATGAATGAATTAAAAAGGCGGGGAGTGCAGTTAACCGGTGTGGAAGTGGTGAAAGATAAAAAATCCTTTTTCTGGAGCGGGAGGTATCACCTGGATATGAATTCCCGCGATACGTTGATTACCGATTTAAACGTGCTCGCTGATTTCAAGCCTGTAGTTCCGGATGAATACCAGGGTTCCGAGTTTTTAATGCTGGGAAACCTGATGCCCTCATTGCAAATAAGCGTGATCAATCAGTTGCACAAAAGACCCAAATTGATTGTGCTGGACACTATGAACTTTTGGATGGAAACCGCCATGGACGACCTTGCAAAAGTTTTGACCATGATTGATGTGCTGCTGATCAACGACAGCGAAGCAAGGCAATTGAGCGGCGAATACTCATTGGTAAAGGGAGCCAGAAAAATATTGAGGATGGGGCCGCAGTTTTTAATAATAAAAAAAGGTGAGCACGGTGCTTTGCTGTTTTATGACGATCATGTATTTGTAGCGCCTGCGCTGCCACTGGAAGAAGTATTTGACCCGACGGGAGCCGGTGATACTTTTGCAGGTGGTTTTATCGGGCATTTGGCGCGTACACAAAATATCAGCTTTCACAATATGAAAACGGCTATCATTGTAGGCTCCGCTATGGCAAGCTTTTGCGTGGAAAAATTCGGACCGGAGCGTTTGAAAGAAATCACAAAAGAAGATGTAGACAACAGACTGCAGGAATTTGTGCAACTGGTAAATTTTGATATTGATTTGGTGTGAAACCATGTGCGAAGTATGATTTAATTGATCCCTCTTAACAAGAGAACATGCTGGAGATAATTGCACTTATATTTTTATCGAGGGAAATCGGCAGGCTCGCTTACAGGAAAGGAGTGAAAGCTTCTACCTGGAAAATCTATTTCATCGTTGGCTGGTTTGTACTGGAGATCATCGGGGTTGTTGTAGGCTTACTGGTCTTTAGCCAGGATAATTTTTTCTCGATTGAACTTTTAGCACTTGCATTCGCGATCAGCAGTTATTTCATTACAAAAGCACAGCTAAACAAAATGCCGGATGTGGATGATGACATTGATCATATCGGGCAAAGCTGAGGTATGAAAATTTATTTAAAGTAAAGAGCAATACAAAAATATGCGGATGAAAAGAGCAATAAAATGGGTCATTATTTTTTTTCTTGCCGCTGTTATTTCTCATCATCCTACTCAAATATTTTTTGCATTTGTCGTATTGCTTGTAATTACAGGAGCAGCCGCATTATTGAAAATAGTGATATCGTGGATGAAGAGTGATGCTAACCAGAGCTGAATTAAGATGGGCTTTTTGCTGGACTCATCCCGGAGAAGATAAAGTGCCTTCCATCTTCACTCCCTCATATGTTTCGGCGATGGGTATTGATTCGTTAATGGCTTTTATATAAAGTTGTTCTTCCAATGAATTATACTCTTCCAGTTCCCAATGATGAGTTTCATTAATCCGGAATACTTCAATATGTATGCTTTCGGAATCAATTAGAATATACTCTTTCAGTGTTGATATGTCGCGATAGAGTTTAAACTTTTCGCCGCGGTCATAATTTTTTGTGGAGGGAGAAAGTATTTCAATTATAACGTAAGGGTTCAGCACATTGTAATCATCATTATTTAATGTAACCGGTTCTCCGCAAATAATTGAAATATCCGGATATGTAAATAAAGTGTTTTCGGGAATATGTACCCGCATATCACTGCCATAAGGCCGGCACTTTTTCTTTTTTAGTCTGACACTTAAGCCGCCAAACAGGTTGCTGAAAATAGTGTTATGCGGCATTTTAGCCCCGGACATTGCAAATATTTCACCGCGATAATACTCGTGCTTTTCCGTGGCAGCATTTTCCATTTCAAGATACTCTTCAATTGAAAAATTTCTCTTGCCATAGGCAACTGCGGGTTCTCTTATTTCCATACCTAAATTTACAAAATTTGTCCGGCAGTATGAATACTAATGCCTCCTTGCCAACACTATCGTATTTTTAAATTGCTTCTTCTGTCCTGAAGGATTAAAGATTTCCGTATAAATAATATAAATGCCCTGCGGAAGTTTCCTGTTCTTATCATCCAGACCATCCCACCGGTAATAACCGCTGGTGCCGCTCAGCGAATTTTTTTGCAGATATCGCACCGGCTGCCCTGAAGCATCGAAGATGGTAATGTTGGCCACATATCCCGGTGACGGAAAATTATAACTGATCGTGGCATAATCATCGATGCCGTCATTATCAGGAGAAAAGATATCCGGCGTCACCTTTATAAAGCTATTGGAATTTTCGTCTGCACCATATTGTGAGTTTTTATATGCCGGTGTTCCGTACCCGGCCGAAGTGGCGGCAGAATGAAAATTACTTTGCGCGGAAGGGCCGTCATAATTTATTCTTTCCAATGAAACACCTTCTGTATTTGCAAGCAACGGAAACTGCCATTTATCAGAATAATCAACCTCATCTATGATATTTCCCTGGTTATTTAAAATAATTACAGCACCCGCATCGTCAGGAAACGAAGGCATTGGGCTTACGGCGACAAACCCGTCAGGGTTAGTAGTAACATATTGACTTTTTACGGTATCCGGCGATTCCGTCAACACCATATAATCTTTGGGAAATAATAATACTGGCTGCGTAGTTACCTGTTCAATACTGCCGATGGCATTGTAACTATTCCTGCTTGCAATATATACATGGCTCAGATCGATTATTTTTTGCGAACGATTGTATAGCTCTACATAATCATAACCACCCGGTCGCGGATTATATAATATTTCATTAATAACCACATCCAAACTGTCTGCATCCAGCGCCAGCCCAAATCTTGCAGAGTTATTGGACCCGATAGCATTGCCTTTGCAATCCGTAACCATTGCTGCTGTAACAGTATAAACTGTATTAGCGGTAATAGCGGTATTCAAAATAAGATGCACGGTATTGAAAACCGGGGAAATACCTTCGGCGCTTACAGCGCTGATACCATTATCAATTGTATAATTAGCAGCGGCAGCAGCTTTCGTACTATCAAGCGGTTCATCGAATACTAAAATAACTTCAGTATTGCTGGTGGCAAAGGCTCTTAAAAGTTTAGGAGCTGTATCATCATTATTTGTACCATCCACTGAGTTTTTTCTGCCCGGTGTTCCGCCGGATGGATCAACACTCGCTTTCCAGTTACTTATTCCGCTGCATGGATTTTTCGTATCTGTCATTTCCAATGACCAGCCCCCGCTCTGTTTCAGGGCATTCTGATACCAGGCAGATGTATATTTCACTGCATGCATCGTGTTACCATTCGCATTGTACAATGCAAGAAGATCGCCATCATTATCAAGCGACGGGAAATTGGTAACACTAATGGTTGTTCCAAATGGAGAAAGTCTGGCAACCGCAGAGCCCGTACACACAATTACAAAGCTATCCGGCTTCAAAATAAAGCCTGGCAGGGCCCCGGACGTATCGGTAGCATCCGCCAGTTTCCATCCCTGCAGGTTGATC
The DNA here is from genome assembly GCA_964627765.1 of uncultured Ginsengibacter sp. Lineage (GTDB taxonomy): Bacteria > Bacteroidota > Bacteroidia > Chitinophagales > Chitinophagaceae > Ginsengibacter. The sequence continues at coordinate 133,795 of CAZVKO010000016.1, read as the reverse complement.
GGAAACATCGTGGTATTTTTCAGTTCAACCCACTCGCTGTTGGGCAGACCTACCTGCGGCGTGGGGTCAGCCATTATTTCATCAATTACTACATCGTATTGCTGCGGCGTGTAATAACTGAAGATAGCGGTTCCGTTACCGATTGCATTTCCTGCAATATCTTTTACGTTATTCACCGTCAGCGTATACATAATACCGTTAGTAAGTGAGCCCGGGAATGTAAGATGAACCAAAGCGGAATTGGAACCATCCAAAACAGCACTTAGTGGCATTCCCAAACCATTGTCAGCGGAATAGTTACTGATATCCTGGCTGCTGGAGGGCTCCAGCGATTCATTGAAAAGCAGATCAACCGTAGAAGATGAAGTGGCAGTGGCCGATTCTATTACGGGCGGCGTTGTATCCGGTACATAATTAGAAATAACAATGTCATCGAAAAAATGTTTTTGAAAAAAGCTGGCGGTGCTTTGCTTTATTAGAAAACCAAAATAAGCTGACGTAGTATAGGTGGTATCTGTTGCTGTTCCTTCTGAAACATAACTGTTTCCGGTACCCGTCATATCTCTTGATAATGTCCATTGGCTGGATGCGTTCCTGCTCACCTTTATCTTCATCACATTATCGCTGTTATTTAAAATGCCGTCAACGCCATCAATTATTTTGGTAATCACGCCACCCGCATCTTTGCGATAAAGACAAATTTCATCGTCAGTATTTCCGATTCTTACAAAATAACCTGTTGTGGTGGTTTGGGTAAGGTCAGCTGCTGAAGCGATAAGATATACATCGATGTAATTGGCAGATGATGGATTAAAAGCAATATGAATATACATTTCCCATTGCGCCGTAGTAGCCAGTGAATTTGGCGTACTGAGAAAAAAAGTGCTATTTGCGGTTGTGTTGTTACTTTGCAGTTGCAAAGATGAGTTCACTATAAAATCAGAAATACCTCCTGACCACGCAGGATTATTGGTAAAATCCCCGTCATTAAAGTTTTCTGAAACCTGGGCTTTCGCAACAATGCACAGGAACATCATCGGGTAACAAAAAACTAAAAACTTTTTGTTCATCAGCAGCTTTTTTTAAAGATAATTAACTTTATTAATAAATATAATACAGTCAATGAAAGTAGCGGTTGTAGGTGCCACAGGCCTTGTAGGAAGTAAAATGTTACAGGTACTGGAAGAAAGAAATTTTCCGGTTACAGAAATTATTCCCGTTGCATCAGAAAAATCAATCGGGAAGGAAGTTACATTCAAGAGTAAAAAGTACAAAGTGGTTTCTGCAGATGATGCCATTGCTGCTAAGCCATCTGTAGCTATTTTTTCTGCAGGAGGAAGCACTTCCCTTGCTTTGGCGCCAAAATTTGCCGAAGCCGGCATTACGGTTATTGATAATTCATCTGCGTGGAGAATGGATCCCACGAAGAAATTAGTGGTGCCCGAAGTAAACGCCCAGGTACTTACCAAAGATGACAAGATCATCGCCAATCCGAATTGTTCTACCATTCAAATGGTACTGGTGTTGTATCCGCTTCATTTAAAATATAAAATTAAAAGAGTGGTGGTATCCACTTACCAGAGTGTAACGGGTACAGGCGTAAAAGCCGTACAGCAATTGGAAAATGAACGCAACAACAAGGAAGGTGAAATGGCATATAAATATCGTATCGATAAAAATGCCATTCCCCACATAGATGTGTTTCTGGAAAACGGATATACCAGGGAAGAAATGAAGATGGTAAATGAAACCCGGAAGATCATTGGAGATAACAGCATTCACGTAACAGCTACCTGTGTACGGATCCCGGTAGTGGGCGGCCACAGCGAAAGCGTGAATATTGAGTTTGAAAATGACTTTGATCTTGATGAAGTGAAGAAAATGCTGGGCAAAGCTCCGGGCGTAGTATTGCAGGACGACGTGGAAAATTTCGTGTACCCGATGCCGTTATCGGCTCACGAAAAAGATGAAACATTTGTTGGCAGAATAAGACGGGATGAATCACAGCCAAAAACGCTCAATTGCTGGATCGTAAGTGATAACCTCCGCAAAGGCGCTGCCACCAATGCCATACAGATTGCAGAATATTTACTGGAAAAGAAGATAGTTGAGCAGAATTGTTTGTAAGCCTATCCATATAAGGCATATAAGACGTATAAGTCAATATATGAGTTCTTATATGCCCTGTATTTCCTGCTGCAGGATTCAATTCCAAAAATTAAAAAGCCTAAGAATTTTATACAACCCGCTAAGAAAGTCGCTCCAATGCGGCTTTTAATTTTACGAACATTTGGGGAATATCTTCCTTTTTACAGGTGCCTACGCTTAGCCTGTACCAATCGGAACTTTTAGGTGCCCCGAATGCATAAAAGGGAACCACGGCCAACCGTGCTTCATTCAAAATATAGGAAGTAACATCCGACTGGGTAGAAAGAACTTTTTCATCATCTGTCTTTTTACCTGCAAGCGCTAACCGGATAGTAAGATAAATAGCAGCCTGGGGAGCGCATGCATCCACCGCAAATCCTTCTTTTTTCAATTGTTGAAACCCGGCATAGATAAGATATAATCTTTCTTCCAGCTCTTTTTTATAGTGCAGGAGATACTGATCAATCACTTCTTTTTTACGCAGAAATTTTGCAGTGGCATTTTGTTCTGCCATCGGGCTCCATGCGCCGATGTGGCTGTTGATAGCCCTCATTTTTGCCAATACATTTTCGGGACCCAGCGCCCAGCCTACACGAACTCCTGTTGCTGCAAATGCTTTGCTGATGCCATCTATAAAGATGGTATAGTCCTTCATCGCAGGACGCAGGCTTACCGGGTTATAATGTTGGGTATTGCCGAAAGTAAGTGTCCAGTAAATCTGGTCATACATCACATATAATTTCTTTTCATCATCACCTCTTCTTTCATTTTCTGCCAGTACCATATCACAAATCTTTTCGAGTTCTTCTTTCTTAAAAACGGTGCCGGTGGGATTGAGCGGTGAACACAAGGCAATAAGCACCGCATCCTGTATGTGGGGCCGGATATCCTCTGCAAGCGGCATAAAATTATTTTCGCGGGTAGCCTCTATTACTTCGTGAATGCCATCTACAAAATGAACATAGTGATTATTGTTCCAGCTCGGTACGGAGTAGATCACTTTATCTGTCTTATCCACAATAGCACGATAAACAGTATAGATCAGTGGCCTTCCGCCTGCGGCAATCAATATTTCATTCAAATTATAATCAAGTCCTTCCCGCTCTTTTATAAATGCGGCAACAGACTCTTTTAACGGCTGGATGCCATCCGCAGGCGGATAGGTTGTAAATTTCTGACGGTAGGCATTTATGATTTCATCTTCCAAATCTTTGGGAATGGGGAAAATAGATGAATCGAAATCGCCGATAGTGAAATTATAGATCGTTTCCCCTGCTTTTATCTTTTCTTTGATCTCGCCCCCGAGCTTTACAATTTCGGAGCCTATTAAGGTTTCGGCAAGCCGGCTCAGTTTGCCCGGGCGCTTCCTGGTTATATTGTTTAATTTCTTCTTCACCTTGTGTTCATTTTTATTGTATGCTTTTTAGAAAATCTTCCACGCCATCAGCAATCTTTTTTGCAACCAGTGTGCGGAATTCCGGATCGAGAATTTTCTGCTCATCGTCCTTGTTGCTTAGAAAAGCAACCTCTACGAGACAGTCAGGATAGTCAGTTGGGCCATTTAATGCAAAATTAAAACTTCCTATGTTTCCAAATTCATTAAGTCCGGTTTCAAGCAGCCGGTGAAGAATGGCTTTGCTTAATGGCCGGAATGCAACATACCGGTAATAAGTGCTCACCCCGCGGACAGTATCTTCGTCCGATTCGTTTAAATGAATGCTGATCAGCAGGTCAGGATCTTGCTGATTAAGAAAAGTAATCCTGTCGTACATGCTTAATGTAGTATCGTTTACCCGTGTCATTACCACCTTAGCTTTTCGCGAGCGCAATTCATTTTCGATATCTTTTGCAAAGAGAAGCGTGATATCTTTTTCCCGGATATCTTTTGATGAGCCCGTGGTGCCCATATTGGTACCGCCATGACCAGCGTCAATGGCAATCGTTATATCTTTCAATGCCAGCGATGCCGGCTGTCGTTTAACCCTTACCGTTAGCTTATTGGAATCGTCGTAGTAAACACTGTAGCCCCAATGCTGCGGATGGATCAGTTCAATGAAAACTCTGATTACATCGTCTTCCGGCTGCTCATACCATACATTTTTTATTTCCCGCGCCGAACCCAGTTGCTGAATCCAGTTGGTATTGCTGACGGCTCCGTAAATGTCAACGACAATTAATGACGGATCCAATTCCATCCTGCTCGTATAAGGAAGTTTCTCATCCAGCTGAATCGTAACATAATCAAACAGGGAATCCCCAAATACCTTCCAGCTATCCGTCAGGTGCTGAAACTCACTGTCCGCCTGTTGTATTTTTTGCACATTGGCCTTTTCGATCCATGCGCTATGATATGCAGAAAGCTGAACTTTATAATCCGTTTCAAAACTGTCAACTACTTTTAAAACGACATTGCTATCAATAGGCGAGATCTTTGCTCCGCCTAACCGGTCAACTCCTGTTCCGTATTTCAGATACGGAAGCGAATCACCGGTTTTGACGTAGAAGAAATCCTTTGTATTATTTTGGGCGAAAGAATGAAAACTGTTTAAAATGAAAAATACGGTAAGGATTTTTTTCATAAAATGAAGATAGAAAATATTTGCTGCCTACAACGAATACTTCCCGTCTTCAATAAATTTGTCTGCGATCATTCTTCTTGCATCTTTACTGTTGAATGAATCCGTTTTGGTAAAACGTTTTAACCCCAGCAACATCATTCTTTGCTCATCACCCGATGCAAATGCATTAACAGCCTCTTTACCACATTTGGCAATCCTGTCCACCGCATCATGGAGGTAACATTGCATCATGGCGATTTCCGTTTTGATGGCTTCGCCGCCTTTCTTATCAGCATTCTTCATCACTCTAAGCAGCAGGCTTTCCGACACAAAAGTTTCAATGGCCATATCTGCGATATTCATGATGATCTCCTGCTCTGTTGTGAGGCTGGTCATTAATTTTTGCACTGCGGCGCCGGCTACCATCAGGATGCATTTCTTCATGCTGGCAATTATCTTTTGCTCTTTTGCAAAAGCGCCTTCTTCGCCTCCGTCAAATTCAGGAAGGCTCATCAGCTCTTTTTGCACCGCCATTGCAGGGCCCATCAGGTCAATCTTTCCTTTCATGGCTCTTTTGAGCACCATGTCTACTGTGAGCAAACGATTGATTTCATTGGTGCCTTCAAAAATGCGGTTAATGCGGCTGTCGCGATAGGCTTTGCTGACCAGGTATTCGTCGCTGAATCCATTGCCACCATGAATTTGTACCCCTTCATCCACTACAAAATCCAACATTTCACTGCCATGCACTTTCAACATGGCGCATTCAATGGCAAATTCTTCGGCAGCGCCCAGCAGCGCTTCGTTAAATGGTTTCCCTGATTGAAGCAACTCGTGCTCTTTTTCATCTATCCATTTTGCCGTACGGTACAATGCACTTTCATGCGCATATATTTTTATCGCCATCTCGGCAAGCTTGTGCCTGATAGCACCGAAGCTGGCGATTGGCGTTTTAAACTGCTCTCTTGCTTTTGCATATTCAACAGCATCTGTATACACCATCTTTGCCGCCCCTACTGCAGCGGCTGCCAGCTTCAGCCTGCCAATATTTAAAATATTAAAAGCAATTATATGGCCCTTGCCTGCTTCACCTAATACATTTTCAACAGGTACTTTGCAATCCTGGAAATATAACTGTACCGTAGAAGATCCTTTAATGCCCATTTTATGTTCTTCGGGGCCTTGTGTAAACCCTTCGAAGCCGCGTTCCACAATGAAAGCAGTGAACTTGTCCCCGTCAATCTTTGCAAACACCGTGTAAACATCTGCAAAGCCGCCGTTGGTAATCCAGCACTTCTGCCCGTTTAACAAATAATACTTCCCGTCTTCAGAAAGCCTCGCCGTTGTCTTTGCTCCCAGCGCATCGCTGCCGCTGTTGGGTTCCGTTAACCCATAAGCTCCCTTCCATTCGCCGGTTGCCAACTTTGATACATACTTCTTTTTCTGCGCTTCCGTACCGAAATATAAAATAGGCAATGTGCCGATACCGGCATGGGCGCTCATGGCTACGCTAAAAGAATATCCTGCACCCAATCCTTCGCTGATCAAAGTGCCGGTGACAAAATCTTTTCCGAGGCCATTGTACTCTTCAGGTACAGCAGCGCCGAGCAATCCCTGTTCGCCGGCTTTATCCATAAGAGAAGGCATCAGCCCGGGCTCCAGCTTATCTATTCTGTCGATCACCGGTATTACTTCAGTTTTCAAAAACTGGATACACATATCGCGTATCATTATCTGTTCTTCGGTATACTCTTCGGGCGTAAATGTTTCAACTGCGTTACCCGGTTTCACGAGCCACTCACCGCCTTTAATGAGCGGGGCTGTTATTGTAGTACTCATATTTTTAAATTTTATTGTTGTAGTTATTTAGAATTAGTCAGGAGAAGAAAGGTTGTCGTACACAATCTGCAACACCTCTTTAGCAATCTCAATCTGCCCGTTGGTAACCCCTTCCAGCGCCTCATTTAATGTTTTATTGGCCAAGGTCATTGTTTTTTCCTGGAGTGTCAGGGCTTCTTTTGTGAGGTAAATCAGATTTATTCTCCTGTCGTCTTTCGAAGGAACGCGTTTTACCAGCCGTTGTTTTTCGAGATTATCCACGAGCCGTGTTATGCTGGGTTTATCCCGAAAGGTAGCATCACATAATTGCTGCTGGCTTTGCCCCTCCTGCTTCCACAAATGATACAATACGCTCCACTGCTCAATCGTAATCTCAATACCCGCCTGCCTGAAATTCTTCTGCAACCGCCTGGCAATGGCAGTAGAAGCCTTGCCGGTAATGAAACTATATAGCTCGCCTTTCTTAAATTGGTTGTTGGGCATATAGTTGTTTATGCAACTACACAAATCTAAATAATTAATTTTTACCAAACAAGTACTTTTGAATTAAATAATTGTAAAACCATCCGGATTTGTTACCTGCTATAGAAATTATAACGCTGCTGCTCCTGCTGCCTTATACGGTATTGCTTTTTTATTACCGGCACAGCTGGCTGCAAATGAAGGAATTTTTTCCTCCGGAGAATCCGGTTTATACAACCTTCATATCAGTTATCGTGCCGGCGAGAAATGAAGAAAAAAATATTCGCGCCTGTATCCATTCAATTATGCAACAAACCTATCCTTCAGATCTGTTCGAACTTATCATCGTAGATGACCATTCAACAGATGCTACTGCTGATATTGTACTATCATTCCCGCAGAAAAATATTTATTTATTACAACTTAGTGATGTATTGCCTAATGATATTATTAACTCTTATAAAAAGAAAGCCATTGAATCTGCAATAAAAATATCAAAGGGAAGTGTGATTGTAACAACCGACGCCGACTGCATTGTTAAACCGCAATGGCTGGAACAGATAGCTGCATTATATGAATCTTCAGGACCCGTTTTTATGGCAGCTCCCGTTTGTTATTTCGATTTTGAAAAAAACGATTCATCCTTAAAGAAATTCTTTAAAATTTTTCAATCGCTCGACTTTCTCTCGCTGCAGGGGATAACAGGAGCTTCAGTGAGCCGGCAATTTCACAATATGTGCAACGGAGCCAATCTTGGGTATGAGAAAAAAGCTTTTGAAGCAGTAAATGGCTTCGAAGGAATAGATAATATTGCCAGCGGCGATGATATGTTGCTCCTGTATAAGATAGCAAAAAAATTCCCGGGGAAAATCAGCTATCTGAAATCAGGCAGCGCAATAGTATATACGAAAAGCGCTGAAAGCCTTTCTGCGTTCTTCCATCAGCGAATACGATGGGCCAGTAAAGCCTCTCTTTACCCCGATGCTAAAATAACCACGGTTCTTTTCTTTGTGTATTTCGCGAATGTATGGTTACTGGCTTTATCGGTCCTTTCATTTTTTTCAATAAAATATTTTTACCTGCTACTGGCAGCCATGGTTCTGAAAATAGCCGGTGAACTGATCTTTCTTTTCCCGGTTGCCGGATTTTTTGATAAGAAAAAATTATTATGGTGGTTTATCCCTTCGCAGCCATTTCATATACTTTATACCGTTATTGCAGGATTGCTTGGTAAATTTGGCCATTATACGTGGAAAGGCAGGAAAGTAAAATAGCATAGAGCATTCATGACCGGTTCATTTTCATTTTCTAAAAATGCATGGAAGCGCCTCAAAAAAAATAAAGGCGCTTTGATAGGTATGATGGTGATCGCTGTTATTTTTCTCGCGGGAATTTTTGCATATTTCATAGCGGAAGATCCTACCCCAAATGCAGACAGGCAGATAGTAGAAATACAGGCAAGACAGCCTGGTTTTAAACAATTATTTCTGCTCGTCAATAAAGAAAAGCAGGTTTCTCCGGCCGGTTTTGTGCACCGTTTACTTTTTGGCATTGAGGACAAAGTGATTTACCTACCCATAAACAGTTATACAGAAACGGATGATTCTGTCATAGTTGAAAAATTCGTAGATGAAGGAGTGCAGGAAAGACAAGGGTATTCAAAAACAGCGCTGCCCGCAAAAGATTATATAATAGCAAAAACATTCTGGCTGGGCACCGACAAATTTGGCCGCGACATTCTAAGCCGGCTGCTGGTAGGCATTCGTGTGAGCATGGCCGTGGGCTTTATCAGCATAATCATTTCATTAACGATTGGAATTGCACTGGGCGCAATGGCCGGTTACTTCGGAAGACGTACCGACAATATCATTATGTGGCTGATCAATGTAATCTGGAGCATGCCTACTTTATTATTGGTATTCGGCATTACGCTTTCATTGGGCAAAGGTTTCTGGCAAATTTTTATTGCGGTGGGGCTTACTATGTGGGTAAATGTTGCAAGGATAATAAGAGGCCAGGTCCTGTCATTGCGTGAGCTGGATTATATACAGGCAGCAAAAGCATTAGGCCTGACAAACATCCGGATCATACTCCGGCATATTCTTCCTAATGTACTGGGCCCCGTGGTGGTGATAGCAGCCTCGAATTTTGCAAGTGCCATTATCATTGAAGCAGGACTGAGTTTCCTGGGAGTAGGCGTTCAGCCTCCGACTCCCAGCTGGGGATTGATGATAAAAGAGAACTATAATTTCATTATTACACACAACCCTGCTCTGGCACTGGCTCCCGGTATTGCCATCATGATACTGGTATTGGCATTTAACTTATTGGGGAATGGATTGAGAGACGCTTTGGATGTAAAAGCCTGATTTTCGAATAGGCAGAACCGTTGGTTTATGTAACATCCTTGGCAACCAATACGCTCCGGTTGAAGCTTTCATCCAGTGAAATAAGCGTTTCCGTCCTTTCTATTCCTTTTATTTTCTGAAGTTCGTCGTGCAATATTGTTCTGAGCTGGTTAATGTCTTTGCAAACAATTTCTGCATACATGCTGTAATTACCGGTAGTATAATTGAGCCGCACAATTTCCGGAATTTTCTCCAGGTCTTTTGCCACCTGGTCGTACAATGAGCTTTTTTCCAAAAAAATTCCCACGAAAGCGGTAATGTCGTATCCCAATTGTTTGAGATTTACACTTAGTTTTTTACCTTTAACAATACCAAATTCTTCCAACTTTTTTATACGTACGTGAATGGTACCGCCGCTTACAAATAATTTTTTGCCAAGCTCTGCATAAGGAGTTTCTGCATCCTGCAACATTTCCTGGATGATTTGGAGATCCAGTTTATCTAAGTTTAATTTAGAAGCCATAAGTAGTTTTTATTTTAAATATATTTTATAAAAATAAATAATTTTTTGAAACATATCTATATTTTATATTTTTTTGTTGAAATATTTTTTTGAATAAGGTTTGGATCTTAAATTTGCGTCATTAAGTTCTTAAACATTGTGGGGTGATGAAATTTTTGGCAGACATGCCCCCTTGTCTCGGGGGTGAGGATAACAGGATAAACATAGCATAGAGCCATTGCTTCAGCAATGAAACAATGACCAGGGTCGACCACTGAACTTTGTGCTACGGCTAACTGCCTCGTGGAGGTTCGATCCCTCCCCCTACAGCAAAAGTCCCGTAAGAATCTTACGGGACTTTTTAATTTTTACAGGGCTTAATTTCTTTAGACGCCTTAACGGTTATTTATTGCCCGCTTGCCTGGATAGCATCCTGTGCTGCATTGTTCTTTACCTGGCGCTTGAAAAGAGATACATCCATCTTTCCAAAACGATAGCTGAATGTTAAACGAACCAGCTGCGGATTATTCAGGCGATAATAATCCTGGTAAAAGATTCCCGGACTGCTTGAAATCTGTTCATTGCTCGCAGTTCTGAAAATATCGCTCATACCCAGGGAAACGGAAGCGGCCTGGTTTTTCAGGAATGTTTTTCTTACGGCAACATCTACCGACCAGAATGGCCTGATATATCCCTGCGAAGAGCTCTGTGCCTGCATTCCCGGAGGCCCCATCTGGCCCTGGTTCTGGCTTACAGGCAGGTTGGTCTTGCTTTGATAATTGCCCGATAACTGAATGGTAAAGTTATGTTTCAGCTTAAATTCATTGTTCAGCTTTCCAAACCAGCTAAGAATGGCATCCTGGCTTACCGAGTTAGGAATGTTGGAAGTATTGATCTTCGATTGATATAAATTGATGTTGGTAGTAACATCCCACCATTTGGTGAAATTATTTACGGATGTAAATTCTGCGCCATAGCTATAGCTGGAATTTGCATTCATATAAGTGTTCACCAGCAAATTCTGGTTATTTACCACTTCTGTGTCGAGATATCTCGTAATCAGATTTGTACTGTGCTTGTAATAAACAGAAACCAGCAAGGTGTTATTTCCTTTAAATGTTTTGCTATAGGAAAATTCAAGCGAGTTGGTAAACTCCGGCACCAGGTCAGGATTACCTTTTGTTATATTCAGGCTGTCGCTGAAATCATAATAGGGAATCAGCTGGAAAAAGTTCGGCCTGTTGATCCTTCTTGAATAATTCAATTGCAGCTCCTGGTTATTTTTCAGCTTCTGGCTTAAGAACACAGATGGAAACAGGCTAACAGGGTAAGTATGCTTAAACGATTGTCCTGTGTTTGTAAGCTCGCCCTGGTAATTGCTGCTTTCTGCTCTTAACCCCAGCTCGTACCCAAAGTTTTTGCCAATAGCGCTCGTTATGTCTGAATAAGCGGCAAAAACATTATCGGTATTCTTATAGTTATTGGTGAGATTCGCAATTTTAGTTAATGCGCCGGGTGCGCTTCCGATATAAATATCATTGTCATTTGTGGTATTACGAAACTGCGCCCTTACGCCCGCTTCCAGCTTTGTATTTTTTGTGAGCGGATTTACATAGTCGCTCTGCAACGTGGAAAACAGGTTGGTGCCATTGCTTAATTGCTGCTCATAGCTATTGCCGATAAATGTTTTGTCGCCCAGAAAATTGCTGGTAACATAATTGGCATTGCCCGAGTTTTTACCGGAAAAGAAATTGCCATCAAACGTGAGCTGTTCCCCTTCTCTTTGAAAATTGTGCATGAAGCTCAATTGTCCGCCGGTCGCATTGAAAGACCTCGGCCCGACTGTGGACCGGTCATTATATTTAAAAATATTACCGGCCTCGTCAAGACTATCCGTGGTAATATCAGATGAAGGATGCATATCGCCATGCACTTTTATAATGCCGGCCGACAATGTTGTATTGTTGCTTACATAATAATCAAGACCCAATCTTCCAAATACAAACATACCGGTGGTATGGTCAATATTTTTCTGAAATACGTGCGTTGGGTCGGTGCCATAAGTATATCGGTTCGTAGTACCTGTGGCCTTGTTATTCATGCCATGTGTAAAGGCATTTGCAGAAAAATTAATTTTTCCCTGGCGTACATTAAAGGAACCGCCTCCATTATAGCCGCCCCGGCTGTCGACACCCGCCATCAGGTTGCCATTGTACCCGGTTTTACGGTTTTTCTTAAGTATCAGATTCAATATACCTGCATTGCCGCCGCTGGCATCATATTTTGCAGAAGGATTAGTAATCACCTCCACACTCTGTATGGCATCTGCAGGTATCTCATCCAGTGTAAGTGTAGTGGGTCTTCCATCAATATAAATCTGCGGAGTTGCATTTCTGAGCTTTACATTCCCGTCAATATCTACCTGCACGGATGGCACATTGCGCATTACATCTACTGCAGTACCGCCGGAACTTTCAATGTTTTTATCTACGTTAAAAACCTTTTTATCAATGTCCATTTTTACGGTCGGGGCGGAAGCGGTAATAATAACGCCTTGGAGTTGGGTGGGGTTTCCTTTTAATTCAACCTTTCCGAGATCTTTATCGAAGGAAGGCATGGTGGGCATACCTCCCTGCGCCGGCTGGCTTTGCTGCTTCATTTTTGAAGGGTCGAAAAACATAACCGGCATTTGCTTTTCCTCAAAGCCTGATGCAGATATCTTAACGGTGACCCCCATCAATGGAAGGTCTTCAAAATTGAATTCTCCGTTATTTTCCGTAACAGACCCTTTTACCAAAACAGTTTTTGCTTTTTTGGTTGTCGTGTCAAACTTTTTTTGCAGCACCAGCACGGATGCTCCTGCAATGGGCTTACCTGCGCTGTCCACTATTTTTCCATACACATGCCCCAGATCAGGGAGCGCGGGAAACTTTTTACCCTGACCGCCGGAAGGGAACTGCGCCATTACCGACAGGCCCATAAGAAGTGCGATTGCTGCTAATACAACTTTTTTCATAAAGACAATTTTTTCGGGTGCAAACTTAGTATGGAGCTGCCGGTGAATTTATCAAATGAGACAACTCCTCATTTTTTTGCGACGAAATCGTGAGTTATAGTGAGCCGGTTTCCGGCATAACTTAACCAGGGGCTAATAACCGGGAAGATTATTGCTTTTTACTATTGGTAAGGACCGTCACTGCATCTTTATAGGATTCACCTATCGGCAATTCTGTGTCGTTGATAAAAACGCTGTTTTTGCGTATAGAAGTAATAAAGTGAATGGAAACGATATAGGACTTATGAATGCGCAGAAATTTATCGGATGGTAATTCGTCTTCAATAGTTTTCATATTCATACGGGTGACGATGGGTTTATTGGAGTTGTTCAGGTGAATCCGGATATAATCTTTCAATCCTTCAACCCACATGATATCTGCCAACACCACTTTTACCAGGCTGTATTCCACATTTACGAAAATGTAATCCGGCTGAGGCCCGGGTGTCGGGCTTTTAGCTGCTGTTTTCAATTGATATAATTCATAGGCTTTATTACAAGCCTTGATAAACCGGTCCAGTGATACCGGTTTCACGAGATAATCGACCACGTCCAGGTTGTAGCTGTCCAGCGCATATTTTTCGTAAGCGGTGATCAAAATAGCCATCGGCCTCTTTTGAAGACTTTGCAAAAACTGAAGGCCTGTCAGCCCCGGCATTTGTATGTCGAGAAAAATAAGATCCGGCTGCTCGCGCTGTACTATTTCCATGGCCTGCAAAGGATTATGGCACTTTGCTACCAATTGCAGAAAAGGCACCTTGCTGATATTGTCTTCCAGCAATTCCAGCGCGAGCGGCTCATCATCTATGGCAATGCAACGGAGCATTATTGAAGTTTTAATTGAAGCAACACTTTATACCAGTTATCCTTATCTGTTATTGTCAGCGAATGGCTTTTGGGATACAACAAATTTAAGCGACGTTTTACATTGGAAAGCCCGATTCCTGAACCCTCGTCTTTTGTTTCCTCAGTGCCCGCGTTATATTTATTAGCAACTATAAATTCCAAAACACCTTTTTCCGCCCGAAGGTTAATGTCTATTTGCGGAGTCTCCATCATTCCGGCACCATGCTTAAATGCATTTTCCACAAACGGAATCAGCAACATCGGCTCTATTTCGTAACTCCTGTCCGGAGTTTGAATGTTCACATTTAATTTCACCAGGCTTCCGAACCGCTGCTGTTGCAAATCAATATAGCTGCGCAAATATTCTACTTCTTTTTCCAGCGGCACTTGCTGCTCATTGGTTTCATAGAGCATATACCGCAATAATGACGAAAGCTTTATCAGCGAGGGCTCCAGCAGGTCGGACTTTTTACGCGCCAGCGCCACCATGTTGTTCAGCACATTGAACATGAAATGGGGATTCACCTGGGAACGCAGAAAAGTGAGTTCTGATTTCAGGTTTTCATTTTCCCGCTCATTATTGACCCTTTCCAACTCAACCCTGTCCTGTATGACCCGGTATGCTATACTGCAGGCGATGATAAATAAATAAGGAAACAGATTAAAAAAGAAAAAACCGCTAAACCTGAATGGCTGTCCGATAAAGAACTCAAAAAACAACATCTGGAAAACACAAAACGAAGAAATAATCAGTAATTGAATAAAAAAGTAAATAAGATATTTTCTTTTGTAGAAAAGCCCCGGTACCATTATGTACGCGTTAAAATAAAACAACATGATATAGAGCAAATCGCTGAAAATCGTCAGGTAGGTAAAAGCATTGTTCTCAGGCTTATGCTCCTGGTGTCCATGACTAAATGATTGCTGCAGCAGAAAGGGGATCAAAAAAAGCAATATCCACACCGAGGCATGCAGTAATATAATTACCCATTTTCGTTTATACCATGTTTTTTCCACAACGTAAAAGTATACGACTTATATTGTTTTGTTACAAAATAGCGACAAAAGGAAAAAGAATGTAGATGAAATCCGGCATATCAGATATTTATCGCGTTGTCTTTTGTAGTTAAAGGCCCGCCTGACCAACATCACTCTCTGCAATAACCCTTATCATATTTCACCATAGCTTTAATTCTAATTTTGTATCAGCTAAAATATTTTTTATGAAAACGATCATCGCCCCGGTAGATTTTTCCAGTGTATCCACCAATGCCTGCGAGTTTGCAGCAAAGATGGCTGCCTACATTCATGCCAGGCTCATACTCATGCACGTGCAGGAGCTGCCCGCTGCTGTGGCAGAATATCCCGTTTCGGAAGAAGTATTCAATTCCATGAACGAGGAGGAAGACCTGGACAACCTGAGATTGAAGCTGCTGGCCGAAACAGGCAACAGCATTGAAATTGATACCAAATATGTACTTGGTTCCGCAGATTATGAAATCAGGCAACTGTGCAATGATGTAAAACCGCTGGCGGTCGTAATGGGTACGCACAGCTATGGTGCGCTGGACCGTTTCCTCATCGGAAGCAAAACATTATATGCTGCCAAAAACCTGAAATATCCTGTGCTGATTGTACCGCCGGGCGCTGAGTTCAAGCCTTTCAAAAAAATTGCACTGGCATCCGATCTGAAGGATGTATACCAGGTGCCGGTTCATGAAATTGAAGTGATGATAAAATATTTTAATGCAGGGCTGGATATTTTTTATGCCGGTAAAAATGAAGAAGACCTGAGCCGGCGCACCCTCGGGGATATGCTGCTGGAAGGGAGACTGGAATATATGAAGCCACAATTTTATTTTACGGAAGATACTGATGTAATGAGGGGCGTATCGGCTCTGGCAAAAAAACACAACACGGATTTGCTGGTCGTGGTTCCGAAAAAACACGGGCTGTTTCATAAATCGCAATCAAAGGATTTTATTCTTTATTCCAATGTGCCGGTGCTGGCCATTCATGAAGATGATATGTCAACGCCGGAGTAAGCTTAAAATAGTTTTTATGAGAAAGATATTGCTTGCATTGAACGATCATGATGTAAAAACATCCGGTATCGATTTTGCATCGTACATCGCCAATCTTACCCGGTCGTCGGTTACGGGGATGTTCCTGGAAAAGAATTATAAGAAAGAACATGCGGAAACGCTGGTGCTGAATGAAGACAGCCACGAATATGAGCAGGTGCTGCCGGGTGTGGTAAAGACCAACATACAGCTCTTCGAAAACAGGTGCATCAACAATTGCGCATGTTATTCCATTCGCAGGCTGAGCGGAAATCCCACACGGGCTATAATTCGGGAGAGCCGCTTTGCTGATGTGATCATTACCGACAGCAATGAATCATTTAACGGAACAGACGGATGGCCGTCCGTATTTGTAAAAGACCTGCTGGAAAATGCCAAATGCCCGGTGATGATTGCACCTTTTAGTTTTGACGAGATCAATGAAATCATCTTTGCATACGACGGAACAGATTCCTCCATTTTTGCCCTGAAGCAATTCACCTACCTGTTTCCCGAATTCGGTGATAAAAAGATTACGCTGCTGCAGGTATTGCAGGAAGGCGATGAAGATATTACCGAAAAAGAAAAGGTGAAAGAATTTTTGATGACGCATTACCAGGGCGTGCATTATACCACGCTTCGCGGGGAAGCCGAAATGGAATTATTCAAAACTTTCCTTACGCAAAGAAATAAGCTAATGGTAATGGGCGCATACGGGAGAAGGCGGCTGGCGGGTCACAGCACAGCCGACCTATTAATGAAAACCACCGACATTGCTATGTTTATTGCACACAGATGATGTAAATTTTTTCGGTGTAACTTTCACTTGCAGAACATCATAAGGAAGATGAGAAGGATTGGGGCCTGCCTGCAGGTATAAGGCAGCATAGAAAATTTCTCTGTAACAATCTTCCTGCGAATCTGACAAGATCATAGCATGGATTCTTTCTGGACATATCATGAGCAGGAACTTTTTCAACAGCTGAATTCTTCTGTAAACGGCATCTCTGATGAGCAGGCGCTTGAAAAAGTGCAACAGCAGAAAAGCAGATTAAAAATTCAACCGCCGTTTGTAAAAGACCTGCTGCTCCTTGTTTCGCAATACAAAAATCCATTAGTACTCTTGCTGGTATTTGCGGTAATACTGTCCGCTACATTGGGAGATTATTCCGAAAGCGCCATTATATTCATTGTTTTATTGCTCACCGGCGTTTTAGGATTCTTCCAAGAACGAAACGCCGGTAAAGCAGTTGAAAAGTTAAGGCAGCTGGTGCACAACACGGCAAGGGTAAAAAGAAACGGCGTTGAAAA
The DNA here is from genome assembly GCA_964627765.1 of uncultured Ginsengibacter sp. Taxonomy (GTDB): domain Bacteria; phylum Bacteroidota; class Bacteroidia; order Chitinophagales; family Chitinophagaceae; genus Ginsengibacter. The sequence continues at coordinate 116,663 of CAZVKO010000016.1, read as the reverse complement.
AGATATTCCTGTAGACGGGGTGGTGCCGGGTGATATTATATTATTAAATGCAGGAGATATCATTCCTGCAGATGCCTTTATTATTCAGTCAAACGATTTGCATGTTAATGAATCGGTGCTTACCGGAGAGTCATTCCCTGCGGAAAAGTTTTCAGGTGAATGCACAGTACATGCGCCGTTATCCAAAGTAACCAATGCCCTGTTTAAGGGCACGAGCGTGATCAATGGCACTGCGGTTACGCTTGCCGTGCATTGCGGCAATGATACCATCCTGGGAAAGATCGGCTACACCTTACAAAAGGAACATCAGCCCACCGCTTTTGAGAAAGGCATTACCCGGTTTGGCTATTTACTGATGTATCTCACCATCGTCATTTCAATAGCTATTCTTATCATAAATCTTTCCCTCCACAAGCCTTTATTCGATTCTATTTTATTCGCGCTGGCGTTAGCCGTGGGGTTAGCCCCGGAATTGCTACCCGCCATTATTACCATTACCCTGTCAGCAGGCGCCAGGCGAATGGCTGCAAAAAAGGTAATTGTGAAGAAGCTAAGCGCTATTCAAAACCTGGGTGAAATAGATGTGCTCTGCAGCGATAAAACCGGAACTATTACAGAAGGCATCGTAAAGGTGAACCAATTTGTTGATTACAACGGCCGGCAATATGATAAAGTATTATTGTACGCCATGCTGAACGCCTCTATGCAAACGGGTTTTTATAATCCGGTTGACGAAGCAATTAAAAGCGCCTGCACTTTTGATATTGGTTCATATAAAAAGCTCGACGAAGTTCCGTATGATTTTAATCGCAAGAGATTGAGCATTGTTGTTACTGACAATACACGGCACATTATGATTACAAAAGGCGCGGTAAACAATATACTGGCTGTTTGCATCCACGCCGAGAATAATAATGGCGAAAAAGTAGCTATAGATGACGGGCTGAAAAAAACCTTACAGACACAATTTGAAAATTTCAGCAATGAAGGTTTCCGGACCATTGCGGTTTGCTATAAAGATGTAACCGGTGATCCGGTAATCAACAAGGACGATGAGAACCAGATGACGTTTTCAGGCTTTCTTATTTTATCCGATTTACCCAAAAAAGGAATTATTGAATCTATTAATACGCTAAGAGAAACCGGGATCGCGTTAAAAATTATCACCGGGGATAATTATCTCGTTGCAAAACATCTCGCGGCGCAAATTGGTTTAAATGCGGAAAAGGTGGTTACCGGGAACAGCATGGAAAATATGACTGACGATGCCTTGCGTATGAATGTGCGGCAGGCTGATATATTCGCCGAAGTGATACCGGAGCAAAAAGAAAGAATTGTAAAAGCGCTGCAGCAAACCGGTCATGCAGTAGGCTACATGGGCGACGGCATTAATGATGCCAATGCCCTGAAGGCGGCAGATGTGGGTATATCTATTGATAACGCCGTGGATGTTGCCAAAGAAGCGGCAGACCTCGTACTGCTTGACCAGGACATTGATGTGATACGCCAGGGAGTGGAAGAAGGCAGAAAGACTTTCATGAATACGATGAAGTATATCAATATTGTTACCAGCTCCAACTTTGGAAATATGATCAGCATGGCCATTGCGTCTCTGCTGCTGCCATTTCTGCCTTTGCTGCCTGTCCAGATATTACTAAACAATTTTTTATCAGACCTCCCTTCCATTGCTATTGCATCAGATAATGTAGACAAAGAGTTTGTAACCAAACCCAGAAAATGGGATATTAAATATATCCGCCGGTTTATGATCGTATTTGGCTTGCAAAGCTCTTTGTTTGATTTTGTCACGTTTGGGTTACTATATTTTTATTTTCATGCAAAGCCTGAAATTTTCAGAACCGGCTGGTTCATGGAAAGCCTGCTGTCGCAAATCCTGATTTTGCAGGTATTAAGAACACGGTATATATTTTTCAAAAGCAAACCATCCCGGTATCTTTTGTTCGCAAGCTTATTCACCTTTACCGTATGTATGATAATTCCATACCTGCCATTTGCGGGAGACCTGGAATTGTACCCGTTGCCTGCACCCATTTTCTTTTCCGTGATTCTGATTATTGCCGTCTATATGCTGTTTTCAGAAATAACAAAAAAGTTCGTCTTTAAAAGATTGTAAAGGCGCCTCCGGAACAACTATTTACGCAGTCACTGGCTGTGAAGGATACAATGCAACGGCAGCAAATAAATTGTCCCGGCTCAATAAATAATATATCATCTTTTACCACTGCCATCCAATGGTAACACCACTGTATACACTTGCTTTTATGAAGCATCAGCCGGGATGCCGTTTTTCTTCCATCTTTTCAAAAAGGGCAACGCTCTAACCGCATTATCAATGCTCGGCTGATCAATTCTCATTTCTGCCATTTTCTGCTTTATAAAGACAGCCATTTGATCAAGCGTCATGTCCGGATTTACAAAGGCGCTGTCTTTATAACAATAAATACAGTAATCAGGATTTTTTGATCCGTCTTTTTCTGTTCCCCGCAAATTATCTCCCGGCAAAGGCATAGAGCAACTCTGGCAAATCTTTTCCATATCTCTTTTTTAATATAAAAATCAGTTCCGGCTTAGGCAGCAATCCAGCCACCGTCTACCGGTATGGTTGTACCTGTTACAAAGGATGCGCTGTCTGAGCATAACCACATTACTGCTTCGGCTACTTCTTCCGGCCGCCCTATCCTGCCTATGGGTTCCATATTGGCGTATTGCTGTTCCGCATTTTTATCCTTTCCGGTAATACGATCTATCATATCCGTATGGATCACACCGGGGCAAACAGCATTCACACGAATTTGTTCCTTTGAATTTTCCAAAGCTGCAGTTTTAGTAAGCCCTGCCACCGCATGTTTACTGGCTACATAGGCCGGTAATCCCGGAAAACCGATAAGGCCTGCAACAGAAGAGCAGTTTACAATCGCGCCTTTACCCTGCTGTAACATTTGCGGAATTTCATATTTCATGCAAAGCCATATTCCTTTTAAATCTATACCGATTGTCTTATCCCAGTTTTCTTCTGTACAATCCTGTATATTGCCCATCGTTCCTTCAATGCCTGCATTGTTGAACGCAAAATCCAGGCGGCCAAACGTGGCAACGATTTTTTCAATCATGGCTTTTACATCATTGCTTTTCGAAACATCGCATAATACAAATAAACCTTCACTGCCTGCTTTTTTAATCAGGTTCATGGTTTCGTGCTGGCTGTCTTCAATATAATCTGCCACTACCACTTTGGCGCCTCTTTCCGCAAAAGCAACTGCAGCGGCCCGCCCGATACCGAAGCTTCCTCCTGTGACTAATGCAACCTTGTTTTCAAAAATTTTTTCCATACAATTTGTTTTAAGGATTTACGCTTTTTCAAATTTTTCTTTGTGCTTTTGAAGCTGATGCTTTACAGCAAACGCTGCTTTGCTCAAGGCCGCCTCAAAAGTTTCAGTCTTCTGTTTGGTAAATAAAGTTTCACCGGGAACACCCAGCCTTACTTCTATAAAATGATGTTGCTGCTCATTGCTTTTTTCTTTACGCAACAAAATATCGCAACTGCTAATGCGGTCATAGAGCTTGCAAATGCTTTGCATCTTGCGTATAATTTTATTTTTCAGATTATCAGGAATATGCATTTCGGGTGATTGAATTGTTATTTCCATATTATTATTTGAATATTAAAGCTATGCGTGCAGCAGGGAATAAATAATGAACAGTATCACTATCTGTGATGACACTCATCAACTATACAGGACGTATAATAGATCCAATCCTGAGAAAGATCAACATTCATATTGACAGTCATCAAAAAAAATCAGGAGATTTTGATACAGATTTGATTATAAAATCTTGTTTATGGAATCATATATCAGTCGGTTCAAAGACATCAGCATTCATGATGTGGGATCAGTGGGAGGCAAAAATGCTTCGCTCGGTGAAATGTTCAATAACCTTTCAGCAAAAGGTATCCGGGTTCCGGATGGTTTTGCGACTACTTCGTTTGCATTTAAAAAATTTTTAGAATACAATAATATCGGAGAGCAGCTAAAGCAACTGCTGATGTTGCTGGATAGAAAAAATTATTCCAACCTGGATGACATAAGTATGCGTGCAAGAGCGGTAATGACCCAGGCAAAAATGCCCGGTGAATTAAAGCAAAAAATTATTGAAGCTTATCACAAATTATGCGGTGACAGGGAAACGGAAGTGGCGGTGCGGAGCAGCGCTACCGCAGAAGATTTGCCCAATGCAAGCTTTGCCGGCCAGCATGAATCATATCTCAACATAAAAGGCGGCGAGGCAGTAATACAAGCTGTACAAAAATGTTTTACTTCTCTGTATACCGCACGTGCCATAAAGTATCGCGAAGACAATGGTTTTTCACATGAAAAAGTTTTATTATCTGCAGGAGTACAAAAGATGGTTCGTTCTGATAAAGCCTGCTCCGGCGTAGGTTTTACACTGGATCCCGAATCCGGCTTCCGCGATGTAATTCATCTCGCAGGTGTTTGGGGCCTCGGCGAAAACATTGTGCAGGGAACAGTAACGCCTGATGAATTTTATATTTTCAAGCCTGCATTGAAGCAAAAAAAATTGGCAATCATCCAAAAGAGGATGGGTTCCAAGCTGAAGATGATGATTTATTCCGATAATGAAAAAGAGCCTACCGTTAATACAGATACTCCTGTGTCAAAAAGAAATCAGTATGTGTTGAATGATGGTGAAATCACAAAGCTGGCCAACTGGGCCCTGATGATAGAACAATATTATAAAAGACCTATGGATATTGAATGGGCAAAAGACGGATTAACAAATGAACTATTCATCATCCAGGCAAGACCCGAAACAGTTCATTCGCAAAGAAATCCTGCGATCATAGAACAATATGAAATCAAACAAAAAGGTACAGTATTAACTTCCGGTAATGCCATCGGTGAAAAGGTGGCAACCGGTATAGCACGTATTCTGCATTCACCGGACGATGCATCGGCGTTGAATGAAGGTGAAATTGTGGTAACAGATATTACCACACCTGACTGGGATCCCGTGCTGAAAAAATCGGCTGCCATCATTACCAATAAAGGCGGCAGAACCAGCCATGCTTCTATTGTTGCCCGTGAACAGGGAGTTCCGGCAATCGTAGGTTGCAATAATGCCACCACTGCCATCCAGGATGGTCAGCAAATTACCGTAAGCTGTTGCGAAGGCAGTACCGGCTATGTATACGAAGGCAAGCTGTCTTTTGTAAAAAATGAAATTGACATCAGCCGCATTGAAAAGCCTCAATCAACAGAAGTGATGCTGATTCTGGCAGATCCGGATAAAGCATTTCAATTATCTTTTTATCCAAATGACGGGGTAGGATTAATGCGGATGGAATTTATCATCACCCATTTTATACAGGCACACCCGATGGCGCTGGTAAATTTTGATGCATTGAAAGATGGTGAGGCAAAACAAAAAATTGAAAAGATTACCAAAAGTTATGCCGACAAGAAACAGTTTTTTATAGATAAGCTTTCAGAGGGCATTGGCACAATTGCTGCGGCATTTTATCCAAAAGAGGTGATCGTTCGCATGAGCGATTTTAAAACAAATGAATATGCCAATCTTATCGGCGGCAAAGAATTTGAGCCAAAAGAAGAGAATCCTATGTTGGGCTTCCGTGGCGCCTCACGCTATTACAGCGAGGCATATAAAGAGGGGTTCAGGCTCGAATGTCTTGCTATAAAAAAAGTGCGGGAGCAAATGGGATTAAGCAATGTAAAGGTGATGATACCTTTTTGCAGAACCATTGATGAAGCAAACAAAGTAATTCGCATTATGGAAGAATTTGGCCTGGACAGGCACCTGGACTCTTCTCTCGAAATTTATGTGATGGCAGAAATTCCTTCCAACGTGTTACTGGCCGAAAAATTTGCTTCCTTATTTGATGGATTTTCTATCGGCTCCAACGATCTGACGCAGCTTACTCTTGGTGTGGACCGGGATTCTACCTCTGTTTCCGGTATCTTTAATGAGCAAAATGAAGCCGCCAAAAAAATGATCAGCATGATGATTGAGAGAGCAAGAAGCTGCGGCACTCACATAGGATTGTGCGGACAGGCTCCGAGCGATTTCCCGGAATTCGCACAATTCCTGGTAGAAGAGGGCATCAACAGCATCTCATTTAATCCCGATGCTTTGCTGAAAGGCATTGAGAATATAAATGAGGCGGAAAAATCATTGCATCTTATTTCATAGTAAAAATGAAACAAAAGGAGATCACGGAAATAGTCAACCAGCACTTTGATGCAATGAACAAGCTGTTTCATAAAATCAACAGCGGGTTCAATACAGATGATATACACGATTTTCGTATTGAGGTAAAAGAACTGCGTGCATTCTTACGGTTGCTCGCCGCGGGGTGGCGAAGGCGGGGTCCACTCATCCCGATGCATATAAAGACCTTTTACGGTTACGTCGGCATTATCCGGAATATACAATTGCACCGGCACAATCTTTTCAAATATATTGGCGATAATAAAATTGAAAAGCCGGAAGAGTACTTAAAATTGCTCGGGGCAGAGGAAAATTATTGGAAGAAGGAAGTAGCCACGTTGCTTAAAGAAAGCTTTGAGAAAAACGAGGAAAAAGCTGTAATTAAAAATCTTCCTGACAAGCTCGGAAAACCCGGGATCAGAAAATTTATAAAAAGCAAGCTGAACAGCCTGAAAAAGGAGCTTCATGATTTACCAAATGACGAAGCGGTTCATTCTATCCGGAAAATCCTGAAAGATTTTTTATATACCCACAAGTATATAACTGATCATGCAGATTTACCCGGAACAATTTCGGATAAAGAGGATCTGAAAATACTTACTGCGCAACTCGGGGATTTCAGAGATAAGTGCATACAAATAGAATTTTTGCAGCGAGAATATCTTAACCCTTTAAAAAGCGAAAGTGAAAAAAGTATGCTGAATAAACTAAAGGAACAGCTGATTGCAGAAAAGCAGGCGCTGGCAGAAGAAGTTAGTCCGCGCTTTGACGAATTGGCGGAGAAGTTACCGGTTAAATAGTAATAAATAATGGCTGCTATAGTAACAATTACATTTAATCCCTGCATCGACAAAAGTTGTTATATAGATGCATTGGTTCCCGATAAAAAACTGCGTTGTACCCCGTTTGTAAATGAAGCCGGCGGCGGCGGTATTAATGTAGCAAGGGCAATAAAAAAATTAGGAAGCAGCGCTTTGGCTGTTTATTTGGCCGGTGGTTATACCGGTATTGTATTACGCAACTCACTTCAGGAGGAAGGTGTTGATGCAATTGCAATAGACACAGGGGTGGATACCAGGGAAAATATAATGGTAACCGATAAATCTACCCATCTTCAATACCGGTTTATTACTCCCGGGTATGCCATACAGGAAACACACTGGCGGCAATGCCTTCAGGCTGTTGAGGAGCTCAATAATATGGAATACCTTGTAGTGAGCGGAAGCTTCCAGGAAGGATTTCCGCCTGATATTTTTGGCCGGTTATCCAGCATTGCAAAAAAGAAATGCGCAAAGCTGGTTATCGATATTCCGGCCGAGGCAATGCAGCGATACGCCGTCAGCGATGCATATTTACTTAAGCCCAACCTTAACGAATTGAGCATGCTTGCCGGTAAAGAAGAATTGCATGGGGATGAAATTGCTGATGCGGCAAAGGTAATTATCAGCAGAAATATTTGCGAGGTGGTGCTTGCCTCAATGGGTGCCGCGGGCGCTTTGCTCGTTACAAAAGATATTACAGAACAGTTTACGGCGCCACCGGTAAAAAGAAAAAGCACCGTGGGCGCCGGTGACAGCATGCTTGCAGGCACTGTATTATACCTCCACCTGAAAAAAAGCATAAGAGAAGCGGTACGCTTTGGTATAGCCTGCGGTACCGCAGCCACCATGAATGAAGGCACACAATTATGCAACCGTACAGAAGCAGAAAGGCTTTACCGGTTTATTACAGAAAATAACCGGCCGGTACTTGTATAACTCTTTTCGGATCCGGTTTTGTTTATGCCTCTGCAGCAATGAACCTCATTCTATTGAATGACCGGCATCATGCTTTTGCGGTGTTTCGCATCCTATCTTAGCAATGGATTTATATTATAAGGCATTTATTCATTTCTTTAAACCAGAGTTTATGAAAACAGATTCCCAAATTCAAACTGATATGATGGACGAATTGAGGTGGAGCCCGTTATTGCATGTTTCCGATGTTGGTGTGTCAGTAAAAGATGGCGTAGTTACACTCACCGGTAATGTTGATACCTACGCAAAAAAAATCGATGCAGAGCAATGTGCCGAAAGGGTTGCAGGGGTAAAGGCCGTAGCGCTGGATATTTCGGTTGGTGTATCTCCTTCCTTTAAAAGGACCGATACGGAAATAGCAGAAGCGGCTGTAGCCACCCTTAAAATGCATACTTCTATCCCGGAAGATACGGTCAGGGTAACCGTAGAAGATGGCGCTGTAACCCTGGAAGGAGAAGTGGAATGGGAATACCAGCGGGCCGCAGCAAAAAATGCCATTCAAAATTTTGCAGGGGTAAAAACCGTATGGAACTTTATTAAGCTGAAACCAAATGTAACGGCAACAGATATTAAGGATAAGATAAAAGCCGCCTTCGAGCGAAGCGCAAAAATCGATGCAGGAAGAATATCTGTTACCACAGCAGGCAGCCATGTTACACTAAACGGAACCGTTGCCTCTCTCACAGAAAAAGAAGATGCGGCCTTTGCCGCATGGTCAGCGCCGGGTGTAACAATGGTTACCAATAATCTTTACGTACAGGAAGAAGAGTTCGCATTTTAAGTACAAAAGGCAATTCAAATTAATTTTCGGATTGCCTTTCTCTTTTTAGAAAACCTGCCATCATTGTTGGGCCCTGGCTGTAAAAAGATATTCTATTAATGCACCGTCATTTTTTGGTTAGCTCTTCCGATCGCATCTGTGACCGGATCAAGATTTTCTTTTTGCACCTTATCCCAATCTTCCATTAATGCCATTTTTTTAGCAGGATTTGTTTCAAATATTCCGGCCACTTTTAATAATATACGATGCGTGAAGGAAAGATTCTTGTGTATAATTCTCCCCGGCAGAAAAAATATTTCGGATGTGTGCCGGATTTCCTTCGGAACATTATTCATTATGATTTCTTCCTTCGCTTCTGTTTCATCCGCCGTAGTTCCGCATACAATAAACAGGATAATTTTTTTTCCGGCCAGCAGCTTTACGTTTCGCCTCATCCACCGTGCCAGCAGCAGCTTACCAACATACACTGATGAGCCCAAAACAAGCAGGTCGCATTGCCTTACTTCATCGGTAATTATTGCTTCCGATACTGTTTCCGGCATACCTGATAATTTACTTAGCCAGTGCGCATATTGACTGGTTGCTCCGTATCGCCCCTTATAAATAATTAAGCCATTCATCTTTCCGGTTTATCAAATTTATCAAGTCCCCCGGGAGTCAATAATGACAGCTGTCAAATATGAAATTGATGGGGCTCATTGTTTCCGGCAGGCAGAAATAGTTTTTTTGCAGGGTGATTGTATTTTTTTACTACAAGTGAGCGATAGTATGTTATATAATAATTATAAAGAACCCGCAACTAACGCGGCACTCAGGAGCATGCAACCTTGTGTGTCCGTAATTATGCCCTTCAACCCAAAGATGGTTTCCAAATCGCACATACAGACTGCGTTAAAACATGCATGCGACGAAGTGAAACGTCAACTGTCGCTAAATAATTACCCGGAGGATGTTTCCGCTGAAGCTTTATTGAAATTGCAAAATGCAATAGACAATCTCGATTATACTACCCATAAGGAAAGCGTTGCAATATATATCTCCCATTCTGTTGAGAAGGTGTATTATCTTACTATTCCCGTTGAGGAAAAGGTGGTGGTGGATACTTCGTTTAAAATAAGAAACCTGGTACTTAATAAAAAAGACAAGCATGAGTTTTTACTTTTGGTGATCAGCGCCAAAAAAGAAAAAATATATGTAGGCAGCCAGGAAAATTTAACTCAAATCATTTTCAACCGCTCTGACGCCTTTAGAAGAGACTTACCGGAACAGGTTGGCAACTTTACCGATATAAAAGCCGAAAGAGAAACCCGGCTTAAGAACTTTCTGAGATATATTGATAATGGCCTCGAATTGATACTCAGGCTGTATCCGCTTCCCCTGTTTATTATGACCACAAAAAAAACAATGGGCCTCTTCAAACAAATTACAAAACACGAACATTTCATTACAGGTTATGTTCACGGCAATTTTGAAAAAGCTTCAGAGTTTGATTTGCGCAAGGCATTAGAGCCTCAAATAGAAAACTGGAGAGCCGTAAAGGAAAAAGATGTACGCAACCGGCTTGGCGCAGCTCAAAATGATCTTAAGCTGGTGACCGGCATACACGAGGTGTGGAAGCATGCCAGCCGGAAGCAGGGGCGATTGCTGGTAGTAGAAAAAGACTTTAATTATCCGGCTCATCTTAACCCGCAGCAGGAATCGCCGCCCGGAGACATAGTAGATGATATTATTGAGCGCGTGCTGGAAAGTGGCGGTGACGTAGAATTTGTGGACGAGCTAAAAGAGTATAACCACATTGCCTTAATTGAATACTATCACACCAATTAATATCACATCCATGCAGGTTAAAGCCTTGTGGTACGAGCTACTAAGGTAAAAGCCGGGCAAAATAATTGTATCTTAACAATACATCCTTTACAGATGGCAGAATTTGATGCCATATCATTCGACAAAGAGGGCGGCTTCAAAATGCTGTTTGAGAATTCAACTGTTGCTATCCTTGATTGTCAACCGGGAGAGAAAAATCGAAGGTATCAACCCTTCTGCGGAGAAGCTTTTTCGATTTGAAAAATCCGGGCTAAATGTTACGCTGCCTGAAACACCGGTTCCCGGGCATTTCCGTATAAAACATATTCAGCAACATGCAGATTATTTTACCAACTGTTGTGATTAAAGGAAATCATTACCTGCGTCCTTGCTGACACCTCTCAATTTTGCGCCTGACATAAGTCAGCACTTTATTTTGTAAAATTCTCCACATTTATAATACAGGGAATGGTTTATGTTGAATGACGGAAGTAAACAGAAACTAATCGTATGAAAAAGATTTTGGTGATGGAAGATAACGAACTCATCCGCGAAAATATCGCGGAGATGCTGGAGCTGGCCAACTATAAAACATTTACGGCAGAGAACGGCAAAGCAGGCGTGGAATTGGCCCTCAGCCAGCACCCGGACCTGATTGTGTGCGATGTAATGATGCCCGTGCTGGACGGTTATGGTGCCTTACATTTGCTTAGCAAAAACGAATCTACCAAAAATATCCCCTTTATTTTTTTAACCTCCCGGTCGGACAAAACTGATATCAGGAAGGGTATGGAACTCGGCGCAGATGATTATATTACAAAACCATTTGACAATGTGGAACTGCTGAATGCTATAGACCGGAGACTAAAAAAGGTAGAATCGCTCAAAGAAGAAATTGCCAGTGAGCTTAACACGTCGTTTCATTCAATTGACACAAAAAGCAGCGATGAGGCGCTCATGGAATTTATCAGCGGGAGAAATACGAATAAGTATAAAAGAAAGCAGCAGATTTTTTCTGAAGGCAACAGGCCCATTTACTTATTTTATGTATTGAAAGGGAAGGTAAAAACTTTCAAAACAAATGACAGCGGGAAGGAGCTGGTGTTGGATCTTTATAAACAGGATGATTTTTTGGGACAGGTTTCTTTGCTGGAAGATACCAACTATAAGGAAACAGCAGAAGCATTGGAAGAAACAGAGCTGGCGCTCATACCCCGCGACGAGTTCGAATCCTTGATCAACAACAGCCCGCAGGTAAGCAGAAAGTTTATACAAATGCTGGCAAAAAATGTCACTGAAAAGGAAGAGCAGCTTTTGGGACTTGCCTATAATTCGCTCCGTAAAAGAGTGGCCGAAACCTTGTTATTGCTGTACAGAAAATATGGCGCTTCCGGTTCCCCGGCATTTTCCATCGATATTAACCGTAATAACCTGGCAAATATTGCCGGCGTGGCCAAGGAATCTTTCATCCGCACATTACGGGAATTCAAAGATGAAAAATTAATCGGGATAAAAGACGGTATCATTGTAATCACGAACAGGCAGCGGCTGGAAAATCTTCTCAACTAATGACCCGCAATACAATTTCTGTATGAGTATTAGTACAGCGCATAATGCCTGGTAGTTTCCGGTGTAACGCGGGCAAGTGAACTCCTGAATAGGTACGTGCCACAGCAACACCTTACCTACGCCGGAATTTTTACGCATATACTTCGGAAAGATATTGATTAAAGTCGTTTCTGATCCTGTTGAATCTCTTATCAATGGCCTCAAATTGCTTTCGCAGCTTCTTTTGCTTTTTTAACAGCCTCCTGAAAAGATCGCCATCTTCATAGGTGTCTCGCAACAACAGTTTGTCTTCTTCATTGATTTGTTTTTTCAGCTGATGTATGGATTCGTCTTCACTTACGAACAAATCCTGGAAAACCTCCAGCTTTTCGATAAGGATCGTGTCGTCAGTATCGATATACTTCAGCATCTCCGACAGGCGATTCTTTAATATTACATTTTCTTCCTCAATGAAACCCAGTGTACGTTTCCACGTTTCCGTTTCATGCAAAAACTGATTCACAATAATTTGCTTTTTTATCATAACACTCCGGGAAACATTTTTTATTTATCGCTTCAAATTTAAGATTGTCCTTGCCGGAGAGTAAGACATACTCATCATCAATGCAAATGATATTCATCAACTTCTGTATAATAAAATACAAAGGTTGCATAACAAAAAGCCACCGCAAAAATGCAGTGGCGTTGACCTAACAAACCCCGACTAAAACAATTAGAGTTACTTTATCTGACAGTTATGTGCTTGTTTGCAACAACTTTCTTTGCCTCTTCCTTTTTGGGAAGGGTTATCTTTAATACCCCGTCTTCATAGCGTGCATCAATTTTTTCCTTGTTTACTTCGTCGGGCAATGGGAAACTGCGGCTAAAGGAAGAATAATTGTATTCCTTCCGGTTGTAGTTTTTTTCTTTTTCTTCCTTGCTTTCTTCTTTTTCCGAACTGATGGTGATCATGCTTCCATTTACGTCGATGTTAAAATCATCTTTCTTCATTCCCGGGACGGCCAGCGAAAGCTGATAGTCGTCTTTGCTTTCGGTAACATTTACGGATGGAACGGTAATAGTTCTTCCTAAAAATCCATTGTCGAACCAATCATTCCATGGCCGCAAAAAATCATCAAAAAATGTAGGCATTGTTTCACCTGTTCTTGTTAATGCTTTTGTTGCCATAAAAAATAAATTTTAAATATTTAACCATATAAATCCTTCACAAAAATATTTTTGATATTATGCGCCGGCGACGACCTTCATCAGTTGAAATAATGATAATGGTCATTTATTTCATGACGACAGAACTTTCGCCTTGATTTAGATCAGATCTGTGTCATCAATTTTTTTAATAGCATCGAGGAATATCAGGAGAGCCAAAATGAAACAAGCGCCTGCGGATATTAATGATCGCTCATGACGGGCGCAATTACTATGCTCTCATGAGCTGGACTATGAGTTAGAAAAAAGATAAAGCTCAATACTTTCAGACTTCTCTTTCAACCGTGATAGTGCATTCACCAATTAATGCGGCCAGGGCGCCTATCGCGGCAAGCACGGGTGCAATTAATGCACCTACCACGCCCAATGTCAGAGGGAAAGTCATCAGTTCTTTTCCATCTTTGTCGTGGATGGTAATTTTCCTGATATTGCCTTCCTGGATCAGCTCTTTTATCTTATTCAGTAATGCTTCACCATTAATCTTAAATGATTCTTTTGTTGCAGGCATACATCTTTTTATTTAATACGATTTTATAGTTCCTGTTCTTTATGGCATAACCACAGGTAATTAATTTCTTTATGTGCCAAAAGTATAACTATTGCGGCAGCCATAATTACCGTGCATGGAAAAGCCGGACCAACACCCGGCGGGGCAATAGCAAGTAAAAAAATGCAGCCCCGGTACACCCTGCTTTAAAAAACCATCCTTTAAACAACATGGATAAGGCAATGAGCGCCTGGCAGGTAGCAATAAAGCCCACTACCGGTAAAATGTGCAGGCTGAACCAGCCATTAATAAAATTTTTTTAAGCATCTATAAAAGCCAGGTCCGCATAGTTAAGATAAAACTGGGAAGCCCAATGACCTCATTCCAGTTGGTTCCACTGGCCCAGGCAAAGATCAGGAACAATAATAATCTTCCAAGCCGTTGATTTTTCCAGGATACCCAAAGCACCTGTACTGCCACCACATTTGAAATAATATAGAGTGCGGGATAAACATGATTTTCCAGTCCATTCATCATTTTGCATTTAATGATTATTAACCCATCATTTTGAAAAATCCTCAACAAAACTTTTACCCAATAAGCCGGTAACACGAATGACGGCTACCAATATGCTTAACTCACATAAATAGTCATATTTAAAAGATGCTTTTTTGATAAGCATCACTAACAGAGTTAATCCCTGTCATTTATCCTTTTGGGTAATCAGGATAACTTTAATAAAATTTTTGTTATGAAAAAGATTATTGCTGCTTTTGACGGATTAAAATTTTCCGAAAGCGCCATGGAGTATGCTATATACGTGGCAAAGGAATCCGGTGCTCATTTAGTAGGAATATTTCTGGACGACGCCACTTATAGCAGCTATAAAATATATGAATTGTTAAGCGACGGAATGGTGGATCAGCCAAAACTGCAGAGGCTGGTAGAAAAAGACAGTGTAAGCCGCCGGAAGGTATCGGCAAACTTTGAAACAGCTTGCAAAAAAGCCGGAATAAATTTCAGTATACATCACGACAGGAAAATTGCCGTTAACGAGCTCGTGCATGAAAGTATTTACGCAGACCTGCTGATCATTAACAGTAAAGAAACCCTGACACATTATAGTGAAGAGCCTCCGACAAGGTTTATCCGCAGCCTGCTCGCAGATGTGCAATGTCCTGTACTTGTGGTACCGGATAAGTTTACCGTTTTCAAAAGAAATATTTTGCTGTACGATGGAGCGCCTTCCTCCGTGTACGCGGTAAAAATGCTTGATTATACACTTGCTTTTCTGAAAAATACAGCGACTGAAGTGTTGTCAGTTAAGGATATTAATTCTACGCTGCATTTGCCCTACAATAAGCTTATGAAGGAATTTATGAAAAGGCATTATCCGGATGCAAAGTATAAAGTAGTGCAGGGTTTTCCTGAAACCGAAATCATCAAATATTTAAAGGAACAACCTGCAGGCACCTTAATTACATTAGGAGCTTACCGGAGAGGTACCGTTTCAAGATTCTTCAGGCAAAGCATGGCAGATTCGCTCATGATAGAAATTAAGCTACCTCTTTTTATAGCTCATAATAAATAGCCGATTTTCTTTCAGTATACTACAAGGTGGGTGTGCAGCTTTTTGGTTGGCTTATTGGTTTTAAGGCAGCAAATGCTCAAAATGCCGGACTTATATTCGGCCGATGCAAATTCAATATCTGCATTTTTCGGCAATTTAATGCGCTTGCCAAATCCCCCGGATGGAGAACCCTGCCTGGGCTCCTTTGATTCGTTCGGCTTCTTGTGGGCTCCATAAACAAACAGCTTATGATCTTTTGCATCGATCATAATTTCTTCCCGCTTCATGCCGGGAATCACCATTTCTATCTTAAATAAATCCGGGAGCTCTGCTATGTTTACCGGGGGGTGCGCTACATCCTCTTTTTTCAAATGCTTTAATTCATGCAATACCTCCTTACCTTTCATTAAAGGCACATACACTCCCGGATAGATAGTGCAATCGGAAAGGCCTACAAAATTTTTCATAGAGATCCCTTTTAATTTAAAATATAAAAACCTCGTTGGTAAGATATTGATCCGGGCAGTAAGAAACAATGATAATGATCAGGTTTTTGTTCATTTTGTATTGATAAAAGCTGCAGAAAAAAGCTTCCCGTTTTTTTGCATTACGCCGATCTTATCGCCGGGCCTTTTACCCAATACATTTTCAATATCTTCCCTGAGGATTACCTCTTTTTGCAGCAACAACTCTGCCACTTTAATAAGCTCATTCTTATTTTTGAGTAAAATATTTTTTGTTTGCTCATAAGCGACGGCCACCAGCTTGCGAACCTCTTCGTCAATGAGTTTACCCGTTTCTTCGCTATAGGGTTTTTGTATGGCCATATCATGCTGACCGGTGGAATCATAAAAGCTTATGTTGCCCAGCTTATCATCAAATCCGTAATAAACAACCATCATGTATGCTTCCTTGGTTACCTTCTCCAGATCATCCAAAGCGCCTGAAGAAATTTCATTAAATATAATATCTTCTGCGGCCCGGCCACCCAATGTGACGCACAGGTGCTCCGTAAAGGCTGTCTTGCTGCGCAATTGCTTTTCTTCCGGTAAATACCAGGCGGCACCTAATGACTGCCCTCTCGGTATGATGGACACCTTTACCAGCGGATCAACATTTTCGAGCAACCAGCTGACCACTGCATGACCCGCCTCATGGTAAGCAATGATCTTTTTTTCTACGGCGGAAATAATCTTACTCTTCTTTTCAGGGCCCGCCACTATCCTGTCAATTGCTTCCATGAAATCCTGCCTGCCAATCTTTTCTCTTTTATTTCTTGCGGCAATTAAAGCGGCCTCATTACAAACGTTGGCAATGTCTGCTCCTGAAAAGCCGGGTGTTTGCGATACGAGGAAAGGCATATCAATATTTTCATCTACCGTAAGGTTTCGCATATGGACTTTAAATATGGCTTCCCTTTCTGATTGATTGGGGAGCTCCAGGTAAATATGCCTGTCGAACCTTCCGGGGCGAAGCAGCGCTGCATCCAGCATATCTGCCCTGTTGGTGGCTGCCAATACTATCACTCCGCTGTTGGTGCCGAAACCATCCATCTCAGTCAGTAACTGGTTAAGTGTACTTTCCCTTTCATCATTAGCGCCGGTAAGGAAGGCGCCTTTGCCGCGGGAACGGCCAATAGCATCTATTTCATCAATAAAAATGATGCATGGGCTTTTCTCTTTGGCCTTGTTAAACAAATCCCGAACTCTGGATGCTCCCACGCCCACAAACATCTCTACAAATTCAGAGCCTGATATGGAAAAGAACGGAACCTGCGCCTCACCGGCAATAGCTTTCGCCAGGAGAGTTTTGCCTGTGCCCGGGGGTCCTACAAGTATCACCCCTTTGGGGATTTTGGCACCCAATTTTGTATACCTGTCCGGATTTTTTAAGAAATCAACTATTTCTCTTATCTCCACCTTTGCTTCTTCAAGGCCTGCAACATCGTCAAATGTTATGTTACTTTTTTCTTTCTCTACGAGTGTAGCGGTAGATTTACCAAAATTGAAAATAGACGTACTCCCGCCGGTTCCGAAATTTTTACCTGAAAAAAGATTCCAGATAAAGTAAAGCGCCAAAAGAGGAAAGATCCACGCGGCAATATTCCAGAACCAGTTTTTTTGCGTTACATACGTAACGTCTATCCTCTCTGCAAGAGGAATGTTTTTCTGGGCCTCATCCAGCTTCCTCTCAAAAGATTCCGGAGAGCCAATAGTGATGTAATAATGGGGACCTTCATTAATGCTTTTACCAAAAGCAGGCCTGAAAACATCTTTGAATGATGTGTCGCCGGCAAAGGCTTTCTTTAAATATATTTCTGCAGTTTCATTATTGATTACAACTATTTTCTCAACCGCATTTTTGCTCAATATATCTTTTTGAAATTTTTGCCAGCTTATTTCCTGTCCATGATTGCCGGAAAAAAAGTTGGAACTAAAAGGATAGCCAACAACAAAAAATATATCCATCCCCATCCGCGGAAATGATTTCGGGGTTGCTGGGGTTGATTATCTTTTTTAGGTTCGGTCATTAGTCAGACTATATTAAAATTTTTCAGAACAAAGCCGGAATTGATGTACGGAGCTGAACCCTGAATACCTGAGAATTGAATGGTAAAATCAAACCGCTTTTTTCAGCTTGCGCAATTTTCCAAGATAATACATCACTTCTTCATCGCTCACCTGCTGAAAATCTTCATAAAACCCGCCTACTCCATAAAACTCATCCGGTATCGATACCACTACCACTTCATCTGCTTCTTTTGACAATTTTTGTACCGCACTGGCGGAGGCTACGGGTGCTGCTATCACAATTTTTGCAGGATGGTCTTTACGAAGTATGCGTACCGTGCCTAAAAATGTATTGCCGGTAGCTATTCCATCATCTGTTACAATCACTGTTTTACCGGTAATGCTTTCCGGTACACTTTCACCCATAAATTTTTTATACATTTCTCTTAATCTTTCACGCACTTTTTCTACTTCATTCTGTATGTATTCGTCAGAAACGCCCGTGTGCGGCAATACAAAATAATCTGTGAGGCTGGCTGCGCCGATGGCATATTCCTTATTTGCCGGGTGGCCGATCTTTTTTGTAAGCACAATATCCACGGGGATATTCAGTTCTTTTGCCACTGCATACGCAACGGGTACGCCTCCGCGGGGTACAGCCAGTACAATCCCGTTGCTCCCTTTATATTTTTTAAGTTTTTCTGCCAGCATCCTGCCGGCTTCTATCCTGTCGCGAAACATAGTTATGTTTTTTAAGTTTGTAGCCTTTGAGGCTTCACGGAAGTTTGCAAATATTTTTGAAACCACGCCACTGCAAGATCAATTACCTGTTCCATCATTCCTGATTCTTCAAATAAATGAGTAGCGCCTTCCACAATTTCCAGTTTTTTTGTTCCGCCAATTCCTGAGAAAGCCTCCTCGTTTAACTTCAATACATCATAGTCAAGGCTCCCCACAATCAATAAGGCGGGTGCGGTAACATTGGGTAAACTTTCCAATGCCAGATCCGGCCGGCCTCCTCTTGAAACTATCGCGTCAATCTGAGGTAAATAAGAGGCTGCTTTTAATGCTGAGGCCGCTCCTGTGCTGGCGCCGAAGTAGCCAATCTTACAATCTTTCGCCGCAGGGAGTTTTTCCAGCCATTCAGTGGCGCCAATTAATCTTTTCGTAAGCAATTCGATATCGAACCGGTTCCTGTAATGATGGTCTTCTTCCGGAGTGAGCAAATCGAATAGCAACGTTCCGAAATTTTTTTCATGCAGCCTCTCTGCAACCATTTTATTCCTTGGGCTCAGCCTGCTGCTGCCACTGCCGTGTGAAAAAATAATAATTGATGTTGCTTTCAATGGAATAGTGAGCTCTCCTCTCAGCGTAATGTTCCTCACCGGGATCAATACTTCTTTGTTAAACCGATAATCCATACAATTAATTTTTATCCCGCTACAACAACGGATGATTTTGCTTTGACATTAATTTCATATTCGTCAGGCTGTTTTTCATTGCTTCGCCTGTCTTATTTGTCAAATTTATTCTCCG
Source organism: uncultured Ginsengibacter sp. (assembly GCA_964627765.1). Taxonomy (GTDB): domain Bacteria; phylum Bacteroidota; class Bacteroidia; order Chitinophagales; family Chitinophagaceae; genus Ginsengibacter. The sequence goes on along the minus strand of CAZVKO010000016.1, from coordinate 97,135 downwards.
GTCTCATAGTAAAGAATGAGCAGTATCATCAAAGATTTTAACATTCCTCATTCTTAAAAAAGAAAAATTGGGCTTGTTTTATGTATCTAAAGGCCGATACAATAAATAATTTATGAGACACTATTTTACCACGGAACCAATGCTAAATGAAACCGAGGCGGTGGGTGTTATCAGGCAATGGTCGTACCCGCTAAAAAGTAAGGCTGATCTGCAGCCATTGTTTGAAAGAATTGGAGACGCTAAAATCGTGATGCTGGGTGAGGCGAGCCATGGCACCCATGAATATTATATGTGGCGGGCCTATATATCAAGATACCTGATTGAAAAAAAAGGATTCCGCTTTATTGCAGTAGAAGGCGACTGGCCCGATTGCTACCTGCTCAATCGCTTTATAAAAGGATACGATATTGATAATAAAAGCGCATTTAAATTATTGCATGCATTTGACCGCTGGCCAACATGGATGTGGGCCAACTGGGAAATTGTGGCGCTGGCTGAATGGATGCAACATCATAATACCGGTTTGCCTGCTAATAAAAGAGCGGGCTTCTATGGCCTGGATGTATACAGCCTCTGGGAGAGCATGGAAAGCATTATGCAATATCTAAAGAAAACGGATCCTGCAGCGCTTAAGGTAGCTGAAGAAGCTTTCAGGTGTTTCGAGCCATATAATAATGAAGGAACTTCCTATGCAAGAGCTGCACAGCTTGTGCCGGAATTATGCAGGCAGGAGGTGGTGGACTTATTAAAAGAAATACAAAGAAAGCTCCCTGCTTACAATTCAGATCATGAAAATGTTTTTAATGCCGAACAAAATGCCCTGATTGCAGTGAATGCGGAAAAATATTATCGCGCCATGATCGCCGGCGGATCACACAGCTGGAATGTGAGAGACCGCCATATGATGGATACTCTTGACAGGTTACTTGCTTTTCACGGTTCAGATGCCAAGGCAATTGTATGGGCGCACAATACCCATGTAGGCGATGCCCGGGCAACAGACATGACGGATGAAGGTATGTATAACATTGGGGAGCTGGCAAGAGCAAAGTATCATGACGGGGATGTTGCATTGGTTGGTTTTGGTTCATATACAGGAACGGTTATTGCAGGAAAAAGGTGGGGAGCCCCTATGCAAATAATGCAATTGCCGGATGCAGAAAAAGGAAGCTGGGAATATTTACTGCATAAAGCAGGCAGTGCAAACAAATTACTGATAATGGACGATTTTACTACCAGCGATATGCTGATGGAAAATCATATCGGGCATCGGGCAGTAGGAGTAGTGTATAATGCAGCATATGAACAGTATGGAAATTATGTGCCAACCATTTTGCCGATGCGCTATGATGCATTTATATTTCTTGATGAAACAAAAGCATTGCATCCTTTGCATTTAAAGCCAACAGGTCACCAAATGCCGGAAACATTTCCTTTTGGTGTATAATAAAATCAAAAAGTTTTTTTATGGCAAAGAAAAACAACCGTGAAAAGCCTCCTGAAGTTCAAAAACCCGATAAGCATCCGGAATTACCTCATGAGTATATTCCGGAAGATCCGGTAACGGAGGATGATCAGGATAATGATGAAGATACTGTTTACGATGAGGATCCGTTCGAAACGCCTCCTTATGAAACTCCGCCACCGGGCGAGGGGCCGTAATTTCCTAATCAATAAAACACTTGTATGGAACACGTAGAAAAAGAAGTACGCTATAAAGTATTGAGCGTATCGAGCGATGCTTTCCGGCATAATGGATTTATTCCTGAAAAATTTACGTGCGATGGGATCAATGTAAATCCTCCCCTCGACATCCAACACATTCCGCCTGAAGCAAAGAGCCTCGCTGTAATTGTTGAAGATCCGGATGCGCCATCGGGTACATGGATTCATTGGGTAATGTGGAACGTGCCTGTAACCCATTCTATAAAAGAAAATGAAGCGCGTGGGATACAGGGCATAAATGATTTCAAAAAGAATAGCTATGGCGGTCCGTGTCCGCCGGCCGGTACGCATAGATATTTTTTCAAGGTGTACGCATTAGACTGTTTGCTAAATCTCCGGGGCGATACGCAAAAAAAGCAACTGGAGAAAGCCATGAGCGATCATATAATTGCATTCGGCGAATTGATTGGTTTATATAAAAGATAATAATTGTGGTATCGAATCAGCGTTTTTTTACCAGGATATTTATTCTTTATTTTTCAATTTCACTGTATCATCAATTTCGTTGATCGGCATCATTATTTCCCGCTTATGGACCATGATATCTTTGCTAAAAGATATTGCGTTGCATGATGCATTTTGCAAACTATATTGATAAACATAGAAGAGCTCTAATGATTGTATGGCTTATTGTTCTTATCGCAGCGATAGCAGGATTTAAAACCATTCAGAACTTTGTCATTTATATCCTGGAAAAGCTCTATGAAATTTTCATTCAGCGCACTGCCGGTAAAACATAGATCGGGATATGGATAAAATTGATGATTAAAAACAGGCATAAAAGAATTTCGGTGGGGCGATTTTAAATTATTAAAACAACTAAAAATAGTACCATGAAAAAAACAACCAAAGCATTAATAATTGCCAGCATGGCTACAGGCGCTGCAATGGGCGTATTGCTGGCCCCGGATAAAGGTTCGGAAACGCGAAAAAAATTAGATAAACGCTTAAGCAGGTTGAAATATTCCTTTACAGGAAAAGCCAGGAAAGAAAAACTGCTCAAAGCAAAAGAAAAACTGGAAAGATATCTTCAAAAGATCAATTCCCTTATTGCTGAATATGACGCCAAAGAAACAGGACAGGGTCAATAAAGTTGCTAAATAATCCTGAAGCAGCAGTAGCAATTCTGAAAGAGTATTCTTTATAAATGGCCCAATACAATTGTAAGTTGAGTTAAATGAATATGGTAAAGGATATTTTATTTTTTGTAAAATAACGTGAGTTCTGGATAAGGAATTAATTATCTTTTATAAGTTATTATTTGAACCATAAGAGACATACAAGGCATATAAGGAGTGCAGATCGACTTTTATATTCTAAATGACCGGTAATACGAATTTCTTTTCATTGCAAGGTGCAAACTCTTATGCTGTTCCGTAAGGAACATCCGGTGGGTAAAAAACAGACATCGCGAGGGTGAGTGCGTTCCAGAGGAACGCTTCGTGTATGAATAAAATCCGTTAGCTTCTTACAACAACACGATCCGTTCCGCAGGAACGACATAAACTCATGTTTCTTTTCCGCTACTATTTGTTCTTACGAAACAGAAAACTAAAGCAGTTAAAATTCTTTTTCAATAAGGCCATGCAAGACCTGACTGGCCTTGGGCAAGACATACAAAGAACTTGTATATTGACTTGTATGTCTCATATGTCTTGTATGGTTGATTTTATAAATCAGCTTTCTTATCACAAACTCATCTTAAAATACACTTTCATTTTAAATTTTCCCTACCCTGATTTTTCCATTTCCAATCTTTTATTTCAGGCATATCGGTGCCGTGTTTCCGGATATAGTTGTAATGCTCAACAAGCTTATCTTTCATCTCTTCTTTTAAATAAGATGCTTTATCTCCAAGCTGTGGCAAACGATCAACAACATCCTGCACCAAATCAAAACGATCAAGCTGATTTAACACAGTCATATCAAAAGGTGTTGTAATAGTTCCTTCTTCTTTATAACCTCTTACATGAATATTATGATGGTTTGACCTGCGATAAGTTAAGCGATGTATCAGCCACGGATAAGCGTGAAAAGCAAATATCACAGGTTTGCTTTTTGTGAACAGCGCATCAAAATCTGCATCACTTAAGCCATGCGGGTGCTCGCTTTCAGGTTGCAGCCTCATGAGGTCAACAACATTTACCACACGTATTTTAAGATCAGGAATTTTTTCTCTCAAGATGGAAACTGCCGCAAGTGTTTCAAGCGTTGGCACATCTCCTGCACAAGCCATTACAACATCAGGTTCTGTATTTGCATCATTGCTTGCCCATTGCCATATTCCGATTCCTTTTGTACAATGCACAATGGCTTCATCCATGTTGAGCCATTGAGGAGATGGATGTTTACCCGCCACTACCACGTTTACATAATGCCTGCTTCTCAGGCAATGATCCATAACAGATAGCAGACAGTTTGCATCCGGCGGAAGATATACACGAACTACAGAGGCCTTTTTATTTACCACATGATCAATAAAGCCCGGATCCTGGTGTGTGAAGCCATTATGATCCTGCCGCCAAACATGGGATGCGAGTAATATATTTAATGAAGGCAATTTTTTTCGCCAGTTTAAATGCGATGTTACTTTCAGCCATTTTGCATGCTGATTGAACATGCTGTCAATAATGTGTATAAATGCTTCATAACAATTAAACAATCCATGCCGGCCTGTAAGTGTATAACCCTCGAGCCAGCCTTCGCACTGATGTTCGCTCAGCACTTCCATTACACGACCTTCTTTTTTTAAGAACTCATCAATGTCAATTGTCTCAGCTTCCCACTGCCGGCTGGTTGTTTCAAACACTGCATTGAGCTTATTCGATAGCGTTTCATCCGGACCAAACAATCTAAAATTTTTTGTTTCAAGATTGAGTTTGATCACATCACGAATAAACTTTCCCAACACTAATGTGTCACCCGGGCCTTGCTGGCTTCTGTCTTTTACGTCTAATGCATAATCACGAAAATCGGGCAAATGTAAATCGTGCAAAGTCTTGCCACCATTAGCTTGCGGGTTAGCGCCCATGCGTCGCTCTCCTTCCGGCGCCAACGCTTTTAATTCGGGTAACAACTTTCCTTCTTTATCAAATAATTCTTCAGGCTTATAACTTCTCAGCCAATCTTCAAGTTGTTTTAAATGCTCAGGATTTTCCGCTGGATCACTCAACGGAACCTGGTGTGCACGAAACGTTCCTTCAACAGGCAAGCCATCAACGAACTTCGGCCCCGTCCATCCCTTTGGCGTTTTTAAAATGATCATCGGCCATGTCGGGCGATCTGCATCATTATATTTCTGCGCATTTTCTCTAATTGATTTTATTTCCTGAATAACAATATCGAGCAGTTTTGCCATTTCTTTATGCATGTTTATTGGATCAGAGCCTTCAATGATGTGCGGATTCCATCCATAACCTTTAAACAAATGATCGAGTTCCTGGTGCCCGATGCGCGCAAGTATTGTTGGGTTTGCAATTTTATATCCATTCAAATGAAGTATCGGCAATACCACACCATCATTCACAGGGTTTAAAAATTTATTCGAATGCCAAGCTGTTGCCAGCGGACCCGTTTCTGCTTCACCATCACCAACAACGCATGCAACAATCAGATCAGGATTATCGAACACAGCGCCAAATGCATGACTTAATGAATAGCCTAACTCACCGCCTTCATGCATGGAGCCAGGACATTCAGGCGACACATGACTTGGAATGCCGCCAGGAAAAGAAAATTGCGTAAAAAGTTTTTTCAAGCCTTCTTCATCTTCTGTTATATCAGGATAAATTTCGCTGTATGTGCCCTCGAGATAAGTGTTGCCCACCAATGCAGGACCACCATGACCAGGACCTGAAATGTAAATCATGTCGAGATCATATTTTTTTATGATTCGGTTAAGATGCACATAAATAAAATTTTGCCCGGGTGTTGTGCCCCAATGCCCCAACAGCATTTTCTTGATGTGCTCAAGCTTTAATGGTTCTTTCATCAAAGGATTATCACATAAATAAATTTGCCCGACAGATAAATAATTTGCAGCGCGCCAGTAAGCATGCATTTTTTGTAATAATTCCTGTGATAATTCATCTTTTGCTGTCTCAATATTTTGTGTTTCCATCTATATAATTTTATGAATGATCAATTTTGTTTTTCATAAATCTCAGCAGTTGTTTCAGCAATCATCAGTTCTTCATTGGTTGGAATAACATACACTTTTATTTTGCTTTCATCAGTTGATATCAGCCATTCGTTATTATTATTTTTTTGTTGATGAATGATGAGATGTACATATTGAAATGCATCACAAATGCGGGAGCGAATAACAGCAGCATTTTCACCGATGCCCCCTGAAAAAACAAGCGCATCCAGGCCGCCCAAAGCGGCGATGTAAGCGCCGATATATTTTTTGATCTGATAACAAAACATATCAATTGCCAATGCAGCATTTGTATTTTCTTTTTCCTGTTGAAGCAAGTCCTGCATGTCGGAACTCATGCCTGATATTCCCATCAATCCTGATTGATGATTGATAACATCGTTAAACTGTTTTGCATTCATTCCTTTCTGCATTAAAAACCACGCAACACCCGGATCTAAATCGCCGCTTCTGGTACTCATTACAATTCCGCCTGCCGGCGTAAAGCCCATGCTGGTATCAATACATTTTCCATCTTTTACTGCAGCAATACTTGCACCATTGCCCAAATGCGCCAAAATGATTTTGCCTTTCGCTTCTTCTGCATTTTGCTTAATGAGTTGCTGCATTAAATAACTGTAAGAAATGCCGTGAAAACCGTAACGCTGAATGCCTTCGGCAAAATATTTTTTTGGAAGGGCAAATGTTCTGGCAACCGCAGGAATGGTTGTATGAAAAGCGGTATCAAAACAGGCAACCTGTATTAATTGCGGAAATTTTTTTTGTATGGTTTGAATGATATCAATTTCTGCAGGGAGGTGATCAGGATCGTAATTGCTGATAGCTTTTAATTCATTCAGCAGCTTATCAGTGATGATCTCTGCTTTTGTGTGCTGCATGCCATGTACAATACGATGACCTATTGCCTTTACATCATCAAACCAATTCTGCTTTTCGAACCAATTAATTAATGAAGTTGTTGCGTTATGAAAGTTGGATGCATCAATATAGCCGTTCGCCTTTTTATCATTTTGTTTGATGGTAAATGATGCATTTTTCAAACCAATGCGTTCAATCTTTCCTGAAAGTATTTGCTGCAGTTCATCTTTTTTTTCATACAAAGCAAACTTAAGGCTTGATGAACCTGCATTAATGGTTAGTATATTGATTTTATCTTTTTTCATCTGTCAGCGCTGCCATAAAATAAGATTATTTTCCAATGGCACTGCAATGTTTTCATAATTTGCCATGACGCGAATGGTGTAATCACTTGCCGCTCTTGTTGTATGCACTTCCGCCTTATAAATTGTTTCGCTGCTGTCTGTTGATTGCCGTTGCATCGGAATGCGTACTGCGTTATTATTTTCCTGTCCGTCAGCATACAGCTCAACCAACACTTTATCCGCATCAATTCCGTTCAGAGAAATACGGGCCGAAAAACTATATCCATTGCTTATATTATCCACCTTCACTTCATTAAAATGTATTCCATTCCATTTATTGTTTAATGCGTTTTCAGCATCTATAATTCTTTTACCAACCGCACCTTTATCTGCTGCACGTTGCAGATATCTTTCTGCAGCAGGCAAATAATATTTTTCAGTGTATTCACGAACAGTTCTATTGGCAGAAAACTTTGGCGTCAACATCGCCATACTGTTACGCATTTTCTCAATCCATTTGCCGGGAATTCCGTTTGCATTGCGTTCGTAAAATGCAGGCGCGATCTGTTGTTCAAGAATATTATACAAGGCCTCTGCTTCGGTTGCATCCCAGGCCGGGTCTTCATGATGTTCCTGCATATCGCCGATTGCCCAGCCCACTGCAGGCGTGTATGCTTCAGCCCACCAGCCATCGAGTTCAGACAAATTAATACCTCCATTCACCAACACTTTCATACCGCTTGTGCCGCATGCCTCCCATGGCCTGCGCGGTGTATTGATCCACACATCCACACCTTGCACCATTTGCTCCGTTAACAACATATCATAATCACTTAAAAACACCACATGCTTATACAAATCATGGCGGTGAATAAACTGCATCCATTCTTTTATCAATGCCTTACCGCCCTCATCATACGGCGGCGCTTTACCTGCAATAATTAACTGTACCGGGTTTTCATGATGGGTAAGTATTCTTACAAATCTTTCCTCATCATGCAACAATAATGTCGGGCGCTTATAGGTAACAAATCTTCTTGCAAAACCAAGCGTTAGCACATTTGGATCAAATACCTGCTTCGATGCTTCAATTATTTCAGGCTGACCAGTGAGTGAAACTTGTCTTTCAAATCTTTTTCTAACATAGTTCACCAACCTATTTCTTGATTTATTGCGCATATTCCACAACCTTTCACCAGGCACATCATAAATGTTTTGCTGCAACATTTCCAGCTCACCTTTCCAGCGGTCTTTGCCACAAGCTTTCGTCCACACTTCATCTGCAAATTCAGAATCCCAGCTTGGCATATGCACACCATTTGTAACAGAACCCACCGGCACCTCAGGTGTTGGCCATCTTTCAAATAAAGGCTGAAACAAATGACGACTCACTCTTCCATGTAAATCACTTACCCCATTCACAGCGCTACTGCCACGAATAGCAAGATAAGCCATGTTGAAGCTCTCAGACATATTGTTGGCATATTGGCGTCCAAGCGCCATCAATTCATTCATAGAAATATGGAGTTCATCTTTTGCATACGTGCTGAAATATTGTTCCATCAATTCAGGGATGAAATGATCAAAGCCCGCAGCCACTGCCGTATGTGTAGTAAAGATGTTGCCGGCACGTGTTACTGCCAGGGCTTCCTGAAAAGACGCATTATTTGCCTTCATAAAATCAGCCGCACGCTCCAGCACAAGAAAAGCGGCGTGCCCTTCATTCATGTGACATACTTCCGGGTGAATGTTTAATGCCTGCAGCAATTTCCATCCGCCAATGCCCAAAACAATTTCCTGCTTGATGCGTGTTTCCGTTCCGCCTCCATATATTTCATTTGTAATGCCGCGATGCCAGGGAAGATTAGCCGCATCATTACTATCCAGCAAATACAATTTTAATTTACCTACCTGCACCTGCCATGTACGCAGCCACACAGGATAACCGGGCAATGAAACTTTTACCCGCAGCCATTCACCATTTGGCAAACGCAACGGTGTAATAGGCAACTGGCCCGGATCATTGTATGGAAACAATGCAAGCTGCGAACCGTCTTTATCAATCTGCTGGTGAAAATATCCTTGCCCGTACAACAAACCAATGGCAACTACCGGCACATTTAAATCGCTTGCGGATTTTAGCTGATCACCGGCAACATTGCCCAAGCCGCCCACATAAACCGGCAATGCCTCACTCAGCATATATTCCATGCTGAAATATGCAACGCATGATAACAATGAGTTTGGATGCGCCTGCTGAAACCAGCCTTCTTCTGATGATGAAGCTTCTTTCAGTTTTATCAATTCATCAATCTTGTTTCTGAATGCGGGTCTGGTCAATTGTTTTTCCAACTGGTCTTTTGAAACAGTTTGCAGAACGATCCACGGATTGTGCGTGAGATCCCATAAAGCAGGATCGAGTTGCCGCCACAACTCATCTGCTTCATGATTCCACGACCAGCGCATGTCAAGCGCCAATGCAGCCAATGATTCTATTTCGGGAATGCCTGTTGGCAACATGCCATATATTTCTGAGTTAAATTCTTTTTGCATGATTATTCGTTTTTATTCTTCAATGCCTCAAAGCCAGCCACTACATCAAACAACTCTTCATCAATTGTGCTTTGCCGTAAACGATTATAAGTCTGATTGAGATCATCGAGCATTTCACCAATATTTTTTTCTGCACGCTGCATCGCTTCAAGCCGGCTTGCATTTTCGCTTGCCAATGATTCGGCGCAGGCTTTGTACAATGACATAAATAAAAATTCCCGGATCAGTGCCGGCAAAAGTTTTTCGTTGCCTCCAATTACCCCGGGCAAAAGCTTTGTTGGCCATGCTGTAATGCCAATATCTTTTTTCCATTGCCCGTCAAGCGGCAAAATTTGCGATGCTGTTTGCTCATATCCTGCTTCATGTAAAGGTGCATTATGAAATAAATATAGTGATTGCAGATGGTGCTGTTCACGGGCTTCTTCAATCTTAATTAAAACTTCATTTACTAAAGATGTAATGCCGTCAACTGAATTGGGGACGGTAAAAGTTTTTGAAGCAATAAAATTTTTTTCGTTGAATGATGGCAACATGCGTTCGCCCACAATCCATATCTTTTTGTTTCCCTGAATTTGTTGTAACTGATGTTGAACAAAATCTGCCAATACATCGTTAAATCTTCCTACCAAACCCTGGTCTGAACCAAACACAATGGCAATTGTTTCATTTTCTTTTTGATTGGCTATGGATGCCGGTGATGCATTCATGTGTTGATTAATAAAGCTTGCATAAATGCTTAAAGTAACCGTGCGATAATAATCCTGTAACGATTTTACTGCGGCTTCATACTGACCGATGCCGGAAGCTGCCATTGCTTTCATCGTGCGCACAACGGAATCAAGCTCTGCAGCGCTTTCTTTTCTCCTGTGTAAGTTTTCTAAAGTATCAGCCATTTTTATTCACTATAAAAAGTTTTCAAAGCGTCTTTTGCTGTTTGAACAATCAATTGCTCATCTTCATCTTTTAATTTTTCTGCTGATAATAAGCGTTGCAAAACATCACCTGGTAATTGTTGTGTTGCACTGCGAATGATTGTTTCAGCATCTTTTATTTTAGCCAGGGGCACATTATCAAATAAACCATTCGTTAATGCAATTAATAAAACCAGTTGTTCAGCAACAGTGACCGGTTGCATTTCTGCCTGCTTAAAAATTTCACGAATGCGTTTGCCATGCTCAATAATTTTTGTTGTTGCTGCATCGAGATGTGTTCCAAAACGCGCAAAGGTTTCCAGCTCTTCAAACTGCGCATAAGCCAATTTTAAATTACCGGCAAATTTTCTGTAAGCAGGCAATTGCGCTTTGCCACCAACACGTGAGACTGATTTACCTATATCAACCGCAGGCAATACACCTAACTCAAATAATTTTGGCGAGAGATATAATTGTCCGTCTGTGATGGAAATAAGATTGGTTGGGATGTACGCAGATATATCCTGCGCCTCTGTTTCAATAACAGGTAATGCCGTTAATGAACCGCCGCCATGTGCTGCATTCAAATGCGTTGCACGTTCCAGCAGCCGCGAATGAATATAAAAAATATCACCGGGAAAAGCTTCCCTGCCAGGCGGTCTGCGCAACAACAAAGACAGCTCACGATAAGCCCTTGCATGATGCGTTAAATCATCATACACAATCAATACATCTTTGCCCTGCTCCATAAAATATTCTGCTATGCTTGTTGCTGAATATGGGGCGATGTATTGCAAACCCGGCGCATCATTGCCTTCCGTTACTACAACGGTTGTGTATTGCATGGCATCTTTTGCGGTAAGCGCTGCCACTACTTTTGCAACAGAAGATGTACGCTGACCAATGGCACAATACACACACAAAACATCTTTATCTTTTTGATTCAATATCGTATCAATCGCAATCGCAGTTTTACCTGTTTGCCTGTCGCCCAAAATCAGTTCACGTTGTCCGCGACCAATGGGAATGATGGCATCAATCACTTTTATTCCTGTCTGCAAAGGAACATTCACTGCTTCACGATGCATGATTGGCGGCGCCGGTCTTTCAACCGGTAGTCGTTTGGTGAATGCAATAGAACCTTTATCATCCAATGGCTCACCAAGCGGGTTAATAACGCGACCAATCACGCCATTGCCAACAGGAATATCCATCACACGACCTGTGCGTTCTGCAATAGCACCGGCTTTTAAATTTTCATCATCACCCAATAGTACCACGCCAATTTCTTCTTCATCCAGATTGAATGCAATACCATATAAATTGTTGGGAAACTTCAGCAGCTCTTCATAACCTGCATTGGGCAAACCTGCAACTTTTGCAATGCCTTCTGTAACGCTTGTAACAACGCCAGTTTCCTGCGGTGTAAATGTTGGCGCATATTGTTGCCTGCTATTGCTTATACCGGTAAATGTTTGCTCTATATCTTTTGATAAATCAGCCTGCAACATTTTCTTTGTTGTTTGTGTTACTTAATGATGAAGCCATATACTTCTTTAAATCATTCAAATAATTTTCAATATTCCATGCAAGCTTATAATTGTTTACTGCGATTTGAATGCCGCTGATAAGTTGTGGATTGATTTGATAGTTGAATGCAACATCATTGTTGATTAATGATGTAACAGCTTTTTGCAATACATCTTTTTGTTTATCGCTTAATATAAATGCAGAAGTGATGAGCAATGTTTTATTTGAAGTGTTGAACGCATTGCTGAATTGCTTGCGTTCATCATCATTCAAATGATTGATACGCTGAATAAAGTTTTGAATGATTTGTTCTTCCAATGAAACAGAACCTAAATCGCTTAATGCTTTATCTGCAATGGCAAATACTTCCTGCTGAATTTTATTTTTTATTTCAGCACTGATGTTTTGTTGTTGCTCTGCAATTGAGCGTTCTAATTTTTGTTGCAAAGCCACACCGTCATTGCGTACTTGCTCCAATTGTTTTTGTCTTTCAGCTTTTACTTCTTCAGCCATTTTATTCATGGCTGCTGCACGTTGCTCATCAAATTCAACATTCTTCTGCTGAAACAAATTGCGTTCTTTTACTGCATCTGCTTCTTTTGTTGCAGCATCATTCAACTGTACAGCAATCCTTTTTTCCCTTGCGTCAATTGCATTTAAAACAGGCTTGTATAAAAATCGTTTCAGCAAAAACACCAACACAAGAAAATTGATTACCTGCGCTATCACCGTAAACCAATCTATTTCCATCGCTGATTACTTTATGAAATGGTTCCAGAACGGATTGGCGAAAATCAATATCATTGAAACCACGAAACAATAAATTGCTATACTTTCAATCATTGCCAAACCAACGAATAATGTTCTTGTTATGGTTGATGCTGCATCAGGTTGCTGTGCGATAGAATTTAATGCGGATGCAACTGACTTGCCTTCGCCCACTGCAGGCATCATACACCCGATTGCTGTTGTTAAACCTGCAATAACGATTGATGTTATTGCTACGATTGTTGTACTATCCATGATTAATTTGTTTTTTAATTCTTTTTCCATCCTCAGTTGCTGCTGCGATATACACTGTTGCAAGCACGCTGAAAATATATGCCTGCACCATACCGGTTAACAAACCCAATGCACTCATTACAACAGGAAAGAAAAATGGCGCAATGCTTAATAAAATGGTGATGATTAAACCGCCGCTCATGATATTGCCAAACAAACGAACAGCTAATGCCAGCGTTCTTGAAAACTCACTGATGATATTAAACGGCAACATGATAACGCTCGGCTGCAAATACGTTTTTAAATAACCTGCCACACCACTTTCAGCAATGCCAAACACGGGCACAGCAACGAATACACAAATGGCTAACGCTGCCGTTGTGGAAAGCGACCCTGTTGGCGGTTCATAAAAAGGAAGTATTGTGCAGAGGTTGCTCGTCGCGATAAACAAAAACATCGTGCCGATAAAGCCAATATATTTTCCAGGATTCTTTAAGCCGATTTCTTTTATCTGGTCACGCATGCCGAGCACTAAAATTTCCAGCACATTTTGCCAGCGTGAAATGTTTACATCACTCTTTAATTTTCTTGTAATTAACCAGGCGGTTAATATAAGCAAGAACATCAAACCCCATGTTGTTACAATGGTTAAGTTCAGGTGCATAAAACCATGCTGCCAGAATATTTTTTGATCAGGCGTTAATCTCATGCGATTTCCTCCTTCACGGTTTTAAGTTGTTTGTTCCTCGTGTATTTGGTAACCACGATTCTTGCAATCAGAAATCCTGCAAGGCATAATAATAATCTTTGCCAGATGCCTTCACCTGCATAATAAAATGCAACCAATGTTACAGCCACGCGTATAACAAAACTGGTAACAAACCACACTGCAGGAGCCTTTGCAGTCATGCCTTTTTGAACGGTGAACCAAAGCCCGCCAAAGAAAAATACACCTGTTGCAAAACCTGCAATCAGTGTTATTGCCAATACAAAAAAGTTATTCATTATCATCCTCCGTATTTTTATGAATTGCTTTGTTCTCTTTACTTATCCAGTTCCATGCAATCACACAGCCACCAATCAAGCCGATGAATAAACCACTCAATGTCCATGAAAAATGTTGCGGGTATTTTTTATCTAACCACCAGCCTAATGCAACACCTAACAACGTTGGCACTGCCACCGACCAGCCAACCATTCCAAACAAGCCAAAGCCGCTCCACACGCTGTGTTTATCACGTTGTGCTTTCAGCCGCAATTGTTCTTTATTGCCGATTGTATTGCTGAAATTTTTTTCGTTATGTTCAACATCATTCACCTGCCCTTCTTAATTTTTGAATACTTCTTATAAAACTGCTTTCCAGTTTTGCCATCATCGAACGTGTGCTGATTTCGTTTTCATTTACCTGTTTCAATTGTGTTTGCACCAATGCTTTTAATTGTCCTAATGGCGCGTTGCCCATTGCATTGCGCACTGATACCAATACTTCGCTTCCTGTCTTCACCAGTATGCCTTCATCAACCGCAACGTATTGTAAGCCTTCGCTCGTTTCATATTGCAAAATGCCGGGAACCAGTGCTGCCGTGCAATCCAGCCGTTGCGGCAATAAACCATACGAGCCGGCATTTGTTTCTATCACCATGCGTTGCACATGCTCAACATCTGCAAACACTTTAAATGGTAATAATATTTTCAAATGCATTGCGGTTTCCATTTCTTATTATAATTAAATAACCACAAAGACACCAAGGCAGCAAGCAACACTAAAGCTTCGCGCAACTTTGTTTCTTCGTGTCTTAGTGGTTTAATCATTTACTTCTTTATTGCTTCATCAATAGAGCCGATCATATAAAAAGCGCTTTCAGGTATATCTTTACATTCATCATTCAATATGCGCTCACAACCATCCAATGCATCTTTCAGCGATACATTTTTTCCTTTGTACTGCGTGAATTGTTCTGTTGTAAAAAACGGTTGCGTAAGAAAACGCTCCAGCCTTCTTGAACGGTTCACAATCTTCTGATCATTCACACTCAACTGTTCCAAACCCAGCATTGCGATTATATCTTTCAGCTCTTCATACTGCGCCAATGTTTGTCTTATTTCCTGCGCAATTTGATAATGCCTTTCACCAATGATTGTTGGTGTTGCCATCTTAGAGCCTGATTGCAATAAATCAATCGCAGGATATAAACCTTCACTGGCTCTTTTTCTTGATAATACAATTGATGCAGATAAATGCGAGAATGTATGCACCGCAGCAGGATCCGTTAAATCATCTGCAGGAACATACACCGCTTGTATGGATGTGATAGCTCCCGTGTTCGTATTCGCAATGCGTTCTTCCAATTGTGATAACTCTGTACCCATTGTCGGCTGATAGCCTAACCGTGATGGCATTTGTCCCATCAAACCTGAAACTTCCATACCTGCCTGTATAAAACGAAAGATGTTATCTATCAGCAACAATACATCTCTGTGTTCATCATCTCTGAAATATTCAGCCATTGTTAATGCCGCATGACCAACTCGAAACCTTGCACCCGGCGGCTCATTCATCTGCCCAAACATCATTACCATGTTTTGCAGCACGCCGGCTTCTTTCATATCATGATACAATTCCAGACCTTCGCGGCAACGTTCACCAATACCACAAAACATACTGATGCCGTTATGGTTCTTCACCATATTATGAATAAGCTCTGTAAGCAATACCGTTTTACCAACTCCGGCGCCACCAAACAAACCCGCTTTGCCGCCACGTTCCAATGGTACCAATACATCAATGGCTTTAATGCCTGTTTCAAAAACTTCTGATGTTGTTGAACGTTTCATTAAAGAAGGTGCTTGCTGATGCACGCTTCGTTGTTCGCATTTCGTACCATCAAAATGGTCATCATTGCTGTTACCAAACACATCAAACATGTGCCCTAAAGTTGCATGACCAACAGGCACTTTTAAAGGTGCTTGTGTATTCAGCACCTTCATACCTCTTGCCAAACCCTGCGTAGGCGTTAATGCAATGCCACGCACATGATGTGCATCAGGCTGCGATAAAACTTCAATGATAATTTCATTGTTATTGCCTGTACGCAAGACAGTTGACAGTGATGGAAGATGCTTATCAAAATAAACATCTGCTATACTTCCCCGGATTGAGCTAATGGTTCCTGTATGATTATTTTTATTATCCACGTGTACATCCCGATATAACGACAATGACAAAACCTGTTGCCATTGTTCTTAATTTTTTGAGTTAGCCGTGGTAGTTTCCGATTTTTTCCTGATTAGCAATAGGTAATAATTATTACTACAAATTTATTATTTCTGACAGATACCTGGCAAATGCCTGTCAATTGTATATATGATCAATGTCATGTTGGAATTAATCTCAAAAGTAAGGGCTGCAAATAAAGCCGGCTATTTTTTTACCGGATTCTGTGTCGGTTGATAATGTTTTAGCCGGATGAGATTAACAGGATAATCTTTACTATTCCAATACCGATGCATAATAAACGCTGCACCTAATGCCGAAGCCTGTGGAATTTCAGCAGCATACACTTCCATTTCATGACAGGCATCTGCGAGCAATTGCATGTATACCGGATTGTTGCTGAAGCCGCCGTCAACAAAGATTTTTTTCACAACGCTATTTTTCAAAACAAGATCAGTGCTGTAAACCTGCCGGAGAATAATATCTGCTACCAACCGATGGTAGGCTTCTTCATAATTTTCAAATGAGCTCAAATTTATTTTTGAAAAATCAGACTGAGTCATCATTATTTTTCCATGAATGGCTTCAGCTGGCATACCGGCCTTTTTAATAAAGGAAGGATTAAAGGCTATGGTTTTACAATAATCCGGATCTTTATGGAAATGTGCGGCCAATCTTTTAGCTTGTTCTTCATGCTCGTATCCTGCAAAAAGCCTGGATGCTTTTACCGGTTCACCTTTGTAGGAAAGATAATTCAGGCAATCATTTTTCAATTCTTCACCAGATAACGGAGCAGGATTAAACGGGTTCAATGAAATGCACCAGGTGCCGGTTGATAATAAAATAAACGGTTCAGCAAATGACATGAGATAAGGTATCAATGCGGCTGAACTATCATGCAACCCGATCCCGGCCGGAATATTTCTATTAATATATCCGCCAATTGAATCGCTTCCGGCGATGACAGCGAGCTTGTCGTCAATGCCTTCTTTTGTTACCCATGCATGGTATTGGTGATGCTGAAAGTCCCAAAGATGGGTGTGGCAGCCAATGCTGGTTATATCACTATAGGCTTTCCCGGTGAAAATAAAACTTAAATATTGCGGAAGATGCAATGCATATTTTATTTTACGAAAGACCCCCGGCTTCTGATATTTCAGCCTGTATAACTGCATGCCGGAATTCAGACTGCCCAATACCGGGGACGCAGTTTGCTTTGCAATTAAGCTTTCTCCGCCGTAAGTATTATAAAATTGTTTTTGCAGTTGTTCAGGATAAGGTTTCAGATAATTATATAATGGAAGAAATGGTCCAAGGTTTTCATCAAGCAATACAAAGCTGGCGCCATAGCCCGAGAAATTAACTGCACGAATTTCAAAACGATTGTCCTGCAGAGCACGGTTAAAAGATTCTTTCATCCAGTTTGTAAGCGCATGTACATCTTCACAAGGGAAATTATCTTCGTCAGTGATTTCTTCTAATTGAATGGAATTTTCATAAGCAACATTGTACTCTTCATCAAACAACAACAATTTCTTATTGGTTTTACCAATGTCGAAGATTACTATTACCGGCAGCTTTTTCATCACAATCCGGTTGCAACTGTTTTACTTCCTCTTTCTTTTATCAATTGCTCTCTTACTTTTTGAATACGGAAAAATTGCAACGGATCCAAGGCGCCGCCATTCCTCAACCGCGCTTCCGCAACGATGGGTCTTACATCGGTACGAAAAGCTTTTTGTAAAATCTCCTGCGCCATCGTAACGTCGTTGGAATCCTGCGCTTCACTTAATTTCTTCCTGTCAATAATTAAGGCCTGGGCATAGGCGAGCATAATAGCCTCGACAGACTGCAACAAATCTTCCAAAGGATCTTTCACATTGTGACTGGCATCTATCATCCAGCCGAGATCATCAGCATGATTCATTCCTCGTGCATCCATACCCTCCACCAGTTCATTAAAAATTAAAAATAACTGGTACGGCTTAATGCTTCCGGCTGTTAAATCATCATCTCCATATTTTGAATCGTTGAAATGAAAGCCGCCTAATTTCTTTTCCATCAGCAGTAATGCAACAATCTGTTCAATATTGGCATTCGATAAATGATGGCCCAGGTCAACCAATGTATATGCTTGAGCGCCCAGTTTGCTTACATATAAATAAGATTGCCCCCAATCCCCAACAGTCATTGAATAAAAATTCGGTTCATACGCTTTGTACTCAATAAACATTTTCCAGTTGCCAGGCAAAGCAGCATAAATCTCTTGTAAGCTTTCGAATGTATTTTGAAATGCTTTTCTGAAATTTAACTGTCCGGGAAAACAACTTCCATCGCTTAGCCAAACAGTTAGTGATTGCGACCCTAACTCAATACCATGTTTAATTACTTCAATGTTGTGTTCAATAGCTTGCTTACGAACGTCCCTATTCATGTGCTGCAATGAACCGAATTTATAACTATACTTTTGATTGGGCTGGTCCTGGAAAGTATTTGAATTCATTGCATCAAAACGCAATCCAAGCTGTGCCGCTAAAGATTTTATGGCCTGATAATCTTTGGGAACATCCCACGGAATGTGTAATGAAATTGCTCCGCTGGAGCGATTGAGCGCATGCAGCAATCCCACATCTTCAATTTTTTCTTCGAGAGAACGGGGCTCGCCGCCACCGCTGAATCTTCCGAAACGCGTACCGCCTGTACCCAAAGCCCAGCTTGGAATTGCCACCTGGAAGCGGATGAGCTTTTGTATAACTTCCTCAGCATTCGTAATTTCACCAAGAGTGAAATTGAATTTCCGCTGATGTTCTTTTAATAAAGCCTCGTTTAACTTATCAATCTCATATTTGGCAATCTGCATAGAATTATTTTAAGGCAGGTAAAAAACTTCTTTCAAAGGAATACTAACAGGCGAGTTGTCTTCATTTGTTTCCATAATGTCTTTCATATAAGCCCACCATTTTTTCATCACGGCTTCTCCGGGTAATACGTCCAGCCTCTTTGCGTCCTCAATGGTAAGATAAGCAAACAAATCATTGTTTGCTTCATCAAGAAAAATCGAATATTCCGTTATGCCCTGCTGCTTTAATAATGCTTTTAACTCCGGCCATATTTCATCATGGCGTTTTTTGTATTCATCCTCATATCCTTTCAATAATTTCATTTTAAAAGCAACCCGCTGCATTTGTGATTTACTTAGAAGTTAACTATAAGCGCATTTACCTAAGGAACGCCGCTGCCACGCCGCCATCCACATTTAAAACATTACCTGTTGATTTATTAAGCAGCCCGCTCACAAAGGCAAAACATGCATTGGCAATATCTTCGGGCAAAATGGTCTCATTGAGCAATGTTCGTTTTGCATAAAAAGCAGGCAGCTCTTCCACTTTTATTCCGTATGCCTTTGCTCTTCCTTCTGCCCAGCCACCGGCCCAGATATTGGAGTCTGCAATTACCGCATCGGGGTTTACTGCGTTTACCCGAATTTTATCACTCCCGAGCTCAGCGGCAAGCAATCTCGAAAGATGCGACTGCGCTGCTTTTGCGCTTCCATAACCTGCATTGTTTGGTCCGGCAACGACTGAATTTTTAGAAACAATATTGATAATATCTCCGCCAAAGCCTTGCTTACGCATTACCTCTACACCCTGCTTTGAAACAAGAAACTGGCCTTTCACCAATATATCATACAACCTGTCCCAATCTTCAATACTGTGATCAGTTATAGGCTTTGAAATGCTGATGCCTGCATTGTTTACAACAATGTCAACTCCGCCAAATGCAAGTGATGCTGCAGCAAATGCTTTTTCAACAGACTCATTGTTGGTTACATCGAGCAATACCGAAGCTGCAGTGTCCTTTCCAAAAACTTTCTGAAATTCTTCCATAGCTGACTGCATTCTTTCTTCATTGATGTCATTAATCATCACGCACGCGCCTTCTTCTGCAAACTTTTTTGCAATGGCTTTTCCTATACCGCCGGCGCTTCCTGTTATCAATGCAATTCTTCCGCTCAATGCTTTTGGTTTTGGCATGCGCTGCAGCTTGGCTTCTTCCATCAACCAGTATTCAATGTTGAATGCTTCCTGTCGTGGCAGAGATATGTATTCGCTTACAGCCTCAGCACCTTTCATTACATTAATAGCATTGATATAAAATTCGGCTGCTACTCTCGCGGTTTGTTTGTCTTTTGCAAAAGTGAACATGCCCACGCCCGGATATAAAATCACAACAGGATTGGGATCGCGCATGGCAGGACTCTCGGGATGTTTGCAGCTTTCATAATAGGCTGTATACATTTTTCTATATGCATCAAATTGCGGTTGCAGCTTTTCTTTGATTGCCAGAGTGTTGTTTACGTTTTCATCCGGTGTGAGATCCAATACCAATGGAGAAATCTTTGTGCGCAAAAAATGATCGGGGCAACTGGTGCCCATGGGTGCAAGCCTGAACAAATCATTTGAATTAATAAATTCAAGCGCCCGATCATTGTCAGTAAAATGACCAATCATTTTTATTGATGACGAACAAAATCCTCTTAATACCGGAGCAAGTGCAGCAGCTTTATTGAACCGCGCTTCTTTCTGTAATGATTCAATTTTTTGGCCGCCAAAAACGGGCTTTTTTTTACCGTAATTGTCTTCGAGAAATTTTGCACAACGTTCAATTACTTCCAGCGTATTCACGTAACTTTCATACGCCGTATCGCCCCATGTAAATAATCCATGCGAGCCAAGCATAATGCCGCGAATGCCGGGGTTATCATCCAAACATTTTTTTAATTTCAAACCCAGATCAAATCCCGGCCGTTGCCATTCTACCCAGCCTATTGTTCCGTTAAATAATTCCCGGGTAATTTTTTCTCCGTCTCTGGCTGCTGCAATCGCTATGGCAGCATCCGGATGCAAATGATCAATATGCCTGAACGGAAGAAATGCATGCAATGGTGTATCAATAGATGGCGCTTTTGAGTTCAAATCATAAATACAGTGATTGAATAATTCCACCATCTCGTCCTCATGCTCAATGCCGCGATATACATTTTTTAAATTACGTAAACGCTCAACATATAAAGCAACGAGCCCATTTCGCTTCATGGTTCCCAAATCGCCGCCGCTGCCTTTTACCCACATCACTTCAACGTTCTCTCCGGTTAATGGATCTTTCGCCATTGTTTTACACGAAGTATTTCCGCCGCCGTAATTGGTTAAGCGTAAATCCGTGCCGAGCAAATTAGAGCGATACACCAGCAATGCCACTTCATCTCCTGCTAATTTCGCAGCTTCTTCATCGTTCCACAAATAAGAAACGTGTTTAAATTTTGTTGCTGCTGTATTCATATTTTGGTTGGTAGCTATTAGCTTTTAGCTTTGTTTAGAGTATTTATAAATCTATGAATCATTTTTATTTCTTCTTCTAACAATAATTCTAATTTTTCAATCTCTTCAAATCGTGCCCAATTCATTTCTATTGCAATAACCAAATAAGTTTGAACTTCAAAAGCAGAACCTAAAAAAAGCTGAAGAAATCTTGCATAATCTTTATCACTGTTTCTACTACTCCCTTCAGCAATATTAGCCGGTATGGAAACAGCAGCTCTTGTTATTTGCGAAACAATTCCAAACTTTTCCTCGGCAGGAAATTTTTTAATCAAAATGTATGTTGTCTTCACAATTTCGATTCCCTTTTGCCAAATAATAAGTTCTTTATAATTTTTCATTTTGTTGTTAATCTTTAGCTATTGGCTTTTAACTTTTTTTGATTGTTCTATTTTTCAGCTAATGGCTAATAGCCAACAGCTAATAGCCTATCGTTTTATTGCATTACCAATACCAACGAGTATCACAGAAACAATAATTGTAATAACACCAACAATAATTGTACTTCGTGTTTTTGTTGTAACTCCTTTCCATTCTTTTAATACAAAGCCCCACATATTGGCCACAAGTATAATGAATGCCATGTGCAGAATCCAGCTGCTGGCGCCATTCCCCAGCTTGCTTTCGCCCATACCATAGAAAAAGAATTGTAAAAACCACGTAGTGCCTGCAATGGCAGAAAAAAGATAATTGCGCCTGAGATTTACTTTACTGTTAGCATAATCGCCAAAGGTTTTATTGCGCGCATTTAATAACATGCACCAGATAAAATTAGTGGTCAGTCCGCCCCACAAAAGCACCACATAAATAACATTGTTGCGGTATAAAAAATTCATAGCTTCTGCAGGGTGTGCTGCCTTCCAGGTGTTGTTGGCAACTTCCGCCATCGGCGAGCCCGCTTCGATACCAAAATTGAAACAGGCGCTGAGGATGCCGGAAATGGTACAAATGATTAATCCTTTTACCAGGTTAAATTCTTTTATGCTGGCTTTCTTTTTTTCCTCCGGCAGCTCTTTTTCTTTCATCATCCCGGCACGCCCGCAAATGATAATGCCAATCAAACAAATCAAAACTCCAAATAACACGATTCTTCCCCATGAAGTGGCAAGCAAATCATGAAAGGTTGTTTTGCCTGCCTGCGGATGAAAGTTGTAATAAATGGATGGAATCAGTGCGCCGAATGCGGAAGTAAAACCCAGCAACACAGAATTACCCAGGCTCATTCCGAGATAACGCATTCCCAGTCCATACATCAGTCCACCGATTCCCCAAAGCACTCCCCAGAAATACGTCCACCAAAAGGTGGAGGCACCGGTTTGTGAAATGATATCCGTAAAGTGAGGAACAGTGAGCCATGCAGCAACCGGCGGCACAATGAGCCAGGAAAATAAACCCCCGATGATCCAATAACTTTCCCACGCCCATCCTTTTACTTTATTGAACGGAACATAAAAACTGCCGGATGCAAATCCGCCGATAAAGTGAAAGAAGATTCCGAATATGATTTGCATCTGCGATTATTTTACCTTAAATGCTAATTTAAAGAACCTTCAGATTTCATTGCAGCTTACTTACAATGCTGTCGTAATATTTCTTCTCCGTTATTACAGCCTGCAAGTTTCCTCCTGGCTCTATCGAATCTCTTTCTATATAAATATTACAGGGAAGATTTTGTTTTTTTAGTTCAGCTAATATTTCAGGAAATTTTACAACACCTGTTCCCGCAACAACATCTTTTAATGCCGTATTGTTATAGACAGCGATGTCTTTGAAATGAACAGCAATAATATGGCCACTCAGCTTTTTTACTGCATCCAGTGGATCAATACCGCTTTTCGGCCAGTGGCCAAGGTCTGCACAAACAAAAAAGTCAGGATGGTCTTTCATAGCGAGTAACGTCGTATCCGGATTCCAGTAATGGCTGAAGCCTCTCCAGTGATCGTGAATGGCGACCTTAATTCCATAAGCGCCTGCCAGGCTATCAATGCTGTTCCACATATTTAGCGGTGGCTCGGTAGTAACAAATCTTACCCCCAGTTCTTTAGCGATATCAAACTGTTTTTTCCATGAAGCAAGAGTGGAATCGCCGACAATATAAAGAGATTCGCATATCAATCCTTTGCCGGCAATCATCTCTTTGATTTTTGCAATTCCTTCGGGCGATAACTGCCCGATGGTGGAGTCCTTAAATTCAGGGCCTGCATCATGAAATGTATTGGGCTCAATATATTTGAGACCTGCGCTGTCCACTTCATCCAAAGATTGGGGAAAGTTCACATTGTGAAACGTCCATAAAGCAACCCCGAATTTCCATTTATCCGGGGATGCCTGTGTAACAGCAGTAGAATCTGTTGACGCTGATTTATTGTTCCGGCCGTTATTACACGCTGCAGAAAACAGCGCAACAGGCATCATTAAAGCAAATATTTTTTTCATCGCCCTTGTTTAAAATGATTAAAAAGTTTTGTATGTATATAAAAGCGTGTATTTATCAGTTTATTTTTTATTTACCTGAAATATTCTTTTGGTTCATGGAATTAATTTTCCCTATCGCTCCCTTTGATGTAAAATGATATTCACCTGAGCCAACAGTAACAATTACATATCCCTCTTCATTTCCTGCAATTTTTATATTTCCCCGCAACGGCTTACCAGACTCAGTTACGTCATTTGCATCAGCCGCAGGAATATAGACCGTTGCAGTTGTATTGCATGGAATGATAACATCCATCATTAAATCATTACCATCAATTTTCCAACTGCTGCCGGCGGTTCCATAATAAGTTTTCAACGAAGCCGCTGCTTGCGAAATCGCCGTATCAACATGCGGCATTATTTTGATATGCTTATACCCGACGCCATTTTCATACGTATCAAGTCCGGCCATTTTTCTATACATCCAGTCGCCGATAGCGCCATACGCATAATGGTTAAATGAATTCATGCCCGGAGTTTCAAATGTGCTGTCCGGCTTTTCCCCATCCCACCTTTCCCAAATAGTGGTAGCGCCCATGGTAACAGGATATAACCAGGATGGATAAGTTTTTTGCAGGAGCAAGGTGTAGGCAACATCCGTGTAACCAAATCTTGTCAGCACATGACACAAATAAGGGGTGCCCAAAAATCCTGTGGTTAAATGATTGCCGTAGCTCCTGATATTTTCGACAAGCCTTTGCGCAGCTTGTTTGCGTAAGGCTTCCGGGAGCATATCGAAATTCAAAGCCAGCACATAAGCAGTTTGCGTACCGGAAACCAATCGCCCATTGGGCGTCACATATTCTTTGTTAAATGCATCTTTGATTTTTTGCAAAAGACCGGTGTATTCATCCACCTCTTTTTTATATCCTAACACGTTTGCCGCATCAATTAACAATTGTGTTGAATGCGCATAGAAACATTGCGCAATCAAATATTTATCTGTCACTGCGGAACGTCCGTCATTATCATCAAACGGGCGATAAAACAACCAGTCGCCGAAGTGAAATCCTGTATTCCAGAGATTATTTTTCGCAACTCTTCTTATACTCTCCACATAATTTTTCATGCTTTCATATTGTTGAGATAACAGCCTTTTGTCACCATACGCGAGATACATATTCCAGGGAATGATGGTGGCTGCGTCCGCCCATCCCGCGCTGCTGGTAGCATAACCCAACACGTTGGGAATGACAAAAGGCATCACACCATTTTGCTGGTCTGCTGCAAGATCTTTCAGCCATTTGCTGAAGAAATCATTTACATTAAAATTAAATGTGGCGGTGCGTGAGAAAGCCTGCGCATCGCCTGTCCAGCCTAATCTTTCATCACGTTGCGGGCAATCGGTTGGCACATCCAAAAAGTTTCCGCGCTGCCCCCATTGAATATTATGCTGCAGCTGATTGATGAGCGCATTGCTGGTGCTGAATGTTCCTGTCGGCTCCATATTGGAATACAATGTTACTGCTTCGAAGTCTTCGGGTTTCAGCTCTCCGTCATATCCTTTTACGCTGCAATACCGGAAGCCATGCCATGTAAAATGCGGGTGATAGGTTTCTTCCTCGCCACTCATAATATAATTATCCTGCGCTTTTGCCTGGCGAAGATTATCGAAGTACATATTGCCTTCCTTATCCAATACTTCTGCGTGAGACAGCGTGATGGTGTCACCTTTATTACCCGTTGCTTTCATTACCACCCAGCCGACAAGATTCTGCCCGAAATCAATAACTTTTTCTCCTTTGGGTGTGGTAAAAATTCTTAAAGGCTTAAAAGTTTCATGCGCTGTAACCGGCTGGTTGCAGGTTGCCACCAATACATTCATGGGTGCATGTGTCAGCTTTACTCCACTCCACCCTTTATCATCAAAACCTGGCAAAGTCCATCCCTTCATTTCATTTCGTGCATCATAGGTTTCGCCGTTATAAATTTCTGCGTAACGAATGGGCCCCTTATCGGTGCTTTTCCATGAATCATCCGTAACAACCGATTCCTTTGAGCCATCTGAATAGGTAATATCAATCTGCAACAGCAAAGCAATATCCTTACCATACACATTGATATTATCAGAAAAACCGATAATGCCGCGATACCAGCCATTGCCCAGCGTAACGCCAATTGCGTTGTTGCCTTCATTCAGCATATTGGTAACATCATACACCTGGTATTGCAAACGGTGATGATAAGAAGTCCAGCCCGGAGTTAAAAATGCATCGCCCACGCGCTTGCCATTGATAGCTGCCTCATACATACCATGCGCAGTAATGTATGCAACAGCAGACCTGATCTTTTTGCCTGCAATAAATTCTTTCCTGAACAGGGGGCTCGGCCGCATTATACTGTCTTCAATGTAACCCGGTCCTATCCATTTTGCTTTCCAGCCGGATGGATTCAACAATGCTGTATAAAAGAAAGCCGGCGTACTCCACGGGGAATGTTTTCCTGAATTATCCCAAACTCTTACCTGCCATATATATTTTGTTCCGCTTTGTAATGCCGGTCCTTTATAGGTCACATGCACCGATGAATCAGATGGCACTTTACCGCTTTGCCATACCTTGCCTTTACTGTCACTAACATTTATTTCATAAGCAGTTTGCAGAATGTTTCGCTCCGGATTAATGAGCTGCCAGCTAAACCGCGGTTGGGATACATCGAGGCCAACCGGGTCTTTCCGGTTTTCAGTAAGCAATGAATCTACTTTCGTTTGTGCGCTGGTAAAATTTGTTATTAACAGGAATGAAATAATGAGGTATAATAATTTATTCATAACAAACATCAATATGAGTGAGCATGTATATAAAAATAAGGATAAGTTTATTGAACTCCGGGAATGATTACGATACCAAAATACTCTTACCTCCTGTATGCAACTGCGTTTCGCAAGGTGCCTATATCATCAATTGTTATTTCAACAACATCATTTTCCTGTAAAGTAAAATCATCAGGGGGCACGATACCGGTGCCGGTCATCAGGAAAACACCATTTTCAAAAATCATTTCGCGAAATAAATACCCGGCAAGATCCTGCAGCTTTCTTTTCATCCTGCTTAATTGAACAGACCCTTCAAATGCAGTGGCGCCATTTCTCCTGATGGCAATATGAATTTGCGTATCGGGAGAAATTTCTTTTTCAGCAATAAACAAGCAAGGCCCGATAGCGGCGCCCCGTTCATACATTTTTGCCTGCGGCAGATACAAAGGATTTTCTCCTTCAATATCGCGCGAGCTCATATCATTGCCGATAGTATATGCCCGGATATTCCCTTTTGAATTAATAAATAAAGTGAGCTCCGGTTCCGGCACATTCCATTTTGAGTCCTTTCTTATAAATACTTCTTCATTATGTGCTGCTACCCGGTGAGGCAATGATTTAAAAAACAGCTCGGGTCTTTCTGCATTATATACTTTGCTGTAAAAATCAGCGCCGCCGGCATCTTTGCTTTCCTCCATGCGTGCATCGCGGCTCCGTAAATAGGTAACGCCTGCTGCCCAGACTTCCTGCTTTTCGAGCGGTGCATAGATTGCAATGTCATTCCAACTGATGTGTATTTCCTTTTCATTTTGATCCGACAGCCATTCAAATAAGTTATCGCGGTTAATGATATTGGTCAGGCTATCGTCTAATAAAAACTCTTTGCTGTCTTTCTGAAGAATTACGCCAATGGAAGTATTATATAATTTCACCTTACCAGCTTTTTACATCATCAAGGTTAACATTGATTAATTTTTGCAACAATGCTTTCAATGAATCATAATCGCCCTGCAGGTGCATTGTTGTCTGGTGATATTCTTCCAATTCGCCCGGCTTTAATTCATACACCGGCGAAGAAGATTCGATTTCATAAAACGGCCCCAGTTGCGTTCCATCAGCCAAAGGCCCGTCGTTATAAGAATTGATCACGTCTCCTTTGTAGGGCTCTTTCTGCAGTTCCCATTTGGAGTTTACATACAGGGCATTCTTATGTACTTCGGGAATCAATATCGTCAGTACATTTTTTTTAAAATCATAACTACATACAAACGGCTTTGCAATTGCAGGCTTCAAACCCAGCTTACCTCTTGATTTACCATCGCACCTGAAATACAAAACACTGTCTTTTACAACTAATCTTGACGAATCAATCTTTCCGAAATAATCGTCGGTAATATAGCTTCCTGCATTTTGAACAGGCGAAAAAGGAATGATCACCTTTGTTTTTTCAGTAGGCGTAAACTGTCCAAGCAGCCAGATAGACAACAAGCCGTTCTCTTTTTTCCATGAAATATTTCCTGTATTTTTCAACTGGTTGATGGTTTCATAGGCCACCGCTTTCACTCCTTTGGGAACAGATGCGTGTAGTGTTGATTCAATGCTGTCTTTATTCAATAATTCAATCTTCCGGGTAACAGCAAAGCTGAACTGAGCGCCGGAATAATTAGTAAGGACAGTGGATATGCCGAATGTTGCAGAATTGCTGTCTGATTGCTGCAATGTATATTTCACGGTATCCTCAATTGGCGGAACCTGCCAGTATTTTATATTAAAAGAATCTCCTTTGGGAAAATAAACAGCATACTGGCCTCCTTCGGGTCCTATCCAGAATCTTTCTTCGCCACCAACAGGATTAAATTGTTTTTTCTTTTGCCCTGATGAAAGCAGATCATAATTGATCCATCCAAAGCTTGTTCCGCTGTCGCCGGCCGCTGTGCTGGTAAATACACGCCCCTGGTAGTCGGCACTGAGAAAAATCTTTGCATCACCATTCTTCAACTCTATGGTTTCTCCGGCATATTTTTTTAAAAAATTTGCATCGTAACCATAAGTGCCTTTTGTAAAAGATGAATCACTTACTGCCTGTTCATTGTTTTGGCTATTATTACAGGCGATTATCGCAGCAGCTATAAGTATAAATTTAAACGAACGTATCATATCATTCAATCTTTATTTGAAATTCTTTTGCAACTTCAAACCGGCTCACAAAATTGCATCATAATTTTTAAACCATACAAGGCATACAAGACATTTAAGGGCAATCTTGTATGCCTTATATGTCTTGTATGGTTCAAATTCCTGTGGATATTTTTGAGCGAAAATTTGGGATGCCGCCTTACTGCATTACGCTGAACGTAGTTGTGCTACCTTTACATACCCTCCACTATCGATTGCATAAATTATGAAAAATAAACAGGGCAGAAGAAGCTTTCTCAAGAGTATCGGATTAGGAACTGTTGCAACAGGCCTTGTTCCAAATGGTATGGTTAGTGCAAAAGATGTCGCGAATAAGAAACAATCACAGCTAAGGCCCTCTTCAGGTCATAAATATAATGAAGCTTATACAGGTGAGCATTTAAACCGTGTTGCCTTCCCGATTGGTGGTCTCGGCGCCGGAATGTTTTGCATGGAAGGAACAGGCGCTATTTCACACATGTCAATAAAAAATCAGCCTGATATTTTTAATGAACCCGGTTTATTTGCTGCGATCGCTGTGAAAGGTATCACAAATGGCGCAAAGGTGTTGGAAGGCGAAGTGCCTGACTGGAAAAAATTCGGTTATCCTGATGCAGGCAATGGCGGTATGGGTGGCTCCACAACAGGATTGCCAAGATTTAAAAATGCCTCTTTCCTTGCCCGGTTTCCTTTTGGTATTTTAGATATTGACGACAATGATTTGCCCTTAAAAGTAAACATTGTTGGCTGGAGCCCTTTTATCCCGGGCGATGAAAATAATTCAGGGTTGCCGGTTGGTGCAATGGAGTATACATTTAAACACACAGGGACAAAAGCGATGGATGCAGTGTTTTCTTTCAACACAAAAAATTTTATAAGAATTAATGATGGCAATAATTCAATAAAGCCTTTTACAAATGGTTTCATTTTACAGGAAGCAGGTAAAGCAGATAAACCGTTGCCCACATCATTTGCAATTTTTACAGATCAGCAAAATACAACCGTTGATCATTGCTGGTTTCGCGGTGGCTGGTGGGACCCATTTACCATGGCATGGAATGCAGTAAAAAATGCAGAAATAAAATCTGTTGATCCGGTTGAGAAAGATGCGCCGGGAGCATCATTATATGTACCGTTTTCATTGCAGCCGGGCGAATCAAAAACAATCAAAATATTTTTTGCCTGGTATACGCCCAACAGCGAAATGACATATGGCGAGGCCGGCAAACCGAAAGTGAATTGTAACCCTGCATCGGGCTGCTGCAATTCGCCGTCAGATATTGGTTTGGATAAATATGATAAGGATTTTAATGGCAAGTATTATAAGCCGTGGTACAGCAACAGGTTTGCTTCTGTTGAAGAAGCGGGTGATTACTGGTTAAAAAATTATGATGAATTAAAATCAAAATCTTCCTTATTCAGGGATGCATTTTACAACAGCACCTTACCTCCTGAAGTAATTGAGGCAGTGGCTGCCAATCTTACTATTTTAAAATCACCCACCGTACTCCGCCAGTACGACGGCCGTTTGTGGGCCTTTGAAGGATGTGCTGATACCGGTGGTTGCTGTCATGGCTCCTGCACACATGTATGGAATTATGCGCAGGCCATTTGTCATTTGTTTCCTGCACTGGAAAGAAGTCTCCGCGCCACAGAATTTTGCGAAAACCAGGATGTAAATGGCCACCAGACTTTTCGTGCGGTATTACCTATTGAACCAAATACACATACATTTTATTCAGCCGCAGACGGACAATTAGGCGGCATTATGAAAGTATACCGTGAGTGGCGGATCAGCGGGGATGATGTTTGGCTACAGAAAATTTTCCCGATGGTAAAAACCAGCATGGATTATTGCATCGAAACATGGGATCCAAGGCATCGGGGCGCCATTGAAGAGCCGCATCATAATACTTATGATATTGAGTTTTGGGGAGCGGATGGCATGCATGGCACCTTTTATTTGGGTGCGCTGGAAGCATTCATTGCAATGGGCTCCCAACTTAAAAAAGAGGTACGTTTTTATAAAGATTTGCATGATAAATGCAGGAATGTTCTGGAAACTGAATTGTATAACGGCGAATATTTTATTCAGCACATTCAATATACCGGCCTGCGTGCACAAAATCCGGCAACAGCTCAATCATTTGGCGGCGATTATTCCCCGGAAGCAAAAGCCTTATTGAAAGAAGAAGGACCGAAATACCAATATGGAACCGGTTGTTTGTCTGATGGCGTATTAGGATCATGGATGGCCCGGATGTGTATGCTGAATGATAATGCAGATCGCGATAAAATTAAGAGTCATTTAAAATCGGTTCATCAATATAATCTGAAACAAAACTTAGAGGAACATGCCAATCCACAGCGACCTTCGTTTGCATTGGGCGATGATGGTGGTTTGTTATTATGCACCTGGCCAAAAGGCGGACAGCTTTCATTGCCCTTTGTTTACAGCGATGAAGTTTGGACAGGCATCGAGCATCAATCAGCATCGCACATGATGATGATGGGTATGGTAGATGAAGGCCTGGAAGTTTTGCGTTTAAGCCGTAACCGTTATGATGGCCGTGTACGCAATCCGTTTAATGAATATGAATGCGGGCACTGGTACGCAAGAGCCATGTCGAGCTATGGATATTTGCAGGCATTGACGGGCGTGCGATATGATGCAGTTGATAAAATTTTGTATGTCGATTCAAAGGTGGGGGATTTCACATCTTTCCTTTCAACAGAAACCGGCTTTGGCAATGTTGTGTATTCAAAAAGCAAAGCGACATTGAACGTTGTGTACGGAAATATTGATGTAAAGAAAACAATTGTAAATACCTGAGAAGCTGTTTAAGATTCTTTTTAATTTAATAACGGAACCATACAAGAAATACAAGGCATATAAGAAGGAAATACTGGCTTGTATGTCTTAAATGCCTTGTATGGTTCGACTTACAAAAAATTTTTAAACAGCTTCTATGCCATTCGGTATGTTGGTTTTGGAAAACCCGGCTTAAATGCAGAAAGAGATTGCACTT
Organism: uncultured Ginsengibacter sp.; assembly: GCA_964627765.1. Taxonomy (GTDB): domain Bacteria; phylum Bacteroidota; class Bacteroidia; order Chitinophagales; family Chitinophagaceae; genus Ginsengibacter. The sequence goes on along the minus strand of CAZVKO010000016.1, from coordinate 65,086 downwards.
CAATCCTGCACTTGGCTTGCAAGGATGCTTCGTCAATTGCTTCAAAAAAAATTTTCTTAATGACATCAGGCTCTGTTTGAACTCTTGCATTTATAATCACCGTTGCGGAGAAGGTGGTGCTTTCAAAAACTGGGCGCTGGATTTGATCAGAAGCGGTATAACTTATCTTCTGTTGCGTTTTTCCATCGTCTATCAAAAATTTTAAATGACCGGTCGTAAGCTGCCACGCCTTTATTTTTTCATAAATAATTTCAGCTAACCAACTACCTGCTTTTACAACCGGCAGTTTTTCTGTTTTGATGAATAAAACAGCATCCAGCCAGGCAAGCTTTGCTTCACCGGAACCATAAATATTATAGTCGATATCAAGCGATGTCCTTTTTAACGCCGGCATAGCTCTAACGGTGTCCAGCCATTGATGAATGTCTTTCTCATTAAAAGAATCCTGTAACAGGATTTTTTTTGAAGAATAATCCTGGCGCAACACTTTCATTACTTCATTCAATTCATCTTGCGTAACAAGATCAGCTTTATTCAGGATTAAAACATCTGCTTCTTCCATTTGCTTTTGAAAAATATAGCGCACATCCCCGTCAATGAAAGAAGAGGTCCCCCTGATGATGGAATGCAAAAGATACACATCCACAAACACAGAAATGTTTACGCTCAACTCAGGGTGCATTTCAGCCATCGGCCTGGCAATAGTGGCGATCATATCGGTACAGGAACCAACTGACTCCGCAAAGATGATATCAGGATTTATTTGCTCACTGAAATAATAAATATTTTGCAACAGATCATTGTAGTTACAACAAAAGCACCCGTTCACCACTTCCTTCACAGGAATAGAAAAATTATTGATGAATGTAGTATCGACCAGTTCTTTCCCCTGGTCGTTGGTGATAACCGCAACTTTGTTATTTTGTTTTAATAATGCCGAACAGGCCTGCTGAATAGCCGTTGTTTTGCCGCTGCCCAGAAATCCGCCCAATAAAATCAATTGCATAAGTAAAGCTATTTGCAAAATTTATATTTACAAGCCTTATAATTCTTTTTGCGCAAATAATCTCCTGCAATTACTTTTTTTATTTTTAACTTGTTGCGTACAGGCGGGGGTATATAACCTAATTACAGATTGCTTTTGCAGGATATAGTTTCATTTTTTGACAGGCCGCCAAAATAAATCCGGGTATTGCATACCTGAATTAACTAACAATTAATAATGCAACAAATAGGAAAATACAGGTGGATAATAGCAACCCTGTTATTATTCAGCACTACTATCAATTACATGGACCGGCAGGTGATCAGTTATGTGAAAGAGTTTTTTTGCACCCCGCTTGTTAAGGGAGGCTTTGGATGGTCTAATTCCGATTTCTCTTATGTAACATCTTTCTTTACCGCTTTCTACGCAGGTGTCACCATTATTGCAGGCAGGGTAATTGATAAAATAGGTACCAAACTCGGACTGGCTTTATCGCTCATCATCTGGTCAGTATTTGGTATGTTGAACGCAGTTGCCGGCAGCGTGGTATCAGTACATATTATTATCAGGAGTTTGTTTGCAGTTGGTGAGGCAGGTAATTTTCCTGCGTCAATCAAGACCGTTGCGGAATGGTTCCCCAAACGGGAACGCGCCCTGGCTACCGGCTTTTTCAATAGTGGTTCCAACCTTGGCGCCATGATCGCTTCACTGGCGGTGCCGTGGATGATGGCGTATTGGGGTTACCGGCAGGGGTGGAAAATGGCTTATTTAATTACAGGCGCTGCAGGACTGATCTGGCTGGTCTTCTGGTTTGCGGTTTACAATCCTCCTTCCAAGCACAAGAAATTGACCAAAGAAGAATATGATTACATCCACAGCGATGATGAAGCGGTAACGGACAAAGAGGATGAAATCGTAAAGATTAAAACTCCATGGTCGAAATTATTAGGCTATAGACAAACATGGGCTTTCTTCTGGGGTAAATTTATGACGGATGGAGTATGGTGGTTTTATTTATTCTGGCTGCCCGATTATTTAAAAAAACAATTTGGCATGAGCGGGGAAGCCGTTATGCTGCCAACATTCATTGTATATGGCGTGGCTATTTTCGGAAGTATTTTCGGTGGCGGCATTCCGATGATGTTTATGAATCGCGGATGGCATGTATATAAGGCGAGAATGACGGCCATGCTTATTATTGCCGTTTTCCCATTATTGGTAGTTGCCACACAGTTTTTCGGAGATGTAAATATATTCGGCGACAGGGCAGTTATTTTTTCCGTTGCAATAATATGTATCGGAGCCGCAGCGCACCAGGCATGGAGCGCCAATATTTTCACAACCGTATCCGATATGTTTCCTAAAAAAGCCGTGGGTAGTGTTACGGGAATTGGCGGAATGGCCGGAGGCATCGGTGGTGTGCTTGTACAGTTAATAGCCGGAAAATTGACGGATCATTTTGCCGCAACCCCGCAAACAGCTTATTTAATTATGTTCATCTTTTGCGGCGTGGCTTATCTCTTTGCATGGGGTATTATGAAATTGCTGGTTCCTGAATATAGACCTATTAATGATCTGTAGACATTCTTAAAAGCCTGATTCATTCAAAGTAATATTGCAAATCATCTGGCTTTGCTATAAAATTATAGCTATGCAAATTTTTCGGGCACGGACAGTACAAATAAAAGCAGGTCATAAAAGGTCACCTGTAAATATTTTTTGTTGCGCTATTCCGGCGTACTATTTGCTGACAAAGCCTGGAAGGGCCTTTTTACCCTTTCTATTAATATATGGGAAGACGGATAAGAATAGCAGCACACCACGTCTTCCCGGGAACAGACAAAGCAGAAGGACCCGGAAGGAATTTTTGCGGAAGGCCAATGATTTGGTTTGAAAAAGAGAAATGCCTTTTGAAAATTGAAGATATTTTTTCATTCACAATTCATTAACCAGTGGAGCTAAAAGGACAAATATAAAAAACATGATATCGCAGATTGCACGGGGAAATGTAGATAAGAATACATTTTTCATTTTCCGGTCTACGTACATTCCCAAAATTTGCAGGCTAAAAAACTAATACAAAATCATGAAAATAATTTTTATACAGTTTTCCGGCATCACAGGAATATAAGGGCAAAAACAAAACTGAATTTTTAATAAATTTACAGACACTAAAGTTACATAATCATGACTAATACTAAATTAAGCAAAAGTGAAGAGGCTGCTTTTTTGGGAGAACTCATTTCATTTCGTAATTCATTAAAATTAATTCATTGGTCTATTACCGGCAGGGGCAGTTATGAAGCGCATATCTCCCTGGACCAGGCTATTGATTCGCTTGTTGACATTACTGACCGCCTTGTGGAAACCAGCTTTGCACTGGACGGAACTTTAGATATCGTAATACCCGAAACTGCACGACCCAAAGATTACATTAAACATATAGAGGGTTTTTATAAGCATGTAGAAGCCAAAAGGAAAAAATTATTTTCTGAGTCCTTTTCACAATCTATTATTGATGATGCACAGGAAGCCATTCAACAATTGCTGTTTCGCCTGAAACGATTGGAATAAGCGTATTGAAATATGCATATTCCTATAAGATCTTGAAAATATCTCAGGTCAGTGGAAAAATTTTTCATGCCTTCCCGTAACTAAGAAAATATTTTATCCGTAGATATGAAATGAGTCTTTAATAAACCATGATATATTTTCGGATGTTTTTGTCCTAATTAAAATTTGTACTATTTTTGGCTTACAGTAATCCGGATTATGTTATCAAAGACTTGCGAATACGCGGTTCGTGCCATGATTTATATTGCCCAGCAGTCTAAAAACGGCAGCAGAGTGAATGTAAAACAAATCGCCTCAAATATTGATTCACCGGAGCTTTTTATCGGGAAGATATTACAAGGGCTTTCCAAAAAAGGGCTGTTGCAATCCTTACCCGGCAGGTATGGAGGCTTTTATATTAATGACGCAGAAGCAAAAATATCTTTGGCTGACATTGTAATAGCCATAGATGGAGATAAGATATTTAACGGCTGTGGGGTAGGGCTCGATTATTGTTCGGAAAAAAAGCCCTGCCCTATACATGATGAATATAAAAAAGCAAGAAATGCTGTGTACAAAATATATAAGGAAGCCACATTGGCCCAGTTCAGGGAATCGGTCAATAAAGGCGAGATACGGTTAAAGCGGGTATAAATTTTTTTGAATTTAATTAAGATAAAAAGGTATTAATATATTGAAGCCATTCATTCAACAAAATAAAAATTATTCAATAAAGTTTAAAATAAGCAACAATGATAACTGCAGAATTTCTGGATGTCACGAAAATTGAGCCAAAGCTCAAACATCCCATTATCTTTAAGCATTTCGACGAACTGGGGGCAGGTGAAGGTTTCGTAATTGAAAACGACCATGATCCCAGGCCTTTGTATTACCAGTTGCTGGGCGAGCGTGGCAATATTTTTACCTGGGAATATTTACAGCAGGGCCCGCAATGGTGGAAGGTCAGGATAGCTAAAAGAAACAAAGACCAGGACAGCGAAACTGTCGGAGAAATAGCAGCGAAAGATATCCGCAAAGCCGGAGTTTTTAAAAAAATGGGAATCGATTTTTGCTGCGGCGGCAATAAAACGCTGAGAGAAGTCAGCGAAGAAACGGGAGTTAGCGAAGAGGAGCTGAAATATGCATTGCAATCAGCAGAAAAAAATACGTTGTCCCCTTCTTTGGACTATAACAAATGGGATATAGGTTTCTTAAGCGATTATATTGTGAATACACATCATCGCTATGTTAAAGACAATACAGAGCTGATTTATAACCTGGCCGTAAAAGTAGCGCAGCACCATGGCGGAAATCATCCTGAACTAAAACCGCTGTCGCAAAAATTGCAGCTCTTTTTGCAGGATCTGATGGCTCACATGGCGAAGGAAGAAAATGTATTATTTCCAGCAATAAAAGAAGCCGTATCCAATAGTGGAAATAACGATTTCCTCATGCAGTCAATCATGATGATGCAACGCGAGCATGCCATTTCAGGCGAAGACCTGAACTATTTCCGCAAGATTACCGACAATTACAGGTTGCCGGAAGATGCCTGCAATTCTTATCATTACCTGTTTGAAAAAATGAAAGAGTTTGAGGATGATTTGCATCAGCACATTCACCTGGAGAATAATATTCTTTTTCCAAAAGCATTAAAACTGCCGGAACAATGATAAAAATTAAGCGCATCTATGAGCCTGCCGAAAAAACAGACGGATACAGAGTGCTCGTTGACAGGCTTTGGCCACGCGGCCTGAGCAAGGAAAAAGCGCATTGCGATATATGGCTTAAAGAAGTTGCTCCTTCCGATGCCTTGCGAAAATGGTTTAACCATGAAGAAAGCAAATGGGAAGCATTTAAAAAGAAATATGCAGAAGAGCTGAAACAGAACAGCACATGGAAAGAGCTGGAGCAAATTACAGAACATCATAAAACCGTTACGCTGTTGTATGGTGCAAAAGACGAAAAGCACAACCAGGCAGTAGTGTTGCAAACTATTTTAAAAGCCGGAAAATGATACAGACAGCAGCGGCGCTTATGTTTATATGGGCGGGATTTATCCTAAGCATTAGCTTTTTTGAATCCTGGGTCAAGTTCAGGGCACAGGGAGTTACGCTGCCGGTAGCGCTTTCCATAGGCAAATTGGTTTTTACAGCGCTCAACAGGATTGAGTGGGCCTTTGCCATTATCATTGCAGTACTGTTTCTGCGCTCAACTGATTCAGGCAGCTTATATGTTTCTGCTTTCATAGCCGTTATATTTATTCTGCTCATCCAAACCTTGTGGCTGTTACCTGCGCTGAATGCACGTGCCAAAAAATGTATTAAAGGGGAAAGGATTACCTCCTCAAAGCATCACTTGTATTTTATTACTGCCGAGATAATAAAGTTGAGCTTATTATTTTATTGCGGTAATCATTTATTAAAAATGATTTGAAAAATGAAGATCAGCGGGCAGACGAAAATATCAGATATCATTAAAGCCAATAAAGCAGGCATAGATGCTATCGCCGGCGTAGCCAAACCTTTGGAGCGATTGAAAAACCCGATCCTGAGAAAAGCGATGGCATCGAGAGTAACGCTTGCCGAAGCGGCAAAAATGGGGGGCTGTGAGGTGCACCGTTTAGCTGATGCTTTAGCTCCTTTGGGATTTTTATTTGAAGACATTGAAGTATCCGGACCTACAGTGAAACAGAAGCCGGTCTGGCTGAACAATGCCAATAAAAACGATATCACTTTCCTTGATGTGCGCCCGGTTATTGAAAACGGCGCTGACCCCTTGAAAGATATTCTCCACAGGTTTAAGCAGGTTGATGAAGGAAAGATATTCTGCATCATTAACTCTTTTGTTCCAACCCCGCTGATTCATTTGCTGCAGCAGGAAAGAGCAGAAGACAGTTTTGTGGATCCGGTTACCGATGCAGAATTTCATACCTACTTTCTCAAAAAGAAAAAAGCAAATGCTGTTGTCGGCAATGCCGGTCAGCACGAAAAAATAATTATGGATGATGAAGTAGGCTTCCGGGCTGTATGCGGCAGCTATATTAATGAAAAAAAGAAGGAAATAGATGTGCGGCATTTGGAAATGCCCGGCCCGATGCAGGCTATTTTAAACGGGATAAAAAATTTGCCGGATGATATGGCCCTGTTTGTACACCATAAACGTGTGCCCCTGTACCTACTGGAAGAATTAGCAGACAAGGATATTGAAATTCATATTTACAAAATCGGGGAAGGAAATGTGAAGATGCTTTTATGTAACCCCCGGAAATAAAACCATGATAAATAGTCTATGGCTGACATCAACATAGCAAAAGCGCCTCCGAACAGCGCCATACTTCCGTTTTATGCAACCGGAGCATTGGCGTTTTTTGTGCTTTGCCTGTTGTTATTCCTTAGCCCTGCCAGCCTTACCACTCATTATTTTAATCCCCATTTGCTTGCCATAGTGCACACGGCCGCTTTGGGCTGGGGCACTATGATCATATTTGGCGCAGCGCACCAGCTATTGCCTGTAATCTGCGAGCAGGATTTATTCAGCGCAAAGATGGCTTCCTTTTCATGGTACACCCTTACTTCCGGAGTGTTGCTGCTGATTGGGTCTTTCTGGAATATGCGAACCGGATGGATGATGATTACCGGCGGATCTTTAATCATAGTGTCGGCAATCATGTATGTAATAAATGTGTGGTGTACAAGCCGTATCTGTAAAAGGTATAGCCTGCAAAAATTATTCCTGGTAACTTCCGCATGCTGGCTTCTGTTTACCACTATTGCGGGCCTGTTGCTCGCTCTCAATCTTGCTTTCCCTTTTTTTGAAAAAAATCATTTGGATATTCTTAAGCTGCATGCGCACGCAGGTTTGGGCGGATGGTTCCTGCAACTAATAACCGGTGTAAGCAGCAAATTGGTTCCTATGTTTTTGCTGGGAAAATCTTCAAAAGAACGATTTTTAAAATATGCATACGCACTTCAGAATCTCGGCCTGCTGCTGTTCCTTTTTGATGGATATTTTATGGGACTTGGCAACCGTGTCATTATATATATTATTCTCGTATTAGCTGGAACCATTTTCTGGATGCTCTATTTATTTGATGCATATAAAAACAGGGTAAGAAAAAAAATAGAATTTCAAATGAAGCCCACCTTTGTTTCTATCGTGTGCCTGCTTTGCGGTTTTGTATTTCTCCCGGTTGTTTATTTTTCTGGGGAGCATCAATGGGCAATTCTCTATGGCGCATTACTTTTTATGGGATGGATTACCGGTATCATTTTGGGTAAAACATTTAAAACGCTGCCCTTTATAGTCTGGAACGGGCATTATAAAAATCTTTCCGGAAAAATAAAAGTGCCCCTGCCAAAACAATTGTATAATGAAGGCCTGGTAAAATGGCAATTCAGGTTTTATATTGCAGCGCTGATCATTTTATTTGCAGGAATTATTACCGGCAGTTTGTTTGCTATTCAGATGGGATTGGGTGTATGGCTTGCAGTAGCTGTAATATATGTATATAACGTTGCAAAAATATTAATGCACAAAACAACAATACCATCATGAGCAGTTTGCCGGCAAATGAAGAGGTAAAGCAAAAAATAAAAGCGCAGCAGGCGCTATACCAGGTAATAGATCCTGAACTATTTGTGAATGTAATCGATTTAGGGCTGATTTATGAAATTGAGTTTAAAGAAAATGATGTTATCGAAGTCCTGATGACTTTATCCACCCCGCACTGCCCGATGGGTGAAGCAATAACCACCGGTGTAAAAAATGTTTTGGAAACCGGATTCCCCGGCAGGAATGTAAAAATAAATCTCACCTTTAATCCTCCGTGGAGTTTTGAAATGTTAACGCCATCGGGCAGAGAACAATTGGGAGTATAATATTTGAAGCCTGAAAATTATTTATATGGATCAAAGACAAACACTAAAGATTGGTGAAGATATTATCGATTTATTGTTGCCGCTAATGCAAAACAATGAAGTTGCCCGCATTCTCTATGATGATTCGGGAATTGAACGTGCAGAAGGAATGCTTACAGCAATTGAAGCACAAGCTTCAAGGCCTTATATCATTTTAAGCGCCGGGCAAAAGATATTTATTGATACGATTATTGCGTTTAACGGCATATTCAAAGCGGATTATACAGAGTGCTGAGGTCAATTACAGAAAAAGGGAATGGCAGACGGGAGAAGCTGTATTTGGAAAATTTGTAAAGAAACAGATTGAGAACAATAGCCGAGAAAATAATTGAATTTAATGAGCAGTTGCAGTATGCAGGAAGATTGCCCAAAGGCTTTGCCGTGCTCAACCCTTTCAGGAGCAATCCTGAAACGAGGGAGACAATGACCCAATTCTACAGGAAATTTTACAGTGATCGCAATAAAAGGAAATTTATTATCGGCATAAACCCCAGCAGGCATGGCGCCGGGATTACCGGCGTGCCTTTTACCGATACAAAAAACCTGGATGCCTTTTGCGGCATCAAAATGCAAAGCGCCTATTCCCATGAGCCCTCATCTGTATTTGTGTATGAGATTATAAAAAAATACGGAGGCGCGAAAAAGTTTTATGCAAACTTTTATATCAATTCGCCATTTCCTTTGGCAATTGTGCGACAAACGGAAAACAGGAAATGGCTCAATGCAAATTATTACGATGATAAACTGCTGTTCGAAGCGGCAAAACCTTTTATGATAGCCAGCCTGAAAAAGCATATTGCTGTCGGTGTTGATACAGATGTTGCTTTTGTTCTGGGGAAGAGAAATACTCTTTTCCTGGAAAAAATAAATAAAGAGGAAAATTTGTTCGGAAGCTTTGTAACCCTCGAACATCCGAGATTCATTCAGCAATATAAATCTAAACAAAAAGCAGCGTATATCGAAAAATATTTACTTGCATTATCTTAAAACGGTTCGTTTCCGGTAATCGGTGCAGGTGATCATCAAAATAATAAAAGTTTGAACCTGAAAAAGTGTAATAAAGATGAAAAATAATTCCGGCGGGAAGTAAAAGGTATGTATTTCCGTGATTTCATAAAAATAGAAACCGGCTTGTTGGAGAGCACATTCTAATATTTTTGATATAACTATTTGGGAATACTGAACTCTTTATTGGCAAACAATTCAGCCAATCCTGAAATCTGTTTCAGCCTGAGCAATTCATCCTTCTCCATTCCAATGTTTTTCATGATCCAGTCATCCGTCATCCCGGATCTTTTAAGTTCTGCAACTATATTGGTCATGAGTTCTATATTATGCGTGCCGCGGGCGCGGTTATGCCGTATCGTTGAAGCCATCCTGTTAGACAGGTCTTTATGTATAACCACGACAGGCAACAGCCCTTTCTCCCGGTCGTAAATACGCTTTGAAGTTTTCATCACCATATATCTGTGAAAGCCGTCTACGAGTTCATACATATCAACATAGGGGAGGTAATAACAAACGCAAGGCATCGTATAACCATCTTCCCAAATGGAAAGTTCCAGCAGCTCCATCTCTGGCGGCGCTACTACATTGGGATTGTAAGCATTGGCCTGTATCTTTTCTACAGGCACCGGTATCAGGTTATAAACGGGGCTTGTATATTCCTCCATAAGATTTAGGTATATATTTTTTTGTAAAATTCTATTACCCGCCGTTTATTCTCCAGTTCTTTCTTTGTCAGGGCAAATCCCATGTATTTACATAAATGGTCATTTTTGAGAATACACACGCACATGCGCTTAAAGGTAGGCAGGTTCTTGAATTCAGGGATATCGATATCATCCTGGTACTCCATCCTTACAGGACGTTTGGATGTTTTATAATTCGAGCTTGCAGAAACCTCAATTTTAATGCCGATAGCGCGCAGCTTGTCAATTGTTTTTTCAGGCAGGCACCCTCCTTTGTACCGCCAGAAATCAATGCTTACGGCAAGCTTTTGCAGGTAATTCTTCCTTGTCTTTTCAGGCAGTGTATGCAGGAGGAAATGCATATAACGTTCCCAGGTGTATCCTTCAGGCAAGGCAACTGCATTTTTTCCCACGGCACTTGTGTGCCCGTATAGTGCAGTAAAATTGACCCCATTTACACGGCATACCATTTTTCCCCACATATCAGGATCGAGAGCCCGGTAAAGTGATAAATTTTCTTGGCCGGCAGAGATAAACGGACTGGCTACGCGTTGTTTCTCCAAAGGAACCCCGGCCTGATAATAAAGATCGTATAAACGGTTGTAGTCCCATCCGAAGCGGCCATTGGCGACCCATATATCCGTTGTCAGCCAGTCATGGATAACGTAAGCATTATATACATTATCCGTAATACGATGCGTCCATTTCAATCCTTTATATAAGCTGGTCCTTCTGCTTCCATGGATGGTCCGCCAGCGGTCGAAACTTTCCTGTGTCCGTATACCTACCAGGCAGCAGGTTCTCCCGGCTTTCTTTAGCTGATGGTACCATTCGGCAAAAAGCATCTGAAAATCATAGTCCCACAGTTCACTATTATAAAACGGGAAATCGCTTTTCGTATAACTTCCTTGTGGTTTTTCCCTTACCCAGAGCTCTTTGTGCTTATCATCCCACGGGCGCCAGAAGGTTTGGTGCATGGACGTGCAGGTCGTTACTTTAAACGGGACACAAACTCTGTATACATCTATAATATCAGGATTCTCTTTTAAGACACGATCTACATATTGCGTTGTCTTGTCATACTGCACTTCGTAGTCAAGATGCAAAATACCGATCCGTCTTTTAATCCTGTTCTCCCTTATGTATTTGATACAAAGGTTCAGCAGTACACCACTGTCCTTCCCCCCGGAAAAAGAGATATAGATATTGTCAAATTCATCGAAAATGATTCCAATACGATGCATGGCCAACTCATACACATTCTTTCCCATTTGTCCTCGTTTTTAGATTGTAGCGGCTTTATCCCCTTCCGGTACCGGTTTATCTATTCTCATTTTCACATATCTTTTCCAATAAAGCACGGTGGGGAACCCACACTTTTCAAAAGTGAGGATATGTCTTGTCTGTACGATCGCCTCGATATCAAAATCAGAATGGAGTGTCTGAATGATTTCTTTTAGCAGGGCAGAGAGGACTGCACTGTCATCATCTGCGATATAATAATTATTAATTACAGCTTTTTCCCCGTCCAGCTTTACAGGAATAAAACCAACGGTGTTCCCGTTCTCTGTTCCGATATACCATCTGTAATCCGGAGACGTTTTATATGGATAATTCAGGTTGTAAGCCACCACATCTTCATCCATTACCAAATGGGCAACCAGATTATACAGACGTTGATCTTTTCCCTCTAATTTAACGATTTCCATATTGTATATGCTTGCTCCCCTGTTCTTCTTTTGCAGGTTTCCTGCGTTTTCTCTTTTAAGAATCTTTTTGTTTTCAAATCATCCAAATCCTGTAACAGTTTGCAGGCATTATTATTAGCTGTGCTCCATTAATAAGAGCTTGATAAATTTAATCTTTGATGTGCTTCAAAAATAAACTTTTCTTCCAAGAACCGCTCCACATCCTACACCATCTTTTACAGATAAACTATGAAAATCTTATTAAACCATTTGCAAAAAACCGGGTGACTGGAAATGCCGAAAGCATAGAAACTATCAAAGAAGCATATTTTAATTTTGTTACATGAAAGCAAGTCATATTTCATGGGGATATAAGGCGGCCAGGAACAATTAGCAGTTGAAAGATGGCGCGAGCTTTAGAAGGGAGGTGGTATTAAGGTTTAAGCGATTTTTCTGCGTTGGTGTTCGTATAGCAAAACACAAGGACCTTCTATATTTTTTCGGCAGATTCATCACCGCCGAAATTTATTTACCTTCTTTAATTCATATTTACTCACGAATTCTGATAATAAGGAAGGATGCCGTCAGCATAAATTGAAATAATTTTATATAGTAAACTGCTCTTTGTTTGAAGGTTGTTTTAGTTACTGGCAAAAATGAAAAAGTCGCCGTTGGCGACTTTGTAAGTTGTTTATTTTCAGCTCCTGCTGCTGGACTTGAACCAGCGACCCTCTGATTAACAGTCAGATGCTCTAACCAACTGAGCTAAGCAGGAATGACCTCAAAAAAGGGTGGCAAAAATAGCCATTTTTACCATGTTACAAAAATGATTTTCTTATCTCCACCAGCCGAAAATACCTCCTTCCTCTATTCCTATAAAAATTCCTTCTGCATTAATTTGTACAGGATATATTTTTAAATAATACCCTTCATTATTAAGGTCTCTTCCATTATCTATATTATAAACATACCGGTGAACAGGGCAAACAATATTTTCATTTTTATCGAGAAACCCTTCTGACATTTCACCGCCCGCGTGCGGGCACCTGGCGGCACATGCCCTGATACCATTTTGGGTCTTTATGAGGCAAACTTTTTTCTCATGCACTTTTATTTCCGTAAGACGATTATCATTAAAAGGTAACTCTGCCGCGTTATCTGCAATTTTATACCACTTTAATTTTTTTTCTCCCATAACTCAGTAAAAAAATTCGGCCTTGTAAGGATAGCGCACCTGGTACATTGCTCTTACCGTATTAAGAATGGTTTGACGTAATTCCGCAATATTCGTTTTTTCTGTGGCCGATATAAAAACACATTTGCCATTTGTTTGCTGCTGCCATTTATTTTTTAGTTCATTTAAAAGGTCCCGTTTTACTTCCGGCTCCAGCCATTCATCGAAGGTATTTTTTTCGTATTGATCCATCTTATTAAAAACAATGATCATTGGCTTATCGTCGCTCTTTAATTCGCGCAAAGTATTATTTACCGTTGCAAATTGTTCTTCAAATTGCGGATGGGAGATATCCACCACATGTAACAAAATATCTGCCTCCCGCACTTCATCTAAAGTACTTTTAAAACTTTCAATGAGATGATGCGGTAATTTCCTGATAAAACCTACCGTATCACTCAACAAAAAAGGCGTATGGCCAAATACTACTTTTCTGGTAGTAGTATCCAATGTAGCAAACAGTTTATTCTCTGCAAACACATCGCTTTTGCTCAGCAGGTTCATGATGGTCGACTTACCAACATTGGTATATCCTACTAAAGATACCCGGATAAATTCGCCCCGTTCCTTACGTTGGGTGAAGGCCTGCTTATCAATTTCGTGTAGCCGTTTCCGTAAGAGGCCGATCTTATCTTTTACCATCCGCCGGTCCGTTTCAATTTCTGTTTCACCGGGACCCCGGCTGCCAATACCCCCGCCTTGTCTTTCGAGGTGCTTCCACATTCCTTTTAATCGGGGTAAGAGATATTGATATTGTGCCAGCTCTACCTGCGTTTTTGCCTGCGCTGTTTTTGCGCGCGATGCGAATATGTCAAGAATAAGATCGCTTCTGTCAATCGTTACTACCTTTAATTCCCTTTCAATATTCATGATTTGTGACCCGGTAAGCTCATCGTCGAAAATCACGAGGCCTGCATCTTTCGCTGAAATGTATTTTTTAATCTCTTCCAGTTTGCCTTTACCTACAAATGTTCTGCTGTCGGGATGCGGAAGCTTTTGAGTGAAGATCTTTAATGTATGGGCCCCGGCCGTTTCTGCCAGAAATTTGAGTTCTTCCAGGTATTCATTTTCCAGTTCTTCACTTTGTCCCTGTTGTATAACGCCAACCAGTACGGCATTTACCGAAGCGGTATTGATTTTTTTATCTATCAAATGAAATTTTTACTGCAAAAATAATCAAAGGCGCCCTGCAGGCGGAATTATAGCCCGCTGATCGTGATCCCTACCTGGTAAAGATTCATCGAAGGCCCTGCATCTGGTTTTAAGACGGTGTTTAGCTGAAAAGCCCCGAAAAGAGAGAGGATCCCGTAGCCGATTCTTGCGGTGCCCATGAGCCGGGTACCGCTGATAAATCGTTTGCTGCTTTCCTTTTCAACATAGCTGTTGATAGTATTTCCATTTTTATCCTGGAGAATGGCCCCCTTGGTATGTACATTTAATAAAACTCCCACCCTTGCGCCCAAAGCCGCTTTCCAGCTTTTATTGGGATGTGCCGGGTCAGAATAGTACCTGATTTCTATCGGCACCTCTGCATATCCCGTGGCAAGTTTATACCTCTTAAAATGATTGGTAGAATCAAGAGCGTTAAAAGGTAATTGAGGCAAGGTGGATTTAACGTCTATATTTACCCGCTTAAATTCAATATTACTGGTACTGTATCCGATACCAAAAGCTACGCTGTAGTTAGGTGAAGATTTAAAAGGACGATCGAGCATGAAGTAGATATTCACGCCATGAGAAAAGCCTTTCTGATGGGTCCTGATGCTGTCGGTCATTCCTGCCCAATGGTCAGAAGAGAGCTGAATCAAAAGATGGTCATCGGGCCTGTTGTTTAAAGAGATTTTTTTAGATTTTGTCTTTTTTATCATTGCAGAATCCTGCGCAAATGCATACGACAAAAACATGCAGGCACCCATAACAAACACAATTTTCTTCATAATCATTGGTTAAGGTGGCAAATGTATTTGTTACATGGTTAAAGAAAGGTTAAACAATAGCAGTATTTCATTAATTTAAACTATCCGGAAAGGCTTGATATATCTGGTTTAAAAGCTATTCATCCGGTTTTCTACATAAGGTTTACCCATCAGGATGATGCGGGCTCTTCCCTTGGTCACATTGCCTGTAGTTCTGTATTTAAATTCGATCCTGTCTATTTTTTTACCATTGTCGGCCAGGTTAATGATATTACTGTATTGGCCGGCCTCTATTGTTTGTTCAATTCTTGGAGTTAGCCTGTCGCCATTATCAAAGTAAATTGACATGTCGCTTATTTTGAGTGCCTGACCTTCTACCCGGAATTGAATATCAGTATAGGTATCAGGACTATAGACGCGGATTACTTCCTTTTCTCTTACAAAGTTGGCCTTGCTTTCGCCCAGTACCAGCCAGCCATTTGGCGTAACAGTGCTTCTTTTTGTAGAAGAGCACGATACAAGGGAGATGATGACAGCACTAAAAAGAAGGACTTTAAAGTATGACAAAGAGTAAAAGTGTTTCATTTAAATAATTGTTTTAGATTTTTTCAGGTTAGTTGTTTGTACAACCATACATTATTATATCGTCGTTTTAACGCCAAAAATATTAAATAAACTTTTCACGGATAAAATTGAATTTTGAAATTGAAAGTACACCCTGGAACATAATTATTTTTTCGTTTGTACCTTGCCGCTGGCCACTCCTGCTCTGTGTATAATTCAAAATATAGACAGGTATTAAAAAACAAAGGTTCCAAATACTAAAAATTTGAAACCTTGATTTTCACTACGTGGGCCCACCTGGGCTCGAACCAGGGACCACCTGATTATGAGTCAGGTGCTCTAACCGACTGAGCTATAGGCCCGCTGCCGCGTACGGCAAAAAAGGATTGCAAAAATAGAAAAATTCGCGGAGTGGCCGGAAATAAATTTCTTTGAACTATGAAAGCAACGACCCTCATATTTGACCTGGGTGGAGTAATTCTGGATATTGACTATCACCGTACCCGCCGGGCCTTTGAAAAACTCGGTGTAAAAGATTTTAATGAGATGTATTCCCAGGCCGGGGCTGATGATCTTTTTATGAGCCTTGAAAAAGGAGCGATTGAAGAGAAAAATTTTTACAGCGAAATCAGGAAACGCTCCGGCCTCCCGCTCACAGATAAAGATATCCGCGATGCCTGGAATGCCATTCTGCTCCACTTTCGTGAAATGAGCCTTCAACGCCTGAATGAGTTGCAATTAAAATATAAACTGTTTCTGCTGAGCAATACCAATCATATTCATCTCAGAGAATTCAACAGGATATATCATTTGCAGCCTCGTGAAAAAAGTTTCGATCAGCACTTTGAAAAAGCTTACTATTCCTGCAAGGTCGGTATGCGAAAGCCGAATGCAAATATTTATGAGCTCGTATTAAGGGAAAATGATCTTGTGCCTGCGCAAACTGTTTTTATTGATGATTCAGCGCAAAATATTGATACGGCAAAATCGCTTGGCATACAGGCCATCCTGCTGAAACCGGGAACATTTATCGAAGATCTGGGGCTCTGATTATTTTATTTCTTCAAAATCGATATAATCACCTTCTTTTTTTACAGGCTCAGGCCTCATCGCTTGTTGCCGGGTACTGGCAGCTTTCATATCCTGCTGCATCCTGTTTTGCATTTCGCCAAACTGGCGTTTCATTTTGCCGGCAGACTGGTAAATAGGTATCACAAAATCGAAAATGAGCTTGTATAAAATATACACCAGGAAAAATTCTGCTATTAGTCTGAAAAGATTCATGCAACAAAAATATACATTAAATCATTTGATATTGTAATGAACCGTTTACTTTAACATAATTTGGAACATACCTGTTATTTACCCTATCTTTGCAGCGGCAAAAGATGTAAAGAAGGGAACGGAAGCGTTCCCTTCTTCTTTTAGAAACTTTTTTGAATGAGCGACGTACAAGTTTTGGGGAAGGTAGAAAATTTGCTGGGTGAAGTTATTTCGCAATCAGGAACCATGTTCACGGTAGGCGTAAAAATTTCTCCTTCCAACAACATCAGGGTTTTTATTGACGCCGATGACGGAATTACTATTGAAAAATGTACAATAGTAAACAGGGCCCTTTACAAACGAATTGAGGAATCCGGTTTATTTCCAGGCGGCAATTTTTCACTCGAAGTTTCATCGCCCGGAGTGGATGAGCCGCTGAAACTGCATCGCCAATACGAAAAAAACATCGGCCGCAATGTAGAAGCGACCTTATCAGACGGATCGAAAATAACGGGGAAGCTTGTAACAGTAAATCATCAGGATATGGTGGTGGAAGAAAAAACAGGCAAAGGAAATAAAGCAGTAATAAAACCCATAAACATACTATTCAGCCAGGTGAAACAAACCAAAGTGCTGATAACTTTTTAAATAAAATTTTATATGGCAAGCATCAATTTAATGGAATCCTTCCAGGAATTCAAAGACGCAGAAAACATTGACAGGCCTACCTTGATGAAAGTGATGGAAGATGTTTTTAAGACACTTATCCGCAAAAAGTATGGATCTGATGAAAACTTTGATGTAATCGTAAATGACCAAAAGGGCGACCTTGAAATTTTCAGAAGAAGAACCATTGTGGAAGATGATGATTTATATAATACCCTCACTGAAATTGAATATAAAGATGCCATTAAAATAGAGCCCGATTACCAGGTGGGGGAAGAGTTATACGAAGAAGTGGATATACAAAAAGAATTCGGCCGCAGGGCTATTCTTGCCGGAAAGCAAACCCTCGCCAGCCGTATAAACGATTTGAAGAAGAATATCCTGATAAAAAAATATGAAGACCGTGTCGGTGAAATTGTAAATGGGGAAGTATACCAGGTCTGGAAAAAAGAAGTACTGCTGCTCGATGAGGAAGGCAATGAAATGTTGCTTCCCAAGTCAGAACAAATTCCGTCTGATTATTTCAAAAAAGGTGAAACCATAAGAGCCGTTGTAAAAAAGGTGGAGCTAAAAAACAACCAGGCGGTAATTATTGTGTCGAGAACCGATCCGTCTTTCCTGGCAAAGCTGCTCGAAATTGAAGTGCCTGAAATTTTCGATGGATTAATTGTCATAAGAAAAATTGTAAGAGATCCCGGGGAAAGAGCTAAAGTTGCAGTAGAAAGCTTTGATGACAGGATTGATCCTGTTGGTGCATGCGTCGGCATGAAAGGAAGCCGCATTCATGGTATTGTCCGTGAGCTAAAGAACGAAAATATTGATGTAATCAACTGGACTAATAATACGCAATTATTAATTCAACGTTCGCTGACCCCTGCAAAAATTACGAGCATGGAGGTAGACATGGAAAATAAACATGCCAACGTGTACCTGAAGCCAGACCAGGTATCTTTGGCTATCGGCCGGCGGGGCGTAAATATTAAACTGGCCTGTGAGCTTACCGGATTTGAAATAGATGTGTTCAGGGATAATGAAGGGGAAGAAGAAGAATATGATGTGGATCTCGAAGAATTCACAGACGAAATCGAATCGTGGATCATTGATGAATTGAAAAAAATCGGCTGTGATACGGCAAAGAGCGTTCTGCAGCTGTCTGACGAGGAATTAGAACGCAGAACCGACCTTGAAAAAGAAACGATCGTAGAAGTGAAAAAAATATTGAAAGAGGAGTTTGAAACCGAATAAGAAGGCTTTCTGTTGAAAGCGGTTTTAAACAATCTTCCTAAAAACGTTAAAAAAACTTAATGGCAGAAGTAAACACACCACGGGTAATGGCAGCAGCCAAGGAATTCAATATCGGTAAAGACACCCTTGTTGACTTTCTTGTATCCAAAGGTTTTCACGAAGATGATTTAAAGCCCAACTCCAGAATTTCTGAAGAAATGTACAGGGTTCTGCAAGTAGAATTTCAGCCAGACAAGGTGGCAAGACAAAAAGCAGAACAGATCGACCTTCCGAAGAATGCAGGTACAGATTTCAAAAAAAGAAAAGATGAGCAGGATCTTTCATTCACCAAAAAAGAACCTGCAAAGGCCAAAGAAGCCGAGACGCCTGTTGCAGATGTGAAGGCCCCCGAGATCGTAGAAGAAAAATTACAGCCCGAATTAGTAAAATTAGAAGTACCCGAGGTTGAAAAGCCAAAAGTAGTTGATAAGATTGATCTGAGTGCCATCGATTCTTCCACAAGGCCAAAAAAAGGCGCGGCAAAAACAACCAAAGAGGTTTCGGCAAAGGAGCTGAAAACAAAGCAAAAGGGAGCAAAAATTTCTGAGGAGCAGCCCGGTTCTGTCGAAAAGATGGCAGAAGAGATGGTCGAAGAACCTGTAATTACCAATATAAAGGCATCCAAGCTCGAAGGGCCGAAGATTTTAGGAAAGATTGAACTTCCGGTAGAAAGCGAAGAGCCTCCCAAGCCTGTTGACGAAAAGCGCAAACGCAAGCGGATTGTAGTGGAAAAAAAGCACGCGCCGGCACCGCCGAATATTATGCGGGAACAGTCAACGAGGCCTTCGGGACGGTTTAACAGGGGAGCACAGCAATTCCGCCGCGAAGAAAAAGAAATTGACCAGAAAGAAATACAGGACAAGATAAAAGAAACCCAGGCAAAACTTGCCGGTTCGTCCGGAAGAGGAAAGAGCCTTAAAGCAAAATACAGAAAGGCAAAAAGGGAAGAAGCTGCAGAGACAGCAGGGGAAGAAATTGTTGACAATAAATTACAGGTTACCGAATTCATTTCAGTGAGCGAATTCGCGAATCTTATGAACGTAAGCTTCGCAGACGTGATCAGTAAATGTATGAGCCTCGGTATTATGGTTTCCATTAACCAACGCCTCGAGGCAGATGTGATCGAGCTGGTGGCCGGTGAGTTTGGATTTGAGGTAGAATTTATCGGCATCGACGACCAGGCTGAGAAAGAAGAGGAGGAGGAAGAGGATGGCCCCGAAGACCTTGTTCCCCGTTCCCCCATTGTTACCATCATGGGGCACGTGGATCATGGTAAAACATCCCTGCTCGATTATATTCGCCAAACCAATGTAATCGCCGGCGAAGCAGGGGGAATTACACAACATATCGGCGCCTATGAAGTGACCCTGAAAAATGGAAGAACGATCACCTTTTTGGATACGCCGGGCCACGAAGCTTTTACCGCCATGCGTGCACGCGGCGCCAAGGTTACAGATATTGCGGTAATTGTGATTGCAGCAGATGATGCCGTAATGCCTCAAACAAAAGAGGCCATTTCACATGCGCAGGCGGCAAATGTGCCCATGATATTTGCCCTGAATAAAATTGATAAAGAAGGCGCCAATCCTGATAAAATTAAAGAGCAGCTTTCCGCCATGAATATATTGGTTGAAGACTGGGGAGGCAAATACCAAAGCCAGGAAATCAGCGCCAAACAGGGGCTGAATGTGGATGCGCTACTGGATAAAATATTGCTTGAGGCAGATCTGCTCGAATTAAAAGCCAATCCAAAAAGGGGCGCCAGCGGTACCGTGATAGAAGCATCCCTTGATAAAGGCCGCGGGTATGTGGCTACTATTTTAGTGCAAAACGGAACATTAAGACAGGGCGATCTTATTGTTTCAGGCCAGCATTACGGAAGAGTAAAGGCTATGTTCAATGAAAGAAATCAGCGAATAGAAATTGCACCTCCGTCTACTCCGGCATTGATCCTGGGGCTGAATGGTGCACCCCAGGCGGGCGAAACCTTCAAATCATTTACTGACGAATCGGAAGCCAAAGACGTCGCTAACAGGAGAGCGCAAATTTTAAGAGAACAGGGCATCCGTGCCAAGAAACATATCACGCTTGATGAAATTGGAAGAAGGCTCGCATTGGGCAACTTTAAGGAACTGAACCTTATTATTCGTGCAGACGTGGATGGATCAGTAGAAGCATTAAGTGATTCATTACAAAAGCTAAGCACCGAAGAAATTGTAGTGAGCATAGTTCACCAGGGCGTCGGGCAGATTACCGAAAGCGACGTATTGCTGGCCACTGCTTCAGATGCGGTAATTATCGGGTTCAACGTAAGACCCTCGCTCCAGGCATCGCGGCTTGCAGTACATGAAGGCGTGGAAATAAAAACTTACTCGATTATTTACGACGCTATAGACGAAGTTAAGAGTGCCATGGAAGGAATGCTGGAACCAAAGATCCAGGAAAAAGTATTGGGCATATTGGAAGTAAAAGAGACTTATAAGTTTGACAAGGTAAATGTAGCGGGATGCCTGGTGCTGGAAGGAAAAATTGCCCGTAACAATCGTGTAAGACTTGTTCGCGACGGCATCATCATTTTTACAGGAGAGCTCGGAAGCCTCAAGCGTTTCAAAGATGACGTAAAAGAAGTAGGTACCAACATGGAATGCGGCCTGAGCATAAAAAATTACAGCGATACCAAACCCGGCGATATGATCGAAGCCTTTGAAGAAATTGAAATAAAGAGAACTCTCTGATAATTGGCCGGTGTCTTTGTTAACCTTTAACAAAACCGGCTTAAGATTTAACTTTTCAAAAAATTCCCGGCCATTATAAACCGTACTTTTGGGCTTGCTTTTCTTTACCAACACGCTTATAATTAAAAGAAAGAGTTACCAGATGAAAAGAATTTTTTTTACAATTTGTTTCATCCTTTTTATTCAGTCTTTATTTGCCCAAACCAAAAAAGTTCTTGCAGATAAGATTATTGCAACAATAGGAGATAAGATCATTCTGCAAAGCGATATTGAGAACAGTATCGCAGACATGCAACGCCAGAATATCGAGGTGCCCCCAAATGCAAATTGCTTACTCCTTCAGCAGGCACTCGGTTTAAAAGCCTTGATCCTGCAGGCCGAACTGGACTCGATTCCTGTTTCCGATGAAGATATAGATGCAGACATCGATAATAAGATAAGATATTTTGAAAACATTTACGGAGGAAAGGATGCGCTGGAACAAATAGCAGGTAAATCAGTTTTCCAGCTTAAGGAAGATTTCAGGCAAACCTTCAGGGAACAAAAACTGGCTCAGGGAGAGCGTGATAAAATTGTTCAGGACGTAAGGATAACCCCGGAAGAAGTGAAAGCGTACTTTGATTCTATTCCAAAAGACAGTTTGCACTTTTATGAATCGCAATTGGAAGTAGGGCAAATTGTGGTGTATCCGAAACCAAGCCGCGATCTGGAGCAGTATGCCATTGACCAGCTGAATGAATACAAACAGGAAGTGGAAAGTGGTAAACAAAAATTTGAAACGCTGGCTTCATTGTATACCGATGATCCGGGAAGTAAAGATAATGGCGGCCGTTATGAAATAAACCGAAATGAAAAGCAGTGGGACCCTGTCTTCCTGGCCAAAGCCTTTAGCCTGAAAGACGGACAGATATCAAACGTTTTTAAAACACGTTTTGGTTACCACATTATCCAAATGGTAAGTAAAAACGGGGATGACGCCGTCATTCGCCATATTTTAAAAATACCACAGGTTAGCTCTTACGAGATAAATGATGCAAAGGCAAAGCTCGATACGATTCGCTCGAAATTAGTTGCGGGCTCAATAGACTTCGGTACCGCCGTAAACAAGTATAGCGAAGATGAAAACAGCAAATTTACCGGTGGCATGATTACAGGAAGAGACCAAAATACATTTGTGACTATTGATGAGTTAGATAAAGACCTTGTGCTGATGCTGAAAGATCTAAAGGTGGGAGAATATTCACAGCCAACTGAATTTACAGATGGCAGCGGGAAAAAAGGAGTGCGCATCGTGGTAATAAAAACCAAAACAGATCCTCATCGAGAAAACCTGAGAGACGATTATGATAAAATAGCACAAAAAGCATTGGAAGAAAAGAAAAACGAAGCGCTTGACAAATGGTTTGCTAAAAAAATTCCCACATTTTATATAAAACTCAGCGACGATTACAAATCATGCCCTGAATTGCAGAAATGGGATACTTCTTCTAATACGGCTTCCAACTAATTCCGGATAGTATCCTCTCTTAAACGGATGTTATTCTATAAGATGCTGTTTAAAAATGATTCCCGAAAATTTTGATTTGTTTTTTTTAGCCAGCAGATTCCGGGGATTTAGGTAAATGGATGATAAAAAGTTTTCTTCTGCATTTATCTGCGGAACATATTATCACTAATAGCAATTTTAAACAGGCTTAAAAGAATAACAAACTATATTTCTTTAATGATTGAACGCTTTTCATAATGTCTTAACTTTGCGTTTCGTTTCTAAAAATGAGTGATGAAATAAAACATGAATGCGGCCTTGCATTCATGAGATTACGCAAGCCTTTTTCATTTTACCGTCAAAAATATGGTACTGTACTCTACGGGCTTAACAAGCTATACCTGCTTATGGAAAAGCAGCACAACCGTGGCCAGGACGGCGCAGGGGTTGCCGCAGTAAAATTGAACACGGAACCCGGATATCCCTATCTGTACCGGAAAAGAAGCTCGGCTCCGCAGGCTATTGCAGATATTTTTTCGCAGATCGAGGAACAGCTAAATGAGATAAAAAAATATCACCCCGAAATAGAGCAGCATCCCGGGCTGATGAAAGGGCATATCGACTTTCTCGGAGAATTATTGCTGGGACATTTGAGATACGGAACCCAGGGAAAAAACAATGTTGAATTTTGTCACCCTTTCATCCGGAGAAATACCATACCCGCCCGAAACCTTGCTGTTGCGGGAAATTTTAACCTGGTAAATAAAGACGAATTATTTACCCTGATAAACAGTCACCCCAATGAACTCGACAGGCAGAGTGACCTGGGAGCAATGATAGACGTCATACACCATTTCCTGGTTAAAGCTGACGACGAATCGCCCGAAAAATTGGATATCGCAAAAGTGCTGAGAAAATCAGTTTCGTTATTCGATGGGGGATTCACCTTTGGTGGAGTTACCGGAAACGGGATCGGGTTTGTGGTAAGAGACGCTCACGGCATACGACCATGCTACTATTATGCCAATGACGAGGTAATTGTAGCGGCGAGTGAACGGGCAGCTATCCGCACCGTTTTCAATGTAGGCGAAAATGAAGTAAAAGAACTGATGCCCGGTATGAGCCTGATTGCCTATGAGGACGGAACGTATTCTGTTGAAAAAATACTGGAGCCCAAAGAAAGAAAAGCATGCAGCTTTGAGAGGATATATTTTTCAAGGGGGAGCGATGAAAAAATTTACAGGGAAAGAATAGCGCTTGGGTATCACCTGACGGAGCCGGTGCTCAAAGCTGTTGACTACGACCTGAAGAATACCATTTTCTCTTTTATTCCCAATACCGCAGAAATTGCTTTTTACGGGCTGCTTAAAGGAGCAGAAGATTATTTAAGTAAAATCAAGGTTGAAAAAATACTAAGCTGGGGAAATGATATAGACCCGGATAAACTAACGGAAATGGTTAACCGAAAAGTAAGGATTGAGAAGGTGGCCATAAAAGACGTGAAGCTCCGGACTTTCATCACTGCAGACGCCAGTCGTAATGAAATGGTACAACATGTGTATGACATTACCTATGGCACCGTAAGAAAAAATATAGATACCCTCGTGGTGATTGATGACTCCATTGTGCGCGGTACTACCCTGCGGGAAAGTATCATTCGTATGCTGGCAAGGCTTGAACCCAAACGAATCATTGTCGTTTCCTCTGCACCGCAAATAAGATATCCTGATTGCTATGGAATAGACATGAGCAAGATGGGAGAGTTCGTTGCCTTCAAAGCCGCCATGGAACTAATGAAAGAAAGAAAAATGGAATCGGCATTGGAAGACATTGTTCAAAGATGCTATGAATTAAAAAGGAATAACCGTCTTACAGGTGAAAATGTAGTGCGCCTTGTTTATAAACCATTTACCGTAGAAGAAATTTCAAAAAAGATTGCCCAGCTGATAACTCCCGAAGAAATAAAGATTCCGGTGGACGTAATTTACCAGACTATTGAAGACCTGCACGAAAGTTGTCCCACCAATACGGGCGACTGGTATTTTACCGGTAACTATCCAACACCCGGCGGAAACCGTGTCGTAAATAATGCGTTCCTGAATTATATAGAGGGCAAAAATATCAGGGGATATTAGCTCTTTTAAGGCATCATAATTTTTTTTATCATGAAAACACTTTTATTGGTGCGACATGCAAAGAGCAGTTGGGCGGACTCTTCACTTACCGATTTTGAACGGCCTTTAAATGAACGGGGAAAGCATGATGCGCCGGAAATGGCCAAAAGAATCAAAGCAAAAAAAATAGATATTGACTTGTTTGTGTCAAGCCCGGCCAGGCGTGCTAAAAGAACTGCAGAGTTATTTTTGAAGGAATTGAATGCAAGGGACAAAGACCTGGTCCTCGTAAAAGAACTGTATGAAGCCCCTGCAGATAATTTTTACGCCGTAATAGAAGCCCTGCCGGATAAGAAAGATACAGTAGCCTTGTTTGCACATAATCCCGGAATTACCGACTTTATCAATTCACTGCAATTAACACATTTAATGGAAATGCCTACCTGCGGCATATATGCGATTACAGTTGATGTTGACCATTGGATTGATTTTAAAAAATCAGGAAAGGAATTTTTGTTTTTTGATTATCCAAAAAGCTAAGCCGCCTATTTTAACCGGATAACCGTTTTAGTATTTCATTTTCAGGTCTTCTTTTTGACAGATAAACACCGCAAAAAATTAATAGAGCAGCCATTACTTTGTACAGCGTAAGATGCTCTTTTAAAAAAACCATTGCAATAATCACAGCAAATACCGGTTGTGAATAAATATAAGCACCCGCAACAGATGCGTTCAGTTTCTGAATTCCATATGCATTAAAAATATAGGCGATAAAGGTGCCTGGTAGGGTAAGCAAAAAAAGCAATAACCATTCCTTAATTCCGAAAAGACTCCATTTAATTGCACCAAATTCTTTCAAACAAAGAGGCAAGGTCATAAAAAAGCCAAAAGTGAACATCAGGCGCATGATAAGGATGGGTGAATATTTTTCCGTCAGCGGCTTTACCAGGATAAAATAAAAAGTATAGGCAATGGCACTTAACAAAACCAATATATCTCCCAATGGAATATTATCTCCGGGTGCAGTTGCTTCTTTATTCTTTATCAGTAATACGGCTCCCGAAGCACCCAGCAATAGCCCGATAATCTTTTCAATGGTAAGCTTTTCTTTTAAAATAATGGCAGCGATCAGTGTTATTAAAATCGGGGTAAGCAAGGTAAGCAGGGATGCATGAATGGGAAATGTAATGGCAAGCCCCTTTATGAAAAGCAATTGATTCAATACAATAGCTGTAAGCGCACAGGCCCCAATGGCAGGAATATCTTTTTTATTTATTTTTTCACCGGAAGGCCTGAAAAGAAATAAACCCCAGAATAATATAACGCTAACGCCTATGCGAATAATGTTAAGTCCAAAGGGGCCGGCATAGCTGTTGCCTGTAAAATATTTTACGGCAGAATAATTGGCGGCAAAAAATAAATTGGTGCACAATAACGCGAGGTGTGCCTTTACCGTTTGTGTCAATTGAATTTATTGAGCTGCAAATTTGCCCGATTTAAGCGACTGCACAAATTCGTTTAATGCTTTTTTGTAGTAATCAAGTGGAAAATCCGGTTGGCTGAATTGAAATGCTGCGGCTTCACCCATGGCTTCTCTAATTTTAAAATCATCCTGGGATATACAATAAAAATATTTTTGTTGCATCAGGTACTCCCCGAGATATTCCTGCTCCGTTTGGCCGGGGGTAGGCACTATGACAGCAGCACAACCAAGCTTAACCAAATCCATAATAGTGCTGTACCCGCTTCTGCAAATAATTACCTCTGATTCCTGAATGGCCATATTCATTTCTTCAGACGAAAGATGATTTTCGATTGCTGTTATCTTATTGCCTGTCTGTAAAATTTTGGGTTCATCCGGTAATCCTCTTACTAATAGAACCTTTTTATTAATACCGGATAGCTGAGAAATGATTTTTTCTTCAAAAATTGTACGTTGCGGTTCAGGGCCGGAAATGATGATGAGTACCTCCCGGACTTTCTTACTGCCGGTTATCTTTTCAAACCTTGATAAAAAGCCAATGTATCTGATATTGCGGGGCGTATTTTTCGGATGAGATAAGTCTCCGGCCAAACCATTTTCGGCGTAATCGGGAACCCAACAGGTATTAAAGTTCTTTATAAAAAAATAGTGGAGGTCCTGGGCAAGCTTTTCTGTGAAACGATTTCCTGTTTTTATCAATAATTGGTGCGTGATATAAACAGAAACAACTTTTTTATAATACATCCCAAAACGATTATCTGAAATCACGGCGTCAATCTTATTTTCTCTGATGAATTTTTTCAACCAAAGATGTTCCCGAAATACAGAAATTAAAAGTCGCGGAAACTGTAATAGCAGCTTACCGGGAAGGTTTTTCTTCTTGCGGGAATACCTGATTTTATAACCGCTTATCAATAAAATTTTAAGTTCCGGGAATTCTTTTTTTAATAGGTAAAAGCTGTTTCCGGAAGCAGCTATTATTACTTCAGCTCCCAGAAAAATAAGGTGTTTAATTATTGGGATACAACGGGTTGCATGACCCAAGCCCCAGTCCAATGGTGTAATCAATATTCGTATTGGGGAAGTGCGGCTGTTAAAATTGTTGCCGTTGGTCAAAACTTTGCAATAATAATTTGTGAAAATAGTTTAATTTAGGTAGATATTTTATGAAAATCATTAAAAGAATCCTATTTATATTCGCAATTACGATTGCTCTATTTGCAGTGAGCTGCAGCGCATCCAGGAAAAATAAATGCGGCTGCCCCAGCAAGACAGGATTTATAGGATATTAGTCCATAAAAAACCAAATTAATGAACAAGTTTAACCGGGATCTTTTGGTGCTGTTCAAAGAAGAATTAATGAACCCCCAAGCCATTGAGCATGAAGTTGAGATGCTTCATGAATTACTTTACTCCGTAGAAAAGGCAGAGAATCTGGTCGTTGCTTATGAGGTAATTGATCTTAACAATTATAAGATTAATGCTGAGGAAAAAGCGGTTCGTAAAACAATTAGTACAAGAGAACTGAGACCTTTTGTATTTCTTAACAACAAGAACTAACTACGAACGTCTTTAATTTATTACCCACGTTTCTCTCCCTCTGAGTATTTTATCTAAATCTCCTTTTCCTTTCGCTGAAATTGCAGTTTCTATCTGCTGCGCCATCATGTCTTCATAACAGGGCCTTTCATTCTGGTAGAAAACTCCGAATGGCCTTGGTAAATGATGAGGCTTATTCGGGTCGTCGAAAAATCTTGTAAGTATCTGCGCTTTGTGAAAATCGTTTTCATCATGAATCCACAGGTCATTTTCGCTTACGCCATTCTTTAATTCTACCACCACCGGACTGAAACCATCCAGCTTAATTCCTTTGTCTCTTGCTGCTCCAAATACAAGTGGCTTGCCCTGTTCAAGAAACAGCGCTTCGTCCGGCTTTGTCTTTTTCTCTGTGTATATTTCAAAAGCACCGTCATTGAAAATATTACAGTTTTGGTATATCTCCAGGAACGAGGCCCCCTTATGCTGGTAAGCGCGCAATATCATTGACTGGAGATGTTTGGGATCACGATCCATACTGCGGGCCACAAAAGAAGCATCAGCACCCAGCGCAAGCGCCGCAGGATTAAAGGGATGATCGATACTTCCTGCAGGGGTGCTCTTGGTTACTTTACCCTGCTCACTCGTCGGTGAATACTGACCCTTTGTCAACCCATAAATCTCATTATTGAACAACAGCAGGTTCACATCAAAATTTCTGCGCAACAAATGAATAGTATGATTGCCTCCGATGCTCAGACAATCACCATCCCCTGTTACGATCCAAACACTCAATTCGGACCTGCTCGCCTTTAAACCACTGGCAATTGCCGTAGCTCTTCCGTGGATACTGTGCATTCCATAAGTATTCATGTAATAGGGAAAGCGGCTGCTGCAACCAATTCCTGAAATGATCACGATATTTTCTCTTGGAATACCCAGTACAGGCATTACCTTCTGCACCTGTGCAAGAATAGAATAATCGCCACAGCCCGGACACCAGCGTACTTCCTGATCCGTTACAAAATCCTTAGACGTAATCATTTCTGGCTTACTTGCAATTTCGTTCATACTTAAAATTATTATTCATCAAAATTAATACTTACAATTTGGTTTACACACGGATAAATTATTAAAAATACTATAACACTCATGCCAGCAACAATTCTTCCCAATATTCTGCCGCCCGGCGCGTATGTGGTATAACGATAGTGCCTCCAACAATATTGGCAACAGCAAAAATTTCATATAGCTCCCCGGTGGTCACTCCAAGCTCATGGCATTTTCCCAAATGATACCTGATACAATCATCGCAACGCAATACCATACTTGCTGCAAGTCCCAGCATTTCCTTTGTTTTTCTATCGAGCGCTCCGTCTTCATAAGTATTTGTATCAAGGTTCCACAATCTTTTCATCACCAGGTTATTCTTGCTTAGAATGACGGCGTTCATTTTTTCACGGTATGTATTAAATTCCTGTACTAATGTTGACATAGTATTAATTTTTATTGTTTATTACTTACTCAAAGTTATAGGCAATCATTACATACATGCTCAATTTCGTTAACTTTACACACTAACAAATATTTTACTAATGAGCGGAACAAAATATGATTTCGGAATGATTGGACTGGGGGTAATGGGAAGCAATCTCTTGTTTAATATGGCCGATCATGGATTTGCGGTTATCGGGTATGATACGAATCCCGATAAAACAAAATTATTAGAATCATCAGCACCTGGGGGTACTGCGGTGAAAGGGGTGAATACGTTAAAAGAGATGATTGACGCACTAAAAACCCCGAGAAAATTAATGATGCTGGTACCTGCCGGCAACCCGGTAGATAGTGTGATCGCAGCGGTAAGCCCTTTGCTTGAAAAAGGGGATATCATTATTGATGGCGGTAATTCGCATTATACCGATACCATAAGGAGAATCAACGAACTTAAAGACAAGGGATTCCATTTTATGGGTATTGGCATATCCGGCGGCGAAGAAGGAGCCCGTACCGGACCAAGCATAATGCCGGGCGGGAACGAGGAAGCATATTTGCAAGTGGCTCCGATTCTGAAAGCGGTGGCAGCTAAAGTAAACGGCATTCCCTGCGTTAGCTATCTTGGCCGTGAGGCGGCCGGACATTATGTGAAAATGGTTCACAATGGTATTGAGTATGCTATCATGCAAATCATCAGCGAATGCTATGATCTGATGCACAATGGTCTTGGCCTGAGCAATGATGAGTTACATGGGGTTTTTAAAGATTGGGATAGCGGCGAGTTAAAATCATTCCTGCTGGAAATAACTGCAATCATTTTTACCAAAAAGGACGATAAAAATACAAGTGCATATCTTATAGATATGATTCTCGACAAGGCCGGCGCCAAAGGAACCGGCCAATGGACCTCTGAAGAAGGGCTTGATTTGCCGATGCCGATACCCACCATTGATACGGCCGTAATGTCAAGAAATCTGTCATCGCTGTTGGACGAAAGAAAACAGGCAAATGAATTGTATAAAACCCGATTACAAAAAATTGATACGACCAAAGAATCTTTTATCCCGTTGCTGA
This sequence comes from uncultured Ginsengibacter sp., assembly GCA_964627765.1. Lineage (GTDB taxonomy): Bacteria > Bacteroidota > Bacteroidia > Chitinophagales > Chitinophagaceae > Ginsengibacter. Next base: position 34,398 of record CAZVKO010000016.1, on the reverse strand, counting down.
AAGACGCTTTTTATTTTGCTACCATCGTTACTTACGCGCAGGGGCTTGCATTGCTTACCACCGCGTCATCCGAATTAAAAATGGACATACCCCTTCCTGAAGTAGTGAGTGTATGGAGAGGAGGATGCATTATTCGTTCGGCTTTGCTTGACAGATTTAAAAAAGCTTATGAAAATGCTGACCTGAAAAATCTGTTGCTCGATGAAAACATCGCTTCATCATTAATACAAAAGGAAGCGGCTGTTCAGAAAGTTATTTCATTGGCGGTATTGAATAATTATCCCGCCGCAGGCTTTATGGCTTCATTTAATTATTACAATGCATACCGGCGCCAGCACCTGCCTACTAATCTTGTGCAGGCCCAGCGGGATTTTTTTGGAGCACACACTTACCAAAGAACAGATATTGAGGGCATCTTCCATACACAATGGGAATCAAAGTAAAATATAATTAGCAGACCCCGGATCAAAAAATATCGAATGTCAAACTATAAAAAATTATCACCTGTACTCGTATTTATCTTTGGTGGAAGCGGCGATTTGAATTATCGCAAGCTGACCCCGGCTTTGTTTAATTTATACATTGATAAGGCAATGCCCGACAATTTTAGCATTGTAGGTATTGCCAGATCAGAATATGGCCCCGGCGAATATGAAAAGCACCTGAAAGAAGGAATTGACAATTTTTCCAGGAGAAAGGATGAAAAAAATGATTGGGAAAATTTCTCAAAACATATCAGCTATTTGAAGCTGGATGTTACCAATCCGGATGATTATTCAAAAATTGCGTCAATTTCCAGAGACACAGAAGCAAATTTTGGTACACATCCCAACATCATCTTTTATATGGCAGTGGCGCCACAATTGGTACCTGACATTGTAAAAAACCTGGGAAAAATAGGCCTGTGCACCGATACAAAATGTACCCGGATAGTGGTAGAAAAGCCTTTCGGACACGACCTCGAAAGCGCAAAAGAAATGAATGCTATGCTGGCAGAGCATTTTGATGAAGATCAGATTTATCGTATTGATCACTACCTGGGTAAAGAAACCGTTCAGAATATTCTCGCCTTTCGTTTCGCCAATGCATTGTTTGAGCCTATCTGGAACAGGAATTATATTGACCACGTTCAGATAACTGCTGCCGAAACCGTGGGGGTAGAAGGCCGGGGAGGTTACTACGAAAGCTCAGGAGCATTAAGAGATATGATCCAAAATCATATATTGCAATTGCTCTGTATGATAGGAATGGAAGCGCCGGTATCCTTTGATGCAAATGAAATCAGGAATAAGAAAGTGGATGTACTGAATGCGGTAAGAAGGATTTCAAAGGAGGAAGTTCAGAAGTACGCAGCCCGTGGTCAATACAGCAGCGGATGGATGCACGGAGAACAGGTGCCGGGATATCGTGAAGAGAAAGGCGTGGATCCAAATTCCAATACGGAAACCTTCGCCGCTGTAAAATTTTTTATTGAGAACTGGAGATGGCAGGGAGTTCCTTTTTATGTACGTACCGGTAAACATCTTCATGAAAAAACAACAATGCTCAGTATCCAGTTTAACCCGGCTCCCACGTATGCATTTCCAACGGAAGCATCGGAAACCTGGCGGCCGAACAGGCTTACGCTCAGCATCGCTCCTGAAATGGACATTTGTCTTCGCTTCCAGGCGAAGCGCCCGGGTCAGTCAATGATATTGAGCCCCGTTGATATGGTGTTTAATTATAAAGATGAATATAATGGCGATGAGCCGGAGGCCTATGAGACATTGTTGTACGACGTGATGGAAGGAGATGCCACCTTATTTATGCGGGCAGACCAGGTAGAAGCTGCGTGGAAGATTGTAATGCCCATACTCGAAGTCTGGCAGGAGCGACAGCCCGTTGATTTTCCCAATTATCCTCCTGATTCGTGGGGCCCGGAAGATGCAGAAGCCTTAATAGCCCGTGATGGACACAACTGGATTAACCTTGCACCAAAAAATAAATAGCTTATGGAATTCAAAATTTACAAAAACAAAGAAATCCTTGCTGAAGAATTAGCGGCGTGGATGTGTGAACTGATCAATGTCACCCTGCAGGAACAGGAATTTTTTACCCTTGCATTGTCCGGGGGCGAAACCCCGAAAATTCTTTATAAGAAGCTGGCTGCTTCCTACAAGGAGAAAATCAACTGGAAAAAAATACAGGTTTTTTGGGGTGACGAAAGGGTGGTTCCCTATAAGGACGATCGCAATAATGCAAAAATGGCCCAGGAAACATTGCTGGAACATGTGGAGGTGCCTTCCACTCAAATTCACAGGATGAGAACGGATATTGAACCTGTGTTCTCTGCCAAAGAATATGAAAAAATGTTGCATACCTTTTTTGATAACACATCCAAAAGCTTTGATCTTGTATTGCTGGGCATGGGCGAGGATGGTCATACCTTATCATTGTTTCCCCATTCTTTGCTGATAGAAGAACCCAGCGAAAAATGGGTGAGCTCGGTTTATAACATCAGCCAGCAGATGTACCGGATTACCTTAACACCGGGAATTGTTAACCGGGCATCACATATAGCTTTCATGATTGACGGCCCGCAAAAATCCCACGTGCTTGGTGAAGTAATAAAGGGCGCCTACATGCCTTCACTGCTTCCGGCACAAATTATTAAACCTGTCAACGGTGAATTGTATTGGTTCCTTGATGAAGAAGCTGCTAAAGAGCTAAATTCGTCTACCCCTGTACGTTAGTTCCGTCTTTTTCAAAACCGAGAACTACGGAATTAATACAATACCGGAGTCCTGTTGGTGGCGGCCCGTCTTCAAAAACATGCCCCAGATGAGATTTGCATCTCCCGCATTGCACTTCCGTTCGCCTCATGCCATAACTGTTATCCGGAAGATAAATAATGCTGTCTTTTGAAATGGGCTCAAAAAAACTTGGCCAGCCGCAGGAGCTGTTAAACTTTCCATCGCTTCTGAAAAGCGGATTACCACATACAGCGCAATAATAGGTTCCGGCTTCGTCATGCTTATAATATTTTCCTGTAAAAGGTCTTTCCGTGCCCTTTTCACGGGCTATGTGATAAATATCTTTTGGCAACAATTTTTTCCACTCTTCCTCTGACGTTGCCGCTATTTCATCCTTGCTTTTGGAATATGCTTCGTTCTCCTGGTTCATATTTAATACATTTATTTAAAAATCCTTCAAAGTTAATTCCAATTTTTTCTTTGGTTCAAAATAATAGATAACCGGCGGCTGCATACGGCTTTTTTGATGAGAATTTCTCACAACTATGATTAATACAGGCAGGGAATTTCGTTATCATCCATTATATTTGAAGCTTACAAGATTAACAATAAGCATGTTCAACCTGATATTATTTGGTCCCCCGGGGAGTGGCAAGGGCACGCAGTCCGAAAAACTTATTGCGAAATATAATTTCAAACACTTGTCAACCGGGGATTTGCTGAGAAGCGAGATTGCGAGGAAAACCAAATTGGGTTTGGAAGCCAAAAAAATAATGGACAGGGGTGAGCTGGTTCCCGACGAAGTAGTAATAGGCATGATCAGCTCCGCACTGGATGCAAACCCCCATGTTCCGGGCTTTTTATTCGACGGTTTCCCCCGAACATCCAAACAGGCAGAGGCTCTCGATGAGCTACTTAAAAAAAAGGGGCTTTCCATTAATATCATGCTTGCTCTTGATGTGTCCGGGCAGGAACTGGTGAAGCGATTGATAAAAAGAGGAGAAACGAGCGGCCGGCCGGACGACAGTAATGAAGAGGTAATTACAAACCGGATTAAGGAATACCATAAAAAAACTTCCCAGGTAGCTGATCATTATAAAAAAGACAATAAAGCCGTTTTAATAAACGGCGAAGGAACGATCGATACTATTTTCAATAAACTGACACACCAGATAGACCTGCTCATGAAGAAAAAATAGCTTTTCTTTATTGTCACTTCAGGAATTGCTGTTATATTTTGGTACGGCTGCCTTCTTTGGCATAGCTCCGGGATAAGTAATTTTGGGGCATGAAAAAGTTAGGCAACTATGTAACCGGCAAATGGATGGAAGGCGATGGTGACGGCGAAATATTATATAACGCTGTAAATGATGAGCCAATAGCTATCGTTACCACCAAAGGATTAGATTTCAGTGCTATCCTGCAATATGGAAGAACAAAAGGAACCGGGTCCTTAAGCAAAATGACCTTCCATGAAAGAGGAAAGATGCTGAAGGCCCTGGCATTGCATCTTCTCCATCACAAAGAAAAATTTTACGGGCTGAGTTATAAAACCGGCGCCACCAGGGCCGACAGCTGGATAGACATTGAAGGTGGCATAGGAAATCTTTTTTCCAATGCATCTTTAAGAAGGAGGCTGCCAGATGAAACCTTTGCATTGGATGGGGACCCTGTTAAATTGGGCAAACAGGGAACATTTTCAGCGCAACATATCCTGGTTCCAAAAGAAGGCGTCGCTATTCACATCAATGCATTCAACTTCCCGGTTTGGGGCATGCTGGAAAAAATTGCTGTTAATCTGATGGCCGGTGTTGCTGCAATTGTGAAGCCTGCCTCGGTTACCTGCTATCTTACAGAAATGGTCGTAAAGGAAATTATTGCATCGCAAATCTTACCGGAAGGCGCACTTCAATTGATTTGCGGAAAGACCGGTGATATGCTGGACCATGTTACCAGCCAGGATGTAATAACCTTCACAGGCTCTGCTTCCACCGGATTGATGCTGAAAAGCCATCCTGTAATTTTAAAAGAAAATGTTCCATTCAACCTCGAAGCGGATTCTTTAAACTGTATTGTATTGGGCGAGGATGTAACGCCCCAAATGCCGGAATGGGATATTTTTATAAAGGAAATAAGAAAGGAGATGACTGTGAAAGCAGGACAAAAGTGCACGGCGATCAGGCGAATTTTTGTTCCTGAAAATAAAATGGAAGATGTATGGAAAGCAATTTCCAAATCTTTATCACAAACCATTATTGGCAATCCTGAAAACGAAAAAGTGAGAATGGGGGCGCTGGCGGGCAAAACCCAAAGGCAGGAAGTAAAGCAACAGGTGCAAAAATTGCTGACCGCATCTCAATTAATTTACGGAAGTCTTGACAGTGTTGAATTGACTGATGCAGATGCAGGTAAAGGCGCATTCATCAGTCCTTTGCTTTTACTAAACGACAAACCATTTCAAACAGAAGAAGTGCATAATGTGGAAGCATTTGGCCCGGTCAGCACCCTCATGCCTTATAAAAATATAGATGACGCCATTGCGCTTTCAAAAAAAGGGAAAGGTTCTTTGTGCAGCTCGGTTGTTACGGCCGATTCCTTGTTTGCAAAAAAATATGTTCTGGGCTCGGGCAATTACCATGGCCGTATTCTCATTTTAAATAATGAAGACGCCAGAGAAAGCACCGGTCATGGTTCTCCTTTGCCAATGCTTATCCACGGAGGCCCGGGCCGGGCCGGCGGCGGAGAAGAAATGGGCGGCCTGCGGGGCATAAAGCATTATATGCAGTGTGTGGCAGTGCAGGGATCGCCCACCATGCTTACTGCTGTTACGAATGTATACCAACCTAACGCACAGGGATACACGAAAACAATCCATCCCTTCAAAAAATATTTTGAAGAATTGCAAATTGGTGACCAGTTGATCACCGGTAAAAGGATGATCACCAGCGATGATATAAATAAGTTTGCCGAATTAAGCGGCGATCATTTTTATGCACACCTTGCTGCCACTGATTTTTCCGATACTATGTTCGACGGGCAGGTAGCCCATGGATATTTTATCATGAGCGCAGCCGCAGGCCTGTTTGTTGATAGTTATGAAAAAAATCCGGTGCTGCTAAACTATGGAATTGATGAATTGCGCTTTACAAAACCGGTATACCCGGGCCATGAAATTTACATACGATTTACCTGCAAGGAAAAAATTTCACAAGAGCTAAAAGAGCCAAATCCCGATGTGCCGTTTACAAAAGGCAGTGACATACCAAGAGGAATTGTAAAATGGTATGTTGAAATTTTAGACCACACGGATGATCTTTTGATTGGCGTGGCCACTATACTTACCATGGTAAAAAAGAAATCAAAAGCTTAAATAGAAAATGATTTTATCTTAGCCTGATTTATGATTAAATAATTTGTTACGATGCCAGACACGGGATATGTTCACTCTCATTCAGATCATGGAGTTACCACCATTGAATTTTACCATCCCAAAAGCAATTCGCTGCCGCTAAAAATTCTTGATGCATTGACGCAGGAAATCCACTATGCAGGTACACACGACACAAAAGTGCTGGTACTGCGCAGTGCCGGTAGCGGAGCATTTTGTGCCGGCGCAAGCTTTGATGAATTAGCTGCTATTAAAAATGAATCGGAGGGTACTATTTTTTTCAGGGGTTTTGCCAATGTAATCAATGCCATGCGCAAATGCAATAAGCTGATCATTGGCAGAATACAGGGGAAAGCCGTGGGTGGCGGGGTAGGACTTGCCGCAGCATGCGATTATGCAATAGCGGTAAAAACCGCAGAAGTAAAATTGAGCGAGCTTACCATTGGCATCGGGCCGTTTGTTGTGGGGCCTGCTGTCGAAAGAAAAATCGGCAGATCTGCTTTTAGCCAATTGGCTATAGATGCACACCTGTGGAGAAATTCAGACTGGGCTAAAAAGAAAGGCTTATTTGCCGAAGTGCATGAAACAGTGGAAGGAATGGATGAATCTGTATTAAGGCTTGCCACCGCCCTTGCTCATTCGAATCCCGAAACGATGAAAGAAATGAAAAAAATATTCTGGGAGGGCTCGGAAAACTGGGATACACTTTTATACGAAAGAGCGGCAATCAGCGGGCGCCTGATTCTTAACGAATTTTCAAAAAACGCCATAGCCAACCTGAAGGCTAAAAAATCTTTATAAATCATCATATTCATATAGCGGGTCAATATGGGTACCTGCGGTCATCTCAAAAACAGGTTTTATTAAGCCATCCTTCAACCCATATACCCACCCGTGAAGGTGCGGGCGATTTTCGTGCAGCCATGCCCGTTGTATTATAGATGTTTTGGCAAGGTGCATTACCTGCTCTTTCACATTCAATTCAACCAATCTGTCTGTGCGCTTCTCTTCATCCTCTATTGCCAAAAGCTCCTCCCTGTACAAACGATAGACATCTTTAATATTGCGCAACCACATATTCAGCACGTATTTGAAATCATGATTGGTCATGGCTGCTTTTATGCCACCACAGCCGTAATGCCCGCATACAATTACGTGCCTTACCTTCAGATGATTTACTGCATAATCCAGTACGCTCAATAAATTTACATCTGTATGTACTACCATATTAGCAATATTCCGGTGTACAAAGATTTCACCAGGCTGGGTACTTGTAATTTTATCAGCAGGCACACGGCTATCACTGCAGCCAATCCATAAAAATTGCGGAGTCTGTAATGCTGATAACCTTTTAAAAAAATCTTTATCGCTTTGAACCTGTTTTTCTGCCCATGATTTATTATCTGCAAGAAGTTTTTCGTATGCTTTCATGTTTCTCTCTTTAAAAGGTGCTGATTGTGTATTAAATATTCAAACCCCCGCAGGCGCTGATTACCTGCCCCGTAATATAGGAGCTCATATCGCTGGCAAGAAAAAGAGTAACGTTGGCAATTTCTTCGGCTGTACCAAATCTGCCCAAAGGAATTTTATCAAGAAAAGACTTAGACGTTTCTCCTTCTTTTAAATAATGCGTCATATCGGTTTCAATAAAACCAGGGGCAATTGCATTGCACCGGATATTCCGGCTGCCAAGTTCCGCTGCTACTGATTTTGTAAAACCAAGGATGCCGGCCTTGCTGGCGGCATAGCTGCTCTGGCCCGCATTTCCGCGAACACCCACAATGGAGCTCATGTTGATGATACTCCCTTTTCTTGATTTCATCATAGGCCGTATCACCTGCTTCGTCATGTTATAAACACTTTTGAGATTAGTAGTCATTACTTCATCCCATTGGCCGGGCGTCAGGCGCAGCAATAAATTATCTTTTGAAATACCCGCATTATTTACACAGATATCTACCGTTCCAAATTCCTTTATTACCTCATTTACCATTTTTTCGCAGTCTTCATAAATGCCGGCATTACTTTTATATGCTTTTCCTTTTACACCCAATGACCTGATCTTTTCTTCCAAAGCCATGGCTTTTTCATCGCTGCTTACGTAAGTAAAAGCAACGTGTGCGCCGCTTTCGGCCATTTTTAATACAATTCCTTCCCCTATTCCACGGCTTCCGCCGGTTACAATCGCAACCTTATTTTCTAACAATTTCATAGTTCAGTTTATTATAATGGGTTTTGGTTTCAAAAATTATTCTACTGCAACAATACCCGTTATCTCTTCAATAAAAATCCGGTCGTTGCTAAGACGGGGCACCTTATGCTGCCCGCCCAGTTTGCCTTTTCTTTTCAGCCATTCGTTAAAAGTACCATTGGGCAATGCATGTACTATCGGCATCCGAAGTGCAATGCTTTTGTGACGCTTGGCTTCATAATCACTGTTGAGCGATTTTAATGCGGCATCCAGCTCAACAGTAAATTGATCCATGTCCGAGGGTTCCCGGTCAAACTCAATCAACCACTCGTGCGCCCCATTTTCATTTTCGTTAAAATAAACAGGAGCGGCTGTATAATCACTCACAATTGCGTTAGTTTTTGCTGATGCCATCGCAATTGCCCTGTCCGTGTTATCAACAATTACTTCCTCGCCAAATGCATTAATAAAATGTTTTAACCGGCCGGTTACTTTTATTTTGAAAGGCTTTAAAGAAGTAAACCTGATAGTATCTCCCACAAGGTAACGCCAGAGTCCGCCATTGGTGCTTATGACAAGGGCATAATTTTTATTTAAAACCACCTTATCAAGGCCTACGGTTTCCAGCTCGGGTTTTCCATATTCTTCCACGGGCATAAATTCATAAAAGATTCCGTGATCGGTAAACAGTAACATGCCATCATCATTCGGTGTATTTTGTGCAGCAAAAAATCCTTCACTTGCATTATACATTTCGAGATAATTAATCGGTGCCCCAATGAGCTTTTTCATCTGCTCACGGTAAGGGGTAAACGAAACTCCTCCATGAATATACAGTTCCAGATGGGGCCATACTTCCTTCAGTGTTTTTTTGCCCGAAACTTCGAGAATCCGTTTTATCAAAACAATCGTCCACGTGGGAACGCCCGCCATCGAGGTCACATTTTCATATAAGGTATTTTGGGCGAGCTGCTCAATTTTACCTTCCCATTCATCCAACAGCGCAATTTTCAAATCGGGCGTTCTGATCCAGTTTCCCCAAAAAGGCGAGTTTTGCATAAGCACCGCACTCAGATCTCCATATTGAACTTCGGTATTAACGGCATGCAACTGGTGGCTCCCGCCTACAACAAGGCTCTTACCGGTAAGCAAATCGCTTTCAGGAAAATTGTTATAATAATTGGTCAATACATCCTTGGAGCCTTTGTAGTGTGTTTCTTTTAATGATTCGTCGCTGATGGGAATGAACTTACTTTTTGCAGAAGTGGTGCCGCTGCTTTTTGCAAACCAATTGATCGGGGTATTCCATAATACATTCTCTTCGCCTTCCATCATCCGTTCTATATAGGGTCTTAGGTCATCATATTCATGAACAGGAACGCGCTTCTTAAAATCTTTCACGGTAAACAATTTTGAAAACGAATACTTCCGTCCAAACTCCGTGTATTGCGCCTGTGTAACAAGGTGCTGCAATACATTTCGCTGTGAAGCAACGGGGTAGTGAATCCAATTGTCTACCCTCCAGAGACGAAGCCTTGCCAAACGTGATATTGCAGGACTTAGGAGTTTCATTTTCTGTTCCTGATTGAATTTATAAAGATAAAGTTTTTGAATTTTTATCCTACTCCGGCGCAGCTGTCAGGTCAATCGTAAAACAAATTACCCGTTTTTATTTCATGGCATCTATATGAAGATAATCTTTCCGCTTTAATTCGAAGTTCCGGCCAAGATACAACCGCCGGACCTGCTCATCTTCGGCAAGTTCTTCCGCCGTTCCATGCTTATATATTTTTCCTTCGATCAGCAGGTACGCGCGATCGCAAATAGAAAGCGTTTCATTTACATTATGATCTGTTATTAAAATACCGATATTCTTATACTTCAGCCTGGTGACAATACTTTGAATATCTTCCACCGCAATGGGATCGATACCGGCGAAAGGTTCGTCCAGCAGGATAAATTTAGGATCTACAGCCAGGGCCCGGGCAATTTCAGTACGCCTTCTCTCTCCGCCGCTTAACACGTCACCGTTGCTTTTTCGTACGTGATGCAGATTAAATTCTGCAATCAGCGATTCCAGCTTTTCCTTTTGCTCTTCCCTGGAAAGATTTGTCATCTCGAGAACAGATGTGATATTATCTTCCACACTTAACTTCCTGAATACGCTGGCTTCCTGCGGCAAATAACCCAGGCCCATTTTGGCCCTTTTGTACATAGGGAGTTGCGTAATTTTTATATCATCAAGAAATACATCGCCTCCGTCGGATTTTACCAGGCCTACCACCTGGTAAAAAGAGGTCGTTTTGCCCGCACCATTAGGCCCGAGCAACCCTACGATTTCTCCCTGCCCCACCTGGAAGGAAACTTTATCTGTAACGGTTCTTCTACCGTAACGTTTCACTAAATCTTTCGCATATATGGTCTGGTTCAAAAGAAAGTATTTGAACAAAAATAGGCTAATGGGCATTAATATTATGCTAACTTCTTACCGCAGGTATTCGCCTAAAAAATACAGGGTTATTTGTTCATTCGCTTTTTGAGATTAAGTTTGCAGCTATTTTATAATAAATGAAAGTAACCGATCATATCAGGGAGTCTAAGGGCACGCTCATCTCTTTTGAAATTTTGCCTCCGCTGAAAGGTAAAACTATTGAATCCATATATGCCCACCTCGACCCGCTCATGGAGTTTAAGCCGTCTTTTATAAATGTCACTTACCACCGAAGTGAACAGGTTTTCAAAAAGCGGGCCGACGGTTCTTTCGAGAAAATTGAGGTTCGGAAAAGGCCTGGCACGGTAGGCATTTGCGCTGCCATCATGAACCATTATAAGATTGATGCAGTGCCCCATCTGATTTGTGGCGGATTCAATATACAGGAAACAGAAAATGCCCTGATAGATCTGGCTTTCCTCGGAATTGACAATGTGCTGGCGCTTCGCGGAGATGCTGCAAAAAATGAAACATTATTTGAACCGGAGCCTAACGGACACGCCTATGCGCTGGATCTGTTAAAACAGATCGTTAATCTTAACCACGGCATTTATCTCGAAGAAGAGATCAGGGATGGTTATAAAACAAAATTTTGCATTGGCGTCGCCGGCTACCCGGAAAAACATTTTGAAGCCCCCAATATGGAAAGCGATTTGCGCCACTTAAAATCCAAGGTGGATGCCGGTGCGGATTATATTACCACGCAAATGTTTTTTGATAATAAAAAATATTTTGAATTTGTAAAAAGGTGCCGCGAAGCCGGCATCGGAGCTCCGATCATTCCCGGATTAAAGCCCATCACATCAAAAAAACAGTTATCGGTGCTGCCACGTACTTTTCATGTAGATATTCCTACGGAGTTAAGCAATGAAATACTAAAATGCAAAACGGATGCAGAGGTGGAAATAGCAGGCACCCGATGGCTATTGGCCCAGTCGAAAGAATTAAAAAATGCCGGCGTGCCGGTACTTCACTATTATACCCTTGGTAAGCCGCATGTAATAGCGAATGTGGTAAAGGAAATTGTCTAACTGCCTTAAAACAGAGGCCGCAAGAAAAAATTTTCTTACGGCCTTTTCTGCTTTTGCTCAAAGAATTTTATTTAAGCGGTAGTCCTACTGAAATGCTTACCGTGCGATATTTGTTTTTATCATCCGCACTGTTATCGCTTTGTGTTGAATTAATTTTAGCAAACCCATAGCCGTAGTTAGCCCTGAGTATTATTTTACCCAAATCGAGGCCGCCCCCGATATTAAACCCAAAATCAAATCTTTTTAATTTATCATAGGCGGCATCGTCCTGCTGAGACGTAAATGGATCATCATTACTAAATTTAATTGAGGAGGACGAGTTGGAAGTGGCCCCTGCTATTTTGGTTTCGGAGGTGGACTTGCCTGCAATACCCATGGCAGCATACGGACCAACATGAACAAATAAGTTTGCATCTTTCTCAATCGGGAATCTTAATACCAGGTTCAAAGGCACTTCAAGGTACAAAGGATTAAATTTGGTTTTTATGTAATTATCGTCGTAGGTGTCTCCAAAATAGGTATTGGCTTTCGCGCCGCGTCCTTCAAATATCAACCCGCTTTCCAGGTCAACGGGAGATGAAATCCCAAATCTTCCAAGAACACCGGCATTAAAAGTGGTAAGCAAATTATTGTGTTGCGTTTCGCCCGATGTGGTTTTTGTGATGTTGGCGAGATTTACGCCTCCTTCCACATATACCTGCCCTTTCGCTATAAAAATCGACGTTGCAAACAAAGTAATTAATAAGATCTTTTTCATAAGGTTGCTTTTTGTTTAAAAATCTGGTTCCGGTCAACCTCAATAAAACATATATTGTGCCGTTTAATGATTGATAGCGTTAAAAACGCTTTCATTGATCCTGACAGGATATTTTTTCTTCAATTCATCTACCCATTTTTTTTCAAGCACATTTTGATAATCGTTTATTACCAGTCCGCGGGCATCAGCAAAAATTCTTTGCTCATCGCCGGGATACGTTTTTAGTATCAACGCAAATACAGCGGTACCATCGCCGTTGTTTACAACCGGCTTTGTAATAAGCCCCGGGGTAAAGTTTATTTTTTCATTTACCGGTATCTGTGCCAGTTCATATCTGCCTGAATCGGTTTGAATTTGTGGATTATCTTTCACAACTTCCTGCCAGGGTTTATTTTTAATTTCACCGGAGATTGCATTTGCTACTGCTTCTGTTGCGCAGGAAAATAACACGGCATCTGCGCTTGCATTCCATTTATAATTTTCTTTATGATCATTGTAATACTGCAAAAGACCTGCTGTGTCAGCGGATGCCTTCGACCAGACATTTCTTTGCATTGCTTCAAAAAACATATCGCCATCTTTAAATTCTTCCATCTGGTATCTATAGCCGGGACTAAAATCCGCCAGTCTTTTCCTGTAGTTTTCAAGAGCGGCCAGGGAAATATAATTTTTCAGCAGTTCTTCGTGCGATTCTTTTTTGGGCGGACCATACGACGACATTCTCACCGATTTCAGGTATTGCATCCAGTCTCCTACAGTTACTTTAGCATTATCATTAAAAGAAAATATTACGCTGTTATCGTTTATTTTCCTTTCCTCAATTTTTTTATTGGAAACGATGATTGAATCTGTCATTTGCCAAAAATCTTTTTCGTTGAGAACCCGGCTTTTTTTGAATCCTGTTCCGGTGAGCACCTTTTGTAAAAATTTGTCTTTGGCAAGCGACATCCTGCTATCATCTGTTACCTGTTGCTTCAGAGAAGCCATGTATGCCTCTGTCCTGGCTTCGGGTATGGGTGATCGTGAAATTCTTTTGAGAATATGAAATCCAAATGTGGTTTGAAATGGACGGGAAATATCACCATCGTGTTGCAGCGCAAAAGCTTCCTGCTCAAACTCGCCGTCATATTGGGAAACGCCAAACTCCGGCATAATGCCCTTATTCATATAGGTTCTGCGGTCGTTACTATATTGCTTTGCCAGTTCGCCAAAATCCGCACCGCCTTTGAGCGCAGCGTAAATAGAATCTGCCAGCTGCTTATCATGATCCCGGATAGCAATGTTACCATTGGGCACTGCAAGTAAAATCTGTGCTACGGTTATCTTTCCTGCGGCCGGCCGCTGCTCTTCAAGCTTAAAAACATGCCAGCCTCCTTTGGAACGGTAAGGCTTACTTACCTGGCCGGGTTTTAAATCATAAACAATATTCTCATACTCATAGGGCAGCGTAAATACAGTTATCCAGCCAAGATCATTTCCTTTTACCGGAGCAATCTTTTCGCTCACTTCTGAAACGATATCATAATAGCCCTCTTTCCCTTCTTTTAATTCATCGTATACTTCCTCAATTGCTTTCACGGCGTTCGACGTATCGGCGGGAGTCATTTTACTGTTTATGGCCACATAAAAATGCTGTACATGCAGATCCTTCTGGCTCCTTTGAAATGCCTCATTCACCAATGCGTTTATTTCAGCATCATCCTGCATATAATTATTTTCCAATTGTAGCTTTGAGGTTTCGAGGTCCGATTTTATCGAAGGGAGGGTATCGAGCCGCACATCCCTTGCTGCCTGAACCTTGAGTTTAAATTTTATATAAAGATCCAGGTAGTCTCTCATCGAGAGGGGTTTTTCGGCACCCGTAGCCTTATTTTTATTATAAGCGCGTAAAAATTCGTCTTTAGTCACAGCATATTTGCCATAAGTAAAAAGAGTTTGAGAATAACTTTTTGAAATGATCAGCAGCAGTACAATAATCAACGGGATTTTTTTCATCAACCAGGATTTATAGACCTTATTTATCGTTTTATCTGCAGTGTTTTTCCAGGTTATTTGCTTTGATTTGAAACGCTTGTCAGCGGCTTGCCGCTGATCTTCATTTGCAGTACATCATCCATCTGTTGTATGGTTAATTTCTTTGCAATGATCCGCTTGTCTTTATCCAGCAAATACAACGTGGGGGTTTGTGTTACATCATAAAGTTGTTTGAAGGAAGGCTTTTTCGCATCTTCCACCGCCTTGCCCTGTTCTTCAGTCTGGTAAACGTTTATCCAGCTGCGCAAATTGTTTTTAACCATAAATTGCTTCCATTGGTCCAGCACTTTGGAATCAGTAAGCACCCCGTAAATTTTTACTCCTTCTTTTTCCCATTTCGCATGATACATAGAATCAAGCTCCGGAACCTGTTCTCGGCAATGGCTGCAGGTGGGATCCCAAAAACAAACTATCGTATAGGGTGCCTCCATATCGTACAGGGGCGTAATCTTTCCTGTTGAATCCGTAAGCTCAAGATTGGCAGCCTGCTCCCCAATGAGGTTTGCCATAAGCATGTAGGCCCTGTTTGAAATAATCGTCAGCTGCTTTTCGGTAAGCCAGGAAGACACCCCCTTGGAATGATAGGTTTCAAAAAGATGCACAAACACCGCATCCTGGCCCATATATTTCGGATAGATATATTCATCCGTAAACCAGTTCAATAAAAATTTATACATCTCGGGGGCTACCCGGGCCCTCAGCAATAAATAATCCGATTCTTTTATAATTGAATCGGGCGCCGGAGACAATACCTCCCGGAAATATTTTTCAAGTTTTGGAATAAAAAAAGGAGTGCGGATAATACGGTCATCCATAAACGAAATTCCGTCCCAATAATGCTTTTTGTAGTAATAATAATTTTCGAGGGAATCTTCGTGAGTGGCAGGCTTTTTAATTAATGTTTTGGGCTCCTTCATAGCCAGCAGCAATGCGGCCAGCATGGATTCGGGATGTTCCTGTATGATCTTATCGCGGTAATCATTCATCTCTTTGTTAAGGGCATTATACTTTTCTTCATGAAACGTGCTGTCTTCCTTTGTCCCGGAAGATTTATACGCGTTCAGTTCAGTCTGCAATTCATTTCCTTTTGCATTTATAAATTTTTGGTATTGCTGAAACAGTACATTTTCTTTAGACCCCGTGACAACTGTTTTATTAATGAGGTCTGTAGTGTCTGATTTTATATCAATTACCTGTTCCTTATCAACCAGGAAATCGCACATCTTATTTTTGCCGGGAAATACAATTGAATATACACCCGGCTGCAGCTTTTCATTTTTTTGAAATACGGCAATCCCTTTCGGGCTTATAATTGCAGAGTCTTCTATATTAATATTTTTACCGTAATAGTAAGTAAGATAAGCAAGGCCATTGGTAAAGCTGGGCGTATGCAGTGTAACTTTAAAACCCTGGGCTTTTACAGAAAACAGAGCCGGCAATATGAGTATTGAGGTAAAAAAAATTTTCATTGATTTGGAAAATAGAAACAAAAATATTCAAATTGGCTAAAACTCTGTATCAAACGAAAATCATTAACATTTTAGTTTATCGCGACACGAAATAAACTCTCTGTATTTTTACCGCTGACAAATATAGAATGAGGAAAAGCAGAACCATTCTTGAGAACGTCTTTGTGACCAATTATGCTGCCGAAGGTAAGGCCGTTGCGCGTGTGAACGGTAAAGTGCTATTTGTAGAGGGGGCAGTACCGGGTGATATAGCAGATGTCGTTTTATCAAAAAGCAGGAAGGACTGGGCTGAGGGAAAAGTGGTTGCTATAAAAGAATACAGCAAGGAAAGAGTGCAGCCCTTTTGTATCCATTTCGGAGTTTGCGGAGGCTGCAAATGGCAAATGCTTCCTTACAACAGGCAGCTCGGATACAAACAGCAGGAATGCATAGACGCTTTTAAACGGATAGGGAAAATGGACGAAATTCCTGTCCTTCCTATTCTCGGCTCTGCTGACACCATTCACTATCGGAATAAACTTGAGTTTGCTTTCAGCAACAGGAAATATCTGACCGAAGCTGAATTCGGTCAGCTGCAGAATAATAAATGGCCCGGAGGGGCTCTGGGCTATCATGTGCCCCGATTGTATGATAAGGTAATTGATATCAGCGAATGCTGGTTAATGGATGATATAAACAACCTGATAAGGAATTCTCTTCGCGATTATGCTTTAAAAAATGATTACAGCTTTTATGATATTAAAGAACACAAAGGCTGGTTAAGAAATATTATTATCAGGCAAAGCAGCATTGGTGAATTAATGGTCAATGTAATGCTTGGCTACGACGAGCCGGCCCCACGACAAAAGCTATGCGATTATTTACTCAAAACAGTTCCCTCTATTACCACTTTATTATATACTATCAATTCAAAATGGAATGATACCATTTATGATATAGAAACCAATATTGTTTTTGGAAAAGGTTTTATAATGGAGAAGCTGGGAGATTTCGATTTTAAAATATCCCCGAAATCCTTTTTTCAAACCAACACCAAACAGGCAGAACGGTTGTACACTGCCGTAAAAAAATTTGCCTCACTTACAGGAACTGAAATAGTATATGACTTGTACTGCGGTACAGGAAGCATTGGTATTTTTTTAAGTAAAAATGCGAAAAGTGTCATTGGCGTGGATGTAACAGATGATGCCATACAGGATGCCAGGGAAAATGCAACGATCAATAATATCCCCCATGCGTCATTCTTCAGCGGAGATGTAATTAAAATTTGTGATGATAACTTTTTTAAGCAACATGGAAAGCCCGACGTGGTAATCGTAGATCCTCCTCGTGCAGGTCTGCATGAAAAGCTGGTAAAAAAAATTTTAGAGATTGCACCGTCAAGGATGGTATATGTAAGCTGTAATGTAGCCACGCAGGCACGTGATATCCTTTTATTGGGCGAAAAATATCAGGTGGTAAACCTGCAGCCTGTTGATATGTTTCCCCATACCCATCATATAGAGTGTGTGGCGGCATTGAAGCTAAAGTAAAT
Organism: uncultured Ginsengibacter sp.; assembly: GCA_964627765.1. GTDB lineage: Bacteria > Bacteroidota > Bacteroidia > Chitinophagales > Chitinophagaceae > Ginsengibacter. Next base: position 16,771 of record CAZVKO010000016.1, on the reverse strand, counting down.
GCGTCAGCTAACGGTAAGGCGTACTCGCAATATTACAAATACTGGCTGATCCTGATTCCGGGAGTTACTCCTTTAAAGAAATTATTGAAATACATCAGGGGCTCAATGGTCGTTTTTGCCAAATTGATTTTTCCTGCTCCAAGCCTGAAAGTGTTTTTTTCATAAAAATCGCCGCTTCTGTTAATCAAATAACCCAGAGAAAAAACTGCGCTGAAGGAAAAATCTTTTGCAGGATCATGATCTTTGATACCGCCCTGGCCGTATACGAGAGTAAGAAAATCGTTACGATAGGTACGCAGCCTGTTTTGGGCATCTCTTGAAAATAAAAACTGTGGTTCCCAAAAAAGCCCTGGCTCCCATTTATAGGTTCGCTCACGATTGCTGAAAACTATTTTGGCTCCCAGGCTGAAAGACGGAACAAAATAATTTTTATAATTCTGTACTCCTGCTGAAACATTTAATTCAAGCATATCACCATTTCCTCCCGTAGTAAACCCCTTGGGCTTATCAGCAGTGATAGTTTTATCTGTCTTCAGATAGTGCGATCCGGTTCCTAAAACAGTCGGCCATTTGCCATTCACATCATTTTCTATTGTGATTATTTTTGCAGTTAATACGCCATTCATATACGCTGTAATCTCATCCAGCGAATTCAGATAAAAGCTATATTCATAATAACGTAGATTGGTAAGACTGATCTTTTCTTGTGCAGGTAATGGATTGATAATAATGCCAATGATATTGATCGTGTCCTGCTCCGTGCGTAATGACGATAGCTCACTTTTATCGATCAGATAACTGGCTCCTTTAGGAGCATGCTGTTGCAATCTTATTTTCTTTCTTCCTTTTGCATCTGTGATATAATCTATATGTTTGGACGAGATCGGATCAGAGAATGAATCTTTTAAAGGGCGAAGGTCTTCCAGGAAAACCTGCAATATAGAATCTACATTGCCAACGCTTTTAAGATCGTTGATATCGCTGAGAAGTATCTGCATTTTATTCCCGTTACCGAGGTCTACATTGAATTTGCGGTTGAATACAATATTTTCGGGTACTTCAAATGTTTGATCTGATTTATTGTTTGTTTGAGCACAAAGGCGGGTTAGGATGCCTGTAAAAAGCATCCATACGAACATTATCTTTTTCATATTGGGTTACCTAATTTGTTTTGATAGTAAAAATTTTGTGGTCTGTTTTAGCTTCTGCGGAAGGAAGATCAAATACCTGTTGATTCATAAATCTGAAATGAACAGAGACGTTATCATTATATTTTTTATATTGAAAGGGTTCGCCTGCAGGGTCCCCTAATTCATTTACGTGCACTACTTTGAGCCTCTTCTTTGCGGGCATAGTAGCAACAATAGAAACTGCAGTATCTATGGGTGTTGCAGCTATATCTATGATCGCCTTTTCTGTAATAGCACGGTTTGTAATTTCAACCAACGGCGGCGTAAAAGCCTTTTTAATAATATGGTGTGCGATTCCGTTTTTGATTACTGCGCGCAAAGCTGCATTTACAATTGTTACAGGTGCCGGGTGTTCAATGTTATATTGCCGGGCTGTTATTAATGTATCTGCCGGTAATGTATTATTAATCGATTCCGGAGGATTATGTTGCACCAGCACTTGCTCATTTTTATTAGCTATAAAAAATGAAATAATCAAAATTGCCGCTATCAATGCAGCAGCCGGCCAGTACCAGGCAAATTTTTTCTTTTGCCTGGTATGCTGCAATCTCTGGTGCAGGCGGTTCCAGGCGAATTCCCTGTTAAAGAAAGCATCCTCTGTGTCCTGCAGGTTGGCCAGATGCTGCCTCCAATCAATTTGATTATCGTAGTTGTTGTCGGCCATAGCCTGTATTATTTTGTAAAATCATTTTTTGCAATAAGGCCTTTGCCTTGCTTAATTGCGATTTTGATGTTCCTTCGGAAATATTCAATAGCACTGCAATTTCCTTATGCGCCATCCCCTCTATCTCGTACAGGTTAAATACGGTTCTATATCCAACCGGCAATTGAACAATCATCTTAAAAATTTCATTGGCGGATAAATTGTTCAATGCTTCTTCCGGTAATGCCATGTCTTCTTCACCCGGTTCACTGGAGATGGTAAAAACATTTTTCTTTCGCAGGAACATGAGGCATTCGTTTACCATAATTTTTTTTAGCCAGTTATACAAAGCCGCATCGCCCTGGTAATTGAATGAAGAAATATTTTTAAAAAATTTGTAGAACCCGTCGAGTAGTAATTCTTCTGCATCTTCCGGGCTTTTTACATACCGCCGGCATACTATCATCATCTTCCCGCTCCAGCTGTCAAACAGAAACTTTTGCGCTGCAGCGCTTCCATGTTTTACCTCCTTAACCAGTTCCCCTGTTTCCATGTAAAAAGTCTTACAAATCCTTTATAAAGGTATAATGCAGCTTAGAGGCGCGGCGTTGCCCCGATGTAAAAATTTTTATCAGTATACCCGGTATACTAACGTTTAGGTTTATACGAAAAAGGCCATCCCTGAGGGATGGCCTTTTAATACAAAGCGGGAAAATCTTATATCGCATTCATTTCTGCAATCTTTGCTCTTATCTTTCCTTCAAGCTCAGCCGCCAGGTCAGGATTGTCTATGAGCAACTGCTTTACTGCATCGCGCCCCTGGCCAAGCTTGGTGGAATCATAGCTAAACCAGCTTCCGCTTTTTTGGATAATCCCCAGCTCAACGCCCATATCAATTATCTCACCTGTTTTCGAAATACCGGTGCCAAATATGATATCAAATTCGGCCACACGGAAGGGAGGGGCCACCTTATTCTTTACTACTTTTACTTTTACCCGGTTTCCTATGGACTCTTCGCCGTCTTTTATCTGCGCCATACGGCGGATATCCAGCCTTACAGATGAATAAAACTTTAAGGCATTACCCCCGGTAGTCGTTTCAGGATTGCCAAACATTACACCGATCTTTTCACGCAACTGGTTGATGAAGATGCAGCAGCAATTTGTTTTGCTGATGGTGGCGGTTAGTTTTCTCAAAGCCTGGCTCATAAGCCTTGCCTGTAGCCCCATTTTACTGTCACCCATTTCGCCTTCCAGTTCCCCTTTTGGTACCAATGCCGCCACTGAGTCGATTACCACCACGTCCAATGCGCCTGAAAGAATCAGCCGATCGGCAATCTCCAGCCCCTGTTCTCCATAGTCAGGCTGGCTTATCAAAAGATTATCAACATCTACGCCCAGCCGTTTGGCATAGCTTGCATCAAAGGCGTGCTCTGCATCTATAATGGCACACATTCCTCCCTTCTTTTGCGCTTCAGCAATTACGTGGGTGGCCAATGTGGTTTTACCCGAAGACTCAGGCCCGTAAATTTCTATTACCCGTCCTTTAGGTAATCCTCCCACTCCCAGCGCTACATCGAGACCAATGGAGCCGGTAGAAATGACCGCCTGCGGTTCCTGCGAACGTTCATTCATTATCATCACGCTTCCCTTACCAAAATCCTTGTCAATTTTATCCATCGTAAGCCGGAGCGCTTTCATCTTTTCAGAATTTTTATCTGTATTTTTTTCATTCGTTGCCATAAAAATTAATTTGAAATAGTATGATACTGTAAAGTTATTAGTTGCACAAAGATATGCATTATAAGTTATCAACACTAATTTATTTAGTATCTTTTGTGAAATATTTTAGTTGTACCAGCCAACGGTTTCCCGGGAAATTCCATCAGTCAAAATAGTACGGATGAGTTCTGATTTTTTATTTTACTTTTCCTAAAAATTAGGGGCATGAAATTCAGTGCCATCATCATTTGTTTATTACTGGCCGTTTCCTGCAATCAAAATACAGCCGACCGGCAGTCCGCTTCGGAAAAAGATTCTATAAAGATCACAGACACTGTTATTGTCACCACCCCGGCGCCCGTTCCTGCAATAATAGCAGACAGCCTGCCCTCCGGAGTGTACCAGGGTGTTTTTCCCTGCAAGGACTGCGAGGGTATTCAGCAAACTATTCTATTCAGCGGGAATAAAACCTACAGAGAAGAACAAATGATCTGGAGCGGGAATCATTTACCTAAAGTAAGCAGGGGCTCTTGGAGTCTCAAAAACGGGAAAATTGTACTTACACAAAATAACAGGCCTGCCATTGATTTCATTAAAAAGGGAGATACTATTGTAGCTGTAAATATTGATGGCATACCCATTTCCAATTCGTCAAAATATACGCTCATTAAAAGAGCGCTTGCCGGCAATAATCCTGTTTGGGAAAAAAAGCAGCAGCAGGGAATTGATTTTTCCGCAGTAGGCCACGACCCTTTTTGGAACCTTGATATCTATTACGGAAAAACAATCTCCTTTAAGCTGGCAGAATGGAATAAGCCGGTAATTGCACAATTTGTGAAGCCTGTGGTAAATCCAGACAGCACCATATATAAAATAAAAGGCGATACGCTGCAATGGAGAATTATTGTATTCCCCCTTTTTTGCAGCGATGGTGTCAGCAGTAACCTGTATCCTTACAAAGTACATGTCCAATATAAAGGGGTATGGTACAAGGGCTGCGGATTGCAGCTTTCGACAAAAAATTCTTTATAAATTTGACGTTCCTGACAGACAACATTATTTACTTTAAAAAACTAACACTATGCAATGGCAAGGAAGAGAAGAAAGCACCAATGTAGATGACCGGAGAGGCATTACAGGCGGACATGTAGCGATAGGCGGCGGGGTAATCGGCTTAATTTTTATACTGGCAAAATTTCTTTTGGGCGGGGGCGATGTAAATCAGCTTCAGCAGGATCTCCAACAACAAGCGCCGCAACAGCAGGAAATGACGGCTGATCAAAAGGCTGCCGATGACCGGGAAGCTTCCTTTGTGAAAGTGGTGCTGAAAGATACAGAAGATGTTTGGGATAAAATATTTAAGAATATGGGCAAAACTTACACCAAGCCTACCCTGGTTCTCTTCCGGGATGCCACAACGTCAGCATGTGGTGAAGCACAGTCAGCAACGGGCCCCTTTTATTGCCCGGAAGACCACGATGTGTATATCGACCTTTCTTTCGCCCAGGAGTTACGCGACCGCTTTAATGTAGCGGGAGACTTTGCAATGGCATATGTAGTGGCGCATGAAGTGGGGCATCATGTTCAATATCTGCTGGGAACCACCGCAAAGCTCCAGCGGATTCAGCAACAGGTAAGTGAAACAGAATACAACAAGTATTCAGTAAAACTGGAATTACAGGCAGATTTCTATGCCGGCGTCTGGGCGCATTATGACCAGCAAATGAAAAATGTGATAGATCCTAACGACATTGAGCAAGCGCTTACGGCAGCCAATGCAATCGGCGATGACAGGCTGCAGCGGGAATCCCAGGGAACCGTAACTCCGGATACTTTTACACATGGAACATCTGCGCAAAGAATGTACTGGTTTAAGAAAGGATATGAAACCGGTGATCTCTCCCAGGGAGACACTTTCGATGCAAAAGACCTTTAGTTTATTTGATATAAAATCAAAAGCGATAAATAGACCGGTTTAAAGCCTTCATCATTGCTTCAGGGAGGCCTCTTTTTCATGGGATATGTCAAAAGGAAATTATTTTAATAGAAACTATAATTGCCTGCGCGGCATCAAAAAATAGAATGCCTGATTTAAAGGTGCGATAAATTTTAACCGCCCGTTTTGTTTTTCTTTTGCAAGGGCTTTGATTCTTCTGCCGCAACATTTTTTATGATGAGCTGAAACCTGGTATTAAGCTCAATCGAATAATTATTTTCAGCCAGTAGTTTCCGGACGCCTTCATCCTCCTGCATGATTGTTGCCAAATGCCTGCCCAGAGCGGATCCGCTTATTACGTTGGAGATTTTCCCCTCGTTAAAATGAATCGTGAATTTATACCCGGCTTTTCTCGCCGTGCCGGTCTTTTCAAAATCAATCCTGTTAAGATCAAGAACCTGCCCGCCTTCCGTAGATTTTTTCATCAGAATTCTAATAACAGGAAGATATTTTTTCCAGACGTGATTATACATTAAGAACGTATTTTTTTGTTTAATCAGGGACGGAAAAGAAAACCTCTTTAGCGCTTGTTCATTACAATAAAAATACTTCAAATTTTGAGGAATCGGAACTATTTGCCTTGATATAAAAAAACTCCCGGTAGAAATACCGGGAGGCTCCTGATTAAAAACTACACACACTTTTGTATTTATAAACCAAACCTAACTGCACTGAAACTATTTGTGAACGCTAAGTTTTAAATATTTCCCGGTAAAAATCCGGTCATTTAGCAAACGGCATATCCCAGCTATCAACTGGTGATTTTTAATATATTTGCCAATAGACTACAAACAATAATACCCCGCAGCAAGGGTCTTAATCGCTAAATTTGTATACGGTTAATTTATTAATGAATGGCATTAATAGAATTTAAACTATCAAAATCGCTTTCTAAATTATTGAATATACCCGTGAGCTCGCCTAAAAAGCAGCAGCTTAAGGTTTTAAGAAAATTGCTTCGAAAAGCGAGATTTACCGAATTTGGCCAGAAATATTTATTCGATCAGATCCTGCTAAATTTCAATTCAGGAAAATCGTTTCAGCAAATTGTTCCTGCTTACAATTACGAAAAGATTTTTAATGAATGGTGGTACCGGGCGCTTGAAGGCAAGCCGGATATATGCTGGCCCGGCATCATCAAATTTTTTGCCCTGAGCAGCGGTACCAGCGAAGCGGCCAGTAAATATATTCCCATTACAAAAGACCTTATAAGGTCAAATACGCTTACGAGCATCCGTCAGCTGATCAGCCTTGCCACGTATACCAATGTGCCAAAATCATCCGTCGGTAAAGGCTGGCTGATGCTCGGGGGAAGTACCCACCTGAAAAAATCAGCTACCTATTATGCAGGCGATTTAAGCGGCATCCAGGCAAAAAATATTCCCTTCTGGTTCCAGGGAATGTATAAGCCCGGCAAAAAGATCGCCAAGAATCCTGATTGGTCAAAAAAACTGGAAGAGATTGTTGAAAAAGCGCCTGAATGGGATATTGCTTTTCTGGTGGGAGTACCGGCCTGGGTACAGTTGTGCATGGAAAAGGTAATTGAACGCTACAAGCTTAATAACATTCATGAAATCTGGCCCAACCTGGCTTTTTATGTGCATGGCGGGGTGGCCCTGGAACCCTACAAAAGGGGATTTAATAAATTATTGGGCAAGCCGATTACCTATATAGAAACCTACCTTGCCAGCGAAGGATTTCTTGCCTATCAAAACAGGCAGGATGCCAAGGGAATGAAGCTCGCCCTGAACAACAATATCTTTTTTGAATTTGTTCCTTTCGATTATAACAATTTTGACAGCGAAGGAAATATGGTGGCTAATCCTGAAACACTGATGATACATGAGGTGGAGGAAAATAAAAATTATGCAATACTCATCAGCACGAATGCAGGTACCTGGCGATATCTGATCGGCGATACGATACAGTTTGTCGATCTTGAAAAGAGCGAAATTATCATTACCGGCAGAACCAAGCATTTTTTAAGCCTGGTGGGCGAGCACCTGAGCGTTGATAACATGAACAGGGCTGTTAACCTGGTAAGCGAAGAGCTCAATATTTGCATCAGTGAATTTACGGTTGCAGGTATTCCTTATGGAAATTTTTTTGCGCACCATTGGTTCATTGCCACCAATGATAATGTAAGCTCGGAGCATGTAAAGATGTTGCTGGATGAAAAGCTAAAAGAGCTGAACGACGATTATGAAGTGGAAAGGAAACATGCATTAAAGGAAGTATTTGTAGATGTGCTGAGTGAAGAAACTTTTATGAACTTTATGAAGGCCAAAGGAAAGGTGGGGGGGCAGCATAAATTTCCGCGCGTGTTGAAAGGCAAAATGCTGGAAGACTGGCAACGTTTTTTACAGAGCGAAAGAGTATAATTTTTTTACAATTATAACATCCTTCTTTAATAACTTATCATTTTAATTGTAGCTTTATAAACCTGTCTATTTTTTAATAAATTTTAAACCTTCGTTTATAGATGGCAGATGTGCTTGAGGCAATACTTAAAGGTTTTGCGATGGGACTTTTACTGGTCATCTCGGTTGGGCCGGTAATATTTGCCATCATAAAACAGAGCGTAAATAACGGCAGGGAAGGGGGCTTCAGCTTCGTGGTAGGCGTGTGGTCAAGCGACCTGTTATTGGTTTTGTTTAGTAATGTTTTTTCCGAGTTAATCACCGACCTTCTCCGATTTGAGAAGCCCATCGGAATCGTTGGAAGCTTCTTTCTCATTTGCATGGGAGGTTATTATCTTTTCTTTAAAAAAGTTCCTCTTCATCCGGAAGACGTTTCGCTGCCGCCATTAAAGGCAAGCGATCATGCAAGAATTGCCGCACAGGGTTTCCTCCTGAACACACTAAATCCAGGGGTTATTGCCTTTTGGCTTACGGCAGCCACGGCTATCGCTGTTACGCATACCATAAAGGAGCGAATTATAATTTTTGCCACTACCCTTATCATCAATATGAGTGCAGATGTAGCTAAAGTAACGCTTGCCGGCAGGCTCAGGTCAAAACTCACTGTAAAAAATATTCGCGTAGTCAATAAAGCAGCTGGATTAATTTTAGTGATCTTTGGTACCGCATTATTGATGGGGGTATTATTCTTCGTTAAAAAACATCTTCACTCATGAAAACCTTTCTGTTGCTTGCTGCAGGTGTGCTTTGCGGCAGCGTTGTTAAAGCCCAGACTTCTGATTTACTCATCCTTAAAAAAAATGACAAAACACTCCGCACTTTTTTCCCGGGCAGTGAAATGATGTTTAATACGTCAGCCCGGTATTACGATGCCGTGGTGCGAAATATAAATCATGATACTATATTTCTGGTTCAATACGATATAAAGCAGGTTCCTACTTCTCTCGGTGTTTATATGTTAGACACTTTGGGCACCTATCCATTTTCAATAGATTACAAAGACATTGTTTCTTTCGGCAAAGACAGGAATAAAAATTTTGACCTGGGAGGGTCGGGAGGTGTGCTTTTGGGTGGCGGCAGTCTGATCGCTTTGATTGGGTTGGGCACGTGGATATTTACGAAGCCCAATACGCAATATCATGCAAGCCCCTACCTGGTAGGCGGTGCGGCAGTGCTGGCCGGTATTGGTTACCTTATGACAAAAGCTTCGGTTAAAAAAATGGTGCTCGGGAAGAAATATACCTTGCAATATATTCCTGTGAAATAAATCGGTTTTCATTGCCTGCAACAAATAAGTCCACAAAAAGACCCCTGGGTAAGCGTATTGCACGCATTATTTTAAAAATATTTATTTATGGATTTGTCTTATCTCTTCTGTATACACTTTTTTGCAAATGGATTGACCCGCCCATAACAATAACACAGCTGGTAAGTGCTGTAAAAGGAAATGGATTGCACAGAAGATACGTAAGCATGAGTGAAATCAGCCCTAACCTGAAGCTTGCCGTGATGGCAAGTGAAGATCAGTTGTTTCCGGATCACAATGGTTTCGATTTTAAAAGTATTCAAAAAGCGATGAAGCATAATGAAAAAAGTAAATCGCTTCACGGAGCAAGCACTATAAGCCAGCAGGTGGCTAAAAATGTTTTTCTCTGGCAACACGGCGGTTATTTCAGAAAGGGGCTGGAAGTATATTTTACTTTTCTGATAGAAACCATCTGGAGTAAAAAAAGAATTTTGGAAGTATATCTCAATGTTGCCGAAATGGGAGAAGGTATATTTGGAGTGGAAGCGGCCGCAGAGCATTACTTCCATACTTCTGCAAAAAATGTAACGAGAAAACAAGCCGCCTTAATTGCTGCGTGTTTACCCAATCCCCAGGGTTATACAATACAGCCATTATCTGCCTACGTGGCATCAAGATACCCGTGGATAATGAATCAAATGAATCATCTGGAAGGCGATCCGGATATTCAGAAATTACTGAAATAGACGGTATGTTAAACTTTTTGCCCTGTAAATTCGATCGCCTTCTGTAACCGCTCATTATAATTACCACTGATATCCGCCCACGGCACAGATTGATTTATTAGTATGTCTTTATAAAAATGATAGAGTTTTTCTCTTGTTTCCAAATCCGGATATTCGCGCAACGAATCTTTTACCCAGGGTAAATCTACATTGCACAAAAGATATCCATCATATTCTCTTTCAGCAATGCGGTTCAGTATCCAGTTGTGGCATTTATTAAAAACAAATTCGCACCATACCTTCATTACATACATATCGGTATCAATAAAGACCGGTGTCGTATTATGGGCCCTTGACGACTGACGATTGACGATGGTATTTTCTAAGCTAATCTGACCTTTTGCAATGGTGAGCAAATCCTCATAGTGGTAATCCGTTCCATTGGTTTCAAGATATTCTCTTGCATATTCCGGCACCCAGGCTGTTTTAAAGTGATCAGCCAGTTGTTTGCTCAATGTGCTTTTACCGGTTGATTCAGGGCCGATGACAACAAATTTTTTTACCGTTTCCATTCGGGTGCTTTTTCTTTTACATATTTATTGGCCCGGTCCATCCATTCGGCCAAGCCCCAGAATGCCATTACCAGCAATACTACATAATATACGCTCGTAAATACATAGTGCTTTACAAAATACAATGGGATAGATGCAAGATTTGTCGCAATCCACCAATACCAGCTTTCCACTTTTTTTCGCGCCATCAGCCACATTCCCGTAAATGCAGTGGAGCTGGCGAATGCATCCGCCCATGGTATGGCACCCGGAGAAAAGGATTTTTTCAGATAAGTAAGCGAGTAAAAAATGATCATATAAAACACGCCAAAAAAAAGTAATTGACGCAGCCACTCTTTAAGATCGGACCGGGTAATGACCACTACAGGCTCCTGTTGCTGATTTTTTTTTGCCCATAAAATCCAGCCGTAAATGCTCATCACCGTATAGTAAAAATTTACCGATGCTTCTCCAAACAAACTGCCCTTTATACTGATATACACATACGTGATGGTGTTTACCAACCCAACCGGGTACACAAGAATATGTTCTTTCCGGCTATACCACACACTCGCAATTCCAAATATTACTGCGATATACTCCGGCAGCGTAGTATGCTGCATATCGGAGACAAACTGGTGATAAACTTCAGAAAGGCTCAATGACTATGGTTTAATAAAAAAGGCATCATTAAGATGCCTCTGCTAAAGTATCATTATTTTTATTAATCCGCTTCCGCCACCACCTCTTTTACCTCTGGTATCATTCGCTTCATCATACCCTCAATACCTGCTTTTAATGTGATCATAGACGAAGGACATCCGCTGCAACTTCCCTGCAGCATCAAATTCACCCTGCCGTCTTCATAGCTTCTGAACTGTATGGCGCCTCCATCCATTTCTACTGCGGGTTTCACATAATTTTCCAGCAGCTCTTTAATTCTTTTTACCACATCTCCATCATTATCGCTTACCTCGTTGCTGCCGGTTGTTTTTCTGGCGGCAATTTCGTCTTCGTTAATAACGGGCTTGCCCTCTTCAAGGTATTCTTTCAAAAACTGCTTTACGGAGGGTATTACATCCTGCCAGTCTTCTGTTTCGTTGGTTTTTGTAAGCGTAACAAAATTGCTGGCAATAAAAACGGATTTAATAAAGGGAAAACTGAAAAGTTCCATTGCCAAAGGCGACGCTCCCGCACTTGCTTCATCCTGGAAGTCGATGCTTTTACCCGGGTATAAAAGTTTGTTCACGACAAACTTCATGGTCTCCGGATTGGGCGTCATTTCTGTGTAAATACTGATTATCGGGTTGCCGGTCTTGATCATTGCAAAAAATTAGAAATACAAATTTACGGAGAAATGGGCGCAATGCGTTTTACCGGAGAAATTTGGGTATAAGAATTTTCGCTTTGCGAAAATGTCGTCCAAAGCATTTATGATCATTCTACTATGCGCAGTTTGGCGTAATTCAGCATGATTTTCTTTTCGCCGTTGTGCTCAAACCTTACGGTGGCGACAGGGTTGTGCGCAGCCCCCTCCATTTTTATTACTTCTCCAAATCCAAATTTCTGGTGCTCCACTTTTTGGCCCGTCTGCAGATTACTGGTATCGCTTGGGGCAAATCCGGGAGTAGGAGTATGCTCTTTTACTTTGGCAATTGTGGTGGTTGAAAGATATACGGGTCTTTCGTTTTTCTTCTCCAAACGCTCTGCAGAGCCGCCGGTTGTTCTAAAAGGATTCCAGTAAGAATCCATTCCACTTCGCATATTCCCTCCGCCAGCTCTTACTCTATCCAGTCTTTCCTCCGGCAATTCATCCAGAAATCTGCTCGGATCATTATGCACAAGATTTCCAAACCGGTATCTTGTATTTGCATAAGTGAGCCAGAGTTTTTGTTTTGCCCTTGTGGCAGCCACATAAAATAATCTGCGTTCTTCTTCCAGTTCTTCGCGGGTATTGATCGCCATTGCATTGGGAAACAATGACTCTTCCAGTCCGCAAACGAATACCACGGGAAATTCAAGCCCCTTGGCAGCATGAATAGTCATCAGCTTTACCGCATCCGAATCTCCCTTATCGTCATCCGCATCGGTAAGCAATGTAATTTGTTGCAGGTAGCTGCCGAGACCTTTGTCCAACAGCTCTCCATCTTCCGTAGGGGTTTCAGTAAATTCTTTTATTGAATTCAACAACTCCTGGATATTTTCATATCGTGCGAGGCCTTCTGTGGTTTTATCATTAAAAAGCTCCTTCACGATCCCGGTATTTTTCCCCACCAGTACCGAAAGATCATAGGCATTCTTTTTTTGCAACTCACTCTGAAACATCTTAATCATAATAACAAAGTTGCTGATCGCTTCGAGTGCCGATGCCCGGTAACCAAATGAGGCGGCATTTTCCAATATCTGCCATACCGGAACATTGTTTTCATTGGCAAAAAGCACTGCTTTTTCTACCGAAGTTTTTCCAATGCCTCTTGCCGGATAGTTGATGATTCTTTTCAGCGCTTCTTCATCATTAGGATTTACGATGACCCGTAAATAACACAGAAAATCTTTAATTTCCTTTCTCTGGTAAAAGCTGATGCCTCCGTAGATGCGATACGGAATGTTCATCCTGCGAAGACTTTCTTCAAAGCTGCGGCTTTGTGCATTGGTACGATACAAAATGGCAAAATCGCTGTTGCGATAGTGATTCCGGAGTTTCTGCTCCTGTATGGCATCCGCAACATACTTGCCTTCTTCATTGTCCGTTGCCGTACAAATCAATTTGATCTTTTCCCCCTCCTCATTGCTCGTCCATAATTTTTTGGGCAGCTGACCCTTGTTATTTGCAATCACATTATTGGCCACATGAAGAATATTCCGGGAGCTGCGATAGTTTTGTTCGAGCATTACAATTTTCACCTCGTCATAGTCTTTTTGAAACCGGAGAATATTCTCTATTGTAGCACCCCGAAAGCTATATATACTTTGCGCATCATCGCCCACTACCGCCACATTTTCGTGCATGGCTCCCAACAATTTTATGATCTGATATTGCGCAGTGTTGGTATCCTGGTATTCATCGATCATGATGTATTTAAACTTGCGCTGGTATTTGCTCAGGCTTTCAGGATGGGTTTTTAATAACAGGTAAAACTGCAGCAGCAAATCATCAAAGTCCATAGCCCCGTTTTTGAAACAACGCCTGCAATAGGCGTCATATATCTTGCCGGTCATGGGCCGGTTGGCTCTCACGTCCTCCTGCTGAAGACTATAGTCGTTTATGTATTCTCCCGGGGTGATTAATGCATTTTTTGCTGCAGAGATACGGTTATAAATTGTATTGGGCTTATATATCTTATCATTCAGCCCCAGCTCATTTATTACAGTTTTCACCACACTCTTTGCATCGTCGGTATCATAGATAGTAAAGTTGCGCGGATAACCTATCTTATCTGCTTCTGCACGTAAAATTCTTGCAAAGACAGAATGGAAGGTGCCGATATAGATATTTCTTACTTCATTGTTGCCTAAGATCCTTTCAACTCTTTCTTTCATTTCTGCGGCAGCTTTGTTGGTAAAGGTCAATGCCAAAATGTTGAACGCATCGACGCCACTTGCAAGCAAATGCGCAATTCTTGTAGTAAGCACCTTTGTTTTACCGCTGCCGGCACCGGCCACTATCATAACAGGGCCATCCCGATGTAATACGGCTTCACGCTGTTGCTCATTCAGTCCCGATAAATATTCCTGCATCCTGCAAATTTACATAACCCGAAAGGTTATGTGGCTACGTGTTAAAAAATTATAATTCACCGGCCATCGCATCATCCTGTGGTTTGTATGCCTGAATTTTGAATTACCATTTATCCTGAAAAACAGCACTATTAATAAAAAACCATTCCGGCATTAATTTTTAAAAAAGAGCCTTTGAGCATTAAAAAATCATTCTTCAGTTTTATATTTAAAGGCCTCGTGATTTTCATTAACGTTACCTTAACGAAATCCGCTTCCACACTGTATTACCGGCGATAACAAATAACTTGTTCCTGCATCTTCCCGCTTCTACATTTACTTCCGGTTCCTTAACTATAAAAATTAAACATTATGAAAAAAATTCTTGCCCTCTGCCTGGTAGCAATGACCCTATCGGCGACCGCTTTTGCCAATCCCACTTCAGCAGTGACTGAAAAAGTTTTAAAGGTGTTTCATGCTGCATTTCCCGAAGCGAAACATACTACATGGTATGCCTTCGAAAACTATTATGAAGTGTACTTTAAAGACACCGAAAATTCTTCCTGCCGGATAGATTATACCCCGGACGGGGATGTGATCTGCACTACAAGATATTATGCCGGCGAAGATCTTTCACCTGCTATACGGGCAAAAGTGAGCGAAAAATTTCCGGACAAAAAAATATATGGGGTTACCGAAGTCTCCAATACTGAAAAACTGGCCTACCATATTGTGCTTGAAGATGAAAAAAACTGGTATAATATTGAATCCGATGCTACCGGAAACATACGGCTGGACCAGAAGATGGATAAACCCGAGTAATGACCCGTATGCGCAAAGAGAGCAACTGGTAAGAAGCACCTTACTGGCTGCTCTCTTTTGTCATATTGCTCCTGGCTGCAGGCATGTTATGAATATCTATTGAAGAAATAAATCAAAAGGCCGGCCCGGGTGCAATAAAATATAACCTGTTACCGTTATGCTATTCCAATCACTGCCTGAGCATGAAATTGATAACAGCCCCGGTCATTTCTATACGAAACCTTGCAAGGGTTCTCTTTGACAGATTAACTCAAAATCCTGAGTTCTATAACATCAAGCATTATACAAAAAGCAGGGCGAGAATGCGGGAGAGGCAAAGGGCCTGGTAGTAAAATACCGGATGCAGTATCGGATTTTACTTATAAAGGAAAAGGGTGATTGTGCTATTGTAATCATATAAATAGTGGCGTTATTTTAAGCCATGAAAAATAATCCTTAATCCTTTTAAACAACTGTTTTATGAAAAAGAATGCTAACCAAAAAAAGTCCGCATTTTCTCTTTTCTTCAGCCATCTTTCAAAAAACTTTCTTGCGCTTTTTGAATCGGGCAACAAGAAAGAATTTCAGAGATTAAAAGATTTTATCAGCTCTTAAATTTTAGCTAAAGAGATATTCTACATCTTCCCTGGTAAGGCCTTTTACGAACGATGCATCGTCTGCAATAAGCTCTTTGGCAAGAGCCCGCTTGCGTTCCTGGAGTTGCAATATTTTATCTTCGATCGTATCCTTACAAATCATTCTGTAGGCAAAAATATTTTTAGTTTGTCCGATACGATGGGTACGGTCAATTGCCTGCTGCTCTACGGCCGGGTTCCACCAGGGATCTACAATATACACATAATCGGCTGCGGTGAGATTGAGCCCTACGCCACCCGCCTTTAATGAAATAAGGAACACCCTGCATTCATCATTGTTCTGGAAATTTTGAATGGCTTTTTCACGGTCGGGTGCAGAAGTGCTTCCATCGAAATAATCAAATTGGATATTATTATGAATGAGCTTTTCCCTGATCAAAGCCAGCATTCCTAAAAACTGGGAAAATATCAAAGCCTTGTGTTCACCAATGTTTTCTTCGATTTCTCTGGTAAGCTCTTCCAGCTTGATGGAATGATTCGGATACTTTTCTTCTTCGTTTAATATAGCAGGGCTGTCGCATATTTGTCTCAGCTTCATCAGTCCCTGCAGAATGGTAAGCTGCGACCTCTCAATACCTTCTCCTTCGATGGCATTCATTATTTTATCACGATAGGCATTGCGATAATAATTGTATACCTGCCATTGTGCATCTTCCATTTCACAGTAAAGAATGGTCTCGGTTTTCTCAGGAAGATCTCTTGCCACCTGTTCCTTGGTTCTGCGTAAAATGAAAGGGTATAAAAGTTTTTTCAGGTGTTCTTTTTGCGCCTGCTCGCCGAATTTATCTATAGGAGTGGAAAATTCATTTCTGAAAAATTCAACAGAACCCAGGAGCCCCGGATTCAGAAAATTCATTTGAGCATATACGTCAAAAGTATTATTCTGCAGTGGGGTGCCGCTCATACACAAGCGATTCTTTGCGGTAAGCAAACAGGCGGCTTTCGTCACCTTTGAAGAAGGGTTTTTTATCGCCTGCGATTCATCCAGTATCACATAATCGAACAGCACGTTCATCAGCAATTGAATATCGCTTCTAAGGGTACCATACGTGGTGATGATGATATTATATTTATCAAAATCCTGCGCCTGCCGCGTACGCAGGC